>NZ_CP085725.1:1200000-2400000 GCF_036840915.1 Flavobacterium hankyongi
TTACCGCTGAATTTGGGTCATAAGCGACAGTGCCAGGAAGATTGATTTCACCACTTAAAGTTGAATCTATTGCTGTTATAGTTTGAAATTTACCCACTACAAAGTTATCTGTTGGCTTGATGACATTTTCAATATTATAATCTTCAATAGCATGATTGTCAATTACTTTTTTTACTAAAGTCATTCCGCAAATAGGGCAGTTTCCAGGTTTATCTCTAATAATTTGCGGATGCATTGAACAGGTATAGACAACGTTTTGATGAGAGCTTGCGTCATGTACTTCAGGTTTTATGACATAGAAATAAATAGCAGAACCGATTATTGCTATTATACCTAGAATCAAACCATATTTTATATACTTATTCATAGTTACTTAATTTCGAGTTGTTTTTCGATTTCGACCTGAGTGTTTAGTATGGACTGCAATTTGTCGAGAGCGTCCATTTGGGCCATGTTCAAAGCTTCCCATGCGTCTAAGACAATGAACAAATCACCAGTGTTATTTTGCCAAGCCAAAACGGCGGTATCATAATTTTTGCGCAATGAAGGGATGATGCTTTTTTCGGAGATATTGTATTGTTTATTGAGGTTAGAAAGCTCTGTATTCATGCCCGAAATCATTCCAACTGTTTCATTTAAAATCATTTGTTTTTGCCAATTGAGACTTTCATTTTTAATTTGAAAGCTACTGATATTGGCTTTGTTCATTTTTGTTGACCAAGGCATGGGGATAGTCATCATGCCCATTAGTGAGAATTGCTGTGGCTGTTGTCCAAAAGCAAACATGTGGTCATATTTAACTCCAAATTCGGGTAGAAATTTTGATTTTTCTGCATCAATTTTCAGTTGGTTTACTTCCATGGTTCTTTTGATGGCATTTATATCACTTCTGTTTTTGGAAATTGATGAGGTGTCCAATAGTTGTGAATTGTATTCCTTTAGTTCGAATGCTTCTTCAATTTCAAACACCATATTTTTATCTCTTGACATTAGAGTGTTGAGCATAATTCTTTTTTGTGAAATATCATTCTGAAGCATTATAATCATACTTTCTAACTCATTATATTGAGATTTTGCTTTATAATAAGTGGGGAGTTTATCCATATTGTACTGGTATCTTATTTCCATGCTTTTTATCATGTATTTTAAGAGTAGTAAGTTATCATTGGCCACTTTGACTTTTTTGTTTAGTACAAGCCATTGATAATAATTTGTCTTGGCTATAGCATAAAGCTGATTTAAAGTGTAATTTTTGTTTTCTTTTTCAACAGATGACATTGCGTTCATATACTTGTATTCGGCATTTTGTTTTTTTGAATTGGGAATCATTTGTGAGACTCCAATCATATAACTGCCCATGCCAGGACTCATATCATCTGCTTTCCACATTTTGGTATTGTAGGGCGTCATAAAAAAACCGGTTTCTACTTGAGGTGCCATCCAGCTTTTAGCCCCTTTTGCAGCAGCATCCATACTTTGGATATCGGCATCATACATTTTTAGCTGCGGATTATCGGTTTTGATTGTGCTCAAGATATTATCCAGTGAAACAATCTGTGCATTAGCAATTGTAAAGCTTAAAATCAAAAAGCTTATAACGATATAATATTTATTCTTTAACATCTATAAGTTCTATTTTGCCTTTAGTTTTTAATTCGTGAAGTTTCACCATTTCAAAAACAATAGGAGTTACTAATAATACATAAATTGTAGAAGTAATTGTCCCACCAATAAGAGGAACTGTGATAGGTAACATTACATCGGCACCTGTACCTGTTGCCCAAAGTATCGGAATAAGACCAAATAAAGAAACAGAAACCGTCATTAGTTTTGGTCGCAACCTTTTGGCTGATCCATCAATAATATATTGTCTCAATATTTCTTCGGTGATAACCTCTTTGCTATTTCCGTATTTCTCAACCATTTTGTTCATCGATTCATTTAAATAGATCGTCATTAACATAGCTGTTTCAATGGCCATTCCGAAGAGGGCAATAAAACCAACCGCAACCGCAACAGATAAATTTATTCCGTAGAAATAGACCATAAAAACACCACCGATTAAAGCAAAAGGCACTGTTATCATTGTAATGAGGGATTCTTTCATGGAGTGGTAAGTAAAATATAAAATAAGGAAGATAATTATCACCACAATTGGTAGTATCATGCTTAGCGTTTTATTGGCTCTCAACTGATTTTCCCACTGGCCACTCCATTCAATGTAATATCCTTTTGGCATTTTAGACATCATTGAATTTAATTTTTTCTGAGCTTCTTTCACAGTACTACCTAAATCTCGATCACGTACATTAAACAGCACACTTCCCCGAAGCATGGCATTTTCGCTATTTATCATAGGCGGCCCATCGCTTATTTTTACCTCTGCAATGGTTTCTAAAGGAATTGGGCCATATTGCATCGTTTGGACTTGCAATTTTTTCAGTGCATCAATACTGTTTCTATATTCTTGTGCATATCTTGCATTTACAGAGAAGCGTTGTCGTCCTTCAATTGTAGTTGTCAGTTTCATTCCTCCGATAGCTGCTTCAACAACTGCATTAATATCGTCAATTGAAAGGCCGTATCTGCCCAAAAGCTCCCTCTTTGGCTCAATGTCAATGTACCTTCCACCAGTTATTGGCTCCGCATACAAATCTTTTACACCCGAAGTACCTTCGAGTGCTTTTTTGATTTTTTGAGATAGTGCATTAATGGTATCTAAACTTTCTCCATAAACTTTAATTCCAACATCTGTTCGAATACCAGTAGATAGCATGTTTATTCTATTAATGATAGGCTGTGTAAAGCCGTTGGTTACTCCCGGAATTTGGAGTTTATTATTTATTTCGGTTATAATATCATTCTTTGTTTTTCCTTCTCTCCATTCACTTTGAGGTTTTAATAAAATGATGGTTTCAATCATGCTAATAGGGCTATTATCTGTAGCAGTATTGGCTCTACCAGCTTTTCCCAATACATGGTCTACTTCGGGAATTGATTTTATCAATTTGTCTTGAACCTGCAATATTCTTTTTACTTCCGAGTTTGAAACATCGGGCAAGGTAACCGGCATGAAAAGTACTGAACCTTCATCCAATGGTGGCATAAACTCGGAACCTAAACGAGTAAACATGACTAAACCGATTAGTAAAGCTACTACATTAATTCCTAAAACCGTTTTCCTCCATTTCAAACAAAAAACCAAAATAGGAGTGTATACACTTTCCAGTTTTTTATTGATTGGGTTTTTATTCTCAGGACGAAGTTTACCTTTTAATAAAAAGCTTATAAGCACCGGTGTGAGTGTAATGGCTAAAAAAGCATCAACGATTAGAATGAATGATTTTGTCCAAGCCAAGGGACTAAATAATTTTCCTTCCATACCTGTGAGTAAAAAAACCGGTAGAAAAGACGCAATTACGATCAGTGTTGAGTAAAAAACACCCGGTCCTACTAACTTTGATGATTTTTCAATTAGTTGAAGTTTTTCATCAGAGGATAAAGGGTCGTGTTCCTTTTTAAATAAATTTTTAATTTTTTCTATCATCATACCAATTTACTTGTTATCAATCATTTCTTCTTGTTTCTCTGAGATTGTCCTGTAGGCGTTTTCAACCATTACAATTCCATCATCCACAACAACTCCAATAGCGAGTGCAATACCGGTTAATGACATAATATTAGATGAAATACCAAATGCTTCAAGCAATATGAAGCCAATTGCTACGGATATAGGAAGTTGAATTAAGATTATAAGGGCGCTTCTCCAATGGAACAGAAAAATTAAGATAACGAGTGAAACTGCTATCATTTCTTCTATAAGTGTTCCCTTGACAGATTCAATAGCTTTTTCGATTAACTCGCTTCTGTCATAGGAAGTTTTAAATTTCACTCCTTCGGGCAATCCTTTTTCAACTTCTTTCATCTTTGCTTTAACCGCTTTGATGACTTTATCAGCATTTTCGCCGTAACGCATTACCACTATACCGCCTACGACTTCCCCAGTTCCGTTTTGGTCAAAAATTCCAAGGCGTAAATCTCCACCCATTTGTACTGAACCTATGTCTTTTACCTTCACAGGGATAGAATTGTAATTTTTAATCGAAATATCCTCGACATCTTTACTGTTCTTTATGTAGCCTAAACCTCTAATGATATAAGACATATTACTCATTTCAAACTTTCGGCCGCCTACATCATTGTTATTAGCCTTAACAGCATTCATTACTTCCATCATACTGACATTATAATACTGCATTTTTAGTGGATCTAAAACCAATTGATATTGCTTTTCAAAACCTCCGAATGAAGCAACTTCTGCTACACCGGGAACAGTTTGCAGTGCAAATTTCACATACCAATCCTGTAAGGCACGTTGTTCCCCAAGATCCATTCCGTTAGCTTCCAAATGATACCAAAAAATATGGCCAACACCTGTACCATCTGGTCCTAAGGTTGGAACAACATTTTGTGGAAGTAAACGTTGGGCATAATTTAATCGTTCCAACACACGGGTTCTTGCCCAGTAGGTATCTACATTGTCTTCAAAAATGATATAGACAAAACTCATCCCAAACATGGAGGCTCCCCGTATATTTTTAACTTTTGGTATCCCTTGAAGATTAGAAACCAAAGGATAAGTTACTTGTGCCTCAATAACCTGTGGGCTTCTACCCATCCACTCGGTAAATACAATAACCTGATTTTCTGATAAATCAGGGATAGCATCTATAGGATTTTGTTTCACGCTATAGATTCCCCACACAAATAAACAAGCCGAAACCAGTAGCACAATTGCTCTGTTTTTTAGTGAGAATGTTATTAGTTTTTCTACCATATTTCCTTATTTTTCAGATAAACTGTTTTGTTTTATTGAATTAATCCAGGTTATTAATTCCTGTTTTTGGACTTCATTAATTATTGCATCGCGATGTAATAGGGTATATGAAGTTAATGGCATTTCATCCGATTTAATTTGTTTACCGATGGCTTCTAGTTTACTTTGCTGCTTTCGATTTGAATAACTGCCAAACTCATTAAAGTTTAACTCTTTTTTCCCATCTGTTATATGTTTTTCTACAAACATTCGAACAGGCTGAAGGTAATCATACCACAAATAGTCAGTGTTATTGCTGTGACAATCGTAACAAGATGTCTTTATAAGTTTTGAAATATTACTTGGTGCATTGGTTGTAATAATAAAATCATTTGTATAATCCTGGTCGGGATTTTGATTCAGGGCAGGTTGATAAAATTGTATTGCAACCACTACCAAAAAAAGTAAAATACCTACTTTCTTTAAACTATTTTTCATTTTATAACGTCTTTTTCAAACTGCCACAAGTAAGCATCTTAGAGCCATAATATGGATTTTTGATTTCTTTGGATTCGCTGATCCAAATAGCGCCTTTACCGTCGTCATACATTGGACAATGGTCCTGATATAATTTTTTATTTGAACCCAAAAGTTTTATTAAATCATTGATGTCCTTACTTAGTATGGCAAAATGTTCTCTTTGATGGTCAATTTTACCTGCATTGTCGCCAATATGCTCTGCGTGTTCTTTAGCATCATCAGCAATGTCTAAGTACTCTTTTTTCTGACTCGCGGTTAAACTAGTTGTATTAATAGAATTAAACGTTTTATACAAAGTTTTACCTGCTTTAGCTGCACCATTAGCATCATCTTTAGTTAGAGCGTTCTTGATTTTTAAATAATCATCAATGATCCCATTAGTAGAAAACGGAGTGGAAGAAGTTTGTGTAGTTTCTACCACTTTTGGTTCGACTGTTGAATTATCATTATGATCATGAGTACCATCGCTATGGTCATGAGATGGTTCTTTTTGTACAACTGGTTCTGTTAATTCCATACCACATTTGGAGCATTTTTCTCCTTTTTTTCCTGTTACTTCAGGGTGCATTGGACAAGCGAAAAGTTGGTCTTTTTGAGTATCGCTCATATTGTTTTCGGTAGATGTGTTTTCACCCCCCTCTGACTTTGTTGTTTTGTTACAAGAGATTAATGTTGTAACTAATGCTATTAAAATTACTACTTTTTTCATTTTTTTTAAAATTTTGAAGTTATTATTAAATAATTTTTATTTGTAACTATGTTCTGTGCTTTGTTCGTGATAATGTTTCGTTATTTCTTTAGGAATACGTTCTAGTTTTCTATCTTTTGAAAATATTGTTGAGATAGATTTTCCTCTTATTTTAAAAGTTACTTGAATATCGGTATACGTATTTGCATTTATTTCGTTAACAATAAAAGCTTCTGTATCTATACTTGTTAATTCAACTTTATTTGATTTTCCATCAGCAAATATTAATGAAGCTGTTCCTGTTATTTCAGTATTGCTTAATGGTTTCAATTTTTCATCAAGTATGAAAAAATATACTTTGCTATCCTTAATTAAAGTTTCGATATGATAACTTTTTACTTTTTTGATGGTTCCATTATGAGGACCATTAGAATTGTTTCCGTTTTGTGCGAATAAATTCATTATTGGCATTATTGCAATTAATATTGCAATAATTATTTGGTTATTTCTTTTTACAATTTCATTCATTATTCATTTTTTTAGAGTTAATTTTAAGAAACTGATTAATAATTAATTTTATTTGCTAAATAATAAGAATAAGTACCAATTGATGTATTGATATGGTCTATTTCCTCTACATTTTTAAATCTTGCATCTGAAATGTATTTTATCATTAAACCATTTACATTATCATTGGTGGTTTTGAAACCGTCAAGTAATTGAACTAAGTAAAATGAGAACCGCATCCATTTTGTTTTTGCTTTACCCCAATCTCCAATAATTAGCTCACCCTCTGGTTTTAGTATCCTATTAATTTCCAGTAAGCATTTTAATTTTGTGACACTATCTAACTGATGAAAAACAAGAGAACTATAAACCTTATCAAATGATTTATCTTCAAATGGCAACTTATTTCCATCATACAAAAAAAGCGGTGCGTGAATTCCTGCCTTATTTAATTTATACTCAGCTATTGATTTAATTTTAGGGTCAATATCAACACCTTGAACATCACTATCAGGAAATCGTTGTTTGAGAATAATAATGTTTTGAGCTGTTCCAAACCCAAATTCTAATATTTTTTCATCCTCTTTAGGGTTAACAAAATCTACTAACCTGTTTCTGAATTTTTTCTCAGGCATAGTTATTTTGATTGCTAAATCATAGTAATCACTTAAAAAATCATAACCCAATGCTGGAATAAATTTTGTTGTACTCATTTTATTTTTGTTTTTTTAAATCGAAAAAAGTATAGTACAGATTGAAATAAAATCCATTTGGAGCTGAGCGTACCATTGAACTTACTAATTCTTGACGATATGCAAAATCCAAACGTGCTTGGCTATTAAAAATAAATTGCACAGCAGGCATCACATCCAAATAAGATTTACCATTTTCATTAATAGTTTGTCCAACAAATTCAACCATTAAATTAATGTTTGTTTGTTTGTAATTTGTGTACTTTTTGGGGTACATCAATTTACCAAAAGAAAGTGTATAATTAGTTGCATTATCACCAATATTATCCGGAAATGGATAACTTGGTTTGTTATCTAAAGCTTTCTCAAAACTTATTGAAGAACTTATTGCAACTTTTTTAATCAATTTTGTAGCTATTAATCCTGTTTCAAAACCTGAATTGTGTCCTAAAATTTCAATCTGTTCTTGGTGAATATCTGCATTATTGAAACTATATCTACCATAAGCTGCTAATCGGAAATGACTATTTAAATCATCTGTAGAATAAAAACGATATTTCGTATAAAAACTACCACCTTCAGTAACCAAATCATTATTTCTATTACTTACAAAAGCAGAAGCACGAAACATTATATTTTTATTTAATCCATATGATACTTCAGGCATAAAATGATAATTATAACCCGATTTCATTTCTTCTTTAAAAAGTGACTGCATTACATTAACTCCGAGCGAATTTGCAGGAACATTACTTGCAGGGTCAGTAATTACAAATAATTCCTGGCTAAAAACATTTTGACAACTTATTGCAACAAAAAATAAAATAATCTTTCTCATTAATTTAGAATTTTAATGTGAAAATCATCTTCATTATTTGAAGCATACGTTTCGACATTCTTATATGATTTGGATAATTTTTTATATTCCTTTTCAGTAACATAGCCCTTGTCAATTACTTGAAATTGTATTTCGGTCACGTTATTTGGTTTGTCATTAACCAAAATGTAAGAATTTTTAGCTATGGTTTCAGGTTTTGCTGTTACAACTAATGAACCGATAAAAAAACCTGCTTTTTCTACTTTCTCCTTAAATACTTTTGGGCTTAATTCATTACCTTCTTTAAGTGTTACCGTGAATGTATTTGTATTTAAATCTGTTTCCACATTAACCACTTCGGGTAAGCTTTTAAGCTGCTTGTTTATAGCATTTGAACACATTGAACATGTTAGTCCGGTTGCTCTAATTTCAGCTTTTGAAATTTGAGCATTACTTTTCATTGAAAACATCAAAACCATTGATGCAACCAATACATAAACTATATTTATTTTTTTCATTTTTACTCTTTTATTAATTTCAATATTTCTTCTTCTGTTGGATTTTTTTTAATTAGAATACCTTCAGGGTTAAATAAGTATTTGGATGGTAATTCGTCTACTCCAAACAAAATGGCAGTTTTGGCATCAAAACCTTTAGGGTCGATAAGCTGCGTAAATTTTATTTTATCCTTTTCAATAGCTTTTATCCATTTACTTTTATCTGCATCAATCGAAATTCCTATTATCTCGATTTTCTCAGTATTTAAATCTTTATGGAGTTTTACTAATTTTTTATTTCCAAGACGACACGGTTGACACCATGAAGCCCAAAAATCTACAAGGATGTATTTTCCTTTGAAAGAAGTAATTTCTATCTCTTGGTTATGACTATTTTTTAATACAACTTTTGGCAATTCATCACCAATACTAATTTGAGCTTTCATTGAAAATGAAAACAGTATAAGAAGTGCTATGAAATATTTCGTTTTACCTTTCATTTTTTTAAAATCATTTTAACCTTTTGTTTTATGAAGATTAAGCCTAATATTACAATCAGGCTTAATCTAATAGCCTTTACATTTTAATAACTATTCCGTTAGGTTTTACCCCAACGTTTATCGTTTTAGTTACCGTATGACTTGTAGTATTAACAACTGACACAGTATTGGCTGCTTGATTGGTTACATAAGCCGTATTACCGTCAGTTGTAAAGGCAATTGCATGGGCTCCGGCTCCTGTATTAAATGAACTTCCATGCATCCACATACCCATACCTGCATCCCAAGTATAGTAATGTACCTTACCATTCATCGGGTCTGAAACCCATAGTTCATTTTTGATACCGTTATATGATGCTATTCCCGGCATAAATCCTAATGCAATTGTTTCTTCGACCGTATCAGTTGCCACGTCTATAACCGAAATGGTTTGCCCGTCTTCGTTATCTACATACATTTTTCCGTTACTTCCAGTCCAAGCTCCTACCGGATTATCACCTACAGTTATTGTAGCTACGACCGTTTTTGAACTTACATTGATTACAGATATACTGTCATCATCACCATTTGCCACATAAGCTTTTGTACCATCTGATGAAAATGTTAATTCGGCAGGCATCATTCCGACTGTTATTGTGTTTTTTAGTGCATAAGTAGTAGCATTATATACCAATACTTTTCCATCTATATCCATTTGCGGTACCCAAATTTCTGTGCCATCCGGTGAATAAATTGTATTGTGGTTCATAGCAGGAAGATTCATGTTTTCTATCGTTTTACCAGTCATAGCATTAATAATCAGCATTTTTCCTGTCATTCCCGATGTACTACCTGTATGACCTGCTGAGAAATCCATTCCAGGTACACCAATAGCCAAATGATCTTGGTGTGATGAAATGTGATGTGGCCACATAATCATATCTGCACCACTTCCCATTAATTCAATTGTTTGGGTAACTTCACCTGTAGATAATTTAATTACAGAAACCGAAGCATCTTCACCATTTATTACATAAGCAGCCGGATAATCAATATTTACGGCCATATCCATTTTGTCGTCATTGTCATTACAAGAAGACAGAAATAATGCTCCAACGAACGAAGCTATGATTGATAAATTTTTCATTTATAGTTTTTTTGAAGGTTATTTGATTGTTTCAACAGTCTTACCACAAGTAAGCATCATTGAACCATAATAAGGGTTTTTTACAGCATTTTCCTGACTTAACCAATTAGCGCCTTTGCCATTATTGTACATTGGGCAAAATTGGTAGTAAACTGGTTTTTCATATTTGGAAACTTTGATTAATGCATACATATCCGCTGATAATGAAACAAAATGATCTCTTTGGTGCTTTACATCTTTAGTATCGGAGATATGTTCTGCATCTTCTTTTAATTGGTTTACCACTTTCATCCATACCATATGAACATTCATGTCAAGCTTTTCCATCTTCACATTATTGATGGCCGCTAATAGGCCTTTGGAAGCTGTTGTCACAGCATTACCATCTGAAGTAATTAAGGCATCCTTTACCAAAAAGTAATTATCAATGACCAACTTTATTTGATTATCATTTTGATTTTCAATTGCTGAAACTTCATTGTGATTATTGTGCGCTGAATGGTCTTCATTGGATGCCACAGTATTAGTGGTTTCTTTTACAGGAACTTTAGCAACCCTGTCGTATTGACAACAACCATGAAGGTTATTATAAACATCATCAGGGGCTAAGAACTTATCGCTATCATATCCGGCAAGTGCAATTCTTTTAAGTATCTCGTCTTGATTTGTTTTTTTAGAATTATATGTTAAAGTTGCCATTTTGGTTTCCTGATTCCAATCTACTTTAGCTATTTTTTTGATACTTCCTGCTTTTTCGATTTTGGATTCACACATCCCGCAGTTGCCATATATCTTAACGGTTTCTGTTTTTGAATTTTTTATTTGTGCGTTGATTGTAATTGATAGCAAAACAAAAGCTGCTACCATTATTTTTTTAAATGAATTTTTCATCTTTAAATAATGTATATAATCAAAGAATCCTCTGATTAATTGATAAATAAAATTGGATAAATAAACAGTTAGGGAATAGAAATACATTTAGCTACACTAAAAAAGTGTAGAAATTTATTCATTAAACTGTTAGAAAATTATAGCTTATAGCTATGGGTTTGACACACCTATGGCTGTCAAAAAAGGGATTTAGCTTATTTTAGGTATAAGCCATAAAGAACAGAAGCCAGATGAAATATTGACTTCATTATGAAAAAAGTTTTGTTTTTTATCAATTACAACGCAAAGGTTGCTTTTGATTTCAATTTCGTTGAAAGTAATTACACTAAAATGTGCGTTGGAAGTGGACGTGCAATTTGAATTACCACATTTACCACTACATCCCTTTTCAGAGTGATTATCTTTATCGCAGCATGAATTTTTCTCAGTTTTAGTTTCTGATTTTTCTTTGCTACAGCAGGATTTTTCTTTTTTTACGTTTTCTTTACCACATGCAAATGCTTCGCTGGGCATTAAAAAAATGCCTAATACAAAGATTAAAACCAAGTGAAACTTTTTCATTTGCGCTGAATAACAAAAAAACAAATTTATACAATTTAAATCAATTTGTACTAAATAATTGTAAAAAACTCATACTGTTTTGTAATTCAAAGCCAACATTTTAATTAATTTGACAGCATAATTAACGTTTGTCCTTTGAATTTCTATCAAAACTAATCAGATTGAACATGCTTCGCATACGGGAACGTAAACGGTTTCCATAAAGATTTTCGAGCTCAGATGCCGTTAAATTAGTCGTAATGTGAGTTACTGACTTATTTTCCACGAACTGTTCGTAACGACTGATTAGTATTTCTGCCATTACATTGCAATCGTTACCGAAATGCTTGATTTGTTGTTCGGCTCCTAAATCGTCAAAACAATAACCTGTCAAACGGTTTTGATTGGTCGCTTTTTGAGTATAAAAATTTAGAGCTTCGTAACCGTGTTTTGCAAATTCAAAAGAAACTTCCCTTGCCGACTTTATTTTATAGTCATATCTAGGTGGTACAAACGGCTTTATTAAGTGTATGATTGATGTTTTTCCACAGCCAACGGGACCTGACAAAATAATTCCTTTACCAAGATCTAAACCCAACTTTAATGCATTTTCGACATCTTGGATTGCGTATATGAGTAACTTGCAAATAACCGGTTTATCCTCATCATATATTCTGAAACTTTTTCCATACGCTTCTTTACCTTGTTGCTCAAGATATCTAAAGCACTGTTCTAAATTGTACGTTCTAAAATTGTCTTTTACGACGAATGTGCTAGTAAAACTAAAGTGGTTCTGCATAATTTTTATGAATTGAGGTATGAAGATGATTTGGTTGAGGTTGCGTGTTAGTTTTGTTAAATTTTTGACTGTTCAGCATCCAATTTCTAGCTGCCGCTTTCCAGTTTTTCATCTTTGACTTTCCGCTTACCAGCCAACCGTTGCTTTGAAAATGGTTATAGTATTTTTGGGCTTCGATTTCGGGAACATTACACTCGCTGAAAAACTGCACTACATATTGCCATTGTGGCGGGATTGCATTTTCTGTTGCTTCACCTTTTTTTTCGCGCAACTTTTTTTTGGTTTTAGATTCCTCGACAGGCTCGGAAAGACTAATAGCTGACTGATTTTTGAACTCGTCTTTTTTCAAGTCATTTTTGCTTTTGTCCAAGTTTAAAATGTTTGCATTGTTTGTATTGTTTATATTGTTTATAGAAGATACCAGCGCTTGTTCAGTAGCTGTTTCACTACTTGTTTGCTGCTTGTTTACTTCCTGTTCAATAACTTGTTTATTTTTTGAATTGGTTTTTTCACTTCTTTTTACAGGTTTTAGCTCATGGGATAAATTGACCATTTGCAGCATACTTCCTTTAAACGGATTGTATGAAGGTTCGTAAATAACATATCCTTTCTCATGCAGTTCCCGCATGCATTTGTGATAGGTTGCTTTTGAACATATCTTACTAATTCTCATTACCTCATCGCGGGTGATACTTATGGGATTCTGAAACCGATTAAGGTTCCAGAACTGAAAGAGTGCGATGTATAAACTGATGTGGGTTGGGTTTAGGGAATGGTCGTCTACCACCCTATCGAAATAAGCCGTGAGGTGTTTTATATAATTCATTTTTTTTTTGAGTTGCTGAGTTTCTGAGTTTCTTAGGCTCTGGGGCACTAAGGTTCTGAGTTGCTAAGGTTTATTTTGTTTGTGAATAATGAGATTGTGATTTGAGATTACTTCGTCTGCTCAGGTGCTTCGTCATGACTCCTCGCAATGTGATAGAGATCCACCCCGCCCTGCGGGCACCCCTCCAGAGGAGGGGAATTATCTAGCTGTGTTGATTTTGTTTTGGGAGAGTAATTTTTCAATATCGTCATTGGAATAAAAGAGAGTGCCGCCTATTTTGGTATATGTAAGGCTTCCGTTGATTCTATAATTTTGGAGTGTGCCGGAAGAAATTCCGAGCAGTTTTCTAACCTCGTTTGATTTTAACCATTGTTTTGAAACTGATGTAGATTTGACCTCTAATAGCTTTTTGATATCCTCCAATAGTTCTTTCTTAAACTCTCTTAAGTCTTCGGTTGTAATAATTGTTGCTGCCATAGTGCATTTTAAATGTTAAACGATTTTGAATGACGTCATTTCTTGTTACTTGTTTTGCTTTGTTCGAACAGCACAAAATTGTTGCGTTTTATTCTTTTCTTTTCCCAATGCGTATCGTAGTTACGAGAAAATTTAACATCAAAAAGCTAAAAAATGCCTGTTTACAAGACAATTGAAATCAAACTTTTTTAATCGCATTACTTTTATCCATCAACAAAAAATCCGAATTAGTGTTTTACTGCCAATTCGGATTCCATATTCCTACTTTAAAAAATGTAATTAACTCAAAACAAACAATAAAACATTATAAACTTCGTAGTTACGATTACCTACGAAATCTCAAACACTTTCTTCTTTACTGATTTTCAGCTGCAAATTGAGCATTAATTCTTCAAGGAATTTGGTTTTACTGCTCTTCCTTTCTTTTATCTCATTGTAAGTTTTGTAAACATTGTCCAGCTTCACATTGAAGAAATCTTCGAAAGATGAGGTAATGGTATTAATATCGGCTGCTCCATGATTTAGCGCTCCACTGGAATAAAGTGCATAGATAAGCTCAATCAAGGCCGTTTTTGGAGCAGTCCAAACCAAAACCTTATGCCTTTTTTCTTCAAATATTTCAGCGTCGTTGACCTTTAGATTCTTCAGTGCTTCCCTTATGTAGTGAATGAATCGGTACATAGCTTTTACTTTAGACCAAAGCATATCCTGAGAAGTGGAAAATTCAGGAAACTGATAGTAATCGGTCATTGGAGTAAAGGGGAAGTTGTCTCTTTGATTCCTTGTAAAAAACTGATGATCCAGGTAACTATACCCTTGCTCCATATAATGCACAAAATCAGCATTTTTACAGAAAAACTTATTGACTTTTTTTAGTTCTTTTTGAAGAAATTCAATCTTATAAGAAGTACCTGCTTTGGGCGTGCGCAGCTCACACGACCTAACTTCTGTAAAATAGATGAGGTAACTCATAGGAATGGGCTTATGATTTTTAAAGAACTCGATTTCATCCGGCACATTTTCAAAATCATGCTGCTCTACCTTATCTTTTAACACCGACAGTGTTCTGTTGCATAACTGAATACCTTCGTTTGCTTTCTTTAAATGGTTATCGTTTGTTTCTAAAATGGCATTGCATTTTTGGTTGAAATCGTCAATGTGCGCTGTAATCGTTTTCATTTGCTGGGTTTGGCTAATAGTGAGCATTTTTGGTTTGTTACTTTATTTCGTTTTGTAAACTGTTTAATGCCTCGAATGAATAATTGTCTTTGGCTTGTATGTAGGCTATTTTTGGCGTTATTTCTGCCCCCAGTTTTCGTTTTTCGAAAGTGGCAGAAAAGCCAAAATCTATTTTTGAAAAACCTAAAGTATTAGTTCTCTTAATAATCTGAAACAATAACTGACGATATAAATTCAATTCCTGTACATAGCTGTAATTCATCCCAATTAGCGTTGGAACATAGGTTCTATTCAAATTTTTATACCCGAATACCACGCCAATCATTTCAGGTTCTGTCAATTCATTTGCTTTTAAGTATAGTAGTATAAATTCCCATGAAGCATAGTCATTCATTTTCTTGAAAACATTTAATGGATAGGTGAATGTGTTAATTGCAAAATTGTTCTCTTTTACGTTTGTATATAGCTTGTAAGCTTTTTCTAACTCTAAATCTGACAAGCTACTTTTAACCTGAATATCAAAGCAGAATTCAAAAGGAAAGATTTCCTTATTAAAATGTTTTCTGGAACGAGGGGGATAATTTCTTAGTAAAATCTTCAATAGTAGCCCAAGTATTATCTGTTACCGTACAAGCTTCCGGCATATCTACTTTTACAAAACCCTGATTGTGCAGCAAATCATTCCAACTGTTATTTGATTCAAAATCTCTCAATACCAGCATGTCTGCATTTATATCATGGTACACCTCCTCTACTTTTGAAAGCAACATTTTTATTGCCTTATTTTGTAAATGATGCTGATTATTGCAATAATAGTGCTGCCCTTCGGTAAAAAGTGATCCCATGCTCAATACTTTTGAAGTATGGTACAAAGGATTTGATTTTCGTTTTTCCTCCAACTGTTTTGAAATGGATTCTGGTAACAGCATATCGTCTTTCCATAGTGCACAAGTGAAGAACGTTACAAGGATTGGAGTGTTATCGGTATCTTTTACAACACAATAGTAAAAATCCCAATTATCCTGTGGATTCGGATTGTTCTTGAATGTTTCTTCTAAATAACACATTCCTTCCCAATCGAAAACGCTTTGACCTCCCAGTGCACTATTCCAAAGCTCTTTATCTATGCTATGAATTGATGTTTCAAACTGGAATTGCAACAACCCGGAATCAGTGTTTTCCTTTTTGACTTTATTAAATACTGTTTCAAGACGAAAACTTCTTTGGATTTTTTCCAAACTGTTATCGGTTTCTTCCAAAGCTTTCGGTAAATGAAATTGCAAAGCATCCGCCAGTGCTTTAATATCTTCTTTTTGATTGTGCTGCGATATCGTTATGCGAATACCTGTGTTCTTAACAGGAACGGCAGGATACAATCCCGGATTAACAAAAAAGCCTTCCTTAAAAAGCTTTTGGGTAAGATTATATGCAGTAGCCGGCATACCTGTTCCTATAAAGAAAACCGGTGAATCATTCTTAACAATTAGTGGCACATTTGAATTTTCTAATAATGAATTGAAGTAATATATTCGTTCCGTTAATTCATTTTGTAATACTGTGATTTCAGGAGATAAATGAATATCAGCTGAACGAGATGCAGCTGCGAGTGAAGCCGGTTCTAGTTGTGCGGAAAATGTTAGTGGACCTCCAAAGTTTTTTATTTGCTCTCTTAGCTTCCCGTCTGAACAAATAAGGATTGCTCCACTTGCCCCAAAAGTTTTGCTTAAAGTAGTAACGATTAAAACATTGTTTGATAATTCATTAAAAGAGTCGAATACATAGCCTGTTCCGTTTTTACCTTTCCAACTCATACCGTGAACATCATCAAAATACAAATGCAACTGAGGGTATTTCTGGGTTAGTTTTATCAATTCCGGGATTGGTGCAAAATCGCCAAACATAGAATAAACACCATCAGCCATATACCATATCTTACCGTTTCTGTTCGTTAGTTCTTTGATTTTGTCTTCCAACATGTTTAGGTTATTATGGCGAATCATTTCTACCGGAATACCTCTTAGTTTGAGCTGCTGACATGCATTTTGAACGCTCCAATGTACCTGATGATCTAAGATAACGGCATCTTCATCACGAACTACTGTTGGAATAACTGCCAAATGCCCTAGTGTACTGTTTTTAGTAATTACAGGTGTTATGCCATACATATTTTCAATTTTAGCTTCCAATTCAGCATACAATGGATTTGATATATACGTTTTGGAAAGCGGGAACTGTGTCCCGAATTTTTGAATTGCATTTATTGCTGCTTGCTTAATTCTTTCATCCTGCTCTAAACCGAGGTAACCGGTTGTTCCGAAATGAAACATTTGCTTACCTTCAATTTGCAATGTTCTGCCATTTAAGAAAGAATCTTCAGCATACAAATGGAGTACGCCTTCATTTTTAGCACCCGAAATGACACTATTTACAGTGTCGATAAAGTTGTTGTGTTTAATTTTAGCCATTTCTGTTTTGATTAGTAGTGTGTTACGTTTGGGTTATTAAGGCGCCAAAATTGTAGATAAATTTTGATGTGTTTTATAGTGATTTGTGCTTACTCCTATTTTGACAACTCATATTCCCGAATTGACAAACACAAATTTATTTTAGGGAGAATTAGCTTATTTTGTAGGTTTTTTAATCCATTAATATTTCTATTTTTGCAGAATTATACCATTTTATCTGATATATCATGAATGCAGCTCATGATTGTTACGAAAATGCACATGCACGATTTTGCATAGTGCATGGCATTCTCTATTTTGAATATAAGCCGGATACCGTTATTTCTTTAACTGTAGCCCGAAAAGTCGTGTCTGACCGGATTCAATTTCAAAACGAAATGATTTATCCTGTTTTATGCGACATAAGAGGTATAAAAGATTCGAACAAAGCCGGCAGGGATTACCTTGCTCAATTTGGTTCGGTACTCACCAAAGCTGTTGCTATTCTTGGCAATCCGCAAGTTTCCGAAACCATGAGTGATTTTTATCTGAAGGTAAATAAACCTACTATCCCCACTTCTTTTTTCACTAATGAAGAGCATGCATTGGCATTCTTGAAAACTTATTTATAATTAAATATCAGTGTTTTATGAATAGGGAAATCAACCAGAAACGGATTCACAGCATCCGGCAGATGTTGCTTGAAATGGCCAGTGGCAATTTTAGTCAGCGAATAGCACGAACCGATGAAGATGATGAATTGGAGTCTTTAACTGTGCTTATCAATATGGTGGCTGAGGAAATGCAGGAAACACTGTTTCCTAAAGGTTACATCAATACGCATCATTTACAGCAAAACCTGACCAGCTTGAGTTTTATTGTTGATGAGGACTTTATAATCCTAAGTACTATTCCCGAAGCCAACACCCTTTTAAATTATGATACCGTTTCAATCGAAGGTTTAGCGTTTTCGAAATTGTTAACGGATACCTCAGCTCAAAATTTTGAGCGATTATTGGCTACTATTTTGGTCAATGAAAAAGTTTCCACTCTTTCCCTGAATTATCTTACTTCAAACCAAACGGAAATAACGTCATTGTTCAGTAGCATCTCCAGAATCTCAAATGAAAATAAATTTATTATTCATTCTATTTTTGTTGATTCTTTAGAAAATGGAAATAACCATGAAGATTTCGATACTCCAATTCGATTACCCAAAACGAGACGAGACGACGCCCGATTAATGCAGCAAGTATATGATTATATTCTATCTAATTTAGAAAACCCGCTTCCTTCACTAAAAGAACTTTCCAAGATTTTTGGAACGAATGAACACAAACTAAAAGAAGCTTTTAAATACTTCTTTAACACCAGCATTTATCAGTTTTATAATGACGAACGATTAAAAAGAGTGCATTTACTTATTGAACAAACCAATATGCCTTTGAAGAGCATTGCTTATATGAATGGCTTTAATACGTATCCTAATTTTTCGAAAGCTTTTAAGAAGAAATATGGGTACTCGCCTACTGATTTGAAAAGGGATTGCAGTAAATAGTTTTTATTGCTTATTTCTTTGTGTGGCTTCGAGAGCCTCAGCCACCGGAGATACAATCACCGGAGATACAATCATCAGAGATACAATCACCGGATATACAATCATCAGAGAAACAGTCTTGGAAGAAATATCTATTGAATATTCTTAATTATATTTTTCTCCTTTTTAGACAAATCGTTGTCCCGAATTGAAAAGCCTTTATTAATTGTATTTCAGAATTTTACATCATTAAATCAAACGAGTTAATGTTATGAAATGGAATGCAACTTTTAAAACTATTTTACTTGAAAGTATTTGTTTACTGTATGTTGTTTTATTTGCTTACGCGGCTTTAAGTAAACTACTTGAATTTGACAACTTTCAGGCACAACTTGGGCAATCCCCTCTTTTGAGTGCTTTTACAGGAGTTATGTCTTACAGCGTACTTGGGACTGAGCTTATTATTGCACTACTGCTTTGTTTTTCTAGAACACGGTATGTTGGTTTGTTATCTGCTTTAGGGCTGATGGTCCTTTTTACTGCTTATATCGTAATTATTTTAAACTACTCGTACTTTGTACCTTGTTCTTGTGGCGGCATTTTGGAATCGCTTGGATGGAAGGAACATCTTGTTTTTAATATAGGTTTTGTGGTTTTGGCATTGATTGGTTTGCTTCTTATCACAAGTAATATTCGTAAAACTATTCTTCAGCTCTCTATTATTTTTCCCTCTTGTATTGCAATTATGGTTGGGCTTTATATAGCTTCGGAACGGACCATGCATCAGGAAAATCCCTTTATCCGTAGGTTTATCCAAGGCTCGGCATTTAAGACTGATGAAACAAAGTTGATTAATAACTCGCAATACATCGCAGGTTCTGATAATGAAACTGTTTACTTAGCCGATCATTTAGCTCCTTTGCACATTACCGCTTATGACACCACATTAAAAACCAAGAAACGATTCAAAATTGAGCTGGAACGTGACGATTTTCCTTTTCGTACTGTACAAGTTAAAGTACTGCCTCCTTATTTCTATCTCATGGATGGCACGGTTCCGGTTATCTATCGTGGATTACTCTCGGATTGGAAAGGAAAAATCCTGATGAAGCCGAATGGCTATTATTTCTCGAAAGCGGAAGTTACTACACCGACAACTGTCGTTTTCCGAGCTCAAAATATAAATAATGGGAACAATGTATTGGGAACATTTCAATTTGATGATTCTTTGAAAGTTACTTATGCTCCTAAACTTTTAGAAAAACAAGTTGACGGTTTTTTTGATACTGACGGGACTATGACATTTGACAACTTAACCAAAAAATTTATATACACTTATTATTACCGAAATCAGTTTATTGTATCTGACCCAAGTTTAAAACTTGATTATCGTGGTAAGACCATTGATACTATTAGTCATGTAAACTTTAAAACTGCCTACATAAAGGAAACCAAACAACGAAAAATGGCTTCACCACCCCTTACAGTAAATCAACTGACTGCTTTTTCAAACGGTTTGTTGTTTGTGAATTCTAAAATTGCTGGTCGCTATGAAGCTAAAGAAATGTGGCAGCAAGCTTCTATTGTGGATATTTATGACACACGGAACAATTCTTATTTATCGAGCATTTACATCTATCATGTGGGAAAAGAAAGGCTACAATCGATGTATGTTATTGGGGATAATCTATATGCCATTATTGGTTCCAACTTGCACCGATACCATCTGAATACAAATCTTATCCGTAAAAAGACTTAAAATATACCGGCCGGTAGCAGGACTGAGATCGAAAACCTGTAGAAAAGAGTAGATCAAAAAACCATATCTAAATTTTATTATTATGAAAACAATTGCAAAAGTGATTTTGCCAGTATTGGCATTCACAATGGCCAGCGCAGGTGCTATCAGTACTAATGACGCAAAAGTTAAGGAAGCTGAAAAACCTGTTCTAATTACAGGATTCATTCAAAATCCTTCTCCATCAAACTGTTTGGATGTTGCAGTAGAATGTTCTCCCATAAACACCGGACAGATCTGTATGACTAGCGAAGCTACTCCAAGACAGGTTTGGCGAAAAAACGCTGCTAACCAGTGTAGTCTGAACCTGTATAAAGTGCTTCACTAATACAGTAAAAAAAGTGCCTCCATTAAAAGAATGGAGGCACTTTTACATTTATTCTGTTCCTTTATGAATCCAATTTGCTGCCGGTTCTTTCTTTAGAAAATGGTCGAACCATTGTTGTATACGGTTAGTCAAATCTATCTGATTGTTAGCATTAACAAAGATGTGACCATCATTGGGATACCTGAGCATAATGTGCTTTTTGTTTACTCTTCTTAAGGCGATGTATAAAGTTAAGGCTTGTTCCGGTCTTACATTGTCGTCTTCTAAACCAGCCCACGTTAATAAAGGGGTATTTATTCCAGTTGCTTGCATTAATGGTGAATTATCCAGATAGCCCTGCGGATCATCAAAAAAAGATTTTCCCATACGATACTGTTGGTTTTCGTATCGCCAAGCATCTATCAAATTATCGTTACTGTTTATCGTGAAATAATGTCTTGCAACATCAGAAACGCCTGCCCCACTAACCGCAGCGGAAAACAAATTGGTTTGGGATATAATGTAATTAGTTTCGTAGGCTCCGAATGATTGTCCTTTTAACCCTATTTTACCCAGCTCTGTGTAACCCATTTCGATTACTTTATTGACGGCAACAGTTACACAATTTAAAGCGGATTTTCCCGGACTACCTTTTTGAAATTCGATATCCGGTAATAAAACAAAATATCCGTTAGCCGTAAGATTGGTAATGTTTAAGCCAATGGGATTATTGAGTGTTGGATTTACATATTGGTTTAGTTCCCGTGAGACCGTATCGTAAATCCAGACTATCATAGGGTATTTTTGACCCGGCTTGTAATTTTCCGGATAAAACAGTGCTCCGTTTAGTTGATTTCCTGAGGGCGCTTTGAAGTGTATCATTTCTGACTTGCCCCAAAAATACTTGTCGTGATGCGGATTACTTTTATATATAATCTTATGATTTACCTTATCTTTTTCTTTAAACATTAGCCTTGGCGGTACATCAAACTTTTGAGTTTCATAAACAAAAGCCTGTTCATTCTTCGACATAAACAATCTGCCTGCTGCTCCCTGTTCTGTAACTAACGAAATTATCGATTTATTTGGTCGCAACTTGTGAAAGCCATTGCTCCCATCGTAAAGATTTAATGCCGTTAGTATTTGTGTATCTTTTAGATTGATTAAAGCATCCGGAAGGCCTGAATAGTTAGTATACGATGTCGGGCTTACTTTAATACGAAACCTAGTTTTGGTTTCTTTACCTTTTGTAAGCCTATAGCTTTTCTTTCCTTGCAAATCGATTAACCAAACATCGTAATAATCGTAAAGCAGTACTGATTTGTAATCGCTTGTGAAACCTGCCAAGCCCCATACATTTTGTTCTGCTCCGGGATCTGTTTTACGGTTATCCCAATCTGACTGTAACTGTTTTGTAATATTTCTATGCTTATTCAGGTTAGTATCATAACTCCACCAATTGCCTTCTCTAAAATAAACAATATACTTTCCGTTGGGTTGCACTCTTATCATTTCCTGCTGACCTGATTGTTTTTCCAAGAGCTTTATTTTATTTCCGGTTGCCAGTTCCGTGAGGTAAAAGTCTCTGTCTGCAAAAAGTTTGTATTCGGGTTCGTACTGGATTGGATTGGCAGTTATGGCGTATTGCTGATTACCTGTTAGCATTACCCACGATTCTTCTTCTGAGGTAATTGTTTTCACCTTTCCGGTTTTAGGCCACCATACTGCCAACAATTGTGGATTACCTACAGAAGCCCGCAATTTTCTTTCAGGGTAAATCATCTTGTCGTTCGCATTCCATATTTCAACACCCTCGAAGTTTTCCTTATCAGGTTTTTCGAGTGTGCTTTGTATTCCGAAAAACACTTTGCTCCCATCGGTTGAAAGTTTTAATGCAATGTTAGAATTGGTATCTATTCTAAAGTCTTTTGGAAAACCTGAACTTGTTTCATTTAAGTTATAGCACTTGTTTTCTTTACTATTGAAATACACCACTTCGGATTGCTTATCGTTTTTAACACTTGTTCGATAAAACACCACATCTTCCCCGTTTTCCTGCCAAGTCAAAGCACTGTATATAGTATTTGTATTTTGATAAACCAATTTAATTTGTGGTTTTGCAACAAGACTGATTATAGTAACAGAAGGTATTGAACCTGTTGTTGTGAACAGGATTTTTGTTTTGGCATCATTCCAAACATACTGCCCTACTTCATCTATGGCTTGCAATAGTTTCCCTTGAAGATTCCGGATGCAAAGTCTTTTACTTTCGCTTGATATCGTTTCTTCAGTAATGAGATAATTTCCATTAGAGGTTCCCTCGTAATTGGAAACATTTGTGATGCCCATTTCTGTTCCTTTTGAAAGGTTAAGCAGTATCAGGTTGTTGTTTTTGCGGTATGCAAAAATGTTATCCTGTATGAACCTGCCGTCAAAGGCTTTGGGCAGTATATATTTTTTCTCGATTTGGGTGTTTGAGACAAAAAGGGTATCGGCGCCTGATGGGTAAGCCATAATATAACTCACCCATTGGCCGCTATCTGAAATAGCTCGGGTTTGTAATGTGCCCCATAAGTGATAGTCTTTTTCGGTAAGCGGTATTTTGGTTGCTACCTGCCCCATTACAGGGCAGGAAACAAACCCAAATATGAATACAGCCAGAACGCTGTAAACAACTTGTAAATGTGTTTTTTTCATTAGTATCCTGAGTTTTGTGTCATGTTGGGGTTTGCAAGTAATTCGGTTTCGGGAATTGGCCAGTGAGCATCTGTAGTATTCCAACCGGGTTTGTTTGGACTTAGTTCTGTGTTTAAGCGTCCTGTTCTTTTGAGGTCGAAAAAGCGGTGACCATATTCGGTAAAAAATTCTAAACGGCGTTGTGCCATGATTTCATCGAATAACGATGCTTCGGTGGTTGCTGGTGTATCTGGTAAGCCCGCAGTGTTTCGGATAAGGTTTACATCTGATTTTGCCCCAATCTCGTTTCCTTGTTTTAACCTTGCTTCTGCCCTGATTAAATACTGTTCTGCCAGACGGAAGATTACCGAATATTCTAAAGACGTTCCGGTATTAGTATTTTGCTTGTACTTGTAGGCGTGATACCAAGCATTTGTTCCGTCTGTTATTGTGTTTATCCAATGGGACTTTCGAAGGTCTGTTGGTTCGAAAGCTGTAACTAAGTTTGGATTTAACCCGACAAATGGCGGTGGACCACTTGTGAAAATAAAAACCGAAGCTTCATCTGCATTATTTCCCGAAAGTTTTGGAGCGAACTGCCAAATGGTTGCTGTGCTTTCTTTGAGGAAGATTCTATCTAAATTCGGCTCCCAAATGTAATCGGGATTATCGATAACTTCTGTTGCCATGGTTTCGGCAAGCAACCAATTTTCCTGATACAAAAATACTCTTGCCAGTAATGCTTTGGCGGTGGCTTTATTTGGGCGGACGCGCTCCGGGGTTAGATAACTCTGCGGCAAGAGTTCCATAGCCTGAAGTAAATCTGAAACTACCTGCTCATATACCTGTGCTTTTGAAATACGCGTCGCTAAACGATTTTGCTGATAATCTGTAGTGGTAATGTAAGGCACATCGTTAAAGAGATTAACCAAATAAAAATGTACCAGCGCTCTTATAAAAAGGGCTTCGCCAATAAACAGGTTTTTATCTGATTGCGAAAGTTTAACCGATTGCAGACAGCCTTCTATAACTGCATTGGCACAATAAATTTGATGGTAGCCATCATTCCAGAATTGCCTTGCGGTTGGATTGGATGCCATTAGGCTGTTGTTGAAAATATGGGATACGTTTTCGTCGGCCGTGCCGTAATATAATAACTCATCTGAGTACAACCCAAGATTTACGGAAGTCCCAAGTGAAGTTCCCGTAATTAATCCGTTATCACGGAGTTTGGCGAAGATATCCGATACGGCGGCGTTGGCTGTGTTACGGTCTTCGAAAACCACTACGCCGGTGAGTTGGTTTTTTGGTGTGTCGACTTCGACAAAATTCTCGCAAGCCGTTGTTACTACTAACACCATCAATAAACAGTATATTATAATTGATTTTCGCATGATGATTCTATTTTGTTATAAGGTTACTTTTACTCCGGTGGTGAATACCCTTAGCGGAGGCAGATAGCCTGAGAATTTGAACTCGGGATCTCCGCTGTTGTAGGATGTGAATGTTAGCAGGTTTTGCCCCTGGAAATACAACTGGCATTTTAAACTCTTTGCCTTTAAAGGAATATCATACGTTAGCGACACGTTTTTAAGCCTTACAAATGAAGCGTCCTGCAATGCGGCATCACTTAGGCCGTAACGGTAGTAGGCTGAAATAACCGCTCCGTTTGCTCCCGATGTATACGGTAATTGTTGGTTGCTTACCTCTGAAAGTTGGTTTACCGCAGTACCGGGAACGCCCGGCATGTAACCAAAACTCTCTTGTTTTACAAAATGAAACAAGAAATCCAGTTGCAGGTTTTTGTAACGGAAATTGTTTTGTACCCCTCCGAAATATTTAGGGCTTAGATTGGCGATGGTTTGCCTGTCTGCCAATGAGGTAATCTGGCCGTCGTTATTTACATCTTCAAACTCGTATAGGTTTGTTACTGGATTAAAACCTGTGTAATGGTACAATTTTACAATGTTGACCGACTGCCCTACTACATACGTATTTGCATAAGACGACGTTTCCAACCCTGGATATGACAGTAACTTGTTTCTGTTGAACGAAATATTGAAATTGGTTGACCAAGAGAAATCATTCCCGGTAACGTTTTTGGTAGCGAGTGTGAACTCTAAACCTGTGTTTTGGACTGTAGCATCGAGATTACCTTGTAGCGTTTGAAAACCTGTAGTACCCGGAAGCGGGATGCCTACCAATTGGTTTGTCGAGCGGTTATTATAATAGGCTGAGGTTAGGAAAATACGATCCTGAAAGAAACCTGTTTCCAAAGCCACTTCAAACTTTTTATTGGTTTCCCAACCGAACTCTGGATTGAATAATCGTATAGGTTGCAAACCGATTGTACCGTTGTAGGTATTTCCGGAAGACACATAAGTATCTAAAAACTGGTAATCGCCAATTTGGTCGTTACCTGTTGTACCGTAACTGGTGCGAAGTTTTCCGAAACTTAGGATGTTGTTGCCTTGCAAAAACTCTTCTTCTGAGAAAACCCAAGCGGCACCAATCGCCCCGAAGTTGGCGAACTGTTTGCCGGGACCGAAGCGGCTTGAACCATCGCGTCTGGCTGTAATATTCAGAATATAACGACTATCGTAATTGTAGTTGATACGCGCGAAAACCGCCTGATATTTATAAACCGTTTCGTCGCTTAGGTCGATGGTTTTTAGGTTTGCTGAAGCTAAGTCGTGAATTAGACTGTTACTGGAAAAACCAAAACCGGACTGAAACAAACGATTGGTGGTTTGGCTTTGAAAAGTAGTACCCAGCAATGTTTCTATTTTGGCTTTCCCGAGATTCCAATTCCAGTTGATTTGCGGTTCGGCTATCCATGATGTTCTTGATGTGATATTGTTGCTGATGCCAGAAATCTCGCTACCCAAACCATACGCAGGATTGTACATTGTGGAAGGTTGAGTGTTGCTCTCGTTACTGCGCAAATCGGTATAGCCTAAACTGGTTTTGAGTTGTAGGTTGGGTAACACGTTATAAGACAAAACCGTATTCGCATTGAAATCTTTAATCTTAGAAAGAAACTCGGATTCCAGTAATGCCAAAGGATTGTCCCAAGTACTGTTTTCCCAATTTAGGTTTCCATTGGCATCGTATAAAGCCGGAGCGTTTGGTGCCAATGTTCTTGAAACAGCCGTTAAATCTGTAGCCGGTTGGTTGTTGTTTTGCGCGGTGTAATTGGCTGAAAAGTTTAATTTGAAGCGGTTATCATCTGCTGCATGGTTCATGCTGAAATGTGCTGCGCTTTTCTTGTATTTGAAAGCTTTTGGATATACTGTAGTTTCGGATCGAGTATTACCACTTAGCAAGTACTGTGTGTTTTTAGAGCCACCGGATACCGAAGCTTGCAGGTTGTTGATTTCGGCAGTTCCTCCAATTAATTCCTCCTGCCAATCGGTATAGCAGTTTTGATCCCAAGTGCCGTTGATGTCGTAGGCATAATCGGGATAGGTTGTGATACCATCGTTTGCAAAAGCTTGAGCGCGCATTGCCAAATACTCCTGCGTGTTCATAAGGTCTAGCTTTTTAGTGATAGAAGCTACACCCTTTGACACATTGACGCTAAAAACCGTTTTACCCGACTTCCCCTTTTTTGTGGTCATGAGTACGACCCCATTTGCTCCTCTTGAACCGTAAATTGCGGTGGCATCGGCATCTTTGAGGATTTCGATACTTTCGATATCGGAAGGGTTTATACTGTTTAGCGGACTTGTCATGGTGGGCATCATCCCTGAGGTATTGATGGAACCAATGGTTTCAGACGAGTATGATACTCCATCGATAATATACAACGGTTGGTTACCGTCTGCCCGAAGACTGTTTTGCCCACGGATTTTGATTTGGAAAGTGCCGCCTGGTGCGCCGCTGTCCTGTGTTACCTCTACCCCTGCCATGCGGCCTTGCATCGTGGCCAGCACATTTGCGACCGGTTGTTTTTCAATATCTTTAGATGTCATTCTTGCGATACTACCCGTGCGTTCTTTTTCTTTTACAGAATAATAGCCCGCATTAATTTTGACTTCTTGGAGTGCGGTTGCTTCTTCTACCATTGCTACATTGATAGTATTGCGACCTTGAATTGCAATCTCCTTTTTGGCATATCCCATCATGGAAAATACCAACGTATCTTTTGTTGTGGTCTTTATGATGTAACTACCATCATAATTAGAGATTGTTTGGACGGCTGTACCTTTAACGGTTATATTGACACCGGGTAAAGAGGATAAATTATCATAAATTTTCCCTTGTACTGTGATAGCCTGTTGCCCCCAAGCAACAGACGGTAAGAGGTTTATAGCCGTGATGCAAAAAAAAGAGCAAAAAACGGACTGCCTATACCCCCTGAATGAAAAAATTTTCATAGTATTGGATTAGTTAAGTTAAACGAAAGTTTTATTAGCTTGAACCTTCTGCCTGATGCGCCAACACTGGGACAGGAGGTTTTTTTTATTTTTAAGAGAATTTACACCATAGGCACAACCATTTAATTTGACATTGTAAAACAATGCCACTACACGCTTAATGCAGCTAAGCCATAGTGGCATATAACGGCAAGGATAACCCAGCCGGTTTTATTATGATTTTGCGAGCCTGTGAAAGTGAAATTTTGCTTTGAAAAAGGAAAGTTTAACGCATAAAAAAGCGTGGAACTCAACTTAAATGCTTTTGAGGTACTGGTATACCATAGGAACAAATAAGCGAGCCCACGCCATGGCCGTGAGCTTCATACTTATCGTCTCGTTCCAATTTAAAAATTACCAGTTTTCAAAAGCGAGATTCAAAGCGAGAGCTTCAAATATTTTATTTAAAGAATCGCAAAAATATGTATTTCAAAGCAAATGTAAGAAATATTTTTAAATGTAGGTTTTTTAACCCACGATATTTTTTAAAAATGTATTGAAATTGCCAATAATCACAAGAAAATTAAATTTTGACTAAAGACGAATTTAAAATACTGTTTGGTAAAAGGTTAGAGCAACTAAGGACTCAGCAAGATTTGTCTTATCGAGCTATGGCAGAAAGATGTGATGTAGATTCAAGTGATATAAGTAAAATCGAAAAAGGAAAAGTTGATATTCAATTAAAAACCATTTTGGAGTTAGCTAAAGGTTTAAATAAACACCCAAAAGAGCTATTTGATTTTGAAATAGATTTTGAGGAAAACTAAAAAGATGCTTTTAAGCATCTTTTTTATTTATAACTAATGAGCAAAGTTGGCAATTTAGAAGAATAAATTATCAAAAACGAAGTTTTCAATATTCAAATAAAAAGAAAACTTTAAATAATATCTATATTTGAAATATTGAATGATATTTATGCTTAGGTGTCATACTACCATAATTGCATTATATGAAAATTATTATATATACATAAAAAAATAAAATCATGTCTCAATCTAATTTTTTTGTAAGTCTAATATCATCTTTAGAAGACCCAGAGTTTGATGAAGTTGCAAAACTCTACTTACAAGAAGTAGATGGAATTAAAAATATAATTAATTGCAATGGGCCATGGGATAAAGGGCTTGATATGAGACATGTTAATGTTTCTCAAATTGAAAATCAATATCAAATTACTACAATTGCTGAAAAAAAGCTTGAAGCAAAAATTATAGATGATTTAAAAAAAGCTAAGAGGAACGTTGAAGAATATAAATTACCAAATAAAGTTAAATATTTTTATTCATTACCATTATCAAATACTCAAGTTTTAAAATATAAAAAACTGGCTAAAGATACTCATGATATTATACTTGATGTAATTGAAGCAAATTCTTTAGCTGAAATAACATCTTATTACCCAAATATTGGGGACTTATTATTCAAAATTGCTGATTTTGATAGATATCGAGGTGGTGATGAATTCTTTAATAATTCACGTGTTAAATCTTTTTATGACCTAATGTCTTTTGGTAGTTCAACCGATATAAAATATAACATTGTAAAAGCTTATATTTTATATTATCTCAGTGAAAAAGAAAATGTCGAGGTTAAAGATTTATTAGAAATTATAAACAAGCACTTTACTTCACAGTTTGACTCTCATTATTTTGAAAGTTTATTGAGACGTATGAGTTCCGAAAGATTAATTGTCCATACTGACGGTGAGTTGAAATTAACGGATAGGGAGAAGATTCGAATTTCGAAGTTACTTGATGATTATGGAAAAGAAGAAGCGTTATTAAAAAAAGAATTATCAAAAGTATTAGATAAGTATAAATTGTTGGCTTCGTTAGATGAAATTATACCAAAGCTCACAGAACTATACGAAAGTAATTATTCAATTAATTTAGGAGAATTTACCAAGCGAGAATCATCATTACAAGATTTACAATCATCTACTAAAGCCTTTAATGAATTTTTAAAGAGCAAACTTAATGAGCCTTCTGAATCAGAGAATGTAGCAAAAGATTTATTAAGTATTGCTGATAAGAGTGACCTCTTATCTCGGATTGCTGCTGGGCAAGTTTATTCTGAGGTAAGTGATCCTGATCGATTACAAGATTATATTTCGCAGCACAATAATAACAAGACAATATTTCTAGACACCAACTTTTTGATTGTTGCACTATGTGTATTTTATGAATCATCTACAGAATATGACAACTATCATTTCAAAGTGGCAAAACAATTTCTAAATTTTTCAAAAAAGAACAATTTAAATCTTGTTGCGTTACGCAGTTATGCAATTGAAACTGCTAATCTTTTTAAAGATGCATTAGATATTATACCTTTCACTAAACTTGAACTTTTTGAGTCTTTAGGAGGTAGTAGTAATATTTTATATAGATTTTACAAACATCTAAAAGACTATGGAGAACTACATAGTGAAAAAGAATCTTTCGAGGATTTCTTAAAAGAATTTAAGTTTGAAATAAAAAAAGGTCAGCCAGAATATAATTATTTGGAACAAATGGAATGGCTTCTTAACTCGATGGAAATTGAAGTAGAAACTCCTGAAAAATATGATTTAAGTCGAACACGAGAAATAATAACAAATGACCTAAAAACGCATCAAAAGTACAAGCCTAATTTCGCAATTAATAATGATGCAATTATGTTATGTCGACTTGCCGATAGCGATGTTGATGTCAATCCAATTGACCCAATATTTTGTACTTGGGATATGTCTTTATTCAGAGTAAGACGAAACTATTTTAGTGAGTTTCCAAATTGTACTAAGTGGTTAATGTATACACCAACTAGATTGATGGATCATTTTTCAATGATGAATTTCCAAGTAAGAAAAGGAACATTATTTAATGAAATACTTTCGATACTTGACGTTGATTTTGGTTTTCAAGAAAAAACTCAAACCTTACTCGATGCAATGATAACAATTATTAACCCTAATGATAGTGTCGGTTTAAAATATGCAAATAAATTAGCTGAATTAAAGCAAAAAGAAATTATCCAAGTTGATGAACAACCAGATAACATCCATGATGAGTCAATTGAACTTACTCCAGTTGACATAGTATTTCAAGAATTATTTCGTAATTATATTCATGCAGGTGAAGGTGTCTTTTATTCATTTAAAGAAATATTTACTAAGCAAGAGTATTTTGATTTAACTTTCAATATTTTAAGTGAAGAAATAAGCAGCGTTAAAGAAAAAGGGATAGTTAATGATTCTTTGTTTAACAAAATAGATGCTATTATCAAAGAGATTGACACTAATCGAAATGAAATAGTTGTTAAATAACAACGAAAATACAGCAGTGCTTTTGAGTAAGCGAAGCTTTGGTGCAAAAAAATTATTTACTGTTGATAGAAAGATGCTTTAGGGCATCTTTTTGTTTTTATAGTTACATGATGTAATTGTCAATTTGGTAGAAACAGTTATCAAAAACGGAGCATTTACTTTTACCCTAACCCCCACTACCCTGCTTATTGTATTTTTGGGTTATGGAATGGTATGAAATTATTGGGTTACTTGTGATTTGGGTTTTAGGACTTTACTTGAGGGGGAAGCTTATTGAGTATAAGAAGGATTATTATAGGGGATATAATGGAAGTTGGAGGACTAGGAAAAGGAAATGAAAGGCGCTTTAGGGTGTCTTTTTTTGTAGGTAAAAGTTTGAAACTGTATTCTATTAAAAAATTATCTCAATATACGTCAATAAAATTACCTCAAGTAACTTGTCTGAATAGGTAAATTCTAAATAAATTAACTATATTTCGACGATGAAAAATTAAGATGCAAATAAAACACATACACATTAAAAATTTCAGAGGCTTTGAGGATAAATCGTTTACCTTTAAAGAAAGATTCACTGTGGCTATTGGAAATAATGGACTTGGAAAATCGACCTTATTAAACGCATTACAAGTTGGTTTAGGTGCGTTCTTACAATCGATGCCAACTCTACCAGCCAACTACATATACAGAAGGCAATTTAAAAAAGGAGAAAGGTTTGTAAAATATCATGCTGACAGAAAAGATTATTTACCAAATAAGGAAAATCCCTCAATTACAGTAACTTCATCATGCTATAATAGTAATTTGTTTGATGAAATTTCTGAAACTATCAGTTGGCATAGAGAATATCTACTAAGTAACTCCACCACACATAAAAAAGAACATTCAGTCGATATTATTCATTACGCGAATTATTTATTTGATAATCATGATAAAAATTCAGACATCTTATATCCTGTTTTAGCAAATTTCCATATTAATAGAACTAATGCTCAAGTTAGAAGAGTTGATAAAAAATGGCGCAGAATGTCTCGACTTGAAAAAGGATACTATACAGCTTTAGGAGAAAGTGTTGATTTTACAGGTGTATATGAGTGGCTGTACAGTTATGAAAAGAAAGTAAGGGACGATGTAGAGTTTGAAGGTACAATCCAAGCAATGTATCTTGCTATAACAACTGCAATACCTTATATAAAAGAAATTGAATATAATTCAAAGTATGATGAGTTTGAAGTTTTAGTTGATTTCAAAGACGGTCAACCAATAGAAAGAAAAATTGCTTCTATGTTAAGTGACGGAATGAAAGCAATGTTATATATGGTTGCAGAAATTGCTTATCGTTGTGTTATGCTTAATGGGAAGTTAGGATTTGATGCAATAAAAAATAGTCCTGGAATTGTATTAATAGATGAACTAGATATGCACTTACATCCAACTTGGCAACGACATGTAATAAACGATTTAAAAACTGCTTTTCCTAAAATTCAGTTTGTAGTAACAACACATTCCCCATTTATTGTACAAAGTATAAATGCTGATGAACTAATAAATCTAGATGTTTTAACCACTATAAATCCTAAAGATTATTCAATCGAAATTATATCTGAAGAAGTTATGAATGTAGATGGCTCATACGGAACTGAAAAGAACGAAGAGGAAAGTCAAAGCCTTGAATATTTTCAACTTTTAGCGGAAGCAGAAAAAAGTAGCAACAAAGATGTCTACAAAATGAAATTGGAGCAACTTGAAAATTCAATAACTGATACTGGCTTAAGAGCTTATTTAAAAACCCATAGAATAGCCAAAAATATTATTTGATGCGACCAATAAAAAATAGTCCCATACCACAGGTGAACGGTGTAAATAAATCTTACACAAATTATCAAGAATGGCGTGAAGACATTACAAATGCTTATGGACAGCATTGTGTATTTTGTAATGATAGATTACAAAGTAGGTTTGAGGTTGAACATTTGGTAGCTCAATCTTTGGGAATAGTTTCTCCTTTGGCTTGGAATAATCTGTTTCTTGCTTGTGGTCCTTGTAACTTGGCAAAATCCAATAAAGTTGCGAATACCTCCACCCACTATCTTCCAAATTCCAATAATACTCACTTGATTTTTGAATATTCAATTAGAAAACATAAGAAAAATGGCAAGTATGCTTGTATTCCTATTTTCCATCCAAATTTAACTCAACACCAACAAGCAAAATCTATTAATACGATTGCATACACAGAACTAAACAGAATTGAGCAAACTCCGATACGTCAGAGAAAAATGACAGATGTTCGTTGGCATAATAGATACAATGCTTATCAGGTTACTAAGACACAAAGAAATCTATGGGATCAATTAACTACACCTCAGCAACAAACCGCCTACTTAAATACAATCTCACCGTTAGTTCACAAAACAGGTTTTTTTTCTCTATGGTTAAATGCCTTTAATGGTGCAACTGATGTTTTAAAAATTGTTATCAATTGTCTACCGAATACATCAGATACTTCCTTTGATGCTAACTTTAATCCTATTCCTCGCAACCCAATAAATTTAGCTGACAACATTTAAATTACAAACATTAAGATATATTCTACAAAAAAAATATTTTAATAATATTGTTTATTGATACTTTTCATAATGTTATTATTAATTTAGAATAAATAGTTATCAAAAACGAAGCATTTTTACTGTTACCATAACTACCACTAACCTGCTTACTGTATTTTTGGGTTATGGAATGGTATGAAATTTTAGGAATAATTGTATTTGTGCTTGCCGGGGTTTGGTTGCGGGGAAAGGTTTATGATGGTCGGAAGTATCGTGGGTATAATGATAGTTGGAGGAATAGGAAATGAAAGACGCTTTTGGGAGTCTTTCATTTTCTTTTCTTCCTAATTATTTTGATGTATATAATAAAAACTAGTAGTTTCCAAGCCACTCTCTTCTTTCTTCTATTACAGTAATGTCACAAGTTTCAACAACAGGCCGAATCAATTTCTGAACAATATTTGTTTCAATATTTATCAGGGCAATAATTTCCTCTAACTCTTCTCTTGTCCCCACATAATTATCTTGAACAGCTTTTAATGAATAGAACTTAACAAAAGGAATAAGTATATTTCGTTTAATTGCCGGAGCATTTTCAAAGATACTTGTTAGATATGGGAATATATTTATGATTTGGTTAAATCTTTTAATACTATCAGTCTCAAGAAAAATATACCCAAGTATACATATAAACTGGAAATCTTTGTTCTCTCTTTCACCATATTTATTTGCCTCTATAATAAGTTCATTGGGAGTAAATTTATTCACCATTATCCTTACAATCAAAAATTCTATATCCTCCCATAATTTTTTATTAGAAGCAATATGAACATAATTTCTAATCCATTTTAAAAATATTTCCAGCTTAACATTTGCTTCTTGCTCTTTGTTGCTGAATGAAAGTAAAACCATTATAAACATTGGTAAAACAGACATAGAAATTAAAGTTTCTTCTGCAGCATTCCACTCCCCGCTTGGTCGTTTCAATAATAATTCATCAAAATTTAATTTAGACGCAATATCATACCTTTCTTCAGGCGTAAAGGCATTAGCATACGCAGAAATGACATGAAATTGAAGAGCCCATTCAAAATGAACTTCTAATTCAAAATTAATTAACGGATATTGGTTACAGACAGTGGAAATCATCATCATTAAAGCTGGATCGCCAATTTTACGAGTTTCATCAAAAGCTTTTAATGACCATTTGTAAGCACTTGAAATATCATCAATCCCTTCAGAAAAAATAGCCATTTGTGCAAACAACAGAACATCTTTATTCGGTGTATATAGGTCTGATAAATCTTTTGTATTGAAAAGAAAAATTCCTTGATATGGCTTTACATAATTTGAACCATCAGCAACATATTCTGGAACCTTATCTTTGGCCACGGAAGCAGAAATATATCCTAACGCATGAGCCATCCATGAAAGGAGTCTAATCCAATATGGCCCGTACTTTTCGCTTTTAATAACGAACAATCTAGATACGGCATCCGCAAAAGTCTCATAACTTCTTTTACTTTGATTATTTTTCCAATATGCTATACCTAATTCACTTAGCATTTGAATATAATCTAGATCGGAGGATTCTTGAGAATTATTTAATAGTTTCACAGCTCTTTCCAAATAACTAACGGCTTTTAAACTATTAGTTTCAGATATTGATGCAGCACCGTAAGCTAAAGTTTCACTAAAAGTGATTTGTTCATCACAATTAGTTGCTATTGCTCTCTCAAGCCACCTTTCATTCTTAATGTTTTTCTCATCATTAAAAAATAATTTCCCTAAATTCTCATACAAAAGATACTTTGCTTCAATCGATTCAAATTCCTCGCTGAATTTAATTGTAATTCTTTCTGCTTCATCTTTATTCGCTTGAAATTCTAGGGCAATCCTTTCTTTTAAAATAACTGCTGACAAAATTTCAAAATTTCTTTCTATAAAAAACTTAGCAATTCTATCAAGAATAGTAGCAAGATTTTTTGGATTAAAAGACTGATTTGATTTTTCATTTTGAACAATATGACCAACAAGAACACCAACTGCTAGTTGAGCCACGTCTTTGATAAAAAAATCTGTTTGAGCTTTAACATTAAATACTTGAACCAATTCGATCCAAGTCCAAACCTGTTCTTCCGTTGTTAACTGTTGTACCGGAATCCAAAGAAACCCTTCTAATAATTCAACAGAAATAGTATCTTTAAATGGTTCTTGTATTTGCGAAAAATTCTCAAGAATAAATTTTAATCGATTAAAATAATCTTTAACATCGAGTGACGCATCGTTAATAAGTACAGTTATATCTATCAATAATTTTTCAGATACATTAATAGCCTCTAAAGAAACATTTCTTAATTTTTCAGTAAATACAGTAATATCTTTATCTAAAATTTTTCTTAACCTAATTTGTTCTGAACTTAATTGAACTTTTAAAACAGGTAACATATTTTTTGGAAAATCAGTACTAGTCCAAAAATCAAGATAACCCCAATTATCCAAATAACTAACTGTTTCTTTAGTTTGTGCTGAATTAAAAAGTTTTAGAAGTATAATCCCCGCTGAATTATAATTTTCTCCTTTTATAAAAGAGGAAATTATATGTATAGCATTTATTACATTAACTTTCTTAGTAGCAAGAATTGATTGAGCTATTGCTGAATAAGTTGACTTAATAGTTTCATTTGAAAGATTTTTAACCCCCAAGTCATAAATCAATGGAGAAGTTTTATACTGAGTGCCAGATTCTTCGATCCAAACATTTACGAGACATTGTAATTTTTCAAAAGGTGAACTGATTTTACCTTCAACATCACAAACTGCTTTAACTTCCTCAAATCTATATCCCCAATGAATAAGAGTTAGCCTATAAAGCAACTCTCTTATTTGACTATCTTTAATGAAGCTTGATATAATTAATTGAGAATCTTTTAAGATTTCTTCCGAAAACTCTTTATTAAAAATATCTTCAAACAAAAGTGTAGGATTCTCAAGCCAATTCAAAGTTTTTAATCGATTAACTAATGCATAAAGGATTTGAGGGTTACGATGACTTGCAAGTGCAATAAGATTAACACACTCAATAACATAATCAGGAGCTTCATTTTTTAAAAGGATTTCTTTTATTTCTTCATCACTAAATATAAAATCTGTATATTCACTAAAATTATTGGCAGATAATAAAGCTATTAGAGATCGTGGAATTTTATAATTTGAAGTTGTCAGCAAATAAATTTGTTTTTCTTTAATCTTTGATGCTAAAAGAACTAACAATTGTTGAAGTGAACTGCCATTATTTATTTCTGGTAAATCATTAATAACAATAATTGTTCTTGGAGGGAATTGATTTATTATATCATTAACCCAAAGATTACGATTAACATTTATAGGAATATTAGATATTGATGACAGAAAAGCCTCTATTAACAAAGTCGACTTTTCTTGAGAATCATTATATTCTCTTAGCTCTATCCAATGAATATTATCGAAACGTTTCGATGTCAAAATAGCCGTATGAGTTTTACCCGTACCATTTATTCCTTGAAAATTTACCCATGAGGTTTCCTCTAAAAGAGAATAAATTTCATTTATTTTTCTATCACGAGTTGTGCCTTTTTTTACTTCTACAGGCGGTATTGATGATAAATTTTTAATTCTAACATCAAAAACTGTATCTGAATTTTTAATTGCCTGAATATCTTCATCCAAAATATCTATCTTTTGGATACTTAAAGATAAGCTATTTTCAATATTTGTTAAATTATTTTCAATATTAAAAACCCTTTTATTGATACTCTCTAATAAATTAGAGACAACTTCAAACATTAAATTTTCTTCTTGATTAAGTGACGGTAAAAGACATTGAGCTTTTAATACTTTAAGATTCACCGACTTGGCAGACTTATTTGTTAATAGCCTAAATACATACAAAAACAATCTAGGATAAAGGATATCTGCATTAACTCTTTCTGGTAAAATATCTATTTCTGAAATTTTTTTCTTTACATTTTCACTTATAGAATCACTGTCAAGAAAATTTGTACTCCACTCAAAATCTTTTATAAAGGATAAAAGCTTAGATGAATCTTCAATAAATATTTTAAAATTCTTCCACTTTTCTTGACTTTCTTTGTCCTTTTCTTCTACTTTGGCAGGATCTATTAATTTCTCACTAACTTTTTTAACAAGATGATCTTTAATACTTTCAAGACGTTTATCATCTAATTTCACAGTATCCTCTACAAAAAGATTCTGCCAAACACTTATCCCCGAAGAGCCATTAGTAAAAAGCGATGGTCTCTCTTTTGTGTACTTCGCATTAGTAACAAATCTGAACAAAACTTTTTTAGTTGGATTGTTTGATTTATGTAAGAAAAAATTAAGTAGCAACTCCAGTGTAAGCTCATTATTTAAAGATATTGAAGATTCTCTATATTTAATCTGTTCTAATTTTCGAGATAACTCTTCTCCTTCGTTACTATTTTCAACAATATCAATATCCTCGCCCCTTTCCAAATCTAAAACCTCATTATCTTTTAAATCTAACCAACGAAGAATAGTCATATCAACTTGATAAACAAATCCTCTTATTGTACTCCAAGCATCCCTATTCGTAATTTCTTTAAACATTCGTAAAAAATATCTATCAGTTTATTATTATTTTATTGTTGTAAAAAAAATCAACATCTCTAATCTCCTTTATCAAGAGTGAAAAATTAAAATTTTAATCCCACTCACTAACAAATTCACTTTTTCTTTCTCTTTCAATACTCATTTTTGTGTACATAATGCTTCTATCGATAATTTCAATGAATTCATAATAATTGAGATTATTTTGTGTCACTAGAAAGTCTTTCACTTTTTCATACTGCGATAGTTCAAACTGCATATTTGGCAGCCTACTACCCATTGTAACACCCGCTGAAGTATAAAAATCTAATCTTCTAAAAAGCTCCAAGTCACAACCTTTTTCTAAAATCACTTTGAGGAAATCCAGCATTTTATCTCTATAGACGGTCGTAACAATATTGAATATTAATTCAATCATTTTATTATCGTTAGTCGCAACTAATTTATTATTCAAAAAATCAATTTCCTTTTGACTATTCCCTTTGAATGCTTTTGAAAATTCTGATTCGCCATGTAAATAAATACTCTTGAACTTTACCAGATAATCCATCATTTTACCTAAAACAACTTCATAATTATCTAAGTCCCATAATTTCTTAAAATCATTATCATTAAAATCTCTCCTCGATAGATAGTCTTTTTCGTCAAAGCTATATTTTAACAGCTCCACAATAAAGTCCGGATTGTAGGATAAAATAATTTTCAACACTTCTAAATCATAATCAAAATGTCTTCTTTGCTTATCAAAATACAAATAAAGCGTTTCAATTGTTTTTAAGTTATCTATAAATACATATTGGTGTTTTTCGTTTATGATTTTAAAAAAACTATCATACATCATAAGATCATTATCTGACTGAATTTTAGAAATTAAAATGTTTAGTATTTTTCTAATTTCATCATCAATAACCAAGTCCAAAACATTCATTTTATTAATGAGATCATCAATAAACCAAATGTTTGTAAAATCATTCTTTTTAATGAAATCTAAAACGAAGTTGTAATCTTCAATGGTCAAATACTCCTTTGGTGATTTTATAAAAAGATCTAATAAGTAGATTTCTGTTTTAGGCTTATTTTTGAACAATAACTTTAAACTAGAAATTTTTTCCTCGTTATAGTCAATACTTGACAGTATTTTACGCCAATAGAGACTATTATAGTATTCATAACTAAAAATTACTTCGATTACTCTTAAAAATAAATTGAAATCCTTTTTTGCAAGGTTCTCAATTATGTCCGATACGATACCGGTTATTGAAAAATGCTTTTTCTGATGATTGTATATTACATCTAAAGATTTTGCAAAATCTAAATAATCCTCAAACTTATATCCAGAAAAGCTATTAATAACACTTTTTTTGTTTGTTTCTCCTCTTTCGTCTAAAAGCAAACAAAGTTTAAATTCTTTTGAACTAATTAGATCTCGAATTTCTTTTTTATAATTAATTTTTGAAAAGGATAGTGTCCTTAAATATGTATGTATAATTGAGGACTCTCTGAAATCATTATTGACAAAATTTTCTTCAAAAAAAGAAACGATTAGTTTCTTATCAAAACTCAATATTCTTTTTTCTTTCTCATGATATCGTGTATAATGATGCCTCTCAAAAAATTCATAAACATCTTCTTTCAGGCTTTCATTTTCATAACAGTTAAAAATGAAATTGAATAATTTTTCTCTGAATTTTTTATGCTCTTCTGTTAATGCAATGTATTCGTGGTTGGTGTAAAATTTATTTCCATCTCCACTGTGAAAACAGTCATAACTATCAATTAAATATTTATCAGCTATAAATACTATTATCTTCGAATAGAAAATCTTATTCTCGTTTATTTTGGAGTATAAAAAATCAAAAAGTTTTAATTGAGTTTTATATCCATACTCATAGCTAAATCTTTTATATGTAAATGATTGCTTGAATACTTTTAAAACTTTTGTAAATAACAATTCACTTGACAAGCCATATTTCATTAACAAATCAAGCGCAATTTCAAACTTATCAGGCAAATTTTGAAAATTAACTAAAAGATTAATTATTCGATCGTCATAAGTTTCAATATGATTGTCTTTATAAATTTCAAATTTAAGCTTATCAAACCCAACCTGATTTAGAGATTTCAAACAGCTATTTACATATAGAATAGTTTCTGTTTCTAAGTAAAACCAAAAGTTCTCCAAAAAAGTAATTGCCTTATTTTGGTCTTCTCTTAATGAATTCCATTTTTGATTAAGATCATAAAGAATTAAATCTTTAACTTCATAAAAACCATAATTACTAATGATTGGGTTTAAAAGGTGTATTAATGATATTTTACGCTCGTCGAAATGCAAATCCAATAATTGGCTAAATGGAATGTGTTGCTCCTTAATAAAAATTAAATAAAAGATGTATTCACCTAAAATCTGATCTGCTATCTTATATGTGTTTTTGAATTCGTCGGCTAATTCATTCTTAACAAGTAAGCTTAGTTTTTCTACTAAATCATTTTTTGCAATTCCGAAATAATTAAAGATAGCATCCGTTAGATCTGAATTGGAAATATCTATTGATCTAAATAAAGTTAGAATTCCAGCAGTCTTAAGTAACACCAAATCATCCTTTATACTACTATTTGCAGAAGAAAAATACTCTTCTAATATTAATGATGCTTTATTAAGTTTTTCAATATCATTATTTAAACCAGCTATTGCTGCCATTAAAGCAATCCTCGGGTTTCCTCTCGAAATTGAAAATATTCTATCAACATAATAACTACTGATTTTATACTCTGGTGATTGTAAAATTTTTGCTAAGTCATTTCTATCGAAATTTTTCAATTCTAATAACTCATAATTTCTAAGTTCTGATTCTACTTCTCGCTTCAGATAATTTCTAACCGTCAATATTATTTTAATGTCTGAATCCTTAAATTCATTTTTAAAATTAATTATTGATATCAGATTGCTTTTCAACTTGTTCGCATCATCAACTACAATTAAGTACTTTCTATCTTTAGTAAGCTGAATCTTTAAGTCTTCCCAAATTAATTGATTATTATTTCTAATGTATTTTACAATATAATCTGGATTATCTTTAATGTAATTTGTAACCAACTCTAAAGAAAATCTTGTTTTCCCCACCCCTGCTTGACCAGTAATTAGTAAAAAATCACTATTATTTAATTGTTCTTTACTGCTTTCTAATTCTGTAATTCTATTATAAAATGCATTTGATAAAGGAGTAGCAAATTTTGATTTTTCATACTGCCTTACAAAGTCACTCATTTCTAAAATTTGCCCCGTGTCAATTGATAATCCCAGTTCTCTAGCTAATGAAGGATAGTCTTTAAAAATATAATTTGCAAAAGCATTTAACCCAATAACTTCAAGCTGTGTAAAATTATTTATTGAATTTTTATGGACATTAAGTTCTTCTTGTATTTTAGTTGTAATCTCCTGATTACATATCAAGATAATCCTTGATATTTTATCTGATGGTATATCTTTTTGATTAAAGCAATGTTCAATATCCTTTTTAAGCTTAGGAACCAACGTTATTTTGTCTGTAGTGGTTATTTCACTAAAAACGTACTTATCATTATCTGGAACGAAATTATCAGGTGTTCCTTTCTTAGATTTTTCCTTGCCAACAACAATTCCTGTGGGATTTACTATCGGATATCTATAAGCTAAATATAACCTACAAATATTTGCGAATTTATCAGGGTTGCATCTTAGAAGCGCTTGTTCAATGGCTGTAATCATAAGTAGTCGTTTGTAACAAAAATAAACTATTATAAATTCATCTATTACTTAATTTCACAGTAGTTATTAACCACGATAAAGGATTTATTTACATCATAAAAAAGGTTTGACTTTCATTAAAATCAAACCTTCTAGTTTCAAATTTCCAAATTATTTAAGCCTATACGTAGTACTCCTACCGCTTCCTTCCTGCTCCAGAATATCTTTTTGCATAAGGTCCTTAATATCACGCAAGGCAGTATCTGTAGAAGTCTTATTGATTTTTGCATATTTTGATACATTGAGCACCCCAAAGAAATCGTCGAGAAGTAAATGAAGTATTTTTTGTTGTCTGGCATTAAGCTCAGTTTCCCTGTGAGTTTCCCAAAATTTTGCGCGTGTTAATGTTTTAGAAACTACCTCGTCTGTTTGTGCCATAGAGTGCATAAGGCAATCTAAGAACCATTCTAACCAGGGCGTTATGTCTAAGTCTCCTTTTTGGGTGTTTTCCAGTATGTCGTAATACTTATTCCTTTCTGCCTGTATTTGTGCTGACATAGAATAAAATCGCTGCGAACTTTGGTCTGCTCGTGCTAGTTGCAAATCGGCAATTGCCCGGGCGATACGGCCGTTACCATCGTCGAAAGGGTGTATCGTTACAAACCATAAATGTGCTATCGCTGCTTTTATTACGGGATCTATATCTTGATTTGCTTCCATCCAATCCAGAAACTGTTGCATTTCTGCCGGAACTTTTGCAGCAGGTGGAGCTTCAAAATGTATTATTTCTTTACCCATAGGACCCGAGGTTACCTGCATTACATCCGTCCTCCACGCTCCTACATTAATTTTGTACATGCCGCTTCTTCCCGTTGGGAATAATGCTGCATGCCAATCGAAAAGCCGCTCGGCTGTTAATGGCTTTGCGTAGGATTGTGTTGCATCTAAAAGCATTTCTACTATTCCCTCGACGCTACGCTCTGCCGGTACAGCTCCAGCTATTTCAATTCCTAAACGTCTGGCTATGGATGAGCGCACTTGTTCTGGGTTTAGCAGTTCTCCTTCTATCTGACTTGTTTTTACTACATCTAAGGTAAGCGCCTTTAACATAGTTTCTTCCTGTAGCTTAAAACCTAAAGCTTGCATTTGCCCAAGTATCCTTCCTTGATTATGCCTTACTGCTCCTAGTAATGGTGAAATTTTATCGGCATCCCAAGTGAAATTTGGCCAGTCTTTTCTTTGATGTATGTACATAATCACCGCTGTTTTGCGGTAAATATAAGGTTTTTTTGCCGCACTTTCATTGCTTTGCGGTGATTATTTGATTTTATTGCCGTATTTATGCGGTGATTATATTTATTTATCACCGCACCGTGAACACCAAACTTGTAAAAATGAAGAAATTTAAGCATGAAAATAGCATCAAAAAACCTTTGTATTTTTAGTCTGATTTAGAGTGTTTTATTTGGTCAAATTACCAATAATAACTATCTTAGCAATATAAGATTTGAAGCTATTTGCAGTACAGATGCAAAATCGAGACCTTGTTTTTTTGACTAAGTATATTTCATTATATATCAACGGATTAGTCAGGATGTTCGAATCCTGCTCTCCCCACAAAAAAGCGAATCTAAATGATTCGCTTTTTTTATTGAATTCAATTTATAAATTATTATTCTTTGATACTAAAAATTTTTCTATTCAATAAAAAGTAGTATCCAAAAACATAAAAGAAACTACATAAAGAGTCTTTTTTTTTACTCATCAATATTTAGTTCATTATATGATTTTTTTGCTTCTTCATAACCCACTTTAAAAATCTCATCCATTTTAGCCCGACTTGTTTCAAATGTACCAAAACGAGCTAATTCTTCAGGTTCTATAACCCAATCACAAATATTAAACTTATGAGTGTTAGAATTAGCCGAAAGTAAATCAAACGCTCTTGTGGTTACTGCTTTTATGGATGACAAATCTTTTCTTTCAATTTTTTGAATTGGACTTACATAAACACCAATTAAAGACTCACATCTTCCCTGAAGAATATCTGTTGGAAAATGATTCAATATTCCTCCATCACTATACAAATTTCCATCAACCTCAAACGGAGACAAAACACCAGGAAAGGATGAAGAAGCTAATACAGCATCAACAACTTTTACATTATTATCAAATACTTTTAATTTTCCTTTTACAAGATCTGTAGCTGTTATATGAATTTGGATTGGCAAATCGCCAATCTTCTTATCACCAAAAATTGTATTAAAATACATCTTGAAGGCATCAGAATCAATTAACCCTGCTTTCTTGAATGTAAAATGTTTCCAGTTGAAGAAATAAATAGATTTAAAAAAGTTCAAAATATCATCTGGTGATTGACCACCAGCGTACAATGCTGCCACTATAGATCCTGCACTTGTGCCAGCTATATGAATAGGTTTTATATTTTTCTCTTCTAAAAATTTTAAAACACCAGCATGAGCCAAACCTTTGGTCCCTCCTCCTGATAAAATTAAACCGATTGAATTTTGATGCAGTTTCATTAAAAAAGTAAATTCTTACAACAAATATAGAATAGTATTTAGTCAATTTCAAAAAACAAAAAAAGCCTCGTTAAACGAGGCTTTTTAAATTATTCTAGAACAAACGCTACTTGTACGTTTGCCGTGACTTCAATTTCTCCTACAGCGAGTGTTTCTCTTGGCGCTGAATCGGCTTTAGCTAACATCATTTCACGACCTGCAAATACTGGTTGTGGATAATACGTTTGTGAGTTATCAGTAATCAACAAAACTTTCCCTAATTTTAAATTCAAAGCTGACGTATAATCAGTTGCTTTTTGTTTAGCATCAAACATAGCTTTTTTTCTAGCTTCAGATATGTATTGCTCTAATTTAGATGATTTAAACTCTACTCCATTTATATTTGTTATTCCTGTATCTGGTAAATCCATCATAAAAGCATCATACTTTTTAATATCTTTAAGAGTAATTGATATCGTCTGGTTAGCCGTATAATTATATTTCTTTTTCTCATAATCATAATTCTTATACAAATTCACATTTGTAGTTTGATAATCTGATTGAGGGATATTTTGACCTTTTATGTATTTGATAACTTTTTCGATAATTACATCATTCGCTTTTTTTACTTCAGCGGCATCTTTTCCTGTATTTTGAACACCTACAGAAATAATTACCTGATCTGGCGTTACTTTTATTTTACCTTCTCCTGCAACACTTATTTGTGGTACTTGTGGTCTTTGATCTTGAGCATAAGTCATAACCGTAAAAATTGTCATTAATGTTACTACTAAATTTTTCATATTTATATTTTTATAAGATTGCTATTACAAAGTCTGTGCCAATTATATTTTTCCACTCTTTGTCAGAAAAAATAATATTACTATTGGCACTGCTAACAAAATTACCATATATGTGTTCTCTGTAAACAATTCTGGTCTTTGTGATAAAGTGATTACATAACCACCTATTGCCCCTCCAAAATGTGCCGTGTGTCCTATATTATCGTTTTTTACCTTCATTCCGTAAATAGATGAGAGTAAATAAATAAAACCATAAATAGAACCTGGCAAAAAGCCAAAAATCATTAACCTATCTTCAAGCAAAATAGAACTAAAAATTATTCCAGTTACTGCGCCAGAAGCTCCAACAGCTCTATAGGAATAATCGTTTTGGTGAAAATATAATGTTAGCAAACTTCCGCAGATTAAACTACCTACATATATTAGTAAAAAAGAAATATTGCCCATATTACCAAATACTACTGGAGCAAACATATATAAGGTAAACATATTGAAGAATAAATGAGCCCAATCTGCGTGTAAAAAAGCTGATGAAAGCATTCTAATTTGCTCACCTGCTCTTATACTTGCTATGTGAAATTCGTATTTTCTAAAAAAGGAAATATCTTGAAAAGCCTTATAACTCAAGAGGAGATTTGCCCCTATTATTCCTAATAAAATTGGGTTCATGTTTTTTATTAGTAAATATAAGAAAAGCTTTTAACATATATTTACGTAATAAGAGTAGAATAATAATTTATATTTGCTTAAACTTTTAACTAATGCAATTACTTGTTTTTCTTATAATTTATCCGCTTTTGTGGATTATTTCAATTTTACCCTTCCGACTTTTATATATTTTTTCTGATTTTGTTTATTTTATGGTTTACCATGTTATTGGTTACAGAAAAAAAACTGTTAGAGAGAACTTATTAATTGCTTTTCCACACCTTTCTGATAAAGAAAGACTAGCTATTGAGAAAAAATCATTTCAGCATTTATGTGATATGTTTTTAGAAATGATAAAGACATTAAGTATTACTGATAAGCAAATCGAAGAACGTTTTACCTATGCAAATCTTGAAGTCTACAAAGATTTAGAAAAAAAAGGTAAGAGTATTGCTTTATTAACTTCTCATTACGCTAGTTACGAATGGGTAATTTCTATGAATAGAAAAATTTCTCATAAAGGTTATGGCATTTATAAGCAAATAACGAATCCTTACTTTGATGATTTAGTAAAAAAAATACGTTCACGCTTTAAAGCTTATCTAATTACTACTAAAGAAACTAAAAAAACTATTGCAAATAACTATAAAAATGGGGTATTAGCGGTTTATGGATTTGCGAGTGATCAAACCCCAAGAAGATCAGACAACATGTACTGGTATACATTTTTTGGACAAACTACTGCTATTCATTATGGTGCTGAAAATTTGGCCAAAGAATTTGATATGAATATTATTTTCTTAAAAGTAAAAAAAATAAAAAGAGGATATTACCAAGCTAGTTTTGAAGTACCAACAGAAGATGTAAAATCTGTTCCTAATTATAAAATTTCGGAAGAATTTATGAGAAATGTTGAACAACAAATCATTGAAGCCCCTGAGTATTATTTATGGACTCATAAACGATGGAAACATAAAAAATACGATTAATTGATTAATAACTTCAAATTATAACTCGAACAAACTCTTTATCTCATCCTCATAATTATTAGATGCATTTTTATGAGCAAATTCATTTGATTTAGTATTATACTCATAATCATTAGCCCATACTTTATGATTTTTAGCTAACTCTTCAATAGAAGTTACAACAAAATCAATCTCTTTATTAGTAGTTGTTGGATGAATAGACATTCTTATCCATCCAGGTTTTTGCTCTAAATTTCCTGTATCAATATTGCATGTAATACTGTTTGAAGTTTCTTGATCTACATGAAGTAAAAAGTGACCATAAGTCCCTGCACAGCTACATCCACCGCGAGTTTGGATTCCAAATTTATCATTCAACAATTTAACACCTAGATTATAATGTAAATCGTCAATATAAAACGAGATCACTCCTAACCTATCTTTGTGTTGACCAGCCAAAATATTCAAATTAGGAATTGATGATAATCTGTCAAAAACAAAATCAACTATCTCATGTTCTCTTTCAAGAATATTTTTAACTCCCATTTTCTCCTTCAACTGAATTGCTAAAGCAGTTTTAATTACTTGTAAAAAACCAGGAGTTCCACCATCTTCTCTATCTTCAATATTATCTATATATTTATGTTCTCCCCAAGGGTTTGTCCAAGATACAGTTCCTCCGCCAGGACAATCTGGAACATTGTTTCTATATAAGTTTTTATTGAATACTAAAACTCCTGAAGTACCAGGACCTCCTAAAAATTTATGTGGTGAAAAGAAAATAGCATCAAGGTAAGACTCTTTATCCGCTGGATGCATATCGATATCAACATAAGGTCCTGAACACGCAAAATCCACAAAACAAACACCATTATTTTGATGCATAATTTTAGCTACTTCATGATATGGAGTAGTTATACCAGTTACATTTGAACAAGAAGTTATTGAGGCAATTTTGAAACTTCTATCTTTATATTGATTTACTGCGTTTCTAAAATTTTCTAACGAGAATAAACCTTCATCATCTGCTGGAACAACTACAACATCAGCAATGGTTTCTAACCAAGATGTTTGATTAGAATGATGTTCCATGTGAGAAATAAAAACAATTGGTTTTAACTCTTTTGGTATGTTAGTAAACTCTTTAAGATTTTCAGAAACACGAAGTCCTAAAATTCTTTGAAACTTGTTTACAACACCTGTCATACCTGTTCCATCGGTAATTAAAACATCATTCTCATTTGCATTTACATGATGCTTAATAATATGACGAGCTTCATGATAAGCCATTGTCATAGTAGTTCCAGAAACTGTAGTTTCTGTATGAGTATTTGCTACAAAAGGACCAAACTCATTCATCATTTTTTCTTCAATAGGACGGTATAATCTTCCGCTAGCTGTCCAATCAGTATAAATAATTTTCTGTTTCCCAAAAGGAGACTCAAATTCCTGATTTATACCAATAATATTTTCTCTAAATTGTTGAAAGTATTGTTCTAAAGCTGTAGAAGATTCTGTTGCAATCATTGTGTTGTAATTTGACGCCAAATATACATCATTTACCAATTCTATAACGTTAATAAAACTATTTAATGACTACTTTTGAGTTATATAACAAATTCAATTTTCTTTTATTAAATATGCTTCTTTCAATTCAAAATAGATTTACAAATGAGCTTCCTGCAGATAAAGACAATTCTAACGAAGTTAGAAAGGTTTTTGATGCATGTTTTTCATTCGTAAAACCAACACCAACATCAAATCCTAAATTAATCCACGCTATAACTGACGTAGTTGAAATGATTGGTTTAAAAGAAGATGATATAACATCTGATGAATTTTTGAATGTTTTTACAGGAAACAAAATTCTAGAAAACACAAAACCCTATGCTATATGTTACGGAGGACATCAATTTGGTACTTGGGCAGGCCAATTGGGTGATGGCAGAGCCATAAATTTATTTGAGACAGAAAACAACAATCAATATTATACTTTACAACTAAAAGGTGCAGGGAAAACTCCTTATTCAAGAAATGCAGATGGTTTAGCTGTTTTACGTTCTTCAATTCGAGAATATTTATGTGCCGAAGCCATGCATCATTTAGGAGTTCCTACAACAAGGTCATTGTCTTTATCATTATCAGGAGACGAAGTCTTACGTGATATTATGTACAACGGAAATCCCGCTCTCGAAAAAGGAGCTATTGTTTGTAGGGTTGCTCCTTCTTTTATTCGCTTCGGAAATTTTGAAATTTTTGCTTCAAGAAATGATTTAAAAACACTTCAACAACTGGCTGATTTTACTATAAAACATTATTTTCCTGAAATTACTTCTGAAAAAAAAGACAAGTATGTTGATTTACTCGAAAATGTTGTCAAAAAAACGCTTTTGATGATTGTTGAATGGCAACGTGTTGGTTTTGTTCACGGAGTCATGAATACTGATAACATGAGCATTCATGGTTTAACAATCGATTATGGTCCTTATGGTTGGTTAGAAGATTACAACCCAGACTGGACTCCAAACACTACTGATATTCAACACAAACGATACCGATTTGGAAATCAACCCGAAATTGCACTTTGGAACCTTTATCAATTGGCTAATGCTTTGTATCCATTAGTAGATGAGGCAAAGCCTTTTGAAGATATTTTAAATAGTTTTCAAACAGAATATGAGGCTAAATACTTGGAGATGATGAAAGGAAAATTAGGCATCACTTTAGATAATGAAACTGATATCAAGTTGATTTATCAGTTAACCGAATTACTAACAGTAAAAGAAATTGATATGACAATCTTCTTTAGATTATTATCAAACATCAAAAAAAATGATAATCAGGAACAAGCCTTTTCAAAAATTAATACTGCTTTCTATCAATTAGATGAAATTAAAGATGAGATTTTAAATGCGTGGCACTTTTGGCTTAATCAATATATTGAAAGGATAAACCTAGAAAACATAAAAGATTCTGAAAGAAAACAAAAAATGAATATTACAAATCCTAAATATGTACTTCGTAACTACATGTCACAAATTGCTATTGATGCAGCAGATAAAGAAGATTATTCAATAATTGATGAATTATACACTCTTTTGCAAAGACCTTACGACGAACAACCGGAAAAAGAAAAATGGTTTGCTAAAAGACCTGATTGGGCAAGAGAAAAAATAGGTTGCTCAATGTTAAGTTGCAGTTCTTAAAAAACTATTATATTTAAATTAACTAAAAACTATATAACTATGGCAAGTGTACACACTTATTTGACTTTTAATGGAAATTGCGAAGCTGCTTTTAATTTTTATAAATCAGTTTTTGGTGGAGAATTTGAATATATCGGAAAATTCAAAGATATGCCACCTGCAGAAGGTCAACCTCCAGTTTCAGAAGCAGATGCTGATAAAATAATGCATATTAGTTTACCGATTGGAAACGGAAGTTCACTTTTTGGCAGTGATACCTCTGAAGGATTTGGTGGAAATCTAACTTTTGGAAACAACTTTTCAATATCAATAAATGCAGAAAGTAAAGAAGAGGCAAATAACTTATTTAATGGGCTTTCAGCTGATGGAAATATAGTAATGCCTTTGGGTGACACTTTTTGGGGAGCATACTTTGGCATGTTTATTGATAGATTTGGAATAAATTGGATGGTAAACTTTGATTACAAATAATATTTCTATTTAAATTAACGTTTATACCATAAAAATCTATAACCAATGAAGAATTTAATTAAAACCACAGTAATTGCGGCCTTATTATTTTTAATTATTCCGGAAAATATGTTTGCCCAAGGTCCGCCACCATGGGCCCCGGCACATGGATACAGAGCTAAAACGAAGCATATTTACTTTCCTGAACAAAACTTCTATTATGATATAGAAGCTCGTAATTATATTTATTTAAACGGTGGACACTGGTCTATAAGTGCTACTATTCCAAGACCGTTTATCAATATAAATTTAGGAGTTGCTCCTCAGGTTCAACTAGATTTTATTGGCCACAATCCTTACAGAGATAACCATGTTCACGTGGTAAAATACAAAAAACCTAAAAAACACAAGGTAAAAGTTATTCATTATGATGATCATGACCATCATCATCACAAAGGTCATGGAAAGCATAAACATTAATAATATAAAAGCCCTTAAAAATTTTAAGGGCTTTTTTTATTAAATTCCAGCTATATCTTTTAATTCATTAACAAATCGTTCAGCTAAAACATCCGCTTCCTTTTGTGTAGGAGCTTCTGTATAAATACGAATTATAGGCTCAGTATTTGATTTACGCAAATGAACCCATTCTGTAGGTAAATCTATTTTTACGCCATCTATCGTCGAAATATTTTCTGAACTATATTTCTTAGTCATTGTTTCTAAAACTGAATCAACATCAATTTGAGGAGTTAATTCAATTTTATTTTTACTCATATAATATTGTGGATAACTCGCACGTAACTCAGCAACTGTTTTCTCTTGACCGGCTAAGTATGTTAAAAACAATGCAACTCCAACCAAACTATCTCTTCCATAATGCAACTCTGGATAAATGATTCCGCCATTTCCTTCACCACCAATAATCGCATTCGTTTTCTTCATTAATTCCACAACGTTCACCTCACCTACTGCACTTGCCTGATAGCTTCCATTGTGTTTCTCGGTAATATCACGTAAAGCTCGAGATGAAGACATATTAGAAACTGTATTTCCGGGTGTTTTACTTAAAACATAATCAGCAACAGCTACTAAAGTATATTCCTCTCCAAACATTTCGCCATCATTAGATATAAAAGCCAAACGATCTACATCAGGATCTACAACAATTCCAAAATCAGCTCTCTCTTCAACAACAAGTTTACAAATATCCCCTAAGTGTTCTTTTAAAGGCTCGGGATTATGAGGAAAATGACCATTAGGTTCACAATAAAGTTTTACAACTTCCACCCCCATTTGTTCCAATAACTTTGGAATAATTATTCCTCCAGAAGAATTAACTCCATCAACAACTACTTTAAATTTCTTTTTAGAAACAATGTCAGTATCAACTAAAGGCAACTCCAGTACTTCATCGATATGAATATCCATGTAAGCAGCATTTTCTGTAATTAATCCTAAATTATCGACATCAACAAAATCAAAAACTCCTGCTTCAGCAATTTCAAGAATCTTTGCTCCATCTGCTCCACTTAAAAATTCACCTTTAGCATTTAACAATTTCAGAGCATTCCATTGTTTGGGATTATGGGAAGCTGTCAAGATTATACCTCCATCTGCTTTTTCTAGAGGTACCGCAACTTCAACTGTAGGAGTAGTAGATAAACCTAAATCAATAACATCAATACCTAAGCCTATCAAAGTGTTTGTTACCAAATTATGAATCATTGGTCCTGAGATTCTAGCATCTCTACCAATAACTACAACCAATTTTTCTTTCTCCAATGTATTCTTTAAAAATGTCCCATAAGCCGAAGCAAATTTTACTGCATCTACTGGTGTTAAATTATCTCCAACCTTTCCACCGATTGTGCCACGAATACCTGATATAGATTTTATTAAAGTCATTAAAATATTTTCAAAAGTTAATATACAAATATAAAAGTTACTGAGTTCATAACTATCACATCAAACAGTTTTTTTAACTGATTGAATAATCCTTAAAGTTTGTATATTTGAGATAATTACAACTAAAAGATGAATTTTCTTGCTCACATATATTTATCTGGTGACAACGAATTAATAAAAATTGGCAATTTTATGGCTGATGGAATTCGTGGTCAACAATACAAAAACTTTCCTATTGAAATACAAAAAGGAGTACTACTACATAGAGCAATTGACACTTTTACTGATGCTAATATAACTTACAGAAAAAGTAAACATAGATTACATGAAAAATATGGGCATTATTCTGGTGTTATAATGGATATTGTTTATGACCATTTTTTAGCAAAAAACTGGAACAATTATTCTAATGAAGATTTAGATGATTATGCCAATAATTTTTATCAATCATTAAAACAGAATTATAGTATTCTTACTGATAAAACTAAGAATATGATGCCTTATATGATAGCTCGCAATTGGCTAAAAAGTTATGCGACAATTTCGGGACTGGAAATGATATTGTTCCAAATGGATCATCGTACAAAAAATAGAGTAAATATGCAGGAAGCAATAGTCGAATTACAAGAGTTCTATATCTATTTTGAAGAAGAATTCTTCACTTTTTTTAAAGAATTACAAGAACATTCTGCAAAAAAATTGATAGAAATCAACAAAAACTTTAAATAAAACTTCACTTACAGGATTTTTTTCTGTATACTCTATACCTTTTCAATCTATCTGTATCAAACATTTAAAGCATGAATAGGGATTCTTTTCTTATAATCTGTACATATTTCTATTTTATTACAAAACCAATATATAAAAATCCCCATCATTACTGATGAAGATTCTCTAAAGAAAAATTTGATCTTAAAAGGAGGATTGCCAGTGGCAGCCAGGTACGTTAACTTTAGTTCACCTACAAGTAATTCTTACAAGATTATAAAACAAAAAACCCCTCATCGAATGATGAAGGGTTTTCTAAAGAAAGGCAGCGACATACTCTCCCACAGGATTGCAGTACCATCTGCGCAGGCGGGCTTAACTTCTCTGTTCGAGATGGGAAGAGGTGAGCCCCGCCGCAATAACCACCTTAAGGTCGTTTTGCAAGGGTGATTTGGTTAAAACCAGACCAACATTACACAATATCTTAACATACTGAGATAAAAATCATTGATCCCTGAGGTATACTCGAAGGGAGAAAGTTTGCCGCGCCCCTTGCGGGGCGCATGCACGTACATAAGCTTACGGGTTATTAGTACTACTCGACTATGACATTACTGCCTTTACATCTATAGCCTATCAACGTGGTCATCTTCCACGACCCTTAAAAGAAATCTCATCTTGTGGTGGGTTTCGCGCTTATATGCTTTCAGCGCTTATCCCTTCCCGACGTAGCTACTCTGCGATGCCCCTGGCGAGACAACAGATACACTAGAGGTCAGTCCAATTCGGTCCTCTCGTACTAGAATCAGATCCACTCAAATTTCTAACGCCCACAGTAGATAGAGACCGAACTGTCTCACGACGTTCTGAACCCAGCTCGCGTGCCACTTTAATGGGCGAACAGCCCAACCCTTGGGACCTTCTCCAGCCCCAGGATGTGACGAGCCGACATCGAGGTGCCAAACCCCCCCGTCGATATGAGCTCTTGGGGGAGATCAGCCTGTTATCCCCGGCGTACCTTTTATCCTTTGAGCGATGGCCCTTCCATGCGGAACCACCGGATCACTATGCTCTACTTTCGTACCTGATCGACCTGTATGTCTCTCAGTCAAGCTCCCTTATGCCATTGCACTCTACGCACGGTTACCAAGCGTGCTGAGGGAACCTTTAGAAGCCTCCGTTACTCTTTTGGAGGCGACCACCCCAGTCAAACTACCCACCAAGCAATGTCCCCCACAATATGGGGTTAGACCTCAGATAAGCAAAGGGTGGTATTTCAACAATGACTCCACAACGCCTGGCGACGCCATTTCACAGTCTCCCACCTATCCTACACATCACTTATCCAAGACCAATACTAAGCTATAGTAAAGGTGCACAGGGTCTTTTCGTCCCACTGCGGGTAAACGGCATCTTCACCGTTACTACAATTTCACCGAGCTCATGGCTGAGACAGTGTCCAGATCGTTACACCATTCGTGCAGGTCGGAACTTACCCGACAAGGAATTTCGCTACCTTAGGACCGTTATAGTTACGGCCGCCGTTTACTGGGGCTTCAATTCAATGCTTCTCCGAAGATAACATCTCCTCTTAACCTTCCAGCACCGGGCAGGTGTCAGGCCCTATACTTCATCTTACGATTTTGCAGAGCCCTGTGTTTTTGATAAACAGTCGCCTGGACCTTTTCACTGCGGCCAGCTTGCGCTGGCGACCTTTCTCCCGAAGTTACAGGTCTATTTTGCCTAATTCCTTAGCCATGAATCTCTCGAGCACCTTAGGATTCTCTCCTCAACTACCTGTGTCGGTTTACGGTACGGGTTCTTATAATCTAAGTTTAGAGGTTTTTCTTGGAAGCCCTTAGGCACACTATCCCTTTGTCCGAAGACGCCGAGTACTATCGCATTTCACCAAATTCTCCGGATTTGCCTAGAGAACCTATAGCTAAGTGCTTTAACGAACTATTCCGTCAGTTCGCGGTGCTTTCATCACTCCGTCACCCCATCACAATTATAAGAAGTACGGGAATATTAACCCGTTGGCCATCGACTTCCCCTTTCGGGTGCGCCTTAGGACCCGACTAACCCGCAGCTGATTAGCATAGCTGCGGAAACCTTAGTTTTTCGGTGTGCGGGTTTCTCGCCCGCATTATCGTTACTTATGCCTACATTTTCTTTTCTAACCAGTCCAGCATACCTTACGATACACCTTCAACCCTGTTAGAATGCTCCCCTACCACTTGTATATAATACAAATCCATAGCTTCGGTAGTATACTTATGCCCGATTATTATCCATGCTCGTCCGCTCGACTAGTGAGCTGTTACGCACTCTTTAAATGAATGGCTGCTTCCAAGCCAACATCCTAGCTGTCGATGCAGACAAACCGCGTTCTTTCAACTTAGCATACATTTGGGGACCTTAGCTGATGGTCTGGGTTCTTTCCCTCTCGGACTTGGACCTTAGCACCCAAGCCCTCACTGTTAGTGAACATTATATAGCATTCGGAGTTTGTCAGGAATTGGTAGGCGGTGAAGCCCCCGCATCCAATCAGTAGCTCTACCTCTATATAACTTTATAACTAACGCTGCACCTAAATGCATTTCGGGGAGTACGAGCTATTTCCGAGTTTGATTGGCCTTTCACCCCTACCCACAGGTCATCCGAAGACTTTTCAACGTCAACCGGTTCGGACCTCCACTATGTGTTACCACAGCTTCATCCTGCCCATGGGTAGATCACACGGTTTCGCGTCTAACACTACTGACTAAAGCGCCCTATTCAGACTCGCTTTCGCTACGGATCCGTGACTTAATCACTTAACCTTGCCAGCAACGTTAACTCGTAGGCTCATTATGCAAAAGGCACGCCGTCACCCCACGAAAGGGCTCCGACCGCTTGTAAGCGTATGGTTTCAGGATCTATTTCACTCCGTTATTCACGGTTCTTTTCACCTTTCCTTCACAGTACTGGTTCACTATCGGTCTCTCAGGAGTATTTAGCCTTAGCGGATGGTCCCGCCAGATTCAGACAGGGTTTCACGTGCCCCGCCCTACTCAGGATACCACTATTCTTATCTTTTCTTACTTATACGGGACTATCACCCTCTGTGGTTTACCTTTCCAGGTAATTCTAATTCAATCCGCAAGAAATATCGTGGTCCTACAACCCCAACATTGCCGTAACAACATTGGTTTGGGCTAATCCGCGTTCGCTCGCCACTACTTACGGAATCACTTTTGTTTTCTTCTCCTCCGCCTACTTAGATGTTTCAGTTCAGCGGGTTTGCCCCCTATCGGGTACTATATCTTCAATATAGTGGGTTGCCCCATTCGGATATCTACGGATCAATTCGTGTGTGCCAATCCCCGTAGCTTTTCGCAGCTTATCACGTCCTTCTTCGCCTCTGAGAGCCTAGGCATCCCCCATACGCCCTTATTTTGCTTATTGTACTTTTCGTTTTTATACATTACTGTATAAAAACTGTGTTCTTTCTACTTTTTAAATGTTTTTTTATCTCAATATGTCAATGAACGGTTGTTCCTTTTGGAACCAGTGGAGAATATCGGAGTCGAACCGATGACCTCCTGCGTGCAAGGCAGGCGCTCTAGCCAGCTGAGCTAATCCCCCGTATATTTAGTCGTCAGTTAACAGTTTTCAGTTAACAGTACTTCAAACGGTTACTCAACCTCTAAAATTTCCTTTTTTAATCAAAAAAACTTAGTAGTCCCGCCCAGACTCGAACTGGGGACCCCTACATTATCAGTGTAGTACTCTAACCAGCTGAGCTACGAGACTCTGTTTTTTAATTATTGTATTATTTGAATTAACAGCAAGAGTAAAAAAAATCTTAAGAACTTTTTCCTAACTTCTTTTTATAGTCTCTAGAAAGGAGGTGTTCCAGCCGCACCTTCCGGTACGGCTACCTTGTTACGACTTAGCCCTAGTTACCAGTTTTACCCTAGGCAGCTCCTTGCGGTCACCGACTTCAGGTACCCCCAGCTTCCATGGCTTGACGGGCGGTGTGTACAAGGCCCGGGAACGTATTCACCGCAGCATGGCTGATCTGCGATTACTAGCGAATCCAGCTTCACGGAGTCGAGTTGCAGACTCCGATCCGAACTGAGAACGGTTTTGTAGATTCGCTCCTACTTGCGTAGTGGCTGCTCTCTGTACCGTCCATTGTAGCACGTGTGTAGCCCAAGGCGTAAGGGCCGTGATGATTTGACGTCATCCCCACCTTCCTCACAGTTTGCACTGGCAGTCTTGCTAGAGTTCCCGACATGACTCGCTGGCAACTAACAACAGGGGTTGCGCTCGTTATAGGACTTAACCTGACACCTCACGGCACGAGCTGACGACAACCATGCAGCACCTTGAAAAACGTCCGAAGAAAAGTCTGTTTCCAAACCTGTCGTTTCCCATTTAAGCCTTGGTAAGGTTCCTCGCGTATCATCGAATTAAACCACATGCTCCTCCGCTTGTGCGGGCCCCCGTCAATTCCTTTGAGTTTCAAACTTGCGTTCGTACTCCCCAGGTGGGATACTTATCACTTTCGCTTAGCCACTCAGATTGCTCCGAACAGCTAGTATCCATCGTTTACGGCGTGGACTACCAGGGTATCTAATCCTGTTCGCTCCCCACGCTTTCGTCCATCAGCGTCAATCCACTTGTAGTAACCTGCCTTCGCAATTGGTATTCCATGTAATCTCTAAGCATTTCACCGCTACACTACATATTCTAGTTACTTCCAAGTAATTCAAGTTCTACAGTATCAATGGCCGTTTGATCGTTGAGCGACCAGATTTCACCACTGACTTATAAAACCGCCTACGGACCCTTTAAACCCAATGATTCCGGATAACGCTTGGATCCTCCGTATTACCGCGGCTGCTGGCACGGAGTTAGCCGATCCTTATTCTTACGGTACCGTCAAGACTCTTCACGAAGAGTTGTTTCTTCCCGTACAAAAGCAGTTTACACACCATAGATGCTTCATCCTGCACGCGGCATGGCTGGTTCAGGCTTGCGCCCATTGACCAATATTCCTCACTGCTGCCTCCCGTAGGAGTCTGGTCCGTGTCTCAGTACCAGTGTGGGGGATCTCCCTCTCAGGACCCCTACCCATCGTTGCCTTGGTATGCCGTTACCACACCAACTAGCTAATGGGACGCATGCTCATCTTGTACCGTTGGAACTTTAGTAATAAATAGATGCCTATTCATTACACTATGGGGTATTAATCCAAATTTCTCTGGGCTATCCCCCTGTACAAGGTAGATTGCATACGCGTTACGCACCCGTGCGCCGGTCTCAAGGAAGCAAGCTTCCTCTACCCCTCGACTTGCATGTGTTAAGCCTGCCGCTAGCGTTCATCCTGAGCCAGGATCAAACTCTTCATCGTATAATTTTTAAAAGCTTGCGCTTTTGATTTGTAGACAAAGAATGCTAGGTTTTTCAAATCTCTCGATTTCTCTTACTCTTATTTTTTTGTGCTTCAAACATCTCTGCTCGAAGCGGCTGTCAATCCAATATGTCTATGAACGTTTCTTCTTGTTTTTCGCTAAACTTCTTTCGTTGTTTTTGCGGGTGCAAAGGTAGAAATCTTTTTCTAATCTCGCAAATAATTTTTGATTTATTTTTTATCTTTTTTCAAGACTAAAATCTTAAATTATTTACTCAATATTTCAAATGAACTTCTCTTCGTTTGCGGGGTGCAAAGGTAAAAACTCTTTTCTTATTTACCAAAACTTCTTGAAACTTTTTTTTGAGAAAATTTTCAATCCGTTTTTCTAATCAATAATACTTAAGAACCTCTCCGTTGCGGGGTGCAAAGATAACATCTTTATTTTCTTATCTCCAAATCTTTTTCGTGATTTTTTTTAATTTTTTTGCTCTCGCTTTAAACTCAATCACTTAAAGATTTTTTAACACTATGATAAAGAACTTTGCTTGTTTACAACCGTTTTGTTGTTGATTGCGGGTGCAAAAGTACCACCTTTTTTCAATTACGCAAGCCTTTTATAAAACTTTTTTTAATCTTTTTTACACTTACTCTGACCCACAGTAAGTTAGATGTAAAAGTTTTTTTTGATAGTATTACAGTGTCGAAAAGTAATGGAATTTAAACATCCGTTTTACACTATAAATATATAATAGGTATATTCTTTATTATGTATACTACATATATACTTATCCTATACACTATTATATATAGGTATACTATATATATGGTACGCATGAGATTTGAAATTAAAAGGAGGACTGCCAATGGCAGTCAGGTATTATTCGCGTGAGGGATTACCTTCGGTCAGCTCGACCTCGGGTGAAGCAGCATCCTTTTATTTGTTGACTTCGAGAGCACTTCGGCAAGCTCAGTGTGACACCTCAGTCAACAAATAAAAGATATAACGAAAAGCCAGACCCCAATGCAAAGCATAGGGACACGCCAGAAATAAAAAACACCTTATATATATAAGGTGTCATAATCTATTGTTGCTTACTTGCTTTTATTCGTTCTCGCCATAGCTTGGCCAGTTCGGAATAGTTCATTTCAACTTTTGAGCCTTGCTTAGGAAGTTTACCATCTGAGAAACCTCTAAACAATATTCCTTCTATAATAAAGTCTTCTGAAACGTTATAAGGATCGTATTGTGTTTTTAAATTGATATCAAATAATTTTGCAGTGTTGTTAGACCAAAAAGCTTTCCAGCCACTTTTTAATTCTTTTATAAGATCAAAAGTTGTGCTTCCAGTTTGACGGTGAATTAACTTAACCAATATTTGACCATCTTTACGACTCAACTTTTTTAATTGGTCTTCAAACTCATTGGTTAGATAATTCTCGACCAATTTAAAATACTTCTTTTTATCTCTTTCAGACTTTAATGCTTTCATCCCTTCGTTAAGCGCCACTAATCTATCTGCTGCTATTTTTGCATATGGATATGTTTTGTGTACTCTTCTTTGTAGAATTAGAAACTTCTTTCTTTCTTCAGCAGATTTAAAATAGTCTCTGTTGGAAACATATATTTCTTCTAGAGTATAACTAACGTGTGTAACTGTATCATTATCTAAATCGGCTTGGGTAACTGCTGTGGTGTCTTTTTTTATTTGGGCATTAGTTGCGAGACCAAATAGCAATAAACCGACAATTAGTTTTATAGATTTCATTATATAGATTGTTTGTTCAAAAATATAAATTATTCAGCAAGTGTAATGCCAAATGCTTAAATTAGCAAAAAAATATTTTATGTCATCAAAATCAGTACTAAACAAAGCTTCTATGGCTTTTCTTGAAAAATATCTTAATAATGCATCACCAACAGGCTATGAAAATGAAGGACAAAAAATTTGGATGGATTATTTAAAACCCTACGTTGATACCTTTATTACAGATACATATGGAACTGCTGTTGGAATTATTAATCCTGATGCTCCTTATAAAGTAGTAATTGAAGGTCATAGTGATGAAATTTCATGGTATGTAAATTATATTACTGATGATGGTTTAATCTATGTTATTAGAAATGGAGGTTCAGACCATCAAATTGCTCCATCTAAAAGAGTAAACATACATACTAAAAACGGAATTGTTAAGGGAGTTTTTGGTTGGCCAGCAATTCACACACGTGGTCGTGGTAAAGAAGAAAATGCAACTTTGCACAATATTTTTATAGACTGTGGATGTACGACGAAAGAAGAAGTTGAAAAATTAGATATTCATGTAGGATGTGTTATTACTTATCCAGATGAGTTTATGATTTTAAACGAAAACAAATTTGTTTGTCGTGCTATTGACAACCGTATGGGTGGTTTTATGATTGCAGAAGTAGCTCGTTTATTGAAAGAGAACAAGAAGAAACTTCCTTTTGGACTATATATTGTAAATGCCGTTCAAGAAGAAATTGGATTACGTGGTGCGGAAATGATAACTCAAACTATAAAACCTAATGTTGCTATTGTAACAGATGTTTGCCACGATACTACTACTCCAATGATTGATAAAAAAATTGAAGGAGACTTAAAAATTGGTCGTGGTCCGGTTATTGCTTATGCACCAGCAGTACAAAATAAATTACGTGAACTGATTACTGACACTGCAGATGAAAAGCAAATCCCTTTTCAACGTCATGCAACTTCGAGAGTAACAGGAACAGACACTGATGCTTTTGCTTATAGTAATGGAGGAGTTGCATCGGCTTTAATTTCTTTACCATTAAGATATATGCACACCACTGTAGAAATGGTTCATAAAGAAGATGTAGAAAATGTGATTAAATTAATTTATGAAACATTATTAAAGATTGAAAACAACAAATCGTTCTCATATTTTAAATAATCTGAGGGTACTTTTAAAAAAACCATTCATAATCGAATGGTTTTTTTATAACTTTACTTTTATACATACTACTATATGCAATCAAAAGCGACATCAGTAACTGATTATCTAAACGAAATTCCAGAAGAAAGAAAAGCTGCTTTTACTAAACTACGTAACACAATAATAGAAAGTTTACCTAAAGGATTTCAAGAAGGCATGAGATATGGCATGATAGGATATTCGGTTCCTCATTCAATTTATCCAAATGGTTATCATTGCAACCCTAAAGATCCATTACCTTTTGCAGGACTTGCTTCTCAAAAAAATTTCATCGCTTTTTATCATATGGGGATTTATGCAAATCCAGAACTTTTAAATTGGTTTACATCTGAATATCCAAAATATTCTAAGAAAAAGTTGGACATAGGGAAAAGTTGTGTACGATTTAAAAAACCTGAAGACGTTCCGTTTGAATTAATTGGGGAATTGATGACTAAAATGAGTACTCAAGATTGGATTGAAACTTACGAATCTGCTTTTAAGAAATCAAAGTAACTAACATTAACTAAAACTATGAACTATGAGAATTCTAAAAAAAATTATTTTTGTTTTGCTTGCTCTTATCGGAATTTTATTAATAGCAGGATTAGTAATATCAAAAGATTATGCGGTTGAAAGAGAAGTGATGATTAATCAACCTAAAGACAGTGTTTTTAATTATATAAAAATGATGAAAAACCAAGATCATTTTAGTGTTTGGAATATGAAAGATCCTAATTCTAAAAGAAACTTTACGGGAACTGATGGAGAAGTAGGATTTATTTACAGTTGGAACGGAAATGATGATGTAGGAGAAGGTGAGCAAGAAATTAAAAAAATTACACCTGGTGAACGCATCGATATGGAATTACGTTTTAAGCGTCCGATGGTTTCGACTGATTATGCATATTTCACAACTGAATCTCTTTCTCCAGCACAAACTAAAGTAAAATGGGGTTTTAAGGGAGAAATGCCTTATCCTATGAATGGCATAAAATTCATTATGGGGAATATGATAGGGAAACAATTACAAGCTGGTCTAGACAATTTGAAAGCTAATCTAGAAAAGAAATAAAAAATTCCTTTATAAATAAAAAAAGTCCCATGATAGGGACTTTTTTTATTTAATTAAATTTACTTTAGAGCTTGAATAGCATCATTTGCTTTAGATTGTTCAGCATATTTTAGTGCTGTGTAACCTTTTTCATCTTTAGTTTTTTTGTCAGCTCCGTTTTTTAATAAGACTTCAATAATATCTACTCTATTAAAACGTGCTGCAAACATTAGTGGAGTCATTCCATTAGAAGTTTCGTTTACGTCAACTCCATACTCAACAAATTTCTTAACTGCTTCTAAATCTCCTTTAATGATTGCTGCGCACAATGGCGAATTAACACTAGCAAAAATTGTTTTTTCGTGAGAAACACTAACATTTGATGCAAAAGATTGAGTTGCAAAAGCTCCAAGAGCTAAACCTAAAATAACAATTGATTTTTTCATGATGATTGATTTTTGATTAATGATTTATATTAATAGACGTCATATCGAATATTGTGTTACATAAAATTTTTATTATAACATAATTTTAACATTAACGTCTTTACACTTGTACGTTGCAAAGGACAAAAAAACCATGCAAAACGTGGTTAATTAAACTTTAAGATATGTTTGTATTATTTACTCAAAAAAGCAACAACATTGTTTTCAATTCTTTCTTGAATATTACTAACATCTGCTTTTATAAATTTTTCTCCAATGATATTTTCATACAATTCTATATATCTTTCCGATACTGTTTCAATATACTCATCGGTCATTTCTGGAATTTGTTGTCCGTCTTTTCCTTGAAAGCCATTAGCTATTAACCATTGACGTACAAACTCTTTAGATAATTGTTTTTGAGATTCTCCTCTATCCTGACGGTCTTGGTAACCATCTGCATAAAAATAACGAGATGAATCTGGAGTGTGGATTTCATCAATTAAAACTATTTTCCCATCTTTAGTTTTTCCAAATTCATATTTGGTATCTACTAAAATCAATCCTCTTGAAGCTGCAATTTCAGTTCCTCTTTGAAATAAATCTCTTGTATATTTTTCTAATACTAAATAATCTTCTTCCGAAACAATTCCGTGTGCTAAAATATCTTCTCTCGAAATATCTTCATCATGAGTTCCTACAGCAGCTTTTGTAGTTGGAGTAATAATTGGTTGTGGAAATTTATCATTTTCTTTCATTCCTTCTGGCATAGCAACACCACAAAGCACTCTTTTTCCTGTAGCATATTCACGTGCAGCATGCCCCGAAAGATACCCTCGAATTACCATTTCTACTTTAAAAGGCTCACATAAATGACCTATTGCTACACTTGGATCTGGAGTTGCAACCAACCAATTAGGAACGATATCTTCTGTTAATTGCATAAATTTTGTTGCAATCTGATTTAAGATTTGGCCTTTGTATGGAATTCCTTTTGGCATAATCACATCAAATGCCGAAAGTCTATCAGTAGCAATCATCACTAAAAGTTCGTCATTGATATTGTAAACCTCACGCACTTTTCCGTGATAAACTGATTTTTGTCCTGGAAAGTTAAACTGGGTAGAAGTAATAGTATTCATTAATGTTGTGTTGTTGTTTTGTGTCACAAAAGTAATTTATTTTAAATGATTACAAAAACAAAAAGTCACCCGTTTATGAGTGACTTTTTGCAAATAAAAAAACAACTACATATTTATAGACCACACTGAATAACTATTAGGAGGACATTGTATTTTAACCCATTTATCCCCTTGTGTGGTAGGATACCAAGATGAATGCCCAGTAAAATCCTTAATTTGAGCATTTGCCCAGTTAGTTTGTATCCATCTTTCTTGCCATGAAGATGAATTATTTAAATAAACAACTAAACCAACATTTCCGTTATATCCATTACGTCTTGCGATATATTCATCATTATCACTATATAATATAGAGGTTGTTCCCGTTGCTTTATTATTATGAATCCAGATAAGATTGTTTAATTTATTTTTATCTAACCATTCTTCATAGTCACGATAAAAAATTGTTGGATATCCTTCGTGTGTTAAAATATAAGCATAAGCTAATGTTTTGTTCCAAATTTCATCTGTATCATGATTAGAAACAAATGTTACTGCTTTGTACGGATTACGTTTCCACATCATATCATCATTTAATAACGCTAAATTATTTCCGTCAAAAGCATCATTCATTTTATAATAACAAGCAAAATCAAACACTGAAGAATTTGCATTATTTGCCCACCATTCTAACGTATTCACATTTGAATCCCAATATTCACCTACTGAAAATCCACCTACATTAGCATTCCAATTATTTACAACCCAAGGACCAAATCCTTTCACATAATCAAATCGCCATCCGTCAAACTTCATTGTATTCTTATAATATTTCCCTATAGCATCTGTTCTTCCCCATAACCAATCTTGCACATGAGGATTAGCGTGACATAAATCTGGATAACCACCAAAAGAACCTTCGTCATTATTGCCATAAGAATTTTTATAAAAATCATTATAGTTTCTTGTAAATTTTCCAGAAGCTACACCTGAAAAGTTTGTCCAAGTATTTGTTCCTGTATAAGGATTTGCTTCAGACTGACCGCCACTATTGTGATTGATTACAATGTCGGCATATACCTGCATATTTTCAGTATGTGCTTGAGTAATTAAACTCACAAGTTCTGTTTTGGAACCAAAACGAGTTTCTATAGTCCCATTTTGATTATAATCTCCAAAATCATAATAATCTGTTGGATCATATCCCATTGAATAAGGACCATTTTGTGCTTTAGAAGCTGGGGGCAACCAAATAGACCCTATTCCTGCATTACCCCAAGCGGTTACTTTTGACTTAACAGTGTTCCACCAAGTACCTCCAGAAGGAACATCCCAATAGAAAGCTTGCATCATAACTCCTCCTCCTGGATTTGCTACATACTTTGAATTTATGTTTGAACTTACTCCTGTAGTAAATGGTTTTCCATCGTGATTCGTTACATTAATAATTTTTGTTTGTTTTGCAAATTCGAGCGATTTGTCTGGTTTAGTTTCATCTTTCTCACATGCTATTGTCATAATAAGCATGGATAGACCAACTAATTTTGAGGTTGATTGTTTCATAAAATTTAGTTTTTTGTTTTTTGTTTGAACTAAATTTATGACTTTATACTTAAGAACAACATTATGAATAAGTTACAACAGCAACGAAAACGTTTTCGTGTTGAAAAGTTTTATAATATTAAATAAAAAAGCAGATTTTTAAGTAAAAAATCTGCTTTAAATATTAAAATTTTCTTCTGTCGATTTTAAGATGAACAACTTTCTCAGAATTCAGCATTGAATATTCTTCGAAACCTTTTTCTTTTAAAAATTGATTAAGGGAATATAAATCATCAAAAACCGCTATGGCATCTCCACGTTTTTCTAAAAAAAAGTAATCATCATCAATACTGCCAGGATTTCCTTTAATTCCATAAATTTCATTTGATGTTATAATCCACTCCCCGTCAAGAGTTATATTTGAAATAATTGGATTTCCAAAAATCTCTTTTCGTATTTCATATTTTTTATTTCCTACACCTACTAAATAGTATTCATCAGTTAATTTGTAAGCATACAAATCATATATAGGTAAAATAATTCTGAAAATAAGTAAAATAATCAAGAACGATATAAGAGCAATAGCAACCTTTAAAAATTTATTAATCATGATTTTCTATACTCTTATATGCATCAATTATTTTTTTCACCAATCTATGGCGAACAATATCTTTGTCGTCTAAATAAATTATTCCAATTCCATCTACATCTTTCAAAACTAGTATAGCTTCTTTTAACCCAGAAATAGTTCTTCTAGGTAAATCTACTTGACCCGGATCACCTGTAATGATAAACTTTGCATTTTTCCCCATACGAGTTAAAAACATTTTCATTTGTGAATGTGTTGTATTTTGTGCTTCATCAAGAATAACAAAAGCATTATCTAACGTTCTACCTCTCATAAAAGCCAAAGGAGCAATTTGTATAATACCTTTTAATAAATAATCTTCTAGTGTTTGAGGAGGAATCATATCACGTAATGCATCGTATAATGGTTGCATGTATGGATCCAACTTTTCTTTCATATCCCCAGGCAAAAATCCTAAATTTTCTCCAGCTTCAACAGCAGGACGTGTTAAAATTATTCTTTTAACCTGTTTTTCTTTTAAAGCCTTTACTGCAAGCGCAACACCTGTATATGTTTTTCCAGTACCTGCTGGTCCAACTGCAAAAACCATATCATTTTTTCGAACAAAATCAACAAGCTTTTGCTGATTAGGCGTCATGGCTTTAATTAACTTACCTCCTAAACCGTGAACCAGAATTTCATCTTTAGAATCCATCACACCAGTTTGCTGAGCATCGCCTTCTATAACTCTCATAATAACATTATCATCGATATTGTTAAAACGAGAAAAGTGAGTCATTAAACGCCTAAATCTAATCTCAAATTCATCTAAAACTTCTTCTTCTCCAAAAGCTTTCAACGTAGTTCCTCTTGCCACAATTTTTAGCTTTGGATAATATTTTTTAATAGTTTCCAAATGACTATCATGTGCTCCCCAAAAATCTTTAGGAGCGATATTCTCCAATTCAATAATTCTTTCGTTCAAAGGCTATAAAATTTAGTTCTAAATAAATTCGTTTTCTTTCTCTCAAATCTACTAAATTTACCAAAACTTTTCAGGATTAGTTATAAACAAAATAATGTCAATAATTACACTCACTACCGACTTTGGACTAAAAGACCACTTTGTGGGTGCGTTAAAAGGTAAAATATTATCAGAAAATCCTGACGCTCAAATTGTTGACATTTCACACTGTATCGATTTATTTAATATTACTGAAGCTAGTTATATTATTAGTGCTGCTTATAGTAGTTTTCCAAAAGGAACTGTACACTTAATTGGAGTTGATAGTGAACGTACAATTGACACTTCTCATATTGTAATGCAATGGAATGATCATTACTTTGTTTGTGCGGATAATGGGATTTTAAGTATTTTGACTCAAAAAATAAAGCCACAAAAAATTGCAGAAATTAACATTCATGACAGACTACCTGAATCATCAACTGATATGGATGTTTTTATAACTGTTGCAAATCATTTGGCTAAAGGAGGTGCGATTAGTGTTGTTGGTAAAGAAATTGAATCTTTAAAAACTATTAGCACTATCAAAGCGGTTGTTTCTTCTGATTTAAATTCAATAAAAGGGTATATTGTTTACATAGACCATTTTGGGAACTGTATTACAAATATTTCAAAAAAACAATTTGAAGAAATTGGCAAAAAAAGGCAATTTGAGATTTTTTACGAGAAAAACAGAGTCAAAATAGATAAAAAAACCATTAAAAAAATACACAAATCCTATTCAGATTTTGTAGTGAATGACTCCTTTAAATTAAAAAATTATGAAGGTGAAAAACTTGCTCTTTTTAATGAAAGTGGTTTTTTAGAAATTTGTATCTATAAAAGTAATCCCAACACTGTTGGATCTGCCAAATCATTATTAGGTCTTAATTATTATGATGAAATAACCATTCAATTTTCTTAACAATGTTCATAAGAATAGTAAAACTTAGTTTCCACCAAGAAAACATTACTGTGTTTTTAGAAAACTTTGAAGAAATCAAAGATAAAATCAGAAACTCCCCTGGCAATCAATTATTAGAATTATATCAAGACAAAAACAATCCTTGTATATTTTTCACTTATAGTTATTGGGAAACAGAACAGGACTTAGAAAACTATAGAAATTCTGCCTTATTTGATGAAGTTTGGACATTTACAAAAAAACTATTTAATGACAAACCCGAAGCATGGAGTGTTGATCGATTAGTTTCTTTAGCTTAATGTTTCAATTCTAATGTTATTGAACTACTTTTGTTCGTTTTTAAACTTTAAACATAAAAACTTTAAATTAAATAATGAAAGCCATTTTATTTAAAGAATTCCGTTCCTTTTTTGGTTCGCCAATAGGATATTTGGTAATTGCAATATTTTTAATTCTCAATGGATTATTTCTTTGGGTTTTTGAAGGAGATTACAATATTCTTAATACAGGATTTGCCGATTTAACTCCTTTCTTTACAATAGCTCCGTGGATTTTACTTTTCTTGATTCCTGCTGTAACCATGCGCAGTTTTTCAGATGAAAAAAAACAAGGAACTATGGAATTATTACTTACAAAACCAATGTCTTTGTGGGAAATCGTAAATGGTAAATTTTTTGGATCTTTTCTATTACTTATCATAGCAATTATACCAACGCTAGTATATGTTAAAGTAGTTTATGATTTAGGCTTACCAGAAGGTAATCTCGATTTTGGAAGTACTTTAGGTTCTTATTTTGGATTATTATTTCTTATGGGAGCTTATACTTCTATTGGTATATATACGTCATCGCTATCTGACAATCAAATTGTTTCGTTTTTGATTTCGGTACTTCTATGTTTTATCATTTATTTTGGTTTTCAAGGGATTTCAAATTATAAAGCATTAGAAAGTTTTAGCTCAGTAATTGCCTCATTTGGTATGGATTATCATTATAAAAGTATGAGTAGAGGTGTAATTGATACACGAGATGTGATTTATTTTGCAAGCATCATCTTCTTATTTCTTTCTTTAACTGTTCACAAACTAAAATCGTACAAATTATAATGAAAAATACAAAGACTTTAGTTGTAACAATTATTGTACTGATTGCAGTAAATACAATTAGTAATTTCTTTTTTCATCGTTTCGATTTAACTGCTGATAAAAGATATACCTTATCTGAAACTTCATTAAACATTCTAAAAAATGCTAAAGAACCTATATATGTAGATGTTTTTCTAGAAGGAAGTTTTCCTGCCGAATTCAAGCGTTTACAAACAGAGACAAAGCAAATTTTAGAAGAATTTAAAGCCTATAACCCTAACATTATCTATCAATTTGTTAATCCTTTGGAAGATTCTGATAAAGCAGAGGCTACGATGGAATCTTTTTTGGAAAGAGGATTAACGCCAATAAAAGTAACTGTTGATGATAAAGGAAAACAATCTCAAGAAGTAGTATTTCCATGGGCAGTTGCTACCTATAAAGATGAAAGTACCAAAATACCTTTACTTAAAAACCGATTAGGAGCATCAACCCAAGAAAAAGTCATTAGCTCTGTACAACATTTAGAATACGCTTTTGCAGATGCTTTTCACAAAATTACCACTCCAAAAGAAAAGAAAATTGCTGTTATTAAAGGAAATGGTGAAATGGCAGATGCTTATCAAGTGGATTTTTTAAGAACTCTGGGAGAAAGCTATTTTTTAGGAGCCTTTACTTTAGATTCTGTTGCTAAAAATCCTGTAAAAACTTTAAAACAGCTTCAAAATTTTGATTTAGCCTTAATAGCAAAACCCAAAGAAGCTTTTTCAGACCAGGAAAAACAAGTTTTAGATCAGTTTTTAATTAATGGCGGAAAAACGATCTGGTTGGTCGAATCTGTAAACATAGATATGGATAACCTAAAACAAAATGGCTCAGCTTTTGCTTTTCCATTCGACTTAGGTCTAAACGATATGTTCTTTAAATACGGTTTCAGAATTAATCCGCATTTAGTGAAAGATTTACAAGCAACTCCTATTGCCTTGGCAACTGGAGAACGTGGCAATGAAACACAATATGAAAACTATCCGTGGTTTTTTGCTCCTTATGTCTTTCCTCAAAGTCATCATCCTATTGTAAACAATATAGATGGTGTAAAGCTTGACTTTACAAATCCAATTGACGTATTAAAGAATGATATTAAGAAGACTGTTTTATTACAATCTTCTATTTATTCTAAAAAAATTGGAACACCAGTCGAAATTGATTTGAAAACTGTAAATGAAAAACCAAACCCTCAGGATTATACTCCGGGAAATTTACCTGTAGCATTGCTTTTAGAAGGTTATTTTTCATCTGTATATGAAAATAGAGTATTACCTTTTAAAGATCCTGATTTTAAAGCCAAAGGAAAATCGTCAAAAATGATCGTTGTTGCTGATGGAGACATTATCAAAAATCAATTGGACGAAAAAGGGCAACCTATGGAATTAGGATATGACAAATGGACTAATCAAATGTATTCTAACAAAGAGTTTTTAATGAATTGTGTCAATTATTTACTGGATGACAACGGACTTATTAACATTAGAAGCAAGGAAGTTGATTTACCTTTATTAGACAAAGAAAAAGTGTACGAAGAGTACACATACACTCAGTTGCTTACAGTTGGCTTACCTTTGTTGATTTTAACTCTGTTCGGAATAGCTATTACTTACTTTAGAAAAAGACAATTTTCGCGTTAATTATGTTGAAAAACCGCAATTCTTGTTGATAAAATTGTTTTTAATACTGAATGGTTTAAAATATATTTGTAAAACATAAAGTGTCTCATAATCTATAAGACCATTATTTAAAAAGATGCAAATGAAATTTATAGTATCAAGTTCTTATTTACTAAAACAACTTCAGGTTTTAGGTAGTGTTATTAATAGTAGCAATACTTTACCTATATTAGATAATTTTTTGTTTGAGTTAAAACAAAATCAATTAATCGTTTCTTCATCAGATTTAGAAACAACAATGTCTGCTACTCTTTCTATCGATTCTACAAGCGAAGGAAGCGTTGCTGTTCCTGCTAAGTTATTATTAGAAATATTAAAAACTTTCCCTGAACAACCTTTAACATTCACTGTTGAAGAAAATAACACAATTGAGATTAGTTCTCAATCAGGAAAATATGCCTTAGCATATGCTCCAGGAGAAGAGTTCCCTAAATCAGTTAATTTAGAAGAGCCTTCAAAAACTATTGTTCCTGCTGAAGTACTTTCTACAGCAGTAAGCAAAACAATTTTTGCGGCGGGTAATGACGATTTACGTCCAGTAATGAGTGGTGTATTCTTCCAGTTTTCTACAGATGGATTAATTTTTGTGGCTACAGATGCTCACAAATTAGTGAAATATGCCCGCGCTGATGTTAAAGCGTCTCAAGTAGCTGAATTCATTATGCCAAGAAAACCTTTAACTATTTTAAAAGGTATTTTAGCAACTTCTGATGCTGAAGTGACTATCGAATATAATGATGCTAATGCAACATTTTCTTTTGATAATTATGTATTGACTTGTCGTTTAATTGATGGTAAATACCCTAATTACGAAGCTGTAATACCTAAGGAGAATCCAAACAAATTATTAATAGACAGAACACAATTTTTAAATTCAGTTCGTCGTGTGGCTATTTTCTCAAACAAAACCACTCACCAAATTCGTTTAAAAATTGCTGGAACCGAATTAAACATTTCTGCTGAAGATATTGATTACTCAAATAAAGCTGAAGAGCGTTTAACTTGTGATTATCAAGGTGACGATATGCAAATTGGTTTCAATTCACGTTTCTTGACAGAAATGCTTACAAACCTTCAATCTGACATGATTATGCTTGAAATGTCAATGCCTAACAGAGCTGGTATCTTGACTCCTGCAGATGGTCTTGATGAAGGTGAAACGGTTACAATGCTTGTTATGCCAGTTATGCTTAACAACTAAAAATCTTAAACCAAACCAAACCTATATTTTGAAAACACCATCTCCTTTACGAGATGGTTTTTCTTTTTATATCTGTTCGAGTAATTGATTAAGCTTATCCTGATTAATTGGTTTTGAAACGTAATTTTTAACCGTAGTAAATTGCTTTGCTTTCTCTACATCAGCAACATCTATGGAAGAAGACATCACAAAAATGTTTAATCTGTCTTTGTTAGGTAATTCTTCCAGTTTTTGCAAAAACTGCCAGCCATCTACAACGGGCATGTTAATGTCAAGCAATATAATATCAGGAAATTGTGCTACATCTTTTTCTAAGATTTCTATCACATCTTCTCCGTTTTTAAAGTCTCTAAATTCAACGAAGTTTTCATTTTTTTCCAGTAGTTTTTTCAGGACAAAAACAAAAATATTGTCATCATCTATTATAAATGTAAGTTGTGCTTTCTTCATACAAAATACAAGGTAAAAGTACTTCCTTTATTGACCTCGCTTTCAACTTCAACTCTTCCTCCCATCGATTCAATATGGTTTTTAACCATAAACAATCCCAAACCTACTGCATCTGAATTTCCGTGAAAGGTTTTATACATACCAAAAACTTTTTCTTTATTCTTCTCTAAATCAATCCCCAAACCATTATCGCTTACCTGTAATATCGTTTCATCGTTATCAACATTAGCAACAATATTTATAACAGGTAGTCTATCTTTTGAGTGATATTTAATTGCATTGGTAAGTAAGTTAAAAATAATACTTTCCAAGTAAGATTGTGTCGCTTTTATTTGGATATTTTCATCAACATTAATATTAATAATCGCTTTGTTGCTCTTAATAATGGCATTTATTCCTAAAATAGCCTGTTCTATTTCTTGTTTTAGATTGAGATTTTCAAACTCATTTTTACCCCCACTCTGAATGGCAACAGTTTCATTCAAAAAGAAAATAGTATCCGAAAGCTTGTTTGTACTTTGCTTCATCATATTAAAGTATTCTCTTTTCTCATCAGAATCATTCGATTCTTCAAACAAATCTAGAATCATAGATAAATTGCTAGTATGTGAGCGAATATCATGCGATACAATATGTGTGAAATTAATTAATTTTTGATTTTGTTTTTCTGTAATCTCATACAATCTGTTTTTTTCCTTATCTGATTCTTTTCTTGCCGATATATCCCTTGTAACAACAATATATTTTGCAGATTTACCATGTTCATCATAAATAACATTTGCAGAGTCTTCTCGCCAATGGTATTCCCCATTTACATCCCTAAAACGCATTTCATATTTAAACTCCTTCATTTGTTTCATTAAGCATTCATTTATATATGGTTTCACTCTTACTAAATCATCAGGATGAAATTTTTCATAAATATCATTGGGAGTATAATTCAAATATTCCTCTTTTGTGTAATTAAGTAATTTAACGTAAGATGGCGAAACATAAGTAAGTCTACCTCCTTCAATAACTGCCACTCCATCAGAAGTATTTTCAGTAATTAATCGCAATTGTTGCTCACTTTCTATAAGCTTTTTTTCGGTTTGTTTTCTTTCAGAAATATCTCTTGATACCAAAATATATTTTGAATAACTCCCATTTGAATTATAAATAACATTGGCAGAATCTTCTCTCCATTGATATTCCCCAGAAGCTCCTTTAAATCGATATTCATAACTAAATTTTTCATTTTGAAGAGATAGGTTTTTATAAATAATTTCAGAAATTTTAATAGCATCTTCTGGATAAATGAAATTAAAGACTTCACCCAAACTCAACTTTTTTATATATGATTCCGTATACCCTGAAAGTTTAGCAAATACAGGAGAAACATAACTAATTTTATTATTTTCAATTACCAAAATACCATCAGAAGTATTTTCAGATATAAATTTAAGTTGTTCCTGATTTTCATTTAACTGAATTTCTGCTTGAATTCTTTTATTTTCTTCAATGGCTAAACTTAAATAATCTGCAAGTGCTCTGGCAAAAGAAATATCATTTTCACTCCAAACTCTGGGATCATCACGATGTTCGCAACACAAAACACCATAAAATTTACCGTTGGCTCTAATAGGAATATCCAACATATCTGTTATTCCTAAGGGCTTTAAGTAGTTGTCAATTAATTCGGAGGTTGCCTCATTATCATAAACATCATATGCTACAAGAGCCACTTGGTTATTTACCGCTGCAATATATTTAGGTATTTCTCTAACTTTTAATGCTTGATTTTTTAGATGCGAGTTTTCGTTTTTATCAAACAAATTTTTACAAACTAGCTCATCATTATTAATTTCCCAAAAACTAGCGCGATCAATTTTCAAACCTTTAGTCGCAATTATAGTGACTTCCTTAATTTTATCTTTTAGCTTTTCCTTATCAATACTCGAATACAATTCAATCAATAGGTGATTTTGTAAATCAATGGCTTTCTGTCTTTTCTCATTTTCAATTTTTTCAATCTTTTCTTGAGTGATATCACGGGCAATGGTTACTACTTTTATAGGTTCTTTGCTTTCATTGTAAAGAATATTCATAATATCTTCACGCCATATATACTCTCCATCTCCTCTACGACATCTAAAAACATATTTGATAGAAGGTAATTTTTGAGCTGCTGCACCATAAATTATATTCTTTACATCTTCAAGGTCTTCTGGGTGAACCAAACTAAACATATCTACTTTATGACTTTGCTGCTTTTGAGATTGTGTCAAGCACATCATTTTAAGATATGCACCTGAAGCAAAGACTAATTGTTCTTTCTCGATTATATAAATACCATCAGAAATGTTTTCTGAAATAAAGTTAAATCTATCTTCATTTTCATCAAGTGTATTTTGAAAATGCTTTATCCTATTTTTCTTTTTAGTTGATGTTTTAAAAAGAAGTGGTGATTCCAAAATCCCTACAATAAATTTTAAGCTATTGTTTTCATCAAAAATCTTATATATTACAGTTGAAGAGGAAGCTTTATTGCCTTTATCATTTTTAAACTCTATAACAGCTATTTTATCATTAAATATTTGAGATGAAAATTGGAAATATTCTTTCCAAAAAAGTAAATCATTTTCTTTATCTCTAAACCCTAGTTTCTTAAATAAATGTCTAGACATCCAAAGAAAATCCTGATTAATGCAATCTAATACAAAAAAACGTTTCTTATTTAAAACAATAATGAGGTTGAATAATTCATGATCTTGCTTTATGTATGAAAAGAAATGATCTTTTATATAATTATTCTGATGCATTTTTAAGTTTGATTAACACTGAAAATTTAAGACAAAATTGTGTAATATCATATTAAATACCTTTTTTTTCGATGAACAACCTTAAAAATTGACAAATAATAGACTTTAAACAATACCTTTGCAAAAAATAATACAAAATGGCAAATTTCGAACAGTTCAATCTTCCTAAATCTTTACAAAAAGCTATAGATGATTTACACTTCACAACCCCTACTCCTATTCAGGAAAAATCGTTTTCTGTTATTATGTCAGGACGTGATATGATGGGAATTGCTCAAACTGGTACCGGAAAAACTTTTGCATATTTATTACCATTACTAAAACAATACAAATTTGTAAATACCTACAATCCCAGAATAATGATTTTGGTTCCTACTCGTGAACTTGTTGTACAAGTTGTTGAAGAAGTAGAGAAGTTAACAACCTATATGTCTGTTAGAACATTAGGCATTTATGGTGGAGTAAATATTAATACACAAAAAAATCAAGTATACCAAGGAATAGACATTTTGGTAGGGACACCTGGTCGTATTATGGATTTAGCTCTTGATGGTGTATTAGGCTTACAGGAAGTAACTAAATTGGTTATTGATGAGTTTGATGAAATGCTTAATTTAGGTTTCCGTCCTCAATTAACATCTATTTTATCCATGTTAAAACCAAAGAGACAAAACATTTTGTTTTCGGCTACGATGACTGATGAAGTAGATGAGATTCTAAATGATTATTTCGATTTTCCTGAAGAAGTAACATTGGCAGCTTCTGGAACTCCTCTTGAAAAAATTGAACAATTATCTTACCACATACCTAACTTTAATACAAAAGTTAACTTACTAAAACATTTACTAAATACAGATGAATCACTTGAAAGGCTTTTAGTATTTGTGAACAACAAGAAAATTGCCGATATGCTTTTCGATAAAATTGACGCAGATTTTCCTGGTCAATTTGGAGTAATACACTCTAATAAGTCACAAAATTACCGTTTGTTGACCATGCAAGATTTTCAAAATGGTGTTTTACGTGGATTAATTACTACTGATGTAATGGCTCGTGGCTTAGATATATCTAACATCACTCATGTTATCAACTTTGAAATGGCAGAAGTTCCTGAGCAATACATTCACCGAATTGGGCGTACAGGTCGTGCGGATGCTTCGGGTATTGCGATAAGTTTCATAGCACCTCGTGAGGAAGACATCAAAATAGAAGCAGAAATGCTTATGGAAATGGAAATTAAAATTTTAGAGACTCCTTCTGAAGTAGAAATTTCAACACAATTAATTGGTCCTGAAAAAGAGAAACAGAAAATTAAATTCTTAACCAAGAAACCTAAATTAAGTGAAAACAGTGGTTTTCACGAAAAATCTGAAAAGAATAAAAAAGTAAATCTTGGTGGTCCTTCTAAAACCAAGAAAAAAACAGGAACTTCAGTAAACCGAAACATTTTAAAAAGCAGAGCTGCTAAAAAGAAAAAGAAATAAACTTAAAATGTACCAACAGCTAGCCAAAATAGCCCAAAAATTTATAAAAGAATCAACTTTTTTAAAGTTTGGCTTCAACATCTCACCTATGTACCGAAGAAGTACAGCACGAGTAATATATATATCTGACGATATTAAAACTGTCAAAATAAAGATTCCTCTCAGTTATAAAAACAGAAATTATGTGGGTTCAATTTTTGGCGGTAGTTTGTTTGCAGCAGTAGACCCAATTCCTATGATACAGCTAATGTATATTTTAAAGGAGGAATATATTGTTTGGGATAAAGCAGCAAATATCAAATTCAAAAGACCAGCTCGTGAAGATATGTATGCTACTTTCGAATTTACAAATAAAGAAATTGAAGATATTATTGCTAAAGTGATGGAGCAAAAAGAATTTGAACATCATAAACTTACTCAAATTACAAACAAAACTGGTGATGTTGTGTTTTGTGAAGTGACAAAAACAATTTATATCGCCCAAAAAGAATTCTATAAAGAGAAAAAAGCGAAAAGAGAATAGCTAAACTTTTAAACCAAAAATGTATCTTTGAAAAACTTTTGATAAATGCACTTCAAAAATCCCGAAATTCTGTATTTCCTTTTTTTATTGGTGATACCAATTTTAGTCCATTTATTTCAATTAAGACGTTTTAAAAAAGAATACTTCACAAACGTAAAACTGCTCAAAGAACTTTCTACACAAACTCGAAAAAGTTCTAAAATCAAAAAGTTTTTATTATTAGCTACTCGATTATTATTACTTACATCTTTAATTTTTGCTTTTGCCCAACCCTATTTTGAAGCAAAAGACAGTCAATCAAAAAACAATCAACTTTTTGTCATTCTGGACAATTCCTTTAGTATGCAAGCCAAAGGACAAAAAGGAGAATTATTAAAAAGAGCCGTTCAAGATTTATTAGAAGTAACTCCAGAAGAAACAAATATTTCTGTTATTACAAATTCGGATGAATTTTGGGATACAAATATTAAATCGATTGAAAAAGACCTGCAAAAGTTAAATTATTCGGCAATTCCTTTTTCTTTAGACAATGCGTTGGTAAAAATAAAATCGCACAACAGCAATCAAGGAAAAGATATTGTAATTGTTACGGATGCTATCGGTTTAAAAACAACTTCGATAGAAAAATTACCAGAAAATACAAAGACTTACTTTGTTATTCCTGAAGCTGAAAATTTAGAAAACATTGCTATTGACAGTGTATATTTAAGTCAAACACTTGATAATTTTTACGAAATAGGTGTTCAGGTTAGTTCTAATTTTGAGGATGAAAAATCAATTCCTGTTTCTGTTTACAATAAAGAAAACCTAATTGCAAAAGCAATATTACAGCTAAATAAACGTAAGCAAGTTCTAAATTTTACTATTCCAAAAGACGATTTTAATGGTTACGTTTCGTTACATGACAATAGCTTAAGTTTTGACAACACATTTTATTTCAACATCAAAAAGCCTGAAATTATTAATGTTTTAAGCGTTGGCGATATTGAAAAGAGTAATTTTTTATCTAAAATTTACACCAAACCTGATTTCAATTTTTCAAATTCTACTTTAAGTTCACTTGATTATAGCATATTACAAAAACATGATGCCATAATTTTAAACGAATTAGAAAGCATTCCGGTTGCAATGCATACAAACCTGAAGCAATTTGTGCAAAAAGGAGGCAATCTAATCGTTATTCCTTCTGAAAAAAATGAAATACAAAATATCAATTCATTTCTTTCGATTTTTGGTGGAATACAATTTTCAAATCTTGAAAACTTCGAAAAGAAAATAACCAAAATTAATTTTTCAAATCCTTTATTTTCTGATGTTTTTGAGAAGAAAATTTCAAATTTTCAATACCCTACCGTAAAACAAAATTTCAGACTTAAATCAGTTGTTTCTCAAGCTATTTCTTACGAAGATCAATCAGCATTTTTATCTACAATATATAAAAACACAGGAGCTGTTTATGTCTTTTCATCTCCAATAAATAAACAAAATAGTAATTTCCAGAATTCTCCATTAATCGTTCCTGTATTCTATAAAATGGGAGTTAACAATAATAAAAACGGAGTTAAATTTGAAACTATTGGAAATAGCAAAAGTATACTTATAGATGCTTCAGTAAACAAAGACGAAGTTATTTCGGTAAAAAATAATGAAGAAGACTTCATTCCAATGCAACAAATAATGGAAGATAAAGTGAAATTTTCTAATGGAGACAATCCTAAAAAAGCAGGGAACTATTCTATTGTTCAAAATAACAAAACGATTGGAAACCTGAGCTTTAATTTTGACCGAAAGGAAAGCAATTTAACAAAATCAAGTAGCGAAAGTTTAGATAACTTAAATGAGATAGATAGCTTAGATAAATTTTTTGAAACCATTCAGATTGAAAGAACCGACAATCAAATTTGGAAATGGTTTCTTATTTTTACACTAGTGTTCTTTATACTTGAAATTCTTATACAAAAATTCATAAAATGAACTTAATTCTAAAAAAAGCCCGACTTATTGAACCCGGAAATTTGTTTCACAACAAAGTGATTGACATCAAAATAAAAGATGGAATCATTCAAAAAATAGATACAAATATTCAGTCAGAAGAAGGTTTTACGGCAATTGAGTTAGATAATTTACATATCTCTACCGGTTGGTTCGACACTAGTGTTTCTCTGGGAGAGCCAGGTTATGAAGAAAGAGAAACCATTACAAATGGATTAGAAGTTGCCGCAAAATCAGGTTTTACTGGTATTGCATTACAACCAAATTCAAATCCAATTATAGACAATCAATCCCAAATACATTTTGTAAAACAAAAAGCCAATAATTCATCTACAGAACTTTTTCCTATTGGAGCACTGACAAAAAATAGCGATGGCGTTGAACTTGCAGAATTATTCGACATGAAAAATGCTGGAGCTATAGCTTTTGGAGACTACAACAAAAGTATCGAAAACGCTAACTTATTAAAAGTAGCTTTACAATATGCTCAAGATTTTGACGGATTAGTGATTGCATTTTCACAAGACAATAATATTAAGGGCAAAGGGATTGTCAACGAAGGAATATCAGCAACTCAATTGGGTCTAAAAGGTATTTCTTCATTAGCAGAAGAAATAATCATTAACAGAAACCTTTTTATTTTAGAGTATACAGGAGGAAAACTACACATTCCTACTATTTCTACAGCAAAATCAGTTCAATTAATTCGTGATGCAAAAGCAAAAGGATTAGCTGTGACTTGTAGTGTAGCAGTTCACAATTTATTCTTTAACGATGATGTTTTGAAAGGATTTGACGCCAACTTTAGAGTTACTCCACCAATTAGAACCGAAGAAGACCGTAAAGCTTTAATTGAAGGTGTTATTGATGGAACAATTGATTGTATAACATCAGACCACAACCCTATCGATATTGAGTTTAAAAAACTAGAATTTGATTTGGCTAAAAATGGTACGATAGGACTTGAAAGTGCTTATACTGCTTTACAAGCTATTTTGCCAACAGAAATCATAATTGAAAAATTAACAGCTGGAAGAAAAGCTCTAGGGCTAGAAACAGTTACTATTAAAGAAGGTGAAAAAGCAAATATTTCGCTTTTTAATCCTGAAGGAAGTTCAGAATTTAGTCAAGAAAACATACTTTCAAAATCTAAAAACTCAGCCTTTTTGGGAAGCAAAGTAAAAGGAAAAGTGTACGGAATTTATAATCAAACAAATTTAATTTTAAACAACTAATCATGCATACAATTGAAGAAGGTAAGAATACAGCAGTAATTAGCTATATTACCATTATTGGAACTGTCATTGCCATTTTTATGAATAATGAAAAGAAGAATCCATTTGCTTCATTTCATATCAGACAAGCTTTAGGGATTAATCTAACCTATTTCTTTTTAGGATATTTTATTGGTTACTTTGATAGTTGGTTAGTTTCATCAGCCTTTTGGACTTTTATATTTATACTTTGGTTGTATGGCTTCTTAGGAGCTTTACAAGGAGAACAAAAAATTGTACCATTAGTTGGTGAATGGTATCAAAAAATATTTCAAAATTTAAATTAATGCAATTTTCATTACATCACTTAGTTAGAGAACCTAAAGTAAAACTTGATAAAAACCCGCTTCTTTTATTACTTCATGGATACGGAAGCAACGAAGAAGATCTATTTTCATTCGCTTCAGAACTACCAGACGAATATTATGTCATTTCAGCTCGTGCTCCATATGATTTAATGTATAATGCCTATGCTTGGTATGCAATAAATTTTGATGCTGATGAAAAAAAGTTCTCAGATTTAGACCAAGCGAAAACATCTCGTGATTTAATTGCTAATTTCATTGATGAATTAACTGCTAATTATGCAATAGATTCTCAAAAAATAACATTAATTGGTTTTAGCCAAGGATGTATTTTAAGTTATGCTATAGCCCTTTCTTATCCCGAAAAAGTACAACGTGTAGTGGCAATGAGTGGCTATTTTAATGATGATATTGCTAAAGATGAATTTAAAAGCAATGATTTTTCTAATTTAAAAATATTCGCATCACACGGAAATGTTGACCAAGTAGTTCCTGTCGAATGGGCACGTAAAGCAAAACCCGTTTTGGATAGTTTGCACATACAAAATGTGTATAAAGAATATCCTGTTGGACACGGAGTTGCTCCTCAAAATTTTTATGATTTTAGAAATTGGTTAGACGAAACTAAATAATAAAAAAGGACTCATCTTGAGTCCTTTTTTATTTAATTCTGCGGATATAAAAGAGTTTCGGCAGGTTCAAATGTTACTTTACCATCTTTTTCAATAAAGTATTTAAAAATTACTTCTCCCCAACCAGTTGGCCCTGTAAAATCAGCAATAATCCAGCGATGGTTTAAAAAACGAACTTTATTAATCGACATTCCTTCGTAAGAAATTAATGGATTACCTTCTGGATTATTATTATATTCCAATAACTGTTCCTTAATTTCTGGCATTAATTTATTTACATCATAATCTTCAAGGTAGTCGATAGCTTTATCGTTGTGGGCAAGCGAAAAATAATCTCCTTCTTCCTTGTCTGCAACAATTTTAGTGATACTATCTTTCATTTTTGTTTTATAACTCTCAAAACGTTCATTTTCAAAGTTGAATTTTTTTGAGGAATACATCAACTGAAAAATGTTTACCAAAACGGAAAATATAAATCCGTATAAAATTAATTTCTTCATTTTAAATAGTAAGTATTAAATTATCATAAGCCAAATAAACATTTTCGGGCAATTTTTGTTGCACTTCTTCATGGAAACCTAAAACATGACTTATATGGGTTAAATAGGCCTTTTTGGGTTGCACAATTTTAATAAAATCTAAAGCTTCCTGCAAATTAAAATGTGTAGGATGAGATTCTTCACGTAATGCATTAATAACCAATACCTCTAATCCCTTAAGCTTCTCAATTTCGCTGTCCGAAACTTCCTTCACATCAGTCAAATAAGCAAACTTATCAAATCTGTAACCAAAGACTTGAAGGTTTCCATGCATCACATCAATTGGAATAATCTCTTTGTTGGAAATAAAAATGTTTTGATTATTAATAACTTCTATTGGAAAAACGCCAGGAGCTCCAGGATACTTGTTCTCTGTTTCAAAAATATAATCGAAACGTTTTTCTAAATTTTTTAAAACCCTGCTGTGAGCATAAATTGGAATTTCGCCTTGCTTAAAGAAAAAAGGACGAATATCATCTAGTCCAGCAGTATGATCAGAATGTTCATGAGTAAATAAAATAGCGTCGATATGTTGACAATTTGATGTCAACATTTGTTGTCTGAAATCTGGGCCACAATCTATCACAAATGAAAGATTGTCCCATTCTACCCAAACAGAAACACGTAATCTTTTATCCTTATAATCAGTACTTTTATTAACTAAATGCTGACTTCCTATTACTGGAATTCCTTGTGAAGTACCTGTACCTAAAAAATAGACTTTCAAATGCTTAATTTTTTCTCAAAATTAAAGATTAATTTGATAAAAAGCCCTTCGTTTTATTAACTTTGCAAAGTAGTACCCCAATAATGAGAAATCTAGAGAACGAAATTAAACTAAAAGGAGACAAAGTTATTGAAACAATCCCTTCAATAACTGATAAAGCATTACGAATAAATCTAAATGATAACATCTACGGAACCTTTGCCGAAATTGGTGCCGGACAGGAAACTGTACGTCATTTTTTTAGAGCTGGTGGTTCTTCAGGTACCATTGCAAAAGCGATGTCTGCGTATGATAAAGATTTTAGTGATGCGATTTATGGTATTGAAGATGATGGACGTTACGTTACGGAAAGTCGTTTAAGAAAAATGTTAAACCATGAGGTTGAACTAATTGAAGAGCGTTTAAAAAGAGAAAAACATCCTTCAAAAATGTTCTTTAGCTACGCTAATACAGTAGCAACCATTGATTTTGCTAAACAATATAAAGGACATGGATGGGTTGGAATAAAATATCAATTAGAAGCTGATGAAGCCTATAATGAAATTATAATACACATTCGCTTTAAAGAGACCGATGCTAAACTTCAGCAAGAGACATTAGGGAAATTAGGTGTAAACTTAATTTATGGTGCTTTTTACAAGTATAACGATCCTAAACGTTTGTTACGTTATTTATATGATCACTTAGATAAAGATCAGTTAGAGATTGATACTATCAATTTCTCTGGGCCACGTTTTGCTGAAGTAGACAATCGTTTAATGAGTTTACAGTTAGTAAAAAATGGAATGACTGATGCAGTTATGTTCGATCCAACTGGTAAAAATATTTTACCTGCTGCTGTATTATATAAAAAGAATATTTTAGCCCTTCGCGGAAGTTTTAGACCAGTTACAAAGGTCAACATGGATATGTACGAGAAATCGCTACAAATGTTCCTAGAAGAAAATAAAGTAAAAAAAGAAAATACACTAGTTGTTTTTGAAATTACACTATCAAATCTACGTTCTGATGGAGAAATTGATGAGAGAGACTTTATGGATAGAGCAGAATTACTTTGTTCGTTAGGTCAAACTGTAATGATTTCAAACTTCCAAGAATATTTTAAAGTAGTTGAATATTTTTCAAATTACTCAAAAGAAAGAATGGGACTTGCATTGGGAGTTAACAATTTAATTGACATTTTTGATGAAAAGTACTATCGTCACTTAAGTGGGGGAATCCTTGAAGCATTTGGAAAATTATTCTATCGTGATTTGAAAGTATATCTATATCCTATGGAAGATGAAGATGGTACAATTTTAAACTCACAAAACCTTAAAGTACATCCACGTATGAAAGAGTTGTACAAATTCTTCGCATATAATGGAAAAGTAATTGATATAACTGATTTTGATAAATCACATCTTAAAATCTTCTCAAGAGAGGTTTTAAAAATGATTAGTAAAAATAAAACTGGTTGGGAAGAAATGTTACCTGAAGGTATTGCGGAAATGATTAAGAGAGATCATTTGTTTGGATATCAAGAAACCACAAATTCTCTAGAAAAAGAGATTGTATAAAATAAAAAAGCCATTCATTAAGAATGGCTTTTTTGTTATTTTAAAATCTGTTTTGAATGTTCTTTTGTATTTACTTTCTCAATAATATCTTCAATGATTCCTTTTTCATCAATTACAAAAGTAGTTCTATGAATACCATCAAATTCTCTTCCCATGAATTTTTTAGGTCCCCAAACACCAAAAGCTTCAATCACCTTTTTATCAACATCTGCCAATAAAGAAAAAGGCAATTCGTTTTTTTTAATAAAACTAGATTGCTTTTTTGCTGTATCTGCACTTACACCCAATAATTTATAACCTTTACTTATAAACTCTGAATAATTGTCTCTCAAATTGCAAACTTCAACGGTACAGCTTGGCGTACTAGCTGCTGGATAAAAGAACACTACTAATTTTGAACCTTTATAATCATTCAGAGAATGATTTTTTCCATCTTGATCTACTGCGGAAAAATTTGGAGCCTTATCACCTATTTTTAATGTTGTCATTTTTAAAATTAATTTTTAGGAGTTTTTCTATTTAGTTTTTAGATTTACCAAAATTAAACTAAAATGACTAAAAAAGAGAAAATTCAGTTTGTAATTGACACACTTAATCAACTATATCCTGAAATTCCTATTCCATTAGATCATAAAGATCCATATACATTACTCATTGCAGTCTTATTATCTGCTCAATGTACAGATGTTAGGGTTAATCAAATAACACCTCTTTTATTTGCTAAAGCAGACAATCCTTATGATATGGTTAAATTATCTGTTGAAGAAATTAAGGAAATAATAAAACCATGTGGATTATCACCCATGAAATCGAAAGGCATATATGGTTTATCTCAAATCTTGATCGAAAAACACAACGGACAAGTTCCACAAAGTTTTGAAGCCTTAGAAGAATTACCAGCTGTAGGACATAAAACAGCAAGTGTGGTTATGAGTCAAGCGTTTGGTGTTCCTGCCTTTCCTGTAGATACTCACATTCATCGTTTAATGTATCGTTGGAATTTATCTGATGGAAAAAATGTTCAAAAAACTGAAGCTGATGCCAAAAAAATATTTCCTAAAGAATTATGGAATGATTTACATCTTCAAATAATATGGTATGGACGTGAGTATTCACCTGCCCGAGGTTGGAATCTTGAAAAAGATATTATTACAAAAACAATTGGAAGAGCTTCGGTGCTAAAAGAATACAATAAAAAAACGCCCTAAAAAAAGGGCGTTATTCTAGCTCAATTTACAACTATCTCAAAGTTTTCTTTCGTTGTAGTTTTAACTATTCGTACTGCTTTTGAATAGTTTAATATAAAATCCACTGTTTCCTTTTTTGGTAACATCTCTTGGGTTTCATTTTTTTTCTTAGTGTAGAGTTTTGCCATATTTAATTTTTGAAATTTTAAATATAACGCATCTCTTAAAATTATATTGTCTAATTTGTCAAAATAATTTGATTTTTTTCTATAATCTTTCTCAAATTTAAAACTGCATAACGCATTCTACCTAAGGCAGTATTAATACTAACGTCAGTTAAATCAGCAATTTCTTTAAAACTAAGATCCTGATAAATACGCATTTCCAATACTTCTCTTTGATCGTCTGGAAGTTCGTTAATTAATTTAAGTAAATCAGACTCTACTTGTTCTGTAATCATTTGCCCCTCAATATTAGGACTGTTATCCATTAAAATCGAAAAGATAGAAAATTCATCCGAATCACGATACTTCGGCATTTTTTTGTCTCTTCTGAATGTATCTATAATCAAATTATGAGCAATACGCATAACCCAAGGTAAAAATTTGCCTTCTTCATTATATGAGTTCGATTTTAAAGTTTTAATTACCTTAATAAACGTATCCTGAAATATATCATCTGATAAATCTCTATCTAAAACTTTAGAATAAATAAAACCATAAATTTTAGATTGGTGTCTGTTAATCAAAACAGCCAATGCGTTTTCATTACCATTAATGTAATCTCTAACTAATAAAGCGTCTGGGAGTTGATTTGTAGCCATAACAATACTTTTTAGATTGGGTTAATCATTAAAGAGAATTTTCTCTGAAAAAGTATTTTTATGTTATAAGCGTTTGTTTTGGTGTTATGTGCCAAATTTAATGCATTTTATTTTAGAAATGCAAAATTTATCTAAAAAATTAACATTTGTAAGAAAATAAAAATTGAAAATAATAGTTGCAATAGATTTTAAAATTTAATTTCAAATGCCATTTTAGAGTACTAATATGCCTAAAAATGGTAAACTAAAATAAAGAAAAAGTAATTTTAGCTACTTAAAATAAAATTATAATCATTAAAAAAAGCGTCCGATAAAATCGAACGCTCAAAAGAAAACTCAAATAGTAACTGATCAAGTTATATTAAATTTTATTTTTTCAAAAATCGTTTAGTAGCTTTATTGTTAGCATCTTCTATTATGACAAAATAAACTCCTGATGACAGACTTGAAACATCAAGACTATTTTGAGACATAGTAGTCTTTAAAATAACATTCCCTGATAAATTAACAATAGATAGTTTTTTGTCACTAACATCTTTTGAAAAGAATAAATAATCTGATGTAGGATTAGGGAAAATTGAAAAATCAACTTCACTATCTTTATTTACTTCAAGAATTATATTTTCACTGATTCGGGCAGTAGACACTTTAGTAATTCTAATCCAATTAATATTTACCCCTGAAGTTTGAATAAAAATTCCAAAATTATATGTTCCTGCGTTCACATTAACGGTATGTGAAATGGTTTGCCAATTTTGCCATCCTCCAGTATTTGGTACATTTAATGTTCCCAAAACTATTGATCCTGCATTTAAATCAGATGAAATTTTGGCTCCCGTTACAGCACTTGCTACTCTATATTCTATTAAATATGGGCCTGATGTTGGGAAATTAATGCTATTATAAGCCATCCAATCACCAGTATCACAATAGCCAACATTTGAACCTCCTCCGGCATCTGTAGTAGCTTCAACTTGTATTCCACTCATAGCAGAATAATTCTCAGCCTGAATTAAATTTGAATTCACAACAGAAACTAATTTCCAATGTCCACTAGATTGATTCACATTTTCCCATTGCTGAACATTACCTCCATTTGCAGTACTAAATCCAGCAACCTCAACCAGCTTACCACTATGTTTAGCAATAATTTTATAATATCCGTCACCTGTTGAAACTAAAATAAATTGTTGATTTGGTGTAGCATTATAAGGATACTGCTCAACATTAGCTCCATTAGCGACATTAAAATTATTGACATCTAAAGATTGTCCACTATGATTTGCTATTATCTTGTACAATCCATCTCCTAAATGAGTAAAAGTAAATTTTTGATTGTTTCCACCATTAAATGTTCCTTGAGCCACATTTGCTCCATTAGCATTACTAGCACCCAATACGTCCATGTATAATCCGCTATTACGATTTTGTAAATGATAAGTAACATTTCCTACGTTAGTATCTCCGTTTGGTAAAACTCTCATTGAGGATACCTTATCATTCCAAGTTGAATTAAAACAAGAAGAATCTGAGGTTAATGTTGTAGAAGTTCCTGTAAAATTATCATCCATATATAAAATAACTTTAAAACCTTGCGTTATTTTTAATGAAGAAATGGCATCATTTCTAACACCTTTTGCTTGCAATGCAGCAAGATTATAATCACCAATACCAAATCCAGCTGAGAATCCAGTAAAATTACAATCATCATATGATGTTATGATTCCAGTGGTAGCAGGAACCGAGGGATTTGTAATACCAACATATCCTCCAAAAGTTGCGATCACTTTTGTAGGTTGCGGTGTATGTAATGAAGGTGATTGATCTGCAACATCATCATAGGCAAAACCGTAAGATAAATTATCTAAACTAACTCCTGATAAGTGCCAAAATTTAGCATAATGATTCATTGGATTTGCTTTATAAAAATTAGGAGCGTCGTACCAATTTTGTTGACCTGGATTTGATGTTGTCACATTCACCATGTGTCTGTTTATAGCTGCACAAAGCTGCGCTTGAACTACTAAATCTAAATCTCCATCAACTAATCTTCTATCCAAAACCCCTTTTCCTTCTAAGACTTCCTGTGTTGACGGTCTGTATTGTACCCTTCCTGTGCGACCAACAAAACCTCCCGATTGTCCCACTACTTCTAATTGTTCGCCAATTATCCTTCCTTTAAAAACACCTGCATCACCTGCATAAAATATTAAATCCTCATTTTTATATTTGTTCCAAATGGCATCTACATATGATTTCATATAATTTGCATAAGCACCAGAACCTTCGGCAAAAGCTGGGGTTTTTGAAGGGGCAGTAATTTCACCGGTAGCATCATTAACACAACCTTGAAACTCAGCAGAAACATTAGTTTTAAACAAAGCAACTATTTCGCTTTGCGTTTTATATTCTCCGACCTTTTTTTGATACCCATTTGTACCAAATAACTCAAGTCCGATAGGATATTTGAATGAGTCTACACGTGTAGGATTTCCAAAGAAACCGTATTGATTATTTGTTAACTCAATCATTTCATAAAGGATTCCATTATTTGGATCAGTAGGGTTTAAAGGATTATGTCCTGCATAACCAGATGGAGCACCTGAAGATCCAAAGAAATATAAATACATTTGAGATCCTTTTGAAATAAATACTCTACACCCTGCAATTAAAGGTAAAGTGAAAGTCTTATTAGGGATTTCACTTAGTTTAGCAAAACAATTGGCATATCTTCCATTGCCTCCTGGACCTAAATTACCATTAGGTGTGGGACCTTGTACAGTGTTGTAAGAAGCATCCATAGGTAAAATTTGACTTGTTCTTGGATTTACCCAAATGTGATTACCTGTATTTATGTCTTTCCCTACAATGGCAACATAAATGTCTGCGTCGTTAAATGGTGAGTTATTACTAACCGTAAAAGGGATTGCTCCTTGCGCAAAACCCATTGTGCTCAAGAACAGTATTTGCAATACTGCGAGAAGCTTGAAATAAAACATTCTTTTCATAATTTTTAGTTTAGGTTTATTTGTTAATTGGTATTTGATTTTGGTTTATTTAAATTGAAAATCTTTTTCTAAAACATCCGCAGAATTTGTCCCCACAAATACTTTGAAATCTCCTGGTTCTGCTTCCCATTTAGCATTAGCCGTATAATACTCTATCATTTTCTCATCAATAGTAAACTTTACTTTTTGAGACTGATTAGGCTCTAAATCTATCATTTCGAAACCTTTTAGTTCTTTTACAGGACGAGTGTAGCTTCCTAATAAATCTCTTATATAGAGTTGTACTACCTCTTTCCCTTTTACCTTTCCCGTATTTTTAACATCAACAGAAACTTCAATTTTTCCATTCTTAGAAAAAGAATTTGAGTTTAACGTTAAGTTTGAATATTCAAATTTTGAATAACTCAAGCCATATCCAAATGGATAAAGAGGAGTATTTTTTTCGTCAATATAATGTGACCAAAAAACACTTTCTGGTTCGTTCATAATTGGTCTTCCTGTATTCTTATGATTATAATAAATAGGAACCTGGCCAACATTTCTTGGAAAAGTTATGGGTAATTTCCCACTAGGATTATAATCTCCATATAAAACCTCAGCAATTGCATTACCCGATTCTGTCCCTAAATGCCAAGCTTCAACTATAGCTGGAATATGTTTGTCGGCCCAAGGAATTGCAAGAGGTCGGCCATTGTTTAAAACTAAGACTATGTTAGGATTTACTTTGTAGATTTCTTCCAACAACTCTTGCTGTACTCCTGGTAACGTAATATCTGCTCTACTTCTACCTTCTCCAGATTGTAGTCCGTGTTCGCCTAAAACCATGATTACAACATCTGCATTTTTGGCTGTTTTAATGGCTTCTGGAAAACCACTTTTATCAGTCATATTGATTTTAGTTTCCCACATAAATTGGGTTCTTCCAACAGCTACATCAACTCCTTTTGCATAGGTTATTTGATTTCCAGTGTATTTTTTTAATCCTTCTAATACAGAAACTGCTGTTTCATCGTCGGCACCTATTCTCCAGCTGCCAAGTGGACTGGTCTTATCATTTGCCAAAGCTCCTATGACTGCAATTTTTTTCCCTTCTTTAGGAATTGGAAGTAGTTCGTTTTCATTTTTTAAAAGGACTATCGATTTTTTAGCTATGTCTAAAACATCTTTATGAAATTCTTCCTTACCTATGGTTTCCTTTTCACGAACTTCATCACAATATTTATAAGGATTTTCAAATAATCCCAATTCAAACTTTACTCTTAAAATTCTTTTAACAGCGTCATCAATAATAGTTTCTTTTACTTTTCCTTCCTTTACTAATTGCGCTAGATTTTCTACATAAGCATACGATTCCATATCCATGTCCGAACCAGCATTTGCAGCTATTTCTGCAGCTTGTTTACTGTTTTTTGCATAACCGTGTGCAATCATTTCGTTTACAGATCCCCAATCTGAAACAACAAAACCTTGAAATTTCCAATTCCCTTTCAAAATATCTCTTTGTAAAAAAGAACTACCGGTAGCAGGAATACCATTTAGTTCATTAAATGAATTCATGAAAGTTTTAACATTAGCATCAATTGTTGCCTTAAAAGGTGGCAAAATCACATTTTGCAAAACATCATCACTTGTAATTACTGTGTTATAATCTCTTCCAGATTCGGCAAAACCATATCCAGCAAAATGCTTAGTACAAGCCAAAATATTTTTATTTGAAGTTAAATCTCCTTGAAAACCTTTAACTCTAGCAATTGCTATTTTGCTTCCTAAAAAAGGATCTTCGCCAGCTCCTTCCATTACCCTACCCCATCTTGCATCTCTTGTTATATCTACCATTGGAGCAAAAGTCCAGTTTATTCCAGTAGAAGATGCTTCTTCAGCAGCAATTTGAGCTGATTTTTCAATCGCCTCTAAGTCCCAGCTTGCAGCTTCTGCTAATGGAATTGGACTGATTGTTTTATATCCGTGAACAACATCAAATCCAAAAAGCAAAGGAATTTTTAAACGTGTTTCTTCGACTGTAATTTTTTGGAGTACTCTCACTTCTTTCACTCCTTTTACATTAAGCATTGCCCCAACCCAACCTTTTTTTAGGTTTTCATATTTTTGAGCAGCTGATCCGTTTTTTGGTACAGGTCCCGTAACATCAAAAAAGCCATTATATTGATTCATTTGACCTATTTTCTCTTCCAAAGTCATCAAATTCAAAAGCGAATCGACTCCTTTTTCAATACTCGTTTGCTTATTATTGATAAGTATTTCTTTAGATGATTTACAGTTCAAAAACAGTAAAGCAACTATCAAGGAAACATATCTCAGTTGATTAAAATTCATTTATGGAGGTATTTTTTGGTATAACCCAACCTCAAAGAGATTAGAAAAGAATCTAATCTCTTTGTAACTAGTTGAGAAACAAATTGAATGAAAAATATTATTGATAGACTTTTACATAGTCTATTTCATAAGTAGATTGTGTAAAATTAGGATCGATTGCACCTCCAAAATTACCTCCCATTGCGAAATTTAACAGTAAGAAGAAGTTTTGGTTAAATGGCAAACTACCTGTGTTAGTAAACGAATGGAACTGAACATTATCTATATAAAATTTAATTGCTGTATCTGTCCAAACCATTGAGTATTCATGAAAAGCGGATGATACTGTAGCATTTATTGTATTTCCAGAAACACCATTACCACCAGAATGACCAGGATAATGCAGTGTACTAAATATTTTATTTTGCTGATTACCTACATGTTCCATTATGTCTATTTCTCCACAATCAGGCCAAGGAACAGAAGTTATATTACTACCTAACATCCATAAGGCCGGCCATGTACCACCTCCAGAAGGTAATTTTGCTCGCATCACTACTTTTCCATACTTAAAGTCAAACTTTCCTTGTGTTTTTAAACGTGCCGAAGTGTATGCTGCTCCATTAAAATTTTCTTTTATTGCAGTAATTTTTAATGTCCCTCCAGAAATTGAAACATTATTTGAACTTGTTGTATAATATTGAGCTTCTTGATTACCCCATCCATCATTTCCAGGACCTCTTCCAGTTTCTAATACCCACTTACTGGCATCAGGAGCACCATCTACATTAAATTCATCTTGCCAAACTAAATTTGTAAAATTGCCTCCTTGACTTGGTGGAGAAGTTGTAAATATATGATACCACGCAATACTATTATCATTACCCATTACTACTCTAACAACCATTCTGTTATCTGTAATTGATAATATTTCGTATTTAGATTGACCTATGTAATACCCCATAAATCCACCATCAGAAAAAGTCATTGTAGTCCCTCTAGTAGCAGTAGGATTTGTGGTTGTTAAAATAGAATCTGATGGACCTAATAAAACATTCTTTGTACCAGAAGTATTGTAAGCATAACAACCATCACTAGTTGAAGTTGCTCCTACAACGCTATTAAACGCTACATTAAAAAATGTTTTCCCTTGATTATTTAGTGTATACTTTAAGCTATTACCGTCCTTGATAAAAGTTAATTCATTGTCGTACAAACAACTACTTTCAGGAGAATTTGCTTTTTCAAATGGAGCCGCTGCATACCAAATAGGTGAACTGTTTTGAGCTGGATTATCATTGTTTGGTCCAACTCCTAAATGACCTGCTTCTGCAGCAGCCCAATACCATTTTTTTGTGCTTCCACCAGTTAACTTTTGCAAAGCATCTGGATCAGAAAAATCACTACGAACGGTTACATCAATAGTTTTAGAAGAAGAAACACCCCCTGTACCACTAGCTAAAACTGTAACTTGGTAAGTATTAACCCCAGTTATATTGAATCTTTTTTGGTACTTTCCACTTTGTACACTTTGTGAGCTACCGTCACTAAATATGTATTTATAATTTAATGAATTACTGGCAGTTGCTGTAAAATTAACTAGTCCTGATCCGTCTCCATCAGGATGAGTAGCATCTTTACCTACAATTTCTGCTACAATATTTAAATTTTCAGGAGTTATTATGTCTCCAAAAGAATTATCATCTTCTTGACAACCTCCTATAATTAGTAACGAAGAAATAGCTACTAAAAAAGTATATACATAATTTTTCATAATTTCTAATTTGAAAGTTTTAAATCATCAAAATAATAATTTTCACCTGTACCTGACGTTCCGAAGTTAAAAAACAGTACGAGTCTTTGGTAGTCATTTGAACTATCAACACCTGTAAAATCATAAGTTAATTCTTCCCAGCCATTTGCAATTGTTGTATTAGCTGTACGCTCAACATTTATAGATCCATTACCTAGATTCTCAAATTTTAATAAAACAGGTATTCCAGATTGTGGCGACCAAACTTTGATCTTGATTTTTTTAAGATTTGTAAAGTCAATTGGCTCTGCTAAATCGATAAATGAACCCGCCCAAGTTTCTGTATTACTAGGCTTAGTAAATTGTGCCACTTTTGCACTAACATTTATGCCTGTAACAGATGGATTATTAGCAACTCCAGTTCCTGCTCCACCAAAGTTTGAAAATGTGTAGGTTAAGGAATTATCTTCAAAAGTTAATGGAAACTCAACTTGACTATTTGAATTGGTTTGTTTGATGTCATCAAAATAATAATTAGCTCCATTTCCAGAATTACCAAAATCATAGAAAATCACTAATTTTTGGTAGGAATTTGTTGTACTAATAGGAGTAAAATCGAAAACTAGAGTTTCCCATGAATTTGCAACTGTAGTTGGTACGTCAACTTCGTAATTAATATTAGCATCCGTTAAATTTTCAAGTTTCATTTTGATAACCGCTCCAACAACTGGAGAATATGATCGAATTCTTATCTTTTTTAAAGTTGTAAAATTAATTGGTTCATCTAGTTGCAATAATGAACCTGCCCATACCTCTGAACCAGATGCTTTTTGTAATCTTGCTACTTTTGAACTTGGATTATATGTTGTTATAGAAGGATTATTAACTACTGTAGAAGTTGCACCACCAAAATTTACAAAATCATAATTTAGTATTGATGAATCAAAGTTGATAGGTAATAACAATGGATTGAAAATATTTATTTGTTGTGTAGTTTCTGTAGTAGCTAAACCTCCACTATGCGCCACTATTCTCAAAGTGTATGTTCCAATACTAGCGTAAACATGAGAAATAGTTTGTCCTTCGTTAAATTGTTGAGGTACTTCATTTGGAACATCACCAAAATATACATCAAAATAAGTCTCAAAATTAGCTTTTGCAGTAACATTTAATTTAAAAGGGTTTCCTGCTTCCTTTTCAGCTGTTACTATCAAATTTGTTGGAGCAACAAAAGTAACGGTAAGTAATTGTGTATATTCTGTAGTTTTACCATTTAAATTAGTTGCTATAATTTTCACTGTATATTGACCTTCAGCATAAGTATGCTGAGCACTGGCACCTGGAGCTACTATTTGGCTTTGATTAGATGCATCTCCAAAAAATACTTGATATGAACTAACTCCTTCTCCATTTGGCCTTATTGTTACCTTTCCTGTATTATCATTAGTAATTAAAAACAATGCAGAAATATTACTTGGGTCTTTTGCAGAATTAAGATAATCGAAATTATCTTCATCCTGAGAGCAACCAACAAAAGCTGCAATCAAGATGATGTAAAGTATATATTTAATTTTTTTCATAAGCTTATATTTTAAATGCTCTGTAGTTTGTAACTAAAGAGTAAAATTCGAATTATTAATATCCTTGATTTTGACTCCAGTTTCCAGCAGAAAATTGAATTTCTTCAATAGGAATTGGGAATACTTCGTTTTTATTAGCCGTAAATCCTGGGATAGTTCCAGCAGCTTTTCCTGTTCTTACCAAATCAAAAAAACGATGACCTTCTCCCATTAATTCTACTCTACGCTCTGCCAAAATAGCATCTGTAAGAGCTGCTCCTGTTGAGTTTATATTATGGCCTGTATTTCCAAATGCTCTACTACGAACTTGGTTTAAATACAAACGGGCTTTTCCATCATCAATATTTCCTCTATTATAAGCTTCAGCAGCCATTAATAAAACATCGGCATAACGAATAGATCTATAATTATTCGGATTTGTTAAATTCAAATCACCTTGAGCATCATTACTTCTTTTTCTTGGTAAATATTTACGATTAAAATACCCTGTATGCTCATTACCTACACCGTAAGTAGCTCCAGTACTGTTTGCCCAAGCTTGTATATCGAGAATTGCAACATTTTTTCTATTATCACCACTTTCAAAAGCATTTGCTGCTTCCTGAGTAGGAACGTTAAAACTAAAACCTGATGTAAATAAAGTACCCGAATAGTTTCTTATCCCACTAAAACCAACTGCCACATTTCCTTCACTACATTGCAAACATCCAAATCCAGCTCCTTCAGATTCTACATATTGAACTTCAAAAACAGACTCAGGTCCATTTTCACCACTATTTTCAAAAATGGTATTATAATCTGTTACCAAAGAATAGGCGTTAGAATCAATAACATCATCTAAAACATCAGCCGCTTGGGTAAACTTATTTTGAAATAAGTAAGCTTTGCCTAATAAAGAAAGCGCCGCTCCTTTTGTTATTCTTCCTTTTTGAGCTTGAGTTTGTGGTAAATTTTGAGAAGCAAAAATTAAATCTGCTTCTATAGAGGCATATACATTAGCGACTGAAGATCTAGGAATTGTCTTTTCATCACCTAATTTAAAACGCATATCCCCTTTTAAAGGAATTCCTCCAAACCATTTAACCAATTCAAAATGAAAATATGCTCTAAGGAATCTTGTTTCTGCAAGAATTTTTTCTTTTCCTGCGAAATCAGTTTTATCCTTAAACTCTAAAATGTAATTTGCTCGCTGTACACCTGCAAAATTCCAATCCCAAATGTTTTTTAAATTACTGTTAACTGGTGTGTGAATCATATCATCAATTTGTTGAAAACCGATAACATCTGTTGGACTTTCTCCTCCACACAAAGTATTATCTGAAGCAATTTCTCCTAAAATAACATTTACGTATGTAGATTGCAAAATATCATATACTGCAATTAGAGCCTTTTCATACTCTTCTTGAGAATTAAAATAATTTTCTGAGTCTATTGAATATGCTGGTTTTCTTTCAACAAAATCATCTGAGCATGAAATCAGAATTACAGAAGGAATTATTGCAATAAGTAATCCTATATATATATACTTTTTCATTTTTAGTTTTTTAAAAATTAACATGTATACCAAACATGTATATTCTAGGTAATGGGTAAAATCCAAAATCAATACCTCCTGATATAGGATCTCCTGAAGATGCTCCTGGATTATAACCTTTATATTTAGTGAATGTGTATAGATTATTTACACCTGTATAAATTCTAACTTTAGTAATACCTATTTTTTCAGAAAAATCTTGTTTTAAAGTATAGCCTAATTGTACATTTTGAATTCTTAGATAAGAAGCATCTTCAACAAAAAAGTCAGAAAAAACATTATTAGCAGTTGCTGCTGTAGTTACTCTTGGCACTGTATTACTGGTACCTTCACCTGTCCATCTATCTAAAACATAATCTAATCTATTAGCATCTGAAAGATTTCGCTCATAGTTACGTATCATTTTGTTACCTAAAGAAGCAAAACTATATGCTGATATATCAAAACCTATATAATTTGCCTGAATATTAAAGCCCATTGTAACATCTGGTATAGGACTTCCTAGATCTGTTCTGTCATTTGTATTAATAACTCCGTCATTATTTATGTCAACATAGCGGATGTCTCCTGGTTGTGCAACTGCTCCTAGAGCTATTTGTGATGGATGAGCATTCACCTCGTCTTGATTTTGAAAAATTCCAGCAGTTTTGTATCCATAAAAATACCCCATTTCATGACCTACTTGCATACGAGTTGGAATTGGTTGACTCACTCCAAAAGCTCCTTTTTCAAAATACCCAGTACCATTATTAACAGCCATAACTTCGTTTTTTAAAAAAGTAGCATTATAACCAATACTAAAATCGAAGTTTTCAGAAGCTTTATTTTTATAATTTATTGCAAATTCTAAACCTGAGTTTCTAACATCTCCAGCATTAATTGTTGGTGCTCCACTTCCGGGAGCTCCAGTACCATTAATACCTGATACAGGAACATTTTTAATTAACAAATCTTTTCTATCATCAATAAAATAATCAGTTGTTAAAGACAAATTTTTGTTTAAAAATTCAAAATCTAATCCTAAATCGAGCTTTCTAGCTTCTTCCCATTTAATATCTGGATTAGGAATTATTCCTCCAGCAGTTCCGTTAGTTAAGGTATCATCAAAAACATAAGTTGCTTCACCATTTAATACTCCTAAATAAAGGTTATTATCTATTTGATCGTTTCCTAATGATCCATAACTAGCTCTAAACTTTAAAAAGTTTAAAAAATTTGATTCTTTCAAAAATCCTTCTTCTGAAATTACCCAACCTGCTGTTGCAGAAGGAAAATAAGCCACTGCATTATTTGGGCCAAATTTGGTTGACGCATCACGTCTAATCATAAATGATAACAAATACTTCTTTTTAAAATCATATTGTAATCTTCCAAAATATGATAATCTTCTTTCATCATAATTATAAGAACTATTAGGCTTAGAATCACTAATTCCAGTAGTTAAGCTAATGTCTGCAAATTCCCATGAGTTATTAGGGACATCAAAACCTGTTGCAAATAATCCATTGCCATATTCTTTAAAAACTGTTGTTCCAAAAGTTGTTGTAAAATTGTGAGCCTCTTCTGCCAAACTGAAGGAATATGTTCCATACAAATCGAAAGAAAAATTATTATCGTTTACGCTTCCTTGAGTCACTGAACTTCGGTTAACATCAAATACTTTTCCACCATAACTGATCTTTTTATTAAAAACCTTTGATTTACTATTTGAAGTATTAAATCCAAATGAGCTTGACACTTCAAATCCTTTAAATACTTTATAGTCTAAACCGACTTTACCATTAATTTTTCTATACTTATAATCGTTATAAGTATTAGAAATTTGAGCCAATGGATTGATGATTTCATTCCCTAAACCAGTTGTATTAGGTACTAAAGTATAATCTCCGTTATTATCATAAGGAGTTAAGGTAGAAGGTACATTTAGTGCATTAAACAAAACAGAACCAAGTCCGTTTTCGTTTAATGTATTTCTACTAAATTGTGTATAGATAACATTTGAATTGAATTTGATTTTTGAACTCAAGTCAGTGTTAAGTCCAATTCTAGCAGTGTTTCTTACAAAACCAGATTTGTCTTTTCCTACAATGCCTTCCTGATCCAGATTTGAAGCACTTAATGTATATCCTATTTTTTCTGAACCACCAGAAAGAGAAAAATCATGATTTACAATAGGTCTTTTGGAGAATACTTCTTCTTGCCAATCTGTTCCAGCTCCTAAATTTGAAACATTTGGATAAGGTAATACTTGTCCTCCATTAGCATAACGCTCATTCAATAGAAGAGCATATTCAGTCGCATTTAAAAGAGGTAGCTTTCTTGATGTTTCTTGAATTCCTAAGTAACTATTATAAGAAAACTTAGTTTTAGAATTCTTTTTTCCTGATTTTGTTGTAATTAAAATGATACCGTTTGCACCAATTGTTCCATAAATAGCTGCTTGAGCGTCTTTTAGAACAGTAATAGTTTCAATATCACTTGGGTTTAACAAACTTAAATCTCCTACATAACCATCAATAATTGCTGTTGGAGCATTTTGTCCGTTAGTTGCAATTCCCCTAATTCTTATATCCAAAGCTGCTCCAGGAGCGCCTGATTGAGATGTTACATTTACTCCCGAAACTGTCCCTTGTAAAGCTTGTTCAACTTTTATAGGCTTAAGATTTTCAATTGTTTTTGAATCAACAACGGATACAGCACCAGTAACTTCCTTCTTTTTTTGAGTTCCATAGCCAATAACTACGATTTGTTCTAAAGTGTTTTTATCTTCTGTTAAATAAATATTCAAATTCCCTTGATTATCAGAAATTAAATATTCTTGTGTTTTAAAGCCCAAAAAGCTAACTACTAAAGTTTCACCTTTAGCAACTCCTTTTAAAACAAAAGTCCCATCAAAATTTGTTGTGGTAGATTTTTGTCCGTCTTTAATTTTAATATTGGCACCAGTAATAGGAATATTAGTTCCTTTTTCTTTTACTGTACCACTTACATCTATGTTTTGTGAGAACCCAAATGTTGAAATGAGTAAAAAATAAATTAATAAATAGTTTGACTTCATATTAGTGTGATTAGTTTGAAGTTAAAATTAGATTTATCTATTAATAAAAAGTTAAAAAGAACCCCTACAAAAAACATACACCATAAAAAAATATACAATTTTTTATCAATTTCTTAAAAAAAATTAGCTTTTATAAGGAATTTTAATCGGTACAAAAACTCAATAAAAAATAATTCCAAGAATTTATTTGAATCCTAAAAAACCAAAATGTTGAGGTAATGTATAGTTTTTGAGTCTCTGTTTGTTAAGTTTTATATGGACAAAATATACTCTACTAAACCTTGTTCGTGTGATAAATCCATTTTTTTACGCAAACGATATCGTTTAATTTCTACACTACGAACAGAAATATTTAAAAGTGGAGCTATTTCCTTTGATGACAAATTCAATCTCAAGTAAGCACATAAACGTAAATCGTTGGGAGTGAGAAGCGGATGCGCAACCTTAACTTTCTTCAAAAAGTCCTTATCAGCACTATCAAAGGCTTCTTTAAATACGTTCCAATTATCTTCTTCCTTGATATTTTGATTGATTGTCGTAATAACAGATTTAATATTTTTATCGCCAACTTCAGTGGTTTTCTTTAAATCTTCTTTAATCATTGATAACAATTCATTCTTCTTGATTAAATTCATTGTAGAAACGGCCAACTCCTTATTTTTTGCATCAAAATCACTAGTCAATTGCTCATTTCTAATTTCCATTAATCTTCTTTCGTTCTCAAGCTCCTGAATTTCAAGCAAACGATTGTTCTCTTCAATTAATTTCTCTCTTTGATTATTATAATAATTGCGGTAAGCTTTATTGATTAAATATGCCCCAACGCAGAGGATAATCAAATAGATAAATTTTGCAAGATTTGTCCAATACCAAGGTTTAAGAATAGTAAACTTGTAAATTGCAATATTGGCTGGCGTAGAATTGGCAATTTTGGCTCTTACTTTAAATGTATAATCTCCAGGTGACAAATTCTTAAAATTAATTGACGATTTAGAATTCCATTCACTCCACTCGTCTAAAAGTCCTTCCAGTAAAAACTGATATTCTGCATTTATATACTTATTATATTCGGGAACAGTGAAACTAAAGGTGACATTATTTTCAGTGTGTGCAAATTCACCGTTATTATAAATAGAAGCATTTATGGGACGTTTACTTAATTTGTTAACTGAAATGTTGGAAATACTTACATCATAATTTTTAAAACTTAAACCATCTAGATTAATTATATAGTATCCATCTGTAGTTCCTATTAAATACTTAGAATTAGATAACTGGCAAATATTTTCGTATCCCGACATCGAATTTGTCAAAGAAGCTGGAATAGGTATCGTATTTTCTCTGAGTTTATAGTTCAATTTGTTTAAAGAGAAATAATGAATGTAATTTTTAGAAAACAGCCATAGTTTGTTTGAATTATCAACTATTAAATTTCCAGAAGTATATTCGTCTTTTTCAAAAATTGAGCTTAATATTTTATCCTTTTTAAACTCTTTACTTTTATTATTGAGCTTAAAAATTCCGTTTTTATAGGCATAATAAATTTCATTATTATATTTTATAAGTGCTGCATTTTTTCCTTTACCAGGTGAAGAATAGGTGTATAATGAATTTGCTTTTTCAAAATTTTTGTCGACTTTAAATCTGAATATTCCTTTGTATTCATGTGAAACATAAACTTCGTTGGCATTATTTATCTCTAAATGTCTCGACGAATAATTAAATCCATCTATTTTATTCTTAAAAGTCCATTGATTACCTATTTTTTTTAATACTGAAACGCCAAAATAATTTCCTTGCAACAACATATCACTTCTGTGAGGAACTTTTACAAACTTCCATGTACCTGATTCTCTGAAAATATTTTTAGCATTCTCGCCATTAATGATAAACGTTCCAAGATTATGTCCGCAAAAAAGAGTTCCATCATACTCAAACAATGACCACACCTGTCCCTTAGTACCTGAAATAAACTTAAATTGATTTTTAGTACCAAAATCTTTATAAAACAATCCTTGATTAGTTCCTATATAGAGTTTGTTTTTATACAATTGTGAAACATATACAGTTCCTAATATTCCTGTATTATCTGCATAACTTTTGATAGGTGAATTTAAATTTATACAGTTTATACCATTATCTAAGCCTATCCAAAGATTGTTATCACTATCTTCAAACAATGATAAAGCTGTATTATTGCTTAAACCTGAACTTTGGGTAATATGGTTTTGAATTTCTCCAGCTGTATTTAGTACATACACTCCATCTGAAACTGTGCCCAATGCAAAACCATTGTTAGAAAGTTTTTTTGCCGAATAAATAGTAGAAGACAACAATTCAGCATCGGCAGGAATAGAATACTTACTTATTTTACTGTTAACTAATTTATAGAATCCATTTTGTTCTGTAAGAATCAACAAACCCTCATCAATAGAAAAAACATTTATAATAACATTTTTTGTAAGCACAGGATCATTTGAAACTAATTTAGATTTTCCGTTCTCTATTTCTAATAATCCTTCATTAAAAGCATGAAAGTAAATCGAATTTTGTGTTCTAAATGTTTTCGAAATACCAGTTTTAGAAGAAATTCTATTAAATTTTCCTGTTACCGTATCATATATGTATATTGAGCTGAATGATTGAAACAAAATCCATTGATCATAATTTAAAATATTCCAAAACTGCTCGTCATCTATAATTTTATTTTTTATTTTTTTGCTTAACGAAGTATATTTTAATCTTCCATTAGATTGTCTGGCCCAATAACCAAACTCCATATAACATCCTGTATAGATTTTATCTTTAACAACGTTTACTGATCGTATTATTGATTCATTTGGAGAAGGATAAAGTGTAAAATTTGATCCATTAAATTCTAACAATCCTTCATGATTGGCAAAAAATATAAATTGCTTTTCATCTTGAGAAATCATCCAGTTTTGATTTCCTGCACCGTAACTATTTGGTGTGTATTTAACTATTGGAGGTAGTTCTTGAGAAAAACTATTGAATGCAATTATAATGAGCAGAATTGTAAACCAATTCATTTTGCCTTTGTATATATCCACGTTGATTTTGTTAGTTTGTTTAGTTGTTTGAAGTAAAAATAACTTTTTAAAACTATTATTCAAAAAAAAGTAATTTAGTATAACATCAGGTTAATTAAAACTAATACGAAATAGTTACCTTTGTAAAAAAGGTTATTTTCTTATATGCTTACAGATATTTCAACTCTTGAACCTAAGAAAAACATTCTTATAAAAGGTGCTCAAATTCATAACTTAAAAAACCTTGATGTAGCCATTCCCCGAAACAAACTGGTGGTTATTACGGGTTTGTCAGGTTCTGGAAAATCAAGTTTGGCTTTTGACACTTTATATGCCGAAGGTCAACGTCGTTATGTAGAAAGTTTATCAAGCTATGCCCGACAATTTTTAGGACGTTTAGATAAACCAAAAGTTGATTATATAAAAGGAATCGCTCCTGCTGTAGCTATCGAGCAAAAAGTAAATACAACTAATGCCCGTTCGACAGTTGGTACTTCGACTGAGATTTATGATTATCTAAAATTACTTTTTGCCCGTGTTGGTAAAACCTACTCTCCCATTTCTGGACTTGAGGTTAAAAAGAATACTGTTTCTGATGTTATTAATGATGTCAAATTGTTTGATGAAAATAGCAAATGGTTACTTCTTTCTCCAATTCATCTAGAAGAAGGAAGAGATCTTGAAAACAAATTAAAAGTCTTATTACAACAAGGTTTCATTCGTATTTTAGTAAACAACGAAATGATCAGAATTGATGAAATTGAACAACATTCACTCAACAATAAAGATGTTTTATTAATTATTGATCGTATTGTTGTTAAGAACGAAGAAGATTTTTACAACAGACTAGCCGATGCCACTCAAACTGCTTTTTACGAGGGGAAAGGAATTTGCTATCTTCAAGAGTTAAACACCAATAAAAAAATTGTGTACAGTTCAAACTTTGAACTTGACGGATTAACCTTTTTAGAGCCAAACATTCACTTATTCAGTTTTAACAATCCTTATGGCGCCTGCCCACAATGTGAGGGTTACGGAAACATCATAGGAATTGATGAAGATTTAGTCATCCCAAACACTGCTCTCTCAATATATGAAAACTGTATTGCTCCTTGGAAAGGCGAAAGCATGAGTTGGTACAGAGATCAATTAGTAAATAACAGTCATAAATTTGATTTTCCTATTCATAAACCTTACTTTCAATTAACAACCGAACAAAAAGATTTGGTTTGGAAAGGAAATAAATACTTTGAAGGGTTAAATGACTTCTTTAAGGAGCTTGAAGAAAAAAATTACAAGATTCAAAACAGAGTAATGCTTTCTCGTTATAGAGGAAAAACTAAATGTACTACTTGTAAAGGAAAAAGATTACGAGCTGAGACCAATAATATAAAAATTGGAGGTATCACATTATCGGAATTGGTTGATTTACCAATAAAAAAACTAATTCCTTTCTTTAAGAATTTAGAATTATCAGAATACGATCAAAAAGTTGCAAAGCGATTGCTAATAGAAATCAATAACCGATTATCTTTTTTAGAAGATGTAGGATTAGATTATCTTACCTTAAACCGAAACTCTGCAACACTTTCTGGAGGAGAATCGCAACGAATCAATCTAGCTACCTCATTAGGAAGTAGTCTGGTAGGTTCTATGTACATTTTAGATGAGCCAAGTATAGGTTTACATCCAAAAGATACTGAACGCTTAATAAAAGTATTGATTTCATTAAGAGATTTAGGAAATACTGTTATCGTTGTTGAACACGATGAAGACATCATGAAGGCTGCTGATATGATTATTGATATTGGGCCTGAAGCGGGGTCATATGGAGGTGAACTGGTAGCCCAAGGGACTTATGATGAAATACTTCAATCAAATTCTTTGACAGCTCAATATCTTAATGGAAAATTAGAAATTGAAACACCTAAAAAAAGAAGAAAATTCAAGAATTTTATTGAAGTAAAAGGCGCACGAGAAAATAACCTTCAAAACATAGATGTTACTTTCCCGTTAGATGTGTTAACGGTAATCACTGGAGTTTCTGGTTCAGGAAAAAGTACTTTAGTCAAAAAGATATTGTATCCTGCTATGCAGAAGAAATTGGAAGGTGTAGGTGAAAAAGCAGGCCAATTCACTGATATGGAAGGAAACTTTTCTCACATAAAACATATAGAATATGTAGATCAAAACCCTATTGGCCGTAGTTCACGTTCTAATCCTGTTACTTACATAAAGGCTTATGACGATATCCGAGATTTGTTTGCTAAAGAAAAATTGTCTAAAAATAGAGGTTATCAGGCTAAACATTTTTCATTTAACGTTGATGGTGGAAGATGTGAAACCTGTAAAGGAGAAGGTTCTATAAATGTTGAGATGGTTTTCATGGCCGATGTTTCTTTACCATGTGAAACTTGTAATGGTAAACGATTTAAAAAGGAAGTCCTTGAAGTACAATTTGAAGGAAAGAACATAGACGATGTACTAACAATGACTATTGATGAGTCATTGAAGTTTTTTAAGGAAAAAAATTGTGCTAAAATTGTTCAAAAACTACAACCTTTACAGGATGTAGGTTTAGGATATGTTCAATTGGGACAATCATCATCAACTTTATCTGGTGGCGAAGCACAACGTATCAAACTAGCTTCCTTTTTGGTAAAAGGAGCCACGAAAGACAAAGCACTTTTCATTTTTGATGAACCTACAACTGGATTACATTTTCATGATATTAAGAAACTACTTAAATCATTTGATGCTTTGCTAGAAAAAGGACATTCAATTATAGTTATTGAACACAATTTAGATTTGATAAAGTGTGCCGATTACATCATTGATTTAGGTCCTGAAGGAGGAGAAAATGGAGGACGACTCCTAGCCTTTGGAACTCCTGAAGAAATAGCAAAGAATGAATCTTCAGTTACTGCTAAATACCTAAAAGACAAGTTATAAAAGAAAAGCCTCAAATGAGGCTTTTCTTTTATTCTATTACTATTTTCTTACTTATTTTTTTTTCTCCTGAACTTAGCGTTACCAAATACATTCCTTTCAATAGTCCTTCCAATCCAACTGTCTCAATCAGTTTAGGATTAGAAATATTCTTACTTATTACATTTTTACCGTTAACATCAGTTACTACTAAATTATACTTATCAACTTGCAAATTACCCATATTGATGTGTAAAGAATCTTTAGTAGGATTAGGAAAAAAGCTTATCTGATTATCCGCATCAAAAGTATTTATTCCTAATGTTGTTTCAGCCTTAGCAAAATGCAATACAGCTCCTGTAGCAGCTTTTGCAACTTTAAAGTTATATACTGGATCCATATTTACTAATAAATCTGTAGCGGTATGTTTGTGTGGTGTTTCATTAGTTTCAAAAAAACCAGTTATTATTTCATTATTGGCTTGAAATGGCATATAATCCGATGCATATGCATAAGATAAAGTAGTTTGCAAAGGAGAATACAATCCAACACAAGTAATCAATTCATTTGTAATTGCAGACGAAGCTGCATTGTTTGTAGATGGAGTTCCGTTAGTATCTCTTTCACACGTAATAGTGTTATTTGTCATGCCAGCCACACCTCCGACTTCATCTAAATTGAATACCAATCTAATATCCATTTTAGGCGTCGTACCATTAACAACAGAAGATACATAATGCTGACTACCTCTCAAACCATCTTCTTCACCGCTAAAGTTGATGAATTTTATAGAATATTCAGTATTCACATTTTTTAATAATCTAGCAATTTCTAATATACTTACTACTCCACTTCCGTTATCATTTGTTCCTGTTCCTGTTATAGAATCATAATGTCCACAAACAATAACATATGTATTAGGATACAACGTCCCAACTTTAGTAACCACAAGATTCTTGCATGTGCTTCCTGAATATGAATAAGTATCTGTTGTTATTTGAGCTGCTGAGTAACCAAAGCTAGTGTATTTATTCACTAACCATTGATAAGCGTTTTCTAACGCTTGAGTATTTCTATATTTTACTCCCAAAGCTTCATACTCGGTTAAATTATTAGTAATGTTTGTTTGAGAGGTTTGATTTGCAATATCTGCATAACGTTGCACAAAAGTTTGTGCAAATAAACTTAACGGGCTTAGAGTTATGCTCAAAAGTAGAGCACGTAATTTTGGTCTCATAATTTATTGATAGTGTTGGGTTTCAGCAAAGTTAATTTTTTTTAACATTTTTCTGCATCTTTTTTAAACTTTTTAATTATTTAAAAATCAATGAATTACAAAATATTATACTAGAATAACAAGTTTTGGCACGCTAATTGAACATATCATTTCAACAAGATGTTCTTCTTGTTCGAGATAGCTAAAAATCGAAAGAGTAAGCAAACCATTAAATTATTGTATTATGAAAAAGATTACACTTTTAGTGGCCAGCATCTTCCTGGCGGGAAGTATGGCTCACGCGTCAGAAAACCATTTTTTTTCTGACAATAACGGAAAAGGAAAAGGTCCTAAACATTTTGTAGATTATCGAGATGCAGAACCTATTTCATTTATAGAACGCGGTATTGAGTTTTTTGTATTCCCTAACGGTGAATTCGATTTTAACACAAGACCAGACGATGTACAAGGAGGCGATTACTACTTTAAAGCAGCTGGAAAAAGAGGCTCAGTAGAAATAGCTAGTAGAAGACCCGTAAATTATGGTGTTCGTATAGAACATGATAGCTTTGGACGAGTAAGACGAGTTGGAAACACGTTTATTAACTACGATTACAACGATAGAGTAAGCCGAATTGGTACAGTTTACATGAGATACAACAGTTTTGCACTAACACAAATTGGTGGATTACGCATCATGTACAACAGAAAATGTCAAATCATCGATATGTTTGGTAGTGTAAAAGGTAGAGCAACTGGTTATTATAACGATAACTATTATGATGGCCCAAGAAACAATTATCCATCTGATCCACGTGAAAATGACGATGATTACTACTATTACAAAGCTGATGGTACAAAAGCAAAAATCGAAGACGATAAAAAATAAAGAGTTTTAAAAATAAATTTTGGTTAGGTTTGTTTATTTATGTTAAACCTCGGGGTGCCATAACTCTGGGGTTTTTCTTTTTAGGAGCTATTTCCTGCTTTCGCCAGTCGCTTTTTTTGTTGATTTCGAGAACCTCAATCTACAAAAAAGAGCTCCAAAAATGGCTCAATCAGGGCTATTTTAAAAAATTAGCCAATTTTTGGGTAAGATTTTTACGAGAATATTGTTGCAATCCTACTGGATATACCTTTAATTCTTTAGCAACAAATTTTTCAAAATGAGAAAGTAGCGTAGCTTTTAATCTCTCTTTTTCAGAATATGTAAAGAAACTTCCTGTGTTTGTAGAAACAATTAATTCGGCAAAATCAGAATCTTGAGGACCAATAGCCACAATTGGTCTTTCAGAAACCATATACTCAAATACTTTTCCAGGAATAATACTTTTTGTTTCTTCCGAATCTATTTCTACCAATAATAAAACCTGTGATTTTCTTTGATGTTGAATAGCTTCAGCATGAGAAACATATCCCAAATTATTGAGATGTGGTTTTAATCCAAAACTTTCAATAGTATCCAGAATTTCCTGACTCACCTTCCCTATTAATTTTAGCGTGAATTGCTGCGAAAATTGGTCATTTTCATGAATCAATTCACTCAATGCTTCCCATAAAATTTTAGGATTTCTATCTGATAAAAATGAACCTATATGAGCCAAAGTGAACTTTTCGTCCAATTGTCCAACAGAAACTTTTTCAACATCATAACCATTAGTAATTACTTCTATTGGCTTGGTTGTTAACCTTTCAAACTCAGCTTTAGTCGTTTTACTGGTCACAATAATAGTATCAGCAGTATTTAGAACTTTACTTTCTAAAGCTTTGTGTTTTTTATCAGCATAACTTGATAATTTTAATGCCGAATGATAGCCAATAGTAGTCCAAGGATCTCTAAAATCGGCCAACCAATTTAATTTTAAATCATTTTTTAACTGAAGCCCTATTAAATGCAAACTATGAGGTGGCCCTGAAGTAATAATAGTATCAATGTTATACTCTTGAATATATTTTTTCAAAAACTTAACTGAAGGTTTAACCCACAGTACTCGTGCATCAGGTATAAAAAGATTACCACGAATCCAAAGCATAGCTTTTTGCAAAAAAGTCTGTTTCTTTTGATTTGGTATTATACCTGAACTAATGCCTTTTGTGTTCTTTTTTGAAAAGATTGAAGCCATACCGTATGGCTCAATAATTTTATGTTGCAGAATTATTGCTTTGTCTGAAACTTCATTAACTAATCCATTATCTATAATTGGATACGTTGGGTTTTCAGGAACATAAACTATAGGTTGAATATCAAAATCAGGCAAGTACTTAACAAATTTAAGCCATCGCTGTACTCCTGGCCCTCCAGCTGGTGGCCAATAATAAGTTATAATGAGTACTTTTTTCATATCACTTTAACCAAATTCATTCCTAACCAAGTTGCCAATAATCCTATAATAATACTAGATGCAATATAGATAATGGCAGTCCCCATTTGATTATTTTGTATTAATTGGATGTTTTCAAGGGAAAAAGTAGAGAATGTTGTATAACCTCCACAAAAACCAGTTATCAAGAAAAACTTTAAATCTTGAGATAATATATTCTGTTTTTCGAAGTAACCAAAGAATAAACCAATTAACAAACAACCCAAAATATTTGTAATAAACGTAGCATAAGGAAAAGTAATCGATTTGATTACAACAGAAGTTAGGTAGCGCAAAACACTACCTAAAGCTCCTCCTAATGCTATGTATAAAATGGTTTTCAATTATTTTTCGCTAGCTATCTTTTTTCTTTCTGAATAAATTACAAAGCCTAACAATCCTAAAATTCCAATAAAACTGAATAATGAAATCATACTACCAGTTTTTACCACTTGCGGTTCAAATTTAAACTCAACTGTATGTTTTCCAGCTGGGATTGGCAATCCTCTTAAAGCATAATCTACTCTATAATGTTCAGTAAGTTTACCATCAATGTAGGCATTCCATCCATTTTTATAATACATTTCAGAGAAAACGGCAAAACCATTATTTGGGTTATTTGAAGTGTATTTTAATTCATTTGATTTATATGAATCAAGTTTAATAACAGCTGTAGTATCTTTTACAAATTGTTTAGCTGGTAACTTAAACTCGTTACTGTTTATAAAAGCAACATTTTTAGAATCAAACTTGGTTAAAGCCTTCATTTCAGCATCAGCAGATTTCAACTCTTTAATTTCTTTTATGAACCAAGCGTTTCCATTAGCTCCCGTACTTTTAATAGTTATTTGTTCTTCTTTTTCATTAGTTTGAATAAGGTATTTAACGTTTAACATATTTAGTACTTCCAAATTATTGTTTGCGATTTGATAATCGAACAATTCTTGCATCCTGCGCGGTTTTGCTGCATGATATCCTCCAATTGATTTATGGAAATAGGAAGCTCTTGGATCACTCATTGCATTTTGTGATACTTCAAAAACTCTATAATGTGATTGATCTTTCAAAATCGCTTCATCAAAAGGAGCTTCTACAAATGGTTCATCAACTTCGTGAGCTGATACAAAACTTGAAGTATTCAAATAATTTTTATCAATAAAAAACAAATCGGCTACCATCAAAATTCCAACAAGAATTATCGCTACTTTTTCAGAAATTCTGTTCTTAATAGACAACCATAAAGCTCCAAAAGCAACAATTATAAAAAAGACAGAGCGCAATAAATCTGCAGAGAACATTGATTTTCTGTCTTGTTTTAAAGCATCAACAAATTCTGGTCCGTACGATTGTATGAAATAAGAGTCACTTCCACCTGCGAAACTGAAACTTCCTTTAAAAAGGAATAACAATACCAAAACACCTACACTTACTGCTCCAGACTTCCACAAATTAGTCCATTTTTCTTTTTCATCCAACTTAAAGAAAGATTGTAATCCCATAATTGCTAAAACAGGAATACAAATTTCTAATACAACTTGTATAGATGAAACTGCTCTAAACTTGTTGTACATTGGCACATAATTGATAAAGAAATCTGTTAATAATGGGAAATTTTTACCCCAAGATAAAAACAACGAAACTAAAGCTCCAGCAAGAAAAGCATATTTAATTTTTCTTGTATCAGCAAATAACGCAAGTACTGCAAGAAAGAAAACAATTGCTCCAATATAAGCAGGTGCAGCAACAATTGGTTGGTCTCCCCAATATGTTGGCAATCCTTTTACAATTTCTTTTGCTTGATCTTCTGGTACATTTTGAGCAACAACATATTTGTACATCTCAGAATTTGTACCAACATTTTCACTATTAGAACCACCAAAAATTCTTGGTGAAATTAAATTGAAGCTTTCTAATATTCCATAACTATATTCTGTGATATAATTGTATGTCATTGAAGTAGCCTCGGTCTTTTTAGAACCATCAGGATTAAAAGTTAATTCACTTTTCCCTCTTGTACTTTCTTTAGCATATTCTGAAGTAGCCATTATATTTGTTGCATTAGCACCAATGGCTAGAATACCTGCAATTGCAAATACTGCTGCTGATTTCCAAAGATGTCCAAAATCTTTAGCTTTGATAGCTTTAATTTTATAATAAGCTGCAATTACCAATAATAGAATTAGTAAGTAATAGGTCATTTGAAAGTGATTTGCATTAATCTCTAAAGCAGCTGCTAAAAGAGTAAGCAATCCACCAATTAAATATCGTCTTTGATATACTAATAAAACTCCAGCAATAACCATTGGCATATAAGCAATAGCATGTGCTTTAGCATTATGACCAACTCCAAGAATAATGATAAGATATGTTGAAAAACCAAAAGCTAAGGCACCAAAAAAAGCTTTCAAAGGCTTAATTCGCAATGCCATCAATAAAATATAAAATCCAACAAAATAAAGGAATAAATAATCTGCTGGACGAGGTAAAAAACGAATTAATCCATCAAGAGTTTTAATATAATTATGTGGATAATTTGCTCCTAACTGATATGTTGGCATTCCACCAAAAGCACTATTTGTCCAATAGGGTTCGGCATCATATTCGGCTCTAAAATCATTTTGTTCTTTTGCCATTGCAGTGTACTGCACAATGTCTGATTGCAGAATTTTCTTTCCTTGTAATACAGGATAAAAATAAATAAGCGAAACCAGCACAAAGCCCAATACAGCCAGTGCATGCGGATAAAAACGTTTTAGTTTATTCATAAAATTTTGGTTGAATCAAATAAGGCGTGAAGATACTAATTTTTTAGTATCCAGCCCAGTTTTCGATTTTGAGTTTGTTTGAAGAAATAAAAAGACTTCTATTTAATCTTTTACCTCCTCATAATCAACGTATTCACCAACCTGTTTTGTAGGTTTTTTAAAATCACGTTGTGATTTTTCTTGAGTAAAAGTATCGTTTGAAGTTGATTGATTAAAGTCTCCTTGCTGGTAGTGACGATTAAAGTTTTCTTGTGCTTTATTCATCATCGATTTCATTAAAACTGGCATGAAAATACGAGCCAAAATTTTAACCAAATAATAGAAACCTATAATATAAATGATGGTTTTTAATAAACCACTAAATGAAGCCTCTTGCATTGTAATTTTTTTTCAAAAATAAGCATAATTGATTTATCACTTTCTTAAAATAATAATAAAATATACTACATTTGGTCAAACCAAACCTTGAAACCTATGAAAGTATTACGTTCCTTTATTTTAATCAGTATTTTAAGCTTTTCCTCTTCTATATACTCACAGTTTACAGATCAAATTAATTCAAACAGACCTGGTAAATCTGCTGGAGCATTTTCGGTTGGTAAAAAAGTGCTTCAAATAGAATCGGGAGTATATTATATTAAGGAATCACATAATATTTTAGATTATGATGCTAAAGGATTTGGATTAGATTTAACAGCGAGATATGGTGTTTGGAAAGAACAGTTTGAAGTTACCCTTGATGCACAGTTCCAAATGGACAAGTATTCGAGCTTATTTGTAGATAAAAATAGAAGTGGATTAAGAAATACAACACTTGGAGCAAAGTATTTATTCTATGATCCTTTCAAAAAAGGAGAAGAAAAACCAAATATTTACAGCTGGAAAGCAAACCACCGTTTTAAATGGAAGCAATTAATTCCAGCTATTTCAGGTTATGTTGGTGTAAATTATACTATGGATAACGATTATAGTATTCCAGGAGAAGCTGTGGTAAGTCCTAAAATTATGGCAATTGCACAAAACAGATTTGGAAGCCGTTGGGTTTTAGTTACAAATTTAATTGCCGACAAAATTGCATCTGAAACACAAAATTTTGGTTATATACTAACATTAACATGTGGTGTTCATGAAAAATGGTCTGCATTTCTTGAAAACAGAGGTGTAAAAGGCGATTATTATTCGGATGGTTTCATTGCAGTTGGAGCAACTCATTTATTGAAAGACAATCTTCAAATAGATATCAACATTGCAAAAAACATAAAATACACTCCTTCTATTTTTTATGGAGGAATAGGTTTCTCATGGAGATTTGACAAAAAACACAAAGACATTCAAATTAAAGATGGAAAAGAGGTTAAAGAAAAAGGAGATCAAAAAGAAGGTGAAGGAGGCGGAAAAAGTACAATAAAAACTCCAGAAGAACTTGAAAAAGCAGCCAAAAAAGCAGAAAGAAAAAAACGCAGAAACAAAGACAACGACATTGAACCTTCAAGTGATTCTGAAGAAGGAACTAAAGAAGAACCTAAAAAGAAACGATTAGATGATCTTGAAGAAACGCCATAATTTTTATGATTACTATTAAACAAATACATACCAAAAAAGAGATTACCGAATTTGTAAAATTTCCCTTCAAGATTTTTAAAGGAAACAATTGTTGGATTCCTCCTATTATTTCTGAGGAAGTTGAAACTTTTGATAAAACAAAAAATCCAGCATTAAAAACTGCTGAAGTAGAACTTTATTTGGCTTACAAAAACAATGAAATAGTTGGTCGAGTTGCCGCTATAATTAATTGGGACGAAGTCAATTTACAAAAAAAAAAGAAAGTTCGTTTTGGTTGGTTTGACGTTATTGATAATATAGAAGTTACCAAAGCTTTATTAAACAAAGTTTATGAGCTTGGAAAAAAACACGGCATGGAAATGGCCGAAGGTCCTATTGGTTTTACCAATCTAGATAAAGTAGGTGTATTAACCGAAGGTTTTGATCAATTAGGGACGATGGTTTCATGGTACAATCATCCTTACTACAAAGAACACTTTGAAAAGCTAGGAATGACAGTTGAAAAAGAATATTTTGAAAGCTATTTTTCAATGAATGCCATAAACCCTGAACCTTTTCAAAGGGCTAGTAAAATGATTAAAGAGCGTTACGGTGTTAGAGTTTTAAACTTTACAAAATCTAGCCAAGTAATGCCTTATGTAGATCAAATGTTTGATTTATTTAATGAATCATATTCTGCATTACAGACTTTTGTTCCTATAAACGATGAAATGAGGGATTATTTCAAAAAGAAATACATCAGTTTTATCAATCCTGAATATATCAAATTTTTCATGGACAAAAATGATAAAATGATTGGTTTTACTATCGTTATGCCTTCTTTTGAAAGAGCAATGCAAAAGGCAAAAGGAAAGTTATTCCCTTTTGGATTTTATCATTTATTAAAAGCTAAAAAAGCATCTGAAGAGGTAGTCTTTTATTTAATTGGAATAAGTCCTGAATATCAAAACAAAGGAATTACAGCTATAATTTTTGACGAATATTACAAAGTTTTTAAACAAATGAATATTAAAAAATTCATACGTACTCAAGAATTAGAGGAAAACCATGCGATGCATAATTTATGGAAAAATTTCAATCCAACCATTCATAAAAGACGAAGAACGTATAAAAAAGACCTATAAAACAAAACCCTATCAAATTTGATAGGGTTTTACATTTAATATTATTATTTGATTGTGTTTAAGAAACATTCTCTACGTTAGCTTCGGCAAGTGCTTTATAAGTACCGTTACTTAGTTTTTCACGGATAGCTTCAAAAGCTGCTAAAGTTTCATCGATATCTTTTTGAGTATGTGAAGCCGTTGGAATCATTCTTAACAAAATAATACCTTTAGGAATTACTGGATAAACAACAATAGAAAGGAAAATACCATAGTTTTCACGTAAATCGTTTACCATTACCATTGCTTCAGGAATAGATCCTTCTAAATATACTGGTGTAATACAAGTGTTTGTATCTCCAATATTAAATCCTCTTTCTCTTAATCCGTTTTGTAACGAATTAACGTTTACCCAAAGTTTATCTTTAATCTCAGAAGATTTACGTAATAATTCTAAACGTTTTAGCGATCCAATAGTTTGAATCATTGGCAATGCTTTAGCAAACATTTGCGAACGTAAATTATATTTTAAATAATCAATTACATCTTGATCAGCAGCAACGAAAGCACCAATATTTGCCATCGATTTTGCGAATGTAGAAAAATAAACATCAATACCATCCTGGCATCCTTGCTCCTCACCTGCTCCAGCTCCAGTTTTACCCAAAGTACCAAAACCATGTGCATCATCAACTAATAAACGGAAATTGTATTTTTTCTTCATTTCTACAATTTCTTTCAATTTCCCTTGTTGCCCACGCATTCCAAAAACGCCTTCAGTAATAAATAAAATACCTCCGCCAGTTTCTTTTGCCATTTTAGTAGCACGTTGAAGATTTTTCTCCATGCTCTCTAAATCATTATGTTTGTATGTAAAACGTTTACCCATATGCAAACGAACACCATCAATAATACAAGCATGTGAATCTACGTCGTAAACAATAATATCATTTTTAGTAACCAAAGCATCAATGATAGAAACCATTCCTTGGTAACCAAAATTCAATAAATAAGCTGCTGGTTTCATTACAAACTCAGCCAATTCTTTTTCTAATTGTTCGTGGTAATTTGTATGACCCGACATCATACGAGCACCCATTGGATAAGCAGCACCAAATTGCATTGCAGCATCAGCATCAGCTTTTCTCACTTCTGGGTGGTTAGCTAATCCTAAATAATCATTAATAGACCAGTTTAAAATTTCTTTTCCGTGAAATTTCATTCTTGGTCCTAAATCACCTTCTAATTTTGGGAAAACATAATATCCTTCTGCTTGTGAAGCCCATTTCCCTAACGGACCTTTATTGTTTTGTATTCTTTCAAATAAATCTTTAACCATAATTCAAAAATGTAAATTTTTACGATTTTATAATCGGCTCAAAAGTAACCATTTCTATGGTATTATAGTATTGAAATTTGCAATTATTTTTTGAAGCTTTTCCTGCTGTACTCTTTATCTTTTGTTTTTATAAAGAAAAAAACAAAAGGATGCCGTTTCCATCAGGGCTAAAAAAGACCTACCTTTATTTCACTTAATCCAACAGTATTGTTCAAAAAATAAGGAGGCCTTTTACAGGCCTCCAATATGTGTGATTCTGATTAATAAAATATCAATTTCGTCCTCGACTCTACCGACTATAAAAAATAATTCTTAAAATGACTAATCAGAATTACAAATTAAAGATACAAAATATTCAGCTCTTTTATATTAAAAATCAATTATTTAAGCATTAATTAACATTTAAAAAAACCAAGCTTTAAATAAAAGAGTCATTTTTATTATGGAAAACTAAAAATTAAGCATACATTTGCAGCCGAATGACACAGCAATGTGGTTACACATTCGACAAAAAGTCGGGGGCTCCACCTCGACTTTTTACTTTTTAATACCTTCCTACTTCATTCCTAAAAATGGTTTTTTAAGCAAAGTCAAATAACTATCTTTGACATAATTCTAAAATTCTCATAAATGGAACTTGTTTTCGCCTCAAACAACAAAAATAAAATCAAAGAAATTCAACAATTAGTACCTTCAGATATTACAATTTTAAGTCTTGAAGACATTGGTTGCGATGTAGACATTCCTGAAACAGCAGATACTATAGAAGGTAATGCAATTCTGAAAGCAGATTATATTACTAAAAATTATGGGTATCCATGCTTTGCAGATGATAGCGGAATTGAAGTCGATGCCCTAAATGGAGCTCCAGGAGTATATTCGGCACGTTACGCTGGTGAAGAAAAAGATGATAATAAAAACATCGATAAATTGCTATTTGAACTTTCTGAAAAAACCAACCGTAAAGCCAATTTCAAAACAGTTATTGCTTTAAATTTAGAAGGTTCACAGCATTTGTTTACTGGAATTATTAATGGTGAAATAATTACAGAACGCAAAGGAAATAACGGATTTGGCTATGATCCCATATTTGTAGCTGATGGTTATGAAACTACATTTGCTGAAATGTCAATGGAAGAAAAAGCGACAATTAGTCATCGCGGAAAAGCAGTAAAACAGTTAATCTCTTTTCTCAAGAAATAGTTATTTTATTGAAAAATTCTCAATAAATAGCCTTAATAACCTTTAAATCTTCAAATATTCTTCATGCCTTATTTTCTAAATTATTGATTATCAAATACTAATAATTTCACAAATAAAAATTTTACACTAGTTTATATCGTTTATAAACACTACTTTTGCACCCAATTTAAAATATTTTATGAATAAATTTGAACAATTAGGATTGAATGAGTCGCTACTGCTGGCGATTAAAGATCTAGGATTTGAGAATCCGTCAGAAGTGCAAGAAAAAGCGATTCCAGTACTATTGGAACAAAACACAGATTTAGTTGCCCTAGCGCAAACAGGTACAGGAAAAACCGCAGCTTTTGGTTTTCCACTAATTCAGAAAATTGATGCTGAGAACAAAAATACTCAGGCATTAATTTTGTCACCAACGCGTGAATTATGCTTACAAATCACTAACGAGATTAAATTATACTCAAAGTACATAAAGGGGTTACATACTGTGGCTGTTTATGGTGGTGCAAGCATTACAGAACAAGCTAGAGAGGTAAAACGTGGCGCACAAATTATTGTGGCTACACCAGGTAGAATGCAAGACATGATCAACAGAGGTCTTGTAAACATCAAAAACATCGATTTCTGCATTTTGGATGAGGCAGATGAGATGTTAAACATGGGATTCTACGACGACATTTGTTCCATATTATCGGACACACCGGAAGAGAAAAACACATGGTTATTCTCCGCAACCATGCCTGCTGAAGTAGCACGCATTGGTAAACAATTCATGTCTAACCCTGTAGAAATTACAGTAGGACATAAAAACTCAGGATCGGCAACGGTTTCACACGAATTTTACGTTGTAAATGCCCGTGACCGTTACGAAGCTTTAAAACGTTTGGCAGATGCAAATCCAGATATTTTCTCGGTAGTTTTCTGTCGTACGAAAAGAGACACTCAGGCAGTTGCCGAAAAATTAATCGAAGACGGATACAACGCTGCAGCATTACACGGTGATTTATCACAAGCACAACGTGACGGGGTAATGAAAGCGTTCCGTGGTCGTCAGGTTCAAATGCTGGTAGCTACAGACGTAGCGGCTCGTGGAATCGACGTAGACAACGTAACGCACGTTGTAAACTATCAGTTACCAGATGAAATTGAAACGTACAATCACCGTTCTGGCCGTACAGGTCGTGCCGGTAAATTAGGTACTTCTATTGTAATCGTAACCAAAAGTGAAATTCGTAAAATCAACTCGATTGAAAAAATCATCAAACAGAAGTTTGAAGAAAAAACGATCCCGAGCGGTATTGAAATCTGTGAAATCCAGTTATTACATTTAGCAAATAAAATTCACGACACGGAAGTTGATCACGAAATTGATAGCTACTTACCAGCAATCTATGAGGTTTTCCAAGACTTAACAAAAGAAGAATTGGTAAAAAGAATGGTTTCTGTTGAATTTAACCGTTTCTTATCGTACTACAAATCAAAACGTGATTTATCAAGTCAAGGTAGTGAAAGAGGAGAAAGAAGTTCTGAACCAAGAGAAATCAGAGCTGGTGATCCAGTGCGTTATTTTATTAACATTGGCGCTAGAGACGATTTTGATTGGATGCAATTGAAAGACTTCCTGAAAGAAACTTTAGACTTAGGTCGTGATGATGTATTCAAAGTTGATGTTAAAGAAGGTTTCTCTTTCTTTAATACTGATGGCGAGCACTCTGCTAAAGTTATGGATATCTTAAATGGTTATGACCTAAACGGCAGACGTATTAATGTAGAAATCTCTAAAAACGATGGTGGAGGAAACTCTGGTCGTCGTGACCATAACGGAAGAAATTCTGGTGGTGGAAGAAGAGATGGTGGTTTTAGAGGAGAAAGAAGTTCAGGTGGACGAAGAGAAGGTGGATTTGGAGGAAGAAGTGAATCTCGTTCATCAGACAGAGCTCCAAGAACCGAAAGACGTGGCGAAGGAAGATCTACTGAAAGAAGAAGTGATTCTTCTGAAAGAGCTCCAAGAAACGAAAGACGCTCAAGTGCTGCACCAAGACGTTCTGACTCAAGTGCACCAAGAGAAAGAAGACCAAGAAGAGATTAACACTTTTTGTTAATTTTCTTATAATTATATAAAAACAGTAAAATATCTCGTAATGAATAATTACATTAGCCCAACAAATTTAGGCATGAGATATTTTACTGTTTTCTTTTTATTCATATTTTCAATTACAGGATTTTCGCAAGAAACTACTACTGTAAAAGGTACCATCATAAACGATAATAATTTACTTCCTATTTGGAATGCAAATGTTGTAAATACCAATAAAGTCAGAGGTGCAATTTCTGACGCAAAAGGTAATTTTGAAATTTTTGCAGATGTAAACGATATACTTTTAATATCATGTTTAGGATTTCAGTCTATAGAAATTAAAGTAACTAATGACTGGATAAAAAATCAAAACTCACGTATTAGACTTACAGAAAAAGCATATGCTTTAGAAGAAATTGTTATTCCACCTTACACACTTACTGGATACTTAGAAGTTGATGCGAAACTTATTCCAGAGAGAGAAAACTACTGGTACTCTATCGCTGGTTTAACTAAGAGATATGAAGGAGGAGAGAACTCTCCTAACGCATTTAACAGAGTAATGGGTTCATTATTTAATCCTGCTGATGCTTTGTATAATTTCTTTGGTAAAAGACCTAAGGAACTTAAAAAGTTACGTGAAATTCGTAATGACGAAAATCTTCGTAATATTCTACAAAACAAATACGATCGTCAAGCTATTTACTTGATGTTTGGTATCAACGAAAAAGAATTACTTGAAATTTTGGAGCGTTGTAATTATTCTGAAGCTTTTACAAAATCAGCAAACGACCTTCAAGTTCTAGATGCAATCAATGGTTGCTACGAGGAATATAAAATTTTGAAGAAAAAATAAAATTAAAAGATTGGTTCACCAATCTTTTTTTATGTTCTTATATTTCTTTCTAAATACTTCTGCGTAATAAAATCTATATCTTTTATTGATTTACGAGCCCAATCGATACATTTTTCTAATAATTCTGCTTCTGTAAGTTGCCAATTTATGTCAGAATTACGTAATCGTGTTGAAATATTTTGCAAAATTATCGCTGCAGATACTGAAATATTTAAACTCTCAGTAAAACCAACCATTGGTATTTTTAAATAACCATCAGCCTGATTGATTACTTCTTCTGAAAGCCCATGCCTTTCTGTACCAAAGAAAATAGCCGAAGGCTTTGTTATATCAAAATCTTCCAGCATACAATCATTTTCATGGGGTGTAGTTGCAATAATCTGATACCCTTTTGCTTTTAATTGGTCTATGCAAGCTTGATTATTTGAATATCGGTGAATATCAACCCATTTTTGAGCTCCCATAGCAATTTCAGTATCAATTGTTTTTCCAAATTTTTGCTCAATAACATGTAGTTCCTGAATTCCAAAGACATCACAACTACGCATAACTGCACTAGTATTGTGCAACTGAAAAATATCCTCCACTGCCACCGTAAAATGTTTGGTTCTATTTCCCAAAACTCGTTTAAAACCCTCCTTACGATTTTCTGAAATAAAAGTCTCTAAATACTCTAAATAGTTTTTGTCTTGAAATAGCGATTCCATGAATGGATAATTTTCTTTAATTTCGACAAAGATAAAATTAAAATGAAAAAGAAAATAGTCGTATTAACAGGAGCAGGTATGAGCGCCGAAAGTGGTATAAACACTTTTAGAGATTCTAACGGATTGTGGGAGAACCACGATATTATGGAAGTCGCTTCTCCAGAAGGTTGGCGAAAAAATCCTGCTTTAGTTATAGACTTTTATAATAAACGTCGCGCACAATTAAAAGAAGTAAAACCCAATAGAGGTCATGAAATATTGGCCGAATTGGAAAAAGATTTTGATGTTCAAATTATTACTCAAAATGTAGATAATTTACATGAAAAAGCTGGAAGTACAAAAATTCTTCATTTACACGGAGAATTAGTAAAAGTTCGCGGTGAATTTTCAGAAAACGAAAGTATATACTGGGAAAACGACATTTCTATAGGTGATGTAAACGAAAATGCCGAACAATTACGCCCTGATATCGTTTGGTTTGGCGAAGCCGTTCCTGCAATAGACGAAGCCATACCAATGATGAAGCAAGCCAATATTGTTATCATTATTGGCACTTCCTTACAGGTTTATCCGGCTGCGGGATTAATGCATTATGCGAAAAGTTATGTCCCAGTTTATTATATCGACCCAAAACCTGCTTCGATTTATGATTTACCCAATCCGTTAGAAGTTTTAAAAATGAGTGCCAGCGAGGGACTTTCAAAAATTCAAAATCAATTACAATAATCAATAAAAAACTTGGCACTCATAACTTATAACTTATAACTTATAACTATTTTTGCACTTTCTAAAAAACAACACAACAACATGCAACTAACTGAATTGAATGCTATTTCACCTATTGACGGTCGTTATAGAAATAAAACTGTTTCCTTAGCTCCTTATTTTTCTGAAGAAGCCTTAATCAAATACCGCGTATTAATTGAAGTAGAATACTTCATTGCACTTTGTGAAGCAGGAATCCCTCAATTAGCTAATGTAAATAAGAGTCTTTATTCCGATTTGAGAAACATCTATGAGAATTTCTCTACTGAAGATGCACTTTGGATTAAAGAAACCGAAAAAACAACCAATCACGACGTTAAAGCTGTTGAATATTTCATCAAAACCAAATTTGATGCTTTAGGGTTACAACAATACAAAGAGTTTATCCATTTCGGATTGACTTCACAAGATATCAACAACACCGCCATTCCGCTTTCAACCAAAGAAGCTTTTGAAAAAGTTTATTTACCAAGCTTAATTAGTGTGGTTTCCAAATTAAAAGAATTGAGTGTTGAATGGAAGGATATTCCGATGTTGGCTCGTACCCACGGACAGCCAGCCTCTCCTACCCGTTTAGGAAAGGAAATTCTAGTTTTTGTAGAACGTTTGGAAGAGCAAATGCGCTTATTGTTCAATGTACCATTTGCCGCTAAATTTGGTGGAGCAACCGGAAATTATAACGCACACAAAGTGGCCTATCCTAATAACGATTGGAAAGCCTTTGGAACTAATTTTGTAGAAAATATTCTTGGAATGCACCATTCGTTTCCAACGACACAAATCGAGCATTACGATCATTTTTCCGCTTTCTTTGATGCTTTGAAAAGAATCAATACCATTTTAATTGATTTGGACAGAGACATTTGGACGTATGTTTCGATGGATTATTTCAAACAAAAAATTAAGGCTGGTGAAATTGGTTCATCTGCTATGCCTCATAAAGTCAACCCGATTGATTTTGAAAATAGCGAAGGAAATTTAGGAATCGCCAATGCTATTTTTGAACATTTATCAGCAAAATTACCTATTTCGAGATTACAACGTGACCTTACAGACAGTACGGTTTTACGTAACATTGGAGTACCAATGGGACATACTTTAATTGCTTTTGAAGCGACCTTAAAAGGGCTAAACAAGTTATTATTGAACGAGGATAAATTTGCTGAAGATTTAGAGAAAAACTGGGCAGTGGTAGCTGAGGCTATTCAGACTATTTTGCGTCGCGAAGGCTATCCTAATCCATATGAAGCGTTAAAAGATTTAACAAGAACCAATTCGGTTATCAATAAAGAATCGATTCATGCTTTTATTGAAACACTAAATGTATCAGAAGCAATTAAAGCAGAATTAAAAGCGATTACACCGAGTAATTATCTAGGAATCTAATAATAAAAGCCAGCTTTTCAGCTGGCTTTTTTATAAATACTCTCCATGTTGTGAAATATCCAACCCCAACAATTCTCTTTCTTCACTGACACGCAAAGGCGAAATCAAATTCACCACATAAAACAATATATAAGACATTACAAAAGAAAAAACAGAAACAACCACCAGAACCAAAACCTGGCTCAGAAATAATCTATATTCGCCAAAAATAAGTCCTTGGTGTTTTATTGCAGGGTTTATTTCTTTAGATGCAAAAACACCTGTCAACAACATTCCTACCATACCACCTACTCCATGACAACTAAACACATCTAGCGCATCATCAATTTTTCCTTTAGGAAATTTTTCGACTAAAATATTACTTACAACACTACTTACCATTCCTATAAAAATAGCATGTGGAATACTCACAAAACCAGTAGCAGGGGTAATAGCCACTAAACCAACAACTGCTCCTATACATAATCCTAAAGCTGAAAATTTACGGCTATTAATTTTATCAAAAAATCCCCAAGTCATTGCCGCTGCTGCTGCTGCAACTGTTGTCGTAGACAAAGCTTGTACTGCTAAACCGTTGGCACCAAAAGCAGATCCGGCATTAAATCCGAACCAGCCAAACCACAATAAACCTGTACCTAAGAGTACATAGGTAACTCTTGCTGGATTGTGACTTACTTCTTTACGTTTACCTAAAAATATTGCACCTGCCAAAGCCGCCCAACCTGCACTCATGTGAACCGCGATTCCTCCTGCAAAATCTAATATCCCTAACTTGAAAAAGATTCCATTGGGGTGCCAAACCATATGTGTTAGTGGCGCATAAACAAATAACACAAAGAGCACTATAAATAACAAATAGGACCAAAAACGAATACGCTCAGCAAATGCTCCTGTTACTAATGCTGGAGTTATAATAGCAAATTTAGCTTGAAACAAAGCAAATAATAGCAAAGGGATGGTTGGCGCTAATTCCCAACAAGTACTTATCCCAACCTGATTAAAAAACAAATTTTTAAACGGATTTCCAACAAGACCATATACAGAATCACCAAAAGAAAGACCGTAACCTATAACTACCCACAAAATAGTTACCACAACCATAGCAACATAGCTTTGCAACATTGTACTAATTACATTCTTCTTCCCTACCATACCACCATAAAAGAAACCTAAACCTGGTGTCATTAGTAAGACTAAAGCAGTCGCAACAATCATCCAAGCAGTATCGCCAGTATCAAACTTGGAAGTTGACGCAGAAGTAGTTTTACCAAATGAAAAATCAACTATCAAACAACTCAAGGCCAAAAAAGCCAAAACAAAGGCTAAAAAATACTTTCTTTTCATAATTGAGAGTTTTAAAATTCACTTAAATCTACAAAACCCCATAAAAAAATACCTACACACCTTTAATTTTTATTATTTTCTAAATTACACCCTCTTTAAAATATAGTTTAAAAAAATTACGCTCTAAAAAATGTTAAAAATTCAATAAATATCATTAGGTTTCCACATCACAATCTAAAAATTCAAACTTTTTTCGTATTTTACGATTCTTTCATTTTAGAAATTATTTAAAACTATATGCCTATGTTCTTAACCGTTGCAACTACCTCAACTAGCTTACAGCCATTAATTAGCGATTTAGGCCTAATATTAATGACGGCTGGAATTGCTGTTTTACTATTTAAAATTCTAAAACAGCCATTGGTTTTAGGTTATTTAATTGCTGGTTTCTTAGCAGGAAGTCATTTTGATTTTTTCCCATCAGTTAAGGATGTTCACAGTGTTGAAGTTTGGGCAGAAATTGGCATCATCTTTTTATTGTTTAGCCTTGGTTTAGAATTTAGCTTTAAAAAATTAGTGAAGGTTGGTGGAACTGCCTCAATTACGGCAGGAACTCAAATTGTTACAATGGTACTCATTGGATTTGCTTCTGGATATTTATTAGGATGGAATATGATGGATAGCATTTTTCTTGGAGTAATGCTTTCTATTTCTTCTACAACTATAATTTTAAAAACCTTTGATGAATTAGGAGTAAAAACTCAAAAATTTGCAGGAAATGTAATTGGAGCACTTATTGTTCAGGATATTCTAGCCATTTTAATGATGGTACTACTATCGACAATTGCTGTTAGCCAACAATTTTCTGGTGGAGAATTATTGCAATCTGTACTAAAATTAGTCTTCTTCCTAACCATTTGGTTTGTTGCAGGAATCTTTTTCATACCCACTTTACTTAAAAAAGCAAAACACTTACTTTCAGATGAAATGCTTTTAATTTTATCATTAGCACTATGCTTAGTTATGGTAATATTAGCTTCTAATGTAGGTTTTTCTCCAGCATTAGGAGCATTCATAATGGGTTCTATAATAGCAGAAACTACACAAGCTGAGCATATAGAGCATTTAGTAAAACCTGTTAAAGATTTGTTTGGCGCAGTGTTTTTCGTATCTGTTGGTATGCTAATCAATCCAGATACTTTAGTTGAATATGCTTTGCCAGTATTTCTATTAACCTTGGTTACCATTTTTGGTCAGTCAATTAGCGCAACTGTCGGATCACTATTAGCAGGACAACCCTTAAAACAATCTGTTCAATCAGGAGTGAGTTTATCACAAATTGGAGAATTTTCCTTTATTATAGCAACTTTAGGAACTTCATTAGGAGTTACAAGCAATTTTTTATATCCCATTATTGTAGCTGTTTCGGCTGTTACAACTTTTACAACTCCTTATATGGTTAGCTTTGGCACACCATTGGCAGTATATTTAGAAAAAAAACTTCCCCGAAAATGGGCAAAAAGCATTGCCGACTATAGTGCAAATGCTGAAGCCATAAAAACAGTCACTACATGGCAAATTGCAATAAGAGCCTATCTTTCTCAGATAATTCTACACTCCATTATTATCATTGCAATTATTCTACTATCTAGTAAATATTTATTGCCTTTAGTGGAAGAAATTAAATTTGGTCACACATTAGCTGCTTTAGTAACACTAATACTAGTATCTCCATTTTTATGGGCACTCTCTCTTAGAAGAATTGCCTCAGAAGCTGTTAATGAACTATTTTCAAATAAAAAACAAAGAGGACCAATTCTACTTTTAGTTTTTTTAAGATTGGGCTTAGGCTTATTTTTTGTAGGCTTCATCGTAAATAACTTTTTCTCTCCAGTTACTGCTTTATTTGCACTTGTTGGAGCCATTATAGCTTATTTTGTTTTTCCAAAGAGATTACAGGCTCGATATTTGAGAATTGAACAGCATTTTTTAAGCAATCTTAATGAACGAGAAATTACTAAAGAAAAACATCTAAGGAGAGATTTAACACCTTGGGACGGACACATGGCCACATTTGATGTTGTTCCATCTTCAAACATTATTGGAAAAACTCTAGAAGAATTACGTATGCGTGAAAACACAGGAATAAACATTGCCTTCATAAAACGTGGTGATATAACTATTAACATACCTAGTAGAAACGAGCGTTTATTCCCTAAAGATGAAATTTGTGTAATTGGTACCGATGCACAGGTAAAAAAGTTTAAGAAATATTTAGATCAAAATGAAATTGAAACTCCTGAAGAAACAGAAGAAACTGACATTGTTTTACAACATCTTAAGCTAAAAAACGCTGAATTTATTGGAAAAAGCATCAGGGAATCTAAAATTAGAGAAAAAACAAAAGGACTTGTTGTTGGAATTGAACGAGATGGAAGACGTATGCTTAATCCTGAATCTCATTTAATTCTTGAAGAAGATGATATTTTATGGGTAGTTGGCGATAAAAAACTACTCACTAGCTTAGTACATAATTAAAAAAAGGATAAGTTTCCTTATCCTTTTTTTCAAACGTATTTTAGATAAAATTATCTAGAATAATTTGGAGCTTCTTTTGTGATAGTCACATTGTGTGGATGACTTTCGCTGATTCCACTTGAAGTGATTCTTACAAATCTTCCTTTTTCTTGTAAATCATCAATTGTAGCCGAGCCACAGTATCCCATTCCAGCACGAAGACCTCCTATAAATTGTAACATACTTTCATTTAACTCTCCTTTGTATGGAACTCGTCCTACAATTCCTTCTGGAACTAATTTTTTCACATCATCCTCTACATCTTGGAAATAACGGTCTTTTGAACCTTCTTTCATAGCTTCAACAGAACCCATTCCACGGTATGATTTGAATTTTCTTCCTTCAAAAATGATTGTTTCTCCTGGAGATTCTTTAGTTCCTGCTAACAATGATCCTAGCATCACGCAATTAGCACCTGCAGCAATTGCTTTAGGAATATCTCCTGTGTAACGAATACCTCCATCAGCAATAACAGGTACACCTGTCCCTTTTAAAGCAGCCGCCACTTCAAGTACCGCCGAAAATTGTGGAAATCCAACACCCGCAACCACACGAGTTGTACAAATTGATCCAGGACCAATACCAACTTTAACGGCATCGGCTCCATTTTCAGCTAAATATAATGCAGCTTCTGCTGTAGCAATATTTCCTACTACAACATCCAACTCTGGGAATTTACTTTTTACTTGTTTTAACACCTCAACGACACCTTTAGTATGACCGTGAGCAGTATCAATAATTACTGCATCAACACCAGCATTAACAAGTGCTTCTGCTCTTTCAACCGCATCAACAGTAACTCCTAAAGCGGCTGCAACTCTTAAACGACCATATTTATCCTTATTTGCATTTGGTTTTTGAGTCAGTTTAGTAATATCTCTAAAAGTGATTAATCCAACTAATTTATTTTCAGCACTTACAACAGGTAATTTTTCAATTTTATTTCCCTGCAGAATTTCTTCAGCTTTAGCTAAAGTTGTTCCTTCTGGAGCAGTAACTAAATTTTGAGACGTCATCACTTCAGTAATAGCTCTATTATTGTCTTTTTCAAAACGCAAATCTCTATTAGTAACAATTCCTTTTAAAATACCATTATTATCAACTACTGGAATTCCTCCAATACCATATTCTCGCATTGCTTTTTTAGCATCTTCAACTATTGCATTTAATGGTAAAGTAACTGGATCAAGTATCATTCCGCTTTCAGCTCTTTTTACTTTTCGAACTTCAGCAGCTTGTTTCTTAATAGACATGTTCTTGTGTAACACTCCTATACCTCCTTCTTGCGCCATAGCAATAGCCATTGCGCTTTCAGTAACTGTATCCATAGCAGCAGACACAATAGGAACGTTCAAAGAAATATTTTTTGAAAATTTTGTTTTAATACTCACTTCTCTAGGAAGTACTTCAGAATAATTTGGAACCAGTAATACATCATCGTAAGTAAGTCCTTCTCCGACGATTTTAGAAGCGTGTGCGTTCATGTTGCAATTTGTAGTTGTAGTTAAATTGCATGCAAATATAGTACAATTATCTATACCTATGAAATGCTTTTAACTTAACTTTAAAAAAACCTCTCTATCAACAATTTAATCTTACTCACTATTATTATTTTATAGCCAAAAAAAGCTATATTTATATTTTATAGCTAAAAAAAGCTATATTTATATTTTATAGCTAATAAAGGCTATAAATAATATTTATAACCAAAAAAAGCTATATATTTGTTCTAAATCCTATTTTGAGATGAAAAAGAAAATTGTTTTATCGGGAGATATAGTTGCTTCTACTAGTTTAAATGTTGAAGAAAAAATAACATTAGAAAAAAAACTAAACGAATTAATTTCTATTTTAGTTGAGAATTTTCCTATTTATGCAAGAATCATAAAAGGGGATTATTTAGAGGTTGTAGTAGAAAAACCTGAGGATGCTTTATTGGTTACCTTGTTAATCAAAAGCTTTGTAAAATCGGCAATTGACGATCAAGACAACAATAGTAGCAGATACAAAAAGTTTAAAAATTACGGGATAAGAATCGCCATGGGTTTTGGTGAATTGTCTCGATATGATAAACAGAAAGGAGTAATTGATGGTGATGCTATTTATTTTTCAGGAAGAAAGATTAATGAAGAAGCATCAACATATAACAAACAGCGAATTGTAATAAAAAATACATTGTTTTTCATTTCAGAAGATGATAATCTGAATCAAATGATGGACACAATAATAAGTTTGTTGGATGTTTTAATTGGAAATGCTACAGCTAAACAGTGTCATATTTTGTTTTTGCGTTTGTTGGGTAAAAGCGAAAAAGAAATTTCAACACATTTAAACATAAAACAACCAACAGTAAACAAACAACTTACAAGTATTGGTTGGAATGCAATAGACAAATCAGTTAATTATTTTAAAGAAACGATAAAAGATTACAAATAATGAATATTAACTTACTTATACTCCAATTTATAGCTCATCTTTTGAGTGATTATGTTTTTCAAACTGATGCTAGCGCAAAGGAAAAAAACGAAAATGGGTTTAAAAGTAAGTTCATTTTTAAACACACCTTAATAACTTTTGCAAGTTCACTAGTTTTATCATTTGACTTTAATTTTACCATATGCTCTTTAGGAATAGCAATAACGCATTTAATTATTGATGGACTAAAAAACACCTTAAACAAAGGGAGATTTGCTTTTTTCATAGATCAAACATTGCACCTCATAATGATGGTATTATTTGTATGGTTATTTGAATTGTATTTCAAAGAAAATCCAATACTAAAAATCACAAATACCAAATTATTATTAATAATAACCAGCTATTTAATATGCTTTAAACCAGCTAATATTTTTATTCGTGAAGTATTAGTAGTTGCCAAAATAGAAAGCATTTCAGATACTACAACCGAACTAAAGAATGCTGGAAAATTAATCGGAATTCTAGAAAGAATATTAGTGCTTACTTTCGTGATAATAGGAAAACTGGAAGTAATCGGTTTTATGATTGCTGCAAAATCAATACTCCGTTATAAAGACACAAATACTATAAAAACCGAATATGTTTTAATAGGAACCATGTTAAGTTTTGGTATAGCTATGCTTTGTGGTTTAGTAATAGAACGATTTTAATGATAAACTGTAAAGATTTTCAATGCTTCATTGTAAGCACTTTCAAAACTCATAGCACTTAAATTAGTATCTGCTTTTTGAGCTGTAAAATACGACAACAACTTTTCTGTTGGCATATTCCCAGTAAGTTTATCAGTAGCCATAGGACAACCTCCAAAGCCTTGGATTGCTCCATCAAAACGACGACAACCTGCTTTGTAAGCTGCATCTACTTTTTCAAACCATTTATCTGGAGTTGTATGAAGATGAGCACCAAACTCTACATCAGGATATTTTGAAATTAAATTCGAGAATAAATAATCGATAACTTCTGGAGTAGAACTACCAACTGTATCAGACAGCGATAGAATTTTAACACCCATATTGGCCAACTTTTCTGTCCACTCTCCTACTATTTCTACATTCCAAGGATCACCATAAGGATTACCAAAGCCCATAGAAATGTAAGTTACCACTTCTTTATTACTCTTATCAGCAATATTCAATATTTCCTGAAGTGTAACTAACGATTCAGCAATCGTTTTATGCGTGTTACGCATTTGAAAGTTTTCAGAAATAGAAAACGGAAAACCTAAATATTGAATTTCTGGATGAACCGAAGCATTTTCAGCACCTTGAGTATTGGCAATAATTGCTAAAAGCTTGCTTTCTGTTTTAGATAAATCCAACTTTGCCAATACCTCTGCAGTATCCTGCATTTGTGGAATTGCCTTTGCTGAAACAAAACTTCCAAAATCAATCGAATCAAAACCTACACGCAATAAAGATTGAATGTATTGTACTTTTTTATCTGTGGGAATAAAATCCTTAATGCCTTGCATGGCATCACGAGGACATTCAATAAGTTTGATTTTATTGGCGTTCATAGCTCCAAAAATATAACTATTTAAGCGTTTTCTAAAATCTTTTTATTAATTGCCTTTACTAATGCAGGACCTTCATAAATAAATCCAGTATACAATTGCACTAAACTAGCTCCTGCTTCAAGTTTCTCAATAGCATCTTCGGGAGTATGAATCCCTCCTACTCCAATAATAGGAAATGCTTTATTACTTTTTTCAGATAGGAAACGTATAACTTCGGTAGAACGCTTGGTTAAAGGTTTACCTGATAATCCTCCTGCTTCAATTTTATTAACAGATTGCAATCCTTCTCTTGAAATGGTTGTATTTGTAGCAATTACACCCGCAATCTTAGAATCCTTCACAATTTCGATAATATCCAAAAGCTGTTCGTCTGTTAAGTCCGGAGCAATTTTCAATAAAATTGATTTCTGCTTCGGTTTTTGCTGATTCATATTTTGTAAAACCATCAAAAGTTTTGTTAGCGGTTCTTTATCTTGCAATTCTCTTAAACCTGGCGTGTTAGGCGAACTTACATTCACTACAAAATAATCAACATAATTATATAAAGCTTCAAAACAAATTTCATAATCTTTTCCCGCTTCTTCGTTTGGAGTTACTTTATTTTTACCAATATTTCCTCCAATTAAAACTCCCTTATTCTTTTTTAAACGCTCAACAGCTTCTAAAACTCCTCCGTTATTGAATCCCATGCGATTAATAATCGCTGAATCTTCCAACAAACGGAACAAACGTTTTTTAGGATTTCCTTCTTGTGCTTTTGGTGTTAATGTTCCAATTTCGATAAAACCAAAACCAAAGTTTGACAATTCGTTATAAAGCTTGGCATCTTTATCAAAACCTGCTGCTAATCCAACTGGATTTTTAAATTTTAATCCAAATACTTCTCTCTCTAAACGTTTGTCATTTACAAGATACATCGATTTAATTAACGATGAAAAACCTGGAATTTTATTAATAAATCGGATAGAAGAAAAAGAAAAATGATGTATTTTTTCTGGATCAAATCCAAAAAGAATTGGTCTAATAAGTGATTTGTACATAATTGTTGTGTTGTGGTGCAAAAATAGGAAATTGAATACAGAAATAAGAATGGAAATATCAATATATTTGTAATCCTAATTATTTTATAAAATGCAACATATTATAGACCGTTTCATCAGTTATGTAACTGTAGATACAGAAGCTGACCCAAACTCAAACACAACTCCCAGTTCAACAAAACAATGGGATTTAGCCAATAAATTAATCGAAGAACTTAAAGCAATAGGTTTACAAGATGTGACTATTGACGACAAAGCTTATATCCAAGCCACTTTACCAAGTAATATTGAAGAAAAAGTACCTACAATAGGTTTTATTTCACACTTTGATACTACTCCAGATTTTACTGGTGCCAATGTAAAACCTCAAATAGTTCCTAATTATGATGGTGGCGACATTATCCTGAATAAAGAAAAGAACATTGTTTTATCACCAAGTTATTTTGAAGATTTACTTTTATACAAAGGTCAAACACTAATTACTACTGATGGAACTACATTATTAGGAGCCGATGACAAAGCGGGAATTACAGAAATTGTTACTGCTATGGAATACTTGATTAAAAACCCGCAAATCAAACACGGTACAATCAAAGTTGGTTTTACTCCAGATGAAGAAATTGGTCGTGGTGCAGATTTCTTTGATGTGGAGAAATTTGGCTGTGATTGGGCCTATACTATGGACGGAAGCCAGATAGGTGAACTAGAATACGAAAACTTTAATGCCGCAGGTGTAAAATTAAAATTCAAAGGAAAAAGCGTTCACCCAGGATATGCAAAGGGGAAAATGATTAATTCAATGCTTTTAGCTACAAAATACATTTCCAAACTCCCGAAAAAAGAAGTTCCCGAACGTACCAAAGATTACCAAGGATTCTTTCACGTAGTACATTTAGATGGAAGCATTGAAGAAACGAATGTTCAATTAATTATTCGTGATCACAACCGAAAAAAATTTGAAAAACGTAAAAAATTAGTTCAAAAAATAGCCGATAAATTGAATGCTAAATATGCAAAACAATTTGGGGAAAATATTGTAGAAATTGAAGTAAAAGACCAATACTACAACATGCGCGAAAAAGTAGAACCTATGATGCATATTGTGGATATTGCCGAAAAAGCAATGAAAAACTTAGGAATCAAACCGCTTATAAAGCCTATCCGTGGTGGAACAGATGGCTCTCGTTTATCATATATGGGGTTACCTTGCCCTAATATTTTTGCTGGTGGACATAACTTTCATGGCAAATACGAATATGTTCCTGTAGAGAGTATGCAAAAAGCAGTAGAAGTGATTGTAGAAATTGCTCAACTGGTAGCGAAACAGAAATAAATCTAAATATCAACACTCCCAATTACAAATGATTATAAGTATTTGTATTCGTTTGTAATTGGAAGTTTCGCCAATTTATAAGTTAGCAGTAATGATTTTGACGCACATCTTAAAAAAGTAATTATGAATAAAAAAGCAAAAAAATGGTTTTTAATTTTAAGCATAATTCTTATTTCGACTTTCTTATTTTTTAAAATAAATCAGAGAATAAAAATAATAGAACTAACTTCAATTAATGTTGAAACGGAAAACGAAATTGACGTTGAAAAGGTAAAAATTTATCAAGGTTACTATACAATAAACAGAGAAAATGACGCCGAAATTTTCAATGATAAGTCTGCGAAAATTGTATTTGACGGAAAATCTAATGGAAGAGCAAAAACTGAATACGGCGAAAATGATTTCTTGCTAATCTATGACAATAAATATTACTTTCAATTCAGACAATTTTGTACGAATGACAATGATTTTTATGAATACAATCTCAAACTTTTAAAAAAGGAAAATAAATTATACTTAAATGCAGAAATAAGTAGCGGAATGAAATTTGAAAAACCACTAAACTTAATAAGCGAAGCGAAAAATTTAAGATGCAACGGAAAAATAGATGACGAAAAAGGTTTGTATAACGGAATTGAACTTAAATAAAATATCACTACTGCTAACAAGCGTTTGGCACAATTGCGAAATTTGTAGTAAATTCACGTTTACATTTCGCAAGAAATATTAACTTTAAAAGAAAATAATCAGTTCCGAAGCTCGCAACTGACGCCAAGCGCCGAAACGTTGTACGCAAGTTTACAAATGAAACGTAAAAAGAAAATAATAATCGGGATTGGAATGTTATTAGTCGGAATTTTATTCTGGCAGTTAGGACTTTTTAACCGCTTTAATTATTTGACTGCAAAAATTGACGGTTGGAGAAATTCTGCTCGAATTGTAATAACTGAACCACCATTATATCCTTGCGGTGTTCCTTGTATTGGACTGAAAAAAAAATATGGATTTCATGAACATTATGCTAGTTGTATTCAATCTGGACCAACTATACGTGGAATTGATATGTATAACGCTGAAATTGAAAAATATTTAACAAAAAGAAACGGAAAAGGATGGCGAAAAATATACGAAGCGGAATTGAATTTACTAATTAAAAACAATAGCTTGGAATGAGTAAAAAGCTAAAAATAATTCTTGGAGTTTTAGCAACACTTTTAGTTGCTTTTTTTGGGTTAATAATATTCGGGCTTTATTTAATGGCTGATGAAGACAGATATGGAGATTTAGTTTATTTCGATCAAAAGGTTGAAGATGGAGATATTATTTTTCGATGTAAATATACTGGAGGTTTAGGACAAACAACCAAATTTAACGAGTTCGGAATAATAGAAAAATCTTGGGGAAATGTTTATGTATGGGATAAACAAAAAACGATAAAAAAAGACCTTTATGATTGGGCTGAAAAAGGAAATGGAGAACGAGTTAAAGTATTTAGAGTAAAAAAATCAAATTTTGACATAAATAAAGTAAAATTGGAAAACGGAGCTTATAATTTTCTTATGAATTCTGATAAACTTGAACTCGTAACAGAAAATTAATAAAACCTGCGTACAACAGGCGTTTGGCAAGATTGCGAATTTTGTAGTAAATTTACGTTTATTTCTCGCAAGAAATTTTATCTTTGATAGAAAATAATCGGTTCCAAAGTTCGCAACCTCGCCAAGCGCCGGAACGTTATGTGCAAGCTTTTCTCAACAGAGTCTATAATGAAAGAAAACACAATATTTGGAGCAGTTCTAATACCGAATAAATTAATTCTAAGAGCGCCTAATTTAAAAATACCAGAATATCATAATATTGTTTTTTCCGCAGAAACGATTAAATCAGTTCGGGAAAATTTTCACAGAAATAATTTTGAACAAAATGTAAACATAAATCATGATGGGAAAAACATATCTGGTGTTGAAATAATGGAATCTTTCATTATTTCTGAAACTAATCGAAATATTTTACCAAATGAACTATCTGATTTACCAAATGGAACTTGGGTGGCTAAATATCTGATAACTAATAAAGATATTTGGCAAATGGTTCAAGATGGAAAGTTAAACGGATTTAGCATAGAAGGAATTTTTGATTTTGTAAAATTTGAGGAATAATGGAAAAAGAAAATATAATTGAAAAAATTTTCGACGATTTACTATTTCAAATAAGCAAAGGAAATACAGTTGAACAAATACTGAAAGGAACAACAATTCTTGACTTAGAACAAGTTAAAGAATGGAAAACAAAATTCGGCTATACTTTTAACATTTACTCTAACGACCATTTTATAGATAATAAACCTCATTTTCATTTCGATAACAAATCAAAAAATGTTGAGTGCAAAATTAGTTTTAATGGAGAAATTTTTGAAAGTAATGGCAAAAATCAGATAGATAAAAAGACTCTAAAAGTTCTAAAAGATTTTTTAGTCACTCCAGGAATTGAAAATCTATTAACAGCATTTTGGAATAACAAGAATCCTGATTTGAAAATTTAAGCCAGCACATAACAAAGAACTGTGCTTAAAAACAAATAAAAAATGATTTATTTTTAGTTTTTAACTACTAGTTTACTTCTATAGTTTTCATTGTACTCTACTCCTGACTTTGCTATTGCAAATGCTTGTTTTAAAAGCTTGTTGCATACCGCTATTAAAGCTAGTTTCTTGCTTTTTCCTTTGTTAACTATTCGTTCATAAAGTTCCCTACAAGCTTTATTGCATTTACAAGCAGTAAAACTGCACATAAACAGTAAATTTCTGAGTTTGGAATTACCAACTTTACTTATCCTAACCTTTCCTTTTATACTACTTCCTGACTGCCTAATTACTGGAGTTAAACCACAAAATGAACACAATTGTGAACTGTCCTCAAAACGTTTAAAACCATCTGTTAAAACTAAAAGCATCATCGCTGTTTTACGTCCAATTCCTGGAATACTCTCTACCTTAGTCAACATCTCTTGTTGTTCTGATTTGACCAAAACCAACAACTCTGCTTCTAGCAAACCAATCTCTTTTTGTAAATGTTTTAGAATCTTCTTTAATGAACTAACCACTATTTTACAAGGATTACCCAATACCTCCTCTGCTTGTATTTTATTCTTTAAAGCAGCACTTTGCTTGGTATAAGTGTCTAATAATCTCAACATTTGCAAACATTGTGTCTGGTATTTTGAATAACCAAACCATAAGGGAAGCTCTTGTTGCTGACCATACAAACAAATCATCTTAGCATCTGATTTATCCGTCTTTACCCTACTCAGTTTCATTTGAATAAAGCGCTTTATCGATAACGGATTTTCTACCGATACTGCAATATGATGATCTACTAAAAAATATGCCAATTGATAATGATAATAGCCCGTTGCCTCCATGACACAATGGGAAGTGGCATCCAACAATTTCAAAAACTTTAAAAAGTCTTTTAAATTGTTAGAGAATTGATAATAATTACCCGAACAATCATAAACATCAAATGTGTCTTTACTGATGTCAATACCAAATGTTTTTTTATCTTTACTCATAACAAGTTTTTTTTGGAAAGGACAGACTACTTGCTTTTCATCACCTTAAAATCGAGATTAAATCTCACAGAACTGTTCGAAATTTAAGTAGAAAAGAGAGGGGATTATCACTGTTGACGGAATCTTAAGTTCCTGCGGTTATCGTAAACCTTACTCCTCTCTTTTGTTCTTTCTGTTTATAATATAAATTTATCAATAGTAAACTTAAGGCGGTTTAAAACAATGGTTGAATTACTTTGTTACCTTGACGTTTTTCCTCTACAAAAAATTTTATCTTTAACAGAAATTAATCTGTTTGATGGCCTGACTAATGTCCAAGATGAGGCGCCTTATAGACAAATATAGAACGACAATTCACACTTTATAAAGAATCAATAAATTATATGGAACAAGGAATTACAAGTGAAAAAGCAGTAGAACTTTTAAAACAATATGGTTACAATGAATTGTCTTCTGCCAAACCAAAAAAGATTTGGAAAATTGCGTTAGAGGTAGTTAAAGAACCAATGTTTATATTGCTTTTGGCTTGTGGCTCATTATACCTTATTTTAGGAGACTACTCAGAAGGAATCGTTCTGTTGTGTTGGATATTTATTATCATCTTCATAACCTTCTATCAAAATCAGAAAACCGAAAAATCACTGGAAGTGCTTAGACAATTATCCTCTCCAAGAGCATTAGTGATTCGTGATGGTAAAGAAATTCGAATTGCTGGTAGAGAAGTTGTTCCAGGTGATATTATTCTTTTAAATGAAGGCGATCGTGTCCCTGCTGACGCATTACTTTTAGAAAGTAATCATCTAACAATTGATGAATCTCTTTTGACTGGCGAGTCCATTCCTGTAATTAAATTGGTAGGTAATGATCTAACTAATGCGCAAAATCAAATTTTTAGCGGTACATTGGTAGTGCAAGGAAAAGGAACCGCAAAGGTTTTGAATACCGGTACCAAAACCCAATTTGGAAAAATTGGAACTTCACTTCAATCCATCGAACAAGATACAACTCGATTGCAACACGAAATAAAACAATTAGTTCGAAACTTATTTATCGTTGGTGCAGTTATAAGTGTTGCAGTAATTGCGGCTTTTTATTTTACGAGAGGCAATTTTATTCAGTCGCTTCTTAACGGACTTTCCACTGCAATGGCTCTTTTACCGGAAGAATTCCCTGTTGTTCTCACTATTTTTCTTGCATTGGGAGCCTGGCGAATTTCAAAAAAGAATGTATTAACCCGAAAACCAACTGCTATTGAAACGCTTGGCTCGGCTACCGTTTTATGTAGCGATAAAACAGGAACTATTACGCAAAACAAAATGGAAATAGCCGCTTTGCATAGCAGTAATAAAAGTTATTACAGGGAAGAATTCCAAGCCAATGAAACACAAATTGATGAGTTACTAAAAGCATTGTTTTTTGCCTCTACAGCAAATTCTATAGATCCAATGGAAAAGGCAATTGTCAATGAATTTAAAAAGCCTGATTCGAATGATAATGAATTGGCATTTTTAAAGGAATATCCGTTGAGTAAAAATTTGTTTGCTATGACAAGGGTTTTCAAATCAAAAAATGAAAACTCGAGTATTGCATTTTGCAAAGGTGCACCTGAAGCAATTTTCAAATTATGTCATTTATCTGAAGTGGAAATTGCTTCGTACACTCAAACAGTTCAAGAATTTGCACAAAAAGGTTTGAGAGTGCTTGCTGCTGCGAGCTGTAATTTACAAAACAAAATTTTACCCGAAAATCAAAGTGACTTTAATTTTTCCTTTGTTGGTTTAGTTGGATTTGAAGACCCAATAAGACCAGAAGTTCCTGCAGCAATAAAAGAATGCTATGAGGCAGGAATAAGAGTTATCATGATTACTGGTGATTATCCTGCAACCGCCAAAAGCATTGCTTCAAAAATTGGATTACAGCATTATGAAAATGTATTGACTGGAACAGAACTAACAAATCTAAGCAGCGAAGAATTAAAGCGAAAAATAACCCAAACTAATATTTTTGCCAGAATTATTCCCGAACAGAAACTTCAAATCATTCAGGCATTAAAAGCAAACACTGAAATTGTTGCCATGACTGGAGATGGTGTAAATGATGCTCCTGCCTTAAAAGCAGCCGACATTGGTATAGCTATGGGATTAAAAGGAACGGATGTTGCCCGTGAAGCATCTTCGATTGTATTGCTTGATGACAATTTTGCTTCTATAGTTCATGCCATTCGTTCAGGCAGAAAAATATTTGACAACCTGCAAAAAGCAATGTCTTATATAATAGCAATTCATATTCCGATTATTGGTCTTGTGTTATTTCCTGCATTTTTTACCTCTCTTCCAATTCTTTTAATGCCTTTACATATCGTGTTTTTAGAATTAATCATTGACCCTGTTTGTGCTATTGCCTTTGAATCAGAACAGGAAGAACAAGGCATCATGAGTCGTCCTCCACGCAATCCTGATGATTTATTTTTTGGATTCAGTAAAATATTTTCCAGTTTAATTAGAGGTTTACTTTTACTATTTATGGTACTTGCAGTCTATTTTCTTTCCATAAATGAAGGACACACATCTGGAGAAGTAAGAGCTATAGCCTTTTCATCGCTAATCATTGGGAATGTATTTTTAATACTTACCTCTCTTTCAAACACAAGAAGTTTTATGTCAATTATAAGAGAAAAAAAACTTTCAGTCTTAATTATTTCAATCACGGCATTGGTTCTTCTCTTCCTGACCATTACAATTCCTTTTTTACAAAATATTTTCAGTTTTCAATTTGCAGGCTATGAACACTTTAGAATTTCAATATTAGGAGCATCAGTAATGTTACTACTATTTGAACTAACAAAATGGTTGAAACAATTTAAATCTAAAAAAAAACAGCATTGAGACAAATAAAAAGTATGAAAACTGCTAACCGTGGTTTTGTGTAAGCAAAGGTTTAAATTTATCGGAAAGTATTAGTGTCTGCAATCTCTCTCGATGTACAGCCTTTTCCTTTAAACTTATCGGTATACTTGTAAACATAAAGTAACAACTTTTCACTCTTTATAAAAGATTAGACGATGGCCGTTACCCTATGAGCATTCCTAGCAACATAGGGCAAACGAACAGATTATTTTACTTTTATAACAACTTTTCCCTTAGCACGACTTGACTCAACATAAGACAGTGCTTCATTGGTTTGTTCAAACAGAAATACTTTATCAACTATTGGATGAATTTTTCCAGCTTCAATCAACTTGGTAATTTCGGTTAACTGTTTGCCTTCTGCTCTCATAAATAAGAACTTAAAATTGACATTCAGCTTTTTTGCTTTTCGTCTTACCGACATACTCAATAAACCCATCAGCATTTGAAAAGGCCAAGCCAAACCAATTTTCTTAGCAAATTCGGCTGTTGGGGGTCCTGTTAATGAAACAAGTGTGCCGCCCGGTTTTAGAATTTTTAAAGATTTTTCAAGAATTTCAGCTTCTCTATTGCTATGCAATACCACATCATAATCTTTTAAAATAGTAGCAAAATCTTGCGTTTTGTAATCAATCACTAAATCAGCACCAAGACTTTTAACTAAAGCCGTATTTGCCGAACTCGTTGTAGTTGTCACAAAAGCTCCAAGATGTTTTGCTAACTGAATAGCAAAAGTTCCCACACCCCCAGAACCTGCTTGAATAAAAACTTTTTGACCTTTCTTCAAGTTAGCAATTTCGACAAGTGCTTGCCAAGATGTTAATCCAACTAAAGGAATAGAAGCTGCTTCTTCCATTGAAATAGTTTTGGGTTTCAGAGCTAAATCAGATTCATTAACTGCGATTTGTTCTGCAAAAGTACCAATTCTGAAATCGCCAACTCTAGAATAAACCTCATCTCCTACTTTAAACTTAGCAACTTTCGCTCCTACTTTTGTAATCACACCCGCCATGTCATGTCCGTTTACAAAAGGCGTTTTGTAAGGTAAAAACAGTTTGAATTCTCCATTTCTAATTAGTGAATCTAATAAATTCACACCTGCAGCATCAATTTGAACCAAAACTTCATTTTCGTTTAGGGTTGGCTCATTCACATTGGTTAAATGTAATGTTTCTTTTTTGCCGTATTTTTTTACGATGAATGCTTTCATAATTTTACTTTATCGTTTCTAAATAACTTTTTCGTAATGCATCTGTTCCGCTTGAAACTTGACCAAAAAAAGTAGTTTCGGTTTTAATCCCACAAAATTCAAAAACACCTTGTTCAATTACTCTTATTTGGGCCTGATTCATTAATGTTTCTTCATAAATAGCTGTTGGTGTATTGGTATTGATGTAAACATGCGCTGTTTTCTCACTCAATAAACCTACTGAACCATTTTCGGTAATCTTATAAGCAAATCCGTGCGTAAAAACCCTATCGATAAATCCTTTTAACATCGCTGGCATTTGCGCCCACCACATAGGGTAAACAATTGTCAAATGATCTGCCCATTGTATCAATTTTTGATAATGCGCTGTATCGTTTGGTATTTCTTTACCCATAAACATATACTCAATATCGGGCATATCTAAAACCGGATTGAACTTCTCTCCATAAAGGTCGATAATTTTTACTTCTTCTCCTCTAGCAATTGCTTTTTTTTCAACTTCATCAACAATAGCTTTTGTAAAACTTGCAGGATTTAAGTGCGAATAAATGATAAGATGTTTCATAATTGTAAATTTTAAAATTGTATTATTGGTTTAATTGTTTCAGAATACTTTTTTCTAAAGTTCCGTAAGCAAAATGTTGCATGTTAATTAGCGTTGAAGAACCTTTGCCCACAACATTTCTGAATTTTGGATACTTCGTTTGAATCACTTTAATTACTCTTTCGGCTACAAGAATTGGATCTTCTGCCTTGTCTAATAAGGCATCAGAAAATTTTTGAATCTTATTTCTCAAAGTGTTATAGTCGGAAATTCTATTTACTGTAGCCGTTGAATTATTGATGACATTGGTTTTAAAAGCCGCAGGTTCAATCATGGCTACTTCAATATTAAACTCATTCAATTCATATCGTAAGGATTTGAAATAGCCTTCTAAAGCGTGTTTGGAAGCAGCATAGTAAGCCGTATTTGGAAAAGATACAAGTCCAATAATAGAACTTACCGTAATAATTTTACCTGATTTTTGTTTTCTAAAGTGCGGTAATATTGCATTGGTAACCTTGATGGTTCCCCAGAAGTTGGTTTCTAATTGTTGTCTACCCAACTCAATAGGAGTTTCTTCGGCAATTCCTGATACATAAAATCCGGCATTATTGATAAGCACGTCTAATTGAGTCGTTTCTTTGAAAAGTCTTTCTGAAAAAGTAGTAATGGATTGCTCTGAATCTAAATCTAATGCAATCATTTTGAACGGTACAGTTGCTGCATATTTTTCGGGATTTCTGCTGGTGCCTATTACATTGAAGCCCGATTTATGTAATTGGTTTGCGATTAACAACCCAAAGCCTGATGAGGCACCTGTTATTAAAATTGTTGGTTTCATTTCGTTTCTTTTAAATATTATTTTATAAATTTGCTTGCTTTTTGCAAGTGCAAATATACAAACTACTTTCAAAATGCAAGTGAAGTTTTGAAATATTTTTATAGTTATGGAAAAAAATAAAAAAAGATCGGACTGTCCAATTAGTTGTACTCTTGATATTTTAGGCGATAAATGGTCGTTATTGATCATTAGAGATATGATGTTTCGTCAAAAATCGACTTATGGGGAATTTTTAAAATCGGAAGAAAAAATTGCTACCAATATTTTGGCTTCAAGACTACAAAATTTGGAAGAAAATGAGCTTATCGAGAAACTAGAACACCCAGAAAGTAAAGCCAAGGTTTTATATAAGCTTACACCAAAAGCAATTGATTTATTACCCATTATTGTAGAAATCCATTTATGGGCAGATAAATACTTTACCATTCCAGCCGACATAAAAGCCATGATAAATGATGCTAAAAAAGGAAAAGAGGCCTTTATAAAAGCTACAACGCAGCAATTAAAAAAGCAAATAGCGGGTTAAAAAGATCGAACTGCTAACAAGAGTCAGAGGATATTGCGAATTTTGTGAGTAAATTAAAGTTTACATTTCGATAGATTTTTCTTAAATATAAATAGTCGATTTAAAAACGCTAACATCAATAAGTACAGAACGCTAGTTAGTAGCTTAACAAAAGCTAAATTCATTTTTAACAAAATCTTTTTAAACAATCAAAATATTAATCGTAATATTGCGATAATTAATTTAATTATGGGAATTACTAAAACTGATATATTCAACGAACAGCAAAACAAGTTGGCAACCATACTAAAAGCACTGGCACATCCGGCACGTATTGCTATACTTCAACATATCATCAAGCAAAATGCTTGTATTTGTAATGATTTAGTAAATGAACTTGGTTTAGCCCAAGCCACAATCTCTCAGCATTTGAGAGAATTAAAAAACATAGGCATCATCAAAGGAAATATAGAAGGAACCAGTGTTTGTTATTGTATAGATGAAGAAATTTGGCTACAAATTAAATCTGAACTCACACTCTTCTTTACAGAAGATGTAAAAACAAAAAAAAGCTGCTAGTATTTTTTTGAAAACAACAATCGTAATATTACAATATAACAATAAAATAAAATCACTATGAAACTATCAGATGTAAAAAGTATTTTACCAACACTAGACAATGTTGTTTTTCAATTAGAAAACGGAACCTATGTTCCTGAACATTTCCACGTAACAGAAATTGGTGTTGTGACCAAACATTTCATTGATTGTGGAGGAACAATTCGAAACGAAAAAGTTACAAACTTCCAGTTGTGGAATGCTAACGACTATGAACATAGACTTAAACCTTCAAAACTTATGAATATCATAAAACTGTCTGAAGAAAAGCTTGGCATTGAAGATTTGGAAATTGAAGTGGAATATCAAGGTGAAACCATTGGTAAATACGAATTAGAATTTAATGGAAACCATTTTTTATTAAAAAACAAAACAACAGCATGTTTAGCCTCAGATGCTTGTGGTATCCCATCTCAAAAAGAAGAAAACACAGCTTGCTGTTCCCCTAACTCTAAATGCTGCTAACTATGATAGAAAAAGCTATCAAATATAAGAAGCCACTCATCATAACAACTTCTGTTATAGCATTACAGTTATTTTTTGGTTTTGATCCTAAGTTTTGCATTATTAATATGATTTGGTTATTAGTTTAAAAGCATGGAAGTAAAAAAAATATTAGTTCTTTGTACCGGAAACAGTTGCAGAAGCCAAATCGCTGAAGGTTATTTACGCCACTACACAAACAATCGAGCAATTGTGTATAGTGCCGGTGTAGAAACTCATGGTGTAAATCCAAAGGCAATTGCAATAATGAAAGAAGACAATATTGACATTTCAAATCATACCTCAAACAATGTTAATGAATATTACAATGTTGATTTTGATTATGTGATAACCGTTTGCGATAATGCTAACGAAAGATGTCCTTTCTTTCCGTCACAAGCAAAAAAGTTTCATCAAAATTTTCCAGACCCTGCAAAAGCAACAGGATCAGAAAAAGAAGTTGAGGAAAAATTTAGAGAAGTACGAGATCTTATTAAAAAATATTGTCAGGAGTTTGCAATAACAAACATAAAATAGCTGCTAGTGCAGCTATTTTTTTTCATTAGTTCTATTCATTCGAGTGGTGTAATAGCTGTTAACTCTTTTTTGAATCATAACAGATTCCAAAAATTCTTTTGTACTTGCAATAATTAGTCTTAAATTTAGTATTATTATCCTGAGTCAGTATAAAAAATATAAGGCTGATTTAAAATTTTAAAACATAGTAAGCAATGCAAAAATTACAGTTTAAAAAAGAAATAAAAGCATCAGCTCAAAAAGTATATGAAACGATGCTTGGCTTAAAAAACAAAGCTACTTACGAATATTGGACAGCAACTTTTAATCCTACTTCTACTTATGAAGGTAGTTGGGACAAAGGAAGTAAAATTCATTTTGTAGGGGTAGATGAAAGCGGTAAAAAAGGCGGAATGGCTTCAGAAATTGTAGCGCATCAACCTGCCGGGTTTGTTTCTATACGTCATTATGGATTTCTGGACGGTGATCTTGAAATTACCACAGGTGAACAAGTAGAAAAATGGGCAGGTGGTCATGAAAATTACAGTTTTCAAGAAAACAATGGTATTACAACGGTAACGGTAGATATGGATACTATCGATGAATACTTGGAATATTTCAATGACATTTATCCAAAAGCATTAGACAAATTAAAAGAGATTTCTAAAAAATAAATAATTGCATGACCAATTTGAATTCTCCAACTTTTTCAATTTTGACAACTGAAAAATTAACTTTGAGACAATTATCTATTGACGATCAGCAAGCAATTTTTGATTTGCGTTCTGACCCAGATATTAATAAATACCTTGGCAGACAACTTTGTGAAACAAAAGAAGAAGCTATAAACTTTATCAATAAGGTTAACGAAAATATTGAAAAAAACATTTCATTCTATTGGGCAATTACTTTAACAGATACCAAAACATTTGTTGGTACGATTTGTCTATTTGATTTTTCAAACGAAAGAAGCAGTTGTGAAATAGGGTACGAACTTATAACAAAGTTCCAAGGACAAGGTATAATGAAAGAAGCTCTGCAAGTGGTTATTGATTATGTTTTTCAATCATTAAAATTTAAAAAAATAGTTGCGTTTACTCATCACGAAAATCTGAACTCAACAAAACTATTAACAAAATTTAATTTTGTAGCATCTTCAGAATTAGATGACGAAAATCCAAACCTAATCATGTTCACTTTAACACAATAACTACTAAAAGTGAAAATTCGAATCTCTGAAAACGATTTTCATTTAGTTTTAATTGGTACTGACTGATGACTTTTCTTTTAAGAGTAAAAATTTATAGAATGTGAAATGAGAAATACCATAGGCTAAAATTACAATTTGGTAAATAGCTTCATTTTTCACATAAAACTTATTAATAAAAAAAGCGCCAATTTGTACAACAAACAAGATGGCGCTAATAAGTAGCCAATACCCTTTTTTATCCGAATTATTCACATAATTTATAATAGCAACACCACCAATAAGTGATGTACAAAAAGTATTCAATATCCAAATATAATAAGCATCACCCAAACTATTATCAACAAAATCAACTAGATACAAGTACAATACAAAAAAAGGAATAATAGCAACAAATACTGCAATTTTTGTTTGTTGGGTTATTAAATCAAAAACCAAAAAACACAGACATATTTTAAAAAACAGTGAGCAAATACTTGCTAAAGCAAAAAAATCAGTGAAACTTAAAGTAAAAAAAACTGATGCAAACTGATAAAACAAAAGTGCTAAGAAATAGACTAATTGCTTTTTTGAAGAGCTAACAAAATATAAAACAAGTAAAATAGGTATTCTTATAAACCAAAATATTTTTTCAAAAAATTCCCAATCAAACATTGATGAAAAACTGTAAAGTAACAGGTTTCCGAAGTATAAAATTATTAGTAGTTTTGAAAGTTTGTGTAATTTCAAATCCATTTAAAGCAGTTAATACCTTAAATTTACTACAATAAATTAACATTTACAATAATTAATTATGTCGGTCACAATAAGAAAAGCTACAATTACAGATATGATTTCGGTTTTAGAGATTGTAAACTACGAAATCTCAAACACAACTGCTATTTGGGATTATGACCTTAGGACATTAGAAGAACAAGAAGCAATTTACATTGAAAAACTTGAAAAAGAGTTTCCTTTTTTAGTTGCAGAAATAGATGGTAAAATTGTTGGTTTTGGAACTTATGGAACTTTCCGATTTAAAATTGGGTATCGATTTACTGTAGAACATTCTGTTTACATTAACAAAGATTTTCATGGCAATGGAATTGGCACCCTACTGCTCAAAGAATTAATTGAGATCGCTAGGAATCAAAACTTACACACGATGATTGGTGTTATCGATTCTGAAAATCATGGTAGTATTACATTTCATAAAAAACTTGGTTTTCAAGAAGTGGGACACATTAAAGAAACAGGGTTTAAATTTGATCGATGGTTGGATTCTGTTTTTGTGCAAATTTTATTATAATTTTCTTCCTAGAACTGGCAAAAATTAATTCTTACCTTTGCAAAAAAATAAATACATGCAAAATTTATATATAGGTTATCATTTTCAAGTAGAACCAAAAGATTTAGGTTCAGAAATTTTAATTGCCGAATTAGGAGAACTTCCTTTTGATAGTTTTATTGAAACAGAAAATGGTTTCTCAGCATATATACCAAAAGAAAACTGGAACGAAAATATCTTAGAAGATATTTATATTTTGAATAACCCTGAGTTCAAAATTAGTTTTACTATTGAGGAAATTGAACAAAAAAACTGGAATGCCGAATGGGAAAAAAACTTTGATCCAATTGATGTAGATGGTCTTTGTCATGTTCGTGCACCCTTCCACCCAAAAACAGATGCTCAATACGATATTGTAATTGAACCAAAAATGAGTTTTGGAACTGGTCATCATGAAACAACTCATATGATGATTCAACACCTATTAGAAATGGATGTTGAAGGTTTAAAAACTCTTGATATGGGATGTGGCACAGCAATTTTAGCGATTTTAGCAGAAATGAAAGGTGCTCAACCAATAGATGCTATTGATATTGATAATTGGTGCTACTTAAATTCAATAGAAAATGCTGAAAGAAACAATTGCCAACACATTTCAGTATACGAAGGAGATGCATCACTTTTAGCAGGTAAAAAATATGATTTAATTATTGCTAACATCAACCGAAACATACTATTAAACGATATGCAAACGTATGTAGATAGCTTAAATCCTAAAGGTATTATTTTGTTTAGTGGATTTTACGAACAAGACATACCTCACATTGATGCTTCTTGTACAGAAAAAGGTTTAACTTTTGTTAAAAAAATAAACCGAAACAACTGGGTATCATTAAAATATGTAAATTCGTAATTAAGAAAAATACCCCCAAATCTAAATGGCGACGATTGAAAAAATACAAGAACAATTAGAGGTACTGGAACTAGTTGCTACCAACCATGAAATTATTTTGTATAACGACGATGTTAATACTTTTGATCATGTGATAGACACTTTAGTACGTGTTTGTAAACACGACGATCTTCAGGCAGAACAATGTGCTTTATTAGTTCATTATACTGGAAAATGCGGTGTAAAAACAGGTTCTTTTGACGAATTAAAACCACAATGTAGTGCATTATTAGATGCTGGTTTGAGTGCTGAAATTATTTAACAAATTATTTGTTAAACGTTAAATTCTCCATATCTTTCACTTTTAAATTTTAAAGTAAATATGGAAGTCTACGGAAAAATACTCATTATTGCGATGCCATGTTTTTTGGCACTCATTATTATTGAAAAATTGTACGGCTATTTCAAAGGGGTTGATCATGCTCCGCTAATGGACAGTGTTTCAAGTATTAGTTCCGGAGTTACCAATGCAACAAAGGATGTTTTGGGTTTAAGTATCACCATTCTGACTTATGAGTGGATGGTTTCTAAAATGGCATTATTCACTATTCAAGAATCAGCCCTAGCCTATATTGTTGCCTTTATTGCTATAGATTTTCAAGGGTATTGGACACATCGATGGGCTCATCAAATTAATATTTTTTGGAACAAACATGCTATTCATCATAGTAGTGAAGAGTTTAACTTATCGTGTGCTTTACGTCAATCGGTTTCACAATTTTTTAATTTATTTACTTTTCTATTATTACCTGCTGCTTTGTTAGGTGTTCCTGCTAAGGTAATCGCCATTACACTTCCTATCCAGTTTTTTATACAATTTTGGTATCATACCAGATACATTAACAAAATGGGCTTTTTGGAAAAAATTATCGTTACTCCTTCACACCATAGAGTTCATCATGCCATTAACCCTGAATACATGGATAAAAATCATTCGCAGGTTTTTATTATTTGGGATAAAATGTTTGGCACTTTCCAAGAAGAATTACCAGAAGTTCCTGCAGTATTTGGAATTACTCGTCCAGCCGAAACCTGGAATCCATTCAAAATTAATTTCCAACATATGTGGGTTTTAATAAGAGATGCGTGGCGTGCAGAAAAATTTTCGGACAAACTAAAAATTTGGTTTATGCCAACAGGTTGGCGCCCTGAAGGATTTGACAAAAAATATCCCCTTCATAAAATTGATAATGTCTACAATTTTCAAAAATTTGGAACCAATAATAGCAAAACATTGATTGCTTGGTCGGTAGCGCAATTACTACTTACATTACTACTTATCACTTATTTCTTTGATAATATTGCTAAAATTGGTATACCAGGAATTTTTATTTACGGATTTTTTATTTTCGCTACAGTTTATAGCTATACTGAATTGATGGATAAAAACAAATATGCCTTTGTCTATGAAGGTATACGTTATGCTTTTGCAATTGCCATTGTGTTCCTAATAGGAAGCTGGTTCAAAATTGATGATGTAATTCCGTATGGAACAATTATCGTTATGAGTTACTTGACTTTATGTCTTTTAATAAGTATTTATTTTGTGACTGTAGAATTTAAAGAAACGCAAAACCAACCTGCCTTAAGTTAATTTTATGAGTAATTATTTAAAAATTTTCGCTGGAATAAGTGTGTTTTATCTTGTTCTATTATTTATTGGTCAAGATGAAATCGCTTGGTATTTAAAGCCCTTTTTACTTCCTTTCTTAATTTTAGAAACCTATTCATCAGAAAATTTCAAAACCAAAAACTTACTCCTTTCGGCATTGATTTTTTCATGGATTGGAGATATAATTTTAATGTTTGCAGATAAAGGTGAATTGTATTTTATCTTCGGTTTAGTTTCCTTCCTGATTGCCCATATTATATTCATTGTTCTATTCATAAAACAAGAAAAAGAAACAACTACTACAAACAAATTGTTTTGGATAGGATTGATTATAGTTGGAATCTATCTTCTTGGAATGTTGTTCCTACTCTTCCCAAGTCTAGGCGATTTAAAAATTCCTGTAACTGTTTATGCTGTTACCATATCAACCATGCTTTTAATGGCTGTAAAAGGTTATTTTAATTGGAGTAAACCTTACAATCAAACTGTTTTATTAGGTGCTCTAATTTTTGTTTCTTCAGATAGTATTTTGGCAATAAATAAATTCCACTCTGAACTACCAAAATCAGGGTTTTTAATAATGACAACGTATATTGTTGCTCAGTTTTTAATTACCAAAGGGATTTTAAATCTCAATAAAAAAAATTAACTAATCTTTCCTATTGCACAACTTACATACGATTTTGCTTTTTTAGCCACTGAATTTGCAGTTCCTTCTTCAGGATAACCTAATTTAGCGAGTATTTCTTTTACAGTTCCTACTATATCATTAGAAACGTACTCAAAATTGACTTTACTCTCTTCAATTAAAACTTCAATATTTTGAATCCCTTTAATACTAGCTAATTTTGATGTAATAGTGTTGGCACAACCTCCACACTTTAAATTTTGAACAATTACTGATGCTTTCATAACTTTAAATATTTATCTAAAGTTACCAATTGATTTTCAGTAAAAGACTGATAATTATCAGTATTACAATAAAATTAATGAGGTAATTTATCTTTTAGCACTCCGTATAAAAAAGTCCCAAGCAAAGCACCAACTAAAATAACGCCTACACTCATGAAACCCGCTCCAATAAGAATAAAAATTGGTCCTGGACAAGATCCCACTAAAGCCCATCCTAACCCAAAAAGAAGTCCACCAATCCAGTATCGCATTGATCCTTTTTCTTTATCTAAGATTTCGATTGGCAAACCATCTATATCTTTTAAATTATATTTTTTTATAATTTGAATTCCAATGACACCTGTAAAAACAGCTACTCCAATTATACCATACATATGAAATGATTGAAATTGAAACATTTCATAAATTCTATACCATGAAACCGCTTCACATTTTGTTAGAACAATTCCAAAGAAAAAACCAACGAGTAAAAATTTAAACAGCTTCATGATTAATTAAAAATTAGAGGTAAAACAAAATGAGAAACAATAAGCCCTCCCACGAAAAATCCTATTACAGCTTTTAATGAGGGTAGTTGAAGATTGCTTAATCCTGAAATTGCATGTCCAGAAGTACATCCGCCTGCGTAACGTGAACCAAAACCAATCAACAATCCTCCAATCAATAAAATAGCTAATATTTTAGGCGAACTAAACACTTGCATTCCAAATAAAGTATCAGGTGCTAATTTTCCTTGCGGAGCATCTATACCCATTGCAGCCAATTGATTTATAGTAGTGGGATTAATTGAAACATTTGTAGAATCAGACAAAAAATGAGTTGCTACGTAACCCCCTAACATTGCTCCCACAACAACAGCAAGATTCCATCGTTGTGATTTCCAATCCCAATCAAAAAAAGGAACAAATTTGCCAGCACCAGCCATTGAACACAAACTTCTAAGATTGGAAGACATCCCAAATGCTTTTCCAAAATACGTTAAAGCCAACATTACAAGACCAATCAGTAGACCTGAAATACTCCAATGCCATGTATGAGTAATAAAATCCATTTCAATATTTTTTGTACAAAAATAAAAGAATGTTGCTATATTTGTTATGAGTCAACCAAAATCTATAAAAGAAAACAATTAATGAAATTTCGAACTTTAATTTTACTGCTGATTTTTACACCTTTTATCTCGTGTATAAGCACAAGATCAACGATAAAAAATATAGATGACTCAATTCCCGGACCTGCTTTAAATGAAACTTTCAACAGTTTTATCATTACAAAAAAGGCTCCCAATAAAAAGTATGCTTACAATGAAGACTATCCTGTAAATGTAGGTTTTACTTCTTTAGAAGATGGAAATAACAATCAGATACGATTTTTAAATGCTTTGGCAGGGCCTAATGGCGAGAAAATCACTTTTGTAAAAAAAGACCCCTGTTGCCCTTTTCCAACCAAAAGATCTGATATGGGAGCAGGACTAATTGATACATTTGAAATTACTTGGGAAGGTCAAAAACAACCAGTTTTACTTTATATAAATAAATTTGAAAAGGGAGAACTAATGTTACCTGTTGGTTTCACAGCTAGAAAATAAAAAAAGCCCCAAATTGGGGCTTTTTCTTTATAAGTTAGCAACAAGATAATTATAAATTGATGCTTTTTGCTCATCTGTTATTTTAGCTTTTCTTGCCATTTTATCTAATGTTGGAACCCAGTCTTCCTTAGTGTGTTTTGTAGGCTGGAATAATTTGTGGCATTTACCACAATTATTTTCATACAACGACTTACCTTCTGCTAATTCAGGAGTCAATTCTATTTTTTTCACTTCAGATGTTTGCGCTGTAGTTGCAGTTTTAGGAGAACACGCATAAACAAAAGTTCCCACAACAGCAATTACTAATAAAGCTTTACTTTTCATATCTTTTTGTTTTGATTGAAGGGTAAATATAACAAACTTTTCTATCTATTTTAAGCTCTTGAAAAATTCTCTTCTAAAACAGGAGTATATCTTCTGTATGCATTTCCTAAAAGAACGTTTGCAATTTGTTCCGAAATTGCTCCATCAATAAGCCTATCCAACCAAAAAAATTCTCCTGCTGAATTTATTTCTAAGAAATAATATTCATCTTCTGGAGTAACAATAATGTCAATTGCTCCATAATTAATTTGATAAATATCCATCATTTGAAGTAACTTTTCTCTAATATCTAATGGTAATTCATAAGGAACCCAATCTCTTATTAAAGTTCTTCCTTCTTTTCTCCAGTCTAATTTTGCATTTTCAGTTTTTTGAGAATCTATAGCAAATGCAAATACTTGATCACCAACAATTGTTATTCTTAATTCCAGTTTCTTGTCAAGTTTTTCCTGAAATTGCATAGGACAATACTGCAAAGTATCGATATCTTCAAGATCTTCTTCTTTTACCAGATTTGTAAACACCACATTTTCAACACCATCACGCACAATTGCAAATGAACTTTGCATTTTAGAAATTACACCATTAGGTCTTTCTTGAACAAATTTTTTCGCTTCCTGTGGGTTATTTGTAATACACGTTTCTGGAACTTTTAAACCTAAATGAGACGCAATTTTCATTTGCTCTTCTTTACTATCCAATCTTCTGTACTGACTGAATTTACTAATTTGAAAACAATTAAGACTTTCAAGCATTCCAAACAAAGTTGTTCGTATTTCACCATAAGCACTGCTCAAAAATTCTTTATCCAAAACATTTGAAAGACCTGAACCAAGGTTATGGCTTCGTCTATACCAAACCGCTTCTACATCATGTATAGAAACTCTTACTCCCTGATAATCTAAATAAACTTTCCATTCATTGTTTTCAAAACAAGAACTTATACTATATTTTAAAGGATACTCATCAACATTAAAACGAATAGGTAATCCGTTTGAGGCTTTAATTTTTTTTGAAACTGTCTCAATGCTTTCGTTGTCTTGAGAATGTGTTATAATTAGTATCTTTTTCATTATGTTGTTATATATGTTGATTTTTTTATTTCAATTTCTTTTTTAATAATTTGGCTAACTATTCTATCAGCTATAGTTTCTCCAATAGGCAACCCTAAATCCCTTTGAAGCATACCCCATTCTCCTTGTGGGTTAACTTCTAAGAATATATATTGACCCTTTTTTTCACGAATAATATCAATCGCTCCAAAAAACAGGTTCATTTTTTTCATCATTTTTTTAATAGACTCTTCTACTTCTAAAGGTAAATCGTATTTTTCCCAAGAAGGTCTAATATCTGTAGCTGCTCTCCAATCTATTGATCCTGCAGCTGAATTTTCAGCATTTATTTTTCCAGTAAAAAATTCTCCATCAACATATATTACTCTTAATTCGTATTGCTTATCTATTCTCTCTTGAAAAATCATTGGGCAATACACCAAAGAGTCTAAATTTTCTAAATCATTCTGTTGAATGATTGTTGTTGGAAAAAATGGAGTATTTCCAGACATACTTCTAGACAAAGCTCCATGTAACTTAGCAATCATTTGTTCGTTACAAATTGAGAAGAAAAAATCCTTGACAGCTTCAGCATTATTGGTAAATAGACTCTTGGGAACGATTAGTCCAGATTCTGAAGCTAATTTTAATTGTTCTAATTTATTTTCCCCAATCTCATGATCTATTTGGATTGGGTTAATCCATGGAACATTTTTTAGAGATTCAAAAAAAATATTTCGCATGGTATTATATTCTTGATAATATATTTGCTTATAACTATCATCAAGATTTTCTGGAATAGAAATATTCCAAAGCTTTCTATACCAAACTGCTTTAACTTTATCGGAAGTAATTTCATAATCAGGAGTTACAAGTTTTACAACTTGATTACCTGAAGAATTATGGTATTCAAAATTAATTTTATACGAGAAATCATCAGAATTGAATCGTAGAACCTCAATTCCTAATTCTTTTAATCTATTTATAACAATATCTACTGTATAAAAATCATTACTGTGCGTAATACATAAAACCATAGGCAAAAAATAGTTGAGCAATACCATGGCATTGCTCAACATTTATAATTTAGATTTCTGTTCCAGCCTCGTCGCTATCAGAAGGATATTTCATTGTTTCGTAAATATCTAATGATGGCTTAGTTGGATTCCCTGGCCCTTCTTCGCTGTCTGAAGGATATTTCATTGTTTGAACTGTGTCAGATAAAACACTAGTTACTGCTCCCCCTTGAATTGCGTTTTGCTCATCTTTTGAAATTTGATTTTCTAAGAAATTAGCAAAAAAAGGCTTTTTAGAATTTTCGCTCTTTTTCATGATTTTTTAGTTTTAATTTTTTTTTAAGTTTAATGTCTGTTTATTTGCAAATATTTTGACTTCATAAAAATATAAATTTTTATTTATATAGGAATTTTATTACACAAAATTTAACACAAAAGACAAAAAAAGCCGCCTATTTGGCAGCTTTCTCATATCATAATAGTGAGTTGATTATTTAACATCCATTAACTCAACATCAAAAACCAATGTAGCATTTGGTGGTATAACCCCTCCAGCACCTCTTTCACCATACCCTAAATATGCAGGAATTACAAAACGTGCTTTATCACCAACTTGTAACAAAGCGATACCTTCATCCCAACCTTCAATAACATGACCTCTTCCTAATGGGAATTCAATAGGTTTTTTACGAGCGTAAGAACTATCAAATGTTTTTCCATTTTCTAATGAACCTTGGTAATGAACTGATACTGTTTTACCTGCTTCAGCTTGCTTACCATTTCCTTTTTGAATTATTTTATAACGTAATCCGCTTTCCGTTTTCTCGAAACCAGCAGCTAATTTTTCCATTGCTTCTTCAGCTAATCTTTTTTCCTCAGCCAATCTTTTTCCTCTTGATCCTTCAAATGTTCTGAAAGATTCAATTGCATTCCATCCTTCTGCTTCAGCACCAACTCTAATAATTTCAACACTTTCCAAAACATCTCCTTGAGCAACAGCATCTACCACATCCTGACCTTCAACAACATGTCCAAAAACTGAATGTTTACCATCTAACCAAGGTGTAGCCACATGTGTAATGAAAAATTGTGATCCATTTGTGCCAGGACCAGCGTTAGCCATTGATAAAACGCCTGGTTTGTCGTGTTTTAATGACGGATGAAACTCATCATCAAACTTATAACCAGCATCACCAGTTCCAGTTCCTAAAGGACATCCACCTTGAATCATAAAATCAGGAATAACTCTATGAAACTTTAGTCCATCATAATATTTTTGTCCTTGTGGTTTTACTGAATTTTCTAAATTCCCTTCAGCTAAACCAACAAAGTTCCCTACTGTACCAGGTGTTAAATCGTGAGTTAATTTTACTAAAATCGACCCTTTTGAAGTATTAAATTTTGCGTAAATACCGTCTTGCATCGTAATTATAATTAAATTTGAATGACAAAATTACGATTTTATATTCAAATGGAAATTAAAATAATTGGTTACAATCCAGAATACAAAAATGACTTTATAAAATTAAACAAAGCTTGGCTAGAAGAATATTTTTATGTAGAACCTCACGATTTAGAAACCTTCAATAATATTGAGAAAGACATTATAAAAAAGGAAGGAGAGATATTCTTTTGTTTGGTTGATAAAAAAATTGCTGGTACTGTAGCTATGATAAAAGCTGATGATAAAACTTACGAATTGGCTAAAATGGCAGTTGATAAAAAATTTCAAGGAATGAAATTAAGCAACTTACTAATGGAAGCTTGTATTGATTTTGCCAAACAAAATAATGCGAAAAAAATATTTTTAGTTTCTAACAGAATATTAAAACCTGCTTTAAATTTATATTCAAAATACAACTTTGTAGAAGTACCAATGGATGAAACTGATTATGACAGAGCAGATATCCAAATGGAATTAACTTTATAATTATGAAAGACCAAGATTATATTACCATTAATAAAAAAACATGGAACGAAAAAACGGACATCCATGTAAATTCGGAATTTTATGCCAATGACGATTTTTTAAAAGGAAAATCTTCGCTTAATGATATCGAACTAAAACTACTTGGAGATATAAAAGGAAAATCAATTTTACATCTTCAATGTCACTTTGGACAAGATACTATTTCATTTTCACGGATGGGAGCAAATGCTACAGGAATAGATTTATCTGACAAAGCCATTGCAAAAGCAAAAGAATTTAACAACCAGTTAAACCTCGATGCAAAATTTATTTGTTGTGATATTTATGATTTGCCCAATCATTTAAACGAACAATTTGATATTGTTTTTACAAGTTACGGAACCATTGGTTGGCTTCCAGATTTAGATAAATGGGCTAATGTTGTTTCTCGTTTTTTAAAACCTGGTGGAAAATTCGTTTTTGCTGAGTTTCACCCCATAGTTTGGATGTTTGATAATGATTTTAAAGAAGTATTTTACAGTTATTTCAATGTAGAACCTATAATTGAAGAAGAAACTGGAACTTATGCTAACAAAAACTCATCTATTGAGACCAAAACCATAACTTGGAATCATCCAACCAGTGAAGTTTTGAATGCTTTAATCAAATCGGGATTAGAAATTAATTCTTTTGATGAATACGATTATTCTCCTTACAATTGTTTTAATGAGACTGAAGAGTTTGAAACTGGAAAATTCAGAATCAAACATTTACAAAATAAAATCCCAATGGTTTTTTCATTAACAGCAACTAAAAAATAAATTATATCAGTACCTTTAGTCCAAGTAGCAATAAAAAATCATTTAAACAATTAACAAATTGAGTCCAAATTCAGAAAGGATAGTCGAAAAAGACAACGCACGAACAAGAATAGCACACTTTAATATGGAAACACCTTAAATAATTATTATTTAAAATAGTTGGAGTATAATTCTATCTTTTAGATTTATCGTATTCCTCCATATTCAAATCTTTATCAAATGGACTTTTTGTGAAAGGATAAACTGCTTGTTTAATATAACCTTTAGGAAAGTCTATTTCTAACAAACCGGTATCTTGAGGCCAAACATTATTTGGTAGATAATACGTTCCAAATATTCTATCAATAAACGGAAATATTGTTGCGAAATTTTTCCCATAGAATTCAGAATCTTTACAATGATGCCAATGATGGTATTGTGGTGTTGCAAAAATGTATTTGAAAAACCCAAAATTAATTCGGGTATTAGAATGAATCAGAACTGCGTGAATCGCCATAAAAATTACATAAATATTAAAGGTAATTGTTGAAAAACCTAAAATATAAAGAGGTACAAAAGCCATAGACCTAGTCACAAAAATATCAACAAAGTGCGTTCTTGAACCAGCTAGCCAATCCATGTTCTCGGTAGAATGATGTATGGAATGGAATCTCCATAAAAAAGTGTGAGTGTGGAAAAAACGATGCGTCCAATACTGAAATAAATCAGAAATAAAAAAAGCGAAAAATAATTGCAATAAAATAGGCTGATTTTGAACAAAATCTTGAATTCCGCCCAATCCCATCCAGCCAAAAAACATTTTTGCTGGTTGTTGTGTAATTACTCCAAAAAACTGCACGAGCAAATGACTAACTACAAAGTACATTAAATCAGTCCTCCATTCTTCATGAAAAGTAGGTTGATTTTTACGTTTTGGAAAAACAATTTCTATTGGCACAAATAAAATTGCCATTAAAAATAAATCTAGAATTAGCCAATCTAATCCTAAATGAACTTTGGTAATAGTAACACTTCTTGGACTAACATCAAACCCACCCAATACGATAGCCAAAACACAAAATGACATTCCATACAATGCCCATTTTTTTTGTTTACTCCACATAAAACTTATCACAGCAAAAAAAAGAGATGCAATAATTACAGCCGTTAATAAAATTTTCATTGATTCGCCTGTATAAACATTTCTAAACTCGGGAGTGGTTAACCATTCAGGATATTTAAAACAAAAAACACCTAAAAAAGAAAGTACACCCAAAAAAATAGACGTGTATCCGCTTATAATTCCTTCTCCAAACTTTACATTCTCTTTAATTTCCATAAATAAGTATTATGCTTTTGATTTTATTTTTTCCAAATTTAGTTTTTTATATTACCCAAACAATTTTATACAATTAAACTTTTAAACTATTTTTGCTTAAATTTTAAGTCATGCGCATCGACATTATTACTGTTTTACCCGAACTAATGCGTAGCCCTTTTGAAGGTTCTATTATGAAAAGAGCCATCGAAAAAGGATTAGTAGAAGTTCATTTTCACAACTTAAGAGACTATGCTTATGACAAACGTCGTAGCATAGATGATTATCAGTTTGGAGGTGGAGCAGGCATGGTAATGATGATTCAGCCTATTGATGAATGTATTACAAAATTAAAGTCGGAAAGAAATTACGACGAAATTATATACATGACCCCTGACGGCGAAACGCTAAATCAACCCATGGCTAATAAAATGTCAATGTATAAAAACATTATCATTTTGTGCGGTCACTATAAAGGTGTTGATCAACGTGTTCGTGATTTACACATCACTAAAGAAATTTCGATTGGAGATTATGTACTTTCGGGTGGAGAAATTGGCGCTATTGTTTTTTGTGATGCGTTAATTCGTTTAATCCCTGGAGTTTTAAGTGATGAGACTTCGGCTTTAACAGATAGTTTCCAAGACAATCTATTATCTCCGCCTATATATACTCGTCCTGCTGAATACAAAGGAATGAAAGTTCCTGATGTCTTATTAAGTGGTCATTTTGCCAACATTGAAAAATGGCGAGAAGAAAAAGCTTACGAACATACAAAAACAAGAAGACCTGATTTATTGAATGAATAAAACATTATTCTAAATTTCAATCCGTAACATATAACTGTCTGAAATCGAAATAATTAAAAAAATAAAATAATTCATCATTTATAATTAAAAATTCAAAATAATTATTTAATTTTGCATCCACATTTGATCAACCTCTGGCGAAAACCGTGAATGTTGTTCAGAATTAATTATTTAAAATTTAGTCAAAATGGCAAATTTATTAGATTTCGTTAATAACGAATTATCTGCAAGAAAAGACTTCCCTACTTTCGGAGCTGGTGACACTATCACTGTATACTACGAAATTAAAGAGGGTGAAAAAACAAGAACTCAGTTCTTCAAAGGAGTTGTAATCCAAAGAAGAGGTACTGGTGCTACTGAAACTTTTACAATCCGTAAAATGTCAGGTGCTGTAGGTGTAGAACGTATCTTCCCTGTAAACATGCCAGCATTACAAAAAATTGAATTAAACCAAAGAGGTAAAGTACGTAGAGCTCGTATCTTCTACTTTAGAGATCTTACTGGTAAAAAAGCAAAAATCAAAGAAAGAAGAAGATAATTCACTTTCTAAAATGCATAAAAAAAGCCTCGATAACCTCGAGGCTTTTTTATTTGGCAAAAAAATCAATTTAAAATTATCAATTCCACATTCCTTCTTTATCAAAAAAATCAATTCTACAAATCGCTGTTTTATGATTGCTTTTTAATCATTTTCAGACTGATTTTCTTATATTTGCTACGCTCAAAAAAAGCTTTTACATCATTTATTCATACGAAAAAATACTACGATGACACAAAAATCAAAAATTCATTACACACTAACCGATGAAGCGCCAATGTTGGCAACACATTCGTTTTTACCAATAGTACAAGCATTTACTGCTCCGGCAAACATAGATATAGAATTAAGAGACATTTCATTAGCAGGTAGAATTTTATCACAATTCCCTGAATATTTAAATGACAACCAAAAAGTTGCAGATAATTTAGCCGAATTAGGACAATTAGCTACAACTCCAGAAGCAAACATTATTAAATTACCTAATATTTCGGCTTCAATTGTACAGTTAAAAGAAGCAATTGCCGAATTACAATCTCATGGTTTCGCTGTTCCAAACTTTCCAGAAGAGCCACAAAATGACGATGAAAAAAATATTAAAGCCAAATATTCAAGAGTATTAGGTTCAGCAGTAAATCCTGTTTTACGTGAAGGTAACTCGGATCGCCGTGCCCCTAAAGCTGTTAAAAAATATGCTAAACAAAACCCTCATAAAATGGGAGTTTGGGCACAAGACAGCAAAACTTCTGTAGCCCACATGAACTCAGGTGATTTCTACGGAACAGAAAATTCAACTACTGTTGAAAAAGAAGGTAAATTCAGAATTGTATTTGCAGGTAACGATGGTTCAACAAAAGTTTTAAAAGACTTTTCAAACTTAAAAGCAGGTGAAGTTATTGATTCATCTGTGATGAATTTAGCAGCTTTAAAATCATTTGTAAAAGAAGCTATTGCTCAAGCTAAAGAAAAAAATGTATTGCTTTCGGCTCACTTGAAAGCTACGATGATGAAAGTTTCTGACCCAATTATTTTTGGTGCTATCGTAGAAACTTTCTTTTCTGATGTTTTCACTAAATATGCCGATTTGTTCAAATCATTAGATATTAATCCTAACAATGGTTTACAAGATTTATACGAAAAACTAGCTGGAAATGCTCAAGAAGCTGAAGTTAAAGCGGCAATCGAAACTGCTTTAACAAACGGTCCTCGTGTGGCTATGGTGAATTCAGATAAAGGAATTACAAATTTCCATGTTTCTTCAGACATCATTGTTGATGCTTCTATGGCGGCATTAGCACGTAACGGAGGTAAAATGTGGAATACAGAAGGAAAAGAAGAAGATACAGTTTGTATTATTCCAGACCGCACTTATGCAGGCTTCTATCAAGCTGTTGTTGATGATATGATTGCAAATGGTGCATTAGATCCTAAAACTATGGGAACTGTTCCTAACGTAGGTTTGATGGCTCAAAAAGCAGAAGAATATGGTTCACACGATAAAACGTTCCAACTTGATGCAGCTGGTACTGTAAAAGTTGAAGACGAAAATGGAACTGTTTTATTATCACAAGTTGTTGAAGCAGGAGACATTTTCAGAATGTGTCAAACAAAAGACGCTCCTATTCAAGACTGGGTAAAACTAGCTGTAAACAGAGCTCGCTTATCAGACACTCCTGCTATTTTCTGGTTAGACAAAGGTCGTGCTCACGATAGTCAAATGATCAAAAAAGTAGAGAAATATTTAAAAGATTTCGATACTACTGGTCTTGACATTCGTATTATGGATGTGAAAGATGCGATGGCAGAAACTTTAAAAAGAATCCGTGAAGGAAAAGATACTATTTCTGTTTCTGGAAACGTATTACGTGACTATTTAACAGACCTATTCCCTATTTTAGAATTAGGAACGTCAGCAAAAATGTTATCTATTGTTCCATTAATGAACGGTGGCGGTTTGTTCGAAACTGGCGCTGGAGGTTCTGCCCCTAAACACGTTGAACAATTTGTTGAAGAAGGTTATTTACGTTGGGATTCATTAGGTGAATTCTTAGCATTACAAGCTTCTTTAGAACATTTGGCACAAACACAAAACAATACAAAAGCACAAATCTTAGCAGATACGTTGGATGAAGCTAATGCTAAATTCTTAGCAAACGATAAGTCACCTGCTCGTAAAGTAGGACAAATCGATAATAGAGGTTCTCACTTTTATTTAGCGTTATACTGGGCACAAGCTTTAGCAAACCAAACAAAAGATACTGAATTACAAGCTAAATTTGCTCCTATTGCTGAAGAAATGAGTGCTAATGAAGCTAAAATAGATGCTGAATTAATTAGTGCTCAAGGAAAGCCTCAAAACATTGGTGGTTATTATCAGCCTTCTGAAAGCGCAACTACAAATGCAATGAGACCTAGTGGTACTTTTAATTCAATTTTATCTAAATTAAATTAATTTTTCATAAATAAGTACATTAAGGCAGCCATTGGCTGCCTTTTTTATTAACCCTATTTTAACAAATGTTTTTGTAAGAATTCCTGATATTTGTATTTCAATCTTCACAAAATAAAAAAATGCCTTCATTACAAAAAATAAGTTTCTTATTTATTCTTTTCTTAGGAATATTTGATGGTTTTTCTCAAGAAAAATTCACGCTTAGCGGAGTTATTTCTGATGCGAAAAATAACGAAACACTTATTGGTGTGTCTATTTACGTTAAAGAAGCAAACGCATCAACCTCAACTAACGAATACGGGTTTTATTCAATTACATTACCAAAAGGGGATTACAATGTTTTAATTGATTATTCTGGATTTATTTCTATCGATGAAAAAATTATTTTAAATGCAAACACAAAAAAGAATTTTTCTCTAAAAGAAGAAAATAGAAATGTAAAACAGTTGGATGAAATCACCGTTGTACAAAAAAACATAGCAAATATTAGAAAACCAGAAATGAGTGTTAATAAACTCTCAATTCAAACTATTAAGAAAATGCCTGTAGTTTTAGGTGAAGTTGATGTCATTAAATCACTTCTTTTTCTGCCAGGCGTTACAAATGCAGGTGAAGGACAATCCGGATTTAATGTTCGTGGTGGTGGTGCCGATCAAAATTTAGTTTTACTTGATGAAGCAACTATTTACAACACATCCCATGTTTTTGGACTATTTTCAGTATTTAACCCTGATGCTATTAAAGATTTAAAGCTTTACAAAGGCGGAATTCCTTCACGTTTTGGCGGAAGAGCATCATCTGTATTAGATATTTATCAAAAAGATGGAAACAGTAATAACTTCAATCTTAACGGAGGGATTGGACTTGTTTCGAGTAGAATTTTGGCCGAAGGGCCTATCGTTAAAGAGAAAGGTTCTTTTTTAATTGGAGGAAGAGCTTCCTATGCTCATTTATTCTTAAAACTTTCAAATAATGAAAATTCGGCTTATTTCTATGATTTAAACACCAAAATGAATTATAAGTTAAACAAAAACAACAACATATATCTTTCTGGTTATTTTGGTCGAGATGTTTTTACTTTAAGCGATAGTTTTACAAATACTTATGGAAATTCAACTTTTAACTTACGTTGGAATCATCTTTTCTCAGACAAATTATTCTCGAATCTTTCTGTGATTTATAGTAATTATTATTACGGATTGGTTTTAGATTTTGTAGATTTTAATTGGAAATCAGGTATAGATAGTTACAATTTCAAATACGATTTCAAACACTATATTTCAGACAAATTAAAATTAAGCTACGGAATAAATTCGATTTATTATAAATTCAACCCAGGTACAATTGAACCATTAAGTGAGAACTCAAGTATAAACTATAAACAATTAGATAAAAAATATGCTTTTGAACCAGCTATTTATATTGATGCAGAACAAAAATTATCTAAAATATTTTCAGTTAATTATGGTATGCGATACAGTCAATTTTATCGTTTAGGAGAATCAACAATTAACTATTATGAAAATAATCAACCAGTAGTTTATGATGCTGACTTAAAAGTGTATGATAAAGCAAAACCCATTTCAACACAATACTTTGGTAAAAACAAAAAAATATCCGATTACAGTAATTTTGAACCAAGAATTTCACTAGCGATGGAGATTGATGAGAACCAATCTGTAAAAGTTAGTTACAATAGAATGGTTCAATATCTTCAGTTAATTTCAAATACAGCTTCTCCTACTCCTCTTGATGTTTGGACACCAAGTGATAATTATATAAAACCTCAACTGGCAGATCAAGTAGCAGTTGGTTTTTTCAAAAATTTCAGCAACGATAACTATACTTTAGAATTAGAAAGTTTTTACAAAACAGTAAAAAATCGTTTAGATTACATTGATGGTGCCGATTTGATTGCCAATGAAGCAATTGAACAGGTAATTTTGAATGGAGAAATGAGATCAAATGGTTTAGAGATGTTATTAAGAAAGAACACAGGAGATTTTACTGGATGGGTGGCCTATACCCTATCTCAATCTGAGCAAAAAACACCCGGAAGAACACCTAATGAAGTTGGAATAAATAACGGACAATGGTATCGATCTGCTTACGACAAAAGACATAATCTTGCAATAACAGCGAGCTATAAACTAAACAAACGCTGGAGTTTTGGTGCAAATTTCACACTTCAATCCGGACAACCAGTTACATTCCCTACTGGAAAATATACTTTCCAGGGAGTAACTGTACCTAGTTACGGTTTACGCAACGAAAATCGATTACCAACATACCATCACCTTGATGTTTCAGCAACTCTAATTACAAAACAAAAAAGAGAGAAAAAATTTAAAAGTGAATGGGTATTCAGCATTTACAATCTATATAACAGAAATAATGCTGCTTCAATTAGTTTTAGTAAAAACAATGAAACAGGAGTCAACGAAGCAACTAGATTATCGATATTTGGTATAATTCCTTCAGTTTCTTATAATTTTAAATACTAACAAATGAAAAAAATAATCCCATACATACTACTCTCTCTATTCACATTTACTTTTTTTAGTTGTGAAAAAGTTATCGATGTCGATTTAAATGATGAACAACCAAAGTTAGTTGTTGATGCCGTGATAAAATGGCAAAAAGGAACAACTGGAGAGAGTCAAACAATTAAACTAACCAAAACAAGTAATTTTTACAACAACGAAGTTCCTCCTGCCTCAGGCGCCACTGTAACTATTACAAATAGTATCAATACAGTTTTCAATTTCATTGAAGATGGTAATACTGGTAATTATATCTGTAATAATTTTGTTCCAGCAATTAACGAGTCATATACTTTACATATAACTTTTGAAGGACAAACATATACTGCGACTGATAAACTTTATGCCACACCTCCTATTCTATACACTCAACAAACAAACGTCCCTCCCATTGGTGGTGGTGAAGAAATTGTTCAAGTAAAATTTTTCTTTCAGGACAACGGATTAGAAGATAATTTTTATTTAGTAGGTGTTCAAAATCCTAATTACGTAACTCCAGATTACGGAGTAATAAATGATGAATTTTTTCAAGGTAATGTTATGTTTGGTTTCTACGCAAATGACAATCTTAAACCTGGGCAAAATCTAAAACTGTATTTACAAGGAGTTTCAAATCCTTATTACAATTACATGAACAAACTAATTACAATTAGTGGAACAAACAATGGGAATCCGTTCGCAACGCCTCCAGCCACTTTGAGAGGAAACATTATTAATCAGTCTAATCCAGATGATTATCCATTGGGCTATTTTAGTTTAGGTGAAACAGACACAAGAGATTATATTATTCAGTAAAATAACTGCAAATAACTTATAACTTTGTGCTTTTCACTTTGAGTTTATAAAAATGTCATCACATCACATTGTTCGCGACGATCAAGAACCTGCTTTAATCATAGCAAATGGAGCCGAATGCTCTTCTGAATTACTAGGCCAACTATTAGAGTGGTCTCCGTATGTAATAGTACTTGATTCAGCTATAGAAAGAGTTTTTGATTTAGGAATTAAAGTCGATGTATTGTTAGGTGATTTTGACCGAGGTTTTAACCCAGAATATTATACGGAAAGACAATATCCATTAGAAATTGTTTATGCTCCTGATCAGGAAAAAACAGATTTAGAAAAAGCTTTCGAATTCCTTATCGAAAAAGGACACAAAGCCGTAAATGTAGTTTGGGCAACAGGAAAAAGAGCAGATCACACTATAACTAATATTACAAATATCATACGCTTTAAAGACGAATTAAAAATTGTCATTATTGATGATCATTCTAAAATTTTCCTTCTGCCAAAAAAATTTGAAAAATGGTATACAAAAGACAGTATCATTTCTCTTATTCCAATTGGAGATGTTACTGGAATACATTCTAAAAATTTGTTTTATCCACTTGAAAATGATAACTTAACATTGGGTTTCAGAACAGGCAGTAGTAATCATGTTGCAGAAGATGGTATGGTTATTGTTGTCTACGAAACAGGCAACTTATTATTAATAGAATCCTTTGATTAAACATGAAAAATCTATTTAAAATTTTAATTCTACTTATTGGTTTATCTGTAAATGCACAAGAAAAACTAACTTTTGACCAATCACTTTCAAAAGCTCAAACAGAACATAAAAACGTAATGCTTTTCTTTTCTGGTTCAGACTGGTGCGCACCATGTGTAAAATTTAAAAAACAATTTGTTTTAACAGATACTTTTAAATCTTTTGCTGATAGCAATTTAGTTGTTTATAATGCTGATTTTCCACGTCAGAAAAAAAACCAATTACCCAAAGAAGTTGCGGAAGAAAATGGAAAATTAGCAGAGAAATACAACTCCAAAGGTTATTTCCCAATGATTTTACTTTTAAATGAAAAAGGAGATGTGCTAAAAAAATGGGAACAACTTCCAACAGAAACTTTAGAACAATTTATTGAAAAGCTAAAATCATAATGCTTTTAAAAAAGGTTGAGAAATTAATGGGAAATCGCTTCGAGATTTCCGTCATCGGTGCTGATGAAAATTGGTGTTCTGATAAAATTAATTTAGCAATACAAGAAATAAAGCGTATCGAAAAACTTTTAACCACTTTTTCAAACGAAAGTATTACTTATCAGATAAATGAGAATGCTGGAATAAAACCTGTTGTTGTTCCAGAAGAAGTTTTTAATCTAATTCAAAGATGTCAAATGATTTCTCAAATGACTCAAGGAGCGTTTGATATAAGTTATGGAGGATTGGACAAAAAATTTTGGAATTTTGACACCAAAATGACTTCTTTACCAGATCCTGAACTAGCAAAAAAATCAGTTGCATTAATCAATTATAAAAATATTCTACTTGATACCGAAAAGAAAACTATTTTCCTTAAAAACAAAGGAATGCGTATAGGTTTTGGTGGAATTGGAAAAGGCTATGCAGCCGAAATGGCAAAGAAAAAACTCATTGAAAATGGAGTTGAAAGCGGTATTGTAAATGCTTCTGGAGATTTATGTGCATGGGGAAATCAAGAAAACGGAAAAAATTGGACAATTGGCGTTGCCGACCCTAACCACCGTAACGAAATTTTTTCTACATTTAATATCTCTAATACAGCTGTTGCAACTTCTGGAAATTATGAAAAATTTGTAATGATTGGAAATAAAAAATATTCCCACACTATAGACCCAAAAACAGGTTTTCCTGTTAGAGGAATAAAAAGCGTGACAATAATTGCTCAAAATGCCGAAATTGCTGATGCATTAGCTACTCCGGTGACAGTAATGGGTATCGAAGTAGGAATGGATTTTATAAATCAATTAAAACACATTGGCTGTATTATTATTGATGATAATGACAGAAAATATTTTTCTAAAAATATAAACCTAACTTAGAACTATGAAACCTATTGTTTGCCTACTATTTTTACTTGGAGTAAGTTGTACTTCGGTAAAAGAATACGAAAAATCAAAAATCAACGATGCAGAAATGGCTCTGACAGCAAAAAAAACAGAAAAGTTTGAGAACACTTTTGAGTTGTATCGTGAGGCAAGTTCGGGAGCAAACGGAGGTAAAACAGGTGGTGGCTGCGGCTGTAACTAATTTTTTAAAAAAATGAAAAAGAGAATCATTACAGCATCATTATTAGCTTTTATTTTTGGAAACCAATCAAAAGCTCAAGATACAGTTCAAGATAGTTCAGCTTATAAAAAACAAAAATTAAAAATCGAAGAAGTTAACTTCATTTCTAGTTATTATTCTCAAGATGGAAACAATTCGGCTGTAACTGGAGGAATCGGAACAGAAAAATTAACCGATATCGCTACCACGATTGACGTTCATCTTTCTAAATATGACAAAAACAATCACAAACACAGTTTAGTGGCTGAAATTGGCGTTGACTCATACTCTTCAGCTTCATCTGATAAAATTGATCCAAGCACAGTAACTTCTGCTTCTTACCAAGATATAAGAATCTACCCATCGTTTAACTATACATTTGAAAACGAAGACAAGAATTATAGTCTGAATGCGGGCCTTTCGGGTTCTGTAGAGTTTGATTACACATCAATTGGTGCAAATGCAGGTTTTACAAAACTTTCAAAAGATAAAAACAGAGAATTCTCGGTCAAAGGGATGGCCTTTTTTGATACTTGGAAAGTAATTCTTCCTATTGAGCTAAGGAGTAATCCATCAGACAATGAAGCCAATCATTTAGATAGTAAACCAAGAACTTCATATAATTTAGGTTTTGCCTTATCGCAAGTAATAAACAGAGAATTTCAAATAGCATTCTTAACCGATTTAGGCTACCAACAAGGGCTTTTGGCTACCAAATTCAACCGTGTATATTTAGAAACTGGAGAGGTAAAATCTGAAAAATTACCTGATACGAGACTAAAAATTCCATTTGGTGTTCGTGCTAATTATTTCTTAGGAGACAATGTTGTTTTAAGAAGTTACTACCGTTATTATTGGGACGATTGGGGAATCAACTCGCATACAATCAGCTTAGAACCAAGTTATAAATTTTCGGCATTTAGTTCTATAAGTATTCCGTATCGTTTTTATACACAAAGTGCTGCCGATTATTTCAAACCTTTCCAAAAACATACCGTTTTAGACGATTTATATACTAGCGATTATGATTTATCTAAGTTTAACAGTCACATGATTGGGGCAAGTTATAGAGTATTAGATTCAGGAAATGGAATTTTTCACGTAAAAAGAATAAACACTCTCGAATTGAGGTATGGATATTACACCAGAGATAATGGATTAAATTCTCACATTGTTACTCTTTTGTTGAAATTCAAGTAAAGATATCTTATACCTTTGTATCAAAGAATCTTTGCTCGCTAATAAATGAAATCAAAAGTAATTACAGAAAAAAAGAATTTACATTCAAGAAATCCACACCGTTTTGGGTATGATTTTGAGCAATTAATTTTGGCTAATTTGGAGTTAAAAGATTTTCTTAAACCAAATAAATTCAATCCTGATTCAAAAGAAAAAACAATTGATTTTAGTGATCCTAAAGCAGTAAAAGCGCTCAATAGAGCGCTTTTGGTTACTCATTATGGTATAAAGTTTTGGGATATTCCCAAAGATTATCTTTGTCCTCCAATTCCTGGAAGAGCCGATTACATCCATTATATCGCTGATTTATTAGCCGAAACCAACAATCAAAATATTCCCGAAGGATCAACTGTACAAGGTTTGGATATTGGAATTGGAGCCAATTGTATTTATCCTATCATTGGAAATTCAGCTTACGGATGGAGTTTTGTTGGAACTGACATTAATGAAGATTCATTACAAAACTGTAAAAAAATAATCCAAAACAATCCTGAATTGATAGATGCTATAAGCTTACAGAAACAAGTAGAATCTCGATTCATTTTCAAAAACGTCATCGAACCTGAGGATCGTTTTGCTTTTACTATTTGTAATCCCCCTTTTCATGGTTCGGCAGAAGAAGCAGTAAAAGCATCTTCAAGAAAAGTTAGCAACCTGCAAAACAAAAAAACTACAAATCCAGTATTAAATTTTGGTGGTCAAAACGCTGAATTATGGTGTAAAGGCGGAGAAATTGCCTTCATTACCCAAATGATTTACGAAAGCGTGAAATACCCAGAAAATGTTTTATGGTTTACTACTTTGGTATCCAAAAAAGAAAATCTGAACGCTATTTACAAATTACTTAAAAAAGTTGGTGCTATTGATGTCAAAACTATTGATATGGCACAAGGACAAAAAAACAGTCGAATAGTTGCATGGACTTTTTTAACTGAAAATCAACAAAAAAGCTGGAAATTTAATACATTTTTCAAAAATAGTATTAAAAGACTCTTTTGATGTTTCGTAATTTTGAGTTGAATTCAACTTTAAGTTATGGAAAAGTTATTCTTAAAAATACTGATTTGTATTTTAGTAATTAGCTGTGCTACCACTAAAGAAAAAGACTATGTTTTTAAAGGACCGCATCATAAAAAAGTCTTTATTCAATCTTATGACAAATCATTAAAACTTTGGGATGTTCCCTTTCAGGAAGAAGATATTCAAACAAGTTTTGGAAAAGCACATATAATTATTTCTGGACAAAAAGATGGTTCTCCATTGATATTACTACATGGAATGGATGCCACATCAACTATGTGGTTTCCAAACATTAAAGCATTATCGAAAAACCATCGAATTTACGCCATAGACTTTTTGAATGAAGTTGGAAAATCACAATCAATAGAAAAATCGCTTTCAAAAGAAGAAATTGTAAAATGGTACAACGAAATCTTCGACCATTATAAACTAAAAAAAGTAGATGTCATAGGCGCCTCCAAAGGTGGTTGGATAGGAGCTTTATTAGCAACTCAGGAAAATCATAAAATAAATAAACTTGTACTTCTCAGTCCATCTGAAACCTTCAAAGGAATAGACAAAGCTGGAAAAGCTTCATCCGCTTTGTTTTTAAAACTTTTTCCAACCAGAAAAAAATTAAACAAAACTTTAGAATCGTTTTCTTTTTATCCCAACAATATAAATTTAGACTATAAAAATCAGCTTTATTTAGCCAATAAACATGCTAAGTCTAGTTCTAGTTTTCTGCAATTATTACCTTTTTCTGATGAAGATTTAAAAAAAATAAAAATTCCTGTCTTGGTACTTATTGGCGATCACGATGTAATCAATTCAGAAGAAAGCATCAAAAATGCCGAAAAACTTTTACCAAATTGTAAAACAAAAACAATTAAAAATGCAGGACATTTTTTAAGTATTGATCAATCTGAAATTGTAAATAAAGTAATTTTAGATTTTCTTAAACAAAAAAGGTAATTTCTATTTCAGATTACTTTGTAAATTTACACTCAAGCCAAAATCACCAATAAAAATTAATATAATCCTTTACGTAAATGAAGTTCCAAGTTGTATCCGAATTTGCTCCCATGGGAGATCAACCACAGGCAATTGAAAAATTGTCTAAAGGAATTGTTAATGGTGAAAAATACCAAACACTACTTGGTGTTACTGGTTCAGGAAAAACATTTACTGTAGCCAATGTAATTCAAGAAGTACAAAAGCCCACGCTTATTTTAGCACATAACAAAACACTTGCTGCACAATTATATTCTGAGTTCAAACAATTTTTTCCAAACAATTCGGTACAATACTTTGTATCATATTATGACTATTATCAACCCGAAGCCTTTATTCCTGTTACTGGAACTTATATTGAGAAAGATTTATCTATTAATGAGGAGTTAGAAAAACTACGTTTAAGTACTACCTCTGCCCTTCTTTCTGGTCGAAGAGATGTGATCGTAGTTTCTTCTGTTTCATGCTTATATGGTATAGGAAATCCTGTTGAGTTCCAAAAAAACGTAGTTTCTATAGAAAAAGACCAGACTATATCGAGAACCAAATTTTTACATCGTTTAGTTCAAAGTTTATATGCGCGTACTGAAGCAGATTTCAATCCTGGTACTTTCCGCATTAAAGGTGATACTGTAGAAGTTTTCCCGAGTTATGCTGATGAGCCTTTCCGTATTCATTTTTTTGGTGATGATATTGAAGAAATAGAAGCTTTTGATGCAAAGACCTCAAAAGTAATTGAACGCTACGAAAAGCTCAATATCTATCCAGCGAACATGTTTGTGACTTCACCTGATGTGCTTCAAAATGCCATTTGGGCGATTCAACAAGATTTAGTCAAACAAGTCGATTATTTTAAAGAAATTGACAAACATCTTGAAGCCAAACGTTTGGAAGAACGTACCAATTTTGATTTAGAAATGATTCGGGAACTAGGTTATTGTTCTGGAATTGAAAACTACTCAAGATATTTAGACGGACGTGAAGCTGGTACAAGACCCTTCTGTTTGTTAGACTATTTCCCTGATGATTACTTGATGGTGGTTGATGAAAGTCATGTTACAATTTCGCAAGTTCATGCCATGTATGGTGGTGATAGAAGTCGTAAAGAAAACCTCGTAGAATATGGCTTCCGCTTACCAGCTGCTATGGACAACCGTCCGTTAAAGTTTGAAGAATTTGAAGCTTTACAAAACCAAGTTTTATATGTTTCTGCCACTCCAGCCGATTATGAATTACAAAAATCGGAAGGTATTTATGTAGAACAAGTTATTCGTCCAACAGGTCTATTAGATCCAATTATAGAAGTTCGTCCTAGTTTGAATCAAATTGATGATTTAATAGAAGAAATTCAACAACGTTGTGAGGTTGATGAACGTGTTTTAGTAACAACTTTAACCAAACGTATGGCCGAAGAATTGACAAAATACTTGACTAAAGTCTCTATTCGTTGTCGTTATATACATTCTGATGTAGATACTTTAGAGCGTGTAGAAATAATGCAGGATTTACGAAAAGGATTATTTGATGTGCTAATTGGAGTAAACTTACTTCGTGAAGGATTGGATTTACCAGAAGTTTCATTAGTTGCCATTTTAGATGCAGATAAAGAAGGATTCTTACGCAGTCACCGTTCATTAACTCAAACGGTTGGTCGTGCCGCCCGAAATGTAAACGGTAAAGCAATCATGTATGCTGATAAGATCACGGCTTCGATGCAAAAAACCATAGACGAAACCAATTATCGTCGCGAAAAACAGATGAATTTCAATACTGCTAATAACTTGGTTCCAAAGGCCTTGAATAAAAGTTTAGGAAGTGCTTTGAGCGGAAATTCTGTTTCTACAAAATATTACGAAAATCAAGTGCTGAAAGCGGCTGAACCAGAAAGCGAATACTTATCGAAACCTGAAATCGAAAAGAAAATTCGGGAAAAAAGAAAAGCTATGGAAAAAGCAGCTAAAGATTTAGATTTTATGCAAGCGGCAAAATTACGTGATGAGATAAAAGTTTTACAAGAAAAAATATAAAAAAAGGATTGCTTTAAATCACTTTAAAACAATCCTTTTATAATAATGTATTTTACTATTCTTTTATTATCCTTTTATTTGCTACTCCACTATTTTCATCTTCAATTCTGACCATATAAACTCCCGATTTCAAATTTGAAATATTGATTTTATTTTGTTTTGCTTCTAATACCTTTTGTCCTTGCAAATTGTATATTTCTATTGATTTCAAATTCGTTTCAGTTTGAATATTCAAAACCTCTTGAACAGGATTTGGATACATGGACACTTTTAAATTGTTTTGATTGAAATCTGAAGCAGTCAATACATTATTGTTATATAGGTTTGTAATTTCTGTTTGTGTTAATGGATAATTGTAAATTTTTAAATCATCCACTGCACCATTAAAAAAATCACCCGAATTAGGCGATGCTCCTAAATAAAAATTAACATCATTTGATGTATTCCATGCCGATTTAACAGCACTTGTTATCAAAACACCATTTAAATATATGGAAGCTACATCTGTTGCACTATCAAAAGTAACTACTAAATGTTTCCAAGTATTTAAAGGAATACTAGTAGTATGTGTTAAATCATTTGCCCATGCATAATTATTAATTTGATTTGAGGTTAATGAAAACCCATACGATTGATTTGATGTTGATGAACCATAACTAAATAAAAAATTATCACTATTAAACCCATACATTTTAAACCATATAGAAACCGAACGAGAAGCATTTCCAACAGGAATTCCGTTTAAGTTAGTAAAAGTACCTAAGTTATTTAAACGTAATGCTTTATTAGCAACTCCATTTCTATCCGCTTCAAAATTTCCAACACTCCCAAAACTTTTTGTTCCTGTAGTATCTTGATAATTATTATCAAAATTAAATTGGTAGGCTAAAGAATTATTTTCTAAAGAATTATAATTATATAAATTCGAGATTTGAGTATCCGTTAATGCGTAACCAAAAATCTTTAAATCATCAATGGCTCCATCAAAACTTAATTCACCTGCTACTCCTATTCCTAATTTAAATATATTACTATTATTAATCGTATTCCATGATTTAGCAGTACTATTTAATAAGACACCATTTTTATAAATTTTTGCATTAACACCATCATAAACATAAGTAAAACAATACCAGGTATTTGCTGTATTACTAGTTGCGGCACTTGTATTATAAGAAGATCCATATCCAAAGAAATCAATATTTGAATCATTAAAAGAACCACCACAAGCATTTCCTAACGATCCTAGTCCATAAGAAAAAGTCACATTATAAGGAGATTGCATTGTATTTGTTTTAGCCCAAAAAGATATTGTTCTTGGCGCATTGCCATAAGGTAACCCTGGGATTGTTGCTGAAGTACCTGAATTTAAAATATTAAGAGCACTGTTTGCATTTCCGTTTCTATCTGCAACAAATGAAGTACCAACATTTGACCCAAAAGGATTAGTTCCAACTGTGTTGTTTAAAGTGTTATTAAATGTATATTCGGTTGAACTAAGAGGTAAGACTTGAGACGCATTAAAATTGTCAATATATACCGCAACATTTCCTGAATTGGTCATATTAAGCTGCATTCTAAATCTTACTGAAGCACCTGCAGGAACATTACTTGCCGCAATAGTTCCTTGAACTAATTTACAACCAGAATTAAAATTTGAACTTGAAGATACTAGTTGCCAAGAGCCACTATTGTTTACTTCATAATACAAATAAGCATTTCCTGTAATACTTCCTATCCCTCTATTATATTGAAAAGACACAGAAATTGGATTACCATCAGAAACATAAGCAGAAGTGTAAATTGCCGAATACATATTACTACTGTATAATGTAGTATACATAAGCCAACTTCCTGAACATGAATACGTCGTATTGTTATTTCTTGTAAATCCTAACGACTGTCCAGTAGTAGTCCAACCAGTTGGGAAAGCTGTTTCAAAACTTTCCGAAATATTAATTTGTGCGGTTGATAAACCAACTACTAGTAAGCTTAAAAAAGAAAATAATTTTGTTTTCATAAGTATAGAATTTAAAATTTCGATGTAAAATTATAGGGTGAAATCCATACTAATTAGGCAGAGTTAACCAAACCGCCTTTTGGGTTAACCAAACCTTGTAGAGCCTTTTTATGATATTCCTAAACCGAAAGACGAATTTCATTAACTCAAGATTTGATATCTTCACTATATTATTACATTTGAACAAAATCTAAAGTTGAAATATTTTCACTGCATATTTATACTACTAACCACCCAAGTAATTTTCGGGCAAAATCCCTATTTCAACACTATAGACAAATCACAAGGTTTGCTGACTAACAGTATTTATGATATTTTTCAAGACAAAGACAACTATATGTGGTTTGCAACCGAAAAAGGTTTATGTCAATTTAATGGATACAGCTTTCACTATTACAGTGAAGAAAAAATGACTTCTAAAGCAGGTTCATGTATTAAACAAGATGAATTAGGAAGAATTTGGTATGAAAACTTTGATGGTTATTTGTATTATGTTGAAAACAACCAATTAAAAAAATTAAATCAAAACAAGTCCATTGGTTATTTTAAATATGGCTTTATCAAGGACCAATTATATGTTATTAGTGAAAGAACAATTGATGTATATGATGCTAGAAGGCTCATACCTTTAAAAAAAATTGATTTAAACACTAATGACGTTAAAACTATCTTTTTTACAGATGACACCATTTATGTTTTTGCGAATCAATTACTGGTTATAAAAAATGATAAAATTATACATAGAATTAATTTTCCAGAAGATTTCTCTTCAACATTTAATTCCATTTTAGTAGAAAAAACAAATAATGGTCTTATCATTAGTTCTAAATTTTCAAACTATTGCTACTTTTTTGCGAATAATCAATTCATCAAACAAACCATAGACATTAAAAACACTATTGTTCAAAACTTAAGTTGGTGTAATGGTAAAAATTGGCTTTGTACCACCACAGGAATTATTGCTATTGATAATAATTCCAATTCAAAAAAAGAATTCTTTAAAGATGTCAATATTTCTTATATCTACAAAACCAAAAATAACAACTATTGGATATCAACCTTAACAGATGGTTTGTTTTATATTGAAGATTTTGATACGCAATTAATACGCTCTAATGAAAGCTTAACTTCTTTATGTTTCAAAAACAACCAACTTTTCATCGGAACCAAAAATGATAAAATTCTCACTTTCAAAGAGAATCAATTCCAAACGATTTATACCGGAAAAGACAATCATCAAATGGGGCAACTATTTTATGATAACTATTCGAATCAATTATTCTTTACTTCGTCAAAATTTGGAATGCTGGACAAGAATTTACGCCTAGTAGCCACATTACCAATGGCAGTAAAAAGTGTTTACTCGGTTGACAACAAATATTTAGCATATGCCGCAAGTAGTTCTTCTGGAATTTTTAAAACCAATACAACGACAATAAGCCCTTGGGATAATGCTTTTGATGCTAAAGTTGTGTCAAAAAAATTACCATACAGCAATTTACTTATTAACGCAAAGGGAAAAGCCACTGTCTACGACTCGATAAATAAAACCATTTATTATGCTACTAATAATGGATTATTCTACTTGGATGTTAAAGGAATTCCTATAGAATTAAAATACCAAAATACTTCCTTAAACATTAGTAAACTATCTTGTAAAAAAGGAAGGCTGTATGCTTGTAATGGAGACTTAAAACTTTTTCAAATTCAAAACAAAAAACTTTCTGAAATTGATTTCCCCAAGAACATCAAAAAAGACAATATAGAAAAAGCTATTATAAAAGACGATTTGCTTTTTCTAATTACCAACAAATACATCTTCGAATACAATCTAACTTCACAAGACCTCAAGCAGGTTATTCACATTAACAGTAATATAGAAATAAATGATGTTATTTTAAAAGACAACCGTTACTATATTTCAACCAATAGAGGGCTAATTATAAAAAAACAAGAAGTTTATCAACGAACAAATCCTGCTTTTGCTATCAAAACCATTAAAGTAAACAATCAAGTTTTTGATAAATTAGATCTGGATGATTTGGCTTATGATGAAAATAACATCCAAATTCATTATTCTATTTTATCACCTACACCCTTTGAAGAACATGAATTACTCTATCGAATTAACGAATCACATTGGCAAAAAGCAGATATCTTAAATCCTGAATTAGTACTAAATTCCCTAAACCATGGCAAGTATACTGTTGAATTTGCACTAAATTCTGATTTTAAGAATACTAAAAAAATCTATTTTACAATTCATCGCCCGTTTTGGTTACGATTCCCTTTTGTTATTGGAGCATCACTCCTTGTTTTGGGACTTATCTATGGGTTGTACAGAAAAAATATTAAAAAAATTGAAAAGCGAAATCAAATGGTTTTGGACAAAATCAATCTGGAAAAAAATGCAAACCAATCCAAGTTAAAAGCCATTAAATCCCAGATGAATCCTCATTTCTTTTACAATGCCTTAAACACTTTGCAATCCTATATTTTATCTAATGAAAAAAAAGAAGCTATAGAATACTTGTCTAAATTTTCTAATTTAACCCGGACTATTTTAGAAATGACAGAAAAAGATTGGATTTCTGTTGCGGAAGAAGTTAAAACACTAAAACTATATTTAGATATAGAAAAAGGGCGTTTTGAGGATGATTTTCAATATGAAATTATAGTGGATCCGAAAATTGATGACGAAACATCTAGAATACCATCAATGCTTTTACAACCTTTTGTAGAAAATGCTATAAAACACGGATTACTTCATAAAGTTGGCATAAAAGTTTTAATCATTTCCTTTGACAAAGAAGCTAAAAATATAAAGATATCCATCGATGACAATGGTATTGGCAGACAGAAAAGTAGCGAATTAAATCAAATTAAAAACAAAATGCATCAATCCTTTGCTACTGATGCTTTACAAAATAGAATTAATCTATTAAACCAATACAATCATCAAGACATCACCATAACCATTACTGATAAGTACAACACGACACAACAGCCCTCAGGGACTATTGTTGTTCTCACAATTCCTATATCCTCATGATAAAAGCCATAATTATAGACGACGAAAAACGTGCCCGTTTAAATTTGAGACTATTAATTGAATCTTATTGTCCTAATGTGTCTGTTATGGCAGAATGCGAAAATTTACCCGAAGGAGTAAAAGCCATACGAAAACATCAGCCTGATTTAGTTTTATTGGATATTGAGATGCCTGGACACAGTGGTCTGGAATTACTAGACTTTTTTGATCAGAACGACATCAATTTCAAAATTATTTTCACGACCGCTTATCAAGAATATGCCATTCAAGCATTCAAATTTTCGGCTGTAGATTATTTGTTAAAACCCATTAATCCAGAAGAATTATCAAAAGCAATTGAACGACTGTCAAAAGAAAAGCAAAAAACAGAAAATTATGCACTCTTAAAAGAAAACATCAAACAAGATTCCTTAAAAAAAATAGCTGTTCCATTAGGTAACAGTTTAGTCTTCATAGAAACGGATAAAATCATTTATATTAAAGGAGAAGGGGCTTACTCAGAAATAATTTGTACAGAAGAAAAACATCTAGTAAGCCGTAATCTAAAGAATTTTGAAGACATTTTGTGTACCTACCCTAACTTTATTCGCATCCAAAAATCATATATAGCCAACACCCATTTTATTAGTGCCTACAACAAATCTGATGGTGGAAGTATTGTGCTAAAAAATGGATTGCATTTACCCATTTCGTCCGATAAAGTTGACATGATTTTGGAGGCAATCACTATTATAAAACGTTAATTCAATTGCTCGTGGAAAGCACACAAAAGTGTTTCTGCTTCAACCATTTTATCAGGTGACTCTTCCATCAAATGAAGTATTTTTTTCATAGCATTTGGGTTTAATCCCATGTTAATTCCTATTTCGTGAATTGCTATTTTCTCTCTATTGTGTAATATCCCATCACAATACATTAATAATGCTAAACGATAGAAATGTAATATTCTATGGAATTCGTCTTTTATTACTTCAAACTCATTTCTCATTTTAAACAAGCTTAAAAAAGTCTCTTTATCAATCTGTAATTCTTCCGAGACCATTTTTAAAAAATCATACTCTCGATCGTGTAATTCCCCATCAATTACAGCAAAAGCAATCATTTCTGATAGTAAACTTATTTTCTCTTCGTATGAATCCATAAAATACCTATTTTTAGCAAAACTATACTTTTTAATGTAAATCTGAAATATGTTGAAAAAAATATTGCTACTTACTATGTTCGTTTTAGCTTTTGAAGGATTAAAAGCTCAGGAAAGTACTGCCAGTAAACAGGTTTCTACTTTTACTATTGATGCTCCACAACTAAAAACTTCAAAAAAAATATGGATTTACTTACCTAAAAACTATGAAGAAAGCAAAAAGAAGTATCCAGTTATCTACATGCATGATGCTCAAAACTTGTTTGACAAATCAACTTCTTTTTCTGGTGAATGGAATATCGACGAAACTTTAGACAGTTTAAATGCCGAAACAATTGTTGTTGGAATAGAACACGGCAATGATAAACGAATAAGCGAATTAACTCCATATAAAAATGAAAAATACGGTGGTGGAGATGCATATAACTACTTGGATTTTATTGTTAAAACTTTAAAACCTCATGTGGACAAAAACTACAGAACATTAAAAAAACCTGAATCAACATCTATTGCAGGAAGTTCATTAGGAGGTTTGGTTTCTTATTATGCATTACTACAATATCCTGATATTTTTGATAAAGCCATCGTTTTTTCTCCCTCGTTTTGGTTTAGTAACGAAATCTATACTTTGACAGAAAATAGCCCGAAAACTAATGCCAAAATGTATTTTCTATGTGGTGATAATGAAGATGAAGCTATGGTAACTGACATGAATAAAATGACCGATTTACTAAAACGAAAAGTGAATTCATTCAGTCAAATTGAAATTCAAGTAGTTGAAGGAGGACAACATAATGAAAAATTATGGCGAGAAGCGTTTCCAAAAGCGTACCTTTGGCTTTTAAAATAAATGATGTATGAATAACAATGAAATATTCAAAAAACTTAGAGTAGCACTTCAATTACGCGATGATCAAATTGTAGAGATTATGCAATTAGTAAATTTCAGAATGTCTAAAGGAGAGGTTGGAAACTTTTTTCGTCAAGATGACCACCCTAAATATATTGAATGTGGTGATCAGGTATTACGAAATTTTTTGAATGGATTGGTTATTCATTTAAGAGGAACAAAAGAAAATCCTAAGAATCCTAAAGAAGTTTTAAAGAAAAATCAAACTGAAGCAAAATCGTTTGTAAAAATCGCTCCTAAAACAGATAAACCAAAGACTGATTTTAAGAAGAATTTTAATTCAAAATCATCTTCAACTACAAAAAAAGAACCCGTAGTTCAAAATGTGAAGTTCAAAAATGGTAAAAATAAACCAAAGAAAAATCAATAAAATTATATAACAAAAGGGCGGACCAATTGAACCGCTCTTTTTAATTAACCATACTTAATTTATTGAGCCAAATTTGGTAAAATACATCCTAACCAATTAAATGCTCCTCTTGTTATATTATCATAGGTTACATAAAAATAGCCACTTATTCCCTCCCTAGCCTGATCCCCAAGAATTTTGAACTTTAAACTGTCTGTAGTATCATTATAGCCAACAATACAAACACAATACCCGCCTTGTCTTGAACCATAAAGCGAAGACCAAACATAATTATAGTCTCTAGCATCATAAAAACTCTGATTTACATCAAAACAAGCCGCAACTGGATAGGATAGGTTCTGACTTAAAAAATATTTAATGTCATCTACAGACGTAGAGTTAACATAAAACCAGCCATTCGATTTTCTTCCTGCTGCCCAAGTTCTTTTTTGTGTTGTAGGTAATGCAGTTATATTGGCAATACTCTTTTGTGAATCTGTTAAATCTAGACGCAATAGAGATAATTGTGCTCTATATTCATCTGGAGAAGTAAATCAATGATTTTAAATATTCTGGAGAAAATTCGGCACAGCCATATCTTCTTGGATCAAGGAGATTGACTTTTCCATTCATTAACTTTCCTTCTTGTCAGTTATCACCTACGTCTTTCTCACAAGAAATAAACACTAAAATAGCAAAAAGAAAAAATCCTAACGATTTAATTGTCGATTTTATTGTTTTTTTCATAAAATACTTTGGTTTACGTAGTTAATTATTTAATATTGCAAAATTATTAACCCTTAAAACAAAAATTTGACAGAAAAATACTCATAAAAAAATATTAACTTAATCACAATAACAAATTAAGTTAATGTTTAACAACCAAAAACCGAACCTACCATGAAAGCGATAATTGATTTGCTTAAGATGAGTATTTGCAATTCCCCAATTGTAACCAACAGCTCTATAGGAGTTTGTACAAAATGGAAAAGAGCACAATTTATAACACTTTCTGAAATTATAGCAGATACCCTTTCAAACTCCGAGCATCTACAAGGAAAGAAACGAAATGAACTAGGAACTACTATATCGAGTATTACGCTTCAACGAATTTTTAACGATGATTATTCAGCAAAAGAAAATCCAGATTTACGTTTTTTAAAAACATTAGATAAACTGGCGATTTTTTTAGGATATTCATCACTAAACAATTACTTAAAAAACCAATCGAAATCTGAAATCATTAATGAAGTAACAACTAAAAAAAATATTATTGAAGAAGAAATTAATGATCTTTTTTTTCAAGATATAGTTTACAATTATTGTCATTCAGAATTTATCTGTATGCAAAAACTTCCTACTATAGATTTAACTCCTATTACTGAATATGTATTTGATGATGCGCCTTTTAAAAAAAGGATATCAGATTATTTAGAAAGGCATGCCAAACTAAAGTACAGAGTAAATAATGAAGATAATAGATCTAACTTCGAAGTATTTGATTTCAAAACCAAACATTTAGACAATGACTTAGTTGTTGCTCAAGTCAATGAATTTTGGAATATAGAATGGCTAGATGAAAACAACAGGATAGCTAAAAACTATAACAAGCTAAACAAGCAAACCTATTTTATTAAAAAGAGGCAAGGTGTTTGGAAAATTTGGGATAACCACAATCCTGATTACAACTATCTTTCTGCTGAAGTCAAAGAAACGCAAGAGCAAAATACGATATAATAAAAGGGCTTAAAAGCCCTTTTATTTTTTATCTATTCTAATGGAATTATTCTGGTCTAAAAGTAACTACGAAAGAATACAATTTACCAGGAGTCATTATTTCTTTTTCTATTTTTTGATAATTTAAATTTTTCACCAAGTAGTTCTTAAAAGAATCATTTTTACTATTTACTTGTAATACAATAAGCTCATCATTATTATTCACCATTGCAGTAAATCGTATTGTTTCAGCTTTTTCAAATTCTTCATTAATAGTTAATGATCCAAGTAATTTAGTAATGTTTTTTACAGCTTTTGGATAGTCATCAACAGGCAATACATCATTTGCTTTTGCAAACGTAACATTCAACAATAAAACACCTAATAATAGCATTAATTTTTTCATGTTTTCTTTTTTTATTTGTTTAAGATTACAGTCCAAAATTACTTCAGATATACATACAAAAACATGCAAATCAATAGCTTAACTTACTTTTAATCTTTCAAAAATTACACATTATCAATCCTTTTAAGAAAATTAAAAAACTTTAACAACCTCATAAATAAGAAAGAAATTTATTATAAAAAACACAATTCTAATTTTCAAATTAGTAAGCATTACCTTAACTAATCTTAAAAGAAACTTAAAAATTTACAATGTGGTAACAAAAAAGCCTTAGTTTTCACTAAGGCTTTTTTTATTATTTTGACTAAATGTCTTTTATTAGCTTAAAGCAGCTTTAACTTGATCAGCAGCTTCTTGGAATTGTACTGCAGATAAGATTGGCATTCCAGAATTATCGATTAATTCTTTAGCAATTTCTGCATTTGTTCCTTGTAAACGTACAATGATAGGCACTTTAATATCGTCTCCCATATTTTTGTAAGCATCAACAACACCTTGAGCAACACGGTCACAACGAACGATACCACCAAAAATGTTAATTAAGATAGCTTTTACGTTAGGATCTTTTAAGATAATACGGAAAGCTGTCTCAACACGTTTAGCATCAGCTGTACCACCTACATCAAGGAAGTTAGCTGGTTCGAAACCTGCATATTTAATTAAGTCCATAGTAGCCATTGCTAAACCAGCTCCGTTTACCATACAACCTACAGTTCCATCAAGATCAACATAGTTTAATCCAGCTTCTTTAGCTTCAACTTCAATTGGACGCTCTTCTGTAATATCTCTCATTTCTGCTAAATCAGCATGACGGTATAAAGCATTGTCATCTAACGATACTTTAGCATCAACTGCCATGATTTTATTGTCAGAAGTTTTTAATACTGGGTTGATTTCAAACATAGATGAATCTGAACCAATATATGCTTTGTATAAAGCATCAACAAATTTTACCATTTCTTTGAATGCTTCACCAGATAAACCTAAGTTGAAAGCAATTCTTCTAGCTTGGAAACCTTGTAAACCTACAGCAGGATCAATTTCTTCAGTAAAGATTTTCTCTGGAGTGTGCTCAGCCACTTCTTCGATATCCATACCACCTTCTGTAGAATACATGATCATATTACGACCTTTACCACGGTTTAATAAAACCGACATGTAAAACTCTTTAGTTTCACTTTCACCTGGATAGTAAACATCCTCAGCTACTAATACTTTATGAACTCTTTTACCAGTTGGAGGTGTTTGAGGTGTAATCAAATCCATTCCAATGATTTGACCTGCAATTTCATGAACTTGATCTAAATTTTTAGCCAACTTCACTCCTCCTCCTTTTCCACGACCACCAGCGTGAATTTGAGCTTTAATTACGTGCCAACCTGTTCCAGTTTCTGCCGTAAGTTGTTTTGCTTTTGCAACCGCTTCTTCAGCGTTGTTCGCCACATAACCACGTTGAACACGCACTCCGTAGCTTGCTAATATCTGTTTTCCTTGATATTCGTGTAAATTCATAATGTATCTTTTGACTTTAATAAAGTGCAACAAAAATAATAAATTCCTAAACAATTTAATACTTAAAATCACTTTCTTTTTTGTGTGTTTTTTAAAATATATTTTTTATCTTTTGTTTTAAATATAACTTTTTGTTATTTTTTTATATTATTTGTTTAATAATTTTATTCTTAATTTATATAAACCTATTTTTGCCAAAATTTAAATGAAATGGAAACGCAACAACTTTTACAAATTGCAAATGAATATGGAGCACCAGTTTATGTATACGATGCCCATAAAATTGAATCACAGTATAATAGATTAACTTCGGCTTTTGCTAAGGTTGAAAAACTACGTATTAATTATGCAGTTAAGGCCTTATCTAACATTTCCATTTTAAAACTTTTTAAACAGCTTGGCTCAGGATTAGACACTGTTTCTATTCAAGAAGTACAATTAGGACTCCGTGCAGGCTTTTCTCCAGATAACATTATCTATACTCCTAATGGTGTTTCAATGGATGAAATTGAAGAAGTAGCTGCATTAGGAGCACAAATTAACATCGACAACCTTTCTATATTAGAGCAATTTGGAGCAAAACATCCCAAAACCCCAGTTTGCATCCGAATAAATCCTCATGTCATGGCCGGCGGAAACTCGAACATATCCGTAGGCCATATTGATAGTAAATTTGGTATTTCAATACATCAATTACCTCACATTCTTCGCATTGTAGAAAACACCGGAATGCACATTAACGGAATTCACATGCATACAGGATCTGACATTTTAGATATTCAGGTGTTTTTATATGCTGCCGAAATTTTATTTGATACTGCCAAACATTTCAAAGAGTTAGACTTTATAGATTTTGGAAGCGGATTTAAAGTACCTTACAAAAAAGGTGATATTGAAACCAATGTAGAGGAATTAGGAAGAAAATTAACTAAACGATTTTTAGCTTTCGAAAAAGAATACGGAAGAGAATTGACATTAGCTTTTGAACCAGGTAAATTTTTAGTAAGTGAAGCAGGCTTTTTCTTAGCAAAAGTGAATGTGGTAAAACAAACCACTTCAACCGTTTTTGCAGGAATTGATTCTGGATTTAACCATTTAATCCGCCCAATGTTTTACGGTTCAGAACATTATATAGAAAACATTACACATCCAAAAGGGAAAGAACGATTTTACTCAGTTGTTGGATATATTTGTGAAACAGATACTTTTGCCACTAACAGACGTATTGCCGAAATTAAAGAAGGCGACATTTTAAGCTTTAAAAATGCTGGAGCGTATTGTTTTAGCATGTCGTCTAACTACAACTCTCGCTACAAACCCGCAGAAATACTTTGGAAAGATGGCAAAGCGCACCTAATACGACAAAAAGAAACTTTTGATGATTTACTACTAAACCAAATAGAACTTGAGTTCTAGCACAAAATCCCTAATATAAATTAGGGATTTTTGTTTTTATGTAATTTGAGATTAATAGTAGTTCCGTATATTTGGGATAGTGACTTAAAAAAAACTAAAATGACAAAAGATGAAGAAATATCAAAAATTATACTTGAAAAGTTAAATACAATTGAATTAAAAGAAAAATATTTAAATCTTCTTAACTTAAGAATTGATGAAAATAGAAAATCTCTTAACTCACTTTTAATAATTCTCATACTAACGGCCTTTGCTTTCCCCTTAATAGTTGAAACAAAAATCAGCGAAATTTCAATTGGTCCATTTAAACTTGATGATCATTTGTTTGCGATTTCAATAATACCATCAATTTTTGCATACAGTTATTATAAATATGCAACATTATGGATTGAATTAATTGAACAAAAATTTATTTTCAAAAATCTTACATCAAAAATTTTTTCAATCAAAGAATACTCATATTTAAATGAGAGATTAAAACCATTTTCATTTGTCGATCACATCATATATCATAACACCCAAGTTAAATCTAAAAAATTAGGATGCATACTTGGATTATTTTTGATTCCTACAATTATTGGATTAGTTTTTTTTCCATTCTTATTTGAATATTACACTGTTAAAACATTATACTTAAAAACAGGCTTGAATGAAATACTTGATTATGTATTTATTTTTACACCAATAATTATTGGAGTTTTTACACTATTCATTTATTATCAAGCTGGTCAAAAACTAGATGATAAAAGAAAATCAGAAAATAGTAAAGCTTTATAGTAAACATGGCAAAAAACAAAACTACATCTACCGAAGTTAATGTCATTGAATTTGTGAATTCTTATGTTGACAATGAGCAAAAAAAGGCTGACAGCCTAAAACTCATTGAACTAATGAGTGAATGGTCAGGGTTTGAACCTAAAATGTGGGGACCAACGATAATTGGATTTGGGAGTTATCATTACAAATACACAAGCGGGCATGAAGGTGATGCGCCTTTAATTGGTTTTTCTCCCCGAAAAGCTGAATTTTCATTATATGTATATTCACCAACTGAAGAAAACAAACATTTATTAGACGAACTTGGAAAGTATAAAATGGGTAAAGCTTGCATATACATAAAAAAGCTATCAGATATCAATATTGAAACGCTTAAAAAAATGTGCGAGGATACTTTTGACAATCTTAACAAACATCATGAATGTGCTTGCAGACAAAAATAAATTGCAATCCTTTTATCAAACAATAATCATTCTACACCTCAAGTATCTAATAATCAATAAAAAACTTAAAAAATATTTGCGCAACCAAAAAGTTTCATATAAATTTGCAACTGAATGGTTTCGTAATTTAATTTTTAAACCAATGAGAAGAGATGTTTTTCAGGCGATAGCAGATCCTACAAGAAGAGCCATTATAGCATTAATAGCTATTGAAGCATTGACTCCAAATGCTATAGCTGATAATTTTAACACTACACGACAGGCAGTTTCAAAACATTTAAAAATTTTGACCGAATGTGAACTTGTAAAACAAGAGCATCAAGGAAGAGAGATTTATTATTCGCTTCAAATAGACAAAATGAAAGAAATAGACAACTGGTTAGAGCAATACAGAAAAATTTGGGAAACCAGTTTCAATCAACTTGACAAAATATTATCAACAATTAAAAAAAGTAAAAATGGAAAGTAATTTATTATTCGATTTTATCGTTGACAAAGAAGCAAAAACGGTAACAATTAACAGAGAATTTGCAGCAGATCTTTCATTAGTTTGGGATGCTTTCACCACTGCAGAACTACTAGATCAATGGGTAGCACCAAAACCTTGGACGGCTAGAACGAAATACATGAATTTTGAAGAAGGAGGTAAAAGATTTTATGCCATGGTAAGTCCTGATGGAAAAGAATTTTGGGCCATTCAAGAATTTAGTGCTATAAAGCCAAAAACAAATTTCAAAATGTTTAATGCTTTTGCAGATGAAAATGAAAACCCACAATTACCAGGATCAAACTGGGATTATGTATTTAGTGAACTGGAAGGAAAAACAAATGTTTGTATTACTATTTATAATGAATCGCGTGAACGCATGGAAAAAATGATAGAAATGGGTTTCAAAGAAGGTTTTACAGCATCAATTAGCAATCTTGAAGAATTATTGAAATCATTATCTTAAAAAGATGTCTATATTTATTAAGAAATAAAATCTTTTTTTTAAAGAACTTTACGATGCTAAAACATAATTACAGTAATTTATCTAAAAAGCTATTTGAAATAAAATGGCTTTTTATTTTTTTATTGGCTATAACTTTTTTCTCATGTGAAAGTCCTTACAAAGTAATAAATGAAAATGACTTACGAAATCTTAGCATTCAAAAAACATTAGTCAAAAAACCTAAATATTCAATATACAAAGCTGGCGATTCTGCAACAGATCCTTATCCCAATCTTTTAGTAAAATCCAACAAATTATATCTTTTTAATTCAGATTGTGAGCTAGCAAATGATTCAGTTATTCATACAAAAATTGTAGAATTTTTAATTGACGAGAATAGTGACAATAGAAAGAACGGCATTTGGGTTTATTCAGATTTTTATACAGAGGGTAGTTTTGTTTTTAAAACAAATGGTATAAAATTTAGTGTTGATTCAATTCCTAGAAATTGGAAAGGAAAATTGCCAAAACAAGAAGGAATCTATTTTTATGAAAATAATACCTTAAAAATGATTTCAAAAGTACAATCTGAGGAAAAATTCAAAGAAAAAGAAAAAGATGGGTTCTATTACTTCCCAAACAATGGAAAACTCTATAATAAAATTGATATCAACAAGTTAAATTAATTTTCAAACATTACTTTTAAAATAAAAGCCTCTTTAAAAGAGGCTTTTATTTTATTTATTAAATATTTCCGTCATTACTTTTGCTTCTGTAGCATTTGGAAAAGTGATTTTTAGTTTTTGTGCCAATGTTGGTGCAATTTGAGTGATCTCTTTTTTATCATGAGACTCACCTTTCTTAATATCCCAACCAAAGAAAATACATGGTACATGGGTATCATAGCTGTATGGAGTTCCATGTGATGTTCCTGTTCCATAATATTCTATATAACCCGGTTTATCTAAAATAATTAAATCACCATTTTGAGTTGGATCATACCCTTTCAGCATGAAATTTAAATAATAATCAGCTCCAGATGATGCTAAAATTTCTTCTTCTGTATAAACTCTACGAACATGTTTTTGAGTCATTAAAAACTCTTTAAAAGCTTGTTTTACTTTAACTAATTCTAATCCCTTAGCTTTTAATTTTTCTTTATCAAAAAAGACATTGTAATTTGAATAGTTCAATAACAAGTCATCTCCAAAATAAGTTTTAGAAAATTCGGCCATAGCCATTTCTAAATTTTTCTCACTTATATTTTCTACATCATATTTGTTATCCTTTAAATGATTAACATTTTCGGCTCCAGCATGGTCAGCAGTTAAGAAAACCAAATAATTTCCTTTACCTACTTTAACATCTAAATATTGTAAAAATGAACCAATAGTTTGATCTAAACGCAAATAAGTATCCTGAAGTTCTATAGAACGTGGGCCAAATGTGTGTCCAACATAATCTGTCGAAGAAAAACTAACCGTTAAAAAGTCGGTAATATTATCTGTACCCAAACCTTCTTTATCGATTGCTCTTATCGCAAAATCAGCCAATAAGTTATTTCCGTAAGGACTTGAACGCAAAACTCCTGCATCATTAGCATCCATCATTTCTTTCATGTTGTACGGAAAAAAAGCTGCTTTTTTATACAATTTACCTTCATAAGGGTTATCATCAGGAAGACTTTCGTTATATACTTCTTTTGGCTTTAAAAGACCCCAACCTTGATTTATATATCTCTCATAATTTTTCTCTGCATTAAAAGCTGTTACCCATGAAGGCAATTCTTTTCCATAAAAAGTACTAGATATGAAAGATCCTGTTTTACTATACCAAAAAGCAAAATTGGCAAAATGTCCCGCAGGCAATATCGCACCACGATCTTTTATGCTTATTCCAATGACTTTTCCTTTAAAATTTGTTGCCAAACGCAATTCATCAGTAATTGTAGTCGCTTGCAAATTTTTAGGTGACATTTGTCCTTCTTTTTCAGTACCATTACCTAATGTTTGTACAGAAGCATCATCTGTACAATATACTTCTTTACCTAAAGTTCTATGAAACCATTCATTACCTACAATACCATGACTAGCAGGTGTTGTTCCTGTATATACTGAAGCGTGACCAGGAGCTGTGTAAGTAGGCATATAATTGTAATGCATATTATGAAACGTGAATCCGTTGTTCATTAAACGCTTAAATCCGCCTTCAGTAAAATCATCAGAAAAACGATATAAATATTCCATTTTCATTTGATCTACAACAATTCCAACAACAAGCTTTGGTTTTGGAGCAGGTTGAGTTGATGGCTGTGGTTGTTGCTGAGCAAAAGCAGTAAAACCAATTAAAATATTTATAGATAATAGTATTCTTTTCATTTTTTGTTAATTAGAAAATTAAACATGTAGCTAAGTGCAAAGGTAAAAAATCCCCTCGTAGTTGAGGGGATTTTTTATTTTGTATATTTCATGTTATAGACCAAAATTCTTCCTTGGTGCCTTACATATAATTGATTTGTATTATTCGACTTTCGGGTATGAATTTCTACTCTACATTTTTCTCCATCCTGATCGATACAGTTAAACCCAACTATATCTTTTCCGTCTACACTCACCTTATCGTTGTACTCATAAATTCTATAAAATTGTACCAATTCTGAGTATATAGCAATTAGATTTTTTTTAGAATTTAAAGTAGCAACAATTTTTGCTTCTCTAAATGGTGTAAATGGGCTCCATTTCCCATCTTGCTTTACAGACATTGCAACTTCAGAAATTTCAAATCTATAGTTTTGACTAAAAGCTTTTGAAGTAAATAAAATTGAAAATAAAAAAACGATTATGATTGATTTTTTCATATTATAATTGTGGAATATTATTTTTAGCATTCTCAAATTCAGTAACCATATCGTTAACGATTTCGCTTACTGGTTTTATATCCTTAATAAGACCAGAAATTTGTCCAATTTCTAATTCCCCTTCTACAAGATCCCCTTCAAACATTCCTCTTTTTGCTCTTGCTCTTCCTAATAAGTTTTTTAAATCATCTACAGATGGACATTTTGTATACAATTCTTGCACATCGTTGTAGAATTTATTTTTTATAAGTCTGACTGGTGCCAATTCTTTTAGAGTAAGATGTGTTCCTCCTTCTTCTAAATCAACTATGGTTTTCTTGAAATCATCATGAGCAGAACTTTCTACCGAAGCCGCAAAACGCGAACCTACCTGAACACCATCTGCTCCTAATACCATTGCTGCCAAAATACCTCTGCCTGTCGCAATTCCTCCAGCAGCAATTAAGGGAATACTAATTTTCTCTCTAACCATAGGGATAAGCGTCAAGGTCGTAGTCTCTTCTCTTCCATTGTGACCGCCTGCTTCAAATCCTTCGGCTACAATAGCATCTACACCCGCTTCTTGTGCTTTCAAGGCAAATTTAGAACTACTTACTACATGAACCACTGTAATTCCTTTTTCTTTTAAAAAACTAGTCCATGTTTTTGGATTTCCTGCAGAAGTAAATACAATTTTCACTCCCTCTTCAACAATTATATCCATTATTTCTTCAATATTTGGATACAACATTGGAACATTCACTCCAAACGGTTTATCTGTTGCTTTTTTACATTTTTGAATATGTTCTCTTAGAACATTGGGATACATTGACCCTGCTCCAATTAAACCTAATCCTCCTGCATTGCTAACTGCACTTGCAAGTTTGTAACCACTATTCCAAATCATTCCTCCTTGAACGATTGGATACTTAATATTAAAAAGTTGAGTTATTTTATTCATTAATTATTGTTTGATTAGCTTTCCAGAAGTCTTATTTTGTCCATTAGAAAGCGTATAAAAATACATTCCAGAATTTAAATTTTGAACGTATATAGATTGTTTTTGTTGTGCTATTATTTCTGATTTTACTTTTTGCCCCAAAGAATTAAAAAGTTCAAACTGAGAATTAAGTAAATTTTCAGGAAGTGAAACCACAAATGAATCATTTACTGGATTAGGATACAAAGCAATTTTCTCTTTTTCAAAATCTGTTACAGACAAAGCAGTATTTAAGGCTAATTGGAAGTCTGGAATACCATAACCATAATCATTGTTTGGCGTTACAACAGAAGCTGCATATCTATCTGCAGACGCTTTAACTAACTGTACAATCTCCGAATTCTTTTTATTTGGAAAAGCCGACCAAAAAGAAGCAATCGCTCCTGCTAAAATTGGAGATGAAAAAGAAGTCCCATTAGCAGTTGTAATGGTCCCTGAAGTATTGGAAATAACAGATGCAGTACCCATTGCCATTAAATCTGGTTTCATTCTTCCATCACCTGTTGGGCCAATAGAACTAAACCCTGATTTTACCTCAGCAGATGTTACTGAACCTACAGTAATTGCATGAAGAGCATCTGCAGGCGTACCAACATGTGGTTCAGCCTTACCTCCTTCATTTCCAGCAGAAATCACACAAATCATTCCTTTTGAAAAAGCAATATCTACAGCTCTTGAAGCAACAGATGTTTGTCCGTTCATCTTAGCATATGTATAGCTATAAGCCGGATTATCAAAACCAAAATATCCCAAAGAAGAATTAATAACATCTACCCCTAACCTATCAGCTTCTTCAGCGGCTTCAACCCAATTTGATAACTCTAATGGCGTTTCGCTAGCTACATCTTCAGTAATAAACAAATAATATGATGCATCTGGGGCAGTTCCAACTAAATTGACAGCATTGCCCCCCATAGTTGACAACACATTAGTTCCATGAGGGTTACCTGTATAAAAACTAGTCGAATTATTTACAAAATCATATCCTCCAAGTATTAAACCTCTATCTCGCAAACTTAAAAAAGGAGCAGCTGTATTCACACCTGGAAATCCAGCATCTAAAATAGCTACAACTTTTCCTTGCCCAGTATGGTTTTGTTGGTGCAGAATATGACAATTGAGCATTTGCACTTGTGCAGCTGAATTTCCATAGTTATAATTCACTTGAGTGTTATTTATATCTAACCATTTATCAACATAATTTGATTTATTAAATGAATCAGAAATTTTACCTCCAGGATTTAACGAATGGTTAGCATACTGTATATGATCTACAAACGACAACGATGATAAAGCAGCAATATTAGCTTGTGTTCCTCTAACATGAAGCATATTTAACCATTTTGACTTCGCTAAAACAGTAATTCCTGCAGCAGAAGTAATTTGATTTACGTAAGGTTGATGCAAAGGAGCGTCTTTAATATCTAATGCTATATTCTGAGTTGTTCTTCTGTCTAAAGAACGTTGAGTTAATTCAGACAATGGGTTTGAGAAAAAAGTACTTGCATTGGGTTTATCCGTAAAAAAGACCCATGCATCTTCCTGCGAAAAAGCAATAAGGGAGAAAAAGAAGAAAAATACAAGTAGTATGGTTTTCATTGTGTTGTTTTTTGGTTTTCAAATATACACAACTAGTATCTCATAAAACAATTATTTAAGAAATAACTCCCGAACCTATTAACTCCTCTCCAATATGCCATGAAACAAATTGTCCTTCTGTAATAGCAGATTGTGGCTGATTAAACTCAACATACATTCCATTATCAAATTGATAAAGTGTTGCATCTTGCAACTCCTGACGATATCTAATACGAGCTTTGACTTTTAGGATTTCACCCGATTTTAAACTCAAATCTGTACGAATCCAGTGTACCTCATCATTGGCAACAAATAAAGCCTTTTTAAATAGTCCTGGATGATTATGCCCTTGACCTGTATAAATTGAGTTTGTTTCAATATCTGTCGCGATAATAAACAACGGTTCTTTGGTTCCTCCAACATTCAATCCTTTTCGTTGACCAATTGTATAGTAATGTGCTCCTTGATGCTTACCAACTAATTTGGCAGTATTAGGTGTATAATGAGTATTTTTTGCTTCGTATTTTAATTTTTCTTCTAAAGAATCGAAATTAATTTGTTTTTCTTGATACAATTCATTTTCGGCAGAAACTTCATAAATCAACCCTTCCTTTGGCTGTAATTGTTGTTGCAAAAACTCTGGCAAACGCACTTTTCCAATAAAACAAAGTCCTTGTGAATCTTTCTTTTCTGCTGTAATTAATTCTATTTTAGCCGCAATTTCACGAACCTGAGGTTTAGTTAATTCACCAATTGGAAATAATGCTTTAGCCAATTGATCTTGAGATAATTGACATAAAAAATAAGATTGATCTTTATTTCCATCTACTCCTGCTAACAACTGATACATTGGTTTTCCATCTACTTCAATTTCACCTTTGCGACAATAATGTCCAGTTGCTACATAATCTGCTCCTAGAGAAAGAGCTATTTTCATGAAAACATCAAATTTGATCTCACGATTACACAATACATCAGGATTTGGCGTACGTCCTTTTTCATATTCACTGAACATGTAATCAACAATTTTCTCCTTGTATTGTTCACTTAAGTCAACAGTTTGAAATGGTATCCCCAATTTTTGAGCTACCAGTAATGCATCGTTGCTATCTTCAAGCCACGGACATTCATTTGAAATTGTAACAGAATCATCGTGCCAGTTTTTCATAAACAAGCCAATAACTTCATAGCCCTGCTCCTTCAATAAATAAGCAGCAACACTCGAATCAACTCCTCCTGATAAACCTACAACAACTCTTTTCATGAAATTAATTTTAAGGATGCAAAGTTAAAAATATTTATTGGTACTATCTTAAAACAAATATAAAAGCCACCTCTGTAAGGTGGCTTTTAACAAAAGTTTAAAACAAATTAAAACTTTACTCAAAAAAGATTTATTTTTTTATCTTTTTTGCCTCACTTGGTTTTTTATATCCGTTTATAGTATCAGCATTCATTTGACGAACTAATTTCCCTTTATCATAGTATTTCCAAATTCCTTTTTTCTTATCACTATTGTATTTACCAACAACAATAAGGTTTCCAGATTCATCATACACTTTGTATGGACCTTGAAGTAAATCTTGGGCAAAAACAGATTCTTCAATAAGTTTTCCTTCTTTATTGTATTTTTTTGAAATACCATGTTTGAGATTATTTTTATACATCACTTCTTCTCCTAAGACTCCATTTGTATAAAAAACTTTTCTAACTCCTTCTATTTTATCTTTAATATAATTTTCGGTTGTCATAATTGTGTTAGCACCTTTATGATAATATTTCCAAATACCCTCTCTAAGTTTATTTATGACATTCCCTTCACTAACTTTATTTCCTTTTTCGTCAAAAAATATGGTATATGCTCCTCCCTTTCCATCAAAATTACGAGTAGCCATGACTATTTTTTTATCGCTATTAGCATAATATGTAAAAACACCTTGCTCCTTTCCATTTACAAAATTCCCTTCATATCGAGGCAATTTTGAATCATCATAGATTCCTTTCCATAAACCATGACGCTCTCCTTTTGCATTTGATTGATTAATTTTTTCTTGACTATACCCTACTAGAGTTAGCGTAAAAACAAATAGTATTAATAATGTTTTGTTCAATTTCATTTCAATATTTCTTATATAACAATAACTGTGATTTTTAATTTTAATTGTCTATACAATTTTCCCCAAATTTACTATTTAGGAATTATAAATCAAGTTGCATTAACAATATGTTAATTGATTTGTAACTTCTCATAGAAAAAGCACTATGGGAGTTTCATTTTTTTAATTTTTCTAAGAAAAGATCAACTTGATCTTTATAACTAGCTCCAATGGGAAACTCTTTACCAGAAACTTCAATATCTGTATTAGAAAAAGCGGTAACTTTTGAAGCATTAACAATGTAAGATCTATGAATCCTTATGAAATCATGTGTTAGCAATTCTTCTTCAAGATTCCCAATTTTATATTTTGAAATGATAGAACTACCATCTGTTTTATGAACTTTAATATAATCTTTTATACTTTCAACATAAACCACATCATTTAAAGCTATTTTATAATTTTTACCTGCTGATTTTAGCAAAATATACTCTTCTTTTTTTTGAGGTATTGTATCAACCACTTTTACAGAGATTTTTTCTCTCAAAAACTTATCAACTGATTTAAAAAAGCGTTCAAATGTTATTGGTTTCAACAAATAATCTACAACTTCCAACTCATAACTTTCAATAGCAAAATCTCTATAAGCCGTAGTAAAAATTGTTTTTGGAGGATGTTTCAAACTTCTTAAAAAATCGATTCCTGTAATATTAGGCATTTTTATATCCAAGAAAAGTAAATCAATTTGTTGTGTATTAAGAATTTCAAACGCCTTCATTGCATTATTCGCAGTAGCTACGACCTCTAATACATCAATTTTTGAAATATGATTTTCAATCAACCTTATAGCCAAAGGTTCATCATCAACTATAAGACATTTAATTTTCATGAGTAATTTCGTTTTTCAGAATTAAATTTACACTAAATAAGCCACCTTTTTTTTCTATAGACATGCTGTAACGTTTATCATATATTAACTCCAACTGCTTTTTTATGTTGGTTAATCCAATTGATTCCTTTAATTCTTCAACAACAACATCTAAACATGTATTTACAACCGAGAATGTCGTTTGATCTATCGTACTTTTTAGAGTTATCCAAATTTTTGGCAAGCCACTGTCCTCACCTGCTCCATGCTTAAAAGCATTTTCAACTAATGAAAGAAAAATAAGTGGAGGCACTTGATTTTCTATTTCAATAAAAGTATCAACCGTTATTTCAAGACGTTCATCATAGCGTAGCTTTTCCAATTCGATATAATCATCAATAAGTTTCATTTCGTTTGACACAGAAACAAAATCATCATTACAACGATACAATACGTAATCTAAAATATCGGACAATTTTCCTATTGCCGGAGAAGTTTTTGGTGAATTATCTATAGATAATGAATAAATATTATTTAGTGTATTGAATAAAAAATGAGGATTAAGTTGTGACCGCAACGACTTTAATTCAATTTCTGTTTTTTCTTTACTTAACAACAACCTTTTTTCTCTTTCTTTTGAATAATCGGAGAAAAATTTGGCCAGATAAAAAATGAAGGTTGCCGTTAAAACACTTGGTCCATATTTAAAAGCAATATAACGTAAATCAGTAAGAATTTCAAATGGTGATTCTTGTATAAAAGGAGGCTTGCGTACTAATGGTTCTGCCAAATGAACTGTAGACAATCTGCTTAAAGCAGCCAAAAGGTAAACTGAAAATAAAAAAACAATTGAAGAAACTATATAACCTTTTTTCAGAAATCGTTCAGTCAAAAAATAATAAGCCATTAAATAGGCCAATACAGCTCCAAAAAAAGCGTCATTAATGTGGTAAACCACTATTTCAATAAAACAATCTTCATTTAAATTAGAAAAATCGCTAAAAACTCCCACAGCAATAAAAACAAACCAAAATAATAGGTGCTTTACAACACGAGGTAATTTAAAAATGTGTAAATCCATAAGTGAAAAATCTACCCAAATGTAACCAACTAAAAGTTTTTACAGTCCAACAGTCGACCAATGGGTTAAAATTGAACACGAATATACCAAACCTAACGTCGAATTTGAATAAAAAGCTAAAAATAGCTTTACATCTTGATTTTTGGGGTATTTATCTACTGCAATTATTTTGTCTGTTAATTATAATCACTTTTGGTCCAAATTAAAAAACGAACAAATGAAACAATTAATTTATGCCCTCACCTTATTGCTTCCTGCACTAATCTTTGGACAGGATGTAATAGTAAAAGGTACTGTATTTGAAAAAACAAACCAAAACCCTATCGAATTAGCAAGTATCACTTTATTTGATAGTGAAACTAATGTTATAATTCAGGAAACAACTTCGGATGCGAAGGGAGATTTCGAAGTAAAAATAAAACCCGGAAAATATCATTTACACATTAATTTCTTTGATTTTGAGCCTGCAATACTTAACCAAATTCAAATTTTAGAAGATAAAAACATAGGAAAAGTGTTTTTAATAGCAAAAGAAACCAAAGTCCTTGATGAAGTCAAAATAGTAGCAGAAAAATCATCGATAGAAACCCGTCTTGATAAAAAAATATTCAATGTTGGAAAAGATTTAATTTCAAAAGGTGGTTCTGCAAATGATATATTAAACAATGTACCTTCTGTAAGTGTAAATGCTTTGGGCGCTGTGAGTTTAAGAGGAAATACAAGCGTACGCATTCTCATTAACGGAAAACCTTCAGTAATGACACAAAATAACGGATTGCAGCAAATACCAGCAGAAACAATTGAACGCATCGAAGTAATTACAAACCCGTCAGCTCAATATGATGCGCAAGGTGCTTCGGGTATTATCAATATTATTTTAAAGAAAAATAAAACAAATGGCTTCGGAAGCTCTGTAACTGCAACTGTTGGTGTACCAAACTACAATTTAATTGGTGTAAATATGAACTACAAAAAAGAAAAATTTAATCTTTTTAGTGATATTGGTTACGGTAGAATGTCGGTTTTTGGCGATGATGAATTATTTCGTACCAATTATGAAAACGGAAAAGTTACAAACTATATTGACCAAAAAACAGATCGTAATCGAAATTTCAACCGTTTCAATCTTTATTTAGGTAGTGATTATTACATCAACACAAATAACACTATGACTTTAAGCTATTATTACCGAAACAACGTTAGCAAGAATAATGTAGATTACCGTTTTGCTTATCTTGATACTAATAAAAACATCACACAATTAACAACTGCTAATGAAACTTATAAAGAACCACAAATCTCAAACCAAATAGAACTGAACTATGTAAAAACTTTTGAAAAGAAAGGCAAAAAACTAACAGCAAGTGTTCAGTACGATTTTTGGAATGATGATGAAAACGAATGGATTGTTGAAAGAAACGAAATACCGATACCAACAGTAAAAACACTTAAAAGCCGTGACATTGAAAGCAGTAAAGATGTCGTTTTTCAATCGGACATGTCATTTCCTTTAACTGAGAAATCAAAATTTGATATTGGCTTAAAAGGTGAAATTAGAAGAATAAACAGTGATTACATCGTTTGGGACAATACCGTTCAAATAGATTCTTTAACTAACTTACTACATTATGACGAGCGCATATTTGGCGTGTATTCACAATACTCAAACGGATTTAAAAAATTTCAATACCAATTAGGTTTAAGAGCTGAACATTTCAATACAGGAAGTAGTGATTTAAAAAATGAATTCAAAACAGATAAAAATTACACAAAACTATTCCCTACAGTTCATCTTACTTATGAAATAAAAAATAATTTTAACGTTCAGTTAAGCTATAGCCGAAGAATTGACAGACCATCATTTTTTCAGTTAAATCCTTTTGGTGGGATTGCCGACAGAAGAAATATCAGAATTGGTAATCCAGACCTAAATCCGATGTACATTGATTCGTACGAATTAGGAACGCTTTACAAATGGGAAAAATTAACTTTGAATCCATCAGTTTATCATCAACACACTATCAATTTATTTGACATTATTGTAACACGTAATAGTAATGATTATTTGGTCGAAAAATCAATCAATTTAGGAACCGAAAATCGTTATGGTTTTGAAATAAATGCCACATATACGCCTTACAAATGGTGGTTTTTATCAAGTGATTTTAATTTTTATAAGTTTGATCAAAAAGGAATATTCAATGTATCTAATAATAGTTGGACTTCTCGATTAAATTCAAGAATAAAACTAACATCTTGGTCAGTTCAAAATAATTTCAACATTATTGGAGCCAAAAAAAGCGGACAAATAGATTCTCAAAAGCAACTTTGGACAGATATCGCTATCGCTAAAGAATTCTGTAAAGAGAAAGCTTCTTTAACATTAAAAGTCGATAATATATTTGATAGCCGAATCAGTAAAGATTATATCAGCGGAAACAATTACACAATTGATGCCGAAAGACGATTTTCTGGCACTAGAGCAACTTTAACGTTTACCTACAAATTCAACCGTAAAAAAGGTGATAGAGATCGTCTTCCTCAATAAAGATACAAAAAGCTGTCTCGTTCTTATAACGAGGCGGCTTTAATTATTACAAAAATTAAAAACAAAGCCAATAGCATGACCATGAATAAGTTAAAGAAATATTAAAATTTTATTTTTGTTTAATTTTTAATTAAAAAGATTAAACAAAATATTTTTTTATTTTTAAATTTACTCAACTTTAAAACTCAAAATCATGGAATTCATTGGAAAAATTAAATTTTTTACAGCACTATTTCTAGGAATTTTAGTGCTTAATTCATGCAGTAATGATGATGACGATAGTACACCAATCGTTACTGATAATACTATAACTAGTATTGCAAGTAGAACAGACAATCTATCTGTATTGGTTCAAGCACTTACAAAAGCAGATTTAGCAATTACTTTAAAAGGTAATGGTCCTTACACGGTTTTTGCTCCTACTAATGCTGCGTTTAACACTTTTCTGACTGCTAACGGTTTTGCAAATCTTGATGCTGTTCCAGTAGCTACTCTAAAAGAAATTTTATTAAACCATGTAGTTTCAGGTTCAATACAATCTTCTTCCTTAACAACAGGTTATGTTAAAACTTTAGGAAAAGGAAGTGCTTCATCAACCAATACCTTAAGTATGTTTGTTAATACTTCCAACGGAGTACGATTAAATGGAGTTTCATCTGTAACTACAGCCAACATATTGGCTTCAAACGGAGTAATTCATGTTGTAGATGCTGTTATTGGTCTTCCTACCGTAGTAACACACGCTACAGCAAATCCAAATTTCTCATCACTAGTAGGAGTCTTAACAGGAGCCGGTCAACCCGACTTTGTAGGAATTTTATCAGGGACTGGTCCATTTACTGTATTTGCTCCAACAAATACTGCATTTACAAACTTAAATACTGAATTAGCTCCAGGAGGCATTGCAGGTGTATCTACTGCTAATTTAACTAAAGTGCTACAATACCATGTTGTTAGTCCTGCAAATGTACTTTCAAATACATTAACCAATAACCAATCGGTAACTACTATTCTTGGGCAAAATTTCACAGTAAATCTTTCACCTTCAAGAATTACAGATGTCAATGCAAGAGTAAGCAATATAACCGCTGTAGATGTACAATGCAGCAATGGGGTAATTCATGTACTTGACAAAGTATTGTTACCTTCATTTTAACAAAAGTGTCATGTAATAAAAAGACCGAATGTAACATTCGGTCTTTTATTTAAAAGCTTCTATGCTCCTAATTCAATAGCTCTGCTATTAGCACTTTGCATGGCTTGGGCAATTGTTTCATCTAACGCATTAGTAATAAAAACATTTAATGCACTTTCTGTAGTTCCTCCTTTTGAAGCTACTTTCATGATTAATTCTTCGTTGGATAAATTACTAGCACTTTGAAGATTGACAGCACCAAGAAAAGTTTGATGCACTAAGACCTCTGCTTCTGATGATGAGAACCCAAATTCTTCAGCCGCTTTAATCATTGCATTCATAAAATAAAAAACATAGGCTGGTCCGCTTCCAGAAACTGCTGTAGCTGGATTAATCAATGATTCGTCTTCAACATAAATTGATTTTCCTGTGGTATTTATTAGATTCTGAACAATAAACAAATCTTTTCTATCAATTTCTGCCGAAGCCGAAAAAACTGTCATTCCCAAGCCAATTTGTGTTCCTAAATTTGGCATCGAACGAATCACTTTTTTTATCCCTAATTTTTCTTTAATCTTTTCAATAGAAACTCCAGCCATTACAGATAATATAATTTGTTCTTCTGAAATAACTGGTTTTAAAGTTTTAACTACCTCTTCAAAATCCTGTGGTTTTGTACAAAGAATTATAATATCTGATTCAGCAATTTTTAAGCTAGGCGTATTTTGAAAATTAATCATCGGTATTCCTAAAGACATCTCGAGTTTGGGCAGCGTTCTACTTACTACATAAATATCTTCATTCTTAATGACCCTTGATTTAATAAAACTACTGGCAAATGTTTTGCCTAAATTCCCGAAACCGATAATGGCAATTTTCATAATTATTGCTTTTAAAATTAAACAAATAAAAAAATCCCTGTTTCAATTCTTCAACAAGAATCAAAACAGGGACTGTATTTTTTAGGAAATTATTTTAATTATTTTTTTCCTTTCGCATTTTTCTGTGCTTCAGCCTGTTCCATAGCTTCTTGTAATTTTTGCTGGAACTTGCTGGGTTTTTTAGGCTCTTTTAATTTATTCTCTTGAATTTGTGCATGGATTTTTTTATCATCCACCACATAATTTTTGATATAGAACATGATTCCTAATGTCATAATATTAGAAAACAAGTTATATAAACTCAAACCTGAACCATAGTTGTTGAAGAAAATTAACATCATTACTGGCGAAATCCAAATCATCATTTTCATGATTTTGCTCATATCTGGCATTCCTTCTTGTTGTGGCGCTGCCATTTGTTGATCACCAGTTGTATATTTCATGTAAAAGAAAATTGCAATTGCTGCCAAAATAGGGAACAAACTCACATGGTCACCGTATAATGGAATACTAAATGGTAACTTTATAATAGAGTCATAAGATGATAAATCTTTTGCCCACAAAAACCCTTGTTGTCTTAATTCGATTGCTGAAGGGAAATATTTAAACGAAGCAAACATGAATGGCATTTGAATCAGAGCTGGAATACAACCTGCCATAGGATTCACACCTGCTTTGTTGTACAACTTCATAGTCTCTTGCTGACGTTTTACAGGATCTTTAAATTTCTCATTTAATTCATTCAATTCTGGACGCAATACCTTCATTTTTGCCTGTGACAAGAATGATTTATAGGTAATCGGTGCCATTGCCAATTTAATAATTACAGTGAATAAAATAATTGCAATTCCGTAAGACAAGAAACCACTCAAGAAACCGAATAATGGCACAAATATAAATTGGTTAATCCACCCGAATATTCCCCATCCAAAAGAGATAATTTCGTCAAGATTTCTATCGTATGCATTCAATGTTTTGTAATCGGCTGGTCCATAATACCAGTTCATTTTATAATCTAATTCACCATTTGTGAATGCTAAAGGCAATGAAGATTTAAATGATTTTGTAAAAATAGTATCTTTTGCCGTATCCTTAATTAAATTCTCAGAAGTTAATTTAGCCGATTTAATAGGTGTTTTTGTCAATAAGATTGAAGTAAAGAAATGTTGTTTGTAAGCGACATACGTTAAATCTTCAACTGTTTTTTCGTCTTGTGACTGACCTAAATACGTATCCTTACCTCCTTCGTACTCGTAAACAGCTTCTGTTAAAGTATTTTCATAGCTAACACTTTTCTCATTTCGATATCCTTTTAAGTTCCACTCTAAATTTGCTCCATTACTTGTATTAAGAACTGATGCCAATCCTTGTGAACGCACATCAAAATCTAACATATAATCGTTAGCTTTCAATACATATTTATATTCTAAAAATTGATTTTCCCCTGCTTTCAATTTCATCGAAAGCACTTGATTTCCATCAACTTTAGTTAGAGTTGGTTCAAAGAAAACATCTTTAGTATTTACTTTTTTACCATCTTTTGTTTGTAAAGCAATGTTTAGTCCAGCATTATTGTCTTTAATTAATTGAACTAATTTACCATTCTTATCAATTGACTTATATTTTTTAAGAGTTGCATCAGCAATATAACCTCCTTTATTAGCAATTTTTAAAGTCACCAAATCATTTTCAATAGTAGTGAATTCATTTTTTGCAGATGGTAAAGAAGCAGAATATGCAAAGCTCCCTAAAGAAGCTTGTAACGCAGCCGAAACTTTAGTAGAATCTGAAGTAGCTGAAGTAACCAAAGCAGTTGTTTCTGCAACTTTTTGCGATTGCTCTTTTACTTTAGTAGCTTGCTCTTTTTTAGCTTTTTCTGCATTAATTTCAGCTTGTGTTGGCTGATTTTGATACATGATCCACATCATAATACCAAAAATCAATGCAAATCCAATAATTGAATTAAGGTCGAATTTTTTTTGTTCCATTTTTAAAATTTTGCTCTAAGCATTAGGCTCTAAGCAGTAAGCTTGTTAGTCTATTCAATTTATAATTTGTTACTAAAATCATACTTTGACTTCGCTTAACACAAGCTTTTCAAGGTACTCTAGAAACTTATTATTTTTTATTTTTCACAGCTGCTTCCACAAACTTGACAAAAATAGGATGCGGATTTGCTACTGTACTTTTATATTCTGGATGGTATTGTACTCCAATGAAAAACGGATGATTATCCAATTCTATCACTTCTACCAAACCAGTATCAGGATTAATACCTGATGCTTTTAAACCAGCATTTTGCAATGCTTCTAAATAATCACCGTTGAACTCATAACGGTGACGGTGGCGTTCCAAAATATCTTGTTTTCCGTAAATTTTGTATGCCAATGAATTTTCTTCTAAATGACATTTCCATGCTCCTAAACGCATAGTTCCGCCTTTATCAGTAATATTTTTTTGTTCTTCCATCAAGTTAATCACTGGATGAGAAGTGTTTTGATTCATTTCTGTCGAGTTCGCATCAACATGACCTAACACGTTACGAGAATACTCTATTACAGCCATTTGCATTCCTAAGCAAATTCCAAAGAAAGGAACTTTATTCTCACGAGCATAACGCACTGTTTCAATTTTTCCTTCAATTCCTCTCTCGCCAAATCCTGGAGCAACAAGTATACCATCTAATCCTTTTAACTGTTCTTCTGCCGTTTTGGCATCTAAATGTTCAGAATGAATTGAAATTACATTCACTTTTGTCTCATTTGCGGCTCCAGCGTGAATGAAAGCTTCTAATATAGATTTATAAGAATCTTGTAATTCAACATATTTACCTATTAAACCAATATTAATTTCGTGCTTTGGATTTTTCAGTCTGTGCAAGAACTCGTTCCATTGTTTTAAATCTGGTGTCGCTTTCTCAGGTAAATCAAGCTTTTTTAAAGCCACTTTATCCAGGCCTTCTTCCAACATTAAATTAGGAACGTCATATATTGTTGAAGCATCTATCGATTGAATAACAGCTTCTTTCTTTACATTACAAAATAAAGCTAATTTTTGACGTAAGTCCTGAGAAATTTCATGCTCGGTACGACAAACTAAAATATCTGCTTTGATTCCGCTTTCCATTAATGTTTTTACAGAGTGTTGTGTAGGTTTTGTTTTTAACTCACCTGCAGCAGACAAATAAGGAACCAATGTTAAATGAATCACAATTCCATTATTATCTCCCAATTCCCATAACAATTGACGAACCGACTCTATATATGGTAACGATTCTATATCACCAACAGTTCCACCAATTTCTGTAATCACAATGTCATAGTCACCACTTTGTCCAAGCAACTGCATACGCTCCTTGATTTCGTTAGTGATATGAGGTACCACCTGAACTGTTTTTCCTAAAAATTCTCCTCTTCTTTCTTTCTCAATAACCGAAAGATATACTCTTCCAGTAGTTACGTTATTCGCCTGTGAAGTAGGCACATTCAAAAAACGCTCGTAGTGACCTAAATCCAAATCTGTTTCTGCCCCATCATCTGTCACATAACATTCTCCGTGCTCGTAAGGATTCAGGGTTCCTGGATCCACATTGATATAAGGATCGAATTTTTGAATAGTCGTTCGGTAACCTCTTGCTTGCAATAATTTTGCTAACGAAGCTGCAATAATACCTTTTCCTAAAGAAGAAGTAACACCTCCTGTAACAAAAATATACTTTGTTTGATTCATTTTATTGTGTTGTTGCGTTGTTGCCCTTTGCTTCGACTACGCTCAGCATAAACTAAGCTTAGGGTAAATTTAGTTGTTGTTCTGATTTTAAATTAAAACCGCGCAAAAATACAATTATTAATTGATAATTGACAACCTCTATTTGACAATTATTCGTTAAGAAATTATGGTTTGGGAAAGTTTCTTTTAATGTTACGAACCAGTTCTTCTAATCCATTAAGTTTTAACTCATGAACCAGTTGTAATTGTTCCCCTAATTGTCCTTTTGGAAATCCTTTTTGGGAATACCAAACTACGTAGTGTTCGGGTAAGTCTATAAGATAGCGTCCTTCGTATTTCCCGAAAGGCATTTTTGTATGTGCAAGTTTTATGAGGAGGTCTTTGTTAGTAGTCACATTATAAACTATAAGTTGTAATTTTAAAAGCCAAAGGTATTGAACAGTAAGACACTAATTTCTTTTTTATTTAATTCACCACTACCCTTCCATTTACCAATTATTTTTCCATTCAAGTCAATTAAAACTTTATGAGGAATTCCGTTCACAAAATAATCTTTTCGGGCTGAGCTATTGTTTTGTTCAATAGAATAATGCTTCCACTCTTCTATCCCTTCTTTATTAATAGCTTCAATCATTTTACTGATGTATTTATCATCAGAAATAGCAATTATTTCTAAATATTCTTGATATTTTTTCCCAACAGTTTTTATAAATGGTATTTCTTCTCTACATGGCGCACACCAACTTGCCCAAAAATCAATTAAGACAAATTTCTTTTTCCTATAATTAGTTAGTGATATATTTTTTCCATTTATGTCTATTCCTGATAAATTAGGTGCCAAGCTTCCAACCATACTTTGTTTAAAGTATTTTAGCTTTTCTATCATTTTTTTCCCAGATTCACTTTCTTTGATTTCTTTAGATGAATTATTATAAACGTATTCAAAATCATTGTAAAAATCTTTCCCTGGCTGTCTTGAAACTTGACCATTAACAAGATCAAAGCTATAAAGACAATCTGGATTTTGCTTACAAAACTGAATATCAATTTTTAATTCTTCTATATCATTTTTATCTAAAACATTATATAAAGAGTCTAATTTAAGTTTTAACAAATCTTTCTTCAAATTATTAGATTCATCTTTAATTTTAGCCTCAACAGTCTTTTTTAAAACCGTAATAGAATCCTTAACAAACTTTGTTTTTGAATGCAGTTTGTCTAACTCTAGTTTTGAACAATCATTTTTTTGCTGAGAAAATCCATTTAAGGAAAATAAAAAAAACAGCGAAATAAGTATTCTATATTTTTTTTTAAACATAGAAAATTACTTCCAATTAAAAACAATCACCTTTTTAATATCTGGATGCAAGCTATAATTCACGGGACAAGTCATTCCGGTACGTTCTAAGATAGTTTTTGTTTTTTCATCAACTTCTAGATTCATATTGAAAGTGATATGAATTTCTGAAATTCTTCTTGGATCTGTAGCCATTACTTTTGTAACCTCAGCAGTAGAACCTGAAAAATCGACATCCATTTCACGAGCCTTAATTCCCATAACGGTAAACATACAAGACGCCAAAGCATTTGCCACAGTATCAGTTGGTGAGAAGGCTTCACCTTTTCCGTTATTATCTACTGGTGCATCAGAAATAATTTCAGATCCTGAACTAATATGAATTGAAGACGTACGTAAATCGCCTAGATATGTCACTTTTGAAGTTGCCATTAGTTTTCTTGTTTTACTGTTAAATCGGTATCGTAGTATAAAATATAAACTCCTTTGTTCATATAGCCTCCATCTGGATTTTGAACATAGTTGAATTTACTTTCTACTTGCTCTGTTGACGCATCATTGAATGTTTCAATTAAAGACTTTTCTTGAGATAAACGCATTAACACATCAAAAGTAACATCAAAACCACGAGTAGCAAACTGATTTGGAAGAATTTTATTTTTCTTTTTAAAAACCGATTCGAAATCTGTAGCAGCATCAGAATCATTTACTCTAACCATTGATGGATAATGCATTTTAAGTTTAGTTAACCTGTTCATTTGAATTTCATCAAAATCCAAGGCATCGTTTTCTCCAAGAATTACCAAATTAATTTGAAAATCTTTTAATGAAGCTAGTAACGCTGTTGTGGTACTTAAAATCAAGTTCGTTTTTTCAGTTTCTAAAATGACATAATTCATTTTATCTTTCACTAAAAATGATTTTAAACTTGCTACATCAAGAACACCAGCATCACTAACTGTTGCAAACAAAACATCTTTATGATTTTCAGAGATGTATTGCTTTGAAGACATTTTTTTAGGATCTACAACAGCAATAATGTTTCCTCCTTTTTCACGCATAAAATTAAACATCGCCAATTTTACATCTTCATTAGTAGGTGTTGCTTGAATAAGGTTTGGAAATTTTTTATCATAATCTTTCGACAATGGGGAAATCACTGGCACATCAGTCAATAATGACGCTGCTTTTTCTACATTATTTTGATAAAATGGACCAATAATGGCATCCATCGTTTTTAAATTTTTATTCTGAATCAATCCTGAAACATCTGAAGTAGATTTCGTTTCATTTGAATCAAAAATTGAAATATCAACATTTATTCCTAATGTTTTTGCTGAATCTATCGCCATTAATGCACCCGCATAAAAATCGAGTGTCATATTTAAAAATTTATCTTTTTTAAGTCTTGACTTCGTAGAATTGATTGTGTCTTGATCTAATTTTGCAATGTTAAAAGGTAATAGCATCGCTAATTTTTTATTCTGTCCTTTTTTTACAGTTTTAGACAAGTCGCTATTTTGGCGATTTGGTGTTACTGCAACAATAGCTTTTGCAGGCACTTTGATGATCATTCCGTCTTTTAGTCCATCTTTTAATTCAGGATTAAGCTCGATAAGTTTTTCTTGAGAAACACCAAATTGAGTTGACAAACTATACAATGTTTCCTTTGGCTTAACAGTGTATTCATTAGTACTTAAAACTTTATCAACTACAGGGATTGAGGTTTGAGTTTTTGGTGTGTCTTCTTTAACTTCTTTTGTAACAATTGGCTGAGATACTTGTTGTTTTGGTCTTTCTCCTTTAATTACTAACTGAAAACCAATTTGCAATCCGTCCTTAATTTCAGGGTTTTTCTTTTCTAATTCTTCGACAGAAATACCATACTCTTTTGCAATTCCATATTTTGTTTCTTTAGGTTTAACCTCATGTAGAATTGTTTTCTTGGTATCTGCCACATTAGTTTTCACTTCTGGCTTAGTAGTATTTGATTTTACTGGAATATTTAAGACCAAGCCTATTTTAAGCCCTTCTTTTAAGGCTTCAGCATTAGCTTTTTCTAATTCCTGAATTGTTATACCATAACTATTTGCTATTCCATACAACGTTTCCTTTGGCTTAACCTCATGTTTTTTTAAGTTAAGTTTAGGCTTATTCTCTGCAACCGCTTTTGGAGTCACATTTGATTTATTAGGGATAAGCAGGATTGTATTTTCCTCTACTCCTTTTGAAGCATCTGGATTTACTTTATAAATATCATTAGGCGTAACACTGTATTTTTGGGCAATTTTAGTAATGGTTTCGCCTTTAGAAACTTTATGCTTTATTAAATTTTGTCCGAATACAGTTGTAAAACCTAATAGAATTAAAACTTTAACTAAACTCTTCATTTTTTTCATTCTTTAAGATTCAAACTGTTTATCCGCAAAATTATTGCTCATTTTGGATATGTACAATAAATAATTTATCAAAATTTGGTTTATTTATCTTTTGATTGTAAGCATATATCGCTTCATCTGATGTTTCATACTTTTTCACATAAACATAGTAAGAAAAATTATTCACGTTATAGAAAAAGCTTGTCTGCATTTCACCTGAATCTGAAAGCTTTACGGCAAACTCATCACGTAGCTTTGCATCTTCGAAAATATCAGCTACTAAATAAAATCCGTTTTCTTGTTCTTTCAAGTTTCTAACAATCTCAATTCTAGTTGGTCTTTCTACATCAATAACATTATCGTTTAGTTTCTTTCTAACCTCCGTTGATTCTGGCATTTTTTCATTTGTAGAAGCCACATCTTTTTGATTTTCACTAATCGTTTTTTGATGACGCTGAAGTTTTACCAATGCCAACTTATCATCATATTCACGAGCTTCAGAGCTATAAAAAGAGGCTTTAGAAATTTTTCTTTTTAACTCTGTTTTCTTTTCGGCATCGATATTTTCAATTTTTGCAAACAAAGCCTCATTTCTTCTCTCATTGATTGTCTGACCTAAATTTAATTTATTCATTTCATCAATTGACGCTATATCTCTATCAGATAAATTTTCTCTAACTTTCTTTTTATATTCTTGATTTTCCTGAACTGTTAAGCGCTGTACTTTTTGCATTACTCCAGTAAAAATCTTTCTATTTTCTGCTAAATCTCTTTTTAATTGAATGATTAACTTATTGGTCTCCCCAATGTTTTTATACGATTCTTTTTCTAATTTTTTAGACTCTTCAAGGGTTTCTATATCTTTCTCTTTTAATTGAGCCAAATCCTGTGCCATTGTAGTTGCTAATGAATCTAATTTCCAAACCAATACATCTTGTATTTTTTTATTGGCATCTAAAATTAATCTCAATTTCTCTACAGAACCTGTTTTAGTTTCATCAATAGCATTTAAATTAATGTTTAACCTGTTAAGGGTAATCATTTTTTTATTCAACTCTTTCTGTACTGTCAATCTATCTTCCAGATCTTCAATTTTTGCATTTTGAGCTTTTGATTTTTCAGTAATCGCTTGTTTTTCAGCCAAAGCAATCATCAACTCTTCATTTTCATTCTTAGCCTTCAACATTGATTTATTAATTGCTAATTTATTTCCTTCCACTAAACCATTAATAATTTCAGGGTTTTGCAATTCTAACTGTTCAATAGTTATGCCATATTTTTTAGAAATAGAATACTTTGTCTCTTTTGACTGCACTACATGAAAAATAGTCTCATTGTTAATGATACGTGCCTGACCATTTATGGTTTTCTTTTTATTAGGAATAGCTATTTTTTGACCAATTTTTAGTCCTTCTTTTAAAAGATCAGTATTTAATTCGTCTAAATCTTTTACCGAAACATTGTATAAACGAGCAATGCTAAATAAGGTTTCTTTTGGCAGAACTTCATGTAAATTACCATTTAACAATGATTCTTTTTTTTCAGCAACTGCAATCTTTTTATCTGGAATATTAAGTGTTTGACCAATTTTAAGTCCTTCTCTTAAAACCGATTCATTAGCCATTTGAATATCTTCTACTGAGATATTATGCTGTTTAGAAATGCTATACAATGTCTCTTTTGGTTGTACTTCGTGCTTTGTATAATTCACAGAAGACACGTCATTCTTCTTTAATAAATAAGAAATAGATTGGGGATTGGGGATAATAAGAGTCGTATTTTCCTGAAGACCACGTTCTGAACCAGGGTTGAGTTCTACAATTTCTCTTTCAGAAACATTATATTTTTTTGCGATTTGAGCTACAGTTTCATTTGCAGCAACTTTATGTTTAAATGACTTTTCTTGTTGGGCAAGTACAAGCTGACTCATTCCTAAAAAAAGGAGTAAAAATTGTTTCATGTAGGTTCGTTTTTGGTTTGGTTTTTCTTGTCCCAACTTTATTAAAAAAACAAAGTCGCTACAAATATATTCTTTGTAACGACTTTTTTAACATTTTATTATGTTTTAATTTATTCCCATTCAATTGTTGCTGGTGGTTTTGAGCTAATGTCATATACCACGCGGTTTACCCCTTTTACTTTATTAATAATTTCGTTAGAAATTTTCATTAAGAAATCGTATGGTAAATGCACCCAGTCAGCAGTCATACCGTCTGTAGATTCTACAGCACGAAGGGCTACCACTTTTTCATAAGTACGCTCATCACCCATTACTCCTACACTATTCACAGGTAATAAAATAGCACCTGCCTGCCATACTTTATCGTATAACCCGTGATCTTTTAATCCTTGAATAAAAATATAATCTACTTCTTGAAGAATTCTAACTTTTTCTGGAGTGATATCTCCTAAAATACGAATTGAAAGTCCTGGTCCTGGGAAAGGATGACGTCCTAACAACTCATCATCTATACCTAATGTTTTACCTACTCTACGTACTTCATCTTTAAACAACATACGAAGAGGCTCAACAATTTGAAGTTTCATAAAATCTGGCAATCCGCCTACATTGTGATGTGATTTAATTGTTGCAGATGGTCCTTTTACCGAAACTGATTCGATAACATCCGGATAGATTGTTCCTTGTGCCAAGAATTTGACATCTTCTATTTTATGAGCTTCATCATCGAATACTTCAATGAAAACTCTACCAATCGTTTTACGCTTTGTTTCAGGATCATCAATTCCAGCTAATTCAGAAAGAAAACGCTCAGAAGAATCTACTCCTTTTACGTTTAATCCCATACCTTCGTATTGTTTTAAAACATTTTCGAACTCATTTTTACGAAGCAATCCGTTATTAACGAAAATACAGTACAAATTTTTACCAATCGCTTTGTTTAATAAAACTGCAGCTACCGTAGAATCTACTCCACCCGAAAGACCTAAAACTACTTTGTCGTTTCCTATTTTTGCTTTCATTTCAGCAACGATATCTTCCACAAATGAGCTAGGTGTAAAGTTTTGAGGTACTTCAGCGATTTTAACTAAGAAGTTTTCTAGCATTTGTTTTCCATCTTCTGAGTGATATACTTCAGGATGAAACTGAATAGCATAGGTTGTTTCTCCTTCGATACGATATGCTGCATTTTCAACATCTTTAGTAGACGCTAAACGCACACCGTTTGTTGGCATTTTTTTAATGGTATCGCTGTGGCTCATCCACACTTGACTGTTTAAATTTACATCATCAAAGAACAATTCGTCTTCTTTGATAAACGATAAATTTGCACGACCATATTCACGGATGTTTGAAGGTGCTACTTCTCCACCACTAAAGTGTGCTAGGTATTGTGCTCCATAGCAAACCGCTAATAAAGGCATTTTACCACGAATTTGAGATAAATCGGGATGCGGCGCATCTTCGGCACGAACCGAAAAAGGACTACCTGATAAAATCACGGCTTTGTAACTTGATAAATCACTTGGAAAGTGATTGTAAGGAAAAATTTCGCAGAAAATATTTAACTCGCGAACTCTACGGGCAATCAGCTGTGTGTACTGAGACCCAAAATCTAAAATAAGGACGTTGTGTTGCATGTGCAAAAATAGACATTTCTGTTAGACTGAAAAATAGCTCGAAAAGTTTTTTGATTTATATTTCTATCTCTCCCTTTTAATGAAGAACTGTTATTTGATATACAGCCCCACTATTTATAAAACACATATTATTACTTTTCGATTATTCCTAAATATGGCTTCGAGAACCTCAGTCGTGTTAAAAAAGTTATTAAGCATTTCTAGATATAATTAAAATAAAATTTAAAGTAACTGCATTACACTTGCAGGGTTTATTCCCATATAACTACAAAACTCATCCACAGTTATTGCCTGATGTTTTTGTTTGTTGTGTAATTCTCTTATTTTCATAATAATATAGCGGCTTTGCCTTTCGCTTTTACCTGTTATTTGTTGAATGTCTTTTGCGTATATACAAATTCTTTTCATTAGGAATCTATTTTATATTTTAAACTTTTTCTTTTATCATTATTCGGCTTTAACTCGGAGTACAGTCGGAGTATCCTCGGCTTTAACTTGGAGTACAGTCGGAGTATCCTCGGCTTTAACTCGGAGTATAGTCGAAGTATAATAATTCTATTACTTCTTAATCACATACAAGAATCATGCTATTTTATGTTATTATTCTTACAATTAATTTTAATTAACTTTTCTTTTAACTATTCCTGCAAAAAACTGCAATTATCTGCAATAAAAGGCTATTACGGCAATACCTCTTTTACATTAATTTTTCTTGTTTTACTATTGCTTCATAATCATTTAAAACACAAACATATGGCTAGAGTAAATGGCCTCATTAAAATTGAGGGAACAGTAGAAGATTTAACCTTTTACAAAAAAGAAGGTGTTAGTTATGTACGCCGAAAAGGAGGTGTATCTAAAGAGCGTATTAATTCTGATTCTAACTTTGTAAGAACCAGAGAAAACAACAATGAATTTGGACATAGTGGTACCAGCGGCAAAATTTTGCGTCGTGCTCTAGGTTCTATGGCATTAAAGGCTAAAGACAGTAAATTATCCAGTCGATTGTTAGCTGTTATGTCACAAATCAAGAATATGGATACTGTATCTGCAAGAGGGGAAAGAAAAGTATCTATAGGCTTAAGTACTCCTGAAGGTAAACAAGCATTAAGAGGATTCAACTTTAATGCAAAATCTACCTTGAGTGGCGTATTAATGGCTCCCTATACCCTAGACACCACAACAGGTACGATAACCATTCCTAATTTATTAACCGCAGAACAAATTTTATTTCCACAAGGAGCTACTCATGTAAGTTTTCAAAGTTCGGTTTTGATGTTGGATTTTGAAACCGAAAATTCAGAAATGTTCTACAGTCCAAGTATTAATTTACCATTGAATATGACGGCTAGTTCAGTGCTTTTATCTCCTTCACAAATGCCTACAGGAAGTGGACAGCAATTTTTTATGCTTATGATATCGTTCTATCAACAAGTTAATGGTGTGCAATATTCGTTAAAAAATGAAGAATATAATGTACTCTGTATTTTAGATGTTATTTAATTTTTTATTTAAACCCAGTAGTAAACTACTGGGTTCTGCTTTTAAGTTTAAAAATAACTATGGATTAATAGTTAATTTAGTGTTGTACTTTGTCTTGAAACAAAGTACCAAAATTCAAGTCTGGGTTTCTCAGTGTTCCAATTGCATTTCAAATCCTAAAGCAAAAAAACTCTCTCGTCATGACTGACGAGATCAAACAGCTTTTGCTTTTCAACGGATTTTTCAATGATTGGAAACTCACTTGCGAAACCAATGACATTTTATAATTATACACGAGAATCTTTATGTTGAATAACTCAAACTGTTAATTGCTTATTACTATCCGTTAATAACATTTTATCTTCAAACACATCAACGATTCAACGAATAGCAAAACAAATGTTATTTATGAGTTAAAGTGACAAAATTCAAGTCTGGATTTCTCAGTATTCCAATTGCATTTCAAATCCTAAAGCAAAAAGAACTCTCTCGTCATGACTGACGAGATCAAACAGCTTTTGCTTTTTAACGGATTTTTCAATGATTGGAAACTCACTTGCGAAACCAATGACATTTTATAATTATACACGAGAATCTTTATGTTGAATAACTCAAACTGTTAATTGCTGATACTATCCGTTAATAACATTTTATCTTCAAACACATCAACGATTCAACGAATAGCAAAACAAATGTTATTTATGAGTTAAAGTGCCAAAATTCAAGTCTGAGTTTCTCAGTGTTCCAATTGCATTTCAAATCCTAAAGCAAAAAAACTCTCTCGTCATGACTGACGAGATCAAACAGCTTTTGCTTTTCAACGGATTTTTCAATGATTGGAAACTCACTTGCGAAACCAATGACACTTTGGAAAATATTTTTTAATTCTTACAAAAAATCATTAAAATTAGTTATTGTGTAATTGGTTTGTTAAGAGTAATATTGCGGTAATTTTGTAAAACTTTACTTGTCAAAAAATGTACTGTTTTTCAAGCACTTAACAAAAACAAGAAATATTATGTCCCAAAATTACACTTACAAAAAGCTACTTTTTGGTTTTTTACTATTCTTTTCAATTCAAATATATTCTCAAGACATTCTTTGGGAAAAATCATATGGAGGAAAACACGCCGAATATCTTTTTGATGCTATCCCAACACCTGATTATGGTTTTATACTTGCTGGAAGCTCAATTTCCAATAAAAATGGTAACAAATCTGACAATAATAAAGGAGATTTAGATTATTGGGTTTGGAAAATGGATGAAAGAGGTGGACTAGACTGGCAAAAAAGTTTTGGTGGTTCTGGCACCGATTTACTTCAAAGTATAACACTAACCAACGATGGTGGGTTTATTTTAGCAGGTGCTTCTACTTCTAATAAATCTGAAGATAAAAAAAATGACAGTAATGGTGATTCTGATTTTTGGATCATAAAACTTGATGCTAAAGGTGGCATAATGTGGCAAAAAACAATTGGCGGTGCAGGTCAAGAAAAATTACAAAGTATAGCTTGCACAAAAGATGGCGGCTATATTATTGGTGGTTCGTCTAGTTCAGACAAAAATACTTTTAGCAAAGAAGGAAACTCTCTTTATCAAAAATCTGAAAATAGTAGAGGAAATTTAGATTACTGGGTAGTTAAACTTAGTGCAAATGGAACTCCTGAATGGCAAAAAACTATAGGAGGGAAATATTTTGATGAACTTAAAAGCATAGAGCAAACTATCGACGGTGGCTATATTTTAGGAGGTTATTCTAATTCTCCAATATCAGGAGACAAAACTGCTGACAATTTTGGTCTTGGAGATTACTGGATTGTAAAATTAGACGAAACTGGCAATATCAGTTGGCAAAAAACTATTGGTGGTGATAAAGATGATAACTTATTTACTTTAATTCAAACCAAAGACAAAGGCTTTCTTTTAGGAGGAAATTCAAACTCAAACGCTACAAACTCTAAAAAGAAAGGAAACGGAAAAGGAACTGATTTTTGGGTGGTTAAACTTGATGAGAGTGGAGAAATTTTATGGCAAGAAACCTATGATTATGGTAAAACCGATGTATTGACTTCGATTGTAGAAAACGAGGATCATACATTTCTTATAGGTGGGTATGCACAAAGTGAGGCTTCGAGAACCTCAGCCTCCAAAAATGGAATAACCGGAAAATTTACTCAGACATCAGACAAAGAAGGCATAAACGATTATATTGCTTTAAAGATAAAAGATAATGGTGAAGAGATCTGGACTCAAACTGTGGGCAGTAAAGGAGATGAAGTGATGAATAAACTCTTAGAAACCAGAGATGGAGGTTATTTACTGGCAGGAACTTCTAAAGGAGAACAATCAAGAGATAAAGCAAGTTCTATAGGTGGAAACGATTTTTGGGTAGTGAAACTAAAAGACAAAGCCAAAAAAGAAAAAACAAAAGTAGCTATAGAAGCATACCCTAACCCTGCCGAGAGTTTTACCAATACTCTTGTAAACTACGATTATAGTGACGGTTGGGCCACTTTATACGACCTAAACGGACGACAATTACAAAAAATAGAACTTCATGGTGAACACACCATCCCTATTCAATTACACAACCTTCCTCAAGGAATTTACATCGTAAACATTAAAACAAACAACGGAGAGAACTCTCTGAAAATTATTAAAAAATAGACATGAAAAATAGATTTCTTATAACAACATTATTGCTACTAAAATTCACTTTTTTACTGTCTCAAAATGGAAAAGATAATTACTTTCCTCCTGCTCCGGAAGCCAGTTCATTAATTAAATATGTTGATATTCCTGTTAATTATTCGACAGGAGTTACAAATTATTCAATCCCTGTACACAACATAAAATTGAAAGGTTTGAACATACCAATCACTTTATCACACCAATCTTCAGGATTCAAACCTTCTGAAGTTGCTAGTAACGTAGGCTTAGGATGGGAACTTAATGTGGGTGGCAAAATAGTACAAAATGTAGTTGGACAAAACGATATAGATGTACCTGGCCCAGGGAACGTTTTTTGGAATTTGCCAAACAACAGAGATTTTAAAATACCAAAAGAGGTACCAGCTGAAGGGGCTTCTCTTAGCTTAATAAATCAACAGTATATGGATAGTATAAATGCGGCAGGTACAGATTATTTTATGTTTACTCAAATTGAACAAAATAACATTGATCTTCAACCTGATACTTTTTACTATTCAACACCAACTAAATCTGGTAAATTTTTCTTTGCCAATAATTTTGAAGCAAAACAAATACCTTTTGGAAAAGAAAAAATAATTTACAACGCTGCTAATCATAGTTTTGAAATTACAGATACTGATGGTGTAAGGTATTTATACAGCATAAGAACCGAAAATATAAACTTTACAACAAATGTATGCTATGCAAACGACAGATTAGCTGGAAACTCAATGAATAACTCATATACTTATTATTTAACACAAATAATAACACCTAATAATGAAACAGTAGAATTTATATATGATACCATAAAATATAAATTGATTAATGATAAAGATTACACAAGATATTTTCATTCATTCTTGGGAGGTGCAGAAAAAATCACATCCTATTATTCTGAAATTACTAGTAAGGTTCTCAATAAAATAATAGTTAATCAAAATTATGAAGTTGATTTCTTGTACAATAAGTATAGAAAAGATTTAAAAGGTTATGCCCAAGTAAATGCTCCAAAGACTCTAGATGAAATTAAAATTAAATATGGAAACGAAATTGAATCCTATCATTTTAACTATGGGTATTTTGGTATTAATGAAAGTGTATATAATCCAACTGTTTTTGAGGGAATAGCAGTGAATGAAGATACAACATATAGATTAAAATTAAAAAGTTTTCAAAAAACAGGAGAAAACCCATATATTTTTTCATACTATAATGAAGCTGCTACAGAGAAATACACTTCTTGTTTGGATCATTGGGGCTATTATAGTCATAGTTGTGGCAGATACACTATGAATTTCCTTTTTGGAGACTTTAACAACAATCTAAAAGAACCTAATTTAGAAAGAAGTAAAACCAATATATTGAAAAGCATTATCCTACCAACAAAAGGGGAAGTAGAATTTGATTATGAACTAAATACCTGTTCTGATTGTGCTATTACTTATCCTGAGTATACTTGGGAAACATATTCAGTTTATTCTAATGCCAATGATAACTTTAGCAATGATTGGGAATCACATGAAGTTATTTTTACTGTTCCTGAAAATTTTGAAAGTATCCCTATTGTTCAATTTAATTTATTTGATGGTGGAGAACTTACAACAACAAACTATGCATCAGTTTCCCTTTATGATGATCAAAATCATCTTGTAAATTTTCAGGCAATAGGCATAGGTAATCAAACAAAACCTCTTGATGGAGGTCTTCTACAAAATGGAAAAACATATAAGCTGGTTTTAGAATGTGTTGATAATATGGAAAATGAAAACAAATATATAGGTTTCGGTTTTTTAAAAAGAACAGATATTCATATTGCAAATCCTTTTGTTGGTGGTCTGCGAATAAAAGATATAAAAACAAAGGATAATAGTAACTTAATAAGTCTTCGTTCTTTTGAATATCTAAGTGACAATAATCAATCTTCTGGTATTCTATATGAAAAGCCTTCTTATTTTGATGAATACAGTTATTTTGTTCCATTAAATACAGACTATAGTAATTCACTTTCAGCAGGAGCTCAACATTTTGCTGTACAACACTCAAGACTACCAATAGATTTATTTGGTTTTGGTGGCTATCATATTTTTTACCAAAAAGTAACCGAAAAAAACAATGACATAAATAACTTGAGTAACAATATAAAAGTTGAAAAATATTTCAGTTTTCAAGATGATTTGCGATACGGTGAACAAAGTTATTTTTCGAAAATATCATATGATTGGAAACGGGGTTTACTTTCTCAAGTTAATGAATTCAATCAAAATAATATTATTAGAAAAACACAATTCTTCTATCGTTTTTTAGACACCCCGAGTACAAGTGTTCCTTCTTTAGAGCCTGGTAATCACTTGTCTAACCCTACATTTCCAAATGAGTTTCATCAAAGAAGTTTAGCAATTCTATCTTGGAGAAGAAATCCAGCCTCATGGAATATATATGGTTACAATAGTTCCAAGTTGATATCCGCTTGGTATTATATGGATAAAAAAACAACAGAAGAAAACCTTAATGGTACTATTTTAAAAACTGAGGAAAATTATAAATATGATAATCCTACAAGTGCTCAATTAACATCCCAAATTTTCAAAAGTTCAACAGGAGAAATTGTAGAAACCAAATACCAATATGCGCATGAAGCAAACAACCTAGCCATGATTAATAGAAACATGATAGGTATTCCTTTAATAACAGAAACTTTTAGAAACAATGAAAAACTATCTACTCAAGTAACCACTTATAAAGATTGGGGAAATAATTTGTTGGCTCCTGAAATAATAAAAACTTCTAAAGCAAACCAAAACTTAGAGGACAGAATCAAATACAATTTAGTTGATACTAACGGCAATCCGTTAGAAGTTCAACAAGTAGACGGTATAAAAATAGTCTATATCTGGGGATACAATAAAACCTTACCTATTGCTAAAATAGAAAATGCTTCTTATGCTGACGTACAATCGTATGTAAGTAATTTACAATCTAAATCAAATACAGGAACTGAAAATGAGCTAATTGAAGATTTAAATAATCTTCGTAATGCATTACCTAATGCTATGGTTACCACTTATACTTATAAACCACTTGTTGGAGTAAGCACCATTACTGACCCTAAAGGCAACCAGACAACTTATGATTATGATAGCTTTAACCGATTAAAATACATTAAAGACCATCAAGGAAATATTATTAAAGAACACAATTACAATTACAGACCTAACTAAATACTAAAGCAAAAATGAAGAAATTATTATTTTTATTGATTCCTGGTTTTGCTTTAGCACAAAGTACAAATCAGAATTTTGTTAAAACCACTACATACAGAGATCAAGGGGCAACAAAACCTTTACATCAAGTCGTTTATTTTGACGGTCTTGGACGACCTATTCAAAAAGTAGACAATGCCCAATCCAATTCAGGAAAAAATATTGTAACTCATATAGAATATGATGCTTATGGGAGACAAGTTAAAGACTATTTGCCTTATAAATCAGATGTCACAACATTAGATTATGTAACCAATCCACTAACGCAATTGATTCCTTATTATGGGAATCCTAACCCTTCAAGTAATGGAAACCCAAATGCTGAAGCAACAAACAATCCATACAGCGAAAAGCAACTTGAGGCCTCTCCTTTAAATCGTGTATTAAAACAAGCTGCTCCAGGTAATGATTGGGCTATGGGTAATGGACACGAAATAAAATTTGATTATCAAACCAATACTGATACTGAGGTAAAACGATTTAACGTAACAACAACATGGAGTGCATCAAAAGCATTGTATGAAATTGCTATTTCTAATTCAGAAAATTATCAAGCCAATCAGTTATACAAAACTATAACCAAAGACGAAAACTGGACATCGGGTAACAACAACACTACTCAAGAGTTTAAAGACAAAGAAGGAAGAGCAGTTTTGAAAAGAACATTCAATATCAATACTAAAGGAGTAGAAGAAAAATATGACACCTATTATGTTTATGATCAATATGGTAACTTAACTTATGTAATTCCTCCATTAGCAGATGATGATATCTCTGAAAATAATTTAAATGGTTTATGTTATCAATACAAATATGATTATCGAAATAGACTGGCCGCTAAAAAACTACCCGGAAAGCAATGGGAATACATTGTGTATGACAAACTGGATAGACCTGTGGCTACAGGGCCTGCTTTTGCACCACTAGGAACAGGAGCTGTAGGAATGATGATTACTCAATACGATGCTTTTGGGCGAGTTACACAAACTGGGTGGAAAGCTATGAGTGTTGATGAAAACTCACGTGGTACATGGCAAAATAACATTAACACTGGGAGTAATCCTTTTACACTAAGCACTACTGATATTTTAACTAAAAAATTTTATGATAACTATAGCTTTTCAGGACTATCTGTAGGTTCACCCTACGCTACAAATGTAAAGGGACTACAAACAGGAAGTTGGGTAAAAGTACTTGATCCTACTAATCCTAATGCCAGTGAATTATCATACACGTTGTATGATTACAAATATCGTCCTGTAGTTACCCACACAACTAATTATTTAGGAGGATATACTAAAATTGAAACACAATTAGACTGGGCTGGAAAAACGTTAAGCACCACTACAAGACACAAACGCCTTAATGGAGATATTGAACTCGTTGTTAAAGATATGTTTGAATATACTGCCCAAGACAGATTATCATTACGCAAACAACAAATTAACAATGGCCCTGAAGAACTTATTGCTAAAAACACCTATGATGAATTAGGGCAATTAACTTCTAAAAATGTTGGCGGAAATGATGTTTCAGGATCTCAAGGATTGCAAAGCATTGATTATAAATACAACATTAGGGGATGGCTTACAGATATTAATGATGTCACAAATTTATATCAAGGCAGTAGCCTTAATGCAACAGACATGTTTGCTTTTAGAATAGGATATAATGCTCATAATGATATAGGCTCAAATGATTCTCAGTCTACATTACTTTATAATGGTAACATTTCCGAAGCGTATTGGCGTACTAGTGGTGATAATACCGTTAGAAAATATAATTACGATTATGACTCCCTGAACCGTTTGTTAGGTGCTTCGTATGCAAAACCGCAATCTTCATCAAGTCAAGATAATTATAAAGAGTATATGTCTTATGACAAAAATGGTAATATACTTACTTTAGGACGAAACGGAGATCTGGATTCTGATGGTAATGTTAGCGAAAACGTTATTGATGATTTAGAATATACCTATCATTCAGAGAAAAAAAACCAACTGATGAAAGTTTTGGATATGAGTAACAGCCCAAAAGGCTTTACAGATGATTCTGACGGTATAAATGATCCTAATGATGATTATGAGTACGATGCTAACGGAAATCTAACTAAAGATGAGAATAAAAATATTACACAAATAATCTATAACCACTTAAACTTACCTACTGAAATTCAATTTGGCTCAGGAAACAAAATCGAGTATATTTACAATGCTCTAGGTCAGAAAGTTAAAAAAACTATTATTGATATAATTGGTAGAAGTAGTGCTTCAATAGATTATTTAACAGGATTCCAGTACAAAGATGAGGTATTGCAGTTTTTCCCTCATGCCGAAGGATATGTAAATAATACTTTAATATTGGGTGAAAGTAATTACAATTATGTATTTAACTATACAGACCATTTAGGTAACATCCGTTTAAGTTATGGTATTGACCCAGCGACAAATACTCTTAAAATTATTGAAGAAAACCATTACTATCCTTTTGGTCTAAAACACACTAATTACAATAGTGATTGGATGAAGTTTGAAGAAATAGAATCTGGAAGAATTGCTTTAAGAGGTGGTGGTGATACTGGAACAATAGAAATAATTAAACCTATTTATAATTATAAGTATAACGGAAAAGAGCTGCAAGACGAATTAGGGCTTAATGTTTATGACTATGGGATGATGATGTATGACCCTGCTTTGGGTAGAAGAAATAATCTTGACCAGCTAGCAGAGAAAATGAGACGATACAGTCCTTACAGTTATTGCTTTAACAATCCAATGAGGTTTGTTGACCCTGACGGAATGTCTCCACAGGATACAACCCCACCAGATTGGTTTGTCAATAATAAAACTGGAGCTGTCGTATATGTTCCTGGCGAATCTAAACTTACTCAAGCAACAGCTGATAAAATTGGGGCTGGAGATGCTAAAAATTATGACAGATTAGGCGGAGATAAAATGTTTGGCGATAAGGTTGCTTATGGTATGGATAGCAATATTTTAGATGGTGGTGCCTATAATGTTGAAAATCCTGAAAAATTTATGGATAATCAAGGATATGAAAAGGCAGAAAAAGTTAAAATTAAGGAAACTGAGTTCACAAGCGGTGGTAATATGGGTGGTGAAGAAAGAATAACACAGGTTAATTCTGATTTAAAACAAATAGGTGAATCAAAGATAACTTATGTTAAAGATGCTGATATGAATAAAAAAACAGTATTGGGTAAAACTGAAGGCTCTAGTGCATACTCTTCTTCAAGAAGTATAACATATACCATACCTAAAACCGTAGGACAAGACAACCATGTAACAGCAGAGTATTATAGTAATAGAGGAACTAATTTAGCTGCGGGAGCAACATTCGTTGACAAAACAATTCACGTTATAAAAGCAATTTTAAAATCAATAAAATAATGGTTAAATTAAGTTTTATATTTTTTTCATTTTTGTTATCACTTAATGGTTGCAATGAAAAAAAATCTTTTAACAATAGCGCAAATGTTAATCAAGATAGTTATTTAGAGTATAAAAAAGAATTTGATTCAACATTAGTAAGTCACTTTCCTAATAAGATTGAGTATGTCGAAAGTTTTAAAATTTTAAATACTAATCAAGAGAAAAACGATGTTAGCTTATTTTTAATTGAATATAAAGTCCCAAAAGATTCTATCAAATTATTAGAGAAAAAGTTTTCAAAGGATTTGAAATATAAGTACGACAGTCGTGAAAAATGTCTATTGATAGTGAATCGTTTTGAAACAAAAAGAACTAAAGACAGTCTTGAAATCGTTACAGTCGAAGATATTAGCAAAGTGAATGACCCATGTTATAAAAATCTTTTACCTGTTCCAAACTTTATTGATTTTTCAATACAACGTAATACGGATTTTTGGAAAGATGAAAATTTTGTGATTTATGTTTTGGATGCTAAATCGGGTAATCACTTTGAAAAATTCAATTTAGAGCCTAATCCTCAAATGCCAGATGACTGGAAAAATGGATATTCTAAAGGAATTGCAATTGACAAACAAAAAGGAACAGTAATTTACTGGAGTGTTATCTGGTAGAATTATAAAAGGAAAAATAATCCGTTTCCAGCAATGGCATTCGGCATTTAAACGCACCTAAAGGGATGGGCATCACGCTCATCTCTTTTTTTATACCACCACCCCACCATAAACAAAGACTAGTGTCATTCTACAATTCTTTAAGTGAATTAACAATATCTTGAATTGTATGAATAGATGTATTTAATGCCATTTTATCTGCAAGTGATGGACTAAATTTTAAAACTTCATCTTTAGATACTTTGTGCCAAATGGGTAATATAACTTTATGTCCATTCATTTCTCTTGCTACCATTCCATTAAGTTCATATTCAGTCCAATTTTTTTTCACAAAAGAAGGTGAAATTATTACTATTCCAAATCGAGATTTTGAAAGACCACTATCTATTTTTTTTCTTAAACTATCTCCTATTTTCAATTCGAATTCATCATACCAAACTTCAAAATCATTTTCTTTTAGTGCTTCAGCCAATTCTCTTACGATATCGTCTTTGTCTTCGGACGCATGAGAAATAAAAAAATCAAACTCTTTAGAATCTGTGCTTTCTTCCGCAACTATTATAACCTCTTTCGGCTTTTTTTCTTTCTTTGGCTTCTTAGGTTTTTTGATTTGCTTCTGCTCACTTTTGTCAAGAAATTTAAACTCAAGCCACCCACCAACATTTTTAACTCGTTCACCAAAAGGGGTTAATTTAACTACTGTAAAATCATTATCCTCTAATTCTATCAAGCCTTCATGTTTTGCTTGATTTAATGCGTCAAACATCTCAATTGGGATTATTCCGATTTTACGTGCATAACCGTGTGGGTCAATTTTTTTAAAATCATCCGAATTCAAACTTTTAACAATAACATCAAGCAGGGTGTCCTCACTCATAATATTTGCTTTTGACTAATATAATAATAATTAAGGAATAGTATTCAAAATTTTCAATCCATTTCCTATGGTATTCAGCATGTAAAAGCACCTAAAGGGATGGAAAACCGTCCCTTTATTTTTTTATTACATTTGATATATGAATTCTGATGAGGTAAAATATAAATATTGAGATATGTTTAAAGAAAATAAATACTATGGCGAAGTTTGGTTTGTAAGTCAAGAAGATTTCAAATGCTTTTGTATTCTGACATTTACAAATGGTGAAGTATTATTAGAAACAAATTTAAGTTATGGAAAGCCTGTTTTCAAACATCAAATAATTTTAGGTCATTTTACTGGTTTAGGACATTTAACATTTATAGACTGCAAGATTAAATACAATGAGAATGGAATTATTGAAACTAATATATATCAACCAAAATATTCTTTCATTTCGGCTTCACACCATGTAGAAACTCAAGGTCTTAAATTTAAAAAATTTCAAATTTCAAATGATGCAATAGTGGATTGGATTCACCAGATGCATTGGTATAATTTTACGGAAGATAAATTGATAAAAAAAGATGATGTTTCTCAAGTATTCAATATAAGTGAAATTGGATTGTCAATTGAATTAAAACAATCTACCTCTTCTAATTTGGGGCATAAAGAATTTAAACTTATTAATAACGGATATTTAAATTTTGAATCAGAAAATGAAATTCTCCTTCTGGATGCATTTGAGTATTATAAAACATTTCAAAAATTATTGCAATTCCTTTCTGCAAATACGAAGCAATTTACATTTTTTTCTTACCAATGTTTAACTTGTGGTGAATGGATTAGTGTTTATTATAAAGAAGATAGATTTGAAAAATCAGGGTCAAGCTATATTCATTTAAGCTATAATGAAATTTCAGAAGAACTACCAATATTGATTAAAAATGCATACACTTCTGATGAATTTAAGTTTTGTTTAGATAAACTGATGGAAAATTTGCTAGGAATAAAGCTTAGCCATAGTAGAAGATTTACAAATTCAATTTCAACTTTTGAAGCGTTCAATAAATTATTTAAGAATCAGAAAAACACCAAACTCACAAATTATTTAAACTCTAATATCGAAAACATAATGGCAATGAGTAAAATAGACGAAAGCGAATTTTATGATTTTGCTTCGAAATTAGTTCGTTCCAGAGATTACCATGTTCACAGTAATTTAAAAAATAACAATATATTTTCTGATTTTGAATTACTGTACATTAGTTTCCTTTTGGACTATACAGTAGGTTTAGGTTTGATGGAACAAATGAATATTTCCAAAAAAATACTAGATAAGATTATAAATCGAGGGCAAAGTGTTTTCATAGATATGCAAAAAACAAATAGGATATTGAATCAAGACCCTCTTATGAATTAATATGTCCTCTTGAAACAATTTCTTTCGTTCTCATGGAATCTAGTTTTCTTTCAATCTTTCCTAATATTGAATAACCGTATGGTGATTTACTTCCTGCTATGAATTCAATTCTTGGTATTTTATCGTTTATTTTTCTTATTTGTTCATCACTCTCAAAAAACATCATACCTCCTGAAGAAAATTCAAGTAACTGATTAGAAATAGTACTAGTCATTTCAAACATGGATAATAACTCTTCACAATGACCAACATCTTTATTTTCTTTAACTGGTAATACCAAATTGTACAAATCTCCTTTGGTTTCAATACCATCATAACTTATATGTGTTGAGTTATATTTAATAGCATCTATATCTTTATTATTTCTAATCCATTGGAGTAATAGTTGAGGAAAAATATATTCAGGTTTGAAACTATCGTCATAATTATTAACTTTCACAGAGCAGCAAGCTATAAGAGGCCAAGTCATTAGATACTTATAAGCAATGTCAGAATAATAATTATTTGATATGTTGCTACCTGTTAAATCTAAATATTTTATTTTTTGAACGCTTTTCAATCGAACCGCTTGAAAATTATTAACAGAAGGTCTTTTTAGCTCTTCCCAAGCTACATATAGTGTTTTGCTTAAATATAGCGAAGGAAATCCTGGGATACTATATCTTTGGGTATTAACTCTATTTCGTAACTCAAACGGGATGTGAAACATTTCTGTTTGATTCAGCGCAAAATTTTCCTTTTTAATCCTGATGCGATAAAAATTTTGGTCAGTATCAAATGAATTTATATTAAAAATTTGTTTGTACTTTTTTGCTCTATTATCCAATGTATCACTAAACTTTTGATAAGAATTGGAAGGCTGACCGTTTAAATAAAAATTTAGTGTGTCCTTTAAACCTTCTATGAATTCTGACTGTATTCTAATTGTGTTAGATATTTTTTTTGTCCCAGAAAGTCCATCAATTTTAAAACTTTCTTCCGTTATTTTTCCCAATAACTCTAAATAGTCATCTAAAGTTTTAAACAGGAAAGTTCTGAATGAATCTTGGGAACTTTTTTTAAGTGGTAAATGCAAAAATGGATTTGTAATTATATCTTCAAAAGTCATAATCTATTTTATCAAGCAATTTAATAGTTAACTATTCCTGTAAATGTATTAAAATATTACAATTACTTAGTCATTTTGAGATAATCTAAAATAAAAATCATTATAAATACGTATTGTGTAATATTGTAGGATTTATTTCCTTGTTATGGTTTTCAGTAATGAAATAATGAATTTATAAAGTTTATTTATGCGTTAAGAATTCAAGTGTCTAACTAAATTTAGTTAGATGAAATATCCTCAAAATTAAGGATTGTTTAGCATTAAAATATTCCTATATATTGTCCCTAATTATTAACGCATAAATAAACTTTATAAAATGAAGAATTTTGAATTATTTGTTGATGAAATAGTTGGTAAATGGAGAAAAGAAAAAAAAGCCATTCTTGAAAATAAAGGACTTGGAAGCCCAAGTAACAGAGAAGTTGGGGATTTAGCGGAAGATTATATCTTAAGAAAAATAAAAGTTTTAAACCCAAAATATATTTCGATAAAATCAAAAGGTAGCCAAACACCATCAGATATTTATACTGTTGCTAAAAGAAAAGGTTATTGGCACATTATGTTAATTCAAGTCAAGTGTTCTGTCACAAAAGGAGGAATTTATGAGCTAGACGAAAATGAAAGAAAAGTTTTTGATGAACTGGCAAAATTTGTTAAATCCCAAATTGGTACTTCGGAGTATATGACTAAATATAAAAATGAACCAATAATTATATCCAATGGATATGCTGGTGTTTATCGCAACATAAATTTAACGCCCACTAAACATTTGCTAGAAAAAAAGAGAGCATACAAAATTTTTAGATTAAATTCTTCTAAACTAATTATTGAGAATATTAAAAATGAAGTAAAAATTGCCCATAATCTTTAAAAATACTTTTGGAAAAAATAACTAAGAATATGTCAAAAATATAGTTTTCTAAACTGTTGATTTTTTTTACAAACATATAAAATAAGGATGAGTTTTGTACTCATTCTTATTATCCCAAATTTCAAATTCCTAACCAATCGAAAAATAATAATGTTCTATCCAAATGTTTTTTCGAATGTTTTGTATATAACTGAATCAATCTTGTCTTTATTAGCTTCAATAATTTCTCTTCTTGCATTAGAGACAGAATAATCATTTTTTATCCAATATATTTGATTATTTGAAGCAAATGCACTTGTGATGTCATTCAATTGTTTAATTGAAAAATTATCAAAATCTCTAAGTTTTCTAATAACGCTTTTTGCATTATCAAATGAATAAGCCTCGAATAGATTTTTAATAATTATTTCTTTTTCAGTCTCACTTGATATTTCTATATCTGGGTAGAATTTTTTAAAAAAATCTGTTATTTTTTTAAAATAGTGTAAATCGGAATCTTTTTTTCTTTCCACTCTTTTAACAAGTATTCATTAAATTTTTTATCATTAAGTTTCGAATAATAGTCTTTATCATCTGAAATGAAAAATAAATCTTCATAGTCGGAAGCATCCTCTAGAAGACTTTCCCAATTTATGGCATCTCCATATGATTTGTCTTTTCCAGGAGGGTTGCCAATATCATATCTTAAAATTGCTCTATTTAAAACTTCATTACTTGTTTCAATAAATTCAGCTTTTGAAAATAATTGATTTAAAACTTCATCTGCAAGCAGAGTCTCAGATTCAGCATCATGTTGAAGTTTCTCTAATAACTTACTTTTATTTGTTTCAAACTGCTTGATAGCTTTTTTCATTAAATCATATTCATCATAAGAATGACAAATCATTGGAAATTGATTTCCGAGTTTTACTCCTCTTAGTTTATCTAAAGAATCTGCAATTTTAACTTCTCTATTCCTATCGAACTCATTTTTTGTTTGCTCAGGGAGGTACAATTTGATATTGTCAGTATTAATTAATGCAATAAGTTTTTTCAATTCTTCTAAGTCTTCATTAGAAAAATGATAGAAAGTCAGATAAACATTAGTATCTATATATAAATTTCTTCTCATGACATAGATAATAGCGTTAAATTTTAGGGTCTAATTTTTCCATTTGAATAAGGCTAATTTAAACTTCTCAATAAAGCGTTTTCATCTTCCCGATTAGACTCTTTTATATATTCATCTCTCTTATTTTTGAAAATTATGGATACGTTAGGATGAGTTATTTTAGTTTGTTCAAATAGTGAATCAAAATATTCAGCCCTAAATCTTTCGATATTTCCACCTTCGAAAGCTCCTCTGCTGGTAAAACTTAAGTTATTCCCAAGCTGAACATCAAATGCTAATTTCATCGCATTACTGTTTATATTTTCAATAATATTATAAATTGCTTTTGGAAAACCTCTTTTCTCCTGTAAGCTTATCGGATATTTAGCTAACATTTTTCCGATACAATTATCAGCCGATTTTAATTTTGTTTTTTCTTCTGCCAACTCCCTAACTCTATTTATCCAACCTGTAAGTATATCCTCATCCAGCGAACCATCTTCCTGCATTGAAGGTATTAAATTAAACTTATCAAATATATGATATTTGAATTCATAAAATAATTTTGAATTTTCTTGCTTTTCTCTTTCTTGAAGTTCTTTTTCTGCCAATTCTTCGTCTTCTGGTAAATAAAACCAAGTAAGAAAATCAAAATATTCTTGTGGGTTTTTAGACATTACCTTGAAAAGATTTTTGGGAGTAACGGAATAATAACTACTAAATGCAAAGAAAAATTTCATTTCAACTTTTGCACCTCTTTCTTCATCATAATCATCCTTTTCATATAAAAACTCCATTATATAATTAAAATGATTTTGGTCAAATTGTGCATTGTCATCAATAGAATTTAAATCAATTCCTTCCAAAATATTTAGAATCTCATCAGATGTAAATTCTTTTTTAACATTTTGCTGAAATAAACTCATCCCTAAAAGTGTTTAAGAGTACAATATGTTTATTAAAAATATTTAATTTATCTACAGCAAACAGCAGTCTTATTTTGTCATTTATATATAATTCCCTACCTTGAGATTTCCAAAAGAGGCTTTCAATTTCAGCACCTTTTTCTTGAATATATTTCCATAAATTAACATTACTATTAAGAGCGTTGTAAAACCTAACTATACCATCTTTTGACAAACCACTCTTTACTAATTCCTCAAGTATCTCAAATTGTACAGCTTGTGAGTTTTTAATTTCGCAAACTCTAATAAACTCATTTGCTAACGATATTTCTTTGCTATTTTCAGATTCTATCTTTTTATAAACTTTGAGTTTGTCTTCATCGGATAAATCACTAAATAAGGCTAATGCATTTCCAAATAAAAATGGGCATTCTGATTTGTTAGCTAATTCAAAAATCTTTTCTAAATTATTTTTTGAAATGACTTCCTTAATAAATACTACTCTTTTATCCGAAATCATTTGATTTCTAATTTGCCAATCTTCTTCCTCTTTACCATCAATGAATGTTGGGACATGCTCATCAAATAGAAACAATCCATTTAAAATAATATCATCTGTTTTAAATTTATTAGCTGTTTCTTCAATCTTTTTTAAGATATCTTCAGGTAAAGACCAATTCGCATCTGGATAGCTACGGTGTCGACCAATAAATTGTCTAAACTTTTGGTAAATTTCATTTCTCTTCTCTGCATTATTCGAATCCAGTGTTCCTATTACAACAAGAATCTCGTCAATTCTATGCCAATCAATATCGTCTAATAAGTCAATTAATATTAAGATTTTGGAAAAATCATTCTTAGATTTTTCGATAATAACATCAATATAAAAGTTTAACATATAGACAATTTCCTTGGTTGTAACACGAATTTCCCTTAATTCAGAAAACAAACGCATTTTTGGTCTTGGTACATGCATTGCTGTGTCATTTTTGCTGCTGACCATACCAATCATTAAGTTGAATATAATATCTGGATATTTTTTAACAAGTATTTCCAATATTGCTTTCCTTTCTTCTGCATTGGCATTTGTTTGCGGATACCAAGTCCTGAAAATATTTTTTAAAGAATTATATGGTGTATTTGATGTAGGAAGTTTTTCAGGTGATGACAATATTAATTCGCATAATGCAGTTGATACTCGCATTAGATTTTCTGGCATCCAGCCAACTATTTCCAATGACCACAATAAAGAAGGTAGATAATTTGAATTCCCCATTATAAGGCTTTTCTCTTCATCAAAAAACATTTTGATTTCTCCACTTTTAATAGTTCTTTCCAAATGATTCAAAAACACTATTGGAGATGCTTCAGCTAAAACCATTAATTCTGTAGATAGTGAACACCAAACAGCTAAATCTTTGTTTAAAATTTCATTAACTACATTATTAATAAATGTTTCAGTAGATATGATGCTAACTCCATATTTCTCTCCAAAGACGGAAATTATATTAAGTGATTCACAAATTCCTTTTTTTAGTTTTGAAGAATATTTTGGCCGATTTTCAGGGGTTTGAAAAAATACTCCTCTATCATCCAATGGAATTGTGAATTTATAATGTATTTCACTTAATATTTCAACTGCTATTTTATGAATATTGTCATAATCATTTTGAGTTAAGAACTTTGAAAAATGCAACCATAAATCTGTTGGTGAAATCAATCTCCAAACCCCGTTAATATGATAAATAGGTGTGTCTTCCTGATTTAATAAGAAAAATAGAAATTTTTCATATTCTATATAAGATTTACCTGTTATTGTTTCTACAATATATTTATCCCCATCATAATTTTCACTATATTGATTTAAAATTAAGATTGGTATAATATCCGAATAGTTAATATTACTCATCCATTTAGGAGAAGTGGTATCAATTTCTAAGACCCTCCTCAAAACTGATATGTTTCTTCCTGAACTAGATGTCAATACTCTTGATTTTTCACGGTCAATTCCCATTCTAATAAGACTGTTTTCAAAATCATCTCCTGATACGATAGGTAGTTGAATACTATTTCCTCTAATTTCATCTGAGGGGCTTAATGGTATAATTAATTTATGTCCTTTTAATATTGAGGCATTAATATCAATATTTTCAATACTAAATTTTATAATTATTATTAATTGAGAATTATTGTTTATAATTTTACTAAATGATTCTCTATTATCGATTACTATAGTTCTATTTGATAAATCAGTTTTATTGTAAGAATCTAACTGCTCTATTATAGCTAGGGGAAAGATTACTGCTTCATCTTTAGTTATAGATTTTAAATACAGAATGTCATCTTTACTATCAAAAAAATCTTTTACTATTTCAATTTGTTTATTTCGACTATTTCCAGCAATAATTTCAGGTAGAACTTTTATTCTACCATTATTACTCCATTTATTCCAATATTCTTCGGCAGAATATATTCCGTATGTTGGCTTTCCTAATTTTTCAGCTAACCATATCTCTACTGATGGAGCTATTTCTAGCCATTGCTCTATATCAAGAGCGTCATAGTATTTTACATCTTTCCAAAAACCCTCAGCTTTTTTATCATCAGACCATTTTTTCTTGTCACGATATTTTTTTGCTGTGACATTTATATATGTAGTTTCATTTGGAATTTTGCCTAAGGTATCCGCTTTTCTTTTTTGATAATCTTCATCAGCTTTACCTTTTTTATTGTTGGTTGAACCAAATTCCCATACACTATCTCCTAATGGAATAAATAAATTTTCTGAATCAACAAGAAGTTCCCCATCATATCCACCTGTTTGAATGTCATCACCATATGAAAAATTAATCGATTTTATATTGTTCAAATTAATCGTTGCAAGAATCAGCTTTCTTATTAAATGAGGTAGATGGTATCTACAATCTACCGAATTGCTCCAGTTTTCTATATCATTTGTAGTTATAAATCTCATAGTCTTTTATTTACAATATATGAAAAACAAATATGTAAAAGTTATAAATACTAATTTATTTCTGCATCGTGATTATTCACTTATTCAAAAAAAACTCTCAGGTAAATCATATCCATCATCAATAAATTTATAATCCTCTTCAGAATCCATTTTTTCCTCCAATAAATCCTTTTCATGCAATTGCGGTGCAATACCATACATTTCAATACAAACACTCACCAAAGTCTCCCTTACAACCGATAACTCACTTTCAGTAACCAGAAAAGAATCGTGAATCGTAAACGGATTTATATTCTTCTCCTGAAGTCTGACCATGACCATATCCAATACAGTCAATGATTCCCTTTCCTGAAGCAAAACCGCAAGTGTGTTGTTCTTCTTGAAATTCACCTGATTGATGTACTTCATAATTGTTGGAAATTTCTCCGCAAATACCTCCTTTATACTCAGATATGATTCCACTTTCGAGTAGAGAATCCTAAATAGGTTGATTTTGGATTTTTCACGGTAAACCACCTTGTTTTCATCATCCAAAGAATCGTAATCAATTCCAAAAAAATCATTAGCCAAATATTCATACAACACCCCATTAACTGCCAATTCACCATACAATTCCAGTTCATCTTTATTGATTCCAATTTCATTTTGGAGTTTAGTGTAGAGGAAGAACGGCTGACTGTTTTTGATATCCAAACTAAATAGCTTTTCATCGCTTTTAAGGAACTTTCTAAGATAAGATGGCAATGATGTTAGATTGGTATCCAAACGCCCGTTAGTCTTGTTTCTTTTGAAGAATAAATAACCATCATGAATGGCATAAACCTGCTGTTGGTGGACCATCAATCGATGCAATATATTATTCAGTTCATAACCGCAACGTTGCGTAATGATTATCCTGTCCATTGTTGTATTACTTCTGCATTCGATTAACTCCAATATCCTTTTGTCACTGATATCGTATTTGATTTTTTTGCATAATTCACTAATCTCACTTATGGCATTTTCAGTAATGGCAGACATAGCAGCATCAAAGTCAATCTTGAAATTCTTATAGTATTTGGATTTGAAGAATTCCAGATTCTTCACTCTTTTTTTCCTATTATTCAGTTTGATTTCCTTGATGCGCTTATTGATTTTGGAATCAGTTATTTCAACAGGAACCTTTGAACCAAGATATTCAGTCATTATCTTATATCCTTTGGCTTTGGATATGGTCCCATACTGGTAGAAGTCGTTTCTTTTAATAAGTCCGTTTTCCACCAAGAAGTCCAATGCTTCCCTGATGTAATTTGGGCTTGGTATTAGTTTTTGGAATGAAGACCTTGGGATTTCAATATAGCCGTAACGCCTTTGGAGTTCAGTCTTGAAGTAGATTTGTCTTCTGTAAATTAAATCGATGATGCAGTATAAATCATCTTTTCTTTTGTAATCTGTTTTGGTAATGTAATCTAAAATTGGTTGGGTAACATACCTCTGCTCATTTTTTGCAATTTTCATTAATATTTATGCTCTTATTCTCCCATTCCTTACGGAATGCTTATTTGCTCCTTATTTTACTTGCTAAGAGCAGCTGACAGTTGCGACCTGTCAGCAAGCAAGAATTTTATAGAGTTTATTCTCCTACTTATCCGTTTTTGTTAAAATATACGAATTGTTTAAAACATTGTCAAGTGAATTGGGTAAGAAAATTTGCCATGGGCATTTATTAATAAGTATCTGAGAAAAATGAAAACACCAGAAATAATAGGATTTTAATGAGAAATTCAAAAATGCGAAATTTATGATTCTATTCAATCCCTTTATTAGTAAGGCTTTCGGAAGATATTTTGAAAAAATAATACACATAAGGACCGCCTGCGGTTGGAATTTTCAAAGCGCACCGCTCCTTATGTGTATCAAAAATGTAAAAAATAGTTGGAAGTGCCAATAAAATCAATACTTCACAAAATTCATAAATTTCGCAAAAATGAATATTTAAGGAATTTTACTAGTTTAAGGCTTTGAAAATGGTTCTCAAAAGTCCAAATGAGAAGATGATTATTCCAATGACAATTTGGAATATTCCTCCAATCATTCCAAAAAGGAATGCAGTAGATTGGGAATTATGATACTGCCTCATTTGATGATTTTCAATTCCAGTCACGAATTTACTGGATACCAAATCGTACTTTAAATTGGTCTTTGATGAATTATCTGTTGGGAAGAAACTATTGAAATCTTGTTTATTGCTCATGTTTACAGGATTTTATACTCCGTGAATGTATCAAAACCATATGAATAAACCAACATAAAGCCCATAAAACCTGGTGTTTTCCGCACTTGATGGACAACTCTTTGCTGGTGAGGTCTAATTTAGAAACTTAAAAACATCCCTAGGGGCTCCCTGCTCATAACTTCAAGGTATGTAAGTCTTTAAAGTTATTCAATCTGCGATGACCGCCCTCTTCAAGAGAATTTAATTTTCCCATTTTTTGAAGCACTCAGAGAGATTCAGAAATTTTCTGAAAATTTTTTTGGTAAAATTTTGACTAAATCCTATGGGGAAAGTATTTATTATAAAAGATATTATGAAAAGAAAACTGAAAATAAAATTCTCGCAACTGAGAGAAATATTAAGCACGGAAGAGCCTAAATTTCCTTTGATACTAATAATGGATGGGATTACCGATAAGGAATTGGATGAGCTTTATAAGCTACTAAAAAAGAAAAAGAAGAGTTAATCTTCCTTTTTTATTGATAAATCTTTAATTATATCACTAGGATTTAAATCTAAAGCAAATGCCAATTTAAAAAGTAAATTCAAAGTCATTCCTTGTCCAAAATCGAAAAGTAAGCGTATTGTTTTTTCATCACAACCAGCCTTTTTAGCAAAGTGTGTCTTATTCCCATCAAACTTCTTTAAGAATTCTTGATGGATTCTACGAGTCACTTCTTTTTTAATATCGTCTAGCTGTTTCTGCATATAGCAAAATTGCATAAGACTTCCTAGAATAAAGTTTTACGCAAACGGAGTTTACTCCGTTTTTTATTTATATTTGCTCTGTAACTTAATATAAGAGCCATGAAAGTAACTTCATTTATCAAAATTATAATTGTAACCCTTTTGTCCGTTTCTTGCCAAAATCCAAAAGAAACACCTCCTAAAGAAAATGGAAAAAATCAAACAATAGAGCAGAATGATTCGGTTGCATCAACAACTGAAGAAGAACATACCAACAAAGCAAAAGGATTAAACTATGTAAAAGTCTTTATGTTTCCTGAAAATGATTACACACCAACTCAACAATCTGGAATAATAGTAAAGTACCAAAATGGAGCTTGTACAGGTTGTTTGTTTACTTATAATCCTAAGCATAATTTAAAAGAAATATGTGAATTCAAAGATTGTGAACTAGAAGGAAATATTATTCAGTTTAGCTATAAACAAGTAACTCTTAATTATTTTAAAACAGGTGATTACAACTATTTTGAAGGCTATGGGGAAATTTATGAGCAGTTCATGACTTTTAAAAAGCAAGATGTAACAAAAAATAATGATTTAAAAAAATGGGATGAGATTGAGGGTTTTACTGAATGTTATAAGGAAGAGCAAATACCAAATGAAATTTTAAATGCTATGCCCGAACTTTCAAAATATCTCAATTTAGAAATTTTAGAAAATAATGTAGCAAGTAAAAATCTACCAAGTTATGCTGATATAAGAGGGACTTTAATTCAAGAAACTAATATATCAACTATCAAAGAGATGCTTGGAGAACCAGACGATATATTTGATTATAATCAACTAGAATGGGACGTATATTATTTCGTTGCACAAAAAAATGGTAAAGTTGGTCATTTGGCAATTAGAATAAATGGACTTTCCCCACGAATAATTGATGAAGTCACATTTTATAATCCAGGGGATAGAATAAGACTATTCAACTCTTATTACATTTCACCAATAAAACCGAAATAAATAATACTAATCTTAAAGCTATAAAAATGAAAAGTAACAATAATTGGCTGTATATTATAGGATTCATATTTCTTATATTCATGTGGGCTAATAAATGCGACAACAATCTAAACAAAGAAGCAGAAACCAATACCGAACCTAAAAAGAAAATAAACTGTATGGTTTGTGGTAAAGACCTAACAGAAGATTACAATAGGATTTCGCCAAATGGGAATGGAAATTACTACTGTACTCCATGCTATAAAGCAACAATGCGAGATGTCCATAGAGAAATACAAGCCGAAGGATATGATTAGAAATAAAAAAGAGCCGTCTCCGGCTCTTTTTCTTTTACTGTCTTAATCCTTTAAACAAGTGTGCAACAACATTAACTGAAAACGCTAACCCCAACACTTTCAGTTTATCGGTTTTGGAAATTTTCGGCACTCCATCAACATAGAGGTCAGGTACAGTCATTAATCTTGAGTATTCCTTAATGCTTGGGTGACGGTAACAACCATTCGGGAAATCCAATTCTTCAGGATTGCTTCCAGATTTACCGATATATCCCGATGCTTCCAGAATGGCAGGATATCTCAATAATTTTTCTTCTTTTGGCAGTTTGGCAAATGATTCATCCTTATAAATGATGTTGCCTATATTCATCTTGAAATGCCTAAAGATTCCATTGGTCAACGTTACATTTCCAGATAATAAAACATTAGCCTTATCACGGTCCACAAAACCATTCTCCAATATATCCGAAAACGTTACATCCGTAGCATCAGGAACTGAAACATTTGGAATGTTGGTCCAGTATAAGCGTCTTCTATGTGCTGGTGTAATCAAGGCCGAATCGATTTTCAATAGCTGGGCATCATAAAATATCTTTGATAGTTCCTCGGTTATCTTATCCCTATCGACTGCTTTCATGCTCGCTACATTTTCCATTAGAAAATAAAGTTTTTTACTTGCTGGTTTGGACACCCTAATTTCGGTTAATATCCTAAGAGCTTCGTAAAACAATTTGGATTCCTCACCTTCCAATCCACGCCTATCAATAGGATTTATGCTGCTTAAATTGGTGCAAGGGCTACCAAATACCACCAAATCAATTTCATCGCTTAATTCGATTCCATTGATGTCTTTTACATCACCCAATTGGATAAAATTCTTGTCTTTTCCGTAGTGATGCTTTTGGATGGCCAATGCTGATTTATCGATTTCGGAGCAATAATATTTATTGATTTTTATTCCTGCTCTCTCAAGGGCCAATTTGGCACATGAAATGCCGTCAAATAGGGAAAGTATATTAATCCCTTCAGTCTTTTCATTTATCATATTTATCGTTTATTGATAAATATTTCGCCCTGGAGGAAAAGACAGATTTTGCTATGGGAGAATTGAAATATTTTTATAATCTCCCTATTCACGGGGCTTTACAGATAAATATTTTTTAAAATAATTGCAAAAAAGCTGGCACGGGAATAATATTCCTTGTATCCTCGTGGGATACAAGGAATATTAAAATATAGTATTATGAAAACATCGGAAAGAACAATGGAAATCGCTCAAGCAATTATGGACCAAATCAAATATGCTGACCGTTCGGCACTTTGGGCATGGGGAGCTAAACATTTCGCAGCAATTAGTGAATCAAAAGAATTTCAAGGCGGTTTAGCTTTTCAGGTAAATGGATTAACCCATAAAGGATGGGTAAAAGTGTGTTTGCGTTGGGTTGATGATTACACAATCATATTCATCAATAAGAATCGTGAAGTTGTGAAAACTGTTGAAGGCTGTTATTGTGATATGCTGGTTCCAGTTATCGACTTCATTGAGGGAAAATAATTCACCTATATAATATATAAGTATGGACCCTGCTTTTGAGCAGGGTTTTCTTTTTGGAAGAAATAGAAAAAAATATTCAAAAAAGCTGGCGCAGGAAGATATTTCCTCTTACACTCGTGGAGTACAGCGGATTCCAAACACTCGTTTAGAGTCCGCCATAAAAGAACAAAATTTTAGGATTATGAAGAAATATGTGGGTTATTTTCGTGTGAGTACTTCCGAACAGGGTAAATCTGGTTTGGGTCTGGAATCTCAAAAATCGGTTGTGGATAATTTTGTGAACTCTAACAATGGAGTTTTGATTGACAGCTTCACTGAAATCGAAACTGGTACCTCAAAGAGAAAACGTACTGAAATCTACAAAGCCATAGATTTTGCTAAAAAGAATAATGCGGTTTTGGTAATAGCAAAAATTGATAGGTTGGCCAGAAATGTTTTCTTCGTTTCTTCCTTGATGGAAACAGGCGTTGAGTTCGTTGCTTGTGATTTGCCACAGGCCACCAATTTTACCATTCATCTATATGCAGCTCTAGCAGAGATGGAGGCCAAACTTATAGCTGAACGTACCCGAAATGCTTTGGCTGAAAAGAAAAAACAGGGGTTTAAGCTTGGAACACCAGCAAATCTTACCGATGAATCAAAAAAGAAAGGGCTTGAAATAATCAGACAGAAGGCAATCAACAATAAAGCCAATATTCAAGCAACTGCACTCATTGTTGAGTATAGAGCAAAGGGGTTCAGCTATGACAAGATAGCAAATGCACTAAATCAATTAAACTTTGGTACTGCTAACGGTAAAATGCATAATTCTACAAGTGTACACAGATTGTACAAAAGGCATCTAAATACATTACCTATTAGCTAAAATTATATATTTACGTTTTAAATGCAATTAAAATGGGAGATAATATAGTTCACGATTTTTCAGGAGATGATGAAGATTTTTTGTCAGAAGAAGAATTAGAGTTTCTTGAAGACTCATCGCCAAAATATATTTTAGACAGTGAAGAGGAAATAAATATAGAGCTTAAAAATTTTTCAGAAGCTTACCATTCGGGTTTAAGTTTATCAAATTCATTAGAAAGGAAAATAAAACGATTAATCAAGAAATCACATGTTTTAGATGATGAGGAAGAGGAAAAAGTAAGGAAAAAATTTCTGGATTTATCAAATAAAATGGTCGTATGTAATAAAAAAATTAGTGAATTAATTAGGATAATCTATGAATTTTGTGAGGCAAATGATAAGTTTTGGTGCTATAGTTCAGTAGATGTTTATAAATCTAATTATTCTGTGCTGAAAGTAATTTTTTCAGAGAAATACCCTATTTCTAATGAGTTGGATTTTTTAAAATCAGAATATCAATATTTTTACTTAAATAAAGAAAACAAAGTAAATGTAGTTCATAAAGAAATTACAAATAAATATTTGAATGGTTTTTTATACTTTAATTCAAAATTAGATTTTGAAAACGATATGTTTTTTAGTTTAGTTAATCAGCGAAAAATAGATTTTATTGCTGAGGAGATTAAAAGTCATGGTTTCCAAATTGAAGCTTTACAAGATGGAGATGAAATCAAAATTAATCTAATACCCATAGTTGAAAGTTTTATTGATAATGATGAAGACACATCTCTTAACCTTTCTCAACTGCCAAGTTATAGTTTAGCAGAGAGATATGAGATATTAGTTCAATTGGGGATTGAAAATATTATATCAAAGCTAGATACATCTAAAAACAGTAAAAACATGTTACTTGGATTAATAATGGGGGTCAGTGTTGAAAATGCAAAAAAACTTCTTAATGGTACTTATAAATTAAACCCCGACAAAGAAAAAGCAAAAATTAAAAAAGCTGAAATCACCAATGAAATAAAGGATTTCATGGAAAGGAATAAAATAAAATTAAATAAATAAATTAAAAAAGGGTCTATTTCGGTAGACCCTTTTTTGTACCCCAACTCTCTTTGTACCATAGAAATTTAAAACCAAAAATTATTATGGAACAATTTAACATCACCACAGAACAATTAGATTCTATTAAAAGTCAAATTGAATCAATTATCGAAATTCTCAATTCAAATGAAATGTATTATGATTCAGGAGTACTTGAAGATATTTTACAAATGGGCTCAGGTGGAATAGTTTTTCATCATGAAATAGATTTATGGGAATTCCCTGAAGGTCTTGAAAAAGCATGTGATAAAGTTTATAGCGATGTTGTTGACTTTATACCAGACTTTCATCAAATGAATGAATTTATTGAAGTTTTCTTGGAAGAAAATGAATTCTAATAGCAAAGCAGATAGTTAAGTATTAATTTAAAATTATTTTATTATGGAAAAAAACAAAAAAAGTAAAGTAGAATTATCCAAAATTCAATGGACTGGACCAACATGGAATCCTTGGCATGGCTGTGCTAAAGTAAGTGCCGCGTGTAAATTTTGCTATATGTTTAGGGATAAAGAGCGTTATGGACAAAACCCAACGACAGTATTGAAATCAAAGACTAGCTTCGATGCCCCACTAAAATGGAAAGAGCCGCAACTGATATTCACTTGCAGTTGGTCAGATTGGTTCATCAAAGATGCGGATGAATGGAGAAAAGATGCTTGGGAAATCATCAAGAACACTCCAGAACATACTTATCAAATCCTGACCAAAAGACCAGAAAGAATTTTAGAATGTCTTCCAGAAGATTGGGGTGATGGTTATCCGAACGTATGGCTTGGGGTAAGTGTTGAGAGTGATGCAGAAAAGCACCGAATCGAAACGCTTTCAAAAGTTCCAGCTAGAATCCGATTCTTTTCAGCAGAACCATTAATTGGTGAACTGAACCTAGAGGATTATTCTGAAATCCTAACACAGAAATTTCATTGGATTATCCTTGGTGGTGAAAGTGGTAACAAAACTGGAAAATACCTATTCAGAGAATGTAAAATGGAATGGTTCACAAAGCTGATTGATGTCTCACGACAAACAAATATGAAAGTCTTCGTGAAACAGTTGGGAACGCACTTGGCAGGTGAATTTGGCTTAAAAGACCGTCACGGGGGCAATATTGAGGAATGGGAAGAATCTTTACAGATTAGGGAATTTCCTGAAAGCATTGAAAAATACAGGGTAGCTTAAAAGTTCTAAAAGCCCTATTTCAATACAACGGAGAGGAAAAATCCAAAAAAGCTGGCGAGAATCAAATTTTCCTTCTATCCTCGCAGTAATTAAGCAATTCGATTGCTTATTCATTAAGTTCAAAAATGTGAAAGAAAGGTAATCTTTCACCAAATCAATAAAATATAAATAACTGTTTATCAGTAGAAAGTATTCGGTGAAATATCCGAACAGGGATTCTTTTATCCTGATTTAACCTAATTATTAATTTAAAAAATAAGTATTATGAAAAAAAGTTTTTTTGATGAGTTAAACCCAAGAGAGTTTAACCTAATGTGTGATTTTATGAATGGTAGAACCGTTGATTTTACGGATGTATATTGGAGAGCGACTTTCATGTCTGGCTTAAGAGATTACTCCAATGAAGAGCAAAACCATTTTCAAAGGTGGCAAGTTGACAAAGAGGAATTATTTCTAAAACTGGAATCCCATACCAACATTCGTTTAATCGTTTTGATGTCCGCACTCGATGAGTTCTGGGATAAAGATGAAGAAATGTACCATGATATGGATATGCAATGTCCATCTTCAAAAGTTCATGAGATTTTAACAGACGATGAAACTCAAAGCCCAATTTCGTGGAACCCTGAAGTGCAGACCCTAGAAGAATTCATTGATGAAACCATGGAAAATGAATATGATTTCTTTGTCAATATACTGGATTTAAAAGGAGACTCAAAAGGTATTTGCGCTGTAAAAGAGGAAGATTTAATTGGATTTATGCTATCGATTTCAAATGAGAGATGGTTTGCGAGAATCCAAAGAAATGATGGATTTGTCAAAAATGATTTTGTCTCATTTACAAACTAAAAGCCTTTTAATTATGGAAACATTGGAATCATTATTTCTGTCTTTCGAGACAGGCATTAGAAGCAGTAAGGCCATAAAGCCAAAAGAATACCTAAAGGAAATCGGATTGGACTACAACGAGCTTAGAATTGGCTTTAATTCAGGTCAATTCCATCATCGGGAAAGCCAAACCACCAAAGATGAATTCGAGGCTTTAGGAGTGCTAAAAAAGAGTGATGCCGGGGTAAATAAAGAAGGATTGACAGCCTATACCGTATTTGGTAGGTATGGGCTGGTCTTCCCCCTACTGAATGAGCAAAATAGGATTGTAAATTTCTTTGCGCTGAGGTTTGACATGGAAACCCAAAGAGAGGAATATCTCAACGAAACGGGCATCTATCCAAGCCACCCCAATAGAAATACTAAAAGACTCTACCTGACCACAACGGTAATGGAATGCGCCAGCCTACTGCAAAGCAAGACATTGGAAAACAGGGATGCCGTTATGGCGATGCACAATGGAAAACTATTAACCCAGCATTTGGAAGCTATCAAATCCCTACATGAACTGGAAGAAATAATAATCATTAAAAACTAAAACTATGGAAACCATAAAACTACAATTGCAAAACACTAGACCTGATTTACCAATCAACTTGATTGAACTGCCTGAAGGGGAAAACCTAAATACGATGCTGGTCAACTACGGCCCTGAAAGCATTGGAGAATTCTTAAACAATCCAACGGGAGAAGAAGAAAGCAATGTCTTGGAAATCATTGGGGATTTCAAAATTGGCTTTAAGGGCAGAACGGGGATGTTCTATGTAATCGGAGCCTTACCGATGGATTTGGGAAACCTTAGGGTATCACTCCAAATTGTGGAAAAGCACAACCAGAAGAAACACCGATTGAAAATTGATTTGTTTGATTTTGTAAATGTCCAGAACCAATGTAGGGAACTCAATGAAAAACAAGGTTTTGATGCGAACCTATTGGAAGCCGATTTGATACTTTTTACTGACCTTTTGGAAGAATATAGGGAATCACTATTCAATGAAGAAATGAATCCAGTGACCGACCAATATTCGGAGAAAGAGCTTACTCCACAAGCCCATGAAAAAGCAATAGAATTCCTTAAGAATCCTAGGGTATTGCAGAATGTAAGCAAACTATTGGGGCAAAGCGGGATTGTTGGTGAAGAAGACAATAGGCTTTTGATGTTCATCATCGCAAGCAGCTATAAAATGCCTTATCTGCTTCATGGACTCGTGCAAGGCTCCAGCGGTGAAGGAAAGAGCCATCTCATCAATGCCATTGCAGATTGCATGCCGCAGGAAGATGTGATGAACATGACCCGAATTACAAGCAAATCCTTATACCATTACAAAGAAAAGGAATTGATGAACAAACTGGTGCTGATTCAGGATTTTGATGGACTTGATGAAGACGCACAGTTAGCATTTCGGGAAATGCAGTCGGCCAAGTTCCTGTCAAGTTCTACGGTTGTCAAAGATATGTTTGGCAATACAAGAGGAAAGATGAAAACGGTTCAAGCTCATTTTTCCAGTCTTACAGCTACTACCAAATCCGATGTGTATTTTGACAATATGAGCCGTTCGGTAGTATTGGGAGTGGATGAAAGCCGTGAACAGACGCTTAAAATCATAGAAGCCCAAAACAAACGCATTGCTGGGCTTTATGATAAAGAAAGCGAACAACAGGCCTAACAGCTTCTTAGAAACTGCATGCGGGTACTCAAATCCTATGAAGTAGTCAATCCGTTTGCCAATCAATTGATGTTGCCATTGGAAGCCAAGATGCTTAGAAGACTCAACAGCCATTTCCAGAATTTCGTTTCCCAAATCACTATCCTGAATCAATTCAGGAGAAAAATCGATGACAAAGGAAGGTTAATCACAACCAAAGAGGATATTGAAAAAGCGGTTGAGGTTTTCTTCAGCTCGATTGTAATCAAGGTGGATGAATTGGATAAAAGCAGCAGACAGTTCTTTGAGCAACTAAAAGGCTATGTAAAGAGCCAACCCAACGGTTCAACTTACAGGTTTACGGCAAGAGAAGTTCGCCAAAGCCTGAACATGAGCAAGACATCGGCTTTCAAGTATTTTGAATTATTGCAGAAGCTGGAATACATACAAGCCGTGGAAGGTTCTCCCAATAAGGGATTCAAGTATGTCATTTCCTATTGGGATAATATGGAAAAGATGAAAGCTAAAATCAGGGAAGACTTGAATAATCAGCTAAAACAATTGTAAAACACCAAAAAGAACACTGGAATGCCAGTAAAATAAGGTTATATGATGCTAGTGTTCGATGTTTTTGAAAGTGTGCATAAGGAAAGATTGTAAAACCAAATGATAATGACCATGAAAAAGACGATAAAAACACCAGCCTATGAGAACCTTCTTAAAGAGTTTGACAGGTTTGTAAAAGTAAGGAACTACAAACAGGGTCAAAGAGGGAAAATGTACCAGAATGCAGTAAAGGAGTTTCTCATTTGGCTGGAAGATTCGGGAGTGACCAAGATAAAGGATGTAGACAGCCAAGAGACAATAAGTTATTTTGAATACCTAATAGCGAGACCCAAACAACGAGGTGAAGGCACTTTGGCCGAGAAGACCATCAAATTTCATTTATTCACTATGGGACTTTTCATGTTGAACCTTTTGGAAAACAAGGAAATTGATAAAGAGTTCTACATTCCAACGTACGGAAACGGGATTCAGAATCCGAGAAACATACTTTCAACTGTTGAGGTTAAAATGCTCTTCGATAACTGTACATCTGAAATTGAAAGAGCTTTGTTGTCAGTTGCCTATGGCTGTGGTCTTAGAAGGTCTGAAATTGAGAAACTGGATGTCAAAGACGTACAACTCACAAGTGGAATGCTGATGGTCCGTAAGGGAAAAGGTAGCAAGAGACGTGAAGTCCCTATGAGTGACTCGGTTCTTAAATGCTTAAAGCAATACATTACTGAAGAACGGTATCAGAAACTGATAGGTAGAAACCAGTTGGAAGAGGCTCTTTTTGTCAATGCCAGAGGAAAAAGAGCAAGTGGTGAAATCCTCAATGATATGCTGAAAAGGATTATCGAGCAAACAGATAATTATGAGCTGATTCAAAAAGACATCTCGCTCCATTGTCTTCGCCATAGTATTGCCAGTCATCTTTCCGATAATGATGCAGGTATTGAATTTATTAGGCGTTTCCTTGGTCATTCTGAAATCAATACCACCTACATATATGCCATTAAGAACAAAAAGCGAAAGCCAGTAGTAACCTTTTAAAATCAAGCTTATGGAAAAAATCAAATTAGAGGATTATCTAAAACAGCGATTGGCAGATAAAACAGCCCAGAGCTATCTTTTCACTATCAATAATTTTATCAAGACCAATCCCAAGTGTAAACGATATAAGTTTCACGATATCATCAACTATATGGATGAGGTTACGCAGAAACAATCCAATACCCAATACAGAATCCGAATCCTATCAGCCATTAAAAAGTACTACGAGTATCTGGTGATGACTGGAGTAAGAAAAGACCATCCCTGCAAAAAACTGAATATTAAAAACAGAAGCAATCAGGATATCCAATTACAGGATTTGTTTAGCAGCGAAGAATTGCAATTGCTACTACAAAGGGAAAACCGCTATTGGTTTTTGGAATCCCGAAACAATGTGCTTTTGTCGCTTTTAATTTATCAAGGTCTTACCAGTGAAGAAATCACGAACCTTGAATTAAAAGACATTGATTTGGAAAACGGGACCATATATATCAAAGCATCTAATACCCTTAACAGAAGAACCCTTGAACTCCTCAACAAGCAAATACTTCCATTATCCAAATACATTGAGGAGGTTAGACAAAAAATGCTTCGTTGCAATACTGATAAGCTCATTTTAAATAAGCTTGGAAAACCGATTTCGGTTGATGGCATTCATTCGATTATCGAACCATTAAAGACTTTGTTTCCAGACAGGAAATTGAATCCGCAAACTATTCGAATGAGTGTGATTTGTAATTGGCTGAATGAAAAAAAATATGATTTGGTAAAGGTTCAGGAATTGGCTGGACATAAATGGCCTGGGACAACTGAGAAATATATCCGAGTTGATGTAAATGCAGAAAGGGAATTGATAAATAGGTATTTTCCCCTGATTTAGACTTATAGTATATCACTAAATTTAGTTACTAAGAAAATCATTATAAATAGGGATTGTTTGATATTTGGTTTTATAATACATTACACATGAAATTATTATTAACCAATTAAAAAAATATATGAATGAAAATTTACCACAAGTTCAGGATTCAAGTAATAATAGCTTAATACAATTGAAGGAATTTGAATCTGGATTAAAACAAGTATTAAGTTTGCATTCGCTACCAAGTGAAGGTGTATTTGTAGATATTCCAGAAAGAGTTAATGTCTTTAAAAATCTTGATTCAGTTTTAGCTCAAATTTCAGTTGATGAAAAAGGTCAATCTCTCTATCTATCTAAATTTATTGCAAGTACTGCATCAGGCTTATTTGATGCTTCTTTAAATTATTTGTGGGATGAAACCATTTTGCAGATTAGGAAAAGAGTTTCACAATATGATATTGAGTTTTTTTATGATAATGCTGTAACTGAAGACAGGAGAAAGCGCTTAAAAGATGAAAATGATTTAAATAAAGTTGATGATTACGATTTAATACGAGGTGCAAAAGAAATAGGATTGATTTCCGATTTAGGGTTTAAGCATCTTGAATATATTAATTATATGAGAAATTGGGCAAGCGCAGCTCATCCAAATAATAGTGAGATAACTGGACTTCAGTTGGTTTCTTGGCTTGAAACTTGTATAAAAGAAGTAATAACGCTACCAATTTCTAACGTTACAATTAGAATAAAGCAGTTACTGCAAGGAGTTAAGAATACAGTAATTTCAAATAGTGATGCTCAAGAAATAGCTGTCTTTACAACCAGTTTAACACAAGAGCAGATAAATAACTTAGCATCTGGTTTTTTTGGAATATATGTAAAACCCGAAACTGAGAGTCAAACGCATCAAAATATTAATAAGCTTTTGCCTGAAATATGGGGAAGAGTTGATGAGGATGTGAAACAAACTTTTGGCCTTAAGTATGCCCATTTTACGGCTAACAATAGTCAAGATGAGAAAAGACTTTCTAGACAATTTTTACAAATTGTTGGAGCGGAAAGTTATATTCCTGATGATTTGCGAGCTATAGAAATAGACAATACAATTAACAACTTGCTATCAGCCCATAGAGGCTTTAATAATTTTTATAATGAACCTGCTTTTGCACGTCAGTTACAAAGAATTATAGGTCAACCTATCAAAGTACCTAAATCTGTTGAGAAGAAATTTATTATTGCAATTGTAGAAACATTTCTCACAAATGGCAATGGAGTTGCTGTAAGTGCTAATGATATTTATACAGAAATATTGTCAAATCTTGATTCACATCAAGCCAATATTGCAATTCTATCTTTTACTGATACGAGAATAAGCAGTAGGTTACAGTTTACACTTTCTCAAAGGAAATTTCAGCAATTAATTGAAATTGTGAAACCAAGCATTACTTCACCACCTGTAAATGATTTAATTAATTATATTCAAAATGATTACAAAGGAAAGCCTCAATTCTTAATGAACGATAAAACTGTAAAAACCTCTGTAGAAAATTTGAGAACACTTTTAAGATAAGGCTTTAAAGAAAATAAAATGAAATACAAAGTTGAGGATATAGATTTTAAAAATGTTTCACCAAGAGGTTTTGAAAACTTGTGTTATGACTTATTAGTTCAATATAATTTCCACAATCTTATTTGGAGAGAGGGAGGCGCTGATAATGGACGAGATATAGAAGCAAGTTATAATTTTGCTAATCCAATAAACAATGTTGAAACAAAATGGTTTTTTGAATGTAAACATTATTCAAATGGAGTTCCAGTCAATGAATTGACTTCTAAAATAGCGTGGGCTGATGCTGAACAACCAAATTATCTTGTTTTTTTTATTAGTTCATATCTAACAAACGCGACACGAACTTGGTTAGAAATGATACAATCGCAAAAGAGTTACAAAATAATTACAGTAGAAGGTGAAGAAATTAAAAATAAAATAGTAAAATATTCAGACTTAGTTGAACGATATTTTTCTCAAAACCAATACGAAGATTTATTTAGAAGCATAAAAGATTTTAAAGTCAAATTTGGTATTAAGCCAAGTTATGAAGTTTTAAAAGAAATTATTGAGAACATAGATTATTCAAAGCTTGAAATTGAAGATTTTGGATTTATTATTGTTAACTTTTATATGCAGTATAACTTATTTGATTTAGCGGGTGAATATACAGGTAATTTTGATATTACAATTATTGACAAGATTCTAGCTCATCTTAAGCAAATAATTACTAATGATGAATTGAATTCATTTAATAAATATAAAAATGATTTTGATGTATTAGGTGGTGTTGGATTTCTTGACGAAATGGAAAATATTGGATATTTAGACGAGGAAGATGAAGTTGGAAACTTTAATTTTCAATTTTATCATTTACATCTATTTCCAAGTAAAGAAACTGAGAATTGGAAAGTTGGACTTTACGTTTTTGTAATTTTTGAAGATGTTGCATTTGAAATTTTTAATGACGATGAGACTCAGATAAGAATCATAAACGATTTCAATCCTGATAAAATTTCTGAAATTGCAATTAATAAAAGTGGAACAATTATAGAAGACTACAAAAGTTATTTAGAAATTTTTGAGTAAAAGTATCAGATTTTAGAGTCAATAAGTGTGGTGCTATATTTTAATAACTTAACTGGGTTAGTGTTTTAAAACTTCCAAAACTTTACACAAATCTACTTTTAACAACTCTACCCTAGAATCTCTCTTGAATGCGGTTGGTTTATTAGTTTTGGTTCTGCTAATTTTATATATTTCTAAACTTTCTTTATCAATAACGAAAGCTTCTTTTACTGATTGCATATTTTCCATTAATTCAGATAATTTCCTAGCATCATCTTTTACTTTACCGGCATTACATATTTCAATTAGCAAAACAGCTTCTGCTGGAATTCCTCTTATCGTCTTGTAAACAGTTAAATCTGGAATTTTAGGACTTTTAGGTTTGAGAGAAAGCTCGGGTAAAGCAATAAAATTCCTGTAGCTTTTAACCTCAACCATTTTTTTCATTAAATCATAAATTACATAGGATATGATTTGCTGATGTCTAAAGTCATTTCCTGGACCACTTAATCCTGCCATAATTTTTAAAAATATTTTTTGGATTTATAACAATACATAAAAAAATCTACAAAAACCGAATCAAATCGAGGTCACAAAAAACATTCGTAAAGCGTTGGATTTACTGAGATACAAATTGTGAATTTAAAATCTGCACAACATTTGCACAACATTCAGTTTTTTTTTTGACGGAAATAGTGAAGTGTCATTTTTTAAAAATGAATAAATTCCTAGCAAACTAGCTAGAGTTCCTATAAAACTTTCTAAATCCATAAAGTGAAAATACAAAAAATAAGAAATTGACAAATTAAAAAGTGGACAAATTTTTTTTCCCGCAAATTGTCCACCACAGGCCACAGTGTTTACTGGGGTTTTCATTTTTATAAAAAAGACTATAAAATCAAAAGTCCTTTATTCATAGGCTTTCTCATCGATTTTTTCTTGCACTTTGATGTCCTTTTTTATGTCATTCGTAATCTGAATATTTGAATCGCTAAAATTTCATGTCTTAAATTAAAAAAACGAATGAATTTATTTAGCACCATGATTGTGAACTACTGATTTTACTGGATTTTTTCTGTCCTATTTTTTCAGAACCTCAGTAAATACCTTAGCTCACGAGAAAGTGACAAATTGTTTCCTATCGTTGAAAATAATATGAATCAATTTGTAAACAAATTCAAAAATCAGGATATAACTTAAAAATATATTAGAAAATGAATAAATTAATAATCGTGCTTGTCTTTTTCCTTTTAGTAATTATACTTGGATTGGCTTTTCCTGACAGAGTTGTCATTGTTTTTTTTGCTTTGAGTTTAGTAATAGCTCCTATCTGTAATGCTCTGATAGCTTATTTTGACAAAGACAAAAAATAACCTTCGCTTTCCGTTGTAGTAAAATACAAACAAGTTTGTAAAATGTTGTTAATTGTTTGTATTTGTTTCAAATTGTTTGCAAATGTTTGTAACTTTTTTGTACATTTGAACGTACAATAAGAAGTACAACAAAATTTAAGATTATGAAAGCAGTAACTATATCAACATTAAGAAAACACATCAAAGATTATTTTGATGAAGTTTCAGAATCCTCAGAAACAATTATCGTTCCTAGAAATAACGATGACGATGCTGTGGTTATTATATCGATTAAAGAATATAATTCCTTTATGGAAACACAACACCTATTATCAACCAATGCAAATAGAAAAAGACTTTTTGAATCCGTTGAACAAATTGAAAAAGGTGAATTGAAAGCATACAACCTTGATGAATTAGAACCAGCATAATCAATGAATATCGATTTTACAAAAAACGGCTGGGAAGATTTTGAATACTGGATTGAAAATGACGCAAGTATAGTAGTAAAAATCAAAGATTTAATGATGTCAATAAAGCAAGACCCGTTTAAAGGTCTTGGAAAACCAGAACCATTACGGTATGATTTGAAAGGGTTTTGGTCACGAAGAATTACCGATGAACATCGATTAGTTTACAAGGTGACTGGTACGAAAGGAACTGACCAGAGGTGTATTATACTTCAATGTAGGTTTCATTACGATGATTAATAAAAAGATTAGCTCCCAAATCGGGGGCTTTTTTTATGGGCTATTGTTTTGGTCGTACTGATAATCACTAAATAATCGATTTATTAGGATTTCTATACAAATCCCATTATTTTCGTCAGAGAAAACGTTCTTATTAATCACGATTGGAGACCTTTTGCTTTACTGAATTAGGGAAATTTCACAAAGTCCTATAAGTATAAGTTCAACGGTAAAGAGTTGCAGGACGAGCTGGGACTGAACATGTATGATTATGGTAGTCGCTTATACGACCCAGCGAGAGCGGGTTGGAGTAATATTGACCCTAAAGCTGAAGAAATGAGGAGATGGTCACCATATAATTACTGCTTTAACAATCCAATGAGATTTACTGACCCTGATGGAATGAAACCTGTGGATTGGTATCGCCATAAGATAACGGGTAAAATATCTTGGAAAGATGGTCAAAAGGAAAGATTAGGTTATGAAAGATTGGGACATACTCGTGGGTATACAGATAAAAATGGTAATAGAGCATTGTTAGATGGAGATACCAAGCAAATTTCTTATAACGGTAAGGTTCTGGCAGATTTTAGTCAAAATCCAAAAGCTGAATATGGTGGATATGCACTTGCAGATGGCGGAAACAGTCAAGACCCTAGTTCTTTAGATAGAGGTGGAAGAAATGCACAGTGGGTTGACTTAAAAGGATTGATAGGACTGATTGACTTACTACTAGGACGAGAACCAGGTAAAATGGGGAAAGCACATGATAATGGAAAAGGTACTAATGGTACTGGCAATGCAGACAGTAAAACTGGTGAAGCAATTGATGCTGTTGGCGCAGGCGCAGGTGCAACTACTGAAGGAAAAAATGCTATTGAACAAGCAAATAAGGAAGAAGCTGAGCCAGAAAAGCAAAAGCCTGAAGATATTTATTACATAAATGAAGACAAGAAAACAGGGAACACTACCTATTTAAATAAAACTTTTTACAACGAAGATGGTACACGAAAAAAAGATAAATAAAAAGCAAACAATTATTATTATAGGATTCATTGGATTTCTATTGTGTGTGTTTTTTTATTATAAAATGGAATCTAATAAAATATCTATTCTACAAGAGTTTAGTCCATCAGGGAAATTGGTAGGAACAAACGAATATGTAATTAGAAACGGAGATACCATTATGCATGGTAAATTTGTAAACTACAATGAACAAGGTAATAAAATAGCAGAAGGTCAATTTATTGATGGTGATATTTATGGAAAATGTGTTTACTATTATGATAATAAAAATATAAAATCAATTTATTATCGTCAAAACAGCAAAATAACTTTAGAATCTATTGATAACTATCCTGATGGTAAAACTGAACAATATACAATGTATGCCAATTTTGGAGAACCAATTTTTATTATAAAATATGATAAAAGTGGTGTAATAGACAGTTATAAAGGTAATCCACAATTAGAAATATATCAACATAAAGTCAATATCCAAACTCATCAAAATGAGCAAATCCAAAATTCTCTAAAAGTTGGAGATAAATTAAAATACAGTTATATGGTTGCTAACATTCCTAATGCAAAACGTAGTTTTACGATTGAAAATATAGGAATTGATAATGCTAAAGCTGAGCGAATTTTAAAAAATGTTCCCCCTACTCAAATAGATGTAGAGGAAGTGTTAACCAAAAAAGGTAAAAATACTATCAGGAGTATTGTTCGTTATGAGTTCAACGACAAGGTTACACCTGTTTTTACTGATACACTTTCGTTTGATGTAAATGTAAATTAAAGTATTAATTCGTTTTCAATAGCATTATTTAAAACGTATCAAAAGGGATGGTTTCCCATCCCTTTTTTTATAATAAAGGCTATAATTCTAAACTAAGTTGGCAGTATTGTTTACTTTTTTAATCTAAAATTACTAATCCGAATTTGTTTGATTTTCCATGCCCAACTTTCTTGTGTTTTGGAATTTCTATGAGTTCCTACATTTGGAACTTTTTCAAACTCTGATTTGTCAGTTTTCTGAATTTCGGTGTCAAATTGAAATGAAAATTTACTTCTGCTATTAATTAAAAGCACTGTAGCTTCTTCTTCATTTTCTTGAGCTTGACAGAAGTAAAATTCAATTGTTTCCTTTTTTTCAATTCTTGATAATGCTTCATTATTGTTCCAAATATCAATAATTTTATCAAAAGGTTCTCTTTTTATTTCAGTAAATTCAAATTCAGTTGAATTTTTCCGAGTTACCTTTAAAACTATTTTCTGTTTCAATTCAATATTGAATGAATTTCCATTATCATTTGTGAACGATAGAAAACAAAAACTTATAAGTAAAAGATATATTTTTTTCATGTAGGTTATGTGTTGCAAGAGCTATATTTATCCGCTAAAATAGTAATTAAAATATAAATTATCAAAAGACCTTTTAAGTTGATGAATGCTACAAGTGACGACACTAAAAAAATATAATTCCAGCAATGGCATTCGGCATTAAAACGCACCTAAAGGGATGGGTATCACGCTCATCTCTTTTTTATTTGATATATAACAGACATTTTGATTTTAAAAATTTAAGTTATATGTTAACTTAAATCATAAAATTTTATCATGACATACAAAATGATTCAGGAACTTTACAGAGAAACTTTTAACAGAACTATTAAAACTTGCTGGATAGCAGATGTTAAAAGAGAATTAGGTCAAACAACTAGAAAATCCTACAACAGATTGGATGGAAATTCAGTAAAATATCCTTGTCCAGATGGAAAAATAAAAATCTGGTTGAGAAACATACTAGCAATAAATTAAACTAAGAATTGAATGATGAATCAGATGTTTTTTGTTTATTACCAAAATTTCCACCATGCTTTTTTAGAATAAATGACTGATTCATCATTTTCAGTTTTTTGAAGCATAGTTTTAATTCTTGTCTCAGCTTCCTCTTTACTTATCCCATTATAATAATCTTTTACAAATGGGTGGTCAAAACTTTCATGAGGGAAAATTTCAGGTCTTTGATTTCCTTTTTTTGTTCTAACTGTTGTTGGAATACTTTCTGAGAATTCATATTCTGGGATATCATTGCTTAGCCAACCGAAATATTGTGTTTCATGGTTTTCATTATCAAAGTTCTCCATATAATCCTGAAAACTCTTCTCGCTTAAAGAAACCCAAAGACCATAATCTAAATCCTCACAATGGTCATTAACCGTTTGTGTCAACGTGCAACGAATAAATCTATCAATTTGATTTGAATGATTGATTATGCAAGTATCACTGTCTAGTTCAGCAATATTTTCTTTATCATGCTGTGAAAGATAATCATAATTATCGGGTGAAATGAATGTTAATGCTGGCCAACTTTCATGTGTCTTCCCACAACATTCACAAATGTATTTGGTTGAATCGTTCATTTCTTTTCATTTTTTTTGACCAATCCCTGCTAACTTACTCATATGTATGACAAAACTTACCAACGAAGCAAAATGGCATTGGCATACAAACACACCTAAAGGAATGAGCGTCAACAGAGTGCGCCCAAAAGTTTAGACAAATTTATAATTAAGTTTAATTCTATCGTTGTTAGTGGTCGTTGTTTTCTTGTATTTTCATTTCTTTTTTATATTCTTCTTTATAATTTCCATTTTCATCAAACATACTTTCGAATTGTCTATGGTTAATTTTACCCCCAAAAAACATTGGATTTATTGCTCCCCATTGAAAGGCGTAATTGAGTTTTATAATTTCCGTTAAAAATTGGTACTAATGTTACGGCTATTTCTTTGGGAGGTAAAACGATTGTTCCAACACCATTTCCACACATATATACGAACTTTTCCTGTATAGGTTTCCATTTGCCCGATTTGTCTTTTGCTTCTAAAATCAAAGGAATTATATCACCATAGCCAATTGGGATAGTATCTTTTGTTCTATTTCTTAATAATGCTGGATGAAAATTATTGATTTGTTTTGAGCTTACTTGAATTTCGATTTTTGGCTCTGACATAAATGAAAATCGATTTTCTTTATCCCATTCAATATAATAATCTGCATATGGTCGCTTTTTTCTTTTAATTTTAGATTTTTTTGGGGGGCTTTCTAAAGTTTCAAGAATTGAAAATGATATTCTCTTCAATGAAATTGAGTCTTGTAACTTTCCTAGATAATTAAAATTGTAATCTGCTGTAGAAATCCATGTTGGATTTTCCTCTCCAAAAGTGGATTCATATTTTATATTTATTGGATTTATTATTGTTGGAAATGCAGTTGGGAGTTCGGATTTTGGTTTAACCTTTTTTTCTTCATTTCTGCACCCGATAAGCAGTAAAAAAAAGCCTATTATAAAATATGATTGTTTCATGGAAAGTTTTGTTTACAATGACCGCTAACTTATTTATATGTATAACAAAACTAAAGAAAAACATCGATAATGCATTTTGTTAATCTGATTTGGCATTAAAACGCACCTAAAGGGATGGGCATCACGCTCATCTCTTTTTTGTTTCCACCACCCCACCTTAATCAATAGATGAAGGAATCTGTGGTTAGGTTTTTTAATGAATTGTGTTTAGGTTTGTAAGTAAATTCAAATTTTAAAAAAGATGGCAAAGAATGAAGTTAATGGATTTTGGTCATTACTCCACGCAAATAGATGGATGAAAATAACATTTGTAACAATTGCTAGCTTCGTTGCTCTGGTTATATCTGGTTGTATTATTTATGGTTTTACCCATGGTTATGTTTACAGCGGAAAATATGGAGAATTTGCTCCCCAAAAAAAAGAAAATAATCCAACAATAATTACTAAAAAAAACGAACCCAATTCTATTGAAAATAAAGAGAAAAGCGATAACCCGAAAATTATATACATAAAAACTAAACCTGAATTAACAAAGGTTGATACATCTAAAAGTACATCTTCCCAAGTAAATGTTACCAGCTATAATCAATCTGGGGGGATAACCGCTAATAAAGTCACTATCGAAAAAATAAAAAAAGATAGGGTTCTGAAAATGCAGGATGAAGTTTCTTTATCAGTCAAATTGCCATATAAAGACCAAGCCATAACTGTCTGGTCACTTATGGGTGACCCTGAATCTTATAAATTTGCGAAACAGATTCATACCTTTTTAATTACTTCAAAATATTCAAACGTATATCAAAATATTAGAACGTATATGCGAACTCCACCTTTTTATGGTGCTGAAATAAAGTGGGATGAAAATGAAAAAACTAATAATATTTACGTAGGAATTGCTCCCGAAAATTAAAGCTAAGTTTTTCTATTGAAACTATTACATAACAAAAAAACCGATAGCGCGGATTTAAAATTGAATTAAAAAAAACAACAATGTGGAAATTTTATAGTTTATTATTAATGACTGTTTTCTCTTTACAATGTTTTGGTCAGAAAGTTGATTATTCATCAAAACTAATTGGTTCTTGGAGTTACGTAGAGTCAAGAGATGAACAAGGAAAGAAAATAGAACCCGACAATGGGATAAGAATTTTAATGAATGAACCTAACCTATTTTATAGTAATGATTTTAATTACAAAAAGATATTTACTCCTGAAAATTCTGATACTGGAAAATGGAAATTTAATTCTAAAACCATGACCATAGAACATGATTTGTTCATTGATAGTACAGATTTTATTGGTAAAGACTTAATAAAGCAAGGATTAGCAAAAAAGCAAAAAGACGGTAAGTATTATCAGAAGGATGACTCTAAAGTTTTAAAATTGACAGATAAAGAAATGATTATACAAGGAACTGGAATTCAGGTTGTTTATAAAAAGGAAAAATAATCTGTTTCCAGCAATGGCATTCGGCATTATAACGCACCTAAAGGGATGGGCATCAACCCGATAGCGCGGATTTGCAATCCGTGCCATCAAAGAATATAAACTGCAACTGTAAAAAGTTGTAGTTTTGTTTTTTTTTACATACACCATGTCAACAAAATATAAAGCCACAACTACAGATGAAGCCTATTTTATCACTATTACAACTGTAGGCTGGATAGATGTGTTTACAAGATTAAATCAAAAACAAAACATCATCAATGCACTACACTACTGCCAGTTACATAAAGGACTCGAAATTTATGCTTATTGCATTATGTCAAGTCATTTACACTTGCTTTGCAAAGCTACAGATGGTTTCATTTTATCAGATGTCATCAGAGATTTTAAAAAATTTACTTCAAAAAAGATAATCCAAACTATAATTGATGAGCCTGAAAGTCGAAGAGAATGGTTATTAGAGTATTTTAAAAAAACGTGCGAACATTTAAAAAGAGAGCAGCATTATAAGGTTTGGCAAGATGGTTATCATGCAGAACAGATTTATAGCAATTCGTTTATAAAACAGAAGATAAACTATATTCATAATAATCCTGTAAAAGACAAAATAGTGTCATTACCAGAAGATTATTATTTTAGCTCAGCAAGAAATTATGCGGGTTTAGAAAATGATTTAGAACTGATTTTGTTAGATTTGTTTTAATTTATTTATGGCACGGATTGCAAATCCGCGCTATCGGGTTTTATTTTAAAAAGAGTAAATAATCTGGAAACAAATGAATATAAAATAAAATGGGCAGAAAACATCAGAAAAGCTAGAAATTTTAAAGAATTAATAATTAACGAATAACACATCTGAACAAAGTATGACTACGTCGAATTTTCGATTTCACGACTTTGAGAGATATTAATACAAAAGCTATAACAAAAACATTACAGCTTTTTTTATTCAAAAAAACACACTTTATAAGTTTATTTTTTAAGTAGAATAAATTGTATTTTCGCAACATGATGAATGAACAAGATATTGAAGCAATAAAAACACTATTAGCTTCACCAAAAAAAATAATTATAATACCACATCGCAATCAGGATGGAGACTCTATGGGCTCGACCTTAGGATTGTATCATTTTTTGATTCAGTTGCAACACGAAGTAACTGTAATTTCACCCAACGAATTTGCAGATTATTTAGCTTGGATGCCTGATGCCGATAAAGTATTGCTTTTTGAAGAAAATAATGAAGCTTGCGAACCTAAATTAAACGAGGCTGACATTATTTTTACTTTAGATTTTAACGCACTTCATAGAACTGGTGAGTTCATGGGAAGTTTTTTGGAAAAATTAGATAAAACTTTCATCATGATAGACCATCATCAGTTACCAGATGGATATGCAAAATACATGTATTCTGATACTAAAATGAGTTCGACCTGTGAAATGGTGTATCATTTTATCACTCAATTGGGTCAAGAAGATTTAATAAATGCTACTGTTGGCACTTGTTTATATACAGGTTTAGTGACCGATACTGGTTCATTTCGATTTTCATCAACAACTAGCACCACTTTACGCGTTGCAGCCAATTTAGTAGACAAAGGTGTTAACAGTGCTCAAATTCACAACAACTTATTTGATACAAGTTCGTACAATAGATTACAGCTTTTAGGAAAGGCTTTACAAAACATGAAGCTTATGCCTGAATACAAAACTTCCTATATTACTCTTACTCAAGAAGAGCTTGATTCACATTATTATCAAAAAGGAGATACAGAAGGTTTTGTTAATTATGGATTAACTATTGACGGAATCGATTTTACTGCTATCTTTATCGAAAATAAATCGGAAGGAATCATTAAAATTTCATTCCGTTCTCAAGGTCACTTTGATGTAAATCAGTTTGCCAGAGATTATTTTAACGGTGGAGGGCATATAAATGCAGCTGGCGGAAAATCATTAGAGACATTGGAAGAAACCGTTGCCAAATTCATCAAAATTGTAAAAGAAACTAAAAAGTAAAAAATATGAAGGCTTTAAAAATTGTAGGATGTTTACTTCTTGGCATGAATTTAGTTACTTGTTGTTCACAAAAACAAGAAGCAAGAAGACCTGTTTCTCATGCTTCGGGTGAGTTTATGAAACAATCAGTAGAAAGAAATAAAAAATTAAACCAAAACGAAGAAAGCATTATTGCTAATATCATTAAAAAAGATACAGCTTCAGATTATATTGCTTCGACAAAAGGATATTGGTACACCTATTTAGCTAAAAACGAAGCCTCGACAGAAAAACCTGAAAAAGGTGAAATTGCTTTCTTTGATTACGAAATTAAAGATTTAAACGGTAAGACCATTTATTCTCAAACCGAATTGAAGCCTCAGCAATATAGAGTTGACAAACAAGACATGCTGATTGGAATACGATACGGTCTTAAACTAATGAATACAGGCGATAAGGTTAAATTCCTTTTCCCTTCTCATTTGGCTTTTGGGTATCATGGTGACAATAACAGAATTGGCACGAACCAACCTTTAATGTGTATTGTTACACTTAATGATGTTAAACCAGACCCTACAGCAAAACCAGAAACTAAAATTGAATAACTATATAACTATTATTAACTAAAATGAATCGAATGACAAGTTTATTTTTAAGTTTTTTCGCTTTCTTATTTTCATGCAATTCAGGTGATCAAAATTTACCTGACGGAATGTATGCAGAATTAGAAACAAGCAAAGGAAAAATCGTTTTACAATTAGAATACGAAAAAACTCCGGTAACGGTTGCCAACTTCGTTGCATTAGCCGAAGGAAAAAACACTATGGTTAATGAAAAATACAGCGGCAAACCTTTTTATGACGGATTAAAATTTCATAGAGTTATTGCTGATTTCATGATTCAAGGTGGTGATCCTGACGGAAACGGTTCTGGAGGACCAGGATATAAATTTAAAGATGAAATAGTTCCTGAATTAAAACATACAGGAGCAGGAATTTTGTCGATGGCAAATGCTGGACCAGGTACAAATGGTTCACAATTTTTTATTACTCACAAAGCAACACCTTGGTTAGACGGTCGTCATACAGTATTTGGTCATGTGGTAACTGGTCAAGATGTTGTAAATGCTATTGCTCAAGATGATGTAATTAAAAAAGTTACTATCATCCGTAAAGGTGCAAAAGCTAAAAAGTTTGATGCAGCAAAAATCTTTAAAGATCACGTGCAAAATCAAGTAGCTGAACAAAAGGCTAATGAAGCTAAATATGCAAAAGTAAAAGCGGATAAAGTAGCGGCATTTGCACAAGCTAAAGCATCAGGAACAAAAACAGAATCTGGATTAGTTTATAACATTATCCAAAAAGGTTCTGGCAAAAAGCCAGTAGCAGGTTCTACAGTATATGTTAACTACGCTGGATATTTTGAAGATGGCAACTTATTTGATTCAAGTTATGCAGATATAAATAAAGCATACGGGAAATGGGATGCTCAACGTGCTGCTCAAAATGGCTACCAACCTTTCCCTTTCCAAGCTGGAAAAAAAGATGGTTTAATCCCAGGCTTTTTAGAAGGTTTAGAGAAAATGAACATTGGTGACAAAGCATTACTTTTCATTCCATCAAATTTAGGATACGGAGCTCAAGGTGCTGGTGGTGTTATTCCTCCTAATACTAATTTAGTTTTCGAATTAGAATTATTAGAAGTTATGCCAAATGCAACTTTAACGAAATAATACAAATAAAAAATCCCGCTCAAAAGGCGGGATTTTTTTATTTTATACAACTCTCCCTTCGACTACGCTCAGGGATCCTAAGAAGATTTAACCTTTAAACTTCCAGTCGAATTCATCAGCTTTTTCGTTAAAAACAGCTCCTAATTCGAAACGAATAACTTCGTTATATTCTACCTGAAAAATCATCCAGTTACTTTCGTTAAAGTAATTGTCAACCGAATCAAACGATTCTACTTCCATTGCTTTAAAATTCTTTGACTTTAATAATTCTTCAATTTTTTGGATTGGTTGATTGATTATCTTCTCATCAAACAATTCTAATTCAGGATTTGAAGAAATGATGTAACCAAAACGAAATTCTTCGTCTTCATAAAATGTCAAGCGCCATTTTTTATCATTATAGATATAAATGATGTTTTGATCTTCGTCATTAAATTGTTTATCAGGAGTGCCATAGATTTTTTCTACGTCTTTTTGTTTCATCCCGAATACTAATTGGTCAATACCTATTTTCGGATTTATTTTCATATTTTTTATTTATGCTAATTTCTTTTCTTGACCACCCTTCGACTCCGCTCAGGGTTCAATACTAAAAAAGATTTACAAAATTTCTTTTACTTATTAATGAAAACTAATTTTACTCATTAAACTCATCGTAACGCACTGGCACTTGGGGATCATATAACGGACATTTAAATTCTTCCATCATTTGACATAGTTTTTCCATATCATTTCCTTTTGTTCCGTAACAATTAATTTGAACACTTTGCTTTGTGGTAACTATATGAAACGCCCCTGCTCCTTTTGTATTCTTAAAACTAAATTCGTCTACTCTTTCCCAATTTGAAAAAGCATTAGCAATTCTACTCAAAATTACTTGAATTGGTAATTCTTCCAGACCTTCAACAGGTTGATTTTCAATTAAAGATTCATAAACTTCTTGATGATTTAAATAAACCTCATCTAAGTATTTCCAGAAAAGTAGTTCGTACATGTTTGAATTTTATTTTAGCCCCGATGGAAGCGGCATCCTTTTTTGCAGCCTTCGAGAACCTCAGGCTACAAAAAAGATACAGCGTACAGCGGGAAATTGCTACTAATATTCAAAAGTACCAAATTCAGATGTAATAGTCAGTTTTTTGTCGTCTGAAGCTTCTACTCTACCTACGATTTGCGCATCTACTCCAAAAGAATTAGAAATTTCTATAATATCTGAAGCGATTTCTGCAGGAACATACAATTCCATACGGTGACCAGAGTTAAAAACCTGATACATTTCTTTCCAATCGGTTCCAGATTGCTCCTGAATCAATTTGAACAAAGGAGGCACAGGGAATAAATTATCTTTAATCACATGTACATTGTCTACAAAGTGCAACACTTTTGTTTGTGCTCCACCGCTACAATGTACCATTCCGTGAATGTCGTTTGGAGTATATTTTTCTAGTATTTTTTTAATAATAGGTGCGTAAGTACGTGTTGGTGATAACACCAATTTACCAGCATCTATAGGAGAACCTTCTACAGTATCTGTCAATTTTACATTTCCTGAATACACTAAATCAGTTGGAACCGAAGCATCGTAACTTTCAGGATATTTTTCTGCCAAATATTTAGCAAAAACATCGTGACGGGCAGAAGTTAATCCGTTACTACCCATTCCGCCATTATATGATTTCTCGTATTTTGCCTGACCAAAAGAAGCTAATCCTACGATAACATCACCTACCTTAATATTAGCATTATCGATTACATCGCTACGTTTCATACGTGCTGTAACTGTAGAATCTACTATAATTGTGCGTACCAAATCTCCCACATCGGCAGTTTCACCGCCAGTAGAATTGATGGTAACACCAAATGATTTTAATTCTTCTATTAATTCTTCTGTCCCATTGATGATTGCTGAAAGTACTTCACCAGGAATCAGATTTTTATTTCTTCCAATGGTTGAAGACAACATAATATTATCGACAGCACCCACACACAATAAATCATCAATATTCATGATTAATGCATCCTGAGCAATACCTTTCCAAACAGAAATATCACCTGTCTCTTTCCAATACATGTATGCCAATGATGATTTTGTCCCTGCACCGTCTGCGTGCATGATTAAGCAATAATCATCATCGTTTGTTAAATAATCTGGAACAATTTTACAAAATGCCTTTGGGAATAATCCTTTGTCAATGTTTTTGATAGCATTATGCACATCTTCTTTGGCAGCAGAAACGCCACGAAGTGCATACCTTTTTGAAGTATCTGAACTCATGAAATAGTTAGTGTTGTTTTTTCAGTTTCACTTCGATGCTTCGACTATGTTCAGCACAAGCAGCTCAGTGCACTAATTAGTTGTTGTTTTGCAAAGATAAAATTTAATTATGAATTATGAGTTCATTTTTAGTTTGCAATTATTTCAATTTCTACGCGGCGGTTGGCTGCTCGTTCTATTTCTGTTTTTTCAGGTAAAACAAATAATGGCTGCGTACTTCCAAAACCTTGGTAACTCATGCGTGCCTTATCAATTTCATTGATTTCTAAAAACTTATAAACAGCTTTGGCTCGTTGTGTAGATAAATCTTGCTTGTCTGATTTTACACAACACACATGACCTTGAATATCGATTTTGAGTTTTGGATTGTTTTGCATTACCAAGAGTAATTCGTACAATTTACCTCTTGATTCATTAGTTACAGCAAACGTATTTAAAATAAAATTTAGGTTCTCTATTTTTAGTTTTTGACCTTTTTGAGCTTCATTTAATGTCTTCATAAAGTTAACATCTAAGCTATATTCCGATTTTGTGCCGTTAGGATTCGTAACCGTTACTTTACTTGGGAAAGATGGTTTTTTCTTAATAGTATATCCTTTTGCTTTTAATCCCAAAATTTCTTCTTCGCGTGACAAATCTTTGGAAAGTAAGTAATAAATAATAACCTTTCTATTTTCTTTTTTATTAGGAGATTGCTGAAAGTTTTCACCAAAACTTATCTTTTTAAAATCTTCACGAATTTTCACTTTTCCGTTAATGATTTTATAGATTGATTCAACTCTTTTTACTGCTAAAGTATCGTTGTATTGATTGGTTCCATCTTCATCTGTAAAACCATACATCGATAAAATTTTAGACTCTTTGTTTTTCATCATCCAATTGAGGAATGACTCGTATTCAGAGGTGTTTAAAGTATGCTTATTACTGTCAAAATAAATAGAATATTGTTCCTGAGCATTTATTTTTAAAGATGCTACAAGACCAAACAACAATAACACAACCAAATTCTTCATATAACGAATATAAACAAAAAAACTGTCTGGATTACTCCAGACAGCTTCAATATTATGAAGTTCAAAATTATTTTGTAAATAATAATTCTCTGTACTTAGTCAATGTCCAAATTTCGTCATCAACCAATAATTCTAACTTATCGCAGTGTTCGCGTATAACATCGAAATAAGGTTTCACTTTATCACAGTAAGCCTCTGCCATTTTTTCGGTACTAGTCAAATTATTTGCTTTCTTACGCTCTTCGATCATAGCATCCACATTACTGTTGATTCCTTCGATATGTTCAGAGATTTCTTTGATTAAACCGATTTGCTCTTTTGCAATTTTTTCAAAATCCTTTCCAAAAATTTCCTTCAACCCTTTCACGTTTTCGATTAGGATATTTTGGTAACGAATAGCCGTTGGGATAACATGGTTACGAGCTATATCACCTAACACACGTCCTTCGATTTGAATTTTCTTAGTGTATTCTTCCAATTCGATTTCGTAACGAGCTTCAACCTCAACATGGTTCATTACTCCTAATTCATGGAATAAATCCATTGCTATTTTAGAAACTTTAGATTTTAATGCTTTTGGAGTTGTTTTATGATTGCTTAAACCTCGCTTTTTAGCTTCTTTTTCCCAAGCTTCGCTATAACCATCTCCTTCGAAAAGGATATTTTTAGTTACTTTGATATATTCTCTCAATACATTGAAGATTGCTTCATCTTTCTTCAATCCTTTTTTATCGATCAATGCATCTACTTCCGCTTTGAAATCAATTAACTGCTTCGCTACAATTGAGTTTAGAGTTGTCATTGAAACAGCACAGTTAGCCGAAGAACCTACAGCACGGAATTCGAATTTATTACCTGTGAAGGCGAACGGAGACGTTCTGTTTCTGTCGGTATTGTCCAATAAAACGTCTGGTAATTTACCAACCACGTTTAGTTTTAAATCGGTTTTCTCTTCAGGAGATAATTTTCCGTTAGACACCCCTTCTAATTCAGCCAATACTTTCGTCAACTGTTGTCCGATAAACACAGAGATGATAGCGGGAGGTGCTTCGTTAGCACCAAGACGGTGGTCATTACTTGCCGAAGCGATTGATGCTCTCAATAATTCTTCATAGTCGTGAACCGCTTTGATCGTATTGATGAAGAACGTTAAGAACTGTAAGTTACTCATAGGCGTTTTACCAGGACTTAACAAGTTAATTCCCGTATCTGTTGCCAATGACCAGTTATTGTGTTTACCTGAACCATTTACTCCTTTGAAAGGCTTTTCGTGGAATAATACTTTAAAGTCATGACGCTCTGCCACTTTTTGCATAACATCCATTAACAAAGAGTTATGATCCACAGCCAAGTTAGTCTCTTCAAAAATTGGAGCCAACTCAAACTGGTTAGGAGCCACCTCGTTATGACGTGTTTTTACCGGAATACCTAATAACATGCACTCATTTTCAAGGTCTCTCATGTATTGTAATACACGCGTTGGAATCGAACCAAAATAATGATCATCCAATTGTTGCCCTTTAGAAGACGTGTGCCCCAATAACGTTCTTCCTGTTGCCAAGATATCAGGACGTGAATAAGCCAAAGCACTGTCTACAAGGAAATATTCCTGTTCCCAACCTAATGTTGGCGTAATTTTTTTAACGTTTTTATCAAAATATTTAGCTACATCCGTTGCAGCTGTATCGATAGCATGTAACGCTCTTAACAAAGGCGTTTTATTATCCAGCGCTTCCCCAGTATAAGATACGAAAACCGTTGGAATACATAAAGTAGTACCAAAGATGAACGCAGGAGATGTTGGATCCCATGCTGTATATCCACGAGCTTCAAAAGTATTTCTAATTCCACCATTAGGGAAAGAAGAAGCATCTGGCTCCTGCTGTACTAATTGACTTCCACCGAATTTCTCTACTGGATCACTACCGTCCATAGATGTTTCAAAGAAAGCATCGTGTTTTTCAGCAGTAGTACCTGTTAAAGGTTGGAACCAGTGTGTATAGTGAGTAACTCCTTTAGACAACGCCCATTCTTTCATCCCCATAGCGATGTATTCTGCTAATTTACGGTCAATTTTAGTTCCGTGCTGAATAGCGCTTTGTACTGCTTTATAAGCTTCTGGAGTTAAAAATTGTCGCATGGCTTTATCGCCAAAAACGTTTGTACCAAAAATTGCCGACTTTCTGTCTAGTTCTTCCACTGCTACCGGCTTTCTGCTAGTCGCTTTTTGTAGAGATTGAAATCGTAGTGTTGCCATAAAATTAAATAATTTGAGTTATACCCCTTAAATTTTAAGCAAATATATTCAAATTTTGAATTTAATCAACATACACCCCTGTAAATTTAATGGTAAATTGTAAAAAATTTAATTTCAAGACACAAAACCTCTAAAACTTTAATATTCCAAAATCAAAGATTATATTTGTAAACCTCAAAATAGTAAGATATGATTGTTTGGATTTGTTTTTTAGTAGCCGTATTTATTTTTCTTGCATTAGACTTAGGGGTTTTTAACAAAAACCCACATATCATTTCCACAAAAGAAGCCAGCATGTGGACAGCAATTTGGGTTTCTTTATCATTTGCTTTTTCAGGCGTTATTTACTGGCTATACCAAAGTGGTTATGTAGCAAATCCTGATCAATTGAAGCCTGCAGCGGCCACAATGAAATACATTACTGGTTATTTAATTGAACTATCCTTAAGTATTGACAATATATTTGTAATAGCCGTAATTTTTGCCTCATTTAAGATTCCGCAAAAATACCAACACCGAGTTTTGTTTTGGGGAATCCTTGGCGCCATTGTTTTTAGAGGATTAATGATATACTTTGGCGTATTAATTATCAACAAATTCAGTTGGACTACCTATTTGTTTGGCGGATTCTTATTGTTCACAGCAATAAAAATGTTATTTAATAGTGAAGAAGATGACTTTGAACCTAAAGAATCTTTTATTTACAGAGCACTAGGCAAAGTCATGCCACTTACTTCAGAAAGTGATGGTGAAAAATTTTTCATACCCACTAAAAAAGGAAGAGCTGCAACCCCTTTATTTGTAGCCTTAATAGTTATTGAAGTAATGGATGTTTTATTTGCTGTTGATAGCGTTCCTGCTATTTTAGCCATTACATCTGATCCATTTTTAGTATTCAGTTCTAATATTTTTGCAATCCTTGGTTTAAGATCCATGTATTTCTTCTTAGCTAATATGCTCGAAAAATTTAGCTACTTAGAATATAGCTTAATAGCGATTTTGACTTTCGTAGGTATTAAAATGCTTTTAGTTCATTACTACAAATTCCCTGAATGGGTTTCATTAGGATTTATTGCAATTTCTTTGATAACTGGCATTTTAGTTTCTATTAGATTAGGAGGAGAAGAAGATTTAGAAGAATAATCAAAATGAGTTCTAACTGTTATTGTGGCAAAACACTTTCTTTTGAAGATTGTTGTAAACCAATAATTGAAGGCAAGAAAAAAGCTTCTTCAGCAGAAGATTTAATGCGTTCACGCTATAGTGCATTTGCAACTGGTGCAGCTGATTATTTGGTTAAAACTACTCATATTTCGACTCGGAAATTCCATAAAAAAGATGACATTTTAAACTGGTCAAAAAGTAACCAATGGATTCGTTTGGAGGTTTTAGAAGCTACAGAAACCACAGTTACTTTTAAAGCCTATTACTTAGACGAAAGACTAAAAGCGCAAATTCATTACGAAAAATCAACTTTTGCTTTAGAAAACGGAATTTGGTTTTATGTAGATGGCGAGTTTAATTAGCATTAAAAAATCTTGATAAATCAAGTTTGTGCATTTGTTGGGGCTTATGAATTGGTCCAAATTTCAATTCTTCGTTAGTTAGATAATATTTTTTACCATCTTTAGTAGTAATGGACTCAATTTGAAGAAATCTTGGTTTTACTTTTATCTTTTTATGACTTCCTGAAAAGAAATCATTTGCTGAAAAATCATAAAACAAATCAATAAAAGGCTTACCTTTTTTAGAATAACCACATAAGAGCAATCTGTTTTCAAACAAAGAAGCACCAGTCACTAATCCTTTTACATTAAATACTTCCTTTTGCTTTGCGATATATTCTCCAGACGCTTTAGGCAAAGTATAGATAGTTGTATAATTAGTTTTCCATTCTTTCGTAAACAAATAAATACTGTCCTGAGTTACAACAAAAGCTTCACAATCAAAATTGGTATTATTGGGCTTTTTATGATCAAATTCGTTTTGATTTTCATACTTAAATTTGATGTATTCAATTTTAGGTGATTTATTAATTAATAACAACTTATCAATTTTAAGAATATTTAAATTCTGTCTATTACCTGAAGTATTATTACCTAAATCTCCTATATAAACAAACCCCTCATCTTGAGCAATTTCTTCCCAATCTTGATTCACAACATTAGGCAATGAATATGTTTCCAGAATTGAACCGTTTAATGTATCTAATGCATACAAACTAGTATCAGTATCGTCATTATGCGTCCAAAGTTTTCCATTCCAATGAATCAAGCCAGAGGTTTCTTTTAGCTTATTCTCTAGAATCAAAGAATTAGTAAGCCTTATTTTATTCTTTTTAAAAGTTTCTTTTTTTATCTCTTGAGCATTCATCAAAGTTGAAAGTATCAAGCAAAATAAAATAGTCGTTTTAGTCCTAAAAAAATTAAAATTACTCATCAAAAAATTACATTTTAATATATTTTGAAAATTGACTAACAAGCTCTTCTAATGTAATTCGGCTTGCTGAGGAAGTAGAATTTAAAATGATGCAATTTATTTTTCGTTTGTCGATGTAAATATGAAAATTTCTTTCGGAGGCTATTTTAAAATCGATAGGATACTTTGCAAATAGCTTTTGCTTTTCTGTATACTTTATAAAGTTTTGAGCCGCACTATTTTTGGCGGAGAAACCAAGTAATACTATTTGCTCTAATTCTGGATGATTATTCACGATTGAAATTATATCTTGAAACTCGACAATTTCTATGTTCGAATCTAGCGAACTATTGTTTTTCCTTTTTATTTTCAAAGCGATATCGTGAATACCTAAATGAAGTTTCCTCATTATCGCTTTACGTTCTTCAATAGCTTTGCGTGTATCGGAAAGATTAGCTACCAACTCTATCCCAGAAATTTGCGCCATGACTTTCCAAAATCTATTTTGTTTGTTGGGATAGTAAAACGGAAATGACCATTTGCTTTGATAGGGCGGAAAACTCCCCAACACTAAGGTTTTCATTGGTGAAAAATCGTAAAACCAATTGGGATGGGTTTCTATTGCCATTTATATTGTAAAAGTTAATCCTTGTAAATGTAACGAACTATTTATCGTTGTTCACCATTACTACTTTGTGATATTTTTTTTGTGATAAATAAAATTATCACATTTGTTTTCAAGAAGCTAACACAAGAGTACAATACCTTTATTTTAACAATCATTTTCGTTATATTTGGGAGAAGCAATGTAAACGCGATTGAATAGGTTAACCTATTTTTGAGTTATGTGTCAGTTTGGAAAAACTTTACGAATAGATTTTATGGAAACAAAAAGGCATAAGCTTTTAGAAATTTTAGCGACTAGAGCAATTGCTATTAATCTTAGGGAAATCAAAGAAAGTGCTACAGGAGTATCATACGAAGAGATTTGTAAAAAATTAAAATGTGATAGAACGGAATTATATCAAATATCTTCTTTACTATATATAGAAAAAGAAGTAATTTATCATAATAATTATGGAGTTAATGGCTTGTGCGCTACTGAAAAAGGTATTTCTTCATATACGTACAAAAAATATTTGCGCGCTAGAAATTCGAGAATAAAAAATAACATTAAAGACATTGTAAGCATTTTGATTCCCGTTTTATCTTTAATAATAACAATTTTAGTTATTCTAAAAAATAATGGACAAACGAATCGCGAAACACAGTCAATAAAAGAAAGAATACAAGTAATCGAAAATAAAATTAACAAGCTGAAAGCAAAAAATAATACTACCTCTAGCTGACGCGAGCGTCTCGCTCGTGCCTAATTAAAAAAACAAAATATATTCTTTACTCTAAGTCAGGAGACTTTGCGTAGCTGAGTGGGCTTCAGATATCACAATATAATTACGTTAAATTATCAATTACTAATGGAAAAAATACTTGAAAAATTATATCAAGAAGCTTTACAATTAAAAAAGTCAATTCAATTTATCGATTTGATTAATGAAAAATCCAATCCTGGAGAATTTGTTATTAAACAGCTCATTTTCAAAATGGATTTAAATGTCAAAATAAAAATGTATCAAGAACATCATGGAGAACCTCATATTCATGTTGATATTGGAAAATCTATACATGGTGCAAGTATTAGTATTAATAACCCTAGAATTTTAGCTGGTTCAATTGAAAGAAAATATGAAAGAAAAGTATTTGAGTGGATCTCTAAAAATAGTGATAAATTATTAATCATTTGGAATAATATCCAATCCGGGCAGACAATTGATTTATCCGCTTTAAATTAAAACTACCTCTAAAAACGGTTCCCCCCTAGCTGGCGAGAGCGTCTCGCTCTTGTCAATTTTAAAACAAAATATTTTTAGCTGAATTTCAGAAATTGAAGTACATTAATTTTAATTGTGTGCACGAGCTGGAAGCTCGCGTGATCTTTGAGAGGTAAAAAAACTAGTGATTGATTAACTAAATAAAGTATTTATGAATAAAGTTAAAGTTATACAGTTTTTTATAATTACTATATTATTTCTATGTATCTTTTTAGGTTTGAATAAATGTAAAGAAGAGAGAAGAAAAATTGAATTTGAAACAATTTGCTATGTAAATAACGGAAACATAAATAGAAGTTCTAAAGATATTAGTGGTTATTTTTATTTTAAAGGCAAGAGATATGAAACCTATGAAATTGTTCATGATAATCCTAAAAAGTATATAGGAAAATATTATAAAATTATCTTATCAAGTAAATATCCAAATGATAGCGAAATATTATACAATGAAGAAGTTACTGATATTAATAAGATTAAAAAAGTTGGTTTCGAACACTTATGATTTACAATCCGAGCCCACAAATAACACAAACTACAACTCTGATTTTGTAATAAGGCAAGATAATTTACCATTTCATATTAAACAATACAGAACTAATTGTAATGGAGAATCTCCTTTAAATTTTTATGGAATAAGAGCTACAAAAAATGACATTATAGGGTTTTAAAAAATAAAATATGAAAAACTTAATCTTATACACAAGTTTACTTATTGTATATACTGTTTTTTCACAAACTACTTTAGAAACGATATTAAAAAACCAAAAACTGATCAATGGTGAAGTAAAAATTCACATATCTAGTAAAAACAAAAATATTTTATTGGAGAAAATAATTTAAAAAATACTTCCCGCTCAAAAATAATAGACTTATATTCAAAAAATAACAAAAAGCTTGATATTAGTTTAATTCATTTATACTCAATAAATGAGTTTGACGTTTATGTTTATTTACCTAATTCTATGATAATTGATGGACTTAATGATGTAAAAAAAGCCAAAATGAATATTTCTAAACCAAATTCAATTGAATCCTTTTTAATCTATGATAGAATTAATAATAGTCTTATACATATTAGTTCTGATATGGGAGCTGGCTCAATCAATTTTTCTAAAAAAAATTTAATGACAATAAATTTTGGATTTGATAATTTAAAATCACAAGTTATAAAATTAGACGAAAATTTCCAACCTATTAGTTCTTTTAAAACTTATTTAAACAAAGATAATAACAAGACATTTTGTTACTTATCAAACTATTATCTTATTAATGGAGAGCATAGAGTAAAAAACAAATTAATTGATTCTAAAGAAGGATTTTATTCGATTTTTGAAATATCAATATTAAAAATTGAATCACTTCTTAATATAAAACTTGTTGATCCTGACAAAGAGAATTTAGCTTGTAAAAATTTAATTTGTTATCCAAGATTATCGAGCTGGATATTTTCTAAAATAAATTGATTAATATCGTATGAATTTACAATCTATGCCAACAAAGAACACAAACTACAACCGTAAAAAACTTTAGTTTTGCTTTTTAAATATACTGTTAATTTTAGTATTACCATTTCCCTTCATAGTTATTATATGTATATTCGTACAAAACTATAATTTATGAAACTTACCCAATACTTAAGCAATCAAGGCTACGATCTAATTGAAGGACCTATACGAAACCACAAACCCCTACAATTATGGATAAAAAAAACATTTAGCGAGGCTGAACTGTATTATGCAACACTAGAACATGCTTTTAAAAGTGAAGAAGTTTTAATCGAAATAGAGAATCAAGCACTTACGGTAAATACTTCAAACACTAACGAATATGGTTTTAATATTGGAATTACATTATTAGAAGAAATATTGAGTTCGTTAGGATTAGGAGATGTTGAAATTTTTGCATCGGTCAAAACTGGAAAAAAAGTAGTGATTAGTTATGATAATTCCATCACAAAAGAATATGCGATAGGAAATATTGAAAGTTATTTATCTGTTGCTGACTTTGTACATCCCAACCCACAATTGTTAAAAAATGCCAATCGTGATAATATCCTGATTATTACAGGAACTGTATTTGCTAAAAACTTAATTGTAGAAATTGAAACCGATTTTTCTCTAGACGTATCATTAATCGCAAAACTAAATAACATAGCCGATGGCAAAATTGATTTTACAATGAAAAACAATAATACCTTAAAAATGATTTCGGAAGGAGATAATTTTTTCCCTATTGCTGTAAAAGCCAGTCGCTTAAAATTTGACCGAAGCATTTTTGAAAAACTAACCTTGGTTACTGACGATAGAAATATATTCTAAATTAATATTCATCATCAAATCAAAACTTTATAATTTTATATTATAAATATAATCTCATGAAGACAAATAAATACATTCAAGTTCTGCTTGCCGCATTTATTATTATACTATTAAATGGTTGTAGTTCACAGAAAACAACAAATTACAAAAGACAATGGATGTTGGTTACTTTTAAGGATTATACCAAAGAATTTTTAATAGAAAAAAAAGCCGCATTAAATCTTTCTCCAATACAAGGCGAAGATAATTCTGAATCTGGTACTGCTTACATGGGTTGCAACAATATAAGATTGAAAGCCAAATTTTCCAATGATGGTAAAGTCACTTTCTCTGACCTGATAAGTACACGTATGTTTTGTCCTGAAAATCTTGAAAATGACTTTTCAAAAGCAATAGAAAAAATAACTCATTATAAAATTGAAGGTCATTTCCTTTATTTATACAATGAAAAAGAACAGCAAATGAAGTTTATTGCCGCTGATTGGGATTGATAATACTCATTTTTTAACAAAATCAAGTTTTTTAGTGTATCAGTAGTTTTGGCACTTTCAAAACTTTATCTTTGCTCTAAATAGATTTTTTATGCAAAAGTTACAATCAATTATAGAACAGGCTTGGGAAAACAGAGCTTTATTACAAGAAGAAGCAACTCAAAAAGCGATTAGAGAAGTTGTTGATTTACTAGACGCAGGAACTTTACGCGTTGCAGAACCAACAGCTGAAGGTTGGCAGGTAAACGAATGGGTAAAAAAAGCAGTAGTAATGTACTTTCCTATTCAAAAAATGGAAACATTTGAAGTTGGTATTTTTGAATATCATGATAAAATTCCACTAAAAAGAGGTTATGCTGAAAAAGGGATTCGTGTAGTTCCTCATGCTGTAGCGCGTCATGGTGCTTACATTTCAAAAGGTGTGATTATGATGCCAAGTTATGTAAACATTGGTGCTTATGTAGATGAGGGAACTATGGTAGATACATGGGCAACTGTAGGAAGTTGTGCTCAAATAGGTAAAGATGTTCACTTGAGTGGTGGTGTTGGTATTGGTGGTGTTTTAGAGCCATTACAAGCTGCTCCAGTTATCATCGAAGATGGTGCTTTTGTTGGTTCTCGTTGTATAGTTGTAGAAGGTGTTCGTGTTGAAAAAGAAGCTGTATTGGGCGCTAATGTATGTTTAACAGCATCAACTAAAATTATAGATGTTACAGGTCCTGAACCAGTAGAATACAAAGGTATTGTTCCAGCTCGTTCTGTAGTAATCCCTGGAAGCTATGCTAAAAAGTTTGAAGCTGGTGAATACCAAGTTCCTTGCGCTTTAATTATTGGTAAACGTAAACCATCAACTGATTTAAAAACATCATTAAACGATGCTTTACGTGAATATAACGTAGCAGTATAATAATATAAACTGTTTAAATAAAAAAGCCATTCTAAAAAGAATGGCTTTTTTATTTATTTATAAATTTTTATTGAAACTCATCAACACTATTTTCTGGTTGCTTCACAGGGGTCGGTTGTTTTACAGGCTGAGTAGTTTGCTGTACTGGAGCTTCTGTTGTTGTTGTTGTTCCTTCTGTAACTTCAACTCTTGCAGATTTACCAAAAGCTTCATATCTTTTTTGAGCTACTTCCCAATTTATTACACTAAAAAAAGTATTTGCATATTCTCTTTTTCTTGTTTGAAACTTTAAATAATAAGCATGTTCCCACATATCAAGATTCAAAATTGGAATACCTGAAATTCCTAAATTTTTCATCAACGGATTATCATTATTTGCAGAACTGACAATTTTAAGCTTTCCAGTCTTATCTGAAACCAACCATGTCCATCCAGAACCTGTGAGTCTTACAGAAGTCTCTACAAATTGTCTTCTAAATTCATCAAAAGAACCAAAATCCTTATTAATAGACTCTAATAAACTACCTGATGGTTCCCCTCCTGCTTTTGGCGCAAGTGCTTCAAAGAAAAAAGTATGGTTATAAACTCCTCCAGCATTATCTCTAATAACGGCATCAGATAAATTTAAATTTTTTAATATAGGATCAAGTTCTAAAATTTCATACTTGGTACCAACAATTGACTTATTCAAATTATTTACGTATCCTAAATAATGCTTAGAATAATGCAATTCCATAGTAGCAGCATCAAAATCTGGCTCTAATTCATTATAATCAAAAGGCAATGCATAAAGACTAAAAGCCCCTTCATTTGCCTTAATATCTGAAGGCTTTCCTCCTTTTTGTTCAATTTTAACTATAGGAGTATCTGGCACGTCAACCACTTCAACCAAAGTGTCTTTTTTACAAGAAACTAATGTAGAAACAGCAATAAAACTGATGTATAAAATTTTATTATTTTTCATTCTTTCCTTCAAGAATTTCATTTACTAAATTTATATAACAACGCTTTGCTTCTTCTTCAGACACATTACTTATTTGAAGCCATGCATTTGTTTTGAAAGCATCACGAACGTCTTGTCCTGTGTAATAATTGAAACTATTTGGATTTGCTCCTATTGCACCATGTGTTGCTTGTTTATAATAAGCATAAAGACGCAACATAGTATCCTGTGGCACAGAATCTTGTTCCATATTAGAAGCTTTCTCAAAAGCTTCCTTAAATAAAGTATCTAAATCTTTTTCAGACATACAATTTATCCAATTGCAATAACTGTTTTATTTCCTGTAGCTTTTTCGTTAAGCTTTACATTTACTTTTGTTCCTAAAGGCAAATATAAATCTACTCTTGATCCAAATTTAATAAAACCTGCATCGGTTCCTTGAACAACTTCAGTTCCTTCTTCAGCGTAATTTACTATACGTTTAGCAAGAGCTCCAGCTATTTGACGATACATGATTTCACCAAAAACCTTACTTTCAATTACTACAGATGTACGTTCGTTTTCGGTACTAGCTTTTGGATGCCATGCCACTAAATATTTCCCAGGATGATATTTACTATACTTTACCTTTCCAGAAACTGCATATCTTGTCACATGAACATTAATAGGCGACATAAAAATAGACACCATTAATCTTTTATCTTTAAAATATTCTTCTTCAAAAACCTCTTCGATAACAACAACTTTACCGTCAACAGGCGCAACGATTTGATTCTCGTTTGGTGCTACTGTTCGATTAGGATTTCTAAAAAATTGTAAAATCATTACATAAAAAAATAATGCAACAATTTGAATGGCCATTCTTAACCAAGCAATATCTATAAATTTATCGGCTAATAAAACGGAAAGAATTACAATTACCGAAGCTGTTAAAATGATCTTTGATCCTTCTTTATGAAACATAAGTTATGATTTTATAAAATAAAAATAAAAATGGAGCTACAAATATAATACTATCTAGCCTATCTAAAATACCTCCATGACCTGGCATAATATTACCACTATCCTTAACATTTGCCAATCTTTTGAATTTAGATTCAATTAAATCACCGATGGTTCCAAAAACACTGACTATTAATGCAGTTATAATCCAGACAAGAATAGATGAGTGTATATAATACTTAGCAATAATAACTCCTGCTATAATCGCAAAAACAACTCCTCCAAAAAATCCTTCGATCGTTTTTTTAGGTGAAATCTTTTCTAATAATTTATTTTTTCCAATAGATTTACCTACTATGTAGGCAAAAGTATCGTTTGTCCATATAAGTATAAAGATAGCAATTATAATTGAAGGCGTAAATTGATTTTGCTCGTAAGGAATTTTAGCTATGAGTATAAACGGCAAAGTAATATATCCTATCAATTTCACCCATTTTGATTGTAAATCTTGATGTTCGAATTTATCTGAAAAAAGCCAAAAAAGAAGCTGAATCGAAACAAACATTGAAGCTATAATTAAACCAAAATCTAAGAAGTAAGTAGTTTCTACGAATAAAGTAAATAGTAAATACATCAAACCAGAAACTATAACCGCTGGCATTTTAGGCAAATTAATTAAAGAAGAGAACTCTCTAACCGTTTGTAATAAGAAAAGTCCAAAAAGAGCCAAGAATGTCTCTCTGGAAAAAAGCGTTGCAGATACCAGTAGAAAAATATAAACTAACCCTGATAATGAACGTATAACATTTTCATTCATCCTATAAATCCTCTAGCAGCAACAAATATAAGTTTTTTGGAGAACTTCCGTAGTGTAAAAAGTCTTCTTCTTTAACCTTTTCAAAATATTTAATACTTGTGATGTTTGTTGGGTAATCTGTAGTATATCTTTTTTTAATTTCTCTCAAACCATCACTTTTACTTAAAATAATTTGACTGGTAGTTGCTACTAATACGATATTGTCAGGCAATTGATTTGGTTTGTTTTGCTTTATTTGATTAGAAGAAAAAAGTATTGAACCATCCTCGGCAATTAAATTTTCGCAACTAGCAAATAAAAACTTTGGATTAACAACATTTTGATATTTAATATTATTTTCCTCTAGCATCTTGAATAATCTTGGCTCTAAACACATCGCTTCCGATTCAAACCAATCATTTTCTTCCAATATATTTTCAAATTGTTCATTAAGTTCAGCAACATTTTCACAATATAAAAACTTACCTCCGTTTTTCTTGAAATTATGCGTGAATTGCTCATCTACTGGCAATTGTGAATGTAAATCTTGAAACGGATTATATTCACTTTCTCCCGCATCGTTTGAAGCATCATGTCCTGAACCAAATATTTTTTTAAATATACTCATACGCCTAGAATCCCAAGGATATTAATTGCTATATGTACCAAAGATAAAAAAATCCTAACCCATTTTTTTGAAATAGGTTAAGATTTTAAAGCATTTTATTAACTAAGTTTTAAACAATTTCTTCATGCGAAACCTTATCAAAAGGTCTCTTTCCGAAAATTGTTTCTAAATCATCTTTAAAGATTACTTCTTTTTCAATTAAGATATTTGCTAATTGATTAAGCTTGTCTTTATTTTCCTCAAGAAGCTTTATAGCTCTTTGATATTGCGCTTCAATAATTACAGATATTTCTTGATCTATTGTACGAGCAGTTTCTTCTGAATAAGGCTTAGAAAAATTATAATCTGTTTGACCAGACGAATCATAATAAGTAATATTACCCAATTTATCATTTAAACCATAAACGGTAACCATTGCACGAGCTTGCTTTGTAACTTTCTCAAGATCACTTAAAGCTCCTGTCGAAATTTTATCAAAAATTACTTTTTCTGCAGCACGACCACCCATGGTTGCACACATTTCATCAAGCATTTGATCAGGACGAACAATTTGTCTTTCTTCTGGCAAATACCATGCAGCCCCTAAACTTTGACCACGAGGAACAATTGTCACTTTAACTAGCGGAGCAGCGTGTTCTAACATCCAACTCACAGTTGCATGTCCAGCTTCATGAATAGCAATAGCTTTTTTCTCTTCTGGAGTAATAATTTTATTTTTCTTTTCAAGTCCTCCAACTATTCTATCAACTGCATCAAGAAAATCTTGTTTGTCAACAGCTGTTTTATTATTACGTGCAGCAATCAAGGCAGCTTCGTTACAAACATTTGCAATATCTGCACCAGAAAATCCCGGAGTTTGTTTTGCCAAAAAGTCAGTATCTAAATTTTCAACTTTTTTAAGTGGCGCTAAATGCACTTCAAAGATTTCTTTACGTTCTCTAATGTCTGGTAAATCAACATAGATTTGACGGTCAAAACGTCCAGCACGCATTAAAGCTTTGTCTAAAACATCAGCTCTATTTGTAGCTGCAAGTACAATCACACTAGTATCTGTACCAAAACCATCCATTTCAGTTAACAACTGATTTAATGTGTTTTCACGTTCGTCGTTAGATCCTGAGAAGTTGTTTTTACCTCTCGCACGACCTACAGCATCAATTTCATCAATAAAAATAATCGCTGGCGATTTTTCTTTAGCTTGTTTAAACAAATCACGCACTCTTGAAGCACCTACTCCAACAAACATTTCAACGAAATCTGAACCAGATAATGAAAAGAAAGGAACTTTTGCTTCACCAGCTACTGCTTTAGCCAGCAATGTCTTACCTGTTCCCGGAGGCCCAACCAATAATGCTCCTTTAGGAATTTTACCTCCTAAATCAGTATATTTTTTAGGATTCTTTAAAAATTCAACTATTTCCTGAATTTCTTCTTTAGCTCCTTCAAGTCCAGCAACATCTTTAAATGTTGTCTTTACATCATTCTTTTCATCAAATAATTTAGCTTTCGATTTCCCTATACTAAAGATTTGGCCTCCACCTCCGCCAGCACCTCCGCCAGACATGCGACGCATCATGAAAATCCAGAAACCTAATAATAAAATTATTGGAAGTAGATTGATCAACAAATCAGTAAAATCACTAGATGTTTTATAATCGTAATCTGTAATTTTTTTGTTTGTCTTTGCTTCTTTTAAATCTTTAGAAAAGTTTTCATCACCTGTTCCTATTTGAAAAGTATAATGAGGCCCCAGATTTTTATTTCCTAAAATATCTTCTTTGGGAAGTTTTTTGTAAGCTTCTTTTTTTAGTGCTGATTCCTTAAGATATACAGTAACAAATTTATCATTTTCTACCTCGACCTTATCTACATCTCCTGCATCTAAATACTCATAAAATTTAGAAATAGATGTTTTTGAAGGTTCAACCCAACGTGATTGCCCAGATATCCACATAACAACAAATATGGCTGCTATGATACCGTAAATCCACCAAGGATTAAACTTAAAATTGTTTTGCTTTGTTTCGTTAGACATAGATATTTAATTAATATTTATTTTCAATAGATGTGATTTTTGCGTCACCCCAAAGACTTTCTATATTGTAGTATTCACGGATGTGTTTTTGAAACACATGCACAACAATGTGAATGTAATCCATTAAAACCCATTCCCCGTTATCTGTTCCTTCTACATGCCAAGGTTTGTCTTTGAGTTCTTTTGAAACTACTTTTTGAATTGAATTTACAATTGCGTTCACTTGTGTATTTGAATTACCATTACAAATTACAAAATAATCACAAACCGTATTATCCAATTCTCTTAAATCAAGAATATCTATATCGTTACCTTTAACTTCTTCAATCCCTTTAATGATATTTGCTAATAAAATATCGTTGCTTACTTCTTTTTTCGTCATTTAAATCTTAAAAATATTTTGCACAAAGTTATTGATTTTTGTCTTTATTTTGAACTTAATATTAAAGTAACTTTTCTGATAGCGTTTCAAATTCTGACACATGAAATTAATCAAACTCAATGCCATAGATTCTACTAACGATTTTTTGAAGAAGATGTCACAAAATCAGGAGCTAGAAAATTTCACTGTAGTACTTGCCGAAACTCAAAATAAAGGGAAAGGACAACAAGGAGCAAAATGGCTTTCAGAGCCAGGAAAGAACCTAATAACCAGTATTTTAATATCAAACACTATAAGCGACATTAGAGGTGTGTTTTTACTAAATATTTCAGTGGCATTGAGTATCATTGAAGCCTTAAAAACTTTAAAAATTCCTTCTTTGCATATTAAATGGCCAAACGACATTATGTCAGAAAATAAAAAAATTGCTGGCATATTAATTGAAAGTTTAATAAAAGAAAAAGGGAAAATTGAGTCTATTGTTGGTATTGGTCTAAATGTAAACCAAACAAAATTTGAGGATTTAACTAAGGCCAGTTCACTAAAAAACATTACTGACAAAGAATTTGACATTGAATATATACTAAACAAAATAGTAACAGAGCTAAAACTCAATATTGAAAAAATACTTTTTAATCAAGAAGCATATTTATGGGAAAACTATCACAAATGGCTTTACAAAAAAGGTACTCCAATGGCATTTGAAAACGAACAAGGAGAACGATTTATGGGTATAATTCAAGGAGTTAACAAAGATGGAAAACTAGAAATAATACTCGAAAACGATTTGGTTAAACAATACGGAATCAAAGAAATTAAGATGCTTTATTAAAATCTTAATAAGTTCTTTTCTTCATTTTGTAAGTTTATAAGCTTTGCATACTTCATATGGGAGAAAAAACCTTGAATTAAAGCAATTGTTACTCCATCTATACCATTAAAAATCCCTTTCTTAAAAAAATAACAACGTATAAATGCTACCAATCCATTTATAATCGGCTTGAATGGCCCAACTCTTTTTCCTTGATCAAAAAGTTGTTGTGCATGCCATGTTGAATACTGATTTTTTTTAGCGATAATTTGATTAAACGAATCCCAACCATAATGCAATATGTGAACTGATACTTTTTTCTCTTTAGTAGTCACTATTTTCTGATGCACTTTTGCCTCAGATGGAGAAGCAGTCTTTTTATTAAAAAAACGTACTTTATGGTCTGGATACCATCCTGAAAAATCAATCAGCTTATCTGCTAGAAAGTTTTTTACTCTAAACGAAAAAGCGTCGTAATTTCCTTCTAGGTAATTCCCTTTTAAAAGAAATTCCTCGGCATCTGTGTCTAAAAACTCATCAGCATCAAGATTCAAAATCCAATCATTCTTGCAATATGGCAATCCAACTTTACGCTGAGGACCATCTCCTAGAAAAGATTGTAAAACAACTATAGCCCCTTTACTTTTAGCTATCTCTACAGTTTTATCTTTACTGTACGAATCGACTATTATAATCTCATCACAGACCTTAAACAAAGCATCAATACATTTACCAATGTTTTTTTCTTCGTTATAAGTTATCACTAATCCACTTATACTCATACACCAAAATCAATTAATACCATTAAATTAGAATCTAGAAAAAAACATCTACATCAACTATTGGACTATAATTTATTGTTTTGGTTTAATACCTCTATCAAAAAATTAAATTATTGACTACAATAAAAAATCCCAATTAAGAACGAATTGGGATTTGATTTTATTACTTAAAGCTATTTTTATTTTGAATTTCAATGAGTTTAGCATATTTCATATAAGTTGAAAAGGCCTGAATTAATGCGAAAGTAATACCATCAATGCCTTTAAAAATTCCTTTTTTAAAAAAATAAAGTCTAAAAAAACTTACCAAGCCATTTAAAACGGGTTTAAAACTCCTTACTCTTTTTCCTTGATCATAAAGTTGTTGGGCATGCCAAGAAGAGTACAAATTCTTTTTAGCAATTAATTGATTAAAATTTTCCCAAGCGTAATGATTTATATGAACTTCAAGTTCTTTTTTCTTCAAACCAGAGACTTTTTGATGGACTCTGTCATTTGATGGTGAAGCAGTTTTTTTATTGAAAAACCTAACTGTATAATCTGGATACCAACCTGAAAAGTTGATTAATTTATCTCCTCCCATAAAATTATACAATCTAAAAGCATAGTGATCGAACTCATCATTTTCATATTTACCAGATTTTATAAATTCTTCAGCATCAGTAGCTAAAATTTCATCAGCATCAAGATTCAAAATCCAATTATTTTTACAGTAATCAAGCCCATGGATTCGTTGAGGACCATCTCCTAAAAAAGATTGCAAAATAACCTTAGCACCTTTTTCTTCTGCTATTTTTACTGTATTATCAATACTTAATGAATCAACCACAATTACTTCATCACAAATTTTATTAAGTGCATCAATACATTTACCTATATGCTTCTCTTCGTTATACGTTATAACTAACCCACTAATCTTCATACTATATCAAAATAACTTAAGCTTTCCTATTCTTAATTTTAATTTAAATCTAAATAAACCATCTTCTCCCTTAATATCAATTCTTTTAATTAGATAATTATTTTTAAATGGAAATTTATTTAATCTATTTCCTATTCTAAGACCAAACTTTATATTATTTTCTTGGAGCACTTTTTCAAAAATATCAAATTGATCCTTTTTTTTGGGGTAATTACCAAATGGATATGCTAAAAAAGGTTTAATTTTTAGTTCATTATCTTTTATAAAAGAATTACATTTTTCAAAATCAACCATTAGTTCCTCTTCAGACATTGATGCATACTTCTTATGCTCAAAAGAATGATATCCTAACTCAATAAGATTACTATCTAATCCATTCAATTGCTCAACACTCATTATTTTCTCTTTCCCTTCAATCCAATAATCGTAGTTACCAACATATGAGAAAGGAACAAAAAAAGAAGCTTTTAATTGATACTTTTCAAGTAAAGGAACAGCATAAACAAGTTGATTTTCGGTAACATCATCAAAAGTAATTACAACACTTTTTTTGGGTAATTTTGTAATCCCTTCTAATTCATCAAAATGAAATGTTTTATATTTTTTTTCATGTAAAAACTTGAAATGAGACTCAAGCTTTTCTTTAGAAATAGTTAAATCTATAGACTTAGAAACATCATCTGTAACATTATGATACATTAAGATTGGTAGCTTCGACATTAATTATTTTTTTGTAATATTGATGACTTTTCAAAAGTACCTTTTTTATTTAAAAAAACATCTCATACACAAATGAAAATTTTAGTGATTCAGCAAAAGCGAATTGGCGATGTACTTACTAGTACCATCATTAGCAACAATTTAAAAAAATATTATCCTGATGCTAAAATTGATTATATGTGTTATGCAAATTGTGTAGCTATTTTAGAAAATAATCCAAACATAAACGAAGTTATAGTTTTGGAAGAAAAAGTAAGGAAAAATTATCTTTCATTAGCTAAATTTATTTTCTCAATCAAAAAAAGGAAATATGATGCTGTAATTGATGTTTACAGTAAATTGGAAAGTAATTTAATCACCTTTTTCTCAGGAGCAAAATATCGAATTTCATACGATAAAGGATATTCTAACTTATTTTACAATCATAATATTAAACGTGTTGAAGTTGGTACTAAATCAGACATTGGCCTAGCCATCATTAATAGATTACTTCTATTAAAACCATTAATAAAGGAAGAAATTATAGATTACAAACCTAAGATTTTTTTAACCGAAGCAGAAAAACTCCAAGGATTAGCGTTATTAAAACAGTTTGATATAAAAAAAGACAAACCAATTTTCATGTTTGGAATTTTAGGTAGCGAATGGTACAAAACTTATCCAATTGAAAAAATGGCACAGATTATTGATTTCACAGTAGCAAAAACAAACGCAACAATACTTTTTAACTACATTCCGTCACAAAAAGAAGATGCTCAAAAGATTTATGACATTTGTAAAAACGAAACGAAACAGAATATAGTATTTGATTTATATGCAAAAGAGCTCAGAGGATTCTTAGGCTTACTTTCACATTGCGATGCTTTAATCGGTAATGAAGGTGGTGCGGTAAACATGGCAAAAGGATTAAATATTCCTACTTTTTCAATCTTTTCCCCTTCGGTAGATAAAGAAACATGGCAGATTTTTGAAGACGAAAAGAATATTTCTATCCATTTAAAAGATCTTAAACCTGAAATATACAAACAATTCACAGAGAAGGAAATCAAAGTAGAAACTTTCAAATATTTTGAAGAATATCCGTTTGAGTTATTGTTAGAAAAATTACAGGATTTCTATAAAACTATATTATAAAGATTACTTCTTCCAAAATTTTAATTTTTTCTTGATGCGCTTTTTTCTGTAAAAACGGTACTGAAAATCTTCGGTTAGTTGCCACATAGTATTAAAGACAAGTTGTTCGCTTTCGCCCGAAAGTTTAGCATACTCATTACTCATTACAGCAACCATTTCTTTATGAGGCGTAATTTTAGACAAGTTTTTCATTCTAGTTTTAAAGTCAATGCTTTCATGAAATTTCATTCTATTCAAATCGACCAAAAAAAACTCATATTTCCCATTTCCTTTATTTTGGATTAATGTATTTCCAGGAGAATGATCAAGAAATTCTACTCCTTTTTGATGCATCATATAAGTAAACTGTGTAAATTGACGTAAAATATTATCTGCATCCGGATAATCAGTTTCGACAAGTTCTCTATAGGTCAAATCATATTTTAAATGCTCACAAGCATAATAACTGTCCTGAAGTGTAAAAAGACTTCTGTTTTCAAAATATCCAATTGGATTTGGTGTTCCAATTCCTTTTTTAAGCAATTCTAAAGCAAATTCATAAGAGCGTTGTGCTTTCGATTTTCTAAAAAAACGATACACAAATTTATTCACTAAATTAGGTTTTTTGAATGATTTTATATTAATAACAAGATTTTCTTCTGTAAATAACTTTATAGAATTTCTTTGTCCTTTTACTAATACTTCACCTTGATTATCAAAGTTGCTTATAATAGTTAGCAATCGTTTCTCTAATGCTAAAAACTTAGGATTTATTGAATATCTCATGTATTAAAACTAGGAATACAAATGTAAATTATTTTTCAAGAAAACATTTGCTTATTTTTACCAAAAAATTGCATGCATTTACCTACTTGTTCATTAGTAACTCCTACATACAACTGGCCACAAGCTCTTGAATTACTGCTATTAAGCATAAAAAATCAAAGTGTATTGCCAAATGAGGTTATTATTGCTGATGATGGATCAAGACCTGAAACTACTGAACTTATAAAAAAATTTCAAGAAAATTTCCCCATTCCTCTAGTTCATATATGGCATGAAGATAATGGCAATCAAAAACCAGCCATTATGAACAAAGCTATTGCCAAAGCCAAATACGATTATATCGTCGAAATAGATGGTGACATAATCATGCACAAAGATTTTGTGAAAGACCATTTAACTTTTGCTAAAAAAGGGCAATATCTTTTTGGTTCAAGAGTAAATATTCAAAAAATAATTTTAGAAGATATTTTCAAAAATAAAACAACCCATTTTGGCTTTTTCTCTAAAGGAATTAAAAAAAGGACTCGTACACTAAGAATGCCTTTTTTTATGAATTTCGAAAAAGAACATACATCAATTTCTAAAAAATTAAGAGGTTGTAACATGTCTTTTTGGAGAGAGGATTTTATTAAAATCAATGGATTTAATGAAAGTCTTGTAGGTTGGGGAGTCGATGATTCTGAAATGATTCAAAGATTACACAATATTGGAATTGTTGGCAAGAGATTAAAACATGCCGGTATTGCGTTTCACATTTATCACAAGGAACAAGATAAAAGTCACATTGCTCTAAACAATGCCATTGAAGACGAGGTAAGGGAAAAGAAAATTAAATTTATTGAAAAAGGAATAAATCAATATTTATAGATGTTTGATATAGCAGCCATTATAATCAATTACAATTCTAGTGATTACACAATTAATTGTATTAATAGTATAATTGAAAAGAGTAAAAAAAATCTTAATTATCAAATCATTGTAATTGACAACGCTTCAGAAAAAGAAGATTTTTTAAAATTATCTGAAAAGATAAAATCAATTTCTTTTAGTAATCTTCAATTGGTTAGAAGCAAAATAAACACGGGATTTGGAGGAGGAAATATGCACGGTGTTCAATTTAGCAATGCTAAATATTATGCTTTTATAAATAACGATTCAATTTTCATCAATGATTGTTTGGGGATTATTTACAATCATATGGAAAATAATAATGAATATGGAATTTGTGGTCCAATGTGTTATAAGGAAGATGGAAAACTACTACCTACTCTCGACCATTTTGCCTCACCTATCAAAGAATTATTTGGACGTTCAATTCTTGAAAAAATAAATTCAGAAAAATACCCTAACAGAAAAAAAGAATACACAAAACCACAACAAGGTCAATTTGTATCAGGTAGCTTTATGATGGTAAGATCAAAAGATTTTAATAGTGTGGGAGGATTTGACACAAACATTTTTCTTTATTATGAAGAAACTGATGTTTGTAAACGTTTACAAAAAATAAACAAATTTGCTTATCTCATTCCTGATGCAAAATTTATCCATTATCATGGAGCAAGTACTCCAAAATCAATAGCCATAAAAACAGAATTAAAAATCTCTTTATTATATATAATTCGAAAACATTATGGCTACCTTTGGCACAAGTTTTTCTTGCTTTTTTTAAGCATTCGTTACTTTTTTAGTAGTCTTTTTAAATCGAAATATTGGCCACTATTTTTCGTTTTAATTAAAGGAGCTCATTTATCAAGTTCACTAAAACAAAAACAAAAAATATGGGAGTTGTAAAAAAAATAAAAAAATATTTCCATAAAAAAGAAAAGCTAAAACAACTAAAAACAGAAAACATTCCTAATTTGAATTTCTTTGATTCAGATAAAAGAACCATTGTTTTTGTTTCTGGAGCACTACCAACCCATGATAAAGATTCAGGATCTAATCGGTTATTGGAAATAATTTTAGCATTTAAAAATCAAAATTACAATTGTATTCTCTCTGTCGAAAATGTATTTGAGAACGACAAATATGTTCAATTTTATAAAAATTTAGGAATCATTGTTTATGTTGAATCCAATAAATTTAAAAATCTAACTACCTTTCTAGGATCAATAAAAACTATAGATTACATATGGTTCTATGGCCCTAACACATTAAAAACTCATCTTGAAAATCTTTCAAAAAGATTTCCCAACGCCAAATCTATTTTTGATATGGTGGATATCCATTTTTTGCGATACAAAAGGGCTATAGAATTAAATCCTTCAAAAATTTCCTTAAAAAAAAGATATAATAAATACTTCAAAATTGAAACGCAGTTAGCGAAAAAGGCTGATATTGTTGTTGCTATTTCTGAAAAAGAAAAAGGTTTTATGCATAAATATCTTCCAGAAAGCAACATTATAATTATTTCAAATGTTCACTACCCTAAAGTAGATAAGCATTCTGTTCCAACTTTTGAAGAAAGAAAAGATATTCTTTTCATTGGTTCTGCACATACCCCAAACATAGATGCTGTTCATTATTTATACAATAAAATAATGCCTCTTGTATGGAAAAAACTCCCTGAAATCAATGTTAACATTATTGGTAATGTTAAAGAATGTATTGATTCTATAAATCATCCAAATTTTCATTTTCTTGGCTTTGTTGAAAATGTTGAATCTTATTTTTTTAATTCAAGATTAATGGTTGCACCACTAACTTATGGCGCTGGTGTTAAAGGGAAAATTGGCCAAGCATTTGAATTTTATCTTCCTGTGGTAACCACATCAATTGGAGCTGAAGGTATGTTTTTAATAGATAAAATTAATGCTGATATCACAGACGATACAAATGAATTTGCTGAAAGAATTATTAATACATATTCAAACAAATCTCACTGGAATCTATTGTCTAATAATTCTGAAAAAAGTCTTTATCCATTTTCAAAAGAAAAATTAAACGAAACTATCATAGACTTATAAATTAAAAATTTTATCAAGTTCCTTGTAAACAGTATCTTGATTATGATTTTCATTAAAATAGATTTTAGCTTCAGTCGAAACTTTGTCATAGTAACTACTATCTGAAAGTAGTTTTTCTATATTTTGAGCAAACTCTACTTCGTTATTTGTAACTAAGCATCCATTGTGTGTTTTATTGGTTAATCCATCAACACCTCTATCATTGCATACAATAGGCAAACCAAAAGACATAGCTTCTATCACTTTTATTTTTACACCTGTCCCGCTAAGCATCGGACAAATAGCAATTCTTGAAGCGGAATAAACAGAGTCTAAATCTTCCACAAATACATTTTTTTCTACATTTGGATAATCATCAATATAATTTGATATCCTCCCCACAACACATATTTTTAAATTTTTAGGCAACAAAGGATATACTTTATCAAAAAACCATTTTACAGCTTTTTTATTATGATCATTATCACTCGCTACATATACAATATCATAAGTTGGATCTGTTTTTAAAGAAGATTTATTAGACAAAGTATGAGCCACTATTTTAATTTCTTTATCTATAAACTGAGAAAAAACAAATTGCTCTTCAATAGAAATTGCCAAAATCTTATCGAAAGTATTTAAAATTGAAATTTCCTTTTCAAACCATTTTCCTAGTTTAAAGTTTTTAGATTCTTGAAATTGAGAAGTTAAAAAATCATGTGTATCTATTAGTAATTTAGCATTTTTACACAAACTTCTGTTTTTAACTAAATTTGCCCAATAAACATAAGATATGATAATGTAGTCATATTGATTTTGTTTTAGTATGGTTTCAAAATTTTCTTTCTGTCCAAAACGAATTCTATCGAACTCTTTAATTTTCTTAAAAATTTTATTTGGCAATGAAAAGCAAAAAAAATACTTAAGCTGATGCTTACTTCTCTTGAAACAATTAAGCAAATACCCTTTTTTTATTAATCCTGATTTCTCAATTTCTATAATATCTTCTTGTTTAAATTTATCTTCAGCAACTCCAACAAAATCAACCGTTATATTTCTATTTTTAAAATAATTAAGCAAGGACAACGCCCTAGCGTTATTTCCTTGGTTTTTTAATAACGGATTCTCTGGATAGAAATATAATATTCTCATAGGTTAATTAACTTTTTTTATTCACTCTAAATAGACGAGATCTGCAATTTATTGTACTTTTCCTTCAATTGCGTTCTGAGACTTTTTCTAATTTTCCGAAAAGGAATGGTATTTATTAGTATCAACTTAGCTTTACAGATAATTTTCTCTTTTCTAAGTTTAAGTATATACTTTCTATCGAATTCCAAAGAATTTTTAGAATTTACAAACAACAAGAAAGAAGAACTCAATCTTTTTTGTTGCTTTCTCGACATAAAAGGAAATATCTCTTTGGTCACAAAGTCTTTTATTAACTGATGTAATTCCTTTTTTTGGTTCAAATTAAAAGGCATTGAAAGATATCTCAATTCAAAAGGTTCATGCTCAACAAAACGAGCAAGATCTATAGAATGAGTTTGAAATAAATTATATCTTTTATAAAAATCAATTAATATTCTAAACCATTCGGGTATCTGTCTTAGTAATTTTTCTGCCTGATTGTTTATCATTAGATGATTTTGATTTTCATGCTCCCTGTAATAATATTCAGCTGCAGGATTGATTCCTATTTTATCTGTTAAGACTAATAATTGATGAGAAAACAATCCATCTTCACAAGGCTGAATTTTTTCAGGAAATCTTATGTCTTGATGATTTTCTAAAAAGTCTAGCTTAAGAAACAAAGCACATGTAGGCAACACAAAAACATTTTGAATGCGATTACAATAATAATCTCCAACAACTACTATATCGCAATCTCCTTTTTTAGCAATTTCATAAGAGGTTTTAATAAAATCAGTAGCAATAGTGTCGTCTGAATCTAAAAAATAAATATATTTACCTTTTGCTTGATTCAATCCATTATTTCTTGCTATTGAAACACCTGAATTTTTTTGCCTTAAAAGTGTAATATTATAATCCTTTTCTAAAAATTGTTCACATAATTTTAAAGAGTTATCAGTAGAACCATCGTCAACCAAAATAAGCTCTATCCCTTTAAAATTTTGATTTAGAACACTTTCAATAGTTTCCACAATAAATTTTTCTACATTGTAGACAGGAATGATAATTGAAACTAAAATGTTGTTCATTTAAAAATTTAGAATAGGCATCAAATTTAAAAAAATACTTAACACGAACCTAATAAGTCAGTATTGGTTTATTTGCATTAAAATTTCTTTTCAACCCTTAATTAATACAGAAATCACATCTTTGATTATTACACCTTACTGATTGATTTTTTTACAGTTTGATTTATATTTGTAAAAAAACAATAAAATGGACATCAACACAGAAGTTCACAACGCATTCGAAGTCATTAAAAATGGAGGAATTATTCTTTATCCAACAGATACCGTTTGGGGAATAGGTTGTGATGCTACAAATCCAGAAGCGATCAAGAAAATTTTTGCACTAAAGCAACGTGAAGAAACTAAAAGTATGATTGTACTTACAAATGGTGACCGTATGATGTACAATATATTCAAGGAAATTCCAGAAGTAGCTTGGCAAATCCTCGATTTATCTGAAAAACCCACTACTTTAATTCTTGACAATCCAAGAAATGTGGCTGATAATGTAATAGCCGAAGACAAAACTCTTGGGGTTAGAATGGTAACAGAACCATTTTGCTTTAAGCTAATGGAACGAATGAAAAAACCACTAGTTTCTACCTCAGCAAATATTTCTGGAGAACCTACACCAAAATCTTTTAAAGAAATATCGCCTGAAATTATTAAAGGTGTTGACTATGTAGTAAATTTGCACCACGATAAAATTTGCGATAAGCCTTCTACTATCATTAAATTAACAAATGATTGTCAAGTGAAAATTATTCGTAAGTAAATTTTATTTCTAGTTTAAAGTCTCTGAAATCGACTTTAAACCTTAGACTATTATAATGAACTACAAGCAACATTTAGAACATAAAATATTTGATATTGTATCGCAAGCAGCTAAATCACTTAACGTTGATTGTTATGTTATTGGTGGTTTTGTTCGTGATATTTTATTACAAAGAGAGCATAAAAAAGATATAGATATTGTAGCAGTAGGCAGCGGTATTGATTTGGCTTTAAAAGTATCTGAATTAATTCCTCATAACCCTAAAGTTCAGGTTTTTAAAAACTATGGTACTGCTATGCTTCGTTTTGAAGATATGGATATTGAATTTGTAGGTGCCCGTAAAGAAAGCTACAACTTTGATAGTCGTAAACCTTTGGTAGAAAACGGATCTTTAAAAGACGATCAAGATCGTAGGGATTTTACAATCAACGCAATGGCTTTTTCTTTAAATTCAGATAATTTTGGTGAATTGGTAGATCCTTTTAATGGTGTTTCTGATTTAGAAAATAAAATCATCCGTACACCACTTGATCCAGATATTACCTATTCTGACGATCCATTGCGAATGATGCGTGCTATTCGTTTTGCTTCTCAATTGCATTTTGAAATTGAAACAGAATCTTTGGAAGCTATTACTCGAAATAAAGAACGTATTAAAATCATCTCTGGAGAAAGAATTGTTGACGAACTCAACAAAATATTACTATCAGTCCAACCATCTGTCGGTTTTTTATTGCTTCATAAAACTGGCTTACTTGATATTATTCTTCCAGAATTAACTGCTTTAAACAATGTTGAAGAAGTAGAAGGTCATACTCATAAAAATAACTTTTACCACACGTTAGAAGTAGTTGATAATATTTGTCCCAATACTGACGATGTTTGGTTACGTTGGAGTGCATTATTACACGACATTGGTAAAGCTCCAACCAAAAAATTTCATAAAAAACAAGGTTGGACTTTTCATGGTCACGAATTTTTAGGTGGAAAAATGGTTAAGAAAATCTTTGAACGATTACATATGCCATTAAACCATAAAATGAAATTTGTTCAAAAAATGGTTATTATGAGTTCACGACCTATCGTTTTGGCTCAAGATATAGTTACTGATAGTGCTGTACGTAGATTAGTTTTTGATGCTGGTGAAGATGTAGAGAGTTTGATGACTTTGTGTGAAGCCGATATTACCACCAAAAACCCTAAAAAGTTTCAGAAATATCATAACAACTTCAAGACTGTTCGTGAAAAAATAGTTGAAGTAGAGGAACGTGACAAAGTTCGGGTTTTTCAACCGCCAATTACCGGAGAAGAAATTATGGAGCTATTCAATTTAAAACCCTCACGTGAAATTGGTATTTTAAAAGAAGCTGTAAAAGAAGCAATTTTAGAAGGTGAAATCCCAAATGAATACCAAGCCGCATTTGATTTTGTAATGAAGAAGGCTGAAAGAATGGGATTGAAAAGAGTGAATTAAAAAATTATCAAGAATTCACAGACAATTTAAAATAGTATAGTGAATTCATGACAAAATAGTATGATATGAAACAAAACAAAGCCGTAATTTATTGGTTACTTTCGGGTTGTGTATTAGTTTTTATAATGGTCGTAGTGGGTGGAATTACCCGTTTGACCAATTCAGGGTTGTCTATGACCGATTGGCATTTAGTTACCGACACCTTTCCTCCTTTAACAGAAGAAAAATGGCAGAAAGCTTTTGATGCTTACAAGCAATTTCCTGAATATCAAAAAATTAACCAGTATCAAGAGGGTGGTTTTACTCTTTCTGATTATAAGTTTATTTATTTCTGGGAATGGTTTCACCGATTCATCGGACGTATTATAGGATTGGTATTCATTATACCATTCTTTTACTTTTTACTTAAAAAGAAGATTGACAAACCCACGCTCAAAAAATGTTTTATACTTCTGGGCATGGGAGCCTTACAAGGTTTTTTTGGTTGGTTCATGGTAAAAAGTGGATTGGTTGACAATCCGGATGTAAGCCATTTCAGATTATCATTGCATTTAACGTTTGCATTTTTAACATTTGCCTATACATTATGGGTGGCTTTAGACTTGATTTATCCAGAACGTAATGAAGTTATAGTTCCGTTGCGTAAAATTGCACGATTTGCTATTGTTTTCTTGTTGATTCAAATCATTTATGGTGGATTTGTTGCTGGTTTAAATGCAGGATTAATTCACAATCATTGGCCTTTGATGAGTGACGGACAGTTTTTTCATGAAAGTATTGCTTTAGAAAAAGATTCTTGGCTATTGCGTTTTACGGAAGGTAAAAGTGGCGTACAATTTGTGCACCGAACAATGGCTTATGTAGTAGTTGGATTAATTTTGTTCTTGTATTTCAAAAGTAAAAAATTCATTTTAACAACCACACAATGCAAAGGAATTCAAACTTTAGTCATTATTGTGTTTCTGCAATTTGCTCTGGGTGTTTTCACACTTTTATACAGTGTACCACTTTGGTTGGGATTAATCCATCAGGTAATGGCTTTCTTTTTATTGACTGCAATGACATTTACGTTGCATCGATTGAGTAAATAAATAAAAGAGAAACAACTATGAAGCTCAATCTCATAAAATGATTATTTTTTATTAATTAACCAATCCAATCCTTGAAATCGCCAACACGTTCACGAGCTACAATTACCTCATCTTCTTTGTAGGTAGGTAAAATAAGTTTTAAACGAGAGTTGCTATGCATTTGGATTTCTTTTATGGCTTTCATTGGTACAATGAATTTACGGGAAACGCGATAGAAGTCTTCTGGATTAAGTTCTGTTTCCAATTGCTCAAGAGTACCTTCGAGTAAGTAATCACGATTATCTAAAGTATGCAAATACGTTCCTTTATCTTGACTAAAGAAACATTCAACTTCTTGAATATCTATCAATTTTAATTGTTGCCCAATTTTTACTGTAAATCGCTTTTTATATTCTTTCTCAACAGGGTTAACTAGCATACGTTTTATCATTTCAAAATCTAAGGACAAATTTTGTGGTTGATTGCGTTGCTTGAATTTATTTATGGAAACTTCTAGTTCATCCTCGTCAATAGGTTTTAACAAATAATCGATGCTATTCAATTTAAAAGCGCGTAAAGCATACTCATCATAGGCAGTAGTAAAAATAACTGCGCTTTTAATATCAATAGTTTCGAAAATTTCAAACGACAAACCATCTGAAAGTTGAATATCTAAGAAAATCAAGTCAGGATGTGTGTTATCTTGGAACCAAATTACAGCTTCTTCTACAGAATGTAACATTTGATTGACTTGTAATCCTAATTTTTCAAGTTTTCGTTGCAATAAACGTGCCGCTGGCTTTTCGTCTTCTATAATGATAATATTCATTGTACTAGTTTAAAACTAAATTATTTCCATTTGTTTTGATTACTTCTCTCCTTTTCCATTAACTCCTGAATTTTTCTTTCTTCCCAGTTATTCCCTAAAATCAGGTTAGGTAAAAATACAGATAAACCATGGGCAAGTAACCCTAATCCCCAGAAAAAAGCGGTAAAAAAGTTATGCATTTGAAAATATGACTCTCCTGGATCTAAATCTTGAATATTTATGATAACAATCATAATGTTAATAACAAGGTAAACTATAGCATGGGTATAAAAACCTTTTACTCTCTTTACTCTTTTGTAAGCTTCAAAGTATTTTGCCTCTTCTTCGTTTGAAGGAACAAAATTTTTCATATTTCTACGATCAATTCGGCGTGCAGCACGACGATCAATTCTATCTTGAATACTCATACTTATTCGAATTTGTTTTGATTTTTCTTTTCATTTTCCATATACTCTCGGATTTTTCTTTCTTCCCAATCTTTACTCATAAAAGTAACATCTAAAGCTTTTAACCCATGAAATAACAATCCTATTCCCCAACCCAACATTGGCCAATAAAACCATAAATGTTCGGGTGAATATTTTAAATTGATAAATACCAAAAATGAGATTACACAGATGTAAGTAAAAAGATGTGTGTAAAATTCTTTTATATCTTTGACACGCTCTTTTGCGCGTTCATATCTTTTATATTCTTCGTTTAAATTTTCCATTATTCCCAGCGTTTTTTTGATTGATTATCTTTCTCTAAAATCTCATTAATTTTTCTTTGTTCCCAATTAGTTCCAAATAATTTCTCAGCAAACAATATTTTCAAGGTTTGAATGACGATAAAGAAAGTCCAACACCACATTACAAACTCATTTAAATATCTAATTGGAAAAAAGTTTAATGGAGCCCCAAAATAAGTCTTAGCAACATAAATTACAATTCCAACTGCATAAATAAACAAATTACCGTAGTATTTTTTAATTTTTTGAACTCTATCTCGAGCTTGTTCTATTCTTCTTTCTTCAGGGGTTTTATATTCTTCCATTAGTTCCATTTGTTGTTTTGTTGATCTTCCTTTTTAAGAATTTCTTGAATTTTACGTTCTTCCCAATTTTTCCCGTATCCAAAAACTTCAATAGCATGAAAAGTTAATCCCATTCCCCAACCTAACAATGGAAACCAAAACCATTGAAAACCAACACTTGTATTTAAGTTTATTGCTATTAAAATTGGTATTACACAACAGTAGGAAATTAAATTTCCATAAAATCCTTTCAACTGTTCTACTCGCTCTTTGGCTTTAACGTAAGCCATATTTTCGTTATATATATTTTGACTTTCCATGTATGCAACTTGTTTTGTTAAAATTGGAATCATAACTCTAAAGAATGATTCGTTTTCTTCTATTAATACTTTTCGTTCAGATATTAATCCGTAGCGATTTACAATATTTTGTAGCCCTACTCCTTTACGATCTTGAAGCACTTCTTTCTTTTGCAAATTGTTTTCTACTATCAGATAATTATTTTGGATATAAATTTTAATGTTCAGCGGTTTTTTTTCACTCACAACATTATGTTTAATTGTATTTTCTAAAAGTAATTGTAATGAAAGAGGAACTACTTTTGCTTCGTTATTACTAAAATCTGAAGGCAATTCGAAAGTTAAACTGTTTTCAAATCTCATTTTAAGCAAATTCATATAGGTTTTTGCAAATGATAATTCTTCATCAACCGAAACCAATTCTTTATCTTTTTGTTCTAAAACATACCTATAAATTTTAGATAAAGAAGTAGTAAATTTTTGAGCACTTTCAGGATTCTCTTCTATTAATGAACTTAACACATTTAAACTATTAAATAAGAAATGAGGATCGATTTGATTTTTTAGAGTTTCAAACTTTGCAGAAGCTGTTCCTGCAATCACCTTTTGTTCCTTTAATTTATTTTCTTGATATGCTCTGTAAAAGTGAAAAGCATATAGAGAAATAGAAACCATGAAAGTAATAATTATCGCAAAAACATAGTTTCCTGCATTTTCATTGGCTATAAACTCTGCAAATGTTTTCTTTTCTATAATTACATCTTCAGTAATGCGAAGCAGAAAAATAACAACTAATGACACTATAAATGATGCGAAAAAACCAATTATTATTCTTTTTAAGGAAAACCTATTTTCTTCAAAAATTTTATCCAGAAAAATAAAGACCGCTTTATTAGCATAACCTAAAGAAAAAGTATAAAGCATTGTGTAAATAAAACTTATCAAAAGATGATTATTAAATTTTATCTCTCCACCATAAGCTAAGTTGATTAGTTGAATGATAATAAAAACTATTATCCCAAAAAAGAATACTTTACCAATTTCTTTATTACTAATTTTCATTAATCTATGCTTTTATCTTTATATTATTTACAACTTTCAAGAGTTTGTTTTGCTCTGTCCAATCCCCAGTTTGGATGAAAAGGAGATTCTGGTTTAAAATTAGCAAAAAGTTCGATTGATTTCTCCACTTGAGCACAGATAGGTTTAGTATCGGCACCAGACCATTTCGCTCCGCCTAATTCAAATTCGGCTTTGCAAAAAACCACACGTGGATTGTTAGGTGCAATTGCTTGTGCTTTATAATATTGCTCCATTGCCTTTCCTGAATATTTCATTCCATTTGTCATTGGATCTTGAACAATCCACACTGTGTAAATCATAGCTTGCATTACCATTACTTCAGGGTTGTTTGGACTTTGCAAAAATGCTTCATCTGTTGCTTTTTGTGCTTTATCAAGCAATACAGATATTTTTTCTTTGTTTTCTGGTTTGAATGCTTCCACACAGTTAACCATTGCGACATAATAATTTGGTAACCAATTTGTTTTCTCTACAGATGCGATTCTTTCAAATAATGCGGAAGCTTCAGTAGATTTTCCTTCTTTCCACATTCCAAGAGCTTGTCCCATTCCTTGTTCGTATTTTGCTTGACCGAAAATTGTTGTGCTAATCAATAAAGCTAAAAAAGTAATAATTCGTAACATAGTTTTAAAATTTAGTTTGTTAATAATTTGATATTTGATGATTGAAACCCTTTGTTTGAATTTCTGAATCAAAAGTACTTCGACAATATCTCTCATAAAATTTATACTTACTGAACTGTTGTTTTTTGAGGATGAATTGTTTTTATAAACGTTATAGTATTAATACAGTATAAAAAAAACCTGAAGTACTTAGCTTCAGGTTTATAAAAAATTTATGATATAAATAAACTATCTTTCTACTACAAATTTTACACTACTTAACTTATTGTTGTCATTTACTTTTAAAAAGTAAACTCCTTTTGTTAGTGATGCAACATTAATCTCAAACTTATTATTATCTATTTTTTTAGTTGGAATTATTAATTGACCTATTGTATTGTAAACTTCAAAACTTGTATTATTATTAAACGAATTCAATTTTACACTTAAAATAGAACTTGCTGGATTAGGGAATACAGTTAAATTATTATCAATCGATTCTAAAGATTCTACTCCTAGAGCGCAAGTTCCTGTTAAATTTAGTTCAATACCCATTTGTCCTAAATTTGATGGCACAAGAGTTTGCGCTCCTCCTGTTAAAGCGGTCGTATAGTAAGAAGTGGTTAAATAAGCATTTGTATAAGTTCCCAAAGGATAATAAGCTGTTGCGTTTGCTGTTTGAGCTAAACCATAATATACTAATTGATTAGCTGCAACTGAAACAGAAGGACTAAAGTTAAATGTTTTTATACTATTTAAATCCCCATTTGCAATAGTTAAGGTATTTGTACTAGTTGCTAAAATAGTACCTGTACTACTTAAAATTACACCATATACATTTCTACCTACTGATGCTGTATTATTTGAAATAGCAGCATTTACACCTGTAATTGTTGTTGCGGTAGAAACTTGAAACGGTGTGCTCAAAATTCCTGAACCTGTACCAAAACCAACGGCTCCAGTATAACTTACAGGATTTTGGGATATACCAAAAGTATTACAACTTACAGTATTGTTAAAGCTTAAGGAGTTGTTTGTATTCACTTGATCGGTGGGAACACTTACATTTAATGTATTTGCTCCTAAAGTTGTTGGAGTCCAATCATTAAAGTTTACTGTTTGAGTTGCACCTGGCTCTATTGTAGCAATAATTTTTGCATCGGTATAAGCATTAGCACCTGTCAAGTTAGCATTTACTGTAACATTATTTAAAGTAGTGTTACTTTTATTCATTACTAATGCAGAGATTGGAACTGGTGTGCCTAACACATTTGCTACATTTCCTAAACTATTAATGCTCTCAATAGACACATCATTCGAATAAGGATTAGGGTATCCAAAACGCATAACAGGTCTAAAACTTGTTGAAGCTAATGTTGTAGGCGCTGCACTTGCACTTGCAGCCGAAACACATCCACCTACTAATCCAGTGGAATTAGAACCATAAGTAGCTGCCGTTGTAGCTGCTGTACCTGTTCTTACAAAATCATAAGCAACATAAATAGAACCTCCAGTATAAACCAATGGAGTACTCAAAGTTAAATCAATATTTGTAGCGCTTGCAGGAACTGTATAAGTACCAGAATAAACTTGTGTCATGCCAGTAATAATTGTGCTCCAATTTGTTCCTAAAGTAAAAGAAGTATCAGTACTATTTTTCATATAAACAGTTAATGTTCCAGTAACGGCAACATTTGCACCTGCTGTAGTAACAAAACCAAATAAATTCAACGAAGAACTAACTGGAATTGAGGTTAATTCTGATGTTAATACGAGCGCAGAACCTCTCATAAAAGAATGTGTACTAGTGCCATTTGGGGCACGATTTTGTGTTGTTGAAGCATCGTTTGGCGGGGCATTAACAACAGCTGTTACCTGACCATAGGTAAATCCAATATTTAAAATTAGAAATGTAAAAATTAGCGTAATTTTTCTCATAAGATATTGTTTTAGTTCCTAACTAAGGTAACTAATTTTACTTTAACAAAAAAATTTTGCTAATTTTTACAATCCTTACACAAACTTCTAAAGATTATCCAACTGATTCGTTTTCTTATCGTTACTAATCGTCCAAAAGAATCCTACAAAGAAAAATCTATCTGCTGTAGGTGTAATTGCTCTTCTATTGTATGTACCATTTGAGTCTGGAGTATTTGCATATTCGTAACCAAATACATTTTGTGTTCCCATTACATTTGAAACCGAGAAATACAATATTTTTTGTTGTGTTATAAGATAAGCCCAGTTAACACTTAAATTATTATACGTTTTAGTTTTACCATTCATAAAAGTTGACTCATTAGGATTGTTATATGGTCTTCCTGAATTGAACGTATGAGAAAAACCAACTTGTGACTTCCATTCTTCTATAAAATATTTGGTCACCAATGATGCATTGTGTGTCGCAACAAAACTTGGGGTTACTTGTGTAGTATAGTTTTTATAATCTCTTTTTGTATCGATGTAAGAATACGACAACCAATATTCTAAATATTTAATTGATTTACCATCTCTCCAAAAAACATCTAATCCTTTTGCATAACCAAAGCCATCGTTATTGAAATTACTGTTAAACATTGGCATTCCATTATCATACTTTATTAGATTCTTATAATCTTTATAGTAAAGTTCTGTACGCAACGTACGTTTGTTTTTTGTGTACTGATAATTAAAGATATAATGAGACGCTCTTTCGTTTTGCAATGAAGAATTATATTTTAAATAACTTTGATTAGGCGCTTGATCAAACATTCCGTAAGCAAATGAAAACTGACTCCCATCACTAACTTTATAAGCTAAAGAAGCTCTTGGTGAAATAGATGTTTCATTAAGCAAATTATCATTGGCTAAACGTACTCCCACTTTTGCAGCAAACTCTTTAGAGAAGAAAATATCAGCTTCACTATAAGCAGCAACAATGTTTTGATTGTAATTCACTTTTGCATTTACATTAAAACTTTCATCAAACTTTGTGATAAAGTAATCTGCACCAAAAGAAAGTTTAACTCTATCTGAAAAACTCTTTTTCAATTTTACTTTTAAATGAGAAGCATGTTCTTTATTTTCTATATCACCAATAATTAAAGATGTATTAGTTGCTCCATAACCGTAACTTAAACCTGTTGTTAACTGCCAATTACTTCCAAATTTCCCTTTATATGAAGAATTAAAGTAAAAGTTGTTGTTGTTAAGATTTACACGAGTTGGAAGTGGTGTATTAATTGATTCTTGGTTAACATCAAAACGAGAAGCATCAAAAGCAGCATACATTTTAAACATTCCAGAATTAAATTTGTATCGATACACTGTTTCACCAGATAAAGATTGAAAAGCTCTATTCCAACTTACATTTTGTGGAGCAACGGCTTGGTATGGAGCCAAATCTATATAAGCAGTGTTTACACTTATGGAGCTTTTCTCCCATTTTTTTGTATGGCCTAAACCTAATCCAACTGTCATTAGTGATATATCTGTTTGATCCTGTATTGGTTCTTCAATAGTATTTAACTGTAAAATACTTGAAAGTGCTCCTCCATACTCAGCTGAATAACCACCTGTTGAGAAAGAAATTCCGCTAAAAAGGAAAGGTGAAAAACGCCCTCTAGTTGGTAAATTATTTGTAGAAGCTCCATAAGGTTGTGAAACTCGTAATCCATCAACATAGGTTTGTGCTTCATCTGCTTCTCCACCACGTACAAATAATCTTCCACTTTCACCTACTGTTTGTGTTCCTGGTAGTGTTTGTAAAGCACCAACAATATCACCCGCAGACCCTGCTGTTGTAACAATATCAAGCGGTTTTAAAACTGAAACTCTTGCTTTATCTCCAGCTTCAAGAGTTCCTGCAGTAATAACCACAGCATCAAGCGTATTTACACTTGGACGCATTTTAAGAATAAGATTTTGTGATTTTTCAACTTCAATAACTAATTTAAAATCATCAAAAGCGAGTAAAGTAGCTACTAATATTTGCTGCCCTTTTTCGAAAGTAGTAAACACAAATTCCCCATTTGCATTTGTCATAACACCGTCATAAGTACCTTCGATGTATACGTTAACTCCTTCGAGTGGTTTGTTTTTATTATCGAACACTTTTCCCGAAACTGTTGTTTGAGCAAAGCTAAAAGTCGAAAATAAAGTTAAAATAAATGTAATTGTAGTCTTCATGGTTTTGTTTATTTGATGAAGCAAAATTGCAATCTCAATCGATACTATTAAATTTATAATTACTGAAATGTAGAATTTTGATACCGAATTGTAAATGCTCCATTTTTTTCTTTGAAATAAAACCAGTTATAAAAAACATATCCTATCAATACTATTATTAGCCTTTTCAGTATTACTAGCTCAAGATAACCTTACTCCTTATGACGGAAAATTGAACAAGGAATTAGCTGCCGATGAATATGGGATAAAGACTATTTTTCTATATTATAAAAACAGTATCAAATACTAAGGCAACTGCAGAAGAAAAATTGCCTTTAAAAATTTAAAAAGAGCTTGCATTAATTTAGATTTCAGTCAATTATTTTCAACTTTTAACTTTTTTTAAAATACTTTTTGAGGTTGAGTGCTTATTTTTGTAAACCAACATGGGTAGAATCTATTATTGATGAACAAAACAACACAACTTCGTAAAAATCATAAAGCAATTACTTCTCAAAAACTAATTATAGCTTCGGTGTTAATTGGTTTTTCGGCTGTATTTTTAGCTGTTTCTTTAAAAAAATTGACAGAACATTATGAAGAAATCCTATTTCATAAGGCAAATGCTAATTGGTTCTTATTTCTAGTTTTCCCATTATTTGGATTATCTGTAATTTATTTTTTACGCGAATATTTATTTAAAAAGAAAGAAAATAAAGGCATAAAAGAAATTTTTGAAAGCACTGGTTCTCCAACAAAGAGACTTCCAGTTTATAAAATTCCTTCTCACTTTTTTAATGGATTACTAACTGTTATTTTTGGTGGTTCTACAGGTATCGAAGTCTCGACGGTGGTAGCTTCGGCAGCAATTGGTTCTGTTGCGCAGCAAAAGGAGAATGTTTTTAAACGTCATAAAACCGAATTAGTTTGTGCAGGAATTGCAGCAGGAATTACCGCTTTATTTAACAGTCCAATTGCAGGGATACTTTTTTCTTTTGAAGTAATTTCGAGAAAAATATCTCGCTTTTATGCCATAACCATTACTATTGCTGTGGCTATTTCCTATACTTTCATTTTATTATTGGATGAAAAACCACTTTTTGAAGTAGTTATTACAACTTGGCACTTAAAAGCATTTCCTTATTTTATTTTACTAGGATTACTTGCAGGAGTAAATTCGGTATACCTTACAAGATGTGTCATCTATATAAAATCTAAATTTATTGAAATTGAAAAATATAGTACTAAAATTATAATTGGCTCATTAACTATTGGTGTTTCTTTACTGCTTTTACCTCAATTATATGGAGAAGGTTATCATGCGGTAAAAGAACTATTTTTTAATGCACAAAACTTAACCTTCTCAACATCATTTGCAGTTACCGTATTGGGAATCTTATTTTTAAAACCCATCATTACTTCGGTAACACTAGCATCTGGTGGCGATGGAGGTGTATTTGCTCCAAGTATGTTTTTAGGTGCATTTTTAGGGCTATTGGTAGCAGTAATTTTAAATACTTTCTTTAACGCTAATGTGATTCCTATCAACTTTATGGTAATTGGTATGGCTGCCATGCTTAGTGCTAGTATTCACGCTCCTTTCACATCAATTTTCTTAATTTGCGGACTAATAAACGACTACACATTATTCATTCCAATTTTAGTAGTTTGTTTAATTTCTAAAACAACTGCACAGTTTATTTATCCGTATACCGTTTATACATACAAACCAAAGAATATCAATTAATGCCAAAAAAAATTATTAAACGTGGTTATCGTAGGACAAAATATATTCTTTACAAAGAAACATTAGTTGATTTCAAAGAGCATTTTTGGGCCTTTGTTGGAGCTTTTGTTGGCATGGGAATTATTGCCTATTTGCAATATGATGCTTTTCCTAAAGAAGATTTTGTTTTTCTTATTGGTTCATTTGGTGCCTCATGTGTTTTAGTATATGGAGTAATTCAGAGTCCGCTCGCACAACCACGAAATTTAATTGGTGGACATATAGTTTCAGCAATAGTAGGAGTATCAATGGCTAAACTTTTCCCTGATATTATTTGGTTGGCTTCGGCTTTAGCGGTTGCTGGAGCAATCGTTTTAATGCAAGTAACAAAAACATTACATCCTCCAGGGGGAGCTACAGCTTTAATTGCTGTAACAGGGTCACCTACCATTTTAAAATTGGGTTATTGGTATGTTATAACACCAGTATTAACTGGAGCTACAATACTTTTATTAGTGGCTTTGGTCTTTAACAATATGACGTCCAACAGACAATATCCGACTAGCAAAAAGTTTACTAAATTTAAAAAGCGAATTAAACATAAAATTTCTTTCAAAAAAACAGATGAAAATTAACAAAATCCATCATATTGCTATCATTTGTTCTGATTATGAAAAATCAAAGCGTTTTTATACGCAAATTTTAGGTTTAGAGATTATTGAAGAAGTTTTTAGATCTGAAAGGAAATCGTATAAACTCGATTTGGCAATAAACGGAAATTATGCCATAGAGTTGTTTTCGTTTCCTAATCCTCCCGAAAGAGTTTCCAGACCAGAAGCATCGGGATTAAGACATTTAGCTTTTGAAGTAGATGATATAGAAAAAACTAGAAATTATTTACTTTCGTATTCAATAGAATGTGAAACAATAAGAATAGACGAATACACTGAGAAGAAATTTTTCTTTATTACCGATCCTGACAATTTACCAATCGAATTTTACCAAAAATAAAAAAATGAAAAAAGTACTTTTTATACTTACTGTTCTTTGTTCTGTAGCATCTCAAAGTCAAAGTTTCAATGACCGATTTAAAATTTTAATGCAATTAGGTTCAGATGCAAAATCAATGGATAACCTATTTAAAGAATGGAAACAAAAAGAACCTTCAAATCCTGAATTATATATTGGCGGATTCAATTTCTATTACCAAGAAGCCACTAAAGAAATAATGAGTCTAACACCTTCTCCTACTGAGAATCCTCAGTATGAAGTACAAGACTCTACAAAAAAACCTGTTGCTTACCTAGGAGGTCAAAAAACACAAAATGATTCTTTGTTTAATGTTTCACAAAACTTTTTAGTGGAAGGTATTAAGAAAAACCCAAAGCGATTAGATATGCGATTTGGGAAAATATATGCTTTGGGAACTTTTAATCGATTCAATGATTTTACGAGGGAATTACTTGAGACCTTAGAATACTCAAAAAAAATAAACCACAAGTGGTTATGGTCAAATAATGAGCCTTTAAAAGACGAAATTAATTTCTTAAAAGCTGCGGTTCAAGATTACCAAAACACTTTATATAAAAATAATGAAGATGGTAATATGCTTCAATTAGCTGAAAAAATGAATAGTATTTTCCCTAATGATCCTATTATTTTATGTACCCTTGGTTCTGCTTATCTAATGGATAATAAACTGGAAAAAGCACTTCCAATATTTGAAAAAGCGTATTCATTAAAATCTGATGACACTATCATAATTAACAATTTGGCTTTGTCATATTTCAACAATAAAGATTACAAAAACGCAAAACGTTTCTTCACTGTTCTTTTAGATAAAGGAGATGAAAATCAAAAAAAGCTTGCAAAAGAGAAACTTAAACAGATGGAATAAATATTATCAACAAATCGTAATTCATAATTAATAATTCGTAATTAATATTTTACCTTTGACCTTTCAATAATTCAAGCTTATGATTTACAAATTTAGAGTCATTTTAGATGCAGAAGAAGATATATTTAGAGATATCGCTATAGATGAAAATGATACTTTAGAGGATTTACACAATAGTATTGTAAATTCTTTTGATTTTGATGGCATGGAAATGGCTGCGTTTTACACTTGTGATGACAAATGGAATCAAGACCAAGAAATTCCTTTATTTGATACAGGTGACAATCCTGGAGAAGGATTAACAATGGCAGATTATTTATTGTCTGGTATGTTTGATAAGGACAGTACAAAAATGATTTATGTATATGATTTTTTCAATATGTGGACATTCTTTGTAGAACTTGCGGCTATTGAAGAACCAGAAAGCGGCGTAAGCTATCCTGATGTTTTATTTTCTCACGGAATTATGCCAATGACAGCTCCTGATAAAGAATTTGCTTCAGAAAAAGATGAATTTGGAAGTGAGTTCGAAGACGATTACGACGACGAAGACCTTGATATGTTTGAAGGAGATGATTCTTTCGAAGATTATGGATTCGAAGACAATTGGAACTAAAAAATTAAAATAAATTATTATAGAACCAAGATTTTAGATTTCTCTTTTTTCTTGGTTTTTTTATCTAAAATAGTATCAAAATGATAAATCTTTTTAATACCCACATCGACAATCTTTCTATTCATAGAGTTGGAAATAAAAGTAGAAATGAAGCTGTTTTTGTTTCAGAACAACCCTATGCACTAAATGATGAAATAATGCCTTTACTTAAAGAATTTTTCTTCAAACCGTTTAGAAGTGGCGAAGAAAACTACTATCAGTTTGCACATGATGTTGATTTAGAATACAACGAAATGTACAATTTGGCTTCAGAAATTTTCAACAACCCAAGCAATGTTCATGAAGTTTCTAAAAAGATTACAAAACACTTATTTGAGCAGTCTAATCATCCGCACATTAAAAACGGTGAAGTTTATATCGCTTATCTAACAAATGTTTCCATCGATAATAACCCTGTAGATGCAATTGGGATTTTTAAAAGTGAAATTAAAACCGATTTCCTTCAGTTTGAAGAGAAAGAAACAAATCTAGAAATGATTCTTCAACAAGGAATCAATCTTCAAAAACTAGATAAAGGGTGTTTAATTTTCAATTATAAAAAAGAAGAAGGTTACAAAATTTTAACAGTTGATAGCAACAGATATGATGCTCGTTATTGGTTAGAACATTTCCTTTCTGTGGATGCTTTTCAGGATGAGAACTTCATGACTAAAAAGTATTTAAAATTCTGTCAGGACTTTGCAAAAGATGTTGTTTTACCTGCAGAAGATAAAAAAGAAGAAGTTTTATTCATGAATCGTGCAGTAAATCACTTTGCTAAGAATGATAATTTTGAAGAAACTAATTTCTTAAATGAAGTGATTGATAATCCTGATTTGATTTCGGAGTTTAAAAACTATAAAATAGATAAAGGAGAAAAATACAGTATCGAAGATTTGACGACTTTCCCGATTGCAAATGCCGCAGTTACTGATGCGCGTCGTAAAATGAAAAATGTTATCGAATTAGATACAAACATTCAAATCAAATTAGACTTTGTAAATCCAGAGAGTGCTGAAAAATTTGTTGAAAAAGGCTGGGACGAAGAAAAACAAATGTATTACTACTTAGTATATTTTAATAAAGAACAAAAAAGTTAACCATCAACTTTTAAAACATAATAACCTAATCCTCAATACTTAACGTTGAGTATTTTTTATTTAAAAATTGATAATTTTGTAAGAAAAATATCAATTTATATATTAAGAATTACATTTAAACGATTTTTTTACACGCTTTATCGAAATATTTATATTTTTACATAACAATAATGTTAATACTCTAGTTATGAACAAGATGAGCTTCAAAGAAAAATGGTTTTCGAAAAAAATTTTCTGCTACCTTTTTGGTCATAAACTAGTTACAACACGAAAAGTTACAAATCACTTTAGTGAATATCAATGTGTTCATTGTCAGTTGGAGCTTACAAACGATATTAAGGGAAGTAAAACTTATCTTACTCCTGAATTGAAAGAAGTGAATGAAACTTTATTACAGTTTTATAAAAAAAAGCACCATCATTTATCAGCTTAGCATATTATTGTTCAAAATAACCTATTACCTCCTTAAATACCATGAATCCTCAACTCACAAGTTGAGGATTTTTTTTGTAACATTTATAAAACTATTTCGTCTTACTTTTATCAATCAAAAAACAATTATTTTGGAAACAATCTTAACAATTACAAATCTTAACAAGGTTTACAATAAATATGTTCATGCTGTAAAAAACCTATCTCTGGAAATACACAAAGGCAATGTTTATGGTATCCTTGGTCCTAATGGTTCTGGAAAATCAACAACACTTGGTATAGTTCTTAATGTGGTAAACAAAACATCTGGTGATTACCAATGGTTTGAAGGAAAGATGCAAACTCATGACGCATTAAAAAAAGTTGGAGCTATAATTGAACGTCCTAACTTTTATCCTTACATGACTGCTAAAGAAAATCTGGAGCTAGTTTGTAAAATAAAAAACATCCCTTTTACTAAAGTTCAGGAAAAACTAGAAATCGTTGGATTAACTGAGCGAATGAATAGTAAATTCAGCACTTTTTCTTTGGGAATGAAACAACGTTTAGCAATTGCTTCTGCTCTATTGAATGACCCTGAAATTTTAATTCTTGACGAACCAACAAATGGTTTAGATCCTCAAGGAATTCACCAAATTAGAGATATTATAAAACTTATCGCCTCTCAAGGAACTACAATTTTACTTGCCTCTCACCTTTTAGACGAAGTAGAAAAAGTGTGTTCTCATGTTCTTGTTCTCAGAAAAGGGGAAATGTTATATTCAGGAACTGTCGATGGAATGACAAATAAGCAAGGATTTTTTGAACTAAAATCTAAAGACAACAATGAACTAAAATCTGTTTTAGAACATCATTCATCAGTAGAAAAAATAACTGAAGAAGAAGGAAAGTTAATGGTTTATCTAAAATCAGATCTTGAATCAGAAGAACTTAATCAATATTTGTTTCAAAAAAATATTGTTTTACAACATTTGGTAAAACGTAAACATAGTCTAGAAGCACAATTCCTAGAATTAACAAACAATCATCAATCAAACTAACATCATCAATCAAAATGAAACGATTACTATCAATAGAATTTCAAAAAATATGGAAAAATAAAGCGAGTCGAGTATTAAGTATTGCTTACTTCGTTATTTTATCATTCATAGCACTTATTGCTTCTATAAAATTTGAAATAGGACCTATTAAAATAGACTTGGCAGAAACTGGCATTTTCAATTTTCCTTTCATATGGCATTTTAATACTTACATCGCAGCAATTCTTAAATTCTTTTTAGCTGTTGTTATAGTTTCTATGATGGCAAATGAATACAGCTATGGCACTTTAAAACAAAACTTGATTGACGGAATGAGTAAAGAAGAGTTCATAAAATCAAAGTTTTTAACTGTCTTAGCGTTTTCAGGAATTTCGACTGCATTTGTTTTTGTAATGTCGCTAATCTTAGGACTTTTATTTTCATCGTATAATGAATTTTCAATAATTTTTTCAGATTTAGATTATCTATTAGCCTATTTTGTAAAGCTTGTTGGATTTTTCTCATTCTGCTTGTTTTTAGGAATCTTAGTTAAACGTTCTGCTTTTGCATTAGGTTTCCTTTTAATTTGGAGTATTTTAGAAAATATTGCCTATGGAGTTTTAAAGTTCAAAATATTCAACGGAAGTGAAAAAGTAGATACAGCATTTCAGTTTTTCCCTTTAGAATCAATGTCTAGTCTGATAGTAGAACCGTTTACACGATTATCTTTTGTAAAAACAATTGGAACTCAAATAGGAGTTGAAAATACCAAAAACTATAGTGTTGATTATCTTTCGATTATTACAGTTATAGTTTGGACAGCAATTTTCATAATTTTATCTTATAAAATACTCAAAAGAAGAGATTTGTAGTATCTTTGCACGCCCAAAATGTGTAAAATACATGAAATCATTTTTAAAACTACTTACATTCTTAAGTTTTACAATTAGTAACGCTCAATACATTCAAGTTGATGATACTTATACAGCGCAACAACTTATTCAGAATGTCTTTGCAAGCAGTGGATGTGCAAATGTATCTAATGTAGTTGTTTCTGGAGGAAACTTTGGAGCAGAGCAAAGTTATGGTTATTTCAACCAAGGCACCAGTACATTTCCGTTTGCTAATGGTATAGTTTTAAGTACAGGAAAAGCAGTTTCTGCGATTGGTCCTAATACAGGAAACTCTAGCGAAGGGGATACTTCTTGGAGTGGTGATGCGGATTTAGAACAAGCCATTAGTGTTAACAATACAATCAATGCAACTGTCATTGAATTTGATTTCATTCCTTTTACAAACAATATAAGTTTTGATTATATTTTTTCATCAGAACAATATTTATCAAGTCCATCAGCAAATCAATGTGGTTATACTGATGGATTTGCGTTTTTACTTAAACCAGTAGGATCCTCAACTTATCAAAATTTGGCACTGGTACCAGGTACAAATATTCCTGTGAGTGTTAATACTATTAGAGGATCTGGAACAATTTGTCCTCCGGCAAACGAACCTTATTTTGATGCTTTCAACGGATTTAATCATCCAACAACTTTTAACGGTCAAACTAAAATTTTAAAAGCAAAATCAGTAGTAACGCCTGGAGTAACCTACCATATCAAATTAGTAATTGCTGACCAAGGAAATAATTTATACGATTCTGCTATATTTCTAGGTGGAGGAAGTTTTCAAAGTAGTACCGATTTAGGAGTAGATCATTTAATTACAACAAATAATCCTTATTGTGCAGGAGAAAATGTAACATTAAATGCAACACAACCTGGAACAAATACTTATAAATGGTTTAAGAATGGTATTGATACAGGAATTACAACACCAACATTCCCTGTAACGGATAATACTAATTCAAATGTTGTTACATATAAGGTAGAAGTTTTGATAAATGGTTCTTGTCTTTCTACTGGTGAAGTAAAATTGCAGTTTGCCGCTCTTCCCAATTTAAGTAATCAAGTTTTAGTCCAATGTGATGACAATAACGATGGTAGTGCTATTTTTAACCTTACAAAATTAGACAACTTAATAAAAAACGGCGACACTTCATTAGGAAATGTATCTTATTATGAAACTATTGGAGGTACAGCAATTGTCAATACAACATCATATACAAGTATTCCTAAGATTATTTATGCTGAAGTAGCAAATTCTAACGGATGTAAATCGACTTGCCAAATAAATTTACAAATTGCCAATAATCCTGTCAATTCTCCCGTTTCATACCAAAAATGTGATGAAGATGGTACTAAAAACGGAATAACAACCTTTGATTTAAATGCAGAAATAACTCCAATTGTAACAACTGGACTACCTTCAGGTTTAACAGTTCAATATTATTCTTCAAAAGTTAATGCTACAACAGAAAATAATGCACTTCCAAATAATTTTATAAATACAACTGCAAACAATCAAACCATTTTTGCTAGAATTATAAATGGTCCAGATTGCTATGGTTTAGTTGAAGTAAACTTAACAGTAAACTATCTGGATCCAATCAATTTTAATACCGAAACTTTTGGTATTTGTCAAGGAAGTCCTTTAACCTTAAGTGTTCCAAATATCTATAGCAATTATTCATGGTTAAATGTTGTAAGTACTACAAATGAAGCAACTATTTCTTCCTCTGGAAATTATTCAGTTGTAGTTACCGATGCTAACGGATGTAAAGCAACTAAAAACTTCATTGTTAAGACTTCTGCCCCTGCATCTAATATTAATGCAGAAATAACTGAGTTTACTGGCAATGAAAACAATTCAATTTTAATTACTTACACAGATAATGGAGGTAATTATGCATTCTCAATTGACCAAATAAATTATCAATCAAGTCCTTTATTTGAAAATGTTCCAGCTGGAGAGTATACTATTTCAGTTAAAGATCTAAATGGATGTCTTCCAACTCCAACAAAAACAATTTATGTTCTAGATTACCCTAGCTTTTTTACTCCAAACGGAGATGGTTATAACGATACTTGGGTAATTAAAAATATAAAAACGAAACCAAATACATTAATTAGCGTTTTTGATAGGTTTGGAAAGCTTGTAAAACAATTTAATTCTAATTCAGAAGGTTGGAATGGTACTTTTAATGGTCAAAATTTACCAGCAACAGATTATTGGTTTACTTTAACACTTACTAATGGAAATATAGTAAGAGGGCATTTCGCGCTTAAGAGATAAAAAACTATCTTTGGGGTTTTTGTTATATAAAAACCGCATGAAATCAAAGTTACTTTTATTAGCCTTATTTTTTAGTTTAAATTGTTTTTCTCAGTTTAGTAAAACACATTATATTCCGCCTTTATCAAATACCGATGCCTATGAAACATTAGGCCAATACATGTATATTTCTACTCCGAGTATTACAGATATAAATTATAGAGTAATCGCCATTGGAGGAGCCGTTACTACAGGAACTGTAAGAAGAGACAATCCTCAAACAGTATTTATTGGAACAGGTTCAGATACTCAATTATTAGCTAATGGCCATGATGTAAGTACAATTCTAAACGATAAAGGCTATATAGTTGAAGCTGATGATCTGATTTATGTAACTGTAAGATTGACCGCAGCTAGTAACAACCACGCTGGAGGATTGGTTTCCAAAGGACTGGCAGCATTAGGAACTCAGTTTAGAATTGGTGCTATGATAAATACTGGAATAGCTACAGATTCCAGACACTATACATTTGCTTCAATTTTAGCTACAGAAAATAATACGGTCATTTCTTTTAGTGATATAAAACCTGGGGTTATACTTAACAACAATACAGCAGCAGGCAATACTCCTGCGAATGTAACATTAAATGCTGGCGAAAGTTACATTATCTCTGCAGAAGGACCCCATCTACAAAATGCTGACGGCTTAATTGGAGCTTTAATATCTTCAACCAAGCCTGTGGCAGTAAATTGTGGTTCTTATGGAGGGTCTAATGGAACTATTAGCAACAACTCTGATATTGGTTTCGATCAAATTGTTTCTGCAGAAAGAACAGGAACAGAATATATATTTATTAGAGGTGATGGTGAAGATGTTATTGAACGACCAACAATTGTTGCAAACGAAAATAACACCGAAGTATTTTTAAATGGAAATACTACTCCTTTTATAGTTTTAAATGCTGGTGAATATGTAGCCTTAAATGGTTCTCAATTTTCTGTTTTAAACAACTTATATGTTAAAACTTCAAAAAAAGCTTTTGCATATCAAGGAATTGGAGGAAGTACACAGGCCAATCAAAACATGCATTTTTTACCTCCACTTAGTTGTGAAACTCCAAAAGCAATAAACAACATTCCTTTTATTAATTCAGTAGGCTCAAATCCGAGTTTCACAGGAACAGTTTGCTTAGTTACTGAAACAGGTGCTTCTCTAGATTTCATAATTAATGGTACAAACCATACTTTAACTAATCTTCCACCTGGAGTAGTAGCTAATGGTCCATTTAATGTTACAGGAAATCCATTATATCAAACCTATATGATAAATGGTTTAACGGGCAATGTGTCTGTATTTTCAAGTAAATCAGTTTATTTATCTTACTATGGTTCGTCAGGCGCAGCTACATATGGAGGGTTTTATTCTGGATTTACATTCAAGCCAGAAATATCATTCAATAAAATTACAGTAACATCAACTAATTGTATTCCTAATGTAAAACTAGCTGTAAATAGTATTACTTCATTTGACACTTTTGAATGGTTTTTTAATGGTGTTTTAATTCCTGGAGCAATTACTAATGAATACACACCAACCCAACCAGGGTATTACAAAGTAAAAGCTAGTATTTCTGGTTGTGGAACACCAATTGAATCAGATGAAATTCCAGTAAGTTCATGTCCTACTAATATTGATGGAGATTTAGCAAATGATAATATTGATATAGACAACAATAATAACGGCATTTTAAACTGCGCAGAATCTTATGGAAATCAAGATATCAATATTGTAAATCCAAATTCAGGACTTGTTTCTGTAGGAACTTACAATAATACCTTTACTGGATTAATTACTAATTCATTACCAACTGCAACAACACCATTTATTGGCAATGCAAATGGCAGTTTTGTAACGGAAATACCCGCAGGAAAAGGTTATTATGTATCATATAAACAAACCTATGCTCAACCTATAAATATAACTTTAGAATATCCATTAACTGCAAATGCAACTGATTTGATTAATGCTAATGCAGAATATGTTGTTAATGCTGATACGAATAAAACTGTAACTGTACTTAATCCAACAAATCAATTATTAATTGACACTAATTATGATGGAATTTATGAAAGTGGTGTTACAGAATTTTCATCATTTGAAATTCGTTTCAGATTAAATGGTAGTGTTCCATTAGCAGCAGGAACAGGAACATTTAAATTTCAATCGTATCAAACATCAACATTCAAAGTAACACACAAAAACTTACTTGATTCAACAGGCAACAAATCAACTTTTAAATTAACAGCTACTTGTGTTCCAAATGATACAGATGGTGATGGTATTCCAAATCAATTAGATTCCGATAACGACAATGATGGTATTTTAGACATCACAGAAGTGCAAGGAAACAATGCGCTTGCTTTATCAAATGCTGATACTAATTCAAACGGCTTAGATAATGCTTTCGAACCAGGCTTAACACCTGTCGATACTGATTTAGATTTAATTCCAGATTATTTAGATCTTGATTCAGACAATGATGGAATTACAGATTTAAATGAAGGAATTGTTGATACAGACAATGACGGAATTAAAAATTATAGAGATTTAGATTCTGATAACGATTTATGTAATGATGTTATTGAAGCAGGGTTTTTAGACGGAAATAGTGATGGAATTTTAGGAGCACTAACGCCCCCAACTGTCAACCAAAATGGATTGGTAACAAGCGGTGTAGGATACACAACTCCAAATTTAAATTATATTGTTTCTGCTCCAATAGAAATCACGCAACAACCACAGACAAATCCAACATGTGAATTAGAAACAGCTACAATTACTGTTGCTGACAATGGAGGAAATACTTATCAATGGCAATTATCTACAGATAATGGTGCAACATGGAGTAATTTATCAAACAACACTATATATTCAAATGTTACTACAAACACTTTGTCTGTAAACAACATTACTAATGCAATGAGTAGTTATAAATATAGAGTTCGTTTAGACAAAACAGGAAATTCTTGTGGATTATTATCAAATGATACTTCCTTATCAATCCTTGCACTACCTGTTGTAAGTTCACCTATTACGATTGTACAATGTGACGATAATCTTGACGGAATTGCAACAGTAAATTTAACAGTTAACAATTCTCAAATATCTGTTGATGCTGCAACACAAACATTTACTTATTACACGAGTCAAACGGATGCACAAAACGAAAATACAGCAACTCAAATTACAAATCCTACAGCTTATCTGAATTCTGCTTCCCCAGGATTTTTCACTGTGTGGACAAGAGTTGAAAATGCTAACGGATGCTTTAGAATAGCTCAGATAAATGTTCAGGTAATTACTACACAAATTCCTGCTTCATACACACAAACATTTAATGTTTGTGATGATTATATCGATGCAGCGAATCCTGATACAGACGGTTTCGCAACTTTTGACGTATCTTCAGTTACAATTGATTTAACAACTAACGTGCTTCCTGCAGGGACATATTCAATAAAATACTATAGAAATGTAGCTGATAGAGACTCACAATTAAACGCTATTGCAAATCCATCAAACTTTAGAAATGACATCCCGAATGCACAAGTAATATGGGCACGTGTCGATAGCTCAGTAAGTAATGCTTGTTTTGGTTATGCTAAAATAAATTTAGTTGTTAATCCTCTTCCAAGTATAGACTTGACTGATCAAGATTATATTTGTTCAGATAACCCATTATATTTAATTACATTAAACGCTGGAATCAATGATGGAAGTTCTACAGCAAATTACACTTATAAATGGTTTAAAAATACTGTAGAGGTAGTTGGTCAAACAGGTTCAACTTTACAAGTGAATCAAGAAGGAGTATATACAGTTGAAGTGACTACAAGTTTTAATTGCTCTAGAACAAGAACTATAACTGTTACCAAATCTAATGCTGCTGTTTTTCTTGGAACGACTATCATAGATTTACAAGAAGAGAATACGGTTACAATTAATGTTACAGGAGATGGTAATTATGTTTACAGCTTGGATAATGAGCTAGGTCCATTTCAAGAGAGTAATACATTTTACGAAGTTTCTCCTGGTATTCATACAGCTTATGTAAAAGACTTATTTGGCTGTAGAACTTCTCAAGAAACTGTAAACGTGGTTGGTGCTCCTAAATTCTTCACTCCTAATGGTGATGGATATCATGATCATTGGAATATTATTGGCTTTAGTAAAACATTTAATGCTAATGCCAAAATTCACATTTATAACAGATATGGTAAACTAATGAAACAAATAAGTGCTACTGATCAAGGTTGGAACGGAACATTTAATGGAGAACCTCAACCAGCTGATGATTATTGGTATACTTTAGAATTAGAAAATGGACGCACAGCAAAAGGACATTTTACTTTAAAACGATAAATTAAATCCCGACAATGTTCGGGATTTTTTTATTGAAAAAATCAAACATAAATATTTGAAAGAAAAAACGTATTTTTATTAAAACGTTTTACCTAAAAATTAAATTATGGGAATTATTGTAACATTAATTATTGGTGCTATTGCAGGTTGGCTTGGTAGTCAAATTTTTAAAGGGAGTAGTTTAGGATTAATTGGCAACATTGTTGTTGGAATTTTAGGAAGCTTTGTTGGTTCTTGGGTTTTTGGTAAGCTTGGTATCAGTATTGGTAGCGGACTTATTGGTTCAATTATAACTGGAGCTTTTGGAGCAATAGTAATTTTAGCAGTTCTCAATTTAATTTTCAAATCAAAATAAAAAAAGCCTCTCAAATTTGAGAGGCTTTTCTTTTATAATAAAAGTATATTAAGCTATTTTAAAACGCTTTCTATCATTTTCGTTTAAGTAAATTTTACGTAAACGTAATGACTTAGGAGTAACCTCTACATATTCATCTTTTTGAATGTACTCTAAAGCTTCTTCTAAAGTGAATTTGATAGCAGGAACAATTCTAGTCTTATCATCAGCACCAGCAGAACGGAAGTTTGTTAACTGCTTAGTTTTAGTGATATTAACAACCATATCATCACCTCTTGAATTCTCACCAATAACCTGACCTTCATAAACATCTTCATTTGGATCTACGAAGAATTTACCACGATCTTGTAATTTATTGATAGAGTAAGGAATTGCTTTACCATTTTCCATTGAAATTAATGAACCGTTGATACGTCCAGCAATTTCTCCTTTGTATGGTTGGTATTCTAAGAAACGGTGTGCCATGATAGCTTCACCAGCCGTAGCCGTTAATAATTGGTTACGTAAACCAATAATACCACGTGAAGGAATGATAAATTTAATAATCATACGCTCACCTCTTGGTTCCATACTCAACATTTCACCCTTACGAACTGTTACGAATTCTACCGCTTTACCTGAAACGTTTTCTGGTAAGTCAATAGTTAATTCTTCGATTGGCTCACATTTAACTCCATCAATTTCTTTGATGATTACTTGTGGCTGACCAATTTGTAACTCATATCCTTCACGACGCATAGTTTCAATTAAAACTGATAAGTGTAATACCCCACGTCCAAATACCATGAATTTATCTGCAGAATCAGTTTCATTAACGCGTAACGCTAAATTTTTCTCTAATTCTTTTGTCAATCTATCTTTTACGTGTCTAGAAGTAACAAATTTACCTTCTTTACCAAAGAAAGGTGAATCGTTAATTGTAAACAACATACTCATTGTAGGCTCATCGATAGCAATTGAAGCTAAAGCCTCTGGGTTTTCAAAATCAGCAACAGTATCACCAATTTCAAATCCTTCTAAACCAACAATAGCACAAATATCACCTGCAACAACTTCAGTAACTTTCTTACGTCCTAAACCTTCAAAAGTATGTAACTCTTTAATTTTTGATTTAGAAATAGAACCGTCACGTTTTACTAAAGAAACATTCATTCCTTCTTTTAAAACACCTCTTTGTAAACGACCAATAGCGATACGACCAGTAAAAGAAGAGAAGTCTAATGAAGTGATTAACATTTGAGGAGTACCTTCAGAAACTTTTGGAGCTGGCACATTATTTAAAACCATGTCTAATAACGGCTCAATGTTTTCAGTCTGATTTTTCCAGTCTTCGCTCATCCAGTTGTTCTTAGCAGAACCATAAACAGTAGGGAAATCTAACTGCTCTTCAGTAGCACCTAATTCGAACATTAAGTCGAAAACTTTTTCATGAACTTCTTCAGGAGTACAGTTCTCTTTATCAACTTTATTGATTACAACACATGGTTTTAAACCTAAGTCGATTGCTTTTTGTAATACGAAACGTGTTTGTGGCATTGGTCCTTCAAAAGCATCTACCAATAAACAAACACCATCAGCCATATTCAATACACGCTCTACTTCACCACCAAAATCGGCGTGACCCGGAGTATCGATAATGTTGATTTTTGTTCCTTTGTAAGTTACCGAAACGTTCTTAGAAGTAATTGTAATTCCGCGCTCGCGTTCAAGGTCATTGTTATCCAAAATTAAATCACCTGTGTTTTCGTTTTCACGAAATAACTGACAGTGATACATGATTTTATCAACCAACGTAGTCTTTCCGTGGTCAACGTGCGCAATAATCGCAATATTTCTAATTGATTCCATGTGTATTTTTTTGTGGTGCAAAAGTACGATTATTTTTTACATAAAAAACATTTTTAATTCATGAGCTAAATACTTAACAATTAAGACATAATAATTAAACAAAATCAACTCAATTTATAGGATAAAAAACTCGAAACCAATCAAATTTAATTAATACATTTATAAAAAATTAGAAGAATTAACTTACATGCAAGCCAATACTATAAACGAAGTAATAGACATTCTAAACATAATAGTTGAAGAATGCAAAAACACCAACAACCCATTAGGATATTTTGCAGTATTATACAGAAAAGTAACCATCAATGTAAAAGAAGGCATTATAAACAATCGTTTTGAAGACAATAAAAGAATGGAAAAACTTGATGTTATATTTGCTAACCGTTACTTCAAAGCTTATTTTGACTTAAAAAACAACCAACCCACTACTAAAAGTTGGGAAACTGCTCTAAAAGCAGGCGCTGGAGAATACCTTGTATTACAACATTTATTATTAGGCATTAATGCTCATATCAATCTAGATTTAGGAATTGTCACCATCAATACCATAGAAAAAGAACCATTAGAAGGGATAAAAAGTGATTTTAACCACATCAATAAACTTCTTTCTGATATGACAGATGAAGTTAAACAAAACATGGGAAGTATTTCTCCAGTTTTTGGAATACTAATGCCTTTAGCAAAAAAATGGGATGATAAAGTAATTCAATTCAGTATTGAAACTGCCAGAGATGGGGCTTGGACATTTGCAGAATGTTTATACAAAGATCCAGATAAATCAGATAACTTAATTAAAGAAAGAGACATTCAAATTGCCAATCTGGCCTTCAAACTAATCAATCCAGTAAGGACTTTACAATGGATACTAAACACTATTCGTTTTTTTGAATATGGTACTGTCAAATCCAAAATGGAGACACTGGAAAAGAAATTATCATAGTATAAAACAAAAAAGCCCTGCAAATGCAAGGCTTTTGAGTAAATTTTGAACACTAATTGAATTATAAAGCAGCTACGTGTTTAGTCAATTTAGACTTTAAGTTAGATGCCTTGTTATCGTGAATAATGTTTTTCTTAGCTAATTTATCAATCATTGAAATAACAGTTGATAATTTTGCAGAAGCTTCAGCTTTATCAGTTGCTAAACGGATTGCTTTGATAGCATTACGAGTAGTTTTGTGCTGATATCTGTTTAATACTCTTTTCTTTTCGTTACTTCTAATTCTCTTTAGAGCTGACTTATGATTTGCCATTTTCTTTTAATTTTAATTGTAATAATTATTTATAAACTATCAGTTAAAAAAGAAAAACCTCCCACAATTACTTTTGCAATCACTTTGGTTTTAACTAATAAAATAAATCTTGAGACACTAAGAGTTTATTTTATAAAACTTATTTACAACTAATTTTGTAGCCCGTAAGGGAATCGAACCCTTCTTACCAGGATGAAAACCTGGCGTCCTAACCGATAGACGAACGGGCCATCTATAATCTAATTTCAGTATTTCAAAAATTGTAGCCCGTAAGGGAATCGAACCCTTCTTACCAGGATGAAAACCTGGCGTCCTAACCGATAGACGAACGGGCCTTTTACTTACTCTGAACTCTTCAAGAGTACTCATTTCTGTAATGCGAGTGCAAAGATATACACATTTTTTATTCCTGCAACACTACTTTCGTTTTTTTTTATCTTTTTTTTCGACTTTCTTAGTAAGCCTTTGCAAATAAGACTCTTCCATTTGAAGGTTTTCCTGTCAAAACACAAACTCCTTCCTCTTCTTTTCTATCTAAAGGCACACAACGAATGGTCGCTTTTGTTAATTCTTTTATCTTTTCTTCAGTTTCCGCAGTACCATCCCAATGTGCTGATACAAAACCACCTTTACCATCTAAAACATCTTTAAACTCATCGAATGAATTCACTTCTGTTACATGAGTATTTCTATAATTCAACGCTTTATCAAATAAATCTTTTTGAATTTGCTCCAACAACCCTTCGATATAATCTATAATTCCATTAGCAGCGATTACTTCTTTTGACAACGTATCACGACGAGCTACTTCAAAAGTTCCATTCTCTAAATCTTTTGGACCAACAGCTATACGAACTGGCACACCTTTTAATTCCCATTCAGCAAATTTAAATCCTGGTTTTTGTGTCGTTCTGTCATCATACTTAATAGAAATACCTAATTTTCTGAATTTAGTTATCAAATCTTTGGCTACAGCCGAAATTGCTTCAAATTCTTCATCAGATCTAAAAATTGGTACAATAACAACTTGAATAGGTGCCAAATTTGGAGGCAACACTAATCCGTTATCATCAGAATGAGTCATCACTAAGGCTCCCATCAAACGTGTTGAAACTCCCCAAGAAGTCCCCCAAACATGTTCCTGCTTGCCTTCTTGATTAGCAAACTTTACATCAAATGCTTTCGCAAAATTTTGTCCTAAAAAGTGAGAAGTTCCTGCTTGCAAAGCTTTACCATCTTGCATTAATGCTTCAATACAATAAGTCTCATCAGCTCCTGCAAATCGTTCCGTTTCTGTTTTTACACCTTTTACAACTGGAATCGCCATAAAGTTCTCAACAAAATCAGCATACACATTCATCATCTGAACTGTTTCATTCAATGCTTCTTGTTTTGTTGCATGGGCAGTATGTCCTTCTTGCCATAAAAATTCAGCGGTACGTAAAAACAAACGTGTACGCATTTCCCAACGAACTACATTTGCCCATTGATTAATCAACAATGGTAAATCTCTATAGGATTGAACCCAGTTTTTATAAGTACTCCAAATGATAGCTTCACTCGTAGGACGAACAATTAGTTCTTCCTCTAGTTTAGCATTTGGATCCACCATCAATTTACCTGGTCTTTCTTCATCATTTTTTAAGCGATAATGAGTAACAATAGCACATTCTTTTGCAAATCCTTCTGCATTTTTCTCTTCAGCTTCGAACATGCTTTTTGGCACAAACAAAGGAAAATAAGCATTACTATGTCCAGTTTCTTTAAACATTCTATCTAATTCTGCCTGCATTTTTTCCCAAATCGCATACCCATAGGGCTTGATTACCATACAACCTCTTACACCTGAGTTCTCAGCTAAATCAGCTTTGACAACTAGCTCGTTATACCATTTAGAATAATCTTCTTCGCGTTTTGTTAAGTTCTTGCTCATATTGAATAGTTTGGCACAAAAATTGTTTATATTTATACTTGAAATAGTTTGGCAAAACTAACTATTTTTGTGTTGTCCAACAATAAAAACTAAATAGAAATGAAAACTTACTACTTTTCTTTTAAAAACAGAATCCTTATGTCCCTTGTTGGATTATTAGGACTAACTGTAGTTTCTTGTGGTTCTTATCAAAATAAATCCTATTACGATAATGACGGGATTTATGGCAGTGAGAAAAGAGAAACTGCACAAAATGAAAGTTCTGTTGTAGAAAATCCGTCAGGAAACAAATACAAAGAATATTTTGCCGCAAACGCAAACAACTACAGTAATAACAATACAGAAGTTTTTACTGATGTAGAAGGATACTCGAGTGATACAAATGACACAATTAAGAAAACAGAGAGTAAAAGTTATGCCGGATGGGGAGATAACAACAGTAATGTTACTATAAACTATTACAATAACGATTGGGGATGGAATTCAGGCTGGTATTGGAATAATTACTGGGGATACAGACCATGGAGATCTGGAATTTATTTAGGATGGAGCTCATGGAATTATGGTTGGTACGATCCTTATTGGGGATATACTGGTTATTATGGTCCTTCATGGAGCTGGTACAATCCCTACTACTATGGAGGTTATTATGGATCACCTTATTATTATGGTAATGGTTATTATGGAAGAAATTATGCTTATAGTCATGGAACCAGAGGTTCTTCATATTACAATGACAGATACAATTCTAATGGCTATTCAATTGGAAGAAGATCATATACCTCAAGCAATTATGGCACATCAAATTCTCCAAGAAATTATACTCCGAGACCAAGAAGAGGTGAATACAATAATAGTATGATTAACAACACTCCAAGGCCAAGAATTAGCAATCCAAAAGGAGATTCACAAAATGATAATGTAAATCCAAGACCAAGAATTGACAATCCTAGGAATCAAGAATACAACACTCCAAGACCGAGAACAGAAAATCCAAGAAATTCTGAATTCATGAATCCTAGACCTAGACCTGAAAGTCCAAGAAGTTCTGACTATAACACACCGAGACCCCGTAGTGAAAGCCCGAGAAGTTTTGACAGTCCTCGATCTTCTGGTGGTAATGGCGGTGGATCTTTTGGCGGTGGTGGAAGAGGTGGTCGCAGAGGATAAATAAAATCTACACAGCCTATACAACTAAACAATTGGCATGTATAGGCTTTTTAATACATACGTTATGAAAAAATATCTATCATTATTAATTATAATTATTGGATCAAGTGCCACACAAGCTCAAGATTTTACTGATGCTTTAAGATACAGTCAAACCAACCAATTAGGCACAGCTCGTTTTAGAGCTTTAAGTGGTGCCATGGGAGCTCTTGGCGGAGATCTATCAGCCATTAGTATAAATCCAGCTAGTTCTTCTATCTTTAATAATAACCAAATATCAGTTACACTTAATAATTCAAACAATAAAAATAATTCAAATTATTTTGGAACTAAAAATTCAGAATCATCCAATGCTTTTGATTTAAATCAAGTAGGAGGTGTTTTCGTTTTTGAAAAAAGTGGTGAGAAGAACCAATGGAATAAATTTGCATTGTCTATAAACTATGAAAATCAAAATAATTTTGACAATTCTTTATACTTCAGCGGAATAAACCCAACAAATTCTATAGACAAATATTTCCTATACTATGCCAATAGAGATGGTGGTGTGTCTGCTTTTAATTTGGATAATTATTATTACGATGAATTAACTTATGAAGAGCAGCAAGCTTGGTTAGGATATCAATCATATATTATTGATACAGATCCTAGCTACAATGAAAGCAACAATAGACTATACACTTCCTTAGTTCCTTCAGGAGGGAATTATTATCAAGAAAAAAGTATTCAAACAACAGGTTATAATGGAAAACTTACTTTTAACGCATCAGCACAATATGCAGAGTGGCTGTCAATTGGTTTAAGTTTAAATTCACATTTTTCAGATTTTAAAAGAAGTTCATATTTCTTCGAAAGCAATGAAAACAACACAACTACAATAGACAAAATTAAAAGAGTATATTTTAACAATGACCTACATACTACCGGAAATGGATTTTCTTTTCAACTTGGAGCAATTTTTAAAGTAACTAATATTTTAAGACTTGGGGCTGCATATGAATCACCTACATGGTATGAATTTACAGATGAACTAACTCAAAATGCAAAAGGAGTAAGCGGAAGTACCAATGGAGAATTATATCCTGATACAGCAGACCCTAACATAACAATCGTATATGATCCTTATAATTTAAAAACTCCAGGAAAAGTTACATTGAGTGGAGCTTTGGTTTTTGCCAAAATTGGTTTATTGAGTCTTGATTATTCGTTTAAAGACTATGGCAATACAAAATTTAAGCCAATAAGAGATTATGACGGATTAAATAAAGCTTTAAGAGACAACCTTGACAATACTAGAGAATTACGTATTGGAGCAGAACATAAAATCCATCAATGGAGTTTAAGAGCTGGTTATCGTTTTGAAGAAAGTCCTTATAAAGGCAAAAAAATCATGGATGATCTTAAAGGATATTCTGCAGGTATAGGATACGATTTTGGAAGAACTAAGTTAGATTTTGCATATTCAACTGCTAAAAGAAATTATGGTGAGCAACTATTTTTAGCTGGACTTAACGATAGAGCAGCAATTAACAATAGAATGGACAACTTCATAGCTACAATATCATTTAAATTATAAAATTAAATTTCTTATATAAACAATAAAAAGCCTTCTTTTATGAAGGCTTTTTTATTTTCAACCTTTAAAAAAATCACAAACGTTAACGCTCCTTAATATAAAAAGCGTAATTTTGCACACTTTCTAAAAAAGTAGAATACTAAATATATGAGAACCAAGTCTTTAAAAAAAAATAAAATCAATGTAATTACCTTAGGTTGTTCAAAAAACGTTTACGACAGTGAAGTGCTAATGGGACAATTAAAAGCAAGTGGAAAAGACGTAGTACATGAGCAAGAAGGCAATATTGTAGTAATTAACACATGTGGTTTTATCAACAATGCTAAAGAAGAATCTGTAAACACTATTTTAGAGTATGTAGATAAAAAAGAACAAGGTATTGTAGACAAGGTTTTTGTAACAGGATGTTTATCTGAAAGATATCGTCCAGATTTAGAAAAAGAAATTCCAGATGTAGATAAATATTTTGGAACTACTGAACTCCCTCAATTATTAAAAGCATTAGGTGCCGATTATAAACATGAACTACTAGGAGAGCGTTTAACTACAACTCCTAAAAATTATGCTTATTTAAAAATTGCCGAAGGTTGTGACAGACCATGTAGCTTTTGTGCTATTCCATTAATGAGAGGAAAACACATTTCTCAGCCAATTGAAAAATTAGTTAAAGAAGCTGAAGGCTTAGCTGCCAATGGCGTAAAAGAGCTTATTTTAATTGCACAAGACTTAACTTACTATGGTTTAGACCTATACAAAAAGCGTAATCTTGCTGAATTACTTGAAAATTTAGTAAAAGTTGAAGGTATCGAATGGATTCGTCTACATTATGCATTCCCAACGGGTTTCCCTATGGATGTTTTAGAGTTAATGAAAAACGAACCTAAAATTTGCAACTACATTGATATACCTTTACAACATATTTCTGATAATATTCTAAAATCGATGCGCCGTGGGACAACATATGCCAAAACCACACAGTTATTAAAAGATTTTAGAGTTGCCGTTCCAGGAATGGCAATTAGAACAACTTTGATTGTTGGCTATCCTGGAGAAACAGAAGAAGATTTTCAGATTCTTAAAAATTGGGTAGAAGAAATGCGCTTTGAACGTTTAGGATGTTTTGCGTATTCACATGAAGAAAACACACATGCTTTTTCTTTAGAAGATGATGTTCCTGCCGATGTAAAACAAGCTCGTGCTAATGAAATCATGGAACTACAAGCTCAAATTTCTTGGGAACTAAACCAAGAGAAAATTGGCCAAACATACAAATGTATAGTAGACAGAAAAGAAGGACAGTATTTTGTAGCTAGAACAGAGTTTGATAGCCCTGATGTTGACAATGAAGTTTTAATAGATGCAACAACCCATTATTTAAAAACTGGAGATTTTGTAAATATAAAAATAACAGAAGCAACAGAATTTGATTTATATGGAACTCCTGTAAACTAATTTTAGTTACATAATAAATTTAAAAAGGCCTTCAATGAAGGTCTTTTCTTATATAATTAATTTCTTAACTCAAAGTTTAACATTTCTTACGGTAAAACCGTAATATCAAACAAAACTGTAGCTCTATCTTTGACTTAACAAATTTAGCCAACATGATACCAGAAACACTATCAGTAGTTGAGAGACAAATGCTTGTCAATCAATTTAGAATATTATCGAAGATAGGTGATCCATCTGAGAACTATGACTTAAGAATTGATATTCTTGAAAATGGTTATACAGAAAAGTATTATGAAATCTTTGATGTAGCAATTGAGGAAATTCCAATAGAAATATGTGAAGAAACTACACAAATTCTATTCATGTACAAAAGAATCAATGCTGCAATTGAATCATTAACAGAATCTGAAAAGCAAGAATTAGATTTAGATATCATTCGTTTTGAAGGATTCAATGCAAGAAGAAACTTGCATTACCAATATTTTGAATTTTTAGTTGAGAAAACTAATCAATGGGATGAATATTCAGAAATGTATTTTATTTCAGCTGATGAATCTCAATTAAGTAAATATAAAAAAATGCTAGATTATCAAATTTTCTTACTTGATAATGATCAGTATATATTAAGAAAAGAAGATTTGTGTCATCTAATAAACGTTGTAGCCGATCCTAGTAATTCAAATCCATTTCAGTTAGCTGTTTAACTTTTAGTTATACAATATTCCTAGGATTTTAAAAGTCTTCACAACTCAAAAAGTGAAGACTTTTATATTTTATAATAGTAACAATCCAATTTCCCTCAAAGTAATAATGGACTTAGAAAGCCAAAACAACTCAAAATCTTCCAATCCATTGTTTTCATAATCTAATTTTACATTTTGATAAGTCATTAACTTTTCGCTTGAAATAGATATCTTTACCAAAATATTCTTTAACCACTCCCCTTTTTCCTTATCAACTGCAATATCAAAAGTTTCTCTTTTGTCGTGAAAAGTAAACTTCATCATTTCCCAAGTATTTCCTTTTTTTGATTTTGAAAACGTTTCAAAAGAAGGTATTCCGCCAATCCAAACAACTTTAGAGTTAGGTTTATTATGAAACTCACTTTCTTCATGAAGACACTCATTAATAAAATCAGGATTTATTTTTGTATTCGGTATTTTAAAATCGAACCAATCCTGCAAAGGATAATCAAAACAAATTCCATGCATATAGTTAAAAAGAGATTTTTTTAAACCAAAACTGAATTTATCATGATTGATTCCAGTTTTATCTTTAAACTCAATGTCGTTATTTGCGAAAGTAATCTCGTTTAATTGAGGTACTACACCAAATTCATCAGGATTCATTCCCACTGGACTATGCGCAGTCATTGCAAACTGATGCCAAAATCCCGATTGCAGAATACCTAATTCAAACATTTGACGAACCATTTCAAGACTATCAACCGTTTCTTGAACAGTTTGTGTAGGATAACCATACATTAAGTAGGCATGCACCATAATTCCTGATTCAGTAAAATTTCTTGTCACTTTTGCAACTTGTTCAACTGTGACTCCTTTCTTAATAAGCTCCAATAAACGATCCGAAGCCACTTCTAAACCTCCAGAGACAGCAATACAACCTGAAGCTTTCAACAAAACACATAAGTCAGTAGTAAAACTTTTTTCAAAACGAATATTTGTCCACCAAGTTACTGTCAGATTTCTTCGTAAAATTTCTATGGCGACCTCACGCATCAAAGCCGGAGGAGCTGCTTCATCTACAAAATGAAAACCATTTTCTCCAGTTTGAGCAATGAGCTCTTCCATCCTATCCACTAAAATTTTAGCATGAATAGGCTCGTATACTTTAATATAATCTAATGAAATATCACAAAACGTACATTTTCCCCAATAACATCCGTGTGCCATTGTGAGTTTATTCCAGCGCCCATCACTCCACAAACTGTGCATGGGGTTTGCTATTTCAATAACCGAAATATATTTATCTAACAATAAATCTGTATAATCAGGGGTTCCTACATCACTTTGCTTATAATCATGGCGTAGTGTATCATTTTTATACACTACATCTCCGTTTTCAAGAAGAAAAGTGCGTTTGAATTCTTTAGTATTTTCTTCATTCAAATTAGAAATCAGTAATTCTACAGGAAGTTCTCCATCATCAAGTGTAATATAGTCGAAAAACTCAAATACACGTGCGTCCTTTAAGTCACGCAACTCAGTATTAGGAAAACCACCTCCCATTGATACTTTGATCTGAGGATAATTATCTTTTATAAACTGTGCACAACGAAAAGCGCTATACAAATTACCTGGAAATGGAACAGACAAGCAAACAAGTTTTGGGCTTATATCTTTAATCCTTTGCTCCAAAATATCAAGAGTTATACCATCAATATATGTTGATTCTGTTTGTAGGTATCCATATAATTCATCAAACGAATTTGCACTTCTTCCTAATCGTTCAGCATAACGGCTAAAACCAAAATTTTCATCAATACATTCAACAATAAAATCAGATAAATCCTCAAGGTATAAAGTAGCCAAATGCTTTGCTTTATCCTGCATACCCATAGAACCAAAAGCCCAATCCATGTCATCAAGCTGTTCGAAACGTGATGCTTCCGGAAGAAAATTCCCGGAACATATTTGCCTCGCCAATGTTGGATTTTTACTTTGTAAAAATTCAATTACTGAATCTATTGTCTTTATATAATCTTTCTGTAATGCTAAAATTCTTTCAGAGTTCTGAGACATTTCCATTCCATTCCCTGAAACAAAATTAAAAATAGTAGTTAATCCTTTTTTCGAAAACAATTCCAGAATCACTTCAATTCCCAAATCCATCTGAAATGAAGAGATTCTTTTAGTATTCAGAAATCCTTTTAAATAAGCCGTTGCTGGATACGGAGTATTAAGCTGGGTAAAAGGTGGTGTGATAAGGAGAATATTTTTCAAAACTTCTTTAATTAGACTACAAAAGTAATCCTAAAAAACTAAAATCATAACCCTTTGTTAAACCGATTTTAGCTACCTTTATTTTTGCTAATTTAGCAGAAACAAAGAAAAGTTATGCCATCAGACTGTATCAGCTATCAAAATTCAGGATATTTCTCAAAACTTATTATTGATTATTTAAACCAAAAACCTGAATTACAGTCATTATATCATCGTTTCCCAAAGATTGAAAATTTTCTTCCCCAAATTGAAGAAAAAACAAAAAATTTCTCTCAGGAAAATAGACAAATACTAGTTGATAGTCTGTTTGAGCAAAATAAAAACTTTGTTTTATCAGAGAAGTCTCTAGAAAACATTGAGTTACTGAAAGAATCAACAACTTTTACTATTACAACTGGTCATCAGTTAAACTTATTTACTGGTCCCTTATATTTTCTTTACAAAATTGTGTCTACAATTAATCTGAGTAAGGAATTAAAAGTAAAATATCCTACTTACGATTTTGTTCCGGTATATTGGATGGCAACAGAGGACCATGATTTTGAAGAAATCAATCATTTTACTTTCAAAAATAAAAAGATAAAATGGGACACTTCTAGTAAAGGTCCAGTAGGAAGACTATCTACTCAAGGACTAGATGAAGTATATGAACAATTTGCAAAAGAACTGGGAATTGGTGATAATGCAAATTACTTAAAAGAGTTATTCAGAAAAGCTTATTTGGAACATGATAATTTAACTGAAGCTACCCGTTTTCTGGCTAATGAATTATTTAAGGAAGAAGGATTGATAATTGTTGATGGAGATGATTTGAGTTTAAAAAAACTGTTCGCTCCTTATGTCCAAAAAGAATTAGTAGAGCAAACCTCATTTCAGAACGTTTCAGAAAGCAATAAAAAACTTAATGAATACGATATCCAGGTAAATCCTAGAGAAATCAATCTATTTTATATAGAAGATAATCTACGTGAACGAATTGTATATGAGAAAGGAAAATACATTGTAAATAATACCAAGATTGAATTTTCTAAAAATGAAATTCTTACTGAATTAAAAAATCACCCTGAAAAATTCAGTCCTAATGTAATTTTACGCCCACTATATCAAGAAATTATACTTCCAAATTTATGCTACATCGGTGGTGGTGGAGAAATTGCTTATTGGTTGCAACTTAAATCTAATTTTGAAAGCAATAATATAACCTTTCCTATTCTACTATTGCGTAATTCGGTTCTTCTGGCATTTACTAAACAAGTCAGTAAAATTGACAAACTTCATTTGAATTGGTCTGATTTATTCCTAAAACAACAAGATTTAATTAATAAAAAAGCCAAAGAACTTTCTAACTATAACATTGATTTTACACTACAGAAAGAGTTCTTAAAACAGCAATTTAGTACACTTAACAAAATTGCTCAGCAAACTGACAAATCTTTTTTAGGTGCTGTAAAAGCACAGGAAGCAAAACAAATTAAAGGATTAGAAAACCTCGAAAAGCGTTTACTTAAAGCAGAAAAAAGAGTTTTAGCAGATCAATTGGAACGTATAACCAATATACAAAACGAATTATTCCCTAATGGTGGACTTCAAGAACGCAAACAGAATTTTTCGGAATTTTATATCGAAAGTGGAGATGAATTGATTTCAAAATTACTCTCCGAATTAAATCCGTTGGATCAAAATTTTTCAACATTGATTGTATAAAAACATAGCTAAAAAATTCAATTAGTAAATCAAAAGATTATTTATAACTTTCGATTGAACAAAATCGAAGAATGAATAAGCCAATTTACGTACTGGGAACCGGATTATCTCATGATGGTTCTGCTGTATTATTAAAAGACGGAAAAGTTTGTGTAGCTATTGAAAAAGAACGCATTACAAGAATAAAACACGATGGTGGTAACGACACAGAAGCTATTCAATACTGTCTCGAAGCAGAAAACATAACAATCAACGATATTACTCTAGTTGTACAGAGTGAAAACTTCACAATTCCATCTCGAGAGCGTTTCAAGGGAAAACGAATCTTTGCAGAAAAATCCAATCCTGAAATTATTACTATTTCTCATCATCTTGCTCATGCTTACAGTGCAATTGGAACCTCACCTTTTACCGAATGTGCTGTCATGGTTATTGATGGATGCGGAAGTCCATTGGAACATTTTTTAGAATTAAATCCAAATGAAAAACACACAATAGCAGAACACTTTTTAGCTGCCAATGAAATGCTATGTGAAAAAGATAGTTTTTATTATTATGACGGAACAAAACTAACGACCATTTATAAGGATTTTAGTCCTATGGCTGAAGCACAAAAAGACTTATTAAAACTCCCTACAACTCGCCATTCTATAGGAGGCTTTTATGCTGCTGTAAGCCATTATGTTTTTGGAAACATGGACGACGTAGGAAAATTAATGGGGCTGGCTCCTTATGGAAAAACAGAAGTATTTGACATGGAAGCTTTTTATTTTAAAAATCAGAATGTATATGTTTCTGACGATTGGAAAGCACTATTAAACAACCCATCTGAAGGTTATGATTATTTCAAAGCTAATTTTTCCTATTATGCAGATGTAGCAAAATGGGCTCAAGAACAAGTTGAAAAAGCAGTTTTGGAATGCATAACCAATCGTTATTCCCTCTTTTCCCATCCCAATCTTTGCTACTCAGGTGGTGTGGCTTTAAATGCAGTAGCCAATGCCAAACTCCAAGATACTAAGTTAGCGCAAAACATCTATTGGGAACCCGCAGCAGCGGATAATGGTTTGGCTTTGGGTTGCGCTTTTTACGGTTGGCTTCAACATTTAAAAATGTCTAAAATACCTCATAATGGTTCAACCTGTTTTGGAAAAAAATATACTGAAAATGAAGTTGAAAAAGCAATACAAGAAGAGCTGTACAATCATTATCAAATAAGTCATTTTCAAACAGAAGATGAATTATTAAAACATTGTGCTTTAAAAATTAACTTAGGCAAAACAATTGCTTGGTTTCATGCCGAATCAGAATTTGGCCCAAGAGCATTGGGAAGGCGAAGTATTTTAGCACATCCTGGTATAAAAGGGATGAAACAGCACATCAACAGTAATATTAAATTCAGAGAAGATTTTAGACCTTTTGCTCCTGCTGTATTAGAAGAAAAAGTTTCAGAATATTTTGAAAAAGGAAGAAACAGTCCTTACATGATTCTAGTAGATAAAACTCGTGAAGAATTCATAGAAATACTTAAAAACACAACCCATGAAGATGGTTCTGCCAGGGTGCAAACCGTTAATAAACAATGGAATGAGCGTTTCTATAAACTTATTGAATATTTTGAAAAAGAATCAGGAATTCCAATTTTATTAAACACAAGCTTAAACAGACGGGGTATGCCAATGGTAGAAACACCAGAACAAGCAATAACCCTTTTTGAAGAAACAGCACTTGACATTTTGGTCTTGGAGAATTTTGTAATTGAAAAAAATCAACTCGAAATTTAAATTTTTAATCATTTATTGATAATTTTTCAATATAATAGTCGTTTTAACGATTATTTTTGCATTTATATCGATTAAACACACAAACACTTAACTTAATTCATAATTAAATATACTTTTGCGCCCGATTTGATTGAAATTTTTATAACAAAACAAAACCCTTATGTTAAAAAAATTAATACTCGTGAGCGCTGTCTCTTTTACTTTACTATCATTTTACAGAATAGGAAATCCTGTACTTGAAATGGTAAAAGTTGAAGGTGGAACTTTTATGATGGGCTCAAAAGACGATAACCGTGTTGCTGAGAACGACGAACAAAAACAGCACGAAGTAAAATTAAATTCTTTCGAAATTAATAAACTGGAAGTAACTGTTTGGGAATGGAAAGACTATTGCAAAAAAACAAAGAAAAAAATGCCGCAAACTCCAGTTTGGGGCTGGAATGACAATAATCCAGTTACTAATATTACATGGTTTGATGCTGTTGAATATTGCAATTGGTTAAGTAAAGTTGAAGGTTTAAAACAAGCCTATATAGTTGTAGGACCAAATGTAAAATGTGATTTTACGGCAAATGGCTATCGTTTACCAACAGAAGCAGAATGGGAATTTGCTGCTAAAGGTGGAAACAAATCAAAAGGAAATGTTTTTGCTGGGGCAAACAACTCAAATGAAATAGCTTGGTGGATTAAAAATAGTGATAGAAAACCACATTCAGTTGGTACAAAATTACCCAATGAATTAGGTCTACATGATATGAGTGGTAATGTTTGGGAATGGTGTTGGGATTGGTACAACAAAGATTATTACAAAACAGAAGATGGAAATAATCCAAGAGGACCAATACGCGGTGAGAAAAAAGCAGTTCGTGGTGGTTCATGGGACAGCCAAGAAAATTATTTAAGAACTGCAAACAGAATTAGTACTGATCCTAATAAAACGAATGAATTCTACGGATTTAGATTGGCTAGAACTCTTAACTAAAATATCATTAAAACTTTTCTTTCAGATTGATTAAAAAGTTATACTTTTGCACGCAAATTAAAAAAGGAAAAAATGGCAAGTAATAGAACTTTTACTATGATCAAACCGGATGCGGTTGAAAAAGGAAACATCGGTGGAATTTTAAACATGATTACTGAAGGTGGTTTCAGAATCGTTTCTTTAAAATTAACACAGTTAACTGTAGCTGATGCTCAAAAATTTTATGCAGTTCACGCTGAAAGACCATTCTTCGGTGAATTAGTAGAATTCATGACAAGAGGTCCAATCGTAGCTGCTATCTTAGAAAAAGATAACGCTGTTGAAGATTTCCGTACTTTAATCGGAGCTACTAACCCGGCTGATGCAGCTGAAGGGACAATCCGAAAAAAATACGCTACTTCAATTGGAGAAAATGCAGTTCACGGATCTGATTCTGATGAAAATGCAGCAATCGAAGGTGCTTTCCACTTTGCAGGAAGAGAAATGTTCTAATAAAACATACAATATAAAAAAGCCGTTCAATAGAACGGCTTTTTTATTATTTATACTTTTCAAAAATACCCTGAACTACTTCATCAGTTTGGGCAAATCTGACTTTTTTCTCTACTGTTTTTGGTGGCACAACCCTTTCAGCACAATCTAAAATCCTACAAGATTCACAGGTCACCCCTACTTCACGTCTTTTTATCTTTTCATCATTTAAGAAAGCAATTTTAGAAGACGAATTCGGCGTAATCATGATTCCAAAACCAATACTTCTGTAATACCCTTTTCTGAACGGATCTTTAGTCGCCGATGACATCGTAAAATATTCCACTCCGCTATGTGTGTAGGAAGAAATCTGACTGTCAAACAAATGCTCATCATTTACATTCGGGATTTCTTTTATGGTTTTTAACGAAATCCATCTTCTACAATAATGCTCATAACTTTCATTGGCGTGTGGCTCTAATAAATTGGTGATATGTAATTCCTTTGTCAATTTGATATCGCTACGATCTGGCTTGTAACTGAAACGCAAAAAGAATAAGTTTTTAAGATTGAAGTCCTTCGGAAGAATATTAGTAAGACGCTGATAGAAAGTTTCAGGAGAATCAGTATACTCAGCTATTAAACTTTGGAATTCAACGGCATCGAATGTTTTTTTTTCAAAAAAAGTTTTCAGTTTTTTTACCAATGGTTTTCTAGGGATTAGCAAAGCACCTGCAAAATAAGAAGCAAGAAAATTATTCAACACCTGATCGAAACGTTCAAACTTAATCCAAGAGAATGTGTACAATCTATCGGTAATATTCAAAAAGTTGTAGGCAATTTCTTTGGCATAAATAAACATTCGCTGTGACTCGTCTGTTTCAGAAGAAACCAAAAGCGTCTTAGAAGTTGGAACAAAAACAGAGCGGAGATTAATCAATTCCTTATGCTGTGACAATTCTTCATTGTTGATCGTATAACCATATTCTTCAATTAAAATTTCTTCTAATTCAGAAACAGCCAATCTCTTGTTCAAATCTATAGAGTAAGCTTTTGCAAATTTCTCTACTTGACTTTCTATTTCATCAAAATAATTATTATTTGCCTCCTGATACGATCGTAAGGCTGCCAAAAAGAAGCTTTCACGAGTCAGGTTATAATGCTTTGCGATTTCAAAAAGTGTACTGATAAAAGCATTGACTTTTACTGGTGCTTCAGCAATAATATCGATCAAGTCACTTTCCTTTATTCCGAATAACTCCAAAGGAATTTCCTTCAGTATATTAGATTGAAGAATTTCACCGATTGGCGCCAGGTTTTTATCCAGTTTTAAGGAAACCAAATGATCATAATTTGATTCCAATGCTTCCGCTAACAATAATATCTTATCTCGTTTCGGATACTTCTTCCCTTTCTCAATTTCATTCAGATACGATTTAGACAAGCCAGTCATTTTGGCCAAACCAAATAGTGACAGATTTTTCTCAGTTCGCATCTGTTTCAATTTCAATCCGAAGATCAAACGTATATATTCTTCTTCAATCATTATAAATACTGGAATTATTACTTACAAACAAAGATATAACTTTTAATGAATTTTGCAATTTTAAAATATTTTGCGAACGTTCGCTTGTTTTGTATTTTTTTATTTTATAAATTTGTTCGCAGAAAACAACTAAATAGTAAACCACAGCATGGAACTAACAATCAATAAAACCACAACAATAAAAAATCAAGAGTTATATTCTGAGATTCTCACAGAGGATGCTTTGATTTTTTTAGAAGCCCTACACACAAAATTCAATCAAAGTAGAATTTCACTTTTAGAAAAAAGAGAAATACAACAAGAAATTTTTAATTCTGGTGAAAAACCAATTTTTCCATTAGAAACAAAAAAAATCAGAAATACTGCTTGGACTGCTGCAAAAATTCCTGATGCATTATTAGACCGAAGAGTTGAAATTACTGGACCTGTAGACCGAAAAATGGTAATTAACGCATTGAATTCGGGCGCTAAAACATTCATGGCCGATTTTGAAGACAGCTGCTCTCCTACTTGGTCAAACTTAATAGAAGGCCAACAAAATTTGAAAGATGCCATTAACAAAACCATCAATTTTGTACAAAATGGAAAAGAATACACTCTTAATGAAAAAACTGCTGTTCTTTTAGTACGTCCACGTGGTTTACATTTAAAAGAAAAAAATATTGTATTTGATGACGAATTAGCATCGGGATCATTAGTGGATTTTGGACTGTTTTTCTTCCACAATGCCAAAACATTGATTGAACAAGGATTTGGTCCTTACTTTTATTTACCTAAACTAGAACATTATGAAGAAGCGCGTTGGTGGAATGAAGTTTTTGCATTTAGTCAGGACTATTTAGGAATTAAACAAGGAACAATTAAAGCTACAGTTCTAATCGAAACTATCACTGCCAGCTTTCAGTTAGATGAAATTATCTACGAATTAAAAGATCACATCGCTGGTTTGAATTGTGGTCGTTGGGATTACATATTCTCTTATATAAAAAAGCTAAAAAACCACAAAGACTTCATTGTTCCTGATCGTGACCAAATTACCATGACAAGTCCATTTATGAGTGCCTACTCATTACGTGTAATACAAATTTGTCACAAACGTAATGTATTAGCCATTGGAGGCATGGCAGCCCAAATTCCAATCAAAAACAATGATGAAGCCAATCAAGCTGCTTTTAACAAAGTAATAGCTGATAAAGAACGTGAGGTAAAAAACGGTCATGATGGCACTTGGGTTGCCCACCCAGCATTAGTTCCGATTGCCATGAAAGTTTTTAATGATAACATGCGTACTAAAAATCAAATGCATATCAAACGAAATGAAATAAGTATTACTGAAAAACAGCTATTAGAAATTCCTGAAGGAAATATCACTTTGAAAGGTATTCAAAAAAATATCAATATTGCAATTCTTTATATTGAATCTTGGTTAAGTGGTGTTGGCGCTGCTGCACTATATTATTTAATGGAAGATGCTGCCACTGCTGAAATTTCAAGAACACAAATATGGCTTTGGTTACAAAAGAAAGTAGTTTTAGAAAACGGAAAAACATTCACTCCTTACCTACTAAAAGAATTGACCGAAATAGAAATGCTAAAAATTAAAGAAGAGGTAGGTGAAGAAAGATATGTTAAAGGAAGATTCGGATTGGCTGCAGAACTGTTCACTGAAATGTCATTTAAACCCGAATTAGACGATTTCTTAACAACTACTGCCTACAAGTATATTTAAAAACTGCCAGATGCGGCAACATCTGACAGCTTAAATTCAAATAATTAACAATAACTATTTAAAGCACAACAAAATTATGAAAACTGAAGAAAGAATTCAACAATTAGTAACAGATTGGACAACAAACCCAAGATGGAAAGGTATAGAAAGACCATACACTGCTGAAAAAGTAGTGGATTTACAAGGCTCTTATCAAATTGAACATTCCATTGCACGTCGTGGCGCTGAAGTACTATGGAAAAAATTACATTCTCAGGACTGGGTGGCCGGATTAGGAGCTATGACAGGAAATCAGGCAATCCAGGAAGTGGAAGCCGGATTGGAAGCTATATATTTAAGTGGATGGCAAGTAGCAGCCGATGCTAATTTAGCAGGCGAAATGTATCCAGATCAATCATTATATCCCGCAAATAGCGTTCCACAGGTGGTAAAAAGAATCAATAATGCTTTGTTGCGTGCCGATCAAATTCAATCGGTTAATAAAGTAGAAAATAAAAAAGAATATCTAGTTCCAATTGTTGCAGATGCAGAAGCTGGTTTTGGTGGAAACTTAAATGCGTTCGAATTAATGAAAGGTATGATCGAGGCTGGAGCTGCAGGTGTACATTTTGAAGATCAATTATCATCGGCGAAAAAATGCGGGCATTTAGGTGGAAAAGTTTTAGTACCAACACAAGAAGCAATCAATAAATTAGTAGCAGCACGTTTGGCAGCTGATGTAATGGGAGTTCCAACATTAATTGTTGCCCGTACAGATGCTGATGCAGCAAATTTACTAACAAGTGATGTGGATTATAGAGACAGAAAATTCATTACTGGCGAAAGAACTCCCGAAGGTTTCTTTTATGTTAATGCTGGATTAGAACAAGGAATTAGTCGCGGCTTATCTTATGCACCATATGCTGATTTAATTTGGTTAGAAACATCAACTCCTGATATTACCGAAGCACGAAAATTTGCTGAAGCGATACATGCACAATATCCAGGTAAATTATTAGCATACAACTGTTCACCATCGTTTAACTGGGCAGTAAAATTATCGGTAGCCGAAATGGAAACATTCCGTGAAGATTTAGCCGCTTTAGGCTATAAATTCCAATTTATCACATTGGCTGGATTCCATGCTTTAAACACATCAATGTTTGAGTTAGCTTTAGCTTATAAGAAAAAAGGAATGGCTGGTTATTCAGAATTACAGCAAAAAGAATTTGCATTACAAGCTGAAGGATTCAGAGCTGTAAAACATCAAAACTTTGTTGGAACAACTTACTTTGACGAAGTACAAAATGCAGTAACGGCAGGATTAGCTTCAACTGTAGCTATGAAAGATTCGACCGAAAGTGCGCAATTTTAATTTTTTTATTGGTTAGTAAAAATGCCCCGAATTGGGGCATTTTTTATTTTAAGACAACTTCTTTAACGACTTCTCTCTTGAGTTCTTCGTTGATCATTTTGATGATTTTATCTTTACCGTAACTTAATTCTTCTCGTAAGACTGAAGAAGTAAGTTCCACATATAAGGTTGAACCTTTCAGCAACACATTTCGAGTGTAATTGTTTACTCCATTTCCCATCAAATTTTTCCATGCATCAGCCACAGAAATCTGATTCAAGCCTTTATCTAACTTATTTACTTCAATGATTTCTTTTAAAACATCACTAATAGAACTCTCGTTACTCAGCCTTTTTGTCATATTGTGATAATGCGTTAACGTTTACTTTTTTATAATAAAATTCAGCTCCTTCCTTTGATTCTAGAACCAATAAACTATCAGATAATTCAATTACTGATTCTGTATGCTTTCCAAAATTAGAAGAGAAATCCAACACTAGTTGCCCATCTTTCTCAGAAGCAACTATTTTTTCTTGTAAATCATCTACCAAAAATGTTCCCATAGGTTGCCATCTTACTTTTTTATGAAACCCTACTTTATCCTTAATATCAAAATATTCATAATTTTCGTTTACTGGATAATCTTTCTCATTACCTTCAACAGTTTCTACTTTTGTAATTTGCCAGTATCCTTTAATTTTATCAATATTTTTTATAGTTGCTTTTTCCTTACAAGAAAGAACAACCAAACACGCTATTATAAATGCCATTTTTTTCATATCGTAAAATTAAAACATTCGGTTAAACCTTTTTGAAAAATTATAGTCTAAATTTGAAAATAACTAAATCGACCAAAATGAAACTATTTTATGCATTAAGCCTTTGTCTTATGAGTATTGTAGGCTGCAGTTCAGATGATGAAACTACAACAACTCCTTCCCAAGCAATTCCAGAAGAGAATATGTATTTCCCTCCTAATAATTCTTCGACATGGGAAACAAAATCAATTTCATCACTAAACTGGAATCAAACTGCTGTTCAACCACTATTAGATTATTTAGATTTAAAACATACTAAATCTTTCATCATTTTAGTAAATGGAAGAATCGTAATGGAAAATTATTTCAACAGCCATACATCAACTTCATTATGGTATTGGGCAAGCGCTGGAAAAACGCTTACATCAACAGTAACAGGAATCGCACAGCAGGAAAACTTTTTAAATATTAATAGCAAAGTATCTACATATATTGGTACAGGATGGACAAGTGAGACTTTAGTAAAAGAAAACCTCATTACCTGTAAACACTTACTTAGCATGTCGTCAGGACTTGATGATGCTTTAGGAGATAATGTTGATCCAAGCAACTTGCAATATAAAGCAGATGCGGGCACAAGATGGGCATACCATAATGTTTATGTTAAACTTCAGGATGTTATAGCACAAGCAACTGGCCAGACTTGGAGTAACTATTTTAACACAAAACTGAGAGACAAAATTGGGATGAATGGAAGTTGGGTTCAGAGCGGTGATAATTCGGTTTACGCAAGTGACAGTAGAAGTATGGCTCGTTTTGGGTTATTAGCTCTAAACAAAGGCAATTGGAACGGAACACAAATTGTTAATCAAGCCTATTTTAATGAAGCTACTTCAACTTCACAAAATATAAATCAGTCATATGGGTATCTTTGGTGGCTTAATGGCAAATCAAGTTATCATCTCCCTCAAAGTCAACTTCAATTTAATGGAAGTATTATACCTTCGGGACCTAGTGATATGTTTATGGCTCTAGGCAAAAATGACCAGAAAATCTATGTAGTTCCTAGCAAAAAAATGGTGATTATTAGAATGGGAGATGCTGCGGACGGAAGCAACATGGCATTATCTGATTTTGACGAAGTTCTTTGGCAAAAAATAAATGCACTATTTCCATAGTGCATTTATTTTAATATAATATTTGTATTTTATTTAAGAGCTAATCCAGTTGATAATAACTTCGTCAATAGGTAGTGTTTGAGGCGATAACACTTTATCCAAATGTCCTTTTTCGTTAATTAAGTATTTTTGAAAATTCCATTCTACTTTATTTTCTTCAATACCATTTTTAGCTTTTGAAGTTAAAAATTGGTACAACGGATGCATTGTTTCCCCTTTTACAGAAATTTTTTCCATCATAGGAAAAGTCACTCCATAATTTTTAGTACAAAAAGTAGCAATGTCTGCATTTGTTCCAGGCTCTTGATTTGCAAAATCATTTGCCGGAAATCCAATTACAACAAAATTCTTTCCTTTAAATTCGTCATACAATGCTTGTAATTGCTCATACTGAGGTGTTAAACCACACTCTGAAGCTGTATTTACAATCATCACCTTTTTCCCTTTTAATGAGGCAAGATCAAATTCTTTTCCAGAAATATCTTTGACTTTGAATTGATAGATATCCTCACCAGCTGTGTTTTCTTGAATTGATTCCACGTTTACTGCTTTGTTTTTAATACTGTCTTCTTGATTTTTGCAACTAAATGCAACAACCGCCATTAGGCCAATAGTAAGTAATTTTCGTTTCATGGTTATTTGGTTTTTTCAATTAGCTTGCGTCTAATATAAACAATTATCGAAAACGTTATGAAAAAAATTAACACATATCCATAAATTTTAACATTTTGTTTCTCACCAGAAGCATATGAATGCAGACCACTTAAGTGAAAATTAACCCCGAAGTAAGTCATTAGAATAGAAGCAAATGCTAGTACACTCATGAAATTATAGATGAATTTGCCACGCAAAGCAGGAACAAAACGCATATGAATTACAAAAGCATAAACCATTATACTGATTAACGCCCAAGTTTCTTTTGGATCCCAACCCCAATAACGTCCCCAACTTTCATTTGCCCATTGACCTCCCAAAAAGTTACCTATTGTAAGCATCACTAAACCAACGGTTAACGCCATTTCGTTAATATAAGTTATTTCCTTAATATTAAGATCCATTACTTTTTTATTCTCCTTAGTAGTAAACAGCATCAATAACATAGCTACCAAACCTAAAATTGCTCCTAATGCAAAAGGACCATAACTAGCCACAATCACTGCTACGTGAATCATCAACCAATAAGAATTTAGTACAGGTTGCAAATTCGCAATTTCAGGATCCATCCAACTCCAATGTGCCACCATTAAAATCATAGCTGCAACAAATGCTGTTGATGCCACAGTTAATTTGGATTTTCTACCAAAAGCCAATCCAAAGAACATTATTGACCAACCCACATATATCATTGACTCATAGGCGTTACTCCAAGGTGCATGTCCAGAAATATACCATCTGGCAATTAATCCAGCTGTATGCAATAAGAACAACAAAGCGATGATTCCATGAAAAACATTAATAGTAACTGAAACCCATTTCTTTTTGTTGAATATATTAATGATTACAAATAAAAACATTAATAATCCCGCATAGATATACCAAGAATAAAGCTTTTTAAAGACATCATATTTATTATATGCTACTTCAAGACCAATTTGTTTGTCTGTAGGTCGAACTTCATAGCCATACTTTTTCTGGTACTTATCTAATCCAACTACTAAACTATTAGCCAGTTTATAATCGTTTGATAAAGCGGCTTTATCTAACGAATTTAAATAAAATGGTAATACATTTTTTATTGTATCTAAAGCCGTATTAGTTGTCTCATTGAGTTCAAGATAACTTACCCATTTATTGTTTTTGTCATACGGTTTAGGAAAAATCTTTAATATTTGTCCACTTAAAGCCGAATACAAAAGATTTACTTTTCTATCTGCATCGATAAAATCTTTTTCAAACTGAGTTGGCACAGCTGCTTTGTATGCTTTATCTATTTGATTAGTTAACTTATAATTTCCTTTTTCATCAAAAAAATCAATCATTTTAGCATACTTTGCTTCTTTATCTACTCCAATAACTTTTCTGATACTATCATTTCCTTTTTTCAAGAAAATAATTGGTACTTCATACCAAACTTGTGGAAATTGCGTAATTGACAAAAATACTTGGTCAGCATTCATGTCTTTGTACGTATCACTTTTACTTACTTTACGAAGTAATTCAGATGAAAAAGTATTGATAGGCTTCATACGACCACCTTCATCCTGAATAACAAGTCGTCCAAACTTTTCTGCGTGTTCTGTTGGCACTAAAAATTTATTTAGTATGGAATCTATTTGTTTTTCAGTAACCTTTTGGTGTGCATGATTATCATGCTGTGCAAAACCAGCGAATGAAAATAATAGAATGATTACAGAAAGTGCCGATTTTTTAATTCGTATTTTATCCAATTTTTCTTTAAGTTCCCCAAAACGAGAATACTTGGTAAATAAAATTGCCATCATCCCAAAATATAATAAAAAGTATCCTATATATGTTATCCAAGTTCCCCAAAAATCATGGTTAACTGATAATTTAGTTCCTTTTTCATCTGGATCGAAGCCTGCTTGAAAAAAACGATATCCTTTATAATCTAAAATATTATTCATGAAAATTCGAGCATCAAATGGTTTCTCATCTTGAATTGTTACTTGACTTTCAAAAGCAGAATAACTCTTTTCTGTTCCAGGGTATTTAGACGCAATGAATTTATTAAGCTTTATTTTAAAAGGTAAGTCATATACTTTACTACCAAAAATAACAGTGTAATCTAAATCGCCAATTTTAAAACTTTGTGGCTCACTTATTTTTCCTTTTGAACCTAATAATGTGATTGTTTTTTCTTGATTTTGGTTAGAAATTTTTAACACTAAAGCATCATCCGTTTCTTTATCCTTATAATCACCGTTAGATTTATACTCTTTGATTCCTTTTAATGCGGCTTCTGGAAATACAAACTGTGCTCCTCCTACATTATACAATGATCGGTACATTAAATCAGCTTTAGTATCTTTTACAACATTTCCTTTGAACTGATCAGCCATACGCATGAAATTACCATCAAAAGGTGTCTCTATTGTAGAGATTTTATCATTTATAGTAATATTTACGGCTCCTTTTGTATACTTATTGAGCGCGAATAAAATATTATGAATACTTTGAACTTCCCCTTCTTTCAAATAATGTTCATGACGACCACCTTGACCAGCTTCAACCATTTTTAGATATAAAACGCCTTTGTCATCTTGTTTTATGGTTTCTTTTGCTCCCATAATATAATCTAGAAGCTCAACTTTAAAAGGAATTTTACTAAACTGATACTCGTCTGTAAAAGTGTTATCTACAGCTCCAGAAAGCAGTAACGGTTTTTCAAATGTTCGTCTTTTAGTTTCACCTTCATGTTGACCATCAACATACAGAGTAAGATAAGTCCTGTCAGAAAAAAACTGACTTTCAGTAGCTCCTTCTCTTATAGGCATCATTCCTTCATAACTAATATATCTTGTTACGAAAGCTCCCAAAAGAATTAAAATAAATGACAGATGCAGCGTTAAAGTTGCCCATTTTTCTTTTTTATACAACTGATATCTTTTTATATTACCTAAAAAGTTAATCATAAAGAAAAACATGATTACTTCGAACCACCAGGAATTGTAAATTATGATTCTAGCTGTGTCTGTATTGTAAGCATCTTCAATAAAAGTTCCTGCTGCCATGGCTGCTGCAAATACAATAAATAAAACAGCCATAAGTTTTGTTGAAAATAGGAAGGAGAATATTTTTTTGTCCATTAGTTTGGATTATATTTTTAGTGCAACAAAAATACTCAATTTGTTATTGTAAAGCATTATTGGTTGGAACTTTATCATGTTAAAAAAAACAAAAAAGGCGAAACAAATGTTTCGCCTTTTTTTAAAACTTTATTGATAATTAGATTTTCTCGAAAAGTTTTTTCACATCTTCAACAGACATTATTTGAGAAATTCCTGTAGATTGAGTAACCTTGTTAGTAGTCATGAATTGAACTCCTAATTTACTTGTTGTTTTTGTGTAATGTAACCAAACATAATCGTTAGGTAATTCTAATTTAATATCATAGATTGGGTTTGCATTAAATCCATCAATGATAATTTTATAGAAATTTTCAAAATCATTCTCAACGTTTTTAAATGAAAAGTTTCTAATGCTTTCATCTTCTTTGTTTTCGATATTTTTATAGAAAAAAGTATACTGTGATCCTTCTTTTTGAATATAAACATCATTTGTACCTACTCTTCCTAATTTTTCTAAAGGAGTAGTTGGTAATACCTTAATTTGGCTAAATGCCATACAACTTAAAAGAAGTGCAAGAGCTGTAATGATTTTTTTCATGGTCATTGGGTTAAAATTAATATTTGCCAAACATAACAAAAAAATGTTTTTGTAAAAAATTTAAAAAATTATTTATCAACAACTTAATAGTTAAAAAATGTAAATTAAAAAAATCAACCTTTTGTACAATTGAATAATTATCTTTAAAAACATTACTTTGTAAAATATAACTCATTCAAAATGATTACAATTTGTATTATTGAAGACATTCTAGACATTCTCAACGAATTAGAATCAATTATTAAAAAAGACAATCGTTTTAATCTACTCAAAAGTTTCACTAATGCTGAAGACGCTATAAACGAAATCCCTTCATTGAATCCAAGTTTGGTATTGACTGACATTAATTTGCCACAAAAGTCTGGAATTGATTGTTTGATGGAAATAAAACCAAATTCTCCTGAAATACAATTTATAATGTTTACTATATATGAAGATAGTGACCAGGTATTTGATGCCTTAAAGGCGGGAGCTAGTGGATATATACTAAAAAATACATCTCCAGAAAAAATCATAGATTCATTGATAGAACTTTATGATGGCGGAAGTCCAATGTCGCCTAAAATAGCTCGAAAAGTTTTAAGTTCATTTTCATATGATGCTTCTAAAAATAATGTTTTAGATTTAATTAGTAAACGTGAGCATGAAGTTTTAGTATTATTAAGTAAAGGTTTTTTATATAAAGAAATCGCAGATAAACTAAATATTTCTATAAGTACGGTTAAAAGACATTTGAACCATATTTATCAAAAACTACAAGTACAAAATAAAACTGAAGCCATAAACAAAATGTTGGGACGATAAATTTACGATCAATGAATCTTAAAAAAACTTTTTTGCTGTTTTTATTCTTGCTTTTTAATACTCTTTATTCACAAACATTTATGAATAAAGACAGCTTATTATCATTAATAAAAACAAAAAAAGACACTTCATTAGTTCAATTATATATAGACATAGGACAACAATATGAAGGAAACATTATTGATTCTTCTAAATATTATTATTTCAAAGCTCGCGATTTGAGTAGACAATTAAATTATGTTAGAGGTGAATTAAATTTTATTGCGAACTATACTTTCATCCTAAACAATGAAGGTGACTTCAAACAGTCGCTTTTTTTAAACAAAAAGGCTATTGCATTAGCAAAGCGACTAAAAGACAATAAATACATAGGAAAAGCTTATGCAAATACTGGAGCTTCTTATCAGTTGATGGGAAAATATGAAGAGGCAATAAATTATATGATTGCTTCATCAAAAATTTTTAAAAAACTAAACATAAACCAATATCAAGCAAATTTATACTTAAACATAGGTGTAATTTACAATGAACTTGGTCAAAATGACAAATATTTATATTACTCTAAAAAAGCCGAAACAATTTTTAGAGAATTAAATATGGTTAATGAATTATGTATGGCTCTCAACAACAAAGGCATTGCATATATTTTTTTAGATAACCTTAAAGAAGCTGAAGCGCCACTAAATGAAGCTTTAATTAAAAGCAAACAAATAAACAACCAGAATTTATATGCAACATCATTACTTAATATTTGTGATTTAAAAATAAAATCGAGAAAATTCAATGAGATAAAACCCTATGCCGAAGAAGCTCTTAAAATAGCTCAGGAAATAAATTTTTTAGAAAGTAAAATACTTGCTTTAAAAGGACTCGGAATTTACTATCTACATCAAAAAGATTATGATAAAGCACAGTTTTATGCTTTAAATTCATTCAATGAGGCAGAAAAATATGAAAACAAGTCTAGATTATACGAAACATTAATTTTACTATCAGAAATAGCTTTTAGCAAACAAAATCCTTCAAAGGGAAGTTATCTAAAATTTAAAGCAGATTCTATCTCAAATGTTATAAAACTAGATGAAACAAGAAATAAAATTGAAGATCTTAAGCTCAAATATGAAACCGAAAAAAAAGAACTTAAAATTAAAAACCTAACTCAAGAGAATGATATTCAAAACTTAAAAATAAAACGTCGTTTTTGGATAATGCTAACATTAAGTCTCATTTTATTGAGTTTGGCATATTTTGCATTCCTACAGTTTAAAAATTTCAAAACAAAAAAAGAACTACTTATAGAACAACAAAAAACAGCTGTAGCAGAAGAACGACTTCGTATAGCTAGTGATATGCACGATGATGTAGGCACAGGACTGAGCAGAATTAGATATATTATAAACTCGATAAAGGAAGGAAATACACCTCCTCAAGAAGGTTTAAATAAAGTAACCGAAATAAGTGACGATTCTATTGGGAAAATGAGTGAAATAATTTGGGCTCTTAATGAAAATAATCAAAATCTTGAAGAACTAATATATCACATTCGCTCAAACTCTTATGAAATGGTAGAAAACGCCAACATAAACTTCACTGGTGAACTACCTGAAACAATACCCAACATAAGCTTTGGATGGATGCGAAACAGAAACACCTATTTACTTGTTAAGGAAACAATAAACAATGCCATTAAACACTCAAACGCAAAAAATATTTATTTGAAATTTGAAATTGATTTAAAACTAAAAATTATCATATCAGATGATGGAAAAGGATTTGACAGTTCAAAAAAGTATCCAGGAAACGGTTTGAATAATTATGCTAAAAGAATTGAAAAACTTGGAGGCAGTTACAACATAAACTCCGAAATTGGAAAAGGAACCACAATAGAATACAATATTCCATTATAAACAAATTTTAATTTTTAAAGAAAGGGAGCAAATTTATTATTTACTCCCTTTCTCATTTTAAAAATGGTACAAAAGGTTGATTGACAGGTGATACTCTCAAAAGTAATTTTACATCATAATTAGTAAACTAAAAAATCATGAAAACACTAAAACTATTATTTTTATCAATATGCATGGTTGCATTTAATTCGTGTTCAGAAGATAGCGAGACTACTCCAATTGAACAATTAAAAGTTGAAACAAACATTCCATCAGACATTACAGAAACAACTGCAACATTAGGAGGCAAAGTATTAATCGTTGGAGATAAACCAATTATAGAAACAGGGATTTGTATTTCTTATGACATTAACCCAACACTTGAAGACCCTAACGATATGACAATCAATATTGATTTGGCAAATAATTTCTTTTCTGATAACTTTTCTGGATTTGATCCAGCAACATCTTATCATGTTAGAGCTTATGCTAAAACATCCGAAAAAACAGTGTATGGAGAGGATAAAAGTTTTACAACTTTAGGATCATCAGGTTGTCAAATTGTTAATGTTTCAGGTACTATTTCTTCTCCAACTACATGGACATCTGATAAAGTATATGTTCTTACCAGCAATGTATCTGTAACATCTTCATTAACAATTGAACCAGGTACAATCATTAAACTTCAAAATGCAACTTTAAGAACTGATTCTAGCGGAACAATTATAGCTAACGGCACAAGTACTAATCGCATCGTTTTTACTTCACTTTCAGACGATAGCTTTTGTGGGGACACTAATAATGATGGAAATGCAACATTACCACAAAAAGGAGATTGGAAAAGTTTGTACTTAAATAGTTCAGCTACAACATCATTTAAATATTGTGACTTTTTATATGCAGGAGGAAACGATGGAGGTTACAACAATTCAGTATTAATTAGTGTAGTTGGTTATAAATTTGAATTTGACAATTGTACTTTCGTGCATTCTTTATCAAGTTCTAATTCGACAGCTTTTGCTTTTCATGGTGGATCATATATGATTGACAACACAGTTTCTAAATTTACAAACAATGCTTTCTACGATTGTGATAGACCTATTTATTTAAATTCATATTATACTTTAAACACAAATAATATTTTTCATAACCCCGCTAATGTCAATCAAAAAAATGCCCGAAATGGTATTTGGTTGTACAACACCACTAATCAAGGAGCCACGGTTTCTTGGAATATTAGTGAAGTACCTTATGTAGTTTCTGCGTTTTTTAATGGAGGTGGTAGCGGTGCCACAGACACTGTTAATATAGGACCTAATGTTATAGTAAAATTTGCTGGCGCTAGTGCGGGAATCTCAAAAGGCAATTCAAGAACTGTAAATATTGGTACTGGAGCTGTATTTACTTCCATTAAAGATGACTCAAAAGGTGGAGACACTAATGGTGACGGTAATGCAACCATGCCTGCTAGTGGTGATTGGGACGGTTACTGGAATTACAGCAACGGAAGTTGGATATCTGGAGGTTATATTTTCTATGCTGCTCATTAAAAAATAATGATTCTTAAAAAATTATTTCATACTTAATTTATTGTTAGTTATAAAAAGGTTTTACTCTAGTGAAACCTTTTTATTATTTTAGCCAAATGATTCGGATAGTAATTATTGGTTCAGGAAATGTCGCGCAACACTTGATTTCAGCTTTTAAAAAAAGTACAGATATTGAAGTGATTCAAGTTTATTCAAGAAGTAACAATTTAGATAATTCAATTATTTCTTCAGAAAAAGTAACTAATGATATAACTGCAATTAAAGAGGCTGATTTATACATTATATCTGTTACAGATAATTCGATTGCAGAAGTTTCAGGAAATTTACCTTTTAACAATAAACTAGTTGTACATACTTCGGGGACAACTTCAATGGACATCTTAAATAATAAAAACAGAAAAGGTGTTTTTTATCCTTTGCAAACTTTTACAAAAGGTAAAGAAGTCGATTTTAAAGAAATCCCTATTTGTTTAGAAGCTCAAAATGAAGAAGATTATACTTTTTTACAGAAAGTAGCGCAAACTATATCTGAAAAAGCAATAAAAATAACGTCAGAACAGCGAAAAGCCATTCATGTTTCGGCAGTATTTGTTTGTAATTTTGTAAATCATTTGTACCAAATAGGAAATGAAATTTGTATGCAAAACAATATTCCTTTTGAAATTCTTCACCCACTTATTGAAGAAACAGCAAATAAAATCAAAACTCTTTCTCCAATTGAAGCACAAACAGGACCTGCTAAAAGAAATGATACCGAAACCATTAATACACACTTGAATTTTTTATCAAACGAAACCAATAAAGAAATCTATAAATTACTAACAAAATCTATTATAGACACCCATGTCAAAAAGCTATAAAGAACTTATGAACGACATCACCACATTTATTTTTGATGTCGATGGAGTATTAACTGATGGAACTGTACATGTTTCTCAAACTGGCGAAATGCTCCGCGAAATGAATATTCGTGACGGATTTGCAATGAAAGCAGCCATAGAAAGCAATTATCATATTTGCATAATTTCTGGAGGAAGCAACGAAGGCGTTCGTATTAGACTTCGTAATTTAGGAATAAAAGATATTTATTTAGGATCTCCAGATAAAGTAGAAACCTTTAAAGAATATTGTGACATTTATAACATCAAACCCGAACAAGTATTGTATATGGGTGATGATATTCCAGATTATCACGTAATGAAATTAGTAGGATTACCAACATGCCCGCAAGACGCAAGCCCAGAGATAAAAGAAATATCTAACTACATTTCACACAAAAATGGCGGTAAAGGTGCTGTTAGGGATGTGATTGAACAAGTGATGAAAGTTCAAGATAAATGGAATACTTACTTTAACGGAAAACACGATTAATAACATAAAATGAAATATCTTAAACTTATTCGATATCCAAATTTAATTCTAATTGCTTTAATGCAATTAATTGTTTTGTATGGTTTTTTAAAAGTACAGAGTATAGATTTAGCATTAAATGATTGGCAATACTTTTTACTAATACTTTCTACAATTTGTATTGCTGCTGGTGGATATATTATTAATGATATTAATGATCAAGATTCAGATAAAATAAATAATCCAAAAAGAGTAATTGTTGGCACTCAAATTACCGAATCACTAGCCTACAATTTGTATGTTGGCTTTACAATTGTTGGTGTGGGTATTGGATTTTATTTGTCAAACTTTGTTGAAAAACCAAGTTTCGTAACGCTTTTCATTCTTTGTGCTGCATTACTTTATATATATGCAACAAACTTTAAACAAATATTATTAGTTAAAAATCTCGTTGTCGCCTTCCTACTTGCTTTTAGCATTATAATAGTTGGATTATTAGACATTTTCCCTGTTACCCATACTGGTAACCAGCCTCAAATGAAAATGACTTTCTCTATTCTTGTTGATTTTTCCATTATTGCATTTATTATCAACTTCATTAGAGAAATAGTCAAAGACCTTGAAGATATCAATGGTGATTATAACAATGGTATCAAAACATTACCTATTGTTTTAGGAACTACAAGAACAGCAAAAGTTACTTTAGCTTTATCAGTTTTACCTTTTGTAGGTATTTTATACTATACTTACACCTATTTATTTCACTTGCAATATGCGACTATTTATATATTGGCTTTTTTAATTGGTCCTCTAATTTATTTTATGATTAAAGTTAGTGCAGCTAAAACCAAAAAAGATTTTAAACATTTAAGTGATGTTTTAAAACTAATCATATTCTTCGGAATTCTTTGCATAGGAGTAATTGGATTAAACATAAAATATTATGTTGCATAATAAACTTAAAGACATCAAAATAATCTTAGCTTCTGGATCTCCACGAAGACAACAATTCTTCAAAGATTTAGATTTAGAATTCGAAATAAGAATACGTGAAGTTAAAGAAGTCTTCCCGCCTCACCTACAATCTTATGAAATCACAAATTATTTAGCAGAGCTTAAAGCCAATGCTTTTAATGATTTAGATTCAGACGAATTACTAATTACAAGTGACACTTTAGTCTTATTGGATGGAAAAACATTAGGAAAACCAACTTCCGAAGAAGATGCTATCAAAATGCTCCAAAATCTATCAGGAAAAACTCACGATGTTATTACATCTGTATGCTTTAAAACAAAAAACAAAACCGAAATCTTACACGATATAACAAAAGTTACTTTTGCAGAATTATCCTTAGAAAGCATACAATATTATATTACAAAATACAAACCTCTTGACAAAGCAGGAAGCTACGGAATCCAAGACTGGATTGGCCTTATCGGGATTTCAAAAATAGAAGGATCTTATACAAATGTAGTTGGTTTACCTACCGAAAAAGTCTATCAGTATCTGTTAAAATTTCAATTTTAAAACCTCTTCATAATTTTTCTGGCACAGTTGTTGGATAATATTACCCAAACAAGTTCGTTATAGTATTACCCATAACTTAAAACCATAGATTATGAAAAATATCAAATTAATTTTAGGAACATTTATACTACTTTTTGCGTTGCAATCTAGTGCACAAGTATCAGTTAGTTTAAACATTGGAGGACCTCGTGACTGGTGCGATCATCATGACGAAAGAGTTCAATATGTTTACTTACCAGAATTAGAGTGTTATTACGATAATTATGCATCTGTGTATCTTTATATGGGACCTAATGGATGGATTCGTTCAAGATATTTACCTGAATATTGCCATGGATATGATATAAACAGAGCTCGTTACGTAGTTATTGATTACAGAGGACATTCGCCTTGGAGATATTTTAACGATCACCGTCGTATGTATTACAGAGATGGATACCGTAACTATCGCCAAGAATACTATGGTCCACAATACAGAAGAAGCAAACATGTAGCTGTAGTTCAACATAGAGATTACGATAATGGTCCACGTTATTACAAAAGAGATCGCGATGATGATGACAGAGGAGGACACGGAAACGGAAGAGGACATGGTAATGGACACGGAAGACGTTAACAATCATCTACTTACTATAAATTCAGAGAACTTCGGTTCTCTGTTTTTTTTTTGAAGCATACACATAAGGCTTTTCAGCTATCGTAATTCCCGCTGTCCGTGGTGCACGGCACCTTACTCCCATCGGACTAAAGGCCAACAAAAGGAGTACTTTAAAACATTTTATTCCTGCATCAATTACATTATCTTTGCAAAAAAGATTTTACATTGAGGTATTTTATAGAATTCGCTTACAAAGGGACTCATTATCACGGTTGGCAATACCAGCCAAGCGCCATATCAGTACAAGAAATCTTAAACAAGGTATTTTCTACCCTTTTACAAGACGAAATTGATATTGTTGGAGCTGGAAGAACCGACTCTGGTGTTCATGCTTCTCAAATGTATGGTCATTTTGATACCGAGAAACTTTTCGATTTAGACCAACTCAAATACAAGGCAAATTCATTTTTACCAAAAGACATTGCTGTCTTCAATATTATAAAAGTTCACAACGATGCTCATGCTAGATTTGACGCTACTTCAAGAACCTATCATTACCACATTTCAACTGTAAAAGATGTTTTTAACAATGAATTAACGTGGTATTCTCAGCAAAAGTTAGATATTGAAGCTATGAATACAGCTGCGAAAAAGTTATTAGAATTTACTGATTTTCAATGCTTTTCAAAATCAAATACTGACGTTTTCACATACAACTGCGACATAACAGAAGCATATTGGACAGTAAAAAACAATGAATTGATTTTCACAATTACTGCCGACAGGTTTCTTCGCAATATGGTTCGCGCTATTGTCGGAACATTAGTAAATATAGGATTGCACAAAATAACAATTGAAGATTTTATTACTATCATAGAAAGTAAAGACCGAAAAAAAGCAGGATTTTCAGTACCAGCACAAGGATTATTTCTAACACAAATAAAATATCCGTACATCAACAACGATGAAAACATTTGATACACGACTTTTTAAACGTATATTAGAATACACTAAACCATATAAATTTCGCTACAACAGTGTAATTATTTGGGCAATTTTGCTTTCTATTTTTGCTGCACTTCGCCCCTATCTTTTAAAAAATATAATTGACGATTACGTTTTCCCAAAAAACAACAACGGATTCATTTTAATGTTAACCATTATGGGAATCACACTGGTTCTTGAGGTTTTAGCACAGTTCTATTTTGTATACTGGGCAAACTGGTTGGGTCAGGATATTATTAAAGACATTCGAATTAAACTCTTCAAGCATTTATCAAGCTTTAAAATGAGTTATTATGATCATGAACCCGTTGGAAAATTAGTAACAAGAACTGTTTCAGATATTGAAGCAATCGCCAGAATATTTAGCCAAGGGCTATTTATGATTATAAGTGACTTAATGAAAATGTTTGCTATCTTGATTTTCATGTTTTACATGAACTGGAAGCTTACAATGATTGTTTTATTTTCGATGCCTATTTTGATCTATGCGACAAGGGTTTTTCAAATAAAAATGAAAGATGCTTTTGAAGAAGTTCGAAATCAAATATCCGAAATGAACACCTTTGTTCAAGAAAGAGTAACCGGAATGAAAATCGTTCAGCTTTTTACAAGAGAAGATATCGAATATGAAAAATTCAAAGAAATAAATCATAAGCACAGAGTAGCATGGGTGAAAAACGTTTGGTACAACTCCATATTTTTCCCAATTGCAGATATTGTTACCTCCTTAACACTAAGCTTCATTATTTATTATGGAGCAATTTTGGTACTAAACCATGATCCTTTTACAGCTAAAGGTGATTTATTTGCTTACACGATGTACATTTCAATATTTTTCACTCCGCTTCGTCAAATTGCTGATAAATTCAACGAAATGCAAATGGGAATGATTGCTGCAAATCGTGTATTTGAAGTTTTGGATAATAATAATCACATTGAAACTGATGGCACAAAACCAGCTCCTAATTTTGAAGGAAATATCGAATTTAAAAATGTTGTTTTTGGATACAAAAAAGATGAAGACGTCCTAAAAAACATCAATTTACACATCAATAAAGGACAAACTGTTGCTATTGTTGGAGCTACTGGAGCAGGAAAATCGACAATCATTAATTTACTAAACAGGTTTTACGAAATAAAATCGGGTGAAATATGCATTGACGGTCATAATATAAATGAGTACACTTTAGAGAGTCTTCGCAAACAAATTGCTATTGTACTTCAAGATGTTTTCTTATTTGCAGATACTATTCACAACAATATAACACTAAACAACCTAAACATATCGAGAGAAGAAGTTATTACTGCGGCAAAAGAAATTGGAGCGCACAACTTCATCATGAGTTTGCCTGGTAATTACGATTATGATGTAAAAGAAAGAGGAATAATGTTATCTTCTGGTCAAAGACAACTAATCGCTTTTTTAAGAGCTTATGTTAGCAATCCGAGTATTTTAATTTTAGACGAAGCTACTTCATCAATTGATGCATATTTAGAAGAATTAATTCAAAAAGCGACTGATACCTTAACAAAAGGCAGAACATCTATTGTTATTGCGCATCGCTTAGCTACTGTTATCAATGCAGATAAAATCGTAGTATTAGACAAAGGAATAGTTGTAGAAGAAGGAAACCATCAACAATTACTACAGAAAGATAACGGCTATTACAAAAAACTATACGAAGCACAATTTATTAACCACGAAGAAGTATAAATCATTATTTAAAAATGCAAAAATTTTCAATTGAATTAGACGTAAGAGACTACGAATTAGATGTTCAAGGCATCGTGAATAATTCTGTTTATCAAAATTATCTAGAACATGCACGCCATGAATTTTTACATCATCATGGAATTGATTTTGTAGATTTTGCTCAAAACAATATTATGTTAGTTGTAAAAACTATCGAAATGAATTTTAAAAATTCGTTAGTAAGTCGTGACAAATTCAAAATTGAAGTTTCTGCTGAAAAAGAAGGAAATTTAAAAGTGGTTTTCCATCAAGATATCATAAGATTAGCTGACAACAAAGCCATTTTATCTGCTAAAGTAACTGGAGTAGCCATCAAAAACGGAAGACCCGTTGCTCCAGACACTATTCCGCAAATTGAAGGCTTTTTGAGTTAATTAAACTTATTTAAAAGCTTCACACATTCTACTGCTTCTTTTACATCATGAACTCTTAAAATGTTAGCACCTTTACTCAAGGCTAATGTATTAAGAACTGTTGTTCCATTTAAAGCATTCTGTGGTGTTGTTTCAAGTGTTTTATAAATCATTGATTTTCTAGAAACACCAACTAAAATTGGTAATTCAAACATTTGAAATAACTCTAGTTTAGAAAACAATTCGAAATTTTGTTCAGTTGTTTTTGCAAAACCAAAGCCTGGATCAAAAATAATATCATTTATTCCTAAAGTTCTTGCAGTACTTATTTTTTCAGAAAAATAAAATAATACTTCTTTGACCAAATCATCATAAGTAGTCAATTTTTGCATGGTTTGAGGAGTTCCTCTCATATGCATCATGATGTAAGGCACTTGAAGTTTTGCAACAGTTGGCAACATCTCTGAATCTATATTCCCAGCCGAAACATCGTTAATAATTGCTGCTCCGCTTTTAATGCTTTCTTCAGCCACTTTAGCATAAAATGTATCGATAGAAAGTAAGGTTTCGGGAAAATTCTTCAAAACTGATTCTACTACTGGAATTACGCGTAGTAATTCTTCTTCAGCAGTAATCAAATCAGCTGTTGGCTTTGTGGTTTGTCCTCCAACATCAATAAAAGTAGCACCTTCTTTTAGCATTTTTTCAACCTGATTTAAAACAATCGAATCAGAAGAAAATCTACCTCCATCATAAAAAGAATCTGGAGTAACATTTAAAATTCCCATGACTTTGGGCTTACTCAAATCAATAAGGTTTCCTTTGCAGTTGATGGTCATTTTTATATTTTTTTTAAATAAATTATAAACAAAAAAGGCTATTTTTGGACAAACTTGATACAAATATAAATTAATAATGAGTAACACCTCACAACAATACGACGCAATCATTGCAATTTGTCGTGATTTATACACCAAAAAATTACAAGATTATGGAAGTGCTTGGCGTATTTTAAGATTGCCTTCACTTACCGATCAGATATTTATAAAAGCACAACGCATTCGTTCATTACAGGAAAATGAGGTTCGAAAAGTAGACGAAGGAGAAGCTTCTGAGTTTATCGGAATCATTAATTATTCAATCATGGCATTAATTCAACTAGAACTCGGAGTTGCTGACCAACCCGATTTAAATGTTGATGAAGCTGTAAGACTTTATGATGAAAAAATCAAATTGACAAAAGATTTAATGGAAGCCAAAAACCATGATTACGGTGAGGCTTGGCGTGATATGAGAGTTAGCTCATTAACTGATTTAATTCTACAAAAAGTTTTAAGAGTTAAACAAATTGAAGACAATAAAGGAAAAACAATAGTATCTGAAGGTATTGATGCCAATTACCAGGACATGATTAACTATTCGGTTTTTGCCTTAATTCATATGGATTTAAAAAAATAAACATGAAATATCTAGTACACTTTTCACGTCTGTTTGTTGGCGTATTATTTATCATCTCTGGATTAATTAAACTTAATGATCCTATTGGATTTTCTTATAAGTTAGATGAATATTTTGGTGAAACAGTATTCAACATACCATTTCTACTCCCTTTTACTTTAGCTATAGCACTTTTTGTTGTTATACTTGAAGTAGTTTTAGGTGTTATGCTATTAGCAGGATATAAATCTAAATTTACGGTTTGGAGTTTATTTGGTCTAATCGTTTTCTTCACCTTTTTAACTTTCTATTCTGCATATTTTAATGTAGTTAAAGATTGTGGTTGTTTTGGTGATGCTTTAAAATTGACTCCTTGGGAATCTTTTACTAAAGATGTTGTTTTATTAGGTTTTATTCTGATTTTAATGGCAGGTGTAAAACACATCACTTCATTAATCAATAATAAAGTAGCGACAACTTTATCTTTCCTATCAATTTTAGGAAGTTGTTTTTTAGGATATTATGTTTTGAATCATTTACCAGTAATCGATTTTAGAGCATTTGCCGTTGGAAAAAACATTCAAAAAGGAATGGAAATACCTGAAGGTGCTCCAAAATCTGAATATGAAATGAAATTCATTTATGAAGTGAACGGAGTTAAAAAAGAATTCTCAGATAAAGAATTAATGAATTTGCCTCCAAACGCAAAATTTGTTGATAGAATTGACAAATTAATCAAAGAAGGCTATGTACCTCCTATTCATGATTTTAGTCTTGAAAAAGATGGAGTTGATGAAAAAGATCAAATCCTTTCTGAAGAAAAAGTTGTTTTCTTTACTATGTACAATTTAGATAAATCTTCCGCTGAAGGACTTCAAAAATTAGAAAGTTTCTATCAAAATGCAAAATCAAAAGGATACAGAGTATTCGCTTTAACTGGTTCTGCAAATGATTTAATTTCAAAAGTAAAAAAGCAATATGGCTTAAGTTTTGATTTCTATTTTTGTGACCCTACAACGATTAAAACAATTGAAAGAGCAAATCCAAGTATTATTGTTTTAAATAAAGGAACTGTGACACAAAAAGCACATTATAATGATATTGATTCAATAAAATTATAAGATATGGAAGTTCAAAAAAATCATAAAGTAATTTTAAATCTAGGACTTTCTTTGGCTTTTGTTATTCTGGGCATTTTATTATTTAATATAAAATCTGAGAAAAAAATATTAGATATACCATCAAATCAATTAATTGGATTTTTTGCAATACTTGTCAATTCTGTATTGTCTTTAAAATGGCTTTACAAACTAATAAAAAACAACAGATGAAAAAAATAGCCGTAATAATATTACTTATAGGAGGAATCCTTTTAGCATTTGCCTATTCAGCAAAGAATCAAAAAAACAAATTCTCTGAAGAAGCTTTAGCTTCAATTTTAAAAGATAAAGATGGTAACGAAATTTCTTTTCAAGAGATTATAAATAAAAACAAAGGCAAAACGACAGTAATTGAGTTTTGGGCGTCATGGTGTGGCGATTGTGTAAAAAACATACCAAAACTAAAAGAATTACAAACAAATAATCCAAATGTAAATTTTGTGTTTTTATCGGCAGATAAAACCCCTGATGCTTGGTTAAAAGGAATTGAAAAACATCAATTAACTGGCGATCATTATTTAATGGACGGTGGCATGAAAGGAACCTTTGGAAAAGCAGTAAATCTGGATTGGATTCCTAGATACATCATCATAGACAAATCAGGCAAAGTTGCATTATACAGAGCAATAGAAACTGACCACGAAAAAGTGGACGGACTCTTAAAAACATTATAACATGAGACAAAAAATAGTAGCCGGCAATTGGAAAATGAACAAAAATGCTGTGCAAACACAAGAATTAATTACTGAATTATTAGAAAAATTACCTCAGACAGAAGCTAAGGTTATCATAGCACCAACCTTTGTAAATCTGGCGCAAGCCGTAAATCAAACGAATGAGACAGCAATAGAGGTTGTTGCTCAAAACATGCATCAGGCAGAAGGCGGTGCTTTTACAGGGGAAATTTCTGCTGATATGCTAACAAGCATAGGGATTAAAACAGTGATTCTAGGACATTCTGAGCGTCGTGCTTATTTTCATGAAACAGATGCCTTGTTGGCCAATAAAGTAGATACTGCTTTAAAACACGAGATAAAAATTATTTTTTGTTTTGGAGAAGAATTGAAAGATCGTCAAGACAAACAACATTTTAATGTGGTGGAATATCAATTGAAAGATGCTTTATTTCACTTGGGTGAAAATGCTTGGCAAAACATCATTTTAGCTTACGAACCAGTTTGGGCAATTGGGACAGGAGAAACTGCAAGTCCAGAACAAGCACAAGAAATGCACAAATTTATTCGTGAGACTATTTTAGAACGTTACGGAAATACTATTGCTGATAATGTTTCAATCCTTTACGGAGGAAGTGTAAAACCAGACAATGCTAGAGAAATTTTTTCTCAACCAGATGTTGATGGTGGTTTAATTGGTGGTGCTGCGTTAAAAGCAGATGATTTTATTGGGATTATAAATGGGATTTAAAAACAATTAAATTTTAATATTTGAACCTCTAGTTTTTGCTAGAGGTTTTTTCTTACATTTGATTCTTAATCGTTTTTTTTACAAACCAAATAATAATGAAATTTAAAATTCTACCTTATTTATCAATTCTGGTAATGATATTCTCATCATGTGAAGTACAAGAAGATTATATTGAAATAACAAATACTTCACAAAATTTTAAAAGAAGTTCTAAGAGTTATAAAGAACTAATTACCGAGAAAAACTTCACTAAAGCCTTTAGCAAAATTCCGAAGAAAAAAGTAAATAAAATAAACGAATTGGGTCGAACTCAAATGGAAGATGAATATGGTTTTACAATTTACGATACTCCAATAAATATAATGGAATCAGATTCATTACTTGTTTATAATTTGCTTATTAAAAGTGATACACTTAAAACTGGTAATTATTTTGAAAATCTAGTGCTCAATACCAATAAATTCACAAACGAAACAAAAGCTTATATTTTTAAATATAACTTAACTTCCCAAATTGAACCTACAATTCATAATTCGGTCTCTTTTACAGCTAATGTAGCAATAAAACCGATTATTTATTCAGGAAACATTATGGCAAGATATGGCGATATATGTTATACACATCATTATGCAATGTGTTATGAACTCGCAGGAGATGGCATTTTTTCACAACCCCATAGAGCTACAGAATATTGCTCTGGAGCTAAAATAGTAAACTTTTCTGAAGAAGTTTGTGTTGATTTTCAAGGTGGTGGAGCAACAGGGATCCCAACTACGCCATCAACACCAAGTAATCCAGGCGGTTCATCTGGCTCAGGAAATACCCCAATTTATTCAAACCCAACACCTCCATGTGACCCAAGGGTTGATTGTCCTATAATAGATCAAGCTCAAAACAATCCATGTACAAATTTAAAAAAACACTTATCAGGAGTAACAGGAATAAAGCTTAAGAGTCCAGGAATTAATGATTTTTTAAAAAATAATTTGAATCAAAATAAAGAATTTGGATTTTTCTTTAAAAAAGAAAATGGTATATATACATCTACTCAATCAAACAACTCTTCATCAAACAAAATAACCATTAAAGTTGGTGAATACTATTTTGCAAGTATACACACTCACCCATACCCAGGAGGAAACCCAATGTTCTCTTGGGAAGACCTTTTTAGTTTACAACAATATTATCAAAATGCTCAAACAAATCTTCTTGAAGAAGTAGCAGTTTATTTAGTCTGCAAAGACAACAATGGTAACAACCAATTGTATGCCTTAAAGATTGATGATTTTGATATGTTTTCAAATTATTTAACAAATGACATATCGAATACAATTACTCCTCAAGATTTAGCTGGATTAACAACAGATGAACAACGTTTAAGAACAATATTAGACATAATGAATGCAAAGCAACATAAATATAATTTACAGAACTTTAACATTAATCAAGAGGTTCCTTTTTTAAATTATTTTGCGGGTTGTGGTGCAACTCTGTACAAAGCAAATGCCTCTTTAACTAATTGGGATAAACCTACATTATCTAACAGTGCTACAAGCCCTATAACTAACATACCTTGCAATTAAAACCAAATGAATATGAAAAATTTAACTTTATTAACATTTCTTTTACTTTTTGTAAACTGTAATGCACAACAAATAATTAATTTAGAAAACCAAGGAACATACAGAAATTACCCTCAAGGTGCCTATTTTAAAGATATAAATAACTTTTTAAATCCTTTTATTGGCACATACATTTATACCAACGGAAATACTAGTTTAAAGATTATTCTTGATAAGAAAATAAAAGATAACGGAAAATATGCAGAAGATGTTATATACGGTGGTTATGAATATATAGTAAATGGAGTAACTATTGCAAACACTTTACCTAATACCTTACCTGCAAATACATATGCTGGTAGCTATTATATTAGTGGTAATGCTTATTTATTAAACAATTCACATCCCCCATGCAGCACATGTACTCCAGGCGAAAAAAGGCTTTTTATAACCTTAAAAGATATTAATAATATTTATTTAAGAAGACTAATAATAAAACGAGAAGTAGTTAGTGGTCAAGAACAAATAAAAATCGATTTAGATTTAGGTAATACAGTTTACTATAACTCTACAGATCCTGAACCAGTTTTTAATTTTGCTTTGCCATCAGGAAGTTATACTTTGATAAAACAATAAATGAAACATGTTTTAAAATATTTACTGATAATTACAGCAATTTCTTGTAAAAGTCAAATAGCACCATTAAATGGATTAACTTTTGAATATCCAAATGGTACATATTTTAAGGATTTAAATAATGAACTGGATTATTACGTGGGCAGATGGGAAGGAACCTTAAATAATAAAAAATATACTTTTGAATTTGTGAAATTTACACATCATCTCAGTAGTTATGATGGAACCACAAATGGGAGTTACTATTATAAAGATATTGTAAAAGTTAAGTTGAAAGTTTTAGATTTGCAATCGAATCAAATTCTGTATGATAATTTAAATGCAATAAATTACGATGATTATTTAATTTTAGGATTGGCTAAAAAAAATGGAATGTTCAGCTTTAGTTAAGATGCAAAAGCAGAGCATTGCAATTTAGATGCTGAGTTTGATTTAAGACGTATAAATGGTCAGCCCAATCAATTAACCTACTGTTATTTTACATTACGAAGCTATTGGGATGATCAATGTTTTAATTATAAAAACATTCATGATATACCTATATTTTTACCAAAAAGTGATTTAATATTAACGAAACAATAAAAAATCTTGTAACATAAGCTATTAACAATAGCGATTTTCAATTTAAAGCTGAAAGTCGTTTTTTACATATGAAAAAAATATTTTTATTTGCGTTCACATTATTATTAAGTAATTGTAATGCACAACAAATAATTAATTTAGAAAATAAAGGAACATACAGACATTACCCTCTAGGTGCCTATTTTAAAGATATAAATAACTTTTTAAATCCTTTTATTGGCACATACATTTACACCAACGGAAATACTAGTTTAAAGATTATTCTTGATAAGAAAATAAAAGATAACGGAAAATATGCAGAAGATGTTATATATGGTGGTTATGAATATATAGTAAATGGAGTAACTATTGCAAATACTTTACCTAATACCTTACCTGCAAATACATATGCTGGTAGTTATTATATTAATGGTAATGCTTATTTATTAAACAATTCACATCCCCCATGCAGCACATGTACTCCAGGTGAAAAAAGACTATTTATAACTCTACAAGATACACAATGCATATATTTTAGAAGACTAATAATAAAACGAGAAGTAGTTAGTGGTCAAGAACAAATAAAAATTGATTTAGATTTAGGTAATACAGTTTACTATAATTCTACAGATCCTGAACCAGTTTTTAATTTTGCTTTGCCATCAGGAAGTTATACTTTGATAAAACAATAAATGAAACATGTTTTAAAATATTCACTGATATTTATAGCATTATCCTGCAAAAGTCAAGTAACTTCAATTGCTCCCTTAAATGGGTTAAGTTTTGAAAATCCAAATGGCACTTATTTTAAGGACTTAAATAACGAGTTGGATTATTATGTAGGAAAATGGGAAGGAACCTTAAACAACAAAAAGTATATTTTTGAATTTGTCAAATTTACGCAACATCTTAGAAGTTATGATGGAACTACAAATGGAAGTTATTATTATGAAGATGAAATTCTAGGGAAATTAAAAGTTATTGACCTCCTGACAAATCAAGTTCTATATGATAATTTAAACGTAACAAATTATGATGATTATTTAATTTTAGGATTAGCTAAAAAAAATGGGATGTTTAGTTTTTTGTATCAAGATAAAGCTGAAAAATGCTATTTACATTTAAGACGTATAAATGGTCAACCAAATCAATTAACCTACTGTTATTTTACGTTACAAAGCTATAGAGATAATGAATGTTTAAATTATCAAAACATTTATGACATACCTATATTTTTACCCAAAACAGATTTAATATTAACTAAACAATAAAAAATCTTGTAACATAAGCTCTTAACAATAGCGATTTTCAATTTAAAGCTGAAAGTCGCTATTGTATTTGCAAAATAATGATTCGATTTAAATTTATTGCAAGTTACATCACTACTACAAATAGAAAACTTATGGTGTACTATTGTTCTAGATATTAAACAATAGTATGATAATGAAAAAATTAATTGAAAATGAAATATATCCCAGCCCTTCTTTTATCAATTTTACTATTCTCATGCAATGAAAATAAAAAATCAGCAACCAGCACTGATTTACCTTTTTTTCATTTTGATAAACTAGAATACTACCATCCTACTCTTACAAAAAAGGAATTTCATTCCATCATAATGAATTCGAATAAAACAAGAGAAGAAGAAGCTTTATTGCAAATTCTAACAGGTAATATTCCAGTATCCATAAAGGATACTATGTTTATAAAAAACATGGAGATTCTTAATTTTAAAAAAGATGTTATTGATCCTAAATTATATTCAAAAATATCCCATTTGTTTTCCTCTAGAGAAGCATCGCAAAATATATCTCCTAAATGTCAATCAGATTATAAAGACATCCTTATTTTTAGGGAAAAGAATGTCATCGTTGGAATGGTAAAAATAAGTTTTGATTGTTTGAGACACCAAATGATAGGTGAACGTTATAATGATTCGAAATTTGGTCAATCGGGTGAATATGTAGCATTAGAAAACATACTAAAGACATATAATTAACAAAAAAAGCCTATCATAAAAAAAACGCTATGATAGGCTTCTCAAATAAAAACAAACTAAAACTAACTTTTAAAAATTATAAGTAATTTTTCCTTTAAGAAAAAACGGTGTTCCTGGCGTAAAATGTATTTCTTCAACACTTTGGGTTTCATTTTGCAATTGTGACTCTGTAGCAAATTGCGTTTCATTCCATTTTGTATTAAAAATGTTTTCGGCACTAATTCCAAACGCAATTGCATTCCACTTATAATTTATATTGGCATCTGTAACCATATATCCTTTGGCAACGATTGAATTGTCTTCGTTAGCAGGTCTCGATTTCAAATAACGGTATTGTAATCCGCCTGACCAATTTTTATAATTTTTCAGGCTAATTCCTGCTGTAGTTGTAAAATCAGGTGCCAAAGGAATATAGTTTTGTCCTTTGGGGTCTTCTGTACTTCTTCCGTGAGTATAATTTGCATCTGCATCAAAAAACAAATAATCACTAAGTTGGTAACGCATCCCTAAATCTATTCCTCTTCGTGCTGTTTTACCACTTGGCTCAACAACACCTGCATCGCCTACATAAACAAACTCTTGTTGTAAATCTAACATCCATAAAGCTGAATTAATTAATAGCTTAGAAAACGGTTTGTAAATAATTCCAAAATCGGCTCCAAAAGATGTTGGTAATATCTTTTTCCCTGATTGCTCAACAACCACTCTTGTGTCGTTTGAATGAAACCCATAACCCGATTTAATAAATACCTGAAAAGTATTACTATGTGCATAAATCAAGTTCAGTTTTGGAGATATTTTGGCTTTGTTTTCGGATTGTGTTCTATAATTTGTTGCCAACTTGTCCTGATAATCAAATTTAAAATAATCTAATCGAAGCGATGGATTTATCTTAAATTTCCCAAAATCGAATTCAGTATTCAGATAAGAAAACATATTCGTTTGGTCTATATCACCAAGTTTTGTGGTATTTAAAGTTTCTTTTCTGTTTTTTGTATGTGATAATTCTGTGTCTTTAGTTTGATCTGCTCTAAATCCTAATCCAAACTGTAATAATCCTTTAGTTAGCTTACTACTTAGTTCGGCGTTTAAACCATAAATATCTCTGTACTCCTTTTGTCTTATTTGGTCTCCATTTATAGGATCTTCTAGAAAAAAAGTAAAATTAGAATACAATTCAAACTGATAATTTGAATAGAATGTATTCGCCTTTATAGATGTTTGTTCAGTTAATGGTTTGATTAATAAAACATTTACATTGGTTCTTGATGTTGAACCTCCTTCGGTATTATCCACGGCACCAAATCTTGAAATGGCTCCGTTATCAATTAATCGTTGTGGAATTTGTCCTGAAGCATCCCATTTACTTGTAAATCTTGAAGCTAAAACCGAAACTTTTCCGTTATTAGACAACAACGTTGTGTATTTACCTAAAATATTTATTCTTTTAAAATTTTGAGGTGAATCAAAAGGTCCATCTGTCAACATGTATTCTGTAGCGATATACGCTTTATCTTTAAATTTTTTATCTAACAAATCAAAAGCTCCAACGGTTCTCAATGTGTTAAACAGACCTACTTCGGCACTTACAAAACTTTTTTCAATATCTTCTTTCGTCTTAAAAGCAACATAACCTGCTGTAGCAAAATCACCTTTATTGGCGTAGTAACTTCCTTTCCCAAAATCAATTTTATCGATAGTTTCTGGAATCACAAAATGTAAATCGGCATAACCTTGACCGTGGGCATGGGAAACCATATTTACGGGCATTCCATCAACAGAAATAGCAATATCAGTTCCATGATCTATATCAAATCCACGAAGAAAAATTTGTTCCGCTTTACCGCCACCTGCGTGTTGACCTATAAAAAGTCCCGGTACTTTTCTTAAAATTTCCTGGGATGATTTTACAGGTGCTGTAGCCAAATCTATTTTGGAAATTATATTCATTGCTGAAAGATTTGATGAAACAACAACTTCATCCAATTTAAAAGCATCTGATTGTAGTGTAATTTTAAGTTCACCAGCAGTTACAGTAATAGTTTGTTTTTTAAATCCCAATGCAGACACTAACAATTGGTCATTTTCTTTAGTTTTTTCAATAAAAAAATTTCCAAATTCATCAGTATGTGAATGTGTTTGTGTAGTATTATTGATTAGATAAGCATTCTCTATTGGGGTCCCCAGTGAGTCGATAACAACTCCTTTTTGAACTTGTGAAAAAGCAATTGAAGTAATTAAAAAAAATGTTATGTTGATTATACTTTTCATTATAAACTTTGGATTTTGGCTGACATGTTTGGTCCTAATTCAAAAATACTAGATTCTAATTCTTTTTTTATGGGTTTTACTTCGTTTAATAAATTATTAGCTTTATATATACTTGCTAAATGGAACATTACTTCAGGCTCAAAAGATTTTTTTACTACATGTTCATTTACGATTTTTAAAGCTTTTTCAGATTCTCCGTTTTTAAAATAAGCCCAAGCCAATAAATCGTAAGATTGTGGTGTGGGTCTATTACTAATTTCCTGATTTGCAATTTTAAATGCTTCATCAAGTTTTTTATTTTCTTCCGAAAAAAGTAGTGCATTGTATTTATTATACATCACTCCATAATTATTACTATCTAACATCATGAAATAGTCATGAAGATATTTTTTTTGTGAAGCAAAATCTTTTTCATACTCTGCTACTTCGGCTTTAAGCAGATAAAAATCTGGTGAATTGTGTTTTTTAGAAACTATTTCGAGAATACGTTTGGCTTCTTTAGTATTTTTTTCGTGAGAAAAAGCTATCCATGCTAATCCTTTCAAAGCGAAAGAATTATTAGAATCTAGATTTAATGTTTTTAGATAATAATCGTATGAATCGTTTATTTTGCCGGCATGTCCATACATATCACCCAAATTCGAATAAGACCATGTCATTAAAGATTTATTATCTAGCTTCTCAGTCATTCTGGAAGCATTTTCCATAATAGATATAGCAGTATTCAAATCACCTTTATGATCATTCCATTTAGCTAATCGTATTAAGTAATCAAAATCATTAATATCATAAATCGCTTTTAAACTTTCTTTAGCTTTTTCATAATTACCCAATTCCATTTGAACATCAAATAAAAGCTTATGAGTTTCGTGAAGTTTTTCACCTATTTGATATGCCTTTTCTGCTAAAGTTAGTGCTTCTTTAAATCGATGTTGTGTGATGTAATTTCTTGCTAAAGATCTTAAAGAACCTACATCTTTATAATTTAATTTTTTGTTCGACTCTATTAATAAATTTTCGGCTTTGTGTAAGTCTTCTATATTACCTGTTTGTTCAAAAAGCAATGAATAGTAAGCAGCAATTTTATTTAGATAGCTCGTTTGTGTTGGCGATTTATCATATTTATTCTGCCAGAATTTAATTTCACTCAAAGCAAAATCAACAGTTTTATTTCCTTTTAAATTCAAATAAGAATTGTAGTCATTGCTATTCATAAGCTTACCATTTTCTTTTTTGCATCCAGAAATAATAAATATGAAACTAAAAAATATAAAAAAAATTCTCATAATCTTGAATTGAATGTTAAATAAAAAAGGGCATGATAATACACATGCCCTTAAAGTTTTACCAAGCCGTAGCTAAATATGGAAATGTGCTAGAAAAAGCTTTATCATTTGCATTAACGTGGTCTGATGTAAGTCCAGCGTTAGAAGTCCCTGCGGGTCCTCCAAAAATCAATAATAATTCGACATCAATAACATCATCAGCTAAAGCTCTACCTGTTAAAACATTTGTACCATCAAAAAAAGTAGTTGTACCTACTTTACTCACATTTAAAACATCAGTAGCCAATAATCCTGTAAACTGAGCAGCTGTTTGTCCCAAAGCATTAGTAGTATAACCTGAATTTAAAGCTAATAATCTTGACTGAAAAGTAGCCTGATAACTAGCCCCCATCATAGAAGGGATTGTTGTATTGAATGCGTCTTTAGGAGATCCCGAGGCAACAAAAACCGTGTTAATCGCCGGTCTTGCCATTTGATCCTTTTGAACATAAGTTCCAGAAAAATCAGGTCCATAATCCATCATTTGCATATCATCATCATCATCATTACAACTCATCAACATAGACAGTCCTAAAATAGATATTGCAGCTATTATATATTTATTTGTTTTCATAAATTTCATATTAAAGTTTAGATTATTGCTTTTGTTTAGTTTCTACCCAAACATTTATAGAAGAAGATGTTCCTAAAGAAGCTTTTGGTACTTCAATAATTGTAGAAAGTACATTAGTTCCTGCGAATGTATCAGTTCCAGGATTATTAAATCCAGTTGCAGTTCCAGCTAAAATGGCTTTATACTGATTTAAATCGAAAAAGAATGGATCGTCTCTTGGTCCAGCAAAAAATTTCATATTATTGTTTGTTCCAATTATGGCTGCCTGACCATATTGAGAAATTTCGACACTCCCTGAAGCATTATTAGTTTTTATCGTACTTGAAGTACCAGTAGCGTCTGGTGCAACAGGGCCGAAGAAATACATTTTATTTCCACGTTTAATTGCCTGAATCACTAGATCTTCAACATTGTCATTGTTATTGTCAATGTTGATTTCTGTTAGCACGCTCTCATTAAATGTTGCACTTGCGGTAGCTCCAGGACTTAACAATCCTTGTGAGTTAACCACAAAAACCATGTTACTTGTATTTTGCCCTTGAAAAGCATATACATCGGTAATGTCGGATGCGTTACCTGTTACCGCTGGTGCATCTGCGTGATCCGCAGCGATTAATAATAGACCTGAAATCGCAAACAACGAAAGGCCTATATACATTTTAGTCTTTTTCATTTTATTAATTTTTAAATGATTATAAAGACACTTACGCAATAACTTTCTTGTTGGTTTTAAAAAAGATGTTTTTTTTTCAAAAAAAATAATCTACCCATTAAATGAGGTTTATAAAAAAGAATATATATGTTTGTAATTCAAATCCGATAATTGTATGAGTCAGGAAGAAATCATTTTGCTACTACAAAAAAAAGATGATAAAGCCTATAGTGTTTTGTATGACATGTATGCTAAAAGCCTCTTTGCAGTCATCATTAATTTAATAAATGATCGTGAAGAAGCCGAAGATATACTTCAGGAGTCATTTGTGAAAATTTGGAAAAATATAGATTCATACAATGAATCCAAAGGGAGACTTTATACCTGGATGCTTAATATTGCAAGAAACACAGCCATTGATAAACTCCGTTCTAAAAACTTTAACAATAGCAAAAAAAACCTATCTTCTGATAATTTCGTACATCTACTTGACGAGAGCAATAAATCTGTTTTCAAGATTGAAGCCATTGGTATTCAAGAATTCATAAAAAAGCTAAAACCCAAATGCATTGCCTTAATTGATTTATTATTCTTTAAAGGTTATACGCAACAAGAAGCTTCAGAAGAATTAGAAATACCGCTTGGAACTGTTAAAACACAAAATAGAAATTGCATTAATGATTTAAGAATCTTTTTAAAAGTATAAATGGATAGTAAAGAATACATAGAATCAGGAATTTTGGAACTTTATGTTTATGGTTTACTAAATGAAGAGCAAAACCTAGAAGTACATGAAATGTCTATAAAACATAAAGAGGTAGAAGCTGAAATTGTAGCTATTGAAAAATCTATTCTTTCTCTATCAACAAGTTTTTCACCATTCCTATCTGTTCAGAATTTTGAAAAAATAAAAGCTGAATTAGAAATTAAACATAATAATGTGATTGATTTGAAGCCAAAAAAATCAATACCAAACTACATTGGATGGGCAGCGGCAGCTGTTTTACTTTTATTCATAGGATATCAATACAACCAACAATCAGCAATTAAAAATGAAGTAGTAACATTGGAAAAAAACAATGAAAAACTGAATGAAGCAGTAGTGACTTCAGAAAATGAAGCAAAACAGTCTAAGGAAGCTCTTAATATCATTAGAGACACTAAAAATACTGTAGTTTCACTTGCTGGACAAACTGTTTCTCCTTCTTCTTATGCTAAAGTATATTGGAATAAAGATAAACAGACAGTATATATTGATGCTTCTGGATTACCGGAACCTCCAGAAGGAAAAGAGTATCAGGTTTGGTCATTAAAATTAAAACCATCTTTAACACCTACCAGTATTGGATTACTGAGCAATTTTACTGAAAACAATTCAAAAATATTTGAAGTTAGCAAAACTCAAGATGCAGAAGCTTTTGGAATTACTCTAGAACCAAAAGGCGGAAGCAAAACTCCTACAATGGAACAATTGTATACTTTAGGAACAATATAACTCTGCTAAAAAAATATAAATAAAAAATCCAGCTGAGTTAGCTGGATTTTTTATTATTGCTTTTTCTCCTTATTAAACTTTACCCATGCTGCAATATACATGATGAGCGCAATAAAGTAAAACACGATAGAAATATAAATATTTTTAACGGTTTGTGCTAACAATAAAGCCGATGTAGCAAATAAAAAAAAGTGAAAAGCTTTGAAACTTTGCATATTATTTAAAGAATGAATCTACGAATTCGTATTTGTTAAACACTTGAAGATCATTAATCCCTTCACCCACTCCAATATATTTTACAGGTATTTGAAATTGATCAGAAATACCAATAACAACACCACCTTTAGCAGTTCCATCAAGCTTTGTGACAGCAAGACATGAAACTTCTGTTGCTGCTGTAAACTCTTTTGCTTGTTCGAAAGCATTTTGTCCAGTAGAACCATCTAAAACTAATAACACGTCGTGTGGCGCATCTTCTACCACTTTTTGCATAACGCGTTTTACTTTAGTAAGCTCATTCATTAAACCAACTTTGTTATGTAAACGTCCTGCTGTATCAATAATCACTACATCTGCATTTTGAGAAACAGCACTTTGTAAAGTATCAAATGCAACCGAGGCTGGATCACTACCCATTTGTTGTTTTACAATAGGAACACCTACTCTATCAGCCCAAATTTGTAATTGATCGATAGCAGCTGCTCTAAACGTATCCGCAGCTCCTAAAACTACTTTGTAACCAGCCTTTTTAAACTGATTTGCTAATTTACCAATAGTTGTTGTTTTCCCTACTCCGTTAACACCAACCACCATAATTACATATGGTTTTTTGTTGGCTGGAATTGTAAATTCAGTTTCTTCACCAGAATTTGTTTCAGATAATAAACCTGCAATTTCATCACGAAGGATTTGGTTTAATTCTTCTGTTCCTAAGTATTTATCGCGAGAAACTCTTTCCTCGATACGTTCAATTATTTTTAAAGTAGTATTTACACCTACATCGGAAGTTACTAAAACTTCTTCAAGGTTATCTAAAACTTCGTCGTCTACTTTTGATTTACCAGCAACCGCTTTAGTCAATTTTGACAAAAAGGAAGTACTTGACTTTTCAAGACCTTTGTCTAATGTTTCTTTTTTTTCTGAAGAAAATAATCTTTTGAAAAAGCTCATTTTTAATTATAAGTTATAAGTTTTGCATTTTATAGAAGCCTTTTGTTTGTATCTGCCTCTTGTCATTAATGACGAGACAGGAAATACATTTAAAAAACGCCAATTGATGGCTCCTAAACTCTAGCAAATATAAAATAAAAAAGCTACTTCCCAATGAAAGTAGCTTAGTTATATTGAATGGATAAAATTATTTCTTTTTAAGAAATTCATCTACTTCTTCTGGAGACATGATAGCCTCAACAAAAGTGTAAGCACCAGTTTTTGGAGATTTTACCATTTTGATAGCTTTTGATAATCTCTTAGAAGCTGTTTGTAATGTTGCAACGGTTTTCTTTGCCATGACTTATACTATTTAATTGAAGTATTATTAAAAATAACTTCTAGATTATTTAATTTCTTTATGAACAGTCACTCTCTTTAAGATAGGATTGAATTTTTTGATTTCTAATCTATCTGGAGTGTTTTTTTTGTTTTTTGTTGTGATGTAACGAGATGTTCCAGCTACGCCAGAAGCTTTGTGCTCAGTACATTCTAAAATTACTTGGATTCTATTACCTTTCTTTGCCATTTTGCTATAAATTTATTAGGAACAGATTATTTAATAAATCCGTCTGCTTGTGCTTTTTTCAAAACTGCAGAAATTCCGTTCTTGTTAATCGTCTTAATTGTAGAAGCAGCTACTCTTAGAGTAATCCATCTGTCTTCTTCAGGAAGGTAAAAACGTTTTTTAACCAAGTTAACAGAGAATTTTCTCTTAGTCTTGTTCATAGCGTGAGAAACGTTATTTCCAACCATCGCTCTTTTTCCTGTAAGGTCACAAACTCTTGACATTATGCTTATCTTTTATCGTTATTCAAAATCAGGGTGCAAAGTAACAAAAAAGAAACGTTAGTAACAAATTATTTTTAGTAGTTTTTTAAAATTTCTTTATAAATAAGCTCCAACCCTTTGTTTACGGCTCTATCAATCACTTTTTCACGCGGTTGTCCAAAATTAAATTCTTCTGAAAAGACTCCTTTTGGTGTGGCAATTCCGACAAAAACTGTACCTACTTCGGCATCTGAGTCTCCTTTATTTGGACCTGCATTTCCAGTTGTTGCAATGGCAAAATCTGTTTGAAACTTTTTTTGAATGCTCAAAGCCATAGCTTCGGCAACAGCACTACTCACTACCGATTCTTTCTGAATTAATTCGTGAGGAATCGCTAAAATATCTTCTTTAACTTCAGTCGCATAACTCACAACACTACCTTTAAAATAAACTGAAGCTCCAGAAACTGAAGTTATTACCGAGGCTATTTTCCCTCCTGTGCAACTTTCAGCCGTAGAGATACTAAAACCTTTTGAAGAAAGCAATCTACCCAATACAAATTCCAAAGGTTCGTCATCATCTAAACCAACTAAACAATCTTCTATTTGTGGTTTGAGTAAATTTATTTGTTCCTCCAAAGCCTTTTTTAAGACTTCTTCATTACTGCCCCTTGCTGATAGTCTTAATCTAACCCTTCCAGGGTTTGGCAAATAAGCGAGCTTTATAAAATCAGGCAAATTATCTTCCCATTTTTCTATTCGCTCTGCTAATAAACTTTCCCCAACCCCATATGTCAAGAGTGTTTGATGAATTATATATGGTCTATCAAATTTTTCAACAAGTTTTGGAATAACCTGATTTTCTATAAGATATTTCATTTCGAAAGGAACCCCTGGCAAAGAAATAAAAACTGTATCTTCCTTCTCCATCCACATCCCAGGCGCTGTACCTACCTGATTAAATAATACTTCACATCTTGAAGGCACTAAAGCCTGATCTTTGTTGATTTGTGTTATAGGACGCTTAAAAAAAACTTCAATTAATTGGGTCACATGATCTAAAACTTGATTGTTATAAACCAACGTATCGTTCATATACTCACATAAAGTTTTTTTTGGTAATATCATCTTTAGTAGGCCCTAAACCTCCAGTGATAATAACTAAATCAAATTTATTTTGAAGGTTTGAGAGTGTGTCAAGAATATGTTTTTTATCATCTGAAATTGAAAGCATTTCGTTAACTTCAATCCCAATTTTATTAAGACATTTTGCTATAAAACCAGAATTAGTATCAACTATTTGGCCTATTAAAATTTCGTCACCAATTGTGACAATTACTGCTTTCATTTTTTATCAGAATAGAAGTTGTTATTTTACAGTGATTCTTTCGAAGTAGAGAAATTGATTACAGATTAAAATCTTTTTTTACTTCTTCAAGTGCTGCATCGATGCGCCCTTTAAGACTTTTATAAACCTCTTTAATTTCCTTTTTCTTTCCTTTATCGCGAGTCCATTGTTCGATTTGAAGAATTTCTTCTTTGGCCGCATCCATACCCAACAAATCTAATGTTGGTTTTGTTTTATGAGCAAAACTATATGCCTTAGCGTAATCTTTTTCTTTAATACCATCCTTCATCTCTTTGATGTCATCTGGCACTTCATCAACAAACAAATTTATAATTTGTAATACAAAATCTTTGTCATCATCTGATATTGCATAAACTTTTGCTAAATTATAGTGTATTGCCATTATTTTACTTGAATCTTAAATAGTTGTTTATCTTCAATAAATCCTTCTAAAACATCTTCAGGATTAACTTTTGCTACTCCCGCAGGTGTTCCTGTAAAAATAATATCTCCAGTTTTTAATGTAAAATATTGCGAAACATACGATATGATTTCATCTATTTTCCATAACATCATACTGGTATTACCTTTTTGAACTACCTCACCATTTTTAGTTAATTCAAATTTAATATTTTCTAAAGAATCAAAATCTTTTTTCGATAAAAAGTCACCTATTACCGCTGAACCGTCAAATGCTTTTGCTTTTTCCCATGGCAATCCTTTACTTTTTAGTTCAGATTGCACATCCCGAGCTGTAAAATCAATCCCTAAACCTATCTCATCATAGTATTTATGGGAAAACTTAGCATCGATATACTTACCCACTTTATTGATTTTGACTAAAATCTCAACTTCATGATGTACATCATTACTGAATTCAGGAATTACAAAAGGAAATTGCTTAGGCAAAATCGCAGTATCCGGTTTCATAAAAATTACTGGTTCACTTGGACGTTCGTTATTTAGTTCCGAAATATGGTCAGCATAATTACGACCTATGCAGATTATTTTCATATCATTAAGCATTCAGTTAATAGCCGCTAGTTTTATCAGTGATTCTAAAGATGAACACTTTAAACTGCAAACTAATTACTGCTTTGTATTTAATTTTCTTAATTTAATTCCAGTTAAAACCTTTTTTGTATACAATGGAAAATCAGCATTTTGAATCCAACCAAAATAGCCTGGTTCTTTTTCAAGCACCTCTTCGACTAAGGCTCCCTTATGCTTTCCGAAGGTGAAAATTTCATTTCCTTCTGCATCTAAAGCTATAAATCCAGCAAAATCCACAAACTTTTTACGTGTTGTAAATTCTGATAAAGACTTCATATCATTTTCTAAATCTGGATAACGTTCTAATTGTGCTTTGAGTATTTCATAAGTAGCTTCAGTATCTGCAGCTGCTCTGTGTGCATTATCTAAAGTTTGTCCACAATAGAATTTATATGCAGCACCCAATGTTCTTTCTTCCATTTTATGGAAAATAGTTTGAACATCTACTGACACTCTGTTTTTCATATCAAAATCAACTTCGGCACGTAACAATTCTTCTGCTAACAATGGAATATCAAATCTGTCTGAATTAAAACCAGCCAAATCAGAATCTTTAATCATATTGTGAATTTGTGAAGCCAATTCTCTAAAAGTAGGCTCATTTGCCACTTTCTCATTGGTAATTCCGTGAACGGCAGTAGCAGAAGCTGGAATTGGAATTGTTGGATTCACCAACCATGTTTTACTTTCTTTATTTCCGTTAGGATATATCTTTACAATTGCGATTTCGACAATTCTGTCTCTTCCAACGTCGATTCCTGTAGTTTCTAAGTCAAAAAAACAGATTGGTCTGTTTAGTTTTAGTTCCATTTTTTTTATTTGATATGCAAATATAAAAAACCACGCTATTGCGTGGTTTTCAAAGTATGATTTTTTTATTAAATATCTCTATTAATATCCCAAGCCTCAAGATAATCAGCAACTCGTTTTACAAAACTTCCACCTAAAGCTCCGTCAACTACTCTATGATCATAAGAGTGTGATAAGAACATTTTTTGACGGATTCCAATAAAGTCTCCTTCAGGAGTTTCTATAACAGCAGGTACTTTACGAATAGCTCCTAAAGCTAAAATACCTACTTGTGGCTGATTGATAATTGGCGTTCCAAAAACTGAACCAAAAGTACCAACATTAGTTACTGTATAAGTACCTCCTTGAGTATCGTCTGGTTTTAATTTACCGGATTTTGCACGGTTACCTAAATCATTAACTGCTTTTGCCATACCTACCAAGTTCAATTGATCTGCATTTTTAATTACAGGAACAATTAAATTTCCGTTTGGTAAAGCAGCAGCCATACCTAAGTTAATATTTTTCTTTTTAATGATGTATTCTCCTTCTACAGAAATATTCATTCCAGGGAAATCTCTTAACGCTTTTGCAACAGCTTCCATAAATATTGGAGTGAATGTTAATTTTTCACCTTCTCTCTTTTCAAAAGCATTTTTCACTTTATCTCTCCATTTCACGATGTTAGTAACATCAACTTCGATGAATGATTGTACGTGTGCAGATGTTTGAACAGATTCCACCATGTATTTTGAAATCAGTTTACGCATTCTGTCCATTTCAACAACCTCATCAGCACCGTTTACAGACACAGGAACCGCTTGAGTTGATGTTTGAACTGGAGCTACAACTGCTTTAGGAGCTTCTGTTGTTGCCGCAGGTTTATTACCTCTATTTTTAATATAGTTTAATAAATCTTCTTTATTTACACGTCCATCTTTACCAGAACCTTGAATAGATTCTAATTCAGCTAAAGACACACCTTCTTCTTTCGCAATATTTTTTACTAATGGAGAGAAAAACTTATCAGATCCTGAAAAATCTGCAGGAGCAGCATTTTCTTTTGCAACTTCAACAGTTTTAGCAACTTCAGCAACTGGAGTTGATGCTGCTTCTGCTTTTGGAGCTTCTGCTACAAAAGCACCTCCTTCTGTTTCAATGATTGCAATAGTTTGACCTACTTGCACTACATCATCTTTTTGAAATAATATCTCAACAAGTGTTCCAGATACTTCTGAAGGCACTTCACTATCTACTTTATCTGTAGCGATTTCAAGAACAGCTTCATCTTGTTCTATCTTATCACCAACATTTTTTAACCAGTTTGTTACGGTTGCTTCTGCAACACTTTCTCCCATTTTGGGTAATTTCAATTCAAACTTTGCCATATTTTTAAACTAAAGTTGTGTTTCCTTATTTGGTTTGCAAAATTAACATTTTTTTGTTCGATACACCACGAATCAGTCAATTTTTGTTAAATTTATTACTTGCCCTATATCGTTTGCGCTATTACTACCAATTAAATAATCATGATTAAATGATAAAAACTTGAAACTATAATTATAATTTACATTTTTTTCCATCAAATCTATTGCTCTTTTAAAAGAAATAGATTTTAAATCAACTATAAATTCAACTTTTAAATTAGGAGGAACTGTATTGCTTTTTTCAGTTACTGAAGCATTTAATCTGTCACCAATTATATTTAATAAATTTTCATTTCTTTCATTTTCAGAAACAAAAATATAGTGCTCTGGTTTTTTTGTACTAACCATTTTTGATTGAAATACTTTTAATAATGAGAAAGAAAAAGCTCCAACTCTCATAAAAAAATTAAAAAAACAAGAACCTCCAAAATGCTTTTTATAGAAAAACCGCATGGCTTCACTAAATCGCTTCACATACTTTTCATCACGTACTGTGCTTTCTCCTTTATAATGTATCACAGTAGTTTCATGATAATAATAATTTTGAAACCCTTCTTTTTTCACTAAATAACTCAAATCGATATCATCCGAATACATAAAACAGTTTTCATCAAATCCTCCAACTTTCAAATACAACTCACGCTTCATGACCATAAAAGCCCCTACAAGAATATCAACTTCACCCGATTCGTTTTCAGACAAATGTTGTGCATAATATTTATTAAATACAGATGATTTTGGAAAGAATTTATACAAGCCAAATATTTTAGTCATTGCTACCCAAGGTGTAGGTAATCCGCGTTTGCATTCAGGAAGAAAATTCCCTGTTCCATCAATAAGTTTACAACCAATAATTCCTAAATTGGTTTTCATTTTGATAAAATTCAGAATTTTTTCAAAAGTATCTTCAGCAACAACAGTGTCGGGATTAAGTATGCAAATGTATTCACCTTTAGCCTCTGCTACTCCAATGTTATTTCCTTTAGGAAAACCAAAATTTTCTTTGTTTTCGATTAGCTTAACATCTGGAAAGCGCTTTTTTATCATTTGACAGCTATCATCCTGCGAAAAATTATCTACCACAATAATTTCTCCATCAATATTCTCAAGTGCTTTTTGAACACTTAACACACATTGCTCGAGAAAATAACGAACATTATAATTGAGAATTATTACGGATAACTGCATGGAGCAAATATAACAGGAAAAATTGTCAATTCTGAAATTACGGCAACAGTAAATATTGGTTTTTTAGATACCAAATATTTCATTTTTATAGATAGAATCGTTCTTTGATTTCGCTATTCCCAAACTCATTGTTTCCATAGAAATCAATAAAATCAATTTTAGGTTTAACCGATTTTGTAACGGCTTTAGAAATAAATATTCTTTTTACAATCATTTTCTTTCCGTTAACGATAGTTTTTACTTGTGGTTTTCCTTTCGAATCCAATTCAAGATAAAGTTTCTTTTCGGGATAAGCCACCAACCTAAATTCATAGCTACTTTCTTTTATTTTTTTGAAAGTAATCCCATAAGCAAACTTTCGTTGCACACTGCTCAATTCCTCTTTTACACCACCTTTTGTATAAACAATTCTGTAAATTTTAATAGGATCAATATGATTAATCTTATTGTTTTCGGAAAAATTAAGGTCGTACACAAAAGTATTATGATTATCACTGTGCTGAATGTAAAACAAGCGTTCGTCTGCATCTGGAGGGATTGGATATCCTTGTTGGGCAAAACTAATAATTTGACTAAAAATTAATAATAAAAATAATCTCTTCATTTCTTTTTCCTCCTATATTTTGAACACACAAAGTTACTTAATAAATAATTGGAGATTATTGAAATTTCGACAAAGAGAGAATTGTTTTATTGAAAACAAAAAAGATATTTATAGAGTAGTCAAGATTGAACGTAGCATAGTATATTTTTATTTAATAATACAGACAATGGGAAAAACCAACATATTCATCCCAAACCATTAGTTACCAAACCTCATCATTTTTAATTCGTAATATAATAGCTTACTTTTGCAAAAAAATATTCTTGTGAATTACTTATCAGTCGAAAATATCTCTAAATCTTTTGGGGAACGCACCTTGTTTGAAAACATCTCTTTCGGGATTAATAAAGACCAAAAAATAGCTTTTATAGCTAAAAATGGTTCGGGGAAAACCTGTATTATGAAAATCCTTAATGGAGAAGATGAACCAGATACTGGTCAGGTAGTCGTGCGCAAAGACATCAAAATGGCGTTTTTGTCACAGGATCATAATTTGCAGGACGAACTTACCATTGAAGAAAGTATTTTTGCTTCAGATAACGAAACGCTAAAAGTAATTGAACGATATGAAAAAGCATTAGAGAATCCTGAAGATGGAGAAGCTTACCAAAAAGCTTTTGACGATATGGATCGTCACAATGCTTGGGATTTTGAAACACAATTCAAACAGATTTTGTTCAAACTTAAACTAGAAGATTTCAAACTAAAAGTAAAGAACCTTTCTGGTGGACAAAAAAAGCGTTTGTCTCTGGCTATTATTTTAATTAACCGCCCCGATTTATTGATTCTGGATGAGCCTACCAATCACTTAGATTTAGAAATGATCGAATGGTTGGAAAATTATTTTGCCAAAGAAAACATTACGTTGTTTATGGTAACGCACGACCGTTTCTTTTTAGAACGTGTTTGTAACGAAATCATAGAATTAGACAACGGAAAATTATACCAATACAAAGGCAATTACTCTTATTATTTAGAGAAAAAAGAAGAACGCATTACGTCTGAAAATGCTAGTATTGACAAAGCCAAAAACTTATTTGTAAAAGAACTAGAATGGATGCGCCGCCAACCGAAAGCTCGTACCACAAAATCTAAATCACGTCAGGATGATTTTTACATAATCAAAGAAAAGGCTCAAAGTCGCCGAAAAGAAAATGTAGTCGAATTAGAGATTAACATGGAGCGAATGGGGACTAAAATCATTGAACTTCACAAAATCTCTAAAAAATTTAAAGACAAAATCATTTTAAACGATTTTAGTTTTGACTTTCAACGTGGTGAACGTATTGGAATTATAGGTAAAAACGGAACAGGGAAATCAACCTTCTTAAACTTACTTACTGGAACTATTCCATTAGATAGTGGGAAAGTAATTAAAGGTGATACGATCAAAATTGGTTATTATACTCAAAGTGGTATCAATCCTAAACCGGGACAACGTGTTATCGACATCATTAAAGAATTTGGCGAATATATTCCGTTAGCAAAAGGACGCATTATTTCGGCTTCACAGTTATTGGAACGTTTTCTTTTTGACTCAAAAAAACAATATGATTATGTTGAAAAACTGAGTGGTGGCGAGCTAAAACGTTTATATTTATGTACAGTTTTAATTCAGAATCCGAACTTTTTGATTCTGGATGAGCCTACTAACGATTTGGATATTGTCACTTTAAATGTTCTTGAAAGTTTCCTTTTAGATTATCCTGGTTGTTTATTAGTAGTATCTCACGACCGTTATTTTATGGATAAAATCGTGGATAATTTATTTGTTTTTAGAGGTCAAGGCGAAATAGAAAACTTCCCTGGAAATTATTCCGATTTTAGAGCCTATGAAGACAGTATAGAACCAATAAAAGAAGAAGCTAAGGAAAAAGTAAACTGGAAACAAAACAATTCATCAACTTCAGGTCTATCTTTCAACGAGCAAAAAGAATTTCAAAAAATTGAAAGAGAAATCAAAGATTTAGAAATCAAGAAAAAGGAAATTGAACAATTGTTTTCTGATGGAAAAGTTTCCGATGCTGATATTGAAAAGAAAGCCAACGAACTACAGAACATCATCAAAAAGATGGAAGAAAAAGAAGAACGTTGGTTTGAATTATCTACTAAAATGGAAGGATAATTTATCAAAATGCTTCAAATCATAAAATCATATCTAAATTTTATAAAAAACTCCAGTAACCAACACGGAGTTCATTCTCCTTTTGTGTTCGATTTAGTTACAAACTGTTTTTATGATAAAACAAACTATTTTGAATATGAAAGCTTAAAAGATTACAGAGTCAGTTTGCTTGAAAATCATGACACTATCGAAGTAACCGATTTTGGTGCTGGTTCCCGTGTCTTTAAAAGTAATCAAAGAAAAATATCAGCTATCGCTAAAAACGCTGGCATTTCAAGAAAAAGAGCTAAACTTTTGTTCCGAGTTGTTAGATACTTTCAGCCCGAAAGTATATTAGAAATTGGTACTTCGCTAGGCTTAGCTACTTCTACCCTTTCTTTAGGAAATCAGAAATCAAAAATAATCAGTTTAGAAGGCTGTCCAAATACAATGGAGATTGCAAAAAAGCAATGTCAAAAACAAAACTTAAAAAATATCGAATTTGTTAATACTGAATTTTCAAAGTATTTAAAAACTATTGAAGTTCAATCTTCAACTTTCGACCTAATTTATTTCGACGGAAATCATTCAAAAAGTGCCACTTTAGAATACTTCGAATTATTATTACCAAGCATTACAAATAACTCTGTTTGGATATTTGATGACATTCATTGGTCAAAAGATATGGAAGAAGCCTGGGAGATAATAAAAAATCATCCAAAAGTAAAAGTTACAATTGACACCTTTCAATGGGGATTAGTATTCTTTAGAAGAGAACAAGAAAAGGAACATTTTACAATTAGAATATAAATTGTCAATTACAAATCTTAAAAATTGTAACAAATTTTTATTTTTATGTCTAATATCCAAAAGTTAAACTTCAAACCAAATGACCCATTCATTAATTGACATAAAAGACATAAAACGTGATTTCCAACTTGGAAGCGAAACTATAAACGTTTTAAAAGGTATTGATTTAAAAATCAATAAAGGTGAATATGTAGCATTAATGGGACCTTCAGGTTCTGGAAAATCAACTTTAATGAATCTTTTAGGCTGTTTGGATACTCCTACTTCTGGGACTTATATTTTGAATAATAAAGATGTTAGCCAAATGGTAGATGATGAATTGGCCGAAATTCGTAATAAAGAAATTGGATTTGTTTTTCAAACTTTCAACTTATTGCCAAGAACAACTGCTTTAGATAATGTGGCATTACCTATGATTTATGCAGGTTACTCAAAAACAGATAGAACTGAACGTGCAAAAGAAGTTCTAAATCAAGTTGGTTTAGGAGACCGCATGGATCATCAACCCAATCAACTTTCTGGAGGACAACGCCAGCGTGTTGCTGTAGCTCGTGCATTGGTTAACAAACCATCAATAATTCTTGCCGATGAGCCTACAGGTAATCTTGACAGTAAAACTTCTGTAGAAATCATGAAACTTTTTAATGAAATTCATGCAAATGGAAATACAGTAATCTTAGTAACACACGAAGAAGATATTGCTCAACATGCTCATAGAATTATACGTCTTAGAGACGGCCTTATTGAAAGTGACAATCAAAATAAATAACAATTAACATTAAAAACCACTTAGACAATTTATATATAAAAATTAGATTTAAAAAGATTACTTAAAAAAGTGATCTTTTTTCATATAGCTCTATAAGTAATGCTTTCCCAATTTCTATTAATATGATATATTTGAAACAATTTTTCTTCAAATGAAAAAAGTGTTACTAATATTACTCTTTTTAGTGTCTTGTTTTTGTTTTTCACAAAACGAAACTCATAAATCTATTACAAATACTTTTATACAAAACTTCAATAGCTATAATTTTGAAAATATATTTCAATCGTTTTCAGAAAAAATGCAAAAAGCTAAAACTAAAGAATACTTTCATAATTTTTTTTCAAGAATAAGAACTGAAAATGGAGCAATTCTGAATTTAGAACTTTTAAAATACAGAGAAACTAAAGAAAAAATAACGCAAGGAATATATAATTCTGAAAATGAAAATGGTGAACTTACAATAAAAATTACTATTGATAGAACTGGCCAAATCATTGGATTATATATCTTTAAAAAGAAAATTTACATTTAAAAGCATGAAAGTTTATACAAAAACAGGCGATAAAGGAACCACTGCCCTATTTGGTGGCACACGTGTCCCTAAACACCATATTCGCATTGAAAGCTACGGTACTGTTGACGAATTAAATTCTCACATAGGGCTCATTCGTGACCAAGACATTAATCCATTATATAAAAGTGTTTTAATTGAAGTACAAGATAGATTATTTACACTTGGAGCTATTTTAGCTACTCCTCCAGAGAAAGAGGTTTTAAAGAATGGAGAAAAGAGACTTCAAAATCTAGGAATTACTGAAGTAGACATTGAATATTTAGAAAAAGAAATCGATGCTATGGAAGCTGATTTACCTCCTATGACGCACTTTGTTTTACCAGGAGGCCACACAATAGTGTCATATTGTCATATAGCACGCTGTGTATGCCGTCGTGCCGAGCGTTTAGCCACACACTTACACGAACTTGAACCTACCGACGAGCTTGTTTTAAAGTATCTAAACCGACTTTCTGACTACCTTTTTGTACTGGCACGAAAGTTGTCACATGATTTGCACGCTAATGAGGTACCATGGATACCCAGAAAATAGCTTTTGACCATTAGTTCTATCAATTTAAAAGTAGAACTAAATAATCAAAAAAAGACGTTCTTAAATTTAACTGAAAATAAATCAAAAAAAACTTGATTTTTTTTGTAGAAAAATTATATTTGCACAAATTAAAAATTTTTACTGAGATGTATTGGACATTAGAATTAGCATCGTATTTAAGTGATGCTCCGTGGCCTGCTACTAAAGACGAATTAATCGACTACGCCATTAGAACTGGTGCACCTCTTGAGGTGGTAGAAAACTTACAATCTATCGAGGATGAGGGCGAAATTTACGAATCGATGGAAGAAATTTGGCCAGATTATCCAACAGACGAAGATTATCTTTGGAACGAGGATGAATATTAATAAAAATAAAACCTACTAAAAAAGTCTCTTTGGAGACTTTTTTTTTGGTTAATTTTACACATTTTTAAAATAAATACTATGAGCTTCATAAACAGCATATTGAAGGTTTTTGTTGGAGATAAATCTGAAAAAGATGTAAAAGCAATCCAACCAATTATAAATAAAATAAAATCATTTGAAGGAGCATTAGCTGGACTTTCAAACGATCAACTTAGAGCTAAAACAGTTGAGTTTAAAGAAAAAATTAAACAAGCTCGCGCTGATAAAGACACTAAAATTGCTTCCTTAAAACAGGATGTAGAAAAAATTTCTGATGTTGATGCAAGAGAAGATGTTTATAATGAAATCGACAAACTGGAAAAAGAAGCTTATGAAATTTCAGAAAAAACATTAAACGAAATTCTTCCTGAAGCTTTTGCAGTTGTAAAAGAAACAGCTCGTCGTTTCAAAGAAAATACTGAAATTACCGTTACTTCAACTCCAACAGATAGAGAACTTTCTGCTACAAAACCTTATATTTCAATTCAAGGAGACAATGCTGTTTGGGCAAATTCATGGGATGCAGCTGGAAAAGCAATTACTTGGGACATGATTCACTATGATGTTCAAATGATTGGTGGTGTTGTTTTACATCAAGGAAAAATTGCTGAAATGCAAACTGGTGAAGGAAAAACATTAGTTGCTACCCTCCCATTATACTTAAATGCACTAACAGGAAATGGTGTTCACTTAGTAACTGTGAATGATTATCTTGCAAAACGTGACAGTACTTGGAAAGCACCTTTATTCGAATTCCACGGATTAACAGTTGACTGTATAGACAATCACCAACCTAATTCAGATGCTCGTAAAAAAGCATACAATGCTGATATCACTTACGGAACTAACAACGAATTTGGTTTCGACTACCTACGTGATAACATGGCACACTCTCCTAATGATTTAGTACAACGCAAACATAATTTTGCTATTGTAGATGAGGTTGACTCGGTATTAATTGACGATGCTCGTACACCTTTAATTATTTCTGGTCAAGTTACAGACGGTGATCGTCATGAATTCAACGAATTAAGACCAAAAATCGAGGATTTAGTTGGAATTCAACGTCAATTAGCTAACGGATTTTTATCTGAAGCAAAAAAATTAATTTCATCAGGTAACACCAAAGAAGGAGGAGTTCAATTATTACGTGCTCACCGTGCACTACCTAAAAATAAAGCATTAATTAAATTCTTATCAGAAGAAGGAGTAAAACAATTACTTCAAAAAACTGAAAACGAATACATGCAAGATAACAACCGTAAAATGCCAATTATTGATGAGGCTTTATACTTTGTTATTGAAGAAAAAAACAATCAGGTAGAATTAACAGAAAGCGGAATCAAAGAATTATCAAAAACTACTGATGATAGATTCTTCGTTTTACCAGATATTGGAACTGAAATTGCTCGAATTGAAAAATTAAACCTTTCAAAAGAAGAAGAAGCTGAACAAAAAGAAGCTTTATTTGCTGATTTCTCTGTGAAAAGTGAGCGTATCCATACATTAACACAATTATTAAAAGCATATACTTTATTTGAAAAAGATACAGAATATGTAATCATGGATAACAAAGTCATGATTGTAGATGAGCAAACGGGACGTATCATGGATGGTCGTCGTTACTCTGATGGATTGCACCAAGCAATTGAAGCAAAAGAAAACGTAAAAATCGAAGACGCTACACAAACTTACGCTACAATTACACTTCAAAATTACTTCCGTATGTACAACAAATTAGGAGGTATGACGGGTACAGCTGTAACTGAAGCGGGTGAGTTTTGGGAAATATATAAATTGGACGTAGTAGAAATTCCAACTAACAGAGGAATTTCTCGTAAAGACAAAGAAGATTTAATCTATCGTTCGGTTCGTGAAAAATTTAATGCTGTTGCAGAAGATGTTCAACAATTAGTAAGTGAAGGTCGTCCTGTATTAATTGGTACAACTTCAGTTGAAATATCAGAATTATTAAGCCGTATGCTTAAAATGAAAGGTATTCAACACAATGTATTAAATGCAAAATTACACAAGCAAGAAGCACAAATCGTTGCTGAAGCTGGTAAACCAGGTGTTGTAACTATTGCTACAAACATGGCTGGTCGTGGTACCGATATTAAATTGACTGACGAAGTAAAAGCAGCTGGTGGTTTAGCCATCATTGGTACAGAACGTCACGATTCACGTCGTGTAGACCGTCAGTTACGTGGTCGTGCTGGTCGTCAAGGAGATCCAGGAAGTTCACAATTTTATGTATCATTAGAAGATAACTTAATGCGTTTATTTGGTTCTGAGAGAGTAGCTAAAGTTATGGACAGAATGGGCTTAAAAGAAGGTGAAGTTATCCAACATTCAATGATGACAAAATCTATTGAAAGAGCTCAAAAGAAAGTAGAAGAAAACAACTTTGGTGTTCGTAAACGTTTATTGGAATATGATGACGTTATGAACTCTCAACGTGAAGTAGTTTACAAACGTCGTCGTCATGCTTTACATGGAGAACGTTTGAAACTAGATATTGCTAATATGATTTATGATGTTTGTGATAACATTGTAGAGAAAAACAAATTATCTAAAGATTTCAAAAATTTTGAATTCGAATTAATTCGTTATTTGTCAATAACATCTCCAGTGAATGAAGCTGATTTTAACAGGTTATCAGATCAAGAAATTACTGGAAAAGTTTACAAAGCAGCATCAGAATATTATCAAGCTAAAAACGAAAGGGATGCTAACGAAGCTTTACCTATCATCAAAAACATCTATGAGAATCCAAACAATCAATTTGAAAGAATCATTGTTCCTTTCTCTGATGGAATAAAATCATTAAATGTAGTAACAGACTTAAAGAAAGCTTACGAATCTCAAGGAAAACAATTAGTTGCTGACTTCGAAAAGAACATCACTCTTGCTATTGTTGACGAGGCTTGGAAAAAACATTTACGTAAAATGGACGAATTGAAACAATCTGTTCAATTAGCTGTTCACGAACAAAAAGATCCATTACTAATCTATAAATTTGAAGCATTCAACTTGTTCAAAAACATGTTAGACGGTATTAATAAAGAGGTTATTTCTTTCCTTTTCAAAGGAGATTTACCTCAACAAAACACTAACATTCAAGAAGCAGTTGAAGAAGTTCATAACGAAAGTTACATAGAAAGCAAAGACGAAGTGTTAAACATGGAAGAGCAAGCTGAGCGTAACAGAGAAGCTATGCAAAATGCAGGACAATCTCAGCAACACCATGTAACTGAAACTATTGTTCGTGATCAACCTAAGATTAACCGTAATGATAATGTTACTATCAAACATGTAATGAGTGGAAAATCTGAAACAATGAAATTCAAAAAAGCTGAATCTCTTTTAGCTTCTGGCGAATGGGTTATAGTTCAAGAATAACATTTATCAAGTACTAATAAATAAAATCCCTAATTACAAAGAATGTAGTTGGGGATTTTTATATTTGAAAAAATTACAAAATGAAAAAAATCATAGTTTTCGTAGTTCTGTTTATTAGTTTTTACAATTATGCACAAAACATTGACGCATTAAAAATAAATGCATACAAAGTATATGATTGTACTGCTAAACAAGACTTTAATTGTATTTTAGATTTATCTTACCCAAAACTTTTTTCCATAGCACCAAGGGAAACAATGCTAAAAGTTCTAGAAAGTAGCTTTGACGGAAATACTGACTTTAAAATTAAAATGATAACAGTTGACCCTAATTTTCAATATGGTAAAATCAAAAAAATAGAAAACAAGACTTTTTGTGTAATTAAACACAATAATGCCATGACAATGACTTTTACAGAAAAAATTGAAACTCCTGAGATGTATATAAGTCTGTTTAAAGAATCAATGAAAACTGATGATATTACTTTTGATGAAAAAACAAATTCAATAACTATTAAATTAATTTCAACAATGGTTGCTGTTGCAGACAGCACCACAAATAATGAATGGCGATTTTTGAATGATGATAAAAGTGGTAAAATTTTCTCATTAATTTTTAATGATAACATCAAAAAAGAATTAGGTCTTTAATTTGCTTATATTGTAAAATGAACTCCACTTGCCCACTTTGCGATACAAAAAGCTCTTTTTTTGAAGAAGTTCAAACTCGCGTTTATTACAAATGTTCAGAATGTAAGGGTATTTTTATGGATTCTTCGCAGTACATGAGTTTTGAAAACGAAGAAAAACATTATCGCTTTCACAATAATGATGCAAATGACATAGGGTATCAAAACTTTGTATCTCCTATAACTAATAGAGTTCTAAATGATTTTACTTTCAAAGATTCTGGATTGGATTTTGGGGCTGGAACTGGTTCTCCCATTACCAAAGTGCTTCGGGACAACGTTTATCAAATTGCTGAATACGATCCATACTTCCACAATAACCACGAATTATTAAAAACCAAATACAATTACATTGCCAGTTGTGAAGTAGTAGAGCACTTTCATCATCCAAATAAAGAATTTGCCTTACTAAAGAATCTTTTATTAAAAGGAGGCAAATTATACATCATGACGCATTTGTACGATCCTGAAATTGATTTTCCTTCATGGTATTATATAAAAGATCACACACATGTCTTCTTATACCAAAAAGAAACAATGGAATGGATTGTCAATAAATTTGGTTTTACTTCCGTTGAAATAAAAAACCGCTTAATTGTATTTTCAAATTAGTTCCTATCCGGCAAAATTTTCCCTGGATTCATAATATTGTTTGGATCGAAAATGTATTTGATTTGTTCCATTAATTCTAAATGTGACTTTGAAAAAGCAATATCCATATAATTTTTTTGAACAAAACCAATGCCGTGCTCTCCCGAAAGTGTTCCTTTTAAAGAAACCGTCAATTCAAAAATTTCACGAATTCCTTTAGGTACTTCTTTTTTCCAATTATCATCGGCCATATCTCCTTTTACAATATTTACGTGTAGATTTCCATCTCCAGCGTGACCATAACAAACCGATTTGAATCCGTATTTATTGCCAATGTCTTTAATTCCTTTTAATAACTTAGGCAATTCATATCTTGGAACAACCGTATCTTCTTCCTTATATATTGAATTTGCTTTTACAGCCTCTGCAACACCACGACGCATTTTCCATAAAGCATTTTTTTGATCTTCACTGTCTGCAAAAAGGATTTCGTCAATTTCAAACTTTTCTACGACTTCCATAATTTTTTCTGCTTCAAGCATTAAAATTTCAGGATAATTACCATCAACTTCAATTAATAAATGTGCCTGATGTTCTGGTTTTACATTTACAGAAATTCCTTCAACATATTGCAAACTCCAATCGATTGCATCTCTTTCCATGAACTCTAACGCACTTGGAACAACTCCTGCTCTGAAAATTGCCGAAACGGCTTCACAAGCTTGTTCTGCTTTATAAAAAGGAACCAGCATTAAAACATTATGAGCATTTTTTGGTAAAAGTTTTAAAACAGCTTTTGTCACTACTCCCAACGTTCCTTCGCTACCCACCATTAACTGTGTTAAATTATAACCTGTAGAATTTTTTAAGGTATTGGCACCTGTCCAAATAATCTCTCCGTTAGGCAAAACTACTTCAAGATTTAGCACATAATCCTTGGTAACGCCATATTTAACAGCTCTCGCTCCACCAGCATTTTCTGCAATATTACCTCCAATAAAACAACTGCCCATACTGCTAGGATCTACTGGATAAAACAACTCTTTTTGAGCAACAGTATCACGCAAAATTTGAGTAATAACTCCAGGCTCAACAGTAACTTGAAGATTTTGTTCATCAATATCCAGAATTTTGTTCATGCGCTCCATTGACATACCAATACCTTGTAAAAGGCTCAATGCTCCACCACTTAATCCTGTTCTCCCACCAATAGGAACTACAGCCAAATAATAGTCATTAGCCAATTTCATAATTTTTGAAACCTCTTCAGTAGAAGCTGGTTTTACAACTACTCCTGGTGGAAAGTTATAATCTTCAGTTTCATCATGACCATAGTGTTTACGTGTTTCTTCATCGGTAAAAACAAAAGAAGAACCAACAATTAATTCAAGTTTATTTATTATTTCGGGTGTGAATTGCATAACAGATTATTTTAAACAAATTTAGCAAACTTAATAATAAAGAAAGTAAAGCTTATTATAAAGTTACTCCACTAGCCCTGAGGGAGTGTCATCCTTTTTTGCTTTTGATTTCGAGAGCCTCAATGACCAGCAAAAAAGATATAACGGACAGCGGGAAAAAGCTTCTAAATAAATTTCAGTACAAAATACCAAAAAATCAGTGTAAGAAACGAAAGAGGAATCCCGAAACCGATCATCATGTTAGCTAATTTAGGTTTGAGTCCATAATTTGAAGCAACAATAGCTCCCGTAATCATAGGCGCCATAGCTGATTCCAATAAAGAAACTTGTACTTCTAAACCATTCCCTTTGAGGATTACCACATACAACAGGTAAAAGAAGGCAGGAGTTATAAATAACTTGAACAGTAGGCCTAAGGTGAGGAATTTCCAATGTTTGCTTTTACTATCGAATTCTAATTGCATACCTACCGAAACAAGGGCAATTGGTGTAACTGTGCTTCCTAATCGTTGAAAAACAGATTGCAATTCGGTTGGAAAATCGAGTTTAAAAACGTTTAAAAAGCAAGAAATTACAAAAGCTATAAAAGGTGGAAAAAACAATATTTTTTTAAAAATTTCACCAGAACTCGTTGTGCTTCTAGAATACATTGTTGCCACCAACAATGCTAATGTTGAAACTACCACAAAAGAGCCTGGTTGATCTACAATTACAGCTGTCTCAAGAGCTTTCTTACCATAAAGTGCTTCTATAACCGGAAAGCCAACGAACGAAGTATTCCCAAGACCAGCAACAATTATTAAACATCCCGTAAGTTTTTTGGACCAACCAAACATTTTGGAAAAAGCTGTGAAGAACAAATAGGAAAGCGCAAAACCTAACCAAGCTATCCCTAAAGGAAATAATAACTTAGAACTAATTTCTAGTTTTGGAATATAATATAAAGCAATTGCAGGAAGTGATATATAAATTACAAACTGATTGAGTGTTTTATAACTTAATGGAGGAAATACAGTATTTCTTTTGAGCACAAATCCCAAAATCATACAAACAAAAATAAGTATAATGTTATCCATAAAAAGATTCTAAATTACAATATTACGAGGAACTCCACTATTTTCAAGCTATTTACATTTTTTAACAAAATTTAATTTCGCAATCTTAAAATTGTTATATATTTGAAATATATTTTATTACAGTTATGATAACCGGTAAGTTTGCCATTACAACTCATATTTTAACTCTTTTAGCCAAATTCCCCACAGAATTTATGGCTTCAGATTATATTGCTGGCAGCTTAAATATTCATCCTGTTTTGGTTAGAAAAGAAATAGCAAACCTAAAAAAAAATAAATTGGTGGAAAGTAAAGAAGGTAAAAATGGTGGTGTCAAGCTATCTATTTCTCCTTCTAAAATTACATTAGAAGATGTTTTTAAAATTACTTTTGACAAAGCAACTTTAGGTTTTTCTAAAAACGAGCCCAATCCTGAATGTCCAATTGGAAAAAAAATAAATCACAATCTGGAAGATCTATACACTAATCTTAATCAAACTGTTAGTCAGCAATTACAAAAAGTCACATTGGCTGAATTTGTTGAAAAATTTTAATCTATTTTTTTAATTAAAACTGTAATATTTTTTATAACAATTAAATATTTATACTATGAAAGTAGCAATTATTGGAGCCACAGGTTTTGTTGGTTCAGCAATTTTAAATGAGATTTCAAATAGAAATCATGAAATCACAGCCATTGCACGAAATATCAAATCAGATAGTAAAGCAAATTGGAGACAAGCCGACATTTTTAATACAGACGAATTAGCAAGTGTGTTAAAAGGAAACGATGTTGTTATCAATTCCTACAATCCGGGATGGTCAAATCCTAATATTTATAATGACTTTCTTTCGGGATCTAAATCGATTCAAGAAGCCGTTAAAAAATCTGGAGTGAAAAGATTTATTACAATTGGTGGCGCTGGAAGCCTATTTGTAGCACCAAACATACAAGCTGTAGATACACCAGATTTCCCAAAAGAATTTCACGCAGGAGCTTCGGCAGCTAGAGATTATCTAAACATTATTAAAGAAGAAAAAGATTTAGATTGGGCCTTTTTTAGTCCTGCTTTCGAAATGCACGCAGGAATAACAACCGGAAGAACAGGAAATTATCGATTAGGTTTAGAAAATCCAGTTTTTGACGAAAACAACAGAAGTATTCTATCTGTCGAAGATTTAGCAGTTGTAATTGCAGATGAAACCGAAAATCCAAAACATCATCAAGTACGCTTTACCGCAGCATACTAAATTATTAATTTCATATTGCAAAACTGCACAATGTTCGATTCCTATTGAATGTTGTGCAGTTTTTCTTTATTTTTACTTTATAAATCATCAATGTGTCTTTAAAAAAAATACATCCTTCGGCCTTAAAAGAAAATGACGGTATCGAACAACCCGAAACCATTAGTTCAACTTCTGTACAACAAATTCAGAAACTAAGACGAACACAACCTTCTGCAGATGATTTAATTGCAAGTATTACAAAAGGAGACAAAACTGCTTTGAGTAGAGCTATAACCCTAATTGAAAGTACCAATCCAGAACATATTGAAAAAGCCAACAAAGTAATCCAAGGCTGTTTGCCTTATGCCAACAAATCGGTAAGAATTGGAATTACTGGTGTTCCTGGCGTAGGAAAATCGACTTTTATTGAGGCTTTTGGTAAATATCTAACTTCCATTGGAAAAAAAGTAGCCGTTTTAGCTGTTGATCCAAGTTCTTCAATAAGCCACGGCAGTATTTTGGGAGATAAAACAAGAATGGAAGAATTGGTAAAAGATGAAAACGCATACATTCGACCAAGTGCTTCTGGAGAAAGTTTGGGCGGAGTTGCTCGTAAAACACGAGAAAGTATTGTGCTTTGCGAGGCCTGCGGTTTTGATACCATTTTGATTGAGACAGTGGGTGTTGGTCAAAGTGAAACGGCTGTTCACAGTATGGTCGACTTCTTTTTACTGTTGAATTTAGCGGGTGCTGGCGATGAATTACAGGGAATTAAACGTGGTATCATGGAAATGGCAGATTTAGTTGTCATTAACAAAGCCGATGGAGATAATGTTACCAAAGCTAAACTTGCTAAAACAGAATACAACAGAGCTTTGCATTTGTTCCCAATGAAAAACTCTGGCTGGAATCCCAAAGTGACTACTTGTAGTGCAATAGAAAAATTGGGGATTGACAATGTATGGGAAACCATTCAGGAATATTTTTCCATGACCAAAGCGAATGGTTACTTTGATACTAAAAGAGCAAATCAAAATCAATATTGGTTATTGGAAACAATTAATGATCAATTAAAAAATCATTTCTACAACAATCCTCAAATTGAAAATTTACTTGAATTAAACAAAAAAGCCGTGCAAAATAATGAAATATCACCTTTTGCAGCGGCTCAAGAATTATTGAAAAGGTATTTTAAATAACCTTATCTCCTTTTTTAGTTAATATACATTAACTCTTTTTTGATGTTCACAAAGTACAATGTCCCTTCTAACATCGCTGGAATAACTAAATTATCTCTAGAAACAGTTAAATCAGCTGGTCCTCCAATAAATTCAGGAAGCTTCATCACTGTCATTTTATGATTATTTAATAAATCAACTGACACTAAGATTCCTTTTTTCTCAGGAGCAATCCAGTTTGTAAAATAAAGCACATCTTGGTATATTGTAATTCCATCATAAAGACCTTCTAACTGTATAAGCTGTGTGAATTTATTGTCTTTTAAATTAATATAACCAATAGTTCCATTCACTTGATTATTAGTCCCAAATCCGTTTACATATAATCTTGAAGCACCTTTATCAGCATATAAACCATTAATTCCGTCAATTGCAACATCTGTAAGAACTTCTTCAAATGTTTTATTCGTCAAGTTTACTTTAAAAAGTTTGCTCTTATCTGTAGCAGATACATATAAAGTAGTTTTATCCCAAACTGCTATATCATTAAGGAATGATGTTTGAGGAACAAAATCAACTTCATATAATTTTTTTCCTGTTTTAATATCAAAAGCTACTATTCTATCAACATCTGCTACAAATAAAATATCTCCATCAATAGCTAATCCTTTAGGAGCGTTTAAAATTTCTTTAAAGAAATTGTTGTCAACAACTTTTCCTGCTTTATCAAGTCGGATAATTTTACCATCACCATCTTTATCAGTTGGTTTCATTTTAGCACCAATATCTGCAACGTATAAAAATGTTGCATCAGAAGCAACACTTTCTGGATAATTAAAACCTCCAACCTTAGTAACTTCTTGAGCTTTTGAGCTAGTTAAACCTAAGATTAAACTTAAAGTAAGTAAAACATTTTTCATATTCACGATTTTCAATTGTTAATAAAAAATACCAAATGGTATATTTTTGTAAAAATTTTTTTACATTTTTATAGATAGTATGTAACGTTCAAGAAAATTCATTGAAGAATTAAGAGAAGCCATTTTCCTTGTTGCTTTAGCTTGTAAAATTCCACCTTGAAGTATCGACATAAAAACAGATACGAATTCTTTTTTATTAATTCCCGCATTAATTTCACCATTTTCAATTCCATTATTGATATGATTCATTAATGTTTCTTCCCAAAAAACATAGGCATTTTCAACTCTTGCTCTCAACAAAGGATGCGTATCATCAGCCTCTGTTGATGTATTAGTAATTGGACATCCAGAAATTAAAATTGAATTAGTTAAAAAATTACGATAGGTTTCTGGATAAACCAACATCTTTTCAATAGATGAATTTCTTGTATCCATAATACCTCTGATGTAATTAATCAATCTCTCAAAATTATAATCGAAAGCAGCTAGTGCAACTTCGTCTTTATTCTCAAAATTTCCGTAAATACTTCCTTTTGTTAGTCCTGTAGCTTCAATCAAATCATTAATAGATGTCCCTGCATATCCTTTAGTATTAAAAATACTTGCCGTTTTTTCTATGATAAATTGCTTTGTACGATCTGCTTTTGACATCCTAACTCTCTAATTTCGATGCAAATATATTAAAAAATACCATTTGGTATTAAATAATAAAAGATAATTTAAAGTAACCCTAAAAGGGGAATAAAAATTGGGTGTTTTTCCTGTACTTCTTAGTTAACCTAAGCTATACTTTTGCAAGTAAATCAACAAAAACAACATGAAAACGAAAAGAGCAATTACATTATTTTTAGCTTTAACGCTACAATTATTAACATCATGTGAGCCTAAAAAGGAAGCTGATGTAAAAATGCCACATAACATTATTCCTGTCAATAAAGGCATAATGATGAAACAAACATACAATAACGATATTCAAAGTATCATTGAAAGAAACAGAGAAAATGGTGCATATCAAGGAACCGAATTTGCTTGGATCAATATAGATTCTCTTAAAAACTATATAGCTTTGTTGGATAAGGTTTCAGAATTGAACAATAAAAAAATTACAGGTGTCAGAATTTATTTTTCAGAGTATCCTAAAACTGGCCAATACAGTAAAGAACAAATTGCAAATTTAATTCCAGGGAGAGAAACAATCTTCTTCGCACCTACAATTGCAACAGCTTCAAGTGAAACATCTAAAAGATTTCCAATTCTTGAGCATGTTCCATTTAGCATTAAAAATACAGGAGAAAATAAATTGAAAGGAAATTTTGAGGTTATTACAAGATTACTTTCTGAAGGTGAAAGAAACAATACTTCATTTCAAAAACAAAAATTAGTTGAAGAAAACGAAACAAGCCTTTTACTTAATGAGGTTGCTATGTTCCCTCCTCCAAAACAGTAAACATGTAAAAATTTTATGCCCTTAAAGAATATTACCACAGAAGACATTAAATACTTAATAATCATATTGCAATATATTACTGCAATTATTGGAAGTATTTATTATTATAAGTTTAAAAAAACTGTATTAAAATATTTTTTATTTCTGCTTTGGTATACTAGTATTAATGATACTATAGGCTTACTATACCAAAGTTTTAATAATGTTACAAGCAATTATTTTATATACAACATTTATCAAATAATTAGGTTTATTGTAATTCTTTTTATTTATAAAATATATATTGAAAGTACGTTTTCTAAAAAAATAATAACTGCTTTTATATTTATTTACTGTCTTTCTGTGGTAATTAATTTTTTTATTGAATCATTTTGGAATGATTACTTTTTAAACACATTTATTATTGGCTCTTCATGTATAGCAATATCTGTTTTATTATTCATGTTTGAAATATTACGTTCTGAAAAAGTATTATATATATCGGAATCTTTAATTTTTTGGATAAGTTCTGCATACTTAATCTATTTTGTACCAAATATTCCATTCTATATCGTTAGAAAATACTACTCTGATTCAAATACTATTCCTTATATATTTATTGTGAATTATTTCTTACTTTTAGCTTACTATTTAATACACATTATAGGTTTTATATGGAGCAAACCGGAAACGAAGGAGTAATATTTGCAACACTAGGCTTAGCAGGCTTATGTTTTGTAATTATACTATTGTTTCTAATTTTTCAAAAAAAGAAAAACATCCTAATTACAAGACAAGTAGAAACGCAAAAACATTTTGAAAAAGAACTTGTAGAATCACAAATAGAGATTAGAGAACAAACATTACGTAATATTAGCTGGGAACTTCATGATAACATTGGTCAACTAATTACTCTGGCTAAAATTCAATTACAGAAAATAAAAGACCCTGAAACTAATGAACTAAATGAAAACTTAACTAATATTCTAAACGAAGTAAGAAGTCTATCTAAAGTAACAAATCCAGATTATGTGAGTAAAATAAGTCTTGAAGAAGCATTAACATTAGAGATTAATCGTTTTAATAGGCTCAATTACATTAAATCTACTCTAACAACCGAGGGAGAACAATTTACTATTAATCCAAAATCCGAAACCATAATTTTCAGAATACTCCAAGAATTTTTTTCGAATACTATTAAGCATTCTAAAGCTTCTACACTTGCAGTAAGCATAAACTATGAAGCAGATGAAGAAAAGAAGGAAGTAACTATTGTAGCAAAAGATAACGGCAAAGGATTTGACATTAACGAAACTAACGAAAGAGGAATTGGATTAATTAATATGAAAAAGAGAGGACATTTAATTGGTGCTGAAGTCAATATAGAATCAGAATTAAATATAGGAACAAGTCTTTCAATCATTTATCAACAAAAATAATTATGGAAAAATATTCTGTTGCGATAATTGAAGATCATACATTACTGTCTCAAGCTATTGCTGAAGTAATAAACAAATTTGAACTTTTTCACGTTGCCTTTTTATGTAAAAACGGAGCCGAATTAGTTGAAAAACTTAAAACACATCCTGCGCCCAAAATAATTTTGATGGATGTAAATATGCCAATAATGAACGGTATTGAAACAACCATATGGCTATCTGAAAACCATCCAGAGATTTATGTTTTAGCCTTGACGGTTGAAGAAGACGAAGGAACAATTCTAAAAATGATTCGTGCAGGTGCAAAAGGATATTTACTGAAAGATGTAGATAAAAAAACTTTAGAATTTGCGCTTAAAAAAACCATAGAAACTGGTTTTTATCATTCAAATATTGTTGTAGATGTATTAGTAAATTCTGTTACTGGTAAATCCAATACAAAAGAAGCTTTAAAAGATACTGAAATAGAATTTTTAAAACTTCTTTGTACTGAAATGACTTATAAAGAAATTGCCAATAAAATGCACCTAAGTCCTAAAACTATTGATGGCTATCGTGACAATTTATTCGTTAAACTAGACGTTAAAAACAGAATAGGACTTGTAATTTATGCTATAAAAAACAAGATTTTTACCTGTTAGGATTATTCTTCGTAACGCTCCATTTCACGGTCATAAAATTCTCCTGCTAGAGTAATTAAATATTCCATTTCAGATTCCATCTCATGTTCGTCTTCATCATCTAATTCTTCAATAAACTCAACCGAATCATCTTTTAAGTTGATTAAAAAACGAGGATATTCTAAATGAATGATAAAGATATCATCAGGAAAATCAGAGTTATCAGCAAGTACAAATTTTGGTAATTCCATGGTAATATTATGAATTATGTATTATTAATTTTTTTGAAAGTTTATTAAAACGAAGGTACAAAAATAATGCTGCTGCTGTTAAACCAGAAAGCAAGCCTATCCAAACACCAATTGCTTTTAAATTAGTAAATAATCCTAAATAAATAGAAATAGGGAATCCAATTATCCAATAAGCAACAAATGTAATATACATAGGTATTTTCACGTCCTGTAAGCCACGTAAAGCACCTAAAACGACTACTTGAATTCCATCAGATAATTGGAATACTGCTGCAATCAAAATTAAATTAGATGCAATAGATATAACTTCTGCAGTTTGCAAAACATCTTCATTCAAAAAAAAATGAGGCAAAATAGTATGCAACAATACAAACAGTAAGGCAAAAGTACCTTGAACAATTATTGCCAATAAAAATATAGATCTTGCTACAATGCGTAGCTTTATAAAATCTCCTATTCCCTTTTGATTTCCTACTCTAACCATCCCAGCAACGCTTAATCCAGAAACAAACATAAAAGTAAATGTTGCTAATGTCAGTGCAATTTGATTTGCCGCCTGACTTGCTGTCCCTATTCGACCACACAACCAAATGGCTCCAGTGAATAACGCCACTTCAAAAAACATTTGCATAGCAGAAGGCAAACCTAAATTTATAATTTTCATGCTCATTACTTTACCAATACCTTTAACACTAAAACCTTCAAAATAAGGTTTGAATTTATCTTTAGATATTAAAGCAAAGTGCATATATACCACCATAAATACACGAGAAATAACAGTTCCCACTGCTGCTCCTAGCATACCCATTTTTGGAAAAATCCAAACTCCGTAAATTAAAACAATGTTCAAAAATAAGTGAACCACATTACAAAGTAAGTTCGCCCACATGGCATACTTAGTTTCACTCTTACCATCGGCAAATTGTTTGTATCCCTGAAAAACGACTAACGGAATTAATGAAAAAGCCACTAAATCAAGAAATGGTTTAGCCATCTCAACAACCTCTTTTGGTTGTCCCATCAAAACAATCAAAGGTTTTGCAGCATAAATAACTCCAAACAAAACCAATCCTAAAATTGTACATAAAACCAATCCATGATGGAAAACACTCCTTCCTTTTACCAAACTATTTTCACCATCTGCTTCTGCAATCAAAGGGGTAATTGCTGTAGAAAAACCAATTCCTAAAGACATACCAATAAACACAAAACTATTAGCTAAAGAAACTGCAGCTAACTCAGTAGGACCTAACCTTCCCACCATAATATTATCAACAATACTCACTAAAGTATGACCTAACATCCCTAAAATGATTGGGTAAGCTAATTTTATGTTTTCTTTAAATTCTCTGGTATATACAGAAAGTTTCATGGCAAAAATTTTGGCAAAAATACAATAATTAAAAAGGATATCGAGTTAAGACTATACCCAATTCTCTAATAAAATTTTTATGAATTTATTTAAAACAAATTTACTGCTGTTTGCATTTTCATTATGTTCAATGTCTAATTATGGACAAAAAAAAGTTGGCGACATTCGTTTAGGATATGGATTTAATGGAGGAATCCCTATAAAAGATTATGTTTTTGCAGCTGGCATTGATGGTCGAATACAATATGACATCACTCTAAAAAGCTCATTGATAGGGACAACCGGTTACACGCATTATTTTAGCAGTACAGTGTCTGACATTGCTTACATTCCTGCAAAAGCTGGTTTTAAATCTCACATTGGTGATCAAATTTATATTCTTGGCGAACTTGGTGCTGCTTTTAGTACTACTGGTGAAGGAGTTTCTTTCTTGTGGAATCCAGGAGTAGGTGTTGCAACAAAGCATATTGATATTAGCTTGCGTTATGAAAATGTAGGACACTTCAATTCGGGACAATTAGCATTACGCCTTGCTTACGGTTATAAGCTCTAATTATTCATCTAATTGCTTTTTATACTCGGCGAAGTTTGCTTTAATCTTTTCATCAAGAGGAGGTTCTTTAACATCGGTATATTTCTGCATTTCTTCCCAAATAATCCTTCCAACCATATAACGCGCCATTTCTTTATCGTCCGAGGGGATAATATACCATGGTGCGTTTGGTTTAGAAGTTTTATTAATAGCTTCTTCATAATATTTCATATAATCATCCCAACGCTCACGCTCCTTTAAATCTCCAGGAGAAAACTTCCAATGATGTTCCTCTTCTTCTAATCGACGAAACAAACGCTTACGTTGCTCTTCTTTACTCATATAAAAAAAGAATTTCAGCACTATAGTTCCATTTTGAGTTATGTGCTTTTCGAAATTATTGATTTGCTCAAAACGATTCTCCCAAAACTCAGGTTTTATATCTTCAACTTTTTCAATTCCTGGAAGATTTTCATTTAAAATATATTCAGGATGCACACGAGTTACCAACACATTTTCATAATGTGTTCTGTTGAAAACAGAAAACTTTCCTTTTTCTGGCAAAGCCAAATAATGACGCCACAAATAATCGTGCTCTAATTCGGTTGAATTGGGCGTTTTAAAGCTATGTACCACTACCCCACGCGGATTAAACTCTTTAAAAACCTCACGAATCAAACTATCTTTTCCTGAAGTATCCATTCCCTGCAAACAAATTAAAACACCATAACGGTTATGAGCATACATTACATCCTGCCACTCGCTCAAAGGCTTTTGTACCTCATCAAGCATTTTTTCTTTCTCTTTATCTTTTAATGAAGTTTCTATTTCAGTCGGGAAATCAGATAACTTAAAAGGCTTAGTGATTTTAAAGTCTTGAGAGTTAAAAGCTGTCATAGTTTTAAAGTATATTTGTTTGTATAGAAGTAAATATATGGAAAAAATTCAACTACTTGCCTTTTTGACTATCCAAGGTATTGGAGCCGCTTCAGGAATAGTTTTTCACAATAACTCATTATTTATTGTTAGTGACAATTCGGGCTATTTATTTGAACAAAAACTGGACTCTTCTCCTCTAATTAAGCACACATTAGTAGAAGACGCTTCAGTTAATATTGAAAAAAAACGAAAACCCGATTTTGAATCCATTACATTAAAAGATAATGAATTACACATCTTTGGTTCTGGATCTACCATCAATAGAAATAAAAAACTTATTTATAACTTAAACACAAAAGATGTAAAAGAACTCGATTTTTCATCTACTTATCAGGGATTAAAATCTAAATTTAAAATGTCTGACGACGATTTAAACATTGAAGGATCTTTATATATTAATGAAACTTTATATCTCTTTCAAAGAGGAAACGGATTAACTGCTAAAAACGGAGTTTTTAAAATCAGTACCGACAATCACTATGAGTTTTTTCCAATTTCATTACCTAAAATAAAACATGTAGAAAGCAGTTTTACAGATGCTGTGTTAATCGAAAATAAAATTTATTTCTTAGCTGCCGCAGAAGATACGATTTCGACTTATGAAGATGGCGAAGTATTAGGAACTATCATGGGAATCCTGAATCCTGAAACACTTGAAGTAGAAAAACACATTCAATTAACACCTACACACAAATTAGAAGGTTTAACACTTTTTGAAAAACAAGGAAAGCAACTCACTTTTCTACTGTGTGAAGACAACGACACCGAAGATTTGAATGCTACCATATACAAGTTAGTTCTAAATATAAAACCTTAAAATCGAGAAGCATGAATTCAGATTCTAATCGCAACATTTTTAGCTCGAGAGTTTTAAATTATCCAGTAGAGATTGTGTATGAAGCTTTCGCAAATCCGGAACATTTAAAAAATTGGTGGGGACCAGAAGGCTTTACAAATACAATACATGAATTTGATTTAAAACCAGGTGGAAAATGGATACTTACTATGCATGGCCCCGAAAAAGGTAATTATGAAAACTCATCCGTTTTTAAAACTGTAGAACCACATAAATTAATTGCCTGGACAAGGGTTTCTCAACCTTATTTTGACATGGAAATAGGTTTTAAAAAAATTAGTGATTCAGAAACTGAGATTTCATTCCTAATGATTTTTGATACCGTTGAAGGATGTGAAAAGATTAGAAAGTTTGCTGAACCAAAAAATGAAGAAAATTTTGACCGATTAGAAAAAGAAATTTCAAGAATATAAAACATGGGTTAAACCCTTATCAGTAAACAAATCACGTTAAAACTGAATATAAAAATGTGATAAAAAAAATATTTTTTTCATACTCTTCCCAACCTTTTCATAAAATATATCCTCTTTACATATAAAGACCTTTATTGTGATAGACGAACAATTAATACAAGCCTGCCGGAAAATGCATCGAGACGCTCAGCGTAAGATGTATGAGTTAATGGCTCCCAAGCTTTATCAGGTTTGCAAACGCTACCTGAAAAAAGAAGAGGAAATAGAAGAAGTTTTGGCCGATGCCTTTGTGATCATTTTTACAAAAATTGACCAATTAAAAGAAAATGCAGCTTTTTACAGCTGGGCAAAGCGCATCGCTGTAAATGAATGTTTACACTTATTAAAGAAGAATGTAAATTTCAATTTATACTTAGAAGAAACTTCGTTGAAAATTCAACCAGAAGTCCCTCAAGATGCAAGTTTAGAAGAACAAGACGTTTTAAAATTATTGAATTACATCTCTGAAGGTTGTAGAACTGTTTTTAATTTATTTGTCATCGAAGGCTATTCACACAAAGAAATTGCAGCAATGCTTAAAATTTCAGAAGGTACTTCAAAATCACAATTGAATGTAGCAAAAACCAAATTGAAAGATTTAGTCAACAATTTCTACTATCAAAACGCAAAGTAAAGTAATGGAACATCAAGATAAAATATTCGAACAATTTAAAAAAGCTGCCGAAAATCAGGAAACCCAAGATTCACAAGATTTTATGGGAATGGAAAAAGTTTGGTCTCGTGTAGATGCTAAATTGGACACACACGTTTTTAAAGCACAAAAGAAAACCAACACCAACTGGAAAAAGTTTGCTGTTGCCGCATCTGTGGTTGTAGGAAGTTTATTTGCTTTTCAGTTATGGAAGCAATTTGACACAACAAAAGAACCAATTCAGAATTCGGTTGTTGAAACAGTAAAGAATGAGATTAATTTGGCTACAACTAACGATTCTACAGCTATTGTAACAACAGAAGAATCTGTAATAAACAATAAGCAAAATGAAAAAATATTACAACAACAAATAAACGGAACAAATCAGGTTGTGATTTCAGAAAACAAACCAATTGCTGCAGATTCTATTCAATCAAGAGTAATGGCTGCCCCAGTTATGGAAGAAAAAAGAGCTGATGTTAACTCTGGTTATTATCATACAGAATCAGCAAAAAAATCTAGTGTAGAAGAAAGTGATTACAAAGCCAAAGAAGAATCGGCGCAATCAGTAACTCTTGGTAAAAAAGCTTCCCCATTAGTAATTGTTGATGGTAAAGCAACTGACAAAAAAGTTTCGGATGTTAAAAATTCAGATGATTTAGAAACTATAGTAGAACTAAAAGAACCTTTATACATTATCAACGGGAAAGAGTATTCCGAAATGGAACTCTTTGGTCCTAATCCTACTTCAGCCTATTATCCATTGAACAAACAAGAAATCGAATCGATTTCCATCCATCAAGATGAAGAAGCCATAGAACTATATGGCGAAAAAGGGAAAAAAGGTGTTGTTGTTATAAAAACAAAAAACGGAAAGCCAAAGTCTTCAAAATAGACTAAAAATCAAGTACTAACATATTAAAACCAACTATTATGAAAAGTGTAAAACTATTTTCATTAGCCATAACTATGCTTATAAGTTTCGTGGCAATGACACAAGAGAGAACAATAACAGGTATTGTATCAGATGCATCTGGACCACTGCCAGGAGTAAATGTTATTGTGAAAGGAACAACAAGAGGAGTACAAACTGGTTTCGATGGAAAATACGCCATAAAAGCTTCACAAGGTGAAAAACTAGTTTTCAGTTTTATGGGAATGAAAGATCAAATCAGAGTGATTGGTACTTCAAACATTATTAATGTGGTTATGCAGGATGATTCAAAAAACTTACAAGAAGTTGTAGTTGTAGGTTATGGAACTTCAGAAGAAAGACAAGATTATTATTCTGCACCAAGAAGAACTAAAAAATCTAAGGCTGATAAAAATGTTGCGCCAATGATTTCTGGAGTTGCTATAACATATGAAAGAGATAGCAAAATTGTTATTAAAGGGAAAAGAAGTGATGAAAAAAGACCAATTTCTAATAGTAATGAAGATTATGGTGTTTTTGTCGAAAATGAATTTGAGAGTCCAAAACAATCGCCTTTATCTACTTTTTCAATAGATGTTGATAATGCATCATATACAAATATTCGTCGTTTTATAAACAATGGGCAACAAGTACCAAAAGATGCTGTTCGTGTAGAGGAAATGATGAATTTTTTCAAATATCAATACCCACAACCTAAAGGAGAACATCCTTTTTCAATCACTACAAATTATAGTGATTGCCCTTGGAATCCTAAAAATAAATTGGTTCGCATTGGTTTACAAGGAAAAAACATTCCAACAGAAAACTTACCAAATTCAAACTTTGTTTTCTTGATTGATGTTTCTGGTTCTATGAGTGACGAAAACAAATTACCATTATTAAAACAATCAATGAAGATTTTAGTAAACGAATTACGTCCTGAAGATAAGGTCTCTATTGTGGTATATGCTGGAGCTGCAGGTTTGGTTTTACCTCCAACAGCTGGAAACAAAAAAGAAACTATCATTAATGCTTTAGATCAATTACAAGCTGGTGGAAGCACGGCAGGAGGCGAAGGAATCAATTTGGCCTACAAAATTGCGATGGAAAACTTCATTAAAAATGGGAACAATCGTGTAATCTTAGCGACTGATGGGGATTTTAATGTTGGTGCTTCTTCTGACAATGATATGGAACGTTTAATAGAAGAAAAAAGAAAATCTGGTGTATTCTTAACTTGTTTGGGCTACGGAATGGGGAATTACAAAGACAGTAAAATGGAAACTTTGGCCAACAAAGGCAACGGAAACTATGCTTACATCGATAATATTCAAGAAGCCAATCGTTTTTTAAGCAAAGAATTTAAAGGATCAATGTTCGCTATCGCAAAAGATGTAAAAATTCAAATAGAATTCAATCCTAAGCATGTGCAATCGTACCGATTAATTGGTTACGAAAACAGAAAACTAAGAGCCGAAGATTTCACCAATGATGCTATTGATGCTGGAGAATTAGGAAGTGGTCATACTGTAACAGCATTATATGAAATCATTCCAACAGGTGTAAAAAGTGATTTCTTTAAAGAACCAACTGATTTAAAATATTCTCAACCAAAATCATCTGAAAACAGCTATAATGATGAATTAGCTACAATCAAATTCAGATATAAAAAACCTGATGGAGATAAAAGCATTGAAATGGTCGAAGTTATCGATAACAAACCACAAACTTTTGAAGCTGCTTCGGGAGACTTTAAATTTACTACAGCGGTAGCTTGGCTAGGGTTAAAATTAAGAGATTCTAAATTAATTGAGAACAAATCTTCAGACGATATTAAAAATCTTGCAAAACAAGGTTTACAAAACGATTCGGATGGATACAGAGCCGAATTCATTCGATTAATCGAAAACGTTAGATTATGATTAGTTAGGTTGTTGTTTTATAGTTTGGTTACGAACCCTGAGATGATTTTCTCAGGGTTCTTTATTTTAAAATGAAATTTTCGCAAATATTTAACATTTTAAATAAAAATAAGGCATGCGTTTTGTTTATAACAACAGGAAAATTCGTATTTATTAATCCTTTAACAAAAATTGGTATGAAAAAGCCTTTCCTTATGCTAGCAGGACTAGCATTGTTCTTTACAGCCTGTAAAGAAAATCAATACATGAACTCAGAAGAAGCTGCTAGTGAAATTATAGTCACTGATGCTGCAGATGAAAATTCTGAAATGTATTCCCCCGAATACGAAAATCAGGAAAGTTATGCCGAAATAGAGGAAAACAAATTTGAAAATCCTAAAACGAAACCTTTATCTACTTTCTCTATCGATGTTGATAATGCGTCATATACTAATATTCGTCGATTCATAAATAACGGACAGGAAGTTCCAAAAGATGCAGTACGTTTGGAAGAAATGATGAATTACTTCGCCTATACTTACCCTCAACCTAAAGATGAACATCCATTTTCTATCAATACAGAATACAGTGATTGTCCCTGGAATTCTGAACATAAATTGGTTAAAATTGGACTTCAAGGCAAAAAAATAGAACAAGACAATCTTCCTCCATCTAACATCGTTTTCTTAGTCGATGTTTCTGGATCAATGAGTGATGAAAACAAACTCCCTTTACTAAAAGAATCTATGAAAGTATTGGTAAACGAATTACGTCCTGAAGATAAAGTTTCTATTGTAGTGTATGCTGGAGCAGCAGGAATGGTATTACCTCCTACTCCAGGAAATGAAAAAAGAGAAATTATGAATGCTTTTGACGAATTAACAGCTGGTGGAAGCACAGCAGGCGGTGAAGGAATTGAATTGGCTTATAAAATTGCTGAAGAAAATTTTATCAAAGGAGGTAACAACCGAATTGTTCTTGCTACTGATGGTGACTTTAACGTGGGAGCATCTTCGGATAAAGAAATGGAAAATTTAATCGAGAATAAACGTAAAACTGGTATCTTTTTAACTTGTTTGGGTTATGGAATGGGCAATTACAAAGACAGTAAAATGGAAGTTCTTGCAGACAAAGGCAACGGAAACTATGCCTACATCGATAACATGCAAGAAGCTAATCGTTTCTTAGGTAAAGAATTTAAAGGATCAATGTTTGCTATCGCCAAAGACGTTAAAATTCAAATCGAATTCAATCCTAAACATGTACAATCGTACAGATTAATTGGCTACGAAAACAGAAAGCTAAACGATGAAGATTTTAAAAACGATGCCATTGATGCTGGAGAATTAGGAAGCGGACATACCGTTACTGCATTATATGAAATCATTCCAACTGGAGTTGAGAGTGCATACACCCCTTCTAAATTAAAATACACTTCGAATGAAACTGCTATAACATCAACTTCGGATGATTTGGCTACTATTAAATTTCGTTACAAAAAACCAGAGGGAGAAAAAAGCATCGAAATGGTTCAAATCATTCCAAATACAGCTAAATCATTAAAATCAACGAGTCCTGACTTTAAGTTTGCATCATCAGTAGCATGGTTTGGAATGAAGTTAAGAGATTCTAAATACATTGAGAATAAAAATCTAGATGATATTATAAGCCTTGCCAAAGAAGGACTTGACAACGATTCTGAAGGATATAAATCTGAATTTATTCGACTTGCAAAAAGTGCGAAAATTTAAAGATCAACAATAAAAAAGGGATGAATATCATCCCTTTTTACTTTATTTTTATTTTTCAATTTCTTTTAAACTCTCCATTTTTTTGTGAGCTAAGAAACCTTTAATATCTTCAAAATGCTCTTTTACACGTTTATGACCAAATTCGAATACTTTTTCGGCCAATCCATCTAAGAAATCACGGTCATGTGATACCAAAACCAAGGTTCCGTCAAAATCCTTCAACGCATCTTTAATAATATCCTTCGTTTTCATATCTAAGTGATTAGTAGGCTCATCGAGAATTAAAAGATTTACTGGTTCCAACAATAATTTAATCATTGCTAAACGCGTTTTTTCTCCACCTGAAAGCACTTTAACTTTCTTTTGGATATCATCGCCTTTAAACATGAAAGCTCCTAGTAAATCTTTGATTTTTGTACGCATATCTCCAACTGCTATAGCGTCAATAGTTTCAAAAATGGTCATTTCACCATCTAATAAAGCCGCTTGGTTTTGAGCAAAGTATCCAATTTGTGAGTTGTGACCAATTTCTAATCTTCCACTATCGATATCAATTTCTTTCATGATCGCTTTAATCATGGTTGATTTTCCTTCTCCATTTTTCCCCACAAACGCTACTTTTTGACCGCGTTCGATCACTAGATTAGCGTCTTTAAATACAACATGATCACCATATGATTTAGATAAACCTTCCACTACTACAGGATATTGCCCTGAACGAGGTGAAGGTGGAAACTTCAATTTTAATGCCGAAGAGTCAACCTCATCTACTTCAACAAGCACTAACTTCTCTAACATTTTCACACGGGATTGTACCGCATCAGTTTTAGAAAATGTACCACGAAAACGATCAATAAAAGCTTGGTTATCAGCAATGAATTTTTGTTGCTCATCATAGGCTTTTTGTTGGTGAATTCTTCTGTCCTTACGCAATTCTAAATAATGAGAATACACCGCCTTATAATCATAAATACGTCCCATTGTCACTTCAATAGTACGATTGGTGATGTTATCAACAAAGGCTCTATCGTGAGAAATAATCATTACCGCTTTGGCTTGATTAATCAAGAAATCCTCTAACCATTGAATACTTTCCATATCCAAGTGATTCGTTGGCTCATCCAGTAAAATCAAATCAGGTTTCTTCAATAAGATTTTTGCTAATTCGATACGCATTCTCCATCCTCCTGAAAATTCAGATGTTTTACGTGTAAAATCTTCTCTTTCAAAACCAAGTCCTTTTAGAACTTTTTCAACTTCTGCCTCGTAATTAACTTCTTCAATTGAATAATATTTTTCAGAAAGCTCGGATACGCGCTCAATCAGCTTCATATAATCGTCACTTTCATAATCAGTACGAACTGTTAATTGTTCGTTGATCTCATCAATTTCCTTTTTCATATTCAAAACATCAGCAAATGCTTTTGATGTTTCTTCCATTACAGTGCAATCGTCTTTTGTCAACAAATGCTGTGGTAAATAAGCAATTACCGCATCACTTGGTGCCGAAATCCCGCCACGAGTAGGTTTATTCTCTCCTGCAACAATTTTTAAAAGTGTTGATTTTCCTGCTCCATTTTTACCCATAAGGGCAATTTTATCGTTTTCATTAATGGCAAAAGTAACTTCACTAAAAAGCGTTGTTCCACCAAATTCTACCGCGATATCATTTACTGTAATCATAATTATTTGTTTGTAAATTGATTGCAATAATCAATTTTTTGAAGGTGCAAAGATAGAATTAATAAGATTCATTTTTAATCGTAGAAATAAAAATCATAATTTTGGACTTATTTTCATTACAAACTATTAAACAATATGATAAAAAAATTACACTTTATATTTTCACTATTAATTTCTAACTACATTTTTTGTCAAGTAACTTTTGATAATAAGTTAACTTTGATTGATCAGAGCCATTTTTCAAATGATGTAACTTCAATATTTTGTGATGATTTAAATAATGATTCAAAAAAAGACTTGATAGTTGCCTCATACTATGACAATTCAATAATTTGGTACAAAAATTTAGAAGGTGATTATTCAAATAATCAACGCTTAATTATTTCCAATCAAATAGACACACCTAGTTCAGTTTATGTAAAAGATTTAGACAATGATGGTTTAAAAGATATTATTGCTTGCAGTCAGTATCAAAATTATATTGTTTGGTATAGAAACTTAAACAACAATAACTTTTCTCCTGCAATAACAATATCAAACTCTGTAAATTCGCCTAAGTCAATTAAATCTGAAGATATTGATAATGATGGTGACAGTGACATAATAGTTGGTTGTTACGGAAATTCTTCCGTTGTTAAATTTACTAACAATGGTAATGGGACATTCCAAAACCTTGAAAATTTATATATTACAAACTCTGGAACAAACAAAATTAATATTTATGACATCAATAACGATGGATTTAAGGATGTTATATCAGGTCATAGTGATGGTTCTATATATTTTTCATTAAATCTTAATAATGGAAATTTTGGCACAAATCAATACATCATTGGCGATGCAGATTCAGGTACTGCATTTAACTTTTTAGATGTGAATCAAGATGGATATATTGATCTAATAGCTGGTTCCAAGTACAATGATAATTTAAAATATTATTTGAACCTAAATGGAACTTCTTTTGACAATGGACATTTAATAAATTCTACAAATCAAGACCCAAATGAGATCATTATACATGATATTGACAATGATGGACGTAAAGACATAGTTGTTTCTTATTGGACAAATAATAAAATTGGCTGGTATAAAAATTTAGGAACTACTAATTTTGCTACATTCATCACTATTACAACTAATGTAACTTATCCTAAGTCATTCATTGTTGAAGATATAAATATTGATGGACAACCTGATATTGTTTCAGCTTCATATGGGTCTGGAACACCAACTAAACTTAGTAGTTTTATATATACTTCAAATAATAATTACAAAGAAATAATAATTAACTTCTATCCAATAGGTATAAATAAAACAAAAATTGCCGATTTAAATAACGACGGTAGAAAAGATATTATATCAGGATACAAATCAATTGTCTGGAATAAAAACAGATCCGACAATAATTTTAGTTCTTACAAATTAATAACAAACTCACTACCAAATTCAAGTACATTTGTTAATGATTTTGAAATTGAGGATATTGATAATGATAATGATTTAGACATTATATCTTTAACAAACTCTAGTTTAGAAATTTACATAAATCAAGGCAATGAATCATTTCAATTAAACTATTCTTTAGCATTAACTAATCAATCTAAAGAAATAGAAATTTGTGATATTAATGGAGATAATTTAAAAGATATTTTATTAACTTTTGCATCAGGAACAATAAAACTTGGAATAATTACTAATCTAGGAAATAATAGTTATAGTTCACTTAACACAATATCTTATACTGGATTTTTATATACTCCAAATCAAATAAAGAGCGGCGACATTGACAACGATGGCGATAAAGATATTCTAATAAGCTCTTCATTATCAAGCACAATACAATGGCTAGAAAACAATGGGAATGGTGTTTTTCAAACTCATCTTATAACACAAAGCATTACTACTGATGTAATATTATTAGAAGATTTAGACAATGATAGTTTTTTAGATATTATAACGTGTGGTAGTAATAGTTATAGCTCATCAACAATTTATTGGATAAAAAATAATGGTAATGGCGTTTTTTCTAATAGAATTTTTATCGGTAATCAATCAGCTAAAGCATTAGATTGTGGTGACATAAACAATGACAATTTAAAAGATATTGTTGGTGTATCGTATCAATATTATTCACCATATGACGAGAAAGTTTTTGCTTATTTGAACAGCAACGCAGGTTTTGGAAATCAAATAGTAATAGATAGTTTAGGTGATGCAGTAAGTTTATCGAGAAATATCAATTTAGGAGACATTAACAATGATAATAAATTAGATATTGCTACTAGTTACTATCAAATTGGAAGAGTTGATTATTTTTTAAATTCAAGTACACTTGAAGTTATTGATTATTTAAAAGATGAAAATAAAGATTTTATATTATATCCGATTCCATTTACAAGTAATCTGAATTGGAAACAGTCTCAAAATATAGAAAAAAAAGTACAAATAAATATTTATTCAGAAGAAGGAAAATTGATTTATTCAAAATCGAACATAAATAACAATTCCATTAACTTAGATTTTCTAAAAAATGGAGTATATTTTATAAATTTCAAATCAGATCAAAAAAACATAACTAAGAAAATTATTAAACATTAAGAGACATTGTTTCTAAATTTAATACTTATTATGTCGATCGATATACTCAAAATCTCTAAGAAAAGAAAGTAATAAAAATTTGAATTGTTTCATAAGTATATCAAAATTTAAAAATACAAAAAAAGACTACTAATAGTAGTCTTCTCAATATTTTGATATTTAGAGTCCTAAATACTCATCTTAAATTCTTCAATAATTGGATTCGCTTTAAGTAAATCAATTTTTTTAATAAAAACTTCAACAGCCTGACCTGCAGTTCCAAAACCAGCAATAATGCCTGATTGAATGTTATTTTTAACTACTGTAGAAATTTCAGCCGCTTCTAATTTAGTCTGTAAAGCTTGAGCTAAAATCTCACTCCCTGAGAACACCTTCATTAATGCCATATTTATTTTTTATTTATTTTTTTACTCGTCATCTTCATCCTCATAATCATCAACTCCAAAAAGGAACGGATCAATCATGATTTTATCTGCCAGGATTTCTATTCTTTCTGTTAATTGAGAAGCAAAAAACAATCGTTGTGTTTTTTCAATACTCATTGACAATCTTTGAACTATTGGTTCTTGTCTTAATTTAAAAAGTTCATCAGCGTCATCGACAACATATATTTTAATGGTATTCATATTGAACCCAGCACCCGAAAACATTGCGTTGATTTTATTTGGTGTACCTATTAAAACATCCATTCCTGCTGAAATAATATTTTTTTCGTCATCAATATTTGTTTTGTCGTTTACACCAATTACCCTCAAATTAGTGTACTTTCCAAACCTTTGAATCATATCTACCATTTCCAACACCGCTTCTTTATCTTTTACAATAATTAAGGCTCTAGTAGATTCACCAACTGCTTTTTCAAGTTTTTGAATAACCGTATAGGCAATAGTAGTACTTTTCCCTTCACCTTCTGACATTATCACAACAGCATCTGCACCACTTTTAAGTGTGCCAAAACACTCTTTTTGAATATCTGTTGGATCAGTTAATCCGGTTTCAGCAAGAGCTTGCTGAAGGTTAGGGTTTATTTTTTTTAATTGCATATTATTTTTATTTCGAAGCAAAAAGCTTCACATCATTTTCAGAAATTTCGTTTCCACCAAGAATTATCAAACGCTCAACAACGTTTCGTAACTCTCTAATATTTCCTGTCCAATCATACTCCTGAAGTAATTTAACAGCTCCTTTAGAAAAAAATTTTACAGCACTTCCTTGCTCACTTGCAATTTTAGCAGTAAAGTGCTCTATTAAAGCTGGGATATCATCTCTCCTATCATTTAAAGCCGGAACTTTTACTAAAATAACAGCAAGACGGTGATACAAATCTTCACGAAAACGTCCTTCTTCAATTTCTTTTTTGAGATCTTTGTTTGTTGCTGCAACTACTCGAACATTTACTTTAATATCCTTGTCTGCTCCTACTCGTTGAATTAAATTTTCTTGCAAAGCACGTAAAACTTTAGCTTGTGCAGGTAAACTCATATCTCCAATTTCGTCTAAGAAAATTGTTCCACCATCTGCAGCTTCAAATTTTCCAGCACGATCTTTTACCGCAGAAGTAAATGCTCCTTTAATATGACCGAATAATTCACTTTCAATTAATTCTGATGGAATGGCAGCACAGTTTACTTCGACAATTGGTCCAGATGAACGCTCACTTTTTTCATGGATTTGATGTGCTACTAATTCTTTCCCAGTTCCATTAGGTCCAGTAATTAAAACACGAGCCTCAGTGGGAGCTACTTTTTCAATCATTTCTTTAATATGATTTATTGCTTCACTATCACCAATCATTTCATAGTTCTTTGAGACTTTCTTTTTAAGAATTTTATTCTCAACAACTAATTTTTTTCTATCTAAAGCGTTACGAACAGTATTTAACAAACGATTTAAATCTGGTGGTTTTGATATGTAATCAAAAGCTCCCAAACGCATTGTATTTACTGCTGTTTCCAAATCGCCATGACCTGAAATCATAACCATTGGAATTTCTGGTTTAATTTTCTTAATAGCATCAAGAACCTCAACACCATCCATTTTTGGCATCTTGATGTCGCACAAAATCAAATCATAGTCTTCGTTTGTTGCTTTCTCAAGCCCTTTTGCACCATCCTCTGCTTCGTCAACTTTATATGTTTCGCTTTCTTCCGAAAGAATTTTCACCAAAACTCTTCTAATTGCGGCTTCATCTTCTATAATTAATATTCTTGACATTACTTTCTAATTTGGATATAAAGATAAAAAGACAAAAGGATTTAAAAACAAAAAATCTTTACATCCTTTAATCTTAAAGTATTTTAGTATTTGGTTAGTACTTTAACCATTTAAACAATTCTTTCCATGTTGGTTTTTTCCCGTACATTAAAATACCTACACGATATATTTTTGAAGCAAACCATACTACCCCTAAAAATGTTCCAAATAATAAAACAATTGATAATACTAACTGCCAAACTGGTACTCCAAAAGGTATTCGCATTAACATTACAATAGGAGAAGTAAATGGAATCATTGAAAACACTGTAGCTACTGTTCCGTGAGGATCATTTACAACTGTAAAAAATCCAACATAAATACCCAACATTAATGGCATAATAATAGGCAGCAAAAATTGTTGAGAATCAGTTTCTGAATCTACAGCAGCACCAATAGCAGCATATAATGAACTATACAGAAAATATCCTCCAATAAAATAAACTAAAAAGAAAATTACTGTTGTAAAAACTGGGATTTCATTGTAGTACAAATTAACTTTTTCTATTAGCGAAGCTACATTACTTGCACCTTGAGGTAGTTGTTGCATTGCTTGAGCAGTTGTTGAAGCATCTGCAGCTCCCCCAAAAAACATATTTAGGCCAAACAATAATATTAAACCTAAAATCACCCAAATGGCAAACTGTAAAATACCTGCCAGTGAATTTCCTATAATTTTACCCATCATTAATTGATATGGTTTAACAGAAGAAATAATCACTTCGATAATTCTAGATGTTTTTTCTTCTATCACACTACGCATTACAAAATTTCCGTAGATGATGATGAACATCATGATTAAGTATCCAAAAGCCCCTCCAAAGAATACTTTAATTTCATTAAGGTATTTTAAACCTTCTTCTCCCGAAAATTTAGTGATGTGCAGCTCTGAATTCACTTTAGCTTGTTCAATTTTTGCTGAATCAAATCCTAAAACTTTTAAATTATCATTGGTTAACTGATTATCAACTATTTTTTCTATATTAGAAACAAAATCCAAGCTTGGACTTTCATCAGAAATATATTCTACTTTTGAAATCAATTCCTTAGTATCAGGTACTTTTGGAACATAAATTAACCCTTCATAATTTTTTTCAGCAGTATCTTTAGCCAATTTTAAAGGCATAGCAGACAAATCTACATACTTAGTTTCTTTGTCACTTTTAAAGTCAGATTTTAAAATTCCTGCCTCATCATGAATAGCGATTTTGGTTACTTCACCTTTATTCATATTGGTCAAAAAACCAATCAAAAAAGACATCCCCACAATTAGTAAAGGACTTAAAAAAGTCATTACTATAAATGATTTATTACGCACTTTGGCAATAAATTCTCTTTTTATAATTAAAGATAAAACTCCCATTATTTTTGATTTGTAACAGTTTGAATAAAAATATCGTTTACACTCGGAATCAATTCTGTAAAATGAGTCACTTGGCCGTTTTTAATTAAAATTGACAACAATTCGTTTTGTGTTGCATTTCCTAAATCTACTTCAAGCTTCAAATCATCATTTAATGATTTGAAATTTGTTTGACCAACGGTAAATTTTTGAGTCAAATCATACATTAATCCTTCAACATTATTACTCAATATACCTACTTGAAATTTGTGTGTACGATAGTTACGTTTTACATCTTCCAATTTACCTTCAATAAGTTTATTAGATTTATGAATTAAGGCTATATAATCACACATTTCTTCGACACTTTCCATTCTATGAGTCGAAAAAATTACAGATGTACCTTTTTTATTCAACTCAATGATTTCGTCTTTAATTAAATTAGCATTAACTGGATCAAATCCTGAAAAAGGTTCATCAAGAATTAATAGTTTGGGTTGATGCAAAATCGTAACAATGAACTGAATTTTTTGCGCCATTCCTTTAGAAAGCTCTTGAATTTTTTTGTTCCACCAACCTTCAATTTCAAATTTTTCAAACCAATATTTTAATTGCTTTTGAGCATCAGCTTTTGACATTCCTTTTAATTGTGCCAAATAAAGTGCTTGCTCTCCTACCTTCATGGTTTTGTATAAACCACGTTCTTCTGGCATATAACCAATAACCGAAACATGATTTGGAGCTAATTTTTCTCCATCCAAAATTACTTCACCAGAATCTGGCATTGTAATTTGATTGATAATACGAATTAATGAAGTTTTTCCAGCTCCGTTAGGTCCTAACAAACCATAAATACTCCCTTTGGGTACTTGCAGTGAAACTGAATTTAATGCTGTGTAATCTCCGTATTGTTTTACTACGTTTTTTACTTCAAGTATGTTACTCATTCGAAATGATTGATTTTTGTAAAAATAAGAATTTCTGTTGTTATGAAATTAGATACAACTAGAATAAAAATGTTACAAAAAAATCCCACAATTTTGTGGGACTCTTCTTGTAACTATTTATGTATTATGAAAACATGTCTTTAACTTTTTCAAAAAAAGACTTTTCTGATTTTTCAGGTTTTGGAATAAAATTGTCATCTTCTAAATTACTTTCGAAGAATTTCTTTTGTTCTTTTGAAAGGTTTTTTGGTGTCCAAACGTTCACATGAACCAATAAATCACCACTTCCATAACTATTGAGACTTGGAATTCCTTTTCCTTTTAAGCGAAGAATTTTTCCTGATTGGATTCCTTCTTCAAGCTTAATACGAACTTTACCATTTACGGCTTCAATTTCTTTTGAGGCACCTAAAACAGCTTCAGGATAACTTATATACAAGTCGTAATGAAGATTTTCACCTTCACGTTTTAAGAATTCGTGTTCTATTTCTTCAATAGCCACAATTAAGTCACCAGCGATACCGTTTCCTGGGGCATCATTTCCTTTTCCAGAAACTTTTAGTTGCATTCCATCAACAACACCTGCAGGAATTTTGATTGATACAGTATCTTCTTCTGTAATCATTCCGTGAGCATCTGCTTCGTTTGGTTTTTTATCTATAGATTGACCTATACCGCCACATGTAGGGCATGTAGTTGCTGTTTGCATACGACCAAGGATCGTATTCGTAACACGCATTACCTGACCTTGACCGTTACAAGTTGGACAAGTTTTATAAGTAACTCCAGATGCCTGAACTTTACGTTTTACCTTGACTTTTTTCTCAACACCGTTAGCAATTTCTTCTAAAGTAAGTTTCACTTTTATGCGCAAATTACTTCCTTTAGCACGACGTTGACTGCCTCCGCCGCCAAAACCACCAAAGCCACCTCCAAAAGCACTTCCGAAAATATCTCCAAACTGACTAAAGATATCATCCATATTCATGTGATGACCTCCACCAAAACCACCAGCACCATCAAATGCTGCATGACCATACTGATCGTATTTAGCACGTTTATCTGCATCGCTTAAAACCTCATAGGCTTCAGCAGCCTGTTTGAAATTTTCTTCAGCTTGCTTGTCTCCAGGGTTTTTATCAGGATGAAACTCAATTGCTTTCTTTCGATATGCCTTTTTAATTTCAGCTTCTGTAGCTCCTTTAGCAACCCCTAATATTTCGTAATAATCTTTTTTGCTCATAATCTTTTCCCTTCAACTCGCTCAGGGTGACATTTAATATTAATTCCCAATAACTACTTTTGGAAAACGAATAATTTTATCTCCTAACTTGTATCCTTTTTCTACTACATCAACAATTTTTCCTTTAAGGTCATCACCTGCTGGAATTTGTGTTATAGCTTCTGCAAAATCTGCGTCAAAAGTATCGCCTTGTTTAATCTCAACTTCTTCTAATCCTTTCGAAATCAAAGTTGATTTTAATTTCTCTTGAATTAATTCAACTCCTTTTACCAAAGCTTCATCTTCTGATTTTGAAATTTGTGCCCATGCTCTATCAAAATCGTCTAAAACAGGCAACATAGCTTGTAAAACTTCTTGTCCAGCAGTTTTAAAAAGCTCAATCCTTTCTTTAGAAGTGCGTTTTTTATAGTTTTCGAATTCAGCAAATAAACGCAAAAATTTATCTTTCTCTGCCGCTAACTCTTGGGTCAATTTTTCTTCAACTGTCAATTCTGGAGCAACTTCTTGAGTTTGTTCCTGACTAATTTCTGGGTTAGTTTCATTCAATTCTTGCTCCATCTCTTTATTCTTGGCATTCATATGTATATTCTTTATGAAATTTTTATTTTCAATAATTGCCTGCAAATGTACTGCCAAAGGTTTAAAAATGCCAAATTGTCATTACTTTTTTTACTTCAAACTTGTAAAGACAGACAATAATAAGTAACTTAGTGATAACAAATTAATTAACTTTAAAAAAGCGATATGAAAAAGATTATTCTAAGCCTAGCTCTTATTTGTTGCGCCTTCATTTTTTCTTGCAAAAAAGAAAAAACTGATATTGATGGTAACCAAGACCCTTTGGAGGTTTCCAATTCAATTGGTGATAAATTTACTGCAAACACTGCTGAATCTGTTGTTAACTGGACAGGTTTTAAACTTACAGGAAAGCATCACGGAACAATTCACCTAAAAGAAGGCTTCATAAATATTAAAGATAGTCTTATTACTGGAGGTCAGTTTTTTATTGACATGAGCACCATAACTGTTACCGATTTAAAAACTGGTGATGGTAAAGAAGATCTTGAAAATCACTTGAAAGGCACAGGTGAAAATGAAAAGAAAGATCACTTTTTTAATGTGAAAAAATATCCAACTAGTGACTTCAAAATTAGTAAAGTTGAAAAAAATGGAGATAAAGATATCATTTTTGGAAACCTCTCAATAAAAGGAATCACAAAAGCCGTTAACTTCCCTGCTACTATAAAAATTTCAGACAATGAAGTTTCTATTAATAGCGAACCACTTAGACTAAACAGAACGTTTTGGAATATAAATTATGCGTCAAAATCTATCTTTGCTGATATTGGCGATAAATTTATTTCTGATGAAATTGAAGTTCAAGTTTATATAAAGGCTAAAAAATAAATTTTATTCTTTCAAAATTTGTTCTAAAGCAGAATCAACTGAATTGAATTGAAAATGAAAGCCTTCTGCTTGAATTTTATTTGAACTTACATTTTGACTATCTAAAAGAAGCGTATGCATTTCTCCTAATAAGAGTTTAAGCATAAATTTAGGAATATTAGGCAATAGTAAAGGAACATCACAAGTTTCTGCTATTGCCTTTATTAATTCTTTATTTGTTACTGGATTAGGAGCAACTGCATTGTAGGCACCTTTTAAATGTTGATTCATAACAAATAAAAATATTTCAGCAAGATCTTTAATATGTATCCAAGATTGCATTTGCATACCTGATCCAAAAGGAGCTCCCATTCCCATTTTTATAGGTTTAACCATTTGAGACAACACACCTCCATATTTAGATAAAACCAATCCTATTCTTAATTTACAAACTTTAATTCCTAAACGCTCTATTTGATTTATGGAATCTTCCCACTTTAAGACTACATTACTTAAAAAAGTATCTGTAAATTGTGTAAAGTCTTCTGTGTAAAGATGTGTAGGATGACTTGGATAAATCCCAATAGCCGAAGCAGAAATAATCTGAGTTACGTTATGAGGATTATGCTTAAGGGTATTATATAAAAGATTAGCGGAAAGAATTCGACTTTCCAATATGTCTTCTTTATTTTTAGAAGTCCATTTTTGTGCAATGCTCGAACCAGCGAGGTTGATAATCACTCTCACACCTATTAAACAGTTTTCATCGATGATTCCTGTTTCGGGATTCCAGTAAAAACCATTATAATTTGGTTGGTATTGTATTTTATTTTTGGAAGTCGTTAAATAGTTAATTTTTACGCCATTTTGCAAAAGCAAATCAACAACTTCTTTACCAACCAAACCTGTAGCGCCTGTTATTAATACTTTCATAGCTTGGGACTTTTCTTTCAAATTTACTGAAAGATTGTCATAAGTATTTCTTAATTGTGGGGATTTTAACTTTTAAAAAACTATTTCTTAATACGGATAGTCCATTCAAATTCCATCACAGAAACTTGATCACCTTTTTCGTCTGTTCCAATAGATTTCATCCAAAGAGTTTGTCCTTCACCAGTTGCAATAGTATTCTTGATAGCTTCTGTAATTAAATGGCCATCATTACATGTAAAAGTAATTCTACCCGTTGCTTTTTTAGTAAACGTACCTTTATTATTAGCAACAAGCATTGAGATACTTTTACCACTTTCTTTAATTTGCTTCATCATTAAAGCCCCTGTTGTTAATTCGGCTGCCATTGCCTGTACAGCAAAATACATTGAATTAAATGGATTTTGATTAAACCAACGATGCTTTACTGTTGCAACACAAGTAGTATCTTCTATCACTTTAACACGCACTCCCGACCAAAAAGCTGATGGCAATTTAAAAAATAAGAAAGTATTCAATTTTACAGGTGTAAACTTCATAGCGCTAGATTTTTCGCTAATCTACAAAAAAATAGTATGCGTGCCTAATATTTTTATTTGTTAATTATTTGTTAAATTAAATTACTTTGTTTTGCATAGTACCTGTTTTTTACATTATCTTTGTATAAGAAATTAATAAGCTAAAGAAAGTATTATTCAGTTTCAAAAAAATATTTAAAAAATCATTAATCAAATAAACATTCAATCATGGAAACATTAACTATCACAAAACACGAGAAAAACTATTCATCACTTATCCATTTAAGTGCTTTTACAAAATTCATAATTCCTTTTGGCAATTATATATTACCCTTCATTTTATGGTCTACTAAAAAGAAAGAATCGTCATTTATTGACTATAATGGAAAACAAATATTAAATTTTCAATTAAGCATTTTAATGTATAGTATATTTCTAGGCATCTTAGCAATCCCAACAATTATAGGAACGGTTTTAAGTAATTTTACTTGGTCAGAACTTGAAAGCGGAAATATTGTTTTAGATAATATGCAGATAAACAACCTAATCGGTTTAGGTGTTTTTGGAGTTATCTGTACAGGAATATTTGTAGTCCTTAAAGTAGTTGAATTTTTCTATATCATCTACGGAGCAATTAAAGCTAACGAAGGAGAATATTTCAAATACCCCCTAACAATTAACTTTATAAAGTAGTCACGTTTCAATCATCATCATCAATCATCATCATCAATCAAAAAATGAACAGTTTAACAACAAAAAAGAAATCTTATGAACATTGAGAACACAAAAGCTCAGATGCGCAAAGGAGTTTTAGAGTTCTGCATCTTATCGGTACTAAAAGAAAAAGATGCCTACACTTCAGAAATTCTTGACACTCTGAAAAACGCAAAGTTACTAGTAGTGGAAGGAACGGTATACCCACTATTAACCCGATTAAAAAACGATGGTTTATTAACCTATCGCTGGGAAGAATCAACATCAGGCCCGCCAAGAAAATATTACGGGCTGACCGATGAAGGGCATAATTTTCTAAAAGAATTAAATATAACCTGGAACGAATTAGCCGGGGCTGTAAACACAATAACATCACAAAACTAAAAGCTATGAACAAGACAGTAAATATGAATCTAGGTGGTTTCTTCTTCCACATCGACGAAGATGCTTATCAAAAATTAAATCGTTATTTTGATGCAATACGCGGTTCCCTTTCTATGGAAGGACGCGACGAAATCATGAACGATATAGAAAGTAGAGTTTCAGAATTATTTTCTGAAAAACTAACAAATAGCAAACAAGTTCTTAGCCTTAAAGATGTAGATGATGTTATCACTATAATGGGGCAACCTGAAGATTACAAAATCGAAGAGGATAATAACACTAAAAAATACGATTACTCAACTACTCCAAAATCAAAAAAACTTTACAGAGACAAGGAAAAAAGCATAGTTGGCGGAGTTTGTACAGGACTATCTCATTATTTTGGAATTGATGCTGTTTGGATACGAATTTTGTTTATAGTTTCTCCTTTTATTACAGCAGGTACATCCTTATTAATATATGTTATCTTATGGGCAGTAACTCCTGAAGCTGTTACTACATCAGAAAAATTAGAAATGATGGGAGAACCAATAACAGTTTCTAATATTGAAAAAAAAGTAAAAGAAGAACTTGATAATCTTTCTGAAAGATTTAGAGGAGCTGATTACAATAAAATGAGTGAAAATGTAAAAACAGGAGCTCAACGCGTAGGAAATACACTTGGCGATGTAATTATAAGTATCATGAAAGTATTTGCAAAATTCATAGGAGCAATGATGATATTTATTGGTAGTGTAACTATAATTAGCTTGTTAATTAGCTTAATTACTCTAGGCTCTACATCTAATTTAAGTATGCCATGGTTGGATTACTTCAATACATTCAATTACACAAACACTTCAATGTGGTTAATCGCTTTCATGTTCCTTTTAGCTATTGGCATTCCATTTTTCTTCATAATAATTTTAGGATTAAAAATACTAGTAACTAATTTAAAATCAATTGGAAACATTGCAAAATACACACTTTTAGCTTTATGGATTTTATCTGTAGGTGTATTAATCACTTTAGGTGTTCGTCAAGCCTCAGAAGTAGCTTTTGAAAATAAAGTAGTAACTAAAGAAATCATCAACATAAAACCAACTGACACTTTAGAAATTAAGTTCAAAAACAACGAGTATTTCAGTAAAAACTCTTATCATAATGAAGACTTTGAATTTGTTCAAGATTCTTTAGGTAGAGATGTAATTTACTCTAATGACATTAACTTTGAAGTATTACCAACTGATGAAAGATTACCTTACATTCAAGTTGAAAAAGAATCTAATGGTAAATCTTTCTCTGAAGCAAAACAAAGAGCTTCAAATATTGAATATAAATTCAAAATAGAAGGAAACAAAATCATTTTAGACAACTATTTCTTAACAGAAGTAAAAAACAAATTCCGTGGACAAGAAGTAATGATTTACTTATATTTACCTAAAGGAACTTATTTTAAAACGGATGAAAGTGTTGAGGATTTTGACAGCTCAGACAATGATTTCTTTAACCTTCACTACAGCTCAGACAACTACACGTATAAAGTTGAAGACAAAAAAGTAAAATGTTTAAACTGTCCTCCAGATGAAGACGAATGGGATGATGTTGAAAATGATGGAAGCCATACAGTTATTATAGACGAAAATGGTGTAAAAGTAAAAAGCGATACTGTAATCTCTAATTCGAAAGAAATTAAAGAATTAAAAATAAGTGAAGACGGAATTATTATAAAAACTAAATAATATAATATCAATAATCAATCAAAAAAGCAACTGTCACTACTGATGGACATAATCAAATCAAACTAAAAAACAACTATTATGATAAAACTAATGATTCATTTAACTAAAATAATAATAGCTACTTGTATTGCGCTATTATTTGGATCTTGCTCTTTAGCATTTGACGGAAAATCTATTACTGGAAGCGGTAATGTTGTTTCTAAAGAAAGAAAAGTTGAAAATTTCACAAAAATTGAACTAAAAAGAGGCCTAGATTGTGAAGTAAAACAATCAGATTCTTTTAAAGTTGTTGTTGTGGCTGATGACAATTTACAAGAGGGCATTAAAACCAAAGTTGAAAATGGAACACTTATTATTGATTCTGAATATGGTAACTATAATAATGTAAAATCAAAAACGATTCAAGTATTTATGCCTGTTATTGATGTTCTTGAAACAACTAGTGGTTCAAGCTTAAAAACAATTGGAACAATTAAAGGAAATAACATTCATCTTAAATCCAGCAGCGGAAGTTCTTTGGATGCAGAAGTTGAATCAGAAAACTTGACTTTAGAATCAACAAGTGGAAGTACATTAACGGCATCTGGAAAAGCAATAGAACTTAATACATTATCTTCTAGTGGAAGTGCAATAGACGCTACAAATCTTTTAGCTAACAATATTAACTCACAAAGTTCAAGTGGAAGCAATACTGAAGTAAGCCCAATTTTACTTTTAAAGGCACAAGCATCTAGTGGTTCTAGCATAGAATATGTAAAAACTCCTAAAACAATTAGTAAGCAAGAAAGTTCTGGCGGAAGCGTTTCAACAAAATAAAATCATAAATTAAAAAACATCAGCTTTGCTGGTGTTTTTTTTTATATTTGTGTAGAATCAAAATGCCTCAAAATGAAAAAAATTACATTCCTACTAATCTTAGCCTTAACCTCTACACTAATTTTTGCGCAAAAAAAAGAAAAAGTAAAAGGTTCTAAAATAATTACTACTGAACGTAAAAAAATTGGAAGCTTTGATCAAATTGAAGTTGAAGATAATCTTGAAATCTTTTTAGTAAAAGGAGATAAAAGTGGTTTAGAAGTAGAAACCGATGATAATTTACATTCAGCTGTTGATTATAAACTTTATGGAACTGTATTACGATTAAACACAAATAAAGAAATTTCTTCATTCAAAAAATTGGAAGTTAGAATTACATATACAGACAGTTTAAAACTTATTAGTAGCAAACATGAAACAAAAGTTAATGCTCCTTCCGGCCTAGCTTTGAGCAATATTACTGTTAAAACTTATGATTATTCAAAAGCATACCTTAATGTAGATTCTCCTAATTTTTCATTAATTGCTAATGATAAATCTAAAGTTGAATTAAACTTAAAAAGTGACGACGCTTCGATAGAAATGAGTAAAAACTCAGAATTAAAAGCATTAGTAACCGCAAACAAATTAAAAGTTGATCTGTATCAAAAAGCGGAAGCTACTATTGAAGGGACAGTAAATGACATGAAACTTCGTCTAGACAACAATGCTAATTATGACGGACAAAAACTTACTTCAAAGAGTTTAAACCTTACAACAGAATCGTATACTAAATGTGCTGTAAACACAAATGGTAACTTAAGCATCACTGCATCTGGAAAAAGTGAAGTTGATATTTATGGAGATCCAAAAATTGAAATTAAAAAATTTGGAGACGATGCTATTTTACGTAAAAAGTCAAAATAATGTAATTCAATAAAAAAAAGCCTGCAATTGCAGGCTTTTTTTTATTTATACCAAACATTAATGTTCTTTTGCTGCTAAATAACGTTCTGCATCAAGTGCTGCCATACATCCTGTACCTGCAGCCGTAATCGCTTGACGATACACATGATCTGCTGCATCTCCCGCAACAAACACTCCAGCTACATTTGTTTTTGCAGTCCCTGGAACGTTGATAATGTAACCTGTTTCATCAAGAGTGATATAATCCTTAAAAATATCTGTATTAGGTTTATGACCAATGGCTACAAAGAAACCTGTCGCAGGAATCTCTGTTTTCTCACCAGTTGCTCTATTAACAACGCGAACACCAGCAACCACTTGTCCATCACCTAAAACCTCATCCGTTTCGGTATGCATTAAAATTTCGATGTTTTCAGTTTTGCGAACACGTGCTTCCATGATTTTCGAAGCTCTAAACTGCTCGCTTCTCACCAACATGGTAACTTTTTTACACATTTTAGCCAAGTAATGAGCTTCTTCACAAGCACTATCCCCTGCTCCAACGATTACTACTTCTTGATTTCTGTAAAAGAATCCATCACAAACAGCACAAGCAGAAACTCCACCACCCATGTTCAAATAGTGTTGTTCTGATGGTAATCCTAAATATTTAGCCGAAGCACCTGTTGAAATAATCACTGTTTCGCAGTGTAATTCTTTAGTATCGTTAATCCAAACTTTGTGTATATCACCCGAAAAATCAACTTTAGTAGCCCATCCATCACGAATATCTGTTCCAAATCGTTTCGCTTGCTCTTGCAATTGAACCATCATTTCCGGACCAGTAATACCTTCTGGATACCCTGGAAAATTTTCTACTTCATTAGTTGTTGTTAACTGTCCGCCTGGCTGTGTTCCTTGATATAATACTGGATTCATATTAGCTCTAGCTGCGTAAATAGCGGCTGTATAACCCGCAGGTCCAGAACCAATAATCAAACATTTAATTTTTTCTATAGAATCTGACATAATATTTTTTTTGAGTTTCAAAAGTAGTCATTTTAAAAACGATTAAAAACAAAGTTGTATTACAGTTTTCAATAGTTTTATAAACAAAACACATGAAAATATTTTTTTATCAATAGAACAAAATAGTTTTGATTTATAAAATATTGTTTTATATTTGCACCCGCTTTCGGGGTGTAGCGTAGCCCGGTCATCGCGCCTGGTTTGGGACCAGGAGGTCGCAGGTTCGAATCCTGCCACCCCGACGAAAGTTAATCCTCTTTGTTTATTCAAAGAGGATTTTTTATTTACATCATGTTTTACGTTTATATACTTTTTAGCGAAAATAAAAACAAATTCTATGTTGGACAGACTAACAATCTGGAAGATAGAATTAGAAGACATAATGCTGGGCATGAGATTTCAACAAAAAATGGTGTTCCTTGGAAAATAATAATACACTTTGTATTGGAATCAAGAGCAGAGGCAATAGCTTTAGAATCTAAAATTAAAAAAAGAGGAGCTAAAAGATACTTAATAGACAACAAACTACCTGAACAATAATCGCGTCCCGCTTGTAGCGGTAAGGTCGCAGGTTCGAATCCTACCACCCCGACGAAAGTTAATCCTCTTTGTGAAAAACAGAGAGGATTTTTTTATTTTACATCAATTCATTTTAAAAAGAATACTACTTCATTTAACAAAATTCTAACAACTAATTTCCCTAAATTCGTAGTCATCAAAAAACAGACTATGAAAAATTCACTAACTATTACTGCAATAGTTTGCAGCTTAACCATGAATTCCCAAACATCACAACAAAAAAACACAATTAAATATCCCGAAACAAAAAAAATAGATCATATAGATAATTACTTTGATTCCAAAGTAAACGATCCTTATCACTGGTTAGAAGACGACCGTTCTGCTGAAACTGAAAAATGGGTAAAAGCTCAAAACGAAGTTACCTACGGTTACCTAGATAAAATTCCGTACCGTAATGCCATCAAAGAAAGAATGGAAAAACTATGGAATTATGAAAAAATTGGTTCGCCATTTAAAGAAGGTAAGTTCACCTATTTTTATAAAAATAATGGTTTACAAAATCAGTCTGTTTTATACAGAAAAGATGAAAACGGTAAAGAAGAAGTTTTTCTTGACCCAAACACTTTTTCTAAAGACGGAACTACATCGCTTGGAGGTCTAGATTTTTCAAAAGATGGTTCTAAAGTTGCTTATGCTATCTCTGAAGGTGGAAGCGACTGGCGAAAAGTAATTCTTATGGATGTTTTTAGCAAAAAAATACTGGAAGACACTATTGTTGACGTAAAATTTAGTGGTGTTTCTTGGAAAGGAAATGAAGGTTTCTACTATTCGAGTTATGATAAACCAAAAGGAAGTGAATTGTCTGCGAAAACAGACCAACACAAATTATATTTCCATAAACTGGGCACTTCTCAAAAAGACGATAAAGTTATTTTTGGAGCCGACCAAAAAAGAAGATATGTAGGTGGAAGCGTAACTGATGATGATAAATATCTAATCATTACAGCTGCCAATTCAACTTACGGGAACGAATTATACATTAAAGATTTAACTCAGGAGAACAGTCCAATCATAACGATTGTAGACAATTTTAAAAATTCAAGTTACATCATTGAAAACGAAGGTTCAAAATTATTCATTGTTACCGATCTAAATGCTCCTAACAAGAAAGTAGTTACTACAGATTTCTCAAACCCTAAACAAGAAAACTGGAAAGACTTTATTCCTGAAACAGAAAATGTACTTTCGCCATCAACAGGCGGTGGCTACTTTTTCGCGAACTATATGAAAGATGCTGTTTCGTTAATTAAACAGTACGATTATTCTGGAAAATTAGTACGTGAAATTTCATTGCCTGGAATAGGAACTGCAAGTGGTTTTGGTGGTAAAAAAGAAGAAAAAATATTGTATTATTCTTTTACAAATTATATCACACCAGGAACAATTTATGCCTTTGAACCTACTATTGGTAAATCTGAGATTTATCAAAAACCAAAAGTTGATTTTAACTCATCCGATTATGAGTCTAAACAAGTATTTTATACTTCAAAAGACGGAACAAAAATCCCTATGATTATCACTCATAAAAAAGGATTAAAATTAGATGGCAAAAATCCAACTATCCTTTATGGTTACGGAGGTTTCAATATTAGTTTGACTCCTAGTTTTAGTATTGCTAATGCCGTTTGGTTAGAAAATGGAGGTGTTTATGCTGTTCCAAATTTACGTGGTGGTGGTGAATATGGTAAAAAATGGCATGATGCAGGAACCAAAATGCAAAAACAAAACGTATTTGATGACTTCATAGCAGCTGCAGAATACTTAACGAATAGTAAATACACTTCAAAAGACTTTTTAGCTATTAAAGGAGGATCGAATGGCGGTTTATTAGTAGGTGCTACCATGACACAACGACCAGACTTAATTAAAGTGGCTTTACCTGCTGTTGGTGTAATGGATATGCTACGTTATCATACGTTTACTGCTGGTGCTGGTTGGGCTTACGATTATGGTACTGCCGAAGATTCTAAAGAAATGTTTGAATACTTAAAAGGCTATTCACCAGTTCACAATGTTAAAAAAGGAGTACAATATCCTGCAACCATGGTTACTACTGGTGATCATGATGACAGAGTGGTTCCTGCACACAGTTTTAAATTTGCCGCAGAATTACAAGAAAAACAATCTGGAAATAATCCTACTCTAATACGAATTGATATTAATGCGGGACACGGAGCTGGAAAATCTGTTGCGGCAACAATACAAGAAAATGTAGACATGCAGGCATTTACCTTACATAACATGGGAATTAAGAATCTCCCTTCTAAAAAAATAGACAATAAAAAAAGGCTTAAATTATAAGCCTTTTTTTGTATGGGAGATTTTACATAAATTAGTGTAAAATAAGTTTTTCTATTTTTAAGTTAGAAACATACAAACAGAAATGACGGAAAAAGATTTCATTAGAATATTATTAGATAAAAGTAAAGATATTAGGGATGGTATTTTTATTCCAAATGAAGTAACGATAAAAATCAGCGAACTTGATGATTTTGATGTTAAGATAGCTGAAAAATTAAGCAAAGAAAAAGGAAATGTATTTTCAAAAATTTTTGGCAATGAAAATGGTATTTATAGAAGAGACAATTATACAAAAACTTTAATCCAATATTCAATTGAAGAAAATTATATTACATTTTTTCCATCAATTTTAAAATCTTTTATAAATGAAAAATAAGCAACATATTTTAACAATATTGTTTTTAATAATTTCAAGCTATGTGTTTTCACAAACTAATTTTTCAAATGGATTTAGTGATGGCTATAAAAAAGGATATTGTCAAAACCAAGGGATTGGATGTTTAGCTCCAATTCCACCAATTGCTCCCATTCCAAATGTTAACGAAAATATGAATAGTTATCAAGATGGTTATAACAGAGGGTTCGAAGCAGGACTAAATGCAGAAAAAAAATCTAACACAAACTCTGAGACAAGACAAAGATATCAAACATCTAGTTCAAAATTTACAGCACAAAGCGTTGATTTATTTGACAATCATATTTATAACCCTAATGTTAATTCAAATATTTTAGATTTAAAAATGAAAGCTCTTTCAACAATTATTGAAAGAGCAAAAGAAAATTTAGAAAATGAAGATTATGATGCCGCGATTGATAATTCTAATGATTTATTAAATATTCAACCAAATTTAGCTATTGCCTATATTATAAAAAGTAATGCACAATTTCACAAAGGAGAAATTTTAAATGCATATAATAATTCAGCAAAAGCAAACAAAATATTTTCCAACAGTTCTTCTAAAAATTGGTATGATTTTATGTATGACAAAATGAGTGAACATTTATCTAAGAATATTGAAAATTCATATTTTTCAGACGTTAAATATATCTGTGAAAATTTTTGGTACAAAAATGATCTTTCAAACTATTATCTTGGCTTGTCAAATTATCACCAAGGAGATTTAAAGGCAGCAAAAAAATATTTTAAAAAAACGAAAAACAATTCGTTAGCTGAAATTTATCTTGAAACTATTAATTCTACTAATAAATCTTCTAGCAAAAACGCTATACTAACAACACCAAAAAAAGTTACTCCAACAACTCCAAAAACCACAGAGATTTATTCGGGGAAATATCAATATCAAACTTCATTTAATAATCTTCCATTTAAAATAATATTAACTGAAAAGGCAAATGTAAATTCAAATGAGATTTACATATGTCCTTCAAATTCAAATGTTTTTGTCATTGAAATTTTTGACGATATTTTCTCTAAAGTTTATGTTGATGGGTATATTGGATATTTACCAACAAAAGTTTTAAAAAGACAAAAATAAATACTTTTGCTAACAGCGGTTTTCTTACCCGCTGCGCAAAGTCTCCTAACTTTATGTTAAAAAATCTACTAAGTCTCCTGACTTAGTAGAGCAAATAAAAAAACTTTAAGAATATTACCCCAAAACTGACTTTCTAATAACAGAATTAAATAATCTATACCCCAATTTTGAGCGAAGCATTTTCATGGCATTGGCATCAAAACCAACTGTATAACGAGTGAAATTCTTTTTAGGATTATTAGCGATACTAAAAAGTGTTTTGGTAATTTCTGGCGTAAGATTAGTGTTCTTTTTTGTCTTTTTATGAAGGATATCAGTAACCTTTTTCATTAATTGCTCATAAGCTGGTATTCCTGCCGTTTCAGATTTTACAACATGACTCTGAAAAGCTGTTGGTGCGTTTCCAAACTGAACTGTACTAACACTTATATTAAAATCTAATAGTTCATACGACATACATTCCGAGAAGCTTTCTACTGCTTTTTTTGTGGAATGATAAAAACTACCCAACGGTAAATTTACCAATCCCGCAATCGATGAGATATTGATAAACTGACCAAACTGTTGTTCTCTAAAAACCGGAATAAACGCTCGGCACATTTTTACAACGCCAAGCCAATTGACATCAACAATATGCTTTATTTTTTCATCTTCAGAAAGTTCTACAAAACTTCTGTAACCAATTCCGGCATTATTAATTACTACATCAACTGTTTTATGTTTTGCTAAAATTTCATTCTTAGCTTTCTCAATACTTTCTGAACAAGTAACATCTAAAACATAACTACTCACATTAGGCAATGCCACAACTTCTTTACCATGATCAAAACAGGTCATCGTTGCAATTACATGCCATCCGTTTGTAGAAAAATATTTAGCGGTAGCTGCTCCAATTCCGCTTGAAGCTCCAGTTATGAGAACAGTTTTCATTAGTTTCTTTTATCTATAAGAGTTATAGGTTTTCTACTCATAGGAGTAAAAATGATTTTGTTAAGCACGTCAGAAGCAACAAACTCAACCTTTGGCGTTACTCTAAGTTTTGCTCTAAAATGATCCTTAATTTCAGATAATAATTCATCTGAAGGAGTCGAAGAAGCTATTTTTATCAATATTTCATCGGTCCCTAAATCATTGGTAGAAATTTCTATAACATGATTTTGCACGGCTTCAAAATAATTCAACAGATCGTGCATCGCAGGCGGATACAACGTTGTTCCTTTATATTTTATCATGTGCTGTTTTCTACCCACAACAGGTCCTATTCTGGGTGTATTTCTACCACATTGACAAGGTTCTTGATGTAGTTTTACAATATCACCCGTTTTAAAACGCAACAACGGCATTCCCTCTACTCCTAGCGTTGTAATGGTTAATTCTCCACTTTCTCCATCTGAGACTGGATTATCGTTATCGTCAAGGATTTCGGTGATAATTAATTCGGGATGATGATGCCCTCCAGAAAAAGCTTCACATTCGGTAAACGCTGTACTCATTTCAGTAGAAGCATAAGTAGAAAAAAGGTTGATTTTCCACTTATCAGTAATCTTTTCAGCCAAGATAGAAGGCGAAAAGTCTTGATTACGCAACGATTCTCCAATACAAACCACACCTTCAATACTCGAGTTGTTATAATCTATATTATTATGTTCAGCGTACTCAATCATTTTCAGTAAAAATGACGGCACTGCAATTAGATACTTAGGTTTATACTTTAAGATAGAATCCCACTGCAATTCTGGAATTCCTGCTCCAACTCGGATAACACCTGCTTTTAGTTTTCGCAACCCCAGAAAATAGGCCAATCCTGCCATGAACCTTCTGTCCATAGTAGTCATTAGTTGCACTACATCGCCTTCTTTAATTCCTGCACAAGCAAAAGAAATGGCTTCGTTGTAGGCTAATCTTTCAAGGTCTTCATCTGTTAAACCAAAAGTTACTGGGCTTCCCAAAGTACCCGAAGTTGTAGCATAATCGATAATTTTATGCATAGGAACACAAAAAAAATCGTCATTATATTGCTGTAAATCGGTTTTAGAAGTTACTGGAATTTTTTGCAAATCCTCTATAGAATTCACCTCGTTGATATTGATGTTTTCTTTTTGAAATAACGCTTTATAATACGGTGAATTTTCACTTAAGTATACCAGCAATTCTTTAAGCTTCTTTTCCTGAAACTCCTTTATCTCTCCCTTTGATGCTTTTTCTATTACTGGAATCATTTCAATTTTTTATTTATCTTTTTAAGATATTTTTCTATATTTTCTTTGTCAGTAAGTGTTGTTATTTCTTTAGTTAAAGCAGTTTCAAATTGAATTTTTGCTTTTTGAAATTCTTTTTTCTGATAATAATACTCCCCTGCTTTATAATAAACAATCCAATGCTCAGGATTTAACTTTTGATAATCTGTTACAAATTCGCTCGATACCACTCCTTTGTCTTCTATTATTTTATCAAAAACAGTGCTTTGTGTTCTATATTTTTCATAATCCTGAAACTCTTTAGAATACACAAATTTATCTTTAGCAATAGTTAGAGAATCAGTGGCTAAAGCTACAAAATCATTTTCTTTTTTATCGAAAATTTTATTTAGATCATAGGCCACAAACTCTCCTAATTGATACGGATTTGAGGACACCCAAACCATTCTGCTCTCTGGTTTAAAAATTATGGCATGATGCGCTAAAAGTTGGTTTAATGATTTTTCATTTCCGTAACCAATCCTTTTTTCGTGCAAACCGTCTTTATTCCTTAAGATATCAGCCATTTTTTGAGGTGTCATTTTATCTTCTTTCTGTAACAACTCTTCTAGTCTATCGAAACGGTATTTTGAATGGCTTTCTTTTATATGCTCAACATTTCGCTCATCTGTTTTATACGGCTCACTTTGAAAATGATTGGTACATACTAAATGATTGTCTTGATTGGGAACTTCATATACTCCAAAATTATCTGGAGACGTTTCAATAAGAACTGCCTTCTTATCGTGAGCGCTACCAATCATCATAGATTCTGAAACAAAGACTTGACGTTTTTTGGCAATTTCGATGGCTTCATTAATGTTTGAAGCGTATTGCAGAATTTCGCGTGCAACAATAGAAATTGGCGTTTTGGCTACCAAAGGAATTTTAGACTTACCAGCATTAATCGTTATGGTAAGTCCTTCTTTGTTCATTCCAGAAACCACACCTATCATTCCGCCCCAAGTCACCATCATAAAAGGATGTCCAGTATCTGGCGTAACAAATGCTACAATTTTATCTTTTGCAAATTCATCTCCTGCATAAAAATCAAAGTTGCGACCCAATAATAGCTCTCCATCTTCGGTTTTATCACCCCATAAAGCCAAAGAAGAACAACCAACCAATGCTAAATCTTGCATGGCGTGGCCTATATCATGTGCTCCGTGCAAGTAAAGACTTCTTAAATATTTTGGTGCAATGGAATTGAAATCATCAGAGGCATATTGTGATACACCATAGATTTCGGTTTTATATTCCTCAGGAACATTTAAGTATAATTTACGATTATACCATTTCAAAAATTGACGAAGTAAACTTTGTTTAAAATTTGAAGGAACTATTTCTTTTACTTTGGAGAAAAATAGCCTTTCTTGTTTTTTTACCAAAGGTTCGCTTAATGCTCCCATAAGCAATCCGCGTTGTAACGGATCACCAGAAACATACAATTCCCAAATGTTTTGCTTATTTTTTATCAGGTAATTAGTTCCAGATGAAAAAACGGTATCTGAATGTTTTACAACACTAGGGACAGTTTGATTGTATCCAGTAATTTTAGGCTGATGATGTATAGATTTAGAAGTTCCACAAGAAAACAGTGAGAGCAAAACTCCAAGTACAAGAAAAAAATGGATTACTTTTTTCATTGCTTATCCTTCAACTCTTGGTTAATTTTTTCGATCAAATAATCCTTACCTAGTATTTCTGAACACGTAACAACAGCCCCAATAGTAACTCCAAGTACTCCGTGCATATTAATACTTTGTCCTGTTAAAAATAAGTTTTCAATTTTAGTTTTTGGAGAAATAAATGTTTTCATAGGATTATTAGAATCTTTCACATAACCATACAAATTACCATTATGACCACCAATATAATCTCTATAAGACAATGGTGTTGAAGTATGAATTGATTTAATGCATTCTCTTATTCCAGGGAATTTTTTCTCGATTTCATTTAAAAAAACCTGAGCCTTTGCCTCTTTGTATTCTTCATAAAGAGAACCTCTGTCTCCTTTTTCTGAAACTGTATTATGAGTATTTTCCCAAGCCTCAAACTCTTCAAATTTTAAATAGGTTATCGCTGTTAAACTTTCTGCCCAAACCTGATTTTCCTCAGAGATGTTCATCGATAACATATACGCTTCTGGCCAACTTGTATCTGAATATTCATTTGCATTCCAAACTCTTGTACTATCACGAAAATGATAATAATTGTGATTTATATACTTGAATGTTTCTGGCTTAAAAACCACATACAAACTAAATGCAGATGGAAGGACTTCTAAACTCTGTATACGGCTATAATACGATTTTCTGAGTCTGTTTTCTCCAACCATTTTTAAGGTGGTTTTTGGTTCTATGTTAGATATAAAAATATCCGCAAAGTATTCTTTCCCGTTTTTAGTTTTAACTGAAACTAAATTGTCATTTTCAAATCCAAAATCTACGACTTCACTATGTTTATATACTTCACCACCGTATTTCCTAAGTTGCTTAATTAGCTGTTTTGTTATTTGACTCCCTCCATTTATACAACGCCAAGAACTTTGAATATAAGAATTTACAGAAAGCGCATGTACATAAAAAGGTGTTTTATCTGCAATTCCAGCATATAGAAAATTGGAGCCAGCTAAAACAGCTTTCAATTTTTCGTTTGTAGTCAGTTCGTCTAAATACTTCTTAGCATTAATAGACAGGATTTCTTGCTGATATCCTTCTCCATTTCTCAAATTATATAAAGGAAATGAATCACAAGTATATATTATTTTTTCACAATATTTCTTTATAGTTTCTTCTTCTTCCGGAAAATGAACGGATAATTGTTTTATGAAATTTTCATAACCTTGAGCATGTGGATATTCGATATCATCGTCATCAAAGGAAATAACATCAAAAGCATCTTCATCCATTTTTTTTAAACGAAGACCGTCCATTATACCGATATAAGAGAAGTAATTGTATAGATTTTCGCCTTTATCTAATCCTCCTATATAATGAATTCCGGTATCAAAAATAGTTTTATCACGAACAAATGTCTGTAGGTTTCCACCGTACTGATTATTTTTTTCAAGAACGCAGACTTTTTTTCCTTCTTTCGCTAAAATAATAGCAGAAACAAGGCCACCCAAGCCGCTTCCTATGATAACTATGTCGTATTTGTTTTCCAAAATTACTTTACTAATACTATGATGTTTTGGCTTTCAGTCTCAATTTTAAAACCTACTTTTTCAAAATGACTTTTAGAATCAAAATTTGAAATAATAACAACTTTATTTAAACTTGAAGGTAAAACTAAATTTTCTAATTCTTTATCATCAACTTCAGAAATAAGTAAAACTGAATAATTAATACTTGATTCTGTTGAATCTAAATATTTTATTTCTCTTCTTTTAACCAAATAATTTGTTGTGGCAACTTCTCTTTTTTCAATATCAGTAATATAACTCTGAATTCTACGCTTAGGCTCCTGTATTGTCAGCATAAAATCTATTTGACCAAAATCATTTGCTAAATGCAAAATTTTTGCATCATCAGCTATAACTTTATTTAGTTGATAATATATTGATTTACGATTTTCAAAATCAGCTTTAACCGTTTTTACAATTTCTTCTTCTTTGTATAAAAAGCTTGAGAACAATTTATTTCTAAAGTAATTTTCATCTTCATATTCGCTTCTAATTTTTGCAAACTGCTGACGATAAAACTTGTTTATTTTTTTAGATCTTTCGGTATAATCTGCTCCAAATGAAATATCTGATGCTTTAATTCTATCTTCAATAACAACGCTTATACTTTCGTTATGAATCATAAAATCACCTTTTGGAGATGTTTCAGAATTACCATGAATATAAATTGGTAAAATATCTAAATTATATTCTTGAGCCAAGAAAAATGCCCCTTTATGAAAACGCTTTACTACATTATCATCGGAACGCGTTCCTTCTGGGAAAATCATTAATGAATAACCTTGTTCTATTTTTTCACGAAGATGATCTACACCTCCTTCAATTCCTTGCGAAACGGGATAGTAGCCCATTGCTCGAACTGCTTTACCAAAAATTGGAGAGTTATAAACCCAGTCATTTACCAAATACACAATTTTATGTGTTACCATTCCTAAAGCTAAAGTATCTAAAACCGATGTATGATTAGCAATTATCACTGCTGGTTTATCAAATTTCTCGCCCGCTTTATTTATAACTTGCTTTTTTACAAAAGGGTTAGAATATAATACTGAAGTCACAAATCTCGCCATGACTTTTCTAAAGAAAAGCATTTTCTTTTCGGGATTGATGGGAATAATTTTTAGCAAAAATCTACCAACGGTTGAGAGTAAAATTCCGCCCAAACTATAATACAATAATGAAACAACCGAATGTAAAAAAGTAAAAATCGTTATAGGAACATTCCCTTTTTTAACTCTGTTGAAGAAACAAAATCTATATAGAATAGGATACACTATAAACGTTATAATAAGTGCTGCAAAAACCCCAATTAATGATACCGATGAAATAGATCTTAAAGCTGGATGTTTCGCAAACACTAACGCTCCAATGGCCAAAATAGTCGTAAGTGCTGCTAAAATGATTGAAATACGATACGTTTTCATTTCATTTTTTCCGTTAGTGTATTCTTTTTGTAAAGCACTTGTCATGAAGATACTAAAATCGACACCATGACCAAATATCAATGTACAAACTATTAAACTAAAAATATTAAGCTGAATATTAAAAATGCTCATTATTCCAGCTGTAACAATCCCTGTAATAGCAATAGGAATAGCACTCACAATAACCAATTCGATTCGTCTAAAAAAGACAAATAGGATAACGATAACTGCAATAAACGAATAATTAATTAGGCTATTAAAATCATCTCTAAGTTTGCCTAAAAATGTTTCATTCATTTGTTGTCTATCGATGGTAATTACTTCTTTGTGAGTATCCATTCTTTTGACAAAATTGTCTCTTTGCGAATTTGAAATTTTAGCTACAGATGAAATCGTATAAAAACCATTCTTCTCGGTAACAAACTCGTTTAAAAATAATGCTTTCATTGAAGCATATTCAGTAAAACCAATTGGATTGAATTTCATATCCAATAAATCATAGAAATTTTGATGTGTTTCTGCTTTAAAACCTAATGAATTTCCATTGCTTATCAAATTATTTTTAACAAACTCTTTCTTTTGAGAAGTCCAAAACGAATTCCATTGTTGGATTTTTTTTAGTTGATCTTCTTTAGACAATACTATTCCTCCAATAGAGCTAAAATTTAAAATTTGCTTACTGTTTTTTTGGTCGGAAAGATTATTAAAAAGTTTACTATTGTTTTGTAAAGCTTCTTCAAATGAATTTCCATAAGAAGCCAAGTAAATCGATTTTGAAGTCAAATTTGAAGAACTTTCCAATTTTGCCTCTGCTTGTTTTATTTCGGAAGGAATAAAATTTAAATCAGACAGATTGTTATTGAACTTAACATTCCCGAAGGTAAAAAAGCTTACAACTACAACTAATACACTAGCTATAATTAAGAATTTATTTTTTTCGAATGAAAAACCAGCTACTTTGTCTAAAACTGTTTTTCTTTCGATAGTCTCATCGTTCTTTGGCTTATATAAGTGTGGAATGATTAACAATGAAAAAATTGCCGATACCATTACACTTATAGCAGCAAAAATGCCTAAATCTTTTAATGCCTCAGAGTTCACAAAAAGTAAGCACAAAAATGCAACTGCTGTTGTTGTACTACTCATAATTAAAGGCATTGTAATGTCTTTATACAAAGTATCTACATCACTATTATGTCGGTAATGCGTCATGATATGCAATGAATAATCAATCGTGACTCCCAATAAAACCGCACCAACACTTAAAGAAATAGCTGAAATTGTTCCTTCTAAGAATACCAAACTCGCTATGGCAATTGCTACACCAAATAACGTTGGAATAAAGATGATTATAGGAACATATATTTTTCGGTAAAACAGAATTAAAATCAGTAACAAAGCTCCAAGTGAAGCAAAAATGGTAGTGATAATATCTGTTTTTATTTGTTTTGCATTGGCCACTGCTATCAAAGAAGAACCGAAATAATCAACAGAGACTTTTCCTTTAAAATGACTGTTTAGTGCATCTTTAATTGAATACAACTTATCTGCAAAAGCGGTATTTTTTTCTGTTTCACTACCTCCTAGCTTTGGATTGATAAAAAGTAAAAGTTTTGATTCATCTTTAGTGATAACATAACCATTTTTAAGCTGAAATTCGTCACCAACACTCAATTGTTGAAGTTTTTTTAATGCTATAAATGAAATACCTAACGGATCATTTACAATAAAATCTTTGGCTACAATTCCTGTTGGAGAAATTAATGTTTTGTAATTTTTATCTACTTGAACAGCAATACTATCTTTATTGATTTTTTGTTGAATTTGTTGATAATCTTTGTCGTTTAAAAACAGCGGCAAATTATCGTAAACAAACTGAAAAGTTTCCTGAATATTTTCTTCGTCAACTTTACCTTGTATGTCTTTTATATAGTCATTACAGCTTTGAACAGAATCTAAAAAAACATCAGCAGCTTCAGACAAATCATCGACTGAACCGTTTTTATCCTTTTCTATAATAACAGTGATTTTATCAGAAAACTTTAACTGCTGAAGTACTTTAGCTGTTACATCTGACTTTTCATTTTTAGGAATAATTCTCGTTATGTCTTCTTCAAATTTAATTTTTGAAGCTAAAAAACCAAAAATCAACAAAATCAAAGCAGCAATTGATACTGCCAACCACTTGTTTTGCTCTACAAACTGATGAATTTTGATAAAAAAACGATGCATTTACTTTTTTGATTTTTTGGAAAGCGAAAGTACTAAATAACTTCCAACCCCAAAAATAAATGCCATAACAGTTGCTAAAATAAAACTTCCAATAAGATATTGAACAATGTTGGTTTTTACATGATTAAAGGTAATAGGATTGCCAAAAGTGAATTTTGCTTTGTCTTCTACAAAAAGACCTCCTACTTTTAAAGAACCATAGATTATAAAGGGAATCATGGGAGGAATACTTACGTTCGAAAAAGTAAAGGCTAATGCCTTATTCCAACGAAGAAGTACTGCTACAGAAATTACCATTGCCGTTTGAAATCCCCAAAATGGAGCAATACCGCAAAATACTCCTAGAGCAATAGAAAGCGCTTTTTTTAGATTAGAATCTGAACTAGAAAGCACATCTTCTTTAAAAAAAGCTATAAAACTTTTTTTTTTGAAACTCCTGAAAAAATTTCTTGGTTTAATATATAGGAATAATAAAAGAACCAAAACAGTATTTAAAATACTGATTCGGGTGAAATCGCGAAAAGGTCTAAAATGTGAAACCCTTTCAGTTGGATCGTACAGCACTTTTATTGGTACATTTTTTACTGGGATATCATTCCAAGCTGTACGGACAATGATTTCTATTTCGAATTCAAATTTTTTGGTAAAAAACTTATTCGGAATAGCATTCAAAGGATAAAGTCGGTATCCCGATTGCGTGTCATTCAATTCAATTCCTGTTTCGAACCAAAACCAGAAATTTGAAAATTTATTTCCAAAACTGCTTTTTTTAGGAACACTTTCATGAGACATGTTTCGGCTTCCTATCAACAAAACATCTTTTTCTTCGCTTTCTAGAGCATCAAGAAAAACAGAAATATCATCAGGAAAATGCTGACCGTCTGAGTCGATAGTAATTGCATAATCAAAACCTAATGACTTCGCTTTTCGAAAACCTTCTTTTAAAGCATTTCCTTTACCTTGGTTTTTACCAACGGTGATTAAGGTAATTCTTTTGTACTCATTAAGTATTTGAGAAGTAGTATCTGTAGAACCATCATTTACTACTATAACACTATTAGTTAGTTCTAGAACTCCATCTAAAACTCGCTGCAATGTCTTATGATTATTATAAGTAGGGATAATAACACAAACATTCATTTTTATCATTCTTTCTGAAACAGATACTGCAGAATACATGTGTGTTATTTTATTTTTTGCTTTTCAGCTTCGGTAAAAATTTTAGACTGATTTATGTAGGTTTTAATGTATTCTTTCAAATCCTTTGATTGCTTTTCAAACGAACTCACAATCATTTTTTTATCTTCATCAATATTAGCCTTGTATTTTAAAAACTTTGGTGTGTTTTCTTGAACGCTTAATCTAATTAGTCTTATTTCAGCATTGTTTGGCTCTTGCTTTACAGAGCTTTCAAGTGTTGTAACCCCTTCGATAAATAAATCTTTTTTATCTTTTCTATCTGAAGCGTATTTTGATTTTAAAGCTAATGCTGCTCCTTTATAAGCAAGCATTGTTTTGTTGTCTTTATTATATTTAGCTAACAAATTGTAAAACTTCTCAGCATTTTGTTTGCTTTTTGAAGCTGCATAATATTGATCTCTTACATCTGATGGATTTTGGATGAAAGAGAAAAAAGTAAACAATATTATTACTAAAGATTTCACTTTATGCTTTTATATAAGTATTCGTTAATTTAAGAGCTACAGTTTCATCAAACCTTGTAGTGTTTTTTACTTTAATTTCTGATACTAAATCACCAGAAATTTCAAGCTCTAAATCCAATTTTGGGTTGTTATCAGGATTGATAAGTGCCATAAATTTGACATTAGAAGAACTTTTCATAAACAAAGAACTACCCAGAATTTCCTGAGTAAGTTCTTTGATAATTTGCATCATACAAACACCTGGTGTTACAGGATTTCCAGGAAAGTGTCCTTTAAAAATGTCATGCTCTCTATTAAGCAAAACAACTGCATTGTATTTGCCTTCAGCAATATTTTCTAATTTCTCGACAGTATAAAAATCTTTTAGTAACATGTTTGTAATCTTTATTTTATTAGAATGTATAAGTGATACCTGTTTGGAAAACAACATTTGTAGAATCCCAATCACCATTATCATTAACAGGAATTATTCCTTTTTTAATTCTAGCTTCTATTCCGAAGTTTTTTGTAATATCAAATCCAGCTCCTAAAAAGAATGCAAAATCGATAGCTGTTAAATCATCATTATAATAGTAATCATTATTATAATAATAACCATCATTATAAGCAGTCCCTAATTTTTTTCCAGCATCTTTAACTTTGATATCAAGAGTAGGCCCAAGATGAATATTGAATTTATCAAATTTGAATTTATTAGCTACCCCAAGTGATAAATAAGAAACTTTAATTTCTGAATTATAACGTCTATTATCCACATCAATATACTCATATTTAGCTCCTTGTCTAGTATAGTTAATCTCTGGCTGAAGTGTATACACTTTAGACAAGTTTAAAGCACCAAAAGCACCAATATAAAAATCAGTTCTAGTACTATACTTTTCATTTGGGTTATCTGTTTGAGTTAAATGAGCAAAGTTGGCTCCTCCTCTAATTCCAGGTCTAAACTTAGACTGTGCATTAACTTGTGTAATTCCTAAAAAGCATAAAAATGCTACAATAATTGTTTTTTTCATTCGAAATTCTAGGTTAATTAATGATTTGATTTAATTCAATTTTTAATTTAATGTTTTTATGATTGATCCTAATCATCTCGGCAAAAGTAGTGTTTTTTGACTCAAATTCGAAAACTACCTTTTCTTTATATTTTGAGGCACTTATCAATTTGATCAATTTATTGTCATTCCTATTAATGAAAAAATAAATAAATCTTTTATCGTTATTTGATTTGTAAACATTGAATAAATCATTTTCAAAAGATTGATTTATTTGATGATGAACTTTAAGCAATAATCTAAAATCTTCTTTCAGTGTATTTAAAATAATTTTTTTATCTAATTGCTCAATGATATAATTTACTTTAAACTCATTATCGGACAATTCAAAATCCATCAATTTATTTCCAAATTCGGTTGTAAAAACAACCCTATGTACTGAATCTGATATTTTTTTGGCAACAAAAATTCCACCTAGTTTATTTCCATAAACCTCTATTTGAGCTTTATAAACATAATCTATCTCTGGATTATCAAAATAGGGATTTTTAAACTCTTTTATAGAAGTTTGCTTAACAACAGAATTCTGTACCTGATATGGTTTACAGGATACTAATTGAAATAAAAGAGCACTAATTAGTAAAAGCCGAATCATCAATTTTTGCATTAACTTGCTTGTTTTTAAATACAATTTTTGTGTAATCGCCCGAAGGTTCTATAAGTTTAACTTGCGAAACAGTCGACTCATTTTCAGGAAAAAATAAATTTACTTCCTTAATGTACTTTTTAATCGTAGCTGTCTTAGGAAACAATTTTGCAATATTAAAATCTTTAGTTTTATAATAAACAATTGTAAATTCATTATCATCAAACATATTTCCACTCACACTTCCTACAATAAGTTTGTTGATCTTTTCAAACATTTTACTTTTTGCATCAACAGTACTCTTATTCCCTTGATCGTTGATATATATTTTATTGTTTTTAAAAACAATACTATATTGATATGGTTTTGTATACTGCCAATTAAGCAAATTTGATGCTTTAAAAGCCATTTTACCAGAAGTTTCTATGTCTTTTGATAAAAAGTCCATGTGTTTGTACTGTACAAAATCAGTTTTAAGTGTTTTTATACTTTTCGTTTCTTTAGTCACTTCAGCTTTAAAATTTGTAATTTCTGAATTTGACATTTTTTGTTCTTGGGCAAAACCTATTAAAACAAAAAGTAAAAGTATGACTGTATATAATCTAGTTTTCATAAGCCGAAATATTCAATAATTCATCTACGGTTATCATTTGATAATTCTCCGATTGCAAAAATAGCAATAACTGTTCCAATACATTCACTGTTTTTAAAGAAGTGTCGTGAAGCAATATAATTCCACCCGATTGAATTCTCTTTTTTATGCGTTCTAAAATTTGTGATTCATCTTCAATTACTGTATCTAAAGATCTTATATTCCAACCTATTACAGAATGTCCAGTTTTTGCAATTGCCTTAGCTACATTAGGATTAGTAACTCCAAAAGGAGGTCTAAAAAGAAGTGATTTTTTTTGAATTTTATTTTCTAATAAAGTATTTGTTTGAGTAATTTCTTGTTCAACTTCATTTGTCGAAAAGAAACCAAAAGACTTAGAATGTGAATACGTATGATTCCCAACAGTATGTCCTTCGCTTACAATTCGTTGTAAAATGTCAGGATGTTTTTCAATTTGTGTTCCAATGCAGAAAAAAGTTCCTTTGGCATTGTATTGTAAAAGAAGATCCAAAACTTTATCAGTCATTTCATGTGGACCATCATCAAATGTAAGAGCTATTCTCTTGTCATTTTCATTCGGATTGTTTGAATAGGCTTTTAAGAAATAATTCAAACGAATATCAAATGAACCCCAACTGGTAATTCCTATAAATCCTAAAAAAAGTAATATATACCACCCCCAATCTGCCCTAATAACAAAAAGTAGTACTAGAAAGCACAATGCCAGAACAATACTGAATTTATGCTTTGACATTTTTAAGCAGAATTAAACTGTGATCTTTACCAAGATATTGATTATAGAGTAAAATCGTTTTATATGATTCTTTTTCTAAACCATTCATTTGAACAATAGCTGGAATTTGTTGTTGTTTCATGATGTTTGCAGCAATCCACAATCCAAAACCTGAAGCCGTATTGTACTCTCCACTTAAATGTTTGTAGAAAGCTTGAGGCGTTTCATTAAACAATGTTGAAGAAATTTTATAATAATCATCATAAGATGCATCACCGTTATTTCCGAAAACAACTGCATCAATATCAGAAACTGATAAACCATTTGCCTTTAAAAATTCGGTAACAAAATTTGCTACTTTTTCTGGTTGCAAAGCACTGTATATACTAACGTCCTCAATTTTAGCATAGGTTGTATCAGTTGAAGTGTTTGCTAGAGCAAAAAAGTTAGCTCCTTCACCAAATACAACACCTTTAGAGTTTGAATTCAAAACCGAATAAGGTTTATCTTCTTCACTTTTAATAACTTGAACCAATTTAAACAAGTCTAAAGTATGTTGAGAAGTCTCATCAATACCACCCACTAAAACATTGGTAACTTCATTATTATCCAACTGCATTTTGGCATCGATCAAAGCGGTTTCCATAGAAACAGCTCCATTAACATAGGTAAAATTGTAGTTTTTACATTGCAATCCAAGTGCGATTTGAGCCCCAACCGTATTGTGTGTCGATTGAATAAAAGATGTAGGTGTTAAAAATTGCTCATCATTGTCTAAAATGGCTTTTAGAAATTTTTCCGAATCCTCAACACAACCCATTCCGGTACCGGTAATGATAGCATCGGGATTTTTGATTTCTGCTTCTTCCAGTGCTTTAGTTGAAGCATAAATTCCCATTTTTACCCCTTTGGCCATACGACGAATCATCGCAGGAGGAATCATTTCTTTATAAGAGGGTTGCTGCGCATACAACACATTTTCAGTTTCATTAATGGTCATTTCGCTCAAAAACTCCGAATCAAATGTTTTTTGAACCGATACGATTCCCATTCCATTGATATAGCAACCTTTCATCTCTTATTCTATTTTAAACAGTTTAAAGTGTAGTCTTTTTAATTTTTTGAAAATATAACCGTAGAACAATTTCCTCCAAAACCGAAAGAATTTGACAATACGTGTTTGATTTCTTTATTTTTTAATGTAGTCTGCGGAATCAGATTGAATTCTTCCATAGGAGTTACAAAATTCAGATTCGGGAAAATAACATTGTTCTGCAAAGCCAAAACGCTATACACTGCCTCGATAGCCGCCGCAGCTGCCAAAGTATGACCTGTAAAGGCTTTAGTAGAACTGAATTCTGGAGTTGTATCACCAAAAATACGGATCAAAGCACGACCTTCTGACAAATCATTGTTAGGTGTAGCAGTTCCATGAGCATTAACGTAATCAATATGTGAAGGCTCAAGTCCAGCAATTTTCAGTGCTTTTTCCATTGCTAAAAAGGCACCATCTCCATTTTCTGAAGAAGCCGTTTGATGATAAGCATCGTTAGCATTGCCAAAACCAGAAACGTACGCCAAAACTTTTTTATTTGATTTTTGAACTAATTCATCCGATTCTAAAACCAAGAAAGCAGCAGCTTCACCTAAATTCAATCCTTTACGGTTATTATCAAAGGGAGTGTTATAGGTATCCGATAAAATCATCAGAGTTTTAAAACCATTGATGGTGAATTTTGCCAAAGCATCGGTCCCACCTACAATTACTCGATCTAGTTTTCCTTGCTGAATCATACGTGCGCCCATCATAATAGCATTCGCCGCTGATGAACATGCTGTACTTATCGTTGACACGAAACCTTCTAAACCAATATATTCTGCTATTTTATGAGATGAATCTCCAGCATCATGGCTACTAATGTATTTTTGACATGTTTCATCTTCGAAGTATTCGTAATAATACTTCTCAGTCATGTCCATTCCACCAACACTTGTTGATGAAATCAAACCCGAACGACAATCATTTAGATTGGTAATTCCAGCATCTTCAACCGCTTTTTTGGCGGCATATGCTCCCAACATTGCCGTTCTGGAATAATTATTATCAGGAGTTAGTCCAAGAAGTTGCTCTAATTGTGGATTGGTTAATTTAATTTCCCCGACTTTGATAACATCTTTATGAACCGTGTGGAAATTTTCAATTGAAGAAATCCCTTTTTGTCCTGTTACCAGTGCGTTGTAATTCTCTTCTACGGTTTTCCCAATAGAAGAAATGATTCCCATTCCTGTTATTGCAACTTTCATTTTAAAATTAGATTTTAGAAATTAGAAGTTAGAAAACTAACCTAATTTGAATTTTCTTTTAAATTCATCTTTTTTAGAATTGTAACAAATATAGCTGTTAATTCATTCGATTCTTTTAATACTTTTTCAAGAACATTTAAATCTATCCACTCAAACTCTTTAATTATTTCAAGTCAAAATAACGTTTCATCAGCTTCTTCTAAAACTATATTCATTTTAGCAATAAACTCTTTATTACTTCTTGCTCTACAAGCTTCTCTGTAATTTGCTCCAACAGAACTACCTGATTTGGCCAATTGATAACTTACAACTTTAACTGAAGTTTTGTTTGGTAATAAATCTACTATTTCAAAAATAGAAATTGAAAACTGTTTTGTTCTAAGTTTTAGTTCTGAACTCATGTTTTCTAATTTCTGATCTCTGATTTCTAATTTTATTTAGTTCTGTTTGCAGTGATATAAGCAGCCATTGTATCGATTGACTGGAAAATGTTTTTTCCTTCTTTTGGATCTGTCAATTTGATACCATAGTCTTTGTCTAACAATACGATTAATTCTAAAGCATCAATAGAATCCAATCCTAAACCGTCACCGAAAAGTGCATCATCATTGTTAATATCTTCTACTGCAATATCTTCTAAGTTTAAAACTTCAATGATCTTAGATTTTAATTCTTGTTTTAAAGCGTCCATAATGTATTTGTATATAATTGTTTTATCGATTCTAAGTTATGTTCTTTGCAAGAAGTATTTGTAGGATTCTTTTCCACCAAATATAACACTGCTTTATATTTTTCTTGATATAATTCTGTCCAACCGCAAAGCACTTTCTCTGCCTTTTTGGATTCTAGAAGATTATTGGCATAATGCAACATAAATTCCGAAGGAAATTCTTCAAAAACAAAAAATGCATTTTCCGATTTTAAATTGTGTTTGATACTAATTTCTCCTATGCAAATATTAGGAAGTGTATAAACAAAAACCGCTGGGCTTGGAAAATAATTTTCTTTGCTTGCTATTGATTCCTGATATTTCACATCTGTATCCAAACTTGACGAACGATTGGCAAAAACTAAAGCGATGTCGTTTTCTTCTTCATTAGAATTTGCCATATCTTTCAAAAGTAATTCCGCAGATAAAAAGGCTAATTTACTCAAATTGTCCATTTTAAAAAATTTGGGATACTCTATCTCAAATTTCTTGTACACTGCTTTTGAAAATTCTGAGAAAGTAGCATCCTCCAAAACAAACTGATTTTCCCCCGAAAGGAAAACGCTATTGTCTTCGATGATACAACTTGCCGATATGTAACTATTAAATTCCAATTTATTTCACTTTTTCAAATAGTACTGCCGTATTGCAACCTCCAAAACCTGAAGCTGTCTTCAGAAAATAATCTATCTCGACTTCTTGATTTTCAGTAATTACATTAATAGACTGACTTACCCCTAAATTAGAATACCCTTTAGAGATAATCAAACGATTTTGCTTGGCACTTTCCATCGCCAAAACGGTTTCCAATAATCCAGAAGCCCCAAGCGTATGACCATAATAGCCTTTCATACTATTCACGGGCACTTCTTGCAACCCTAAACGATTAAAAGCAATAGCTTCCATTTCGTCATTGTACAAAGTAGCAGTTCCGTGTGCAGATATATATTTTATTTTATTTTTATCTATTTTTGCTTCTTTCAAAGCACTTTCTATACTTCTAAACAAACCTTCACCTGTTCTCGATGGCCCTGAAATATGATTTGCATCATTTACCGCTCCGTCACCAATAATTTTAAAACTATTTGGTTCAACTTGAGCTTCATCAGCAGTAATATAAACCGCGGCAACAGCTTCTCCAAGCGTTACTCCTGTGCGATTCGCATCGTAAGGCATACAAGGTTCTGTACTCATTGCCTGAAAGGAATTGAATCCCGAAAGCACAAATTCTGAAACTTCATCTCCTGCTACCACAAAAGCATCATCGTAAAGACCTGATTGAATCATTCGTTTGGCAACCGAAACTGCTAAAATTCCAGAAACACAAGCGTTTGAAACCACAATCGGCTCCGTTTCAAATCCAAAATAAGTGCTTATTTTCTTAGCTAACAGAGCTAATTGAGCACTTTCGACAGAAATCTTTTCATCTTCCAAAAGACTAATATTTCCTTTAGTACTCGAAAAAATAAAGGCTATTTTTTTAGTGATTTTATTTCCTTTCACCAAAGGCTGTAAAGCCAGTATCATCATTTTCTCGAGTTTGGTAAAATTGTTACCACTTTCTACCTTGTCAAAAGCCAATTCTAATGCTTCTTGATCTACAACTGAAGCATAAAACGACTCCAATTGACCAACATCCTGATGCTTTTTAATACCTGAAATGTTTTTTTGAAGCGCTTCCCAATTGGAAACCACATCAAAACCCAAAGGTGTTATGCAATTACTCGCTGTAATGTAAACGCTTTTCTTCATTACTTCAACAATCCTATCTTACGTTTCCATTCTTCAAAAAAAGGTGGCAAATTTAACACCAAATCTCCTTTGGCATCTACAAAAACCTGAATGGTTTCTCCCGTACAAACTACTTTTTCGTTAGCGTCAAAAATCTTATATCTAAAAATCATTTTAGCCGCTGGAGTATTAACAATTGTAGTCTCTATACGAGCTACATCTCCATAACGCAATGAGAGTTTATGCTCACATTCTGACTTTACAATAGGCGTTGTGTATCCGTTACGATGAACATCTAGATACGATATTCCATGTTTACGGCCAAAAGCTTCTCTTCCATCTTCAAAATAAGTAATATAATAGCCGTGCCACACGATTCCTAAAGGATCGGTTTCATTAAAACGTACACGAATTTTTTTCGATACGGTTAATTCAGTTACTTCATTATACTGCTCTTTTTTTCTTATCATAACCTATAGCAATAGTCGTTGTAATTATAAAAAACAAAAGTAATAAAAATATTTCCGGCAGAATTTCGACAAAACCTCCGCTACGTAACAACACATCATAAAAAGCATTTAGCCCCCAGTTCATAGGAGAAATATGTGAAGCATATTGCATGATTTTAGGCATGGCAAAAACCGGAACCCAAACGCCTCCTATTGCCGCTAAAATAACCACTGATGTTGCCCCAAAAGGCGCTGATTGTTCTTGTGTTTTTGCAATTGTACCTAACAATATTCCAAAACCAATAGCTGCAAGGCCAGAGAATAAAGCTACTGTACTCATTAAAAGCATTCTACCCTCAATATCCAAAATAGGTAATCCTAAATATGGGAAAAGATAAACACCAACAGCAACCATCAGCCAAAATTGTATCATACATATAATTAAATAGGTAGCTGTTTTACCTAAAATAACTATAGCATAGGGAACTGGATTCGTAATTAATCGTATTAATGTTCCTTGGCTTTTTTCTTTTACTATATTGATAGATAATGGCACCACAACAAAAAATATGGCAAACAATGTCCAAGCTGGTACGTTGTGTTGTACCGAATTGGGAACGATTTCTTTATTATCTATTTTAGGAACAATTTCTTTGAATGAAATAAAGCTTTTTTGATCGAAAATTGGAGCATCTCCTTCTCCTAATTGGTCTTGAAAAGTTGCATAAATCGATTTATTTTCGATTTGAGAAATCATTTTATCGATAGCACTTTTCACACCATTTTTAAAAGTCAATTGAGTAGCTGGGTCAAAGTATAGTTTTACTTCTTTTGGAAGTATTTCTTTGTTTACAGAAGCCACTTTTGTGCTGTCTTCCATTCCGAAATTACTCAAAATCTTGTTTACATTTTGATTCACTTTTAATTGTAAATCGGAACTTAATTTTTCAGGGATAACTATTGCTAATTGATATTTCCCTTTAAAAACAGCATCTTTGGCTATGTCTTCAGTAATTTTTTTAGCATCAATTTCGGTAACAATTTCAAAAGAACCACTTTCGTTTAAATTTTGCTTTACCGTTTTCGAAATATCACCCTGGTCATTATCTACTAATAAAACAGGAATTTTAGCATCGGAAACAGCTTTGAAAGTACTGTCTTGTATTAATGTAATAGTTACAATAAGTACCAAAGGCATTACAAACAAAATGACCAACCCACCAAAATCTCTTTTAAGTAAAAGAATTTCTTTATAAACCGACATTAAAAACTTATGCATCATCACGTAATTCTTTACCAGTTAATGAAATAAACACATCTTCAAGATTATGAGCATTTTCTGTTTGTGCAATTAATCCTTCAGGAGTTCCTTGCGCATAAATTGTCCCTCTATCTATAATAGCAATATGAGTACAAAAGTCTTGTGCTTCGGTTAAATGATGAGAAGTATATATAATTGAAGTTCCTCCTGCATTTAATTCTTTCAGATATTCTATTATTACATTTTTAGATTGTACATCGACACCAACAGTAGGTTCATCTAAAAATAAAACCTTTGGATTATGAAGTATTCCAGCGATTAAATTCACTCGGCGTTTCATACCTCCTGAGAAAGTTTCCACCTTTTTATCAGCAAACTTTAAGAGACCTAAATGCTCCAAAGCAGCATCTACCTTTTGGCAAAGTTCTTTTCCTTTTAAACCATACATACTACCGAAATAACGAAGGTTTTCGCGAGCCGTTAAAGTAGGATACAAAGCATATTCCTGTGGTACAACTCCAATCGTCTTTTTGATTTGTGTAGCGTTTTTATCGTATGAAAGTGAATCTATGGTAAATTTTCCTGAAGTAGGTTTAATTAAACCACATAGCATAGAGATTAAAGTCGTTTTTCCAGCTCCGTTTGGCCCCAACAAACCAAAGATTTCTTTTTCTTCAATTTGTAAATTTAAATTCTGAACAGAAAAATCTTCGGAATCTTTATACTTTTTATAAAGCTCATTAATATGAATTATTGGCACTCCCATAAATTAAATTGCTTTTTTTAATTTCTTAAAAAAAGCTTCTTCTAAGTTTGAAATATGAACCAATTCATCTGCAAGACTATTATAAACATCCGTTTGATTGCTTCTGTTTTTATATACTCTAGCAGCATTTACAGCAAAATCTCTCCATAAATCACCAATTGTAGTCATTTCTGTAGAAAGCTCTTTTAATGAATCATTCTTTAATATTACAGCTGCTTCTTGCAAAAATGCAGCATAAATAAAACGGAATCCACCACCACCTGTACCAATTTCCTCCTGCATACGAACCATTTGTGCCAAATAATGATTAGCCACTTTCACACCTTTTTTAACTGGCCATTTACGGATGCTTCTTGCAAGAAATCGCATAGCAGCAACACCTACAATAGGCACTGGAGCCAACATATCATTACAAGTATTTTTGATTCCTTTTTTAATTGCAGTTTCCCAATCTAAATCGGTAGGAATATTAACTGGGTAGTACATTTGCCCTTTAGGCGCCAAAGCTCCTTTAGCAAAACGTACTTTTTCCAACTCCTTTTCAGTAAGTGTAGTAACCGTTTCCATAACTGGATCACTAATTAAGAAAGTGTCGTCTTTTTTCCCATAAACTACTAAATTATGGGCGTTAAAATGGAAACGATATTCATCTGGAAAATAGGTAAGATTATACACTCCAACCTGTAATCCTGATGGTATATTATTTTTTAAATTTTCTTCTAATGCTTTTTGAGCCGATTGTGGATTTGAGAATTTAACTCTTTTAACCTTAATCCCTAATCTTTTTGCAGCTTTGTTGAAAATGAATCCAGGCATTGGTCTATAACTAATTGCCGGGGCATGATTGACTTTTAATAATGGTAGGTAAAAAAAGAATAATCCAGAACCAATACCGAAAACCATTGGTTCACTAATATTAATTCCGTGGTATTTTAATAAATTTGAAGCAACTCCGTTTTCACAGTGTGCTGATTGATGATGAACAAAACCCGTCTCCATTATTCTCCTTTATAATTTTTTAGTTCTTCAACTGATATTTCAAAAGCCTCGGCATATTTTGCCAAAATCTTATCGTTTAATTTTTTAAAAACAGAAGGTTTTCCATGACGTTTCACTCTCCATGTCCACATACCTACATAACCTGCAAGTGTCATCCAATCCATTTTACAAACTTCCATGAAATAAACGATTGGGCTTACCAAACCTGATTTTACGTCAGCTTTTGCTTGCTCAATACGCTCATTAATTTCTTGCATAGATTGCTCTAATGCTATTGTTTTAGGTTCCCAACCAGTACTTAATGCTGTAGTATAATTACCATTCTCATCTGTAGCATAGCAAAGCTCTTTCAGGTTTCCTTTTGAAAGATTGCTTTTATCCTGTGGTACCTCTTCCTTTTTCATTTTACTTTTCTTGAATGAATAAATTGATTTCTGTTTCGAACAGAATTTCTTCTTCTACAAAAGTTTTACATTCCATTGTACAAATACAGTAATTATCAGAATCAAAACGTGAACTTAAAGTCGCTTCAGTTCTAATTACTTCTCCAACTTTTGGAAGTTTATGAATAGTAATCTTTTTTATTCCGCTAATAAAACCAATGACTTCAACGTCATCTTTTACATCATTATTTTCATCTAGAAAAAATGTTTGACCCACGATTGCTGAACACGTTTGTGCAGCATTTTCGATAAGTCCTGTTTCAGCAAAATGATTATCTCCAACAAATAAGTTATCGCTTTTTATTTCGAAAATTGTTTTAACATTTTGCTCATTAAGTTCCAAAATCAAATCAACCATAAGCATTGGTGCTCTATGGGGCAAAAAGTTTTGAATCTCTATGGTATTTTCGTAAGTCTGCATCTTAACTTGCTAAAACGGTTTTCATTTGCCCTTTGGCAATTTCTTTATCATTTACACGAGAAACAATATCTACTAAAGTAACTCCCATAAATTCATGAAGTACACTTACTGTTGTGATAACATTTTCTTCTACTTTAGGTAATTCTAAAATTTCAATAGATTTTATAGAACCGATATATCCTGTTGGTGCTGGCTCATTTTTTAAATAAAATTGATAACCTGTAAATAATGCTACAGATTGTGCCATATGCTCTATAACTCCTGATTCTTGAAAAACTCCTTGCTTTTCAAATATATTATCTGTAGAAACTTCTAAACCTGCTACAACTTCATTTTCTGAAAATGATATAAGTTTATCGACCATTACAAATGGAAATTTTTGAGGAATTAAACTTCCTACAAATGTAGCATCCAATATTGGTAACGTTGTATTTTCCATTAGCAAACAGTTAAATAAGCATACGCGTAAGAGAATCTTCCACTTTCAGGAACAGATAATAATATTTTATCTCCTTTTTTAAGTTTTCCTGAATTCATTAATTCTTCAAGCATTAAATAAATTGAAGCAGATCCAACGTTTCCAACGTTCTTCAAGTTCATAAACCATTTTTCCATAGGAACCTCAATTCCTTTTTCGGCAAGGTTTCTATATAATCCCTGTACAAAATAATGAGAAGAAACGTGTGGTAAGAAATAAGTAATATCATCTACAGTGATATTATTTTTATCCATCGCCTCTTTCATACTCAAAGCACCTTTTTCAAGAATATGCTGATCTAATATTTTCACATCTTGCTTGATAGAAAAAACAGATTCTGTAAGCCATTCACTAGCATTATAATCACTCCATGGCTTAATACTTCCGTCTTCTTGCTTATCTCCACCAGCATACATACAAGCTTCTAACTCATGGGCGTATGAAAAAGCTTCCATCCATTCTATTTTTAATGGATTTTCTCCTTTTGGCTTATTTTCAAGTAAAAATGCAGCGGCTCCATCAGACAACATCCAACGTAAAAAATCTTTTTTGAAAGCAATAATTGGTTGCTCTTCTAAATTCTTTAGATTAACAATTTCGTTTTCAAATTTTTCAGCTTTCATCCAAGTCGAAACTCTCTCTGAACCTGTACAAACCGCGTTGTTTGTATTCCCTGACTTGACTGATAGATAACCAAATTTCAAGGCATTCATCCCTGCATTACATACTCCTGATGATGAATTAAGTTCTACCGATTGGTTTTTCATCAATCCATGTACCATTGCAGCGTGTGATGGCAATAGATTATCTGGAGTTGAAGTACCACAAGACAACAACTCTACATCTTTTGCAGTGAACGTATCATCATAAAGCTCTTTAATAGCATTATTTGCAAGTTCTGCATTAGTATGTGTAGGCATTCCATTTTGATCTAAAGCATAGTAACGAGTAACAATTCCATTATTACGTAAAATTATTCTTCTGGCTTTAGATGCCGTATTATTAATTAAACCAAGAAAAGACTCCATTTCATCATTTGAAACAGGCTTATTAGGCAAAAACTTTCCTGATTTTGTTATGTAAACTTCAAACATATTTTAAACTCCTCTATAGTAGGCTTTTTCTTTTTTGATTTTATTGAAAACCAATGGATATTTTAAAAGGTGCAATATATATACAATTGGTGAAATTAACCAGATTGCAACCAATAAATAAACATTAAATCCCTTTAGTAATTTTGGGCGTGAATTTGGTCTTTTAATGATCAAATTAGCCCATTTTTTAAACATTTTGTTTGCCTTTTTGTCCATTTCTATTAAAAACGGCCTTATTTCGACAGCATCCTTTTCTAACAAATTTTCTTGAAGATACTCAAAAGAATCATTTTTTAGGTGATTTAAGATAACTTCACCAAATTTTGATGCTCCATTTATTTCTTCATCTGAAACACCTGCTTTTGGTAAAAAACCAGACTGTTCTTTTTTCCCAGAAAACATCCAATTCACAATCGTTATAACGCTGACATGATTTATGTGTCGGTCAACAAGAGCAATATTTCCTACTAGTTTAGCATTAAGATTTTTCAAAATCCCTTTCATCTTTTCCTGCGCCATAACCCACATATTTCTAGCTCCAATAACTGTTACAACAGGAGTTTCGTTAAAAAGTGTTTTAGCATATTCGCTTTGTAAAAATGAATTTACTGGAATAGATGGTGACAAATACCAGACTTGGTAACCTAAAATTATCAAATCATATTTTTTATTCAAAACCTCATCTGATGGAGGAAGAACTTTTGATGGTATGTGTAAAAAAGATTCTGGAAAAGCATCAAAAAAAGCAGCTTTTTCCCAAGGAAATGGAAAAGGTTTCTCTAGACTAATATCACAAAACGTAAGATTAATATCTGAACTCGATAATAAAGGGGTAGAAAGATTTCTAACAATTTCTTCCAACTGTCCTGATTGCGTGTAATATAGTACTAGAACATTTTTCATTTACTTTTTATTTAAAGAATTCCAAAAATCGAAATAATTAAACCATTGCAATGGATATCTCAAAAGCATTTTTTCTACACTAGAAGTGTATGCCTTCAATAACCCTTTTTCATCCCTATGTTTTGCATCAGACTCACGCGCATATAAATGATAATGCAAGTTTGCCTCTTTCATAACATACACAAATAAAACGGGTACTTTTAAACGTGATGCAATTAGAAATGGCCCTGCTGGGAAATTTGTTTCTTGCCCTAACAACTCTTCTGTTAATGTTTTTGTACCTTCAAAATACCTATCTCCTGTAAAACAAATCAATTCGTTGTTTGCCAAGGCATTGTTGATTTCGAAAATATGAGATAAATCTTCTCTAACAATAATAAATTTTATTGAGGATTTTTTAGTGACACTTTCTAGGTATTCTTTAATCACAGAATGTTCCATGTCTGTTGTCACTAAATTGATTTGAAAATCCAAATCGATTTCTCCAAAAAAATGTTCAGCAATTTCAAAGTTCCCAACATGTGCACTAATTAAAACACCACCCTTTTTCTCAGCTAAAAGTTTCTTAAGTAATTCTACTCCATCAAACTCATAAGTGAATTTATCTCGAAGTCCAGCAGAAATTGCCGTTTTATCAATAATTGTTTGTCCAAAAACAAAGTAACTTTTATAAACCGACCAGATAGATTTTAGGTACGAGTAACCTAATCTTTTATTAAAATAATAAAAGATTGCTCTATTAGAGCGCTTCTCAAATATAAAATAATAAAAAGCTACAAAAATCAAGACAGAATAAGCTGCTTTGATTCCGAGCTTTTTTATACAGTATACAAAAATTTTATATCCGAGGAGCGAACCTTTCGATTTTCCGTCCCACTCACTCATTTGATTTAGCCTTTTGCTATGATTTTATTTTCAATTAAATCATAAAACTTTTGAAATGTATCAACGCCAACAAAATCAGCTTCACCAAGTTTTACTCCAAAATTTGATTCAATAATTACCACCAAGTCAACATAGTCTAAACTATCTAAACCTAATGTATCTTTTAAATTAGCCTCAGGCGAAATTGTATCACCATCCACCTCAAATTCGTCAACCAAAAAACCGTTTACAATTTCGATAATCTCTTCTTTGCTCATTTCTTAAATCACTATACTTTTTTTATTACTAAAGCCGAATTCGTTCCTCCAAATCCGAAAGAATTTGACAAAAATATGTCAATTTTTTTATTTATTGTAGTTGTTGCAATATTTAATTTTTTTGAATCCTCATCTGGATTCTCCAAATTAATGTTTGGGGCTACAAACGAATTTTGCATCATTAAAATCGAATAAATCACTTCACTAGCACCTGCCATCCAACATTCATGGCCAGTCATTGACTTAGTTGAACTCACCGGAGGATTACTTTCGCCAAAAATTTCAAAAATGGCTTTCGCCTCATTTGCATCACCAACTGGTGTTGATGTTGCGTGGGCATTTATGTAATCAATTTGACTGGGTTTTATATTCGCTTGCTCTAAAGCTCTTCTCATAGCAATAGCAGGACCATCAACATTGGGTGTAGAAATATGTCCTCCGTTTGATGAAAATCCATAACCTACAACTTCTGCAATAATTGGAGCGCCTCTTTTTATAGCAGATTCATAACTTTCTAATATTAAAGTTGCACCTCCACCAGAAGGCACTAAACCATTACGCGAAGCATCAAACGGACGAGATGCTTTTGTTGGATTATCTTCATCTGTAGAAAATACACCTAGACCATCAAAGCTTGCCATCGCATATTTGTTTATTTCTTGCGCTCCTCCGCAGATAATCATGTCTTGGAGACCACTTTTAATTAAGTGATATCCCAAACCAACCGAATGTGATCCACTAGCACAAGCTGCACTAATAGTAAGGTTAACACCTTTCAATCTAAAAATAGTTGAAAGATTCATGGTTACTGTAGAATTCATCGATTTGAAAATTGCTCCAGAACCTATAAGTGTAGTATCTTTTTTTTCTCTTATAATATCAGTAGCTTCAATAATAGCTAAAGAAACACTATCATTACCATAAATAATCCCTACTTCATTTTCATCAAAAAATGCATCATCTATATTAGCATTTTTAAGTGCTTCAATAGTTGCCATATAAGCATACTCGGTCTCCTCCCCTACACTAATTCTTTGTCTTCTGTTAAGAAGATTTTTTAGATCAGGTTTTGGAACAGCACCAGTTAAAGCAGACCGGAAACCAAATTGTTTTCTTTCTTCATCATAGATTATTCCTGATTTTCCTTCATACAATGAGTTTTTAACCTCTTCTAATGAAGTTCCTATACAAGAATAAATTCCCATTCCGGTAATTACTACTCTTTTATCCATTTTTTAAATAAGTAATTTTATGAATAAATTCCTCCGTTTATATTAATAACTTCTCCTGTAATATATCCTGCTTTTCTTGAGGCTAAGAAAGCAACTAAATCAGCTACTTCTTCTGCTTCTCCAAAACGATTGGCTGGTATTAATTTCACCAATTCTTTTTCATCTAATTCTCCTGTCATATCAGTTCTGATAAATCCAGGTGCCACAGCATTTACAGTAATATTTCTTTTTGCAACCTCTTGTGCTAATGCCTTAGTTGCAGCTACTACAGCTCCTTTTGCAGCAGAATAGTTTGTTTGTCCAGCTGTTCCTTTTACCCCAGAAACTGATACCATATTAACTATTCGCCCATATTTATTTCTTAATAATTTTTGAATAAAGAAATTAGTCACGTTAAAAAATCCATTTAAACTAGTATTAATAACACTGTTCCAATCTTCCTGAGACATCCACATAAACAACCCATCACGCGTAATTCCGGCATTATTTACAATTACCTCTACTACAGCATCAGGATTTGCTTCTTGCCAAGTTGTTAATGCATTTTTAACCTCATCCGCATCAGCTACATTAAATTTGATAATTTCACCAGTTGCACCCAACTCTTTAACTTTTGCTAAAGTAGCTTCGGCTGCTTCTTGGTTTCCTTGATAATTAATAAGGATGTGATAATTACCCTCCTGAGCTATTTTTTGACAAATGGCACTCCCGATTCCTCTTGAGCCACCTGTAATTAAGGCACATTTCATCTGTTATTTTTTTATTTTTGAAATAATTCTGCTTGTTCAAATTTTTTATTTCCTAACACGCTGCCATCAGTTTTTAGGAAACAATATTTTTTTTCTGATTTTATAGCGACTCTTGCTAATCCGTTAATAAAACCTTTATCATTATTTTTTTTGAATAATCCTGCTAATCCTCCAGCTGAGATTTGATAATTTGCTGGGATAATCATTTTACCTGTTGTATCTATAAAACCCCATTCTTTTTCTTTAACAGGTGCAAATCCATCTTTACTAAAAACTTCAGCATCATCATAGATTGGTTTAACAACATAATTACCTTTCATATCAACGTATCCCCATTTTTTCCCTTCGCATACTGGTGCAAGGTTTTTAACAAATGCTCTAGCTTTATCGAATTTTGGTTGAATAACCCAATTTCCTTTTAAATCTATAAAGCCAACTTTTTCACCTTTTTTAGCATAAGTAAAATCACTAGTCTCAAAATCCCAAATTTTGGTTACACCTTCTATTGCGGTGAATTTATTAGCAACAATCAAGCCAAATATCTCTCCTTTTTTACCCCAAGTAATGCTTTTATAAATATCTCCTAAATCGTCGTACTCGATACTCACAACAACCTTCCCTGTTTTATCTATAACTCCCCATTTGTTATCTTTTTTCACCTGAGCAAATCCATCAGAAAAAGATTTAATAATTTGATACGATGGCTGAACAATAATATCTCCCTTTGTATTTATCAAACCTATTTTTTCATCTTGTTTGATTACAGCTACTCCTTCATCAAAATCATATACTTTATCAGATGGAGGCATCTTTAAAGTTTCACCTTTTTTATTAATATAGAACCATTGTTTATCTTTAGCCACAACACAAATTCCGCTATTAAAATATTTAACATCATCAAAGGTTGGTTTAATGACCCAGTTTCCTTTTATGTCAATAAAACCCCATTTATAATCTTCTTCTGCAGCAGCTAAACCATCTGAAAAATTTTTAGCCACTTTAAATTTAGGTTCTATAGCATACTCTCCAATCTTACTTATATAACCAAACTTACCGTCACTTTTTACAAGAGCTAGCTCTTGTCCTAGAACCGACTGAGCAAAAACAATAAATAAAATAAGAAACTTTTTCATAATTTGTTTAAAATTCTAACTTATTAAACCATCAAATAATCTTTTACTTTTTGAACAAAAGGATACATTATCATATCATCTTTAAATTCAGGTACAATTTTTCTCACCTCATCATACATTGCTTTAGTAGTTGAAGACACCTGTCCTTTAAAACCTAAAGCATCTATGGCTTGAACAACCGTAATTAACTCGATAGCCAAAACTTCAAATGCATTTTCAACTACTTTTCCTGCCATCACAGCCGCATTTGTCCCCATGCTCACTATATCCTGATTGTCATTATTATTAGGAATACTATGAACATACATTGGATTTGACAAAGTCTGACTCTCTGCAGTAGTAGAAACTGCCGTAAACTGAACTCCTTGCATACCAAAGTTAAACCCTAAAGTCCCTAAATTTACAAAAGGAGGTAAAATTTCATTAATTTTAGAATTCAACAAGTAATTCAATTGTCTTTCCGCAAGCATTGTAAGTTTAGTAACAACAATTTTCAATTTATCCATCTCTAATGAAATGTAGTCTCCATGAAAATTACCACCATGATAAACATGCTTATTCTTTACATCTATAATTGGGTTATCATTAGCAGAGTTTATTTCATTCTCCAAAACTTTTGCAACTCCATTTATAGTATCTAAAACTGGCCCTAAAATTTGAGGTACACATCTTAAAGAATAGTATTCTTGAACCTTTTCTTTAAATACATCTTCTGTATTTTCTCCAGAGTACAAATGATCTTCTCTTTTTCTCACTAAAGAACTATCAGTTAAATGACTTCTCATTTTTCTAGCGATCTCTTGTTGTCCAAAATGATGTTTAACACCATTTAACTCCTCAGATAAATGATCATCATAAGCTTGTACCAATTCATTGATAGCACAAGAAATTTTTATTGACCAATCTAATACTTTTTGAGCATTATAAACATTTACAATTCCTATACCAGTCATTACCGATGTTCCGTTCATCAAGGCAAGACCTTCTCGAATCTCTACATTAATAGGTTGTAATCCTTCTATTTCGAAAACTTCTTTAGTAGATCTTCTTTCTCCTTTATAAAAAACTTCACCTTCACCTATTAAAGTAAGTGCTAAATGAGCTAATTGCACTAAGTCACCACTTGCCCCTACTCCACCATGCTCAAAAATCAAAGGAGTTATATCTCTATTGATAAATTCTTTCATCAATACAATAAGAGAGGGATGAACACCAGAATTCCCTAAAGACAATGTATTTAGTCTTGCTAAAATTGCTGACTTAACATATATTGGACTTAAAGGCTTTCCTGTTCCTGACGAATGACTTCTTATTAAATTATATTGCAATTGTAAACGATCCTCATCTTTGATACGATATTGTGCCATTGGTCCAAAGCCTGTATTTACACCGTAAATGACTTTATTCCCAGAAAATTCTTTAAGAAATTCGAAACTATCCGAAACTCTTTCGAGAACGTTATCACTTATTTGTACAGGGTTATTTTTAAACACAATGTCTTCAAACTCCTTTAGACTTAGATACTCGTTAATTGTACTCATCAATTGCTCTTTTTATTTAAGCGAAAATATAATTAATATTCGCTTTCATTTTCAAAATATATGTAGTTAATTTGAACTCGCAAAAGTAATATTTTCTTAAGAAAAAAAAAGAAAAAAATGACAAAGGAAATTGTAGATGTTCTAGTAATTGGAGCAGGGCCATCTGGCTGTGTTTCTGCATCATATTTACACAACAATAATATAAAGGTAAAAGTTGTCGAAAAAACTAAATTTCCACGTTTAGTTGTTGGTGAAAGCTTAATCCCAAGAGTAATGGATCATTTTTATGAAGCAGGTTTGTTTCCTGCTCTTGATGCCATGAATTTTGAAAAAAAATTAGGTGCTCGTTTTATTCGTGGTGAAGAAATTTGTGTTTTTGATTTTAGTGATAAATTTTCTGAAGGTTGGGACTGGACTTGGCAAGTACCAAGAGCAGATTTTGACAACACTTTAGCACAAGAAGTAATTAGAAAAGGAATTGATTTAGAATTTGAAAGCGAAGTACTTGCAGTAGAATTCAACGGAAGCGATTCTATTACAACTGTAAAAGACAAGGATGGCAATTTGAAAGAAATCCATGCTAAGTTCATTATTGACTCTAGTGGATATGGGCGTGTTTTACCTAGATTATTAGATTTAGACACTCCATCAAAATTAGATCCTCACTCTTCAATTTTTACTCACGTAAAAGACATTAATCGTCCAGAAGGTGAAGAAGGAACTTTAATCTCATTTGACATTTTAGAAACTGAAGTTTGGTTATGGGTTATTCCTTTCTCTAATGGCAATACAAGTTTAGGTGTTGTAGGACCAACTGATTTTATCAATTCACTTTCTACCAATAAAGATAACGCTGAAGCTCTAAAGAACGCTATTCAATTATCTGACTATTACATAAAACGTTTTGGAGGTGTAGATTTCTTATTTGAACCAGTAAAGCTTGAAAATTATTCTCGTTCAGTCAAGAAGATGTATGGTGATGGTTTCTCACTAACAGGAAACAGTTCAGAGTTCTTGGATCCAGTATTCTCATCTGGTGTTGCTTTTGCAACAGAGTCAGGAATGCTTTCAGCAAAATTAGTTCATCGTCAGTTACAAGGGGAAAAAATTGATTGGGAAGTAGAGTTTACTCAGTATATGAAAAGCGGTATTGGTGTTTTCACAACGTATGTTAAAGAATGGTACACTGGAAACTTACAAACCTTATTTTTCCACCAACCAGAAAATCCAGAGGTAAAAAGAAAGATTTGTGCAGTATTAGCAGGTTATGTTTGGGATCAAGAAAATCCTTTTGTCAAAAAACATGATAATGTTATTAAAAATATGGCTCACTTAATAAACCTAGAAAAAGAGCAAACAATAAAAAACCCATCATAATGATGGGTTTTTTATTATAATTTAGCAAAAATTACTTAACATCTTTAGCTACAAATTTAGCCACAAACGTTTTTGCAGTTTTAGCAAAACCTTCACCTATTCTTGATTCATTACTAAAATTACTTCCCCATTGATCACCAGGAGCATTTTCACTAAATACTTCTCCAAGAACATTTCCTTTATTTGCAGTTTCTACTAATTTAATACGAGTTGTTACTTTTGCAGGTTGTTTCATCATCGCAACATCCCATCCTGGGTAAACCCAAACAGCTTCAACAATTACAGTATATTTTGCAGAGTTTAAACCTTCTTGAAATGAAATTCCAGTTTTTTCTTTTGTTGATACAGTATTAGCAATTTCTAAAAATTTAGGATTCCAAATTCCATCTTTAGCACCTTCCCATTTCTTTTTCCAAACTTCTCCGTTTCCTTTATTTTTTTCATTAAGCTCTTTTGCTCTATTCTCAACATATTGAGCCTCAGTTAAATTTTCTTTCATAAGTTGCATTTTGCTATAATCAAATACAACATTAACTTCTGTTTGACCTTTCAAAGCTTTGAAATCTCCTTTTTCAACTTTAACTTTTTGAGCAAAAGAAAAAGATGTTACCATTAGTAACGCTAAAACTGCAATTTTCTTCATTTTGTTTTATATTTAGTTTAAGTTATAAAAGTATTATTTTTTTTTCATGAATAATCAGCCTCACTACAAAAAAATAAATCCATAATGTCTATTTTTGCAGTTCACAAACAAGACAATTATGCTAATTATAGGTATCGCTGGTGGAACTGGCTCAGGAAAAACAACAGTTGTTCATCAAATCATGAATGAATTACCAGAAACTGAGGTAGGGATCATTTCTCAAGATCATTATTACAAAGAAACTAATGATTTATCTTTAGACGAACGCACAAAAATTAATTTTGATCACCCTCGTTCAATAGATTTCGAACTTTTAGTTCAACATTTAAAAGAATTAAAAGCAGGCAATGCTATAGATCAACCTTTATATTCATTTGTTAAGCATAATCGCACTGGTGACACCATTCATACACTACCCCGTAAAGTAATGATTGTAGAAGGCATATTGATTTTGACAAACCCTGAACTTCGTGAAATGTTTGACATCAAAGTTTTTGTTCATGCAGATTCTGACGAAAGACTTATTCGTCGCTTAAAACGTGATATCGCAGAACGCGGACGTGATATGGAAGAAGTTTTAAATCGTTACCAAACGACTCTAAAACCTATGCACGAACAATTTATTGAACCTACAAAAGCGTATGCAGACATCATTATACCTAATGACAAATACAATACTGTGGCTATCGATGTAGTTCGTGCCGTAATTAATCAGCGTATTTCATAAATATTTATTATTTTTAGAAGCTATTTCCCGCTATTCGCTATATCTTTTTGCCATGCACTTCGACTCCGCTCAGTGTACAAAAAGGATACCGCTGCTATCGGGGCTAAAGAAAACCAATGACTAATCCAATAGAGAAAATAACATCCCAAAGACCTTGGCTAAAATTTTTAGGCAACAGGTACTTTTTGGTGTCATTATTCTTCATCGTTTGGATGCTTTTTCTTGACAATTATTCTTATTTAGATCATCGTCTATTAAATAAAGAGATTGATGAACTTGAAGACAATAAAACGTATTATCAAGAGGAAATTAAAAAGGATAAAAGTCAAATTAAAAAACTCAAGAATCCTGCTCAAATAGAAAAATACGCCAGAGAAAAATATTATATGAAACGTGAAAACGAAGATATATATATAGTAGAATTTGAAGGCGATACTATTGAGCAAGCCCAATAAATAAAACAATAATTATAAATTTCAACTTTTGAGATTTAGGAATTGGAATTTGGAATTTCAAATTATGGAAAACAACTTATTTAACGATTTCGAAGCCATTTCATCAAAGCAATGGAAACAGCAAATTCAGTACGAACTTAAGGGTGCTGATTATAATGAAACCTTAGTTTGGGAAAGTCCTGAAGGAATTAAGGTTAAGCCTTTTTATCATGCTGACGAAGATGCAAATGCAAACCAAATCCCTCTTAACAAGGAACCTTTTAAAATAGTTCAAAACATATTTGTTTTTGATGTTGATAAATCCATCAAGAAAGCAAAAGATTCTCTTTCAAGAGGAGCAGAAAGTTTGCGATTTACTATCGAAAACGAAGAAGTTGACATTGTAAAGTTGCTTTCTGACATTGAAATCGAGACTATTCCAGTTTACCTTACTATAAAGTTCCTTTCAGAAAGTTTTTTACAAAAAGTAAATACAGTGGCTGCATCAAAAAAAGCCACGATTTACTGTTTAGTTGACCCTATCTATCAATTAGCTAGTGATGGGAACTGGTTCACAGGTCAAGACAATTTTGAAGTTATAAACAATATAATTAGAAGTTGTAAAAATATCAATGTTGTTTCTGTAAACACTACATTATATCAAAATGCTGGCGCAAACATTGTTCAGCAATTAGCCTATGCATTGGCTCATGTAAACGAATATTTTGACAAATATAAAAATATTGAACAACCCATTGTAATTGAAACTGCTGTTGGTACTAACTATTTTTTCGAAATAGCAAAACTTAGAGCGTTACGTTTGTTATTTTCTGCTTTAGCAAAGGAATACAATCACAACTTAGATTGTCACATAATTGCTACTCCAACCAAACGAAATAAAACACTTTACGATTACAATGTAAATATGCTTCGCACTACTACTGAATGTATGAGTGCAATTCTAGGTGGAGCAAATGCGATATCCAATCTGGCTTATGATGCAATTTATCATAAGGATAATGAGTTTGGTGATCGAATTTCTAGAAATCAATTATTGGTTTTAAAACATGAAAGCTATTTCGATAAAGTAGAAAATCCTTCTGACGGAGCCTATTATATAGAAAATCTAACTTCACAATTGGCAAACAAAGCACTTATCTTATTTAAAGATATCGAAGCTAACGGAGGTTTATTACATCAGTTAAAAGAAGGAACTATTCAAAAGAAAATACAAGAAAGCGCTCAAAAAGAACAAGAATTATTTGATTCTGGTAAAGAAATTCTATTGGGAACAAACAAGTATCCCAATAAAAATGACCGTATGAGTCATGACTTAGAACTTTTCCCTTTTGTTAAGATAAAGCCACGAAAAACTTTGATAACACCAATCATTGAAAAACGCTTGGCCGAAAAAATGGAACAGGAACGTTTAGAAACCGAAAAACAACCATAAAACCAACACTATGAAAAAGCTATTATTGTTATTATTAGTTCTTACCAGCTTTACCTTTTTTGCTCAAACGAAAAAATTCGAAGCAGTAAATAAAACAACTGGTAAATCAGTTCTTTTTGAAGAAAGACAAAGAACAAAAATTACAACTTTAGACCGAAAAAAAATGGTTGGTAGTTTTTCAGTAAAAGACAATCAAACAATTACAATTGATGGCGCAGAAGTAAAAATAAACAACATCGCAAGTATTAAACATTACCCTAAAGGTGGTCGCAAAGTAAAAAACATTCTTTTTGGAACAAGTGCTGGTTTATTAGCTACATCTGGAGTGCTAGCTGCTGGAAGTAATGAATCTGCTGTAGCTGTTTTTGCAGGAGGTGTTGCAACTGCCGCAGTAGGCGCTTTGGTTAACAATAAAAATAAAAACTTAAGTTACCGTCATCATCAATTTCAAGTTATAGAATAATAGTGAGAAAAAATATTCAACATATTACTTTAGAGTCGAAAGTTGTCACATCGAGCGCAGTCGAGATGTCTCAAAAACAAACTTTTACAACTGCTGAAGGCATCGAAGTAAAATCAACTTACTCCGAAGCAGACCTAGAAGGATTAGAACATTTAGAATTCGGTGCTGGTTTTGCACCTAACTTACGTGGCCCATACGCAACCATGTATGTACGTCGCCCATGGACCATCCGTCAATATGCAGGATTTTCGACTGCAGAGGAAAGTAATGCTTTTTACAGAAGAAATTTAGCTGCAGGGCAAAAAGGATTATCGGTAGCCTTTGACTTGGCTACTCACAGAGGTTACGATTCGGATCATGAACGTGTGGTTGGTGACGTAGGGAAAGCTGGTGTTGCTATTGATTCTGTTGAAGATATGAAAACCCTTTTCGACCAAATTCCATTAGGAGAAATGTCGGTTTCGATGACGATGAATGGTGCCGTATTACCTATCATGGCATTTTACATTGTAGCTGCCGAAGAACAAGGCGTTGCTCCTAACCTATTATCTGGAACGATTCAAAACGATATTTTAAAAGAGTTCATGGTGCGTAACACTTACATTTACCCACCTACTCCTTCCATGAAAATCATTGCTGATATCTTTGAATATACGAGTAATTTCATGCCAAAGTTCAACTCGATTTCGATTTCGGGTTATCACATGCAGGAAGCAGGTGCTACTGCCGATATTGAGTTGGCTTATACTTTAGCTGATGGATTGGAATACATCCGTACTGGTTTAGCGGCGGGAATGGATGTCGATACTTTTGCTCCTCGCCTTTCGTTTTTCTGGGCTATTGGAATGAACCATTTTATGGAAATTGCCAAAATGCGTGCAGGACGTATGCTTTGGGCAAAATTGCTAAAACAATTCAATCCAAAAGACGACAAATCATTAGCCTTACGAACACACTGTCAAACATCAGGTTGGAGTTTAACCGAGCAAGATCCTTTTAATAACGTAGCTCGTACCGCTATTGAAGCTGCTGCTGCTGCTTTTGGCGGAACGCAATCATTACACACCAATGCTTTGGATGAGGCAATTGCCTTACCAACCGATTTCTCGGCTCGTATTGCTCGTAATACCCAAATCTTTTTACAGGAAGAAACTAAAATCTGTAAAACGGTTGACCCTTGGGCTGGTAGTTATTATGTAGAAAGTTTAACGGCTGAAATTGCTGAAAAAGCTTGGGCTTTAATCGAAGAAGTAGAAGAACTGGGCGGCATGACCAAAGCGATTGAAGCTGGAATCCCGAAACTTCGTATTGAAGAAGCAGCTGCCCGTAAACAAGCGCGTATCGACAGCGGACAAGACATTATTGTTGGGGTTAACAAATACCGTTTAGAAAAAGAAGACCCTTTACATATTCTTGAAGTGGATAATCAAACCGTTCGCAAACAACAAATCGAGCGTTTAGACCATATCAAAGCAACCCGTGATACTACCAAAGTACAGGAATGTTTAGCAAAACTAACCGCTTGTGCCAAAGGTGAACCGGGGAACTTATTAGATTTAGCAGTAGATGCCGCACGCAACAGAGCCACATTGGGTGAAATTAGCGATGCTCTGGAAACTGTTTTTGGAAGATACAAAGCACAAATTAGAAGTTTTAGTGGTGTGTATAGTAAAGAAATAAAAAATGACGAGAGCTTTGAAAAAGCCCGTCAATTAGCCGATGCTTTCGCTAAAAAAGAAGGCCGTCGTCCTCGTATTATGATTGCCAAAATGGGTCAGGACGGACACGATCGCGGCGCTAAAGTGGTTGCCACAGGTTATGCCGACGTAGGTTTTGACGTAGACATTGGTCCATTGTTCCAAACACCTCAGGAAGCTGCAAAGCAAGCTGTTGAAAACGACGTGCATATTTTAGGGGTTTCATCATTGGCTGCAGGACACAAGACATTGGTTCCTCAAGTAATTGAAGAATTGAAAAAATACGGTCGTGAAGATATTATGGTGATTGTGGGTGGTGTAATCCCTGCTCAAGATTATCAATTCCTTTTTGACTCAGGAGCCGTAGCCGTTTTTGGTCCTGGAACTAAAATTAGTGATGCCGCGATTACGATTTTAGAAGTTTTACTTGAAGATTAGTTAATAACTAAAGTTATATTATAAAAACACCAGCAGCAATGTTGGTGTTTATGTTTACTTTTATAATCAAAAAAACAGTAATACTAAAATAAATTAAAGATCAATATATTTGTTAAAAAAACAATAATGACGAAAGTCCCTTTCAAAGTATCTGCTAGAGCAGGAAAATTATTAGGTAGAGAAAATTTCTCTAATCCTGAGGGTGCTATAATTGAGTTAGTTAAAAATTCATACGATGCAGATGCAAAAAACTGTTTTGTTTTTTTTGATATTCCAACAATTCTAAAAAAAGATAGTAACGGAAAAGAATATAATTTCCCTGTAAAAGAAGAAAGTATAATCTATATAATTGATAATGGTGATGGAATGACCGAGCAAATTATAAAAGATTATTGGATGCAAATTGGAACAGGAAACAAAGAAAAAGATTTTATTTCAGATGATAAAAGGGTTAAAACAGGTGCCAAAGGAATTGGTAGATTTGCTTTAGACAGATTAGGATTTGAAACAGAAATGTGGACACTTTCAAAAAAAGCAAAAAACAATTCCGGATCATATTGGAAAATGGATTGGAAACAATTTGATAATGATGATAAATCAATTTCAGAAATTAATGCAGAAATAAATAATTCAAAAATAAATTTAAAAGAAAAAATACAATCACTTGTTAATAATAGCGAAACTTTAGAATTAATAAGTTCAATTGATTTTAAAAGTGGAACTTTTTTAAAGATTACTAATTTAAAAGATGAGTGGTTTAGTAATGAAAAAGATAATGACATAGAAAATGTATTCAAAAGTTTAGAAGCACTTATCCCTCCAAAAGAACTAAACATACCGTTTGAAGTATATTTTAATCATTTTCAAAAACCAAGAGAATTTGGAAAAGTTGAAACAGCTTTTTTTAATGATTTTGACTATAAAGTAAGAGCTAAATACAATTCAGAATCCTTATCTGTTGATTTTGAAATAACACGAAATGAGATTGATATTGATGTCTTAAAGAAAAAATTCACACATGCATTTAAAGATTCTAAACATCCATATAATATTGAAACATTAGAGAAAAAGACTTTTAATTATAATAAACCTATTGACAAACTTTTAAAATGGTCATTAAATGATTCTAGCCTAAAATTATTAAAAGATGTTGGCTCATTTGAACTAACATTTTATTATTTAAAATTTAATAATTCTATTAAAGAGGGCTATCCTTATAAATTAATAAATACACAAGAAAGAAAAACAATTATTGACAAATTTGGTGGTGTAAAAGTATATAGAGATTCATTCAGAGTTAGACCGTATGGAGACCCAACAAATGATTGGTTAAGACTAGGTCAAAGAGTTGCTCAAAGTCCCGCTGGAGCTGGTCAAAGAGTTGGAGACTGGAGAGTAAGGCCTGAACAAACAGCAGGTATAATAACAATTTCTAGAAAAACAAACCCATTATTAATTGATAAATCTGATCGAGGTGCATTACAAGAAAATGATGCTTTCGACACTTTTAAAACAATTATTACAGGAGTGATTCATGAATTTGAATTTGATAGAACAAAAATTTTAAATCAAATTTTTATTGAGCTTCAAAAAGAAAAGAAAAAGAAGGAAGAAAAAGAAATCAACCGAAGAGCGGAAGAATTAGCAAAAAAAATCGTTGCTGACACAAAAAAAGTTGATGAAGAGTTATTCGGAAAAAGTAAAAAAATAGACCTATTTAGACAAAAGAAAGAAGAAGAAATTGCTGATTCTTTCAAAGAAACTTTTAACAAAGCTTTTAAATCAATTTATGATGATAAAAAAGAAAAAGACAATGAAGAAATAGTACAAGTAAGATCATTGGCTAGTTTAGGACTAATTGTTTCATCTTTCGCACATGAATTAAAAGAAATAAAAGACAATTCTAGAGAAATTAAAAGTTTGGAAAAGATATTAAAACTTATTATCCCTAACGATGTAAAAAAATCATCTGAGTACATTGATGGAATGGATATTTTAGAATTGTTAAATGAAGATTCTGAAAAAATTATTCATTGGATTGATTATGCCCTAACAACTAGTAAAAAAGATAAAAGAACTCGTGGTAAACTTATTTTTTCTTCATTCTTCAAATCGTTTAGCGAATCATGGTCTAGAATATTAAATAGAAAGGATATTAAAATTAATATTATTGATAATATCAAAAACTTCGACTATGATTTCAGAGCATTTGAAATGGATATGTCTACAATTTTTACTAATCTAATTAATAATTCAATTGATTCATTTAATAATTTAGGAAAAGTTCAAGAACGAGAAATTAGTATCGAATTAAATATTATTAATGAAGAGAAGATTGAAATTCTTTATTCAGATAATGGAAAAGGATTAGATTCTATTTTTGGAGAAAAAGAGGAAATCTTTTTACCTTTTACCACTTCAAAAAAAGATAGAAAAGGAAATGAAATCGGAACAGGATTAGGAATGTATCTAGTAAAATCAGTAATTGATGACAATAATGGTAATATTGAAATCCTAGAACCTAACGAAGGATTTTCAGTATTATTAACTTTTCCAATAAGAAAAAAATAAATATTTATGGAAGCTAAATATAAAATTGGATATGTTGATGAAGACATTAAACAAGTAAAAAAATATACCAGAAGACTAAAAGATTTTGGATTTGAAGTTATTGGTTATGATTTTCATCAAGGAATGAGTTTGGATGAATTGATGAACCAAGTTTATGAATCAGACATTGATTTATTAATGATTGATTACAAACTAAATGAAAAAAATATCGTTGCTTTTAATGGTGATGCAGTTGAAAGTGAATTTTATGACAAAAGACCTCTTTTCCCTCATATTATATTCACAAATAAAGTTGAACAGGCTGAACCTTTTGTTGAGGATTGGAAAATTATTTTTGATAAAGAAGATGTATTTAATGACAATGAAGAAGAAGAAGATGAAAAAAAAGTGAATCATTTTATAACAACTTTAGAAAAAAGCATCGAACAATACAGAAAACATATTCAAAAAAGAAAGGATGACATTTTTAAAATACTTGAAAAAGGGAAAGTCGAAAAATTAAGTGTTATTGAAAAACACAACTTGTTAAAATTGCAAAAAGAATTAAAAGTATTAGATAATACATATACAGCTGAAGTCCCTGAACACCTATTGATATCTAAAAATTTAGAAGAAATCGATAATTTAAAAAATGAAGCCGAAGAACTATTAAATGAACTCATTAATAAAAGAAAAAAACAATGAGTATAAGAGAAATAAGGCCTTCAAGAAGAGAAACTCCTTCAAAATCTGAAAAAGGAAATAATTATCATAAACACAAATCAGATTTACAAGAAGATTTTAACTATTGTTGTGGTTACTGTGGTTCATTTGACGGTTTTGGCTATACAAAAACATACTTTGAAATAGATCATTTTGTGCCTAAAGATTTTTTGATTAAATCAAAAAGTAGCATTAGTCTTTCTAAATATTCTAATCTAGTTTATTCATGTAGATTCTGTAATAATAATAAAACTAAGCATTGGCCTTCAAAGAGAGAAGATATATACTTATTAGGAAATGAAGGTTTTATAGAACCTTGTGATTTAGAATATGAGAATCACTTATATAGAACAGATGATGGTGCTATTATGTGGAATTCTCCTATTGGAGAATGGATGGCAACAACAGCATTCAAATTTGATGAAAGAATGGATGAATTAAAACTTCTTTGGAAATATAATAAAACTAGAATTGCTATTGAGAAAATCATTGATGAATTAAATAGTTATCCTGATAACAGTGAACAACATAACAATATTAAAACTAAACTTACTCCTCTTTTTGAAAAACATTACTTTTTTCAAAAAGAATTAGCGACATTCTATAATGGATAAAAAACAAACAGGTTCCTATTACACTCCAGAATATTTAGCTGGTTTTATTTCCAAAAAAGTATTGTCTTTTTTTGGAGATAACACTGCTATTTCTATACTTGAGCCAAGTGTTGGAGATGGTTCTTTTATATCTCAGTTTGCCAAAAATGATTCATTAAAAATTAAACTTACTGCTTTAGACTTAAATAATGAAGAATTAAAAAAAGCTTCTAATAAATGGTCTGGAAAAAATGCGATTTTTAAAACAATTGATTTTTTAGAATTTGAATCAAAAACTAGATTTTCAGCTATTATTGGAAATCCACCTTATATAAAAAAAGCATTACTTAAAGAGGAGCAAATATTAGCATGTAAAGAAATACATTCAAATGAAAATCTAACTGAAAAATCAGTAAAAAATATTTGGACAACTTTTTTAGTTAAATCCACTACTCTATTAAAAAATAATGGTGTTTTAGCTTTTGTACTACCTTCTGAATTATTACAAGTTAAATTTGCAGAAGAAATAAGAGAATATTTAAAAAACCAATTTCAAAGAATTGAAATTTATACTTTCAATGACTTAATGTTTGAATGTAAAGGTCAAGATACAATTGTTTTGATTGCCTACAAAAAACATAATGAGAGAGGAGAATTCTTTACAAATATTCAGTTCAAAGAAGAATTAGAAAACAATTCTTACACTTTGAAAAACAATAATTTATTAGTTGATTCCAATATAAAATGGACACATCATTTTTTAACTGCTGATGAATTAAATTTTTTAGATAACCTAAAACAAAAATTAAAAACTGTTGATTATTACACAGATTCGAAACCTGGAATTGTAACAGCCGCAAATAACTTTTTCATTATCAATAAAGAAATTGAAAAAAAATATAATCTCTCAAAATATACCAAACCAATTATTCAAAAAGGAATTTTTGTTAATGGTAGCGTCGTTTTCAATGAAGAAAATATTTTGAAATTAGAGCAATCCAACCTTCCAACAAAACTTTTACAGTTAAATGAAAACGATAAAATATCCAAAAGTTTATCAGATTATTTATCTATTGGAACCGAACAAAAAATACATAAAAGATATAAATGTAAAATAAGAAATAATTGGTATGTAATTCCTAACATTTCGACTGTACCAGATGCTTTGTTTTTTAAAAGATGTCATAATTATCCTAAATTATTGAGGAATAATTCAAATGCACTTGTAACTGATTCTGCCTACAAAGTAAATATGAAATCCGATTGGGATTTAAACAGTTTTATTTTTTCTTTTTACAATTCACTTACATTAGTTTTTGCTGAAACTAACGGAAGATATTATGGTGGTGGAGTTTTAGAATTAACTCCAAGTGAATTTAAAAATTTACCAATTCCTTATATAAATATAACTTCGGAGAAATTTGACGAATTCACAATAGAATTTGAAAACAAAGAAAACATTGAAGAAATTCTCTTTAAATATGACAAGCAAATTTTAGGTCAAGCTTTAAGTATGAATGATGATGAAATAAAAAAAATTCAGGATATCCGAACAAAACTTATTAATAAAAGAATGAGAAACTAAAACCAGCCTTCCAGCTGGTTTTGTTATTTCAAAATCTCCCTTAAAATCTTTGCGATATTTTTAGCATCATCTACACCTCTATGATGTGTACCTTCTAAAGGGATGTCTAAAAATTTAAGCGCGCCATCCATTCCTAATTCGTGACCCAATTTGTTTTTGAGTGCAAACAAGGTTTTCACGTTGATGTGTGAAGGACTAAAAGGATACCCTTTACCCAAATCCTGACATTGCCTTTGGAATTGTTTCAAATCGTAAGCTCCAAAACTTGCCCAAGCCCTGCTTTGACTCATATAGTCTTTTTTCAAAATACGCAAAGCTTCTTCAAAGGAAACTGCTTCTTGTGCTATTAATTCTGGAGTTATCGTTGTTAACTCGGTACAAAACGAACTTATCGTTGAACGTTCGGGTTTTACTAAAATACCTTTATTATCGGTTATTTCACCTGTTTCGACATCGAGTAAACAGACACCTACTTCGATAATATCACTACTCATACCTTCGGGTAATTTACCTTCCCAACAAGTGGCTTCAATATCGACCACGAGTATTTTATCTAATAATTTTGCCATAATTTTTTTTCTTTAAAAACACCCCTAAAGTCCCCTCAAGGGGACAGTTCAACTAGCTACCTTTATTCACAATTCATGCTTGTTTTTAAAAAATCAACCCTTTAATATTGTCCCCTTGAGGGGACTTTAGGGGTGTTCTATATCATTATTTTTTCTTGTCAGATTTCTTTTTTTTCGGTTTCTCTTTTTTCTCCTTAGATTCCTTCTTATCACTCAATAAATCAATTTTATCTTTTAAGCGCTTTTCGGCATTTTCAGTATCGTAAGAAGTTGCACAAGTAAAAGCTGTCAATTTTACTTCCTTGATTACTTCTAAAGCTTCTTCAAATTTTCTTTGGCTTTCCAAAATCAACGCTCTTTTTAATAAAATTTCTGCTTTGTTAATTCCTTTAACTGTTAAGGCGAATTCAATTAATTTTTCGGCTTCTGCTATATCTTCATTCAAAATTAAAGTATGAATGTAATGTACATATACGTCCAAAGCATGAATATCTACTGCAATTGCCTGTTGAAAATACTCTTTCGCCATTTCATAACGTTGCAATTGCTCGGCATACAAACGTCCGTACAAACATAAAGCAATAGTATTTTTATCGTCGTAAGACAAAGCATAATCTAAGGATTCTACCGTTTCTACCAAAGAATACGGATAGTTATCTAAGGCTTGAAATAAATATTTATCAATAGTTTTCATGTCGTAATTCATTTTTAAGGCGCTGTCGCTCCTTTTTAAATTTTTTCTCTACTTTTTGTTTCTTAAAATCGGTTCCTTCAAAAATTCTGATAGGATTACCACGTTCAATCTGCATTTGGTTCATCCAAACATCCTGAAACCGTTGCTGCATTTGAACTTTTTCATATTCCATTAACTTTTGAAATAATCGTTCTGTTGCCAGTTTTTTATTTTGATGTTGTGAACGTGAATCCATACTCACCACGGCAACTCCCGTAGGAATGTGAGTCGCACGAATAGCCGAACTCACTTTGTTAACGTGTTGCCCTCCAGCTCCGGAACTTCGCATAGCTTGATACTGAATATCTTTTTCATTAATCACTACTTTATTTCCTGACTGAATTTCAAAAATTCCTATGAACCAATTTTTTCTTTTGTGAAATTTTCTGATTGTACTTTGCCCAATCCATTGAATAGTTCCTATCCAACTGGCCACAAAATCATCAGTCTTTTTCCCTTTAATGGAAACGATAGCCGAAACTACCGTTCCATTTTCCTGTCCTGCTTCACGATGGAGCACTTCGGTTTCCAGCTTCATTTCTTCCGCTTCAACCAATAGTCGTTTCAATACTTGAGCCACTACCCAATCACATTCCGCAGGACCTCTACCCGAGGTTATTTGTATCATCTTTTCCATACTATCGGTCCATTCTTACAATTTTAGGTGTAAAAGTTCCTAATACATCCACCAATTCCGTTTGCAAACTCATCACTTTGTTAATGTCTTTGTAGGCCATAGGCGCCTCGTCGATATTGCCGCCAATTAAAGTCACCTCATGGTCTGCCAAGACTTTTTTAATCTGGCTTTGTGTAAAAGATGCTTTACATTTTGCTCTCGAAAACAAACGCCCTGCTCCATGAGAAGCAGAATTTAAACTTTCTGCATTGCCTTTTCCCATTACTATGAATCCTGGAGCAGTCATCGAACCCGGAATAATTCCCAGTTGTCCCTCACCCGCTGGCGTAGCTCCTTTGCGATGCACGATGCATTCTTTTCCGTCGACCATTTCTTTCCATGCAAAATTGTGATGGTTCTCAATAGTCACTACAATACGCTTACCCAAAGCTTTGGCGATTCGGCGGTGAATGTCTTCGTGACACGCTTTAGCATAATCTCCTGCTAAATTCATCGCCAGCCAGTATTCTTGTCCGTCATGAGTATTCAGATCTAACCAAGCTAGATGTTGCACATTCTTAGGTAACGGACATTGTTTTGTAGCCAAATACGTGTAATGTTTCGCAATGTTGGCACCCAATCCGCGTGAACCGCTGTGCGACAAAACTGCCAGATATTCTTTAGGTTCCAGTTTCCATTCTGGAAGCGGATTATCCAGCTTTACCACTCCAAATTCCACAAAGTGATTACCACCACCTGATGTTCCTAATTGCTTGTATGCCTTGTCTAACAATTGCTTTACCACGGGAATATCTTTGAATTCGCTTTGGTAAAAAACCTCGTGATCTGCTTTGATTTTGTGGGTTTCGGTCATACCAAATTTTGTATTGTCTTTCAAAATTGCCTGCAACTGATGATCTTTTCCTTTTAAGAATGAAGCCGGCAAATCGAAAATTGACAAACTCATACGGCAGCCAATATCTACTCCCACTCCGTATGGAATTACCGCATTATCTGTTGCCAGAACCCCTCCAATTGGTAATCCATATCCTGAATGTACATCAGGCATTAAAGCACCTTTCACTGCAATTGGCAATTTTAAAGCGTCATACAATTGGAATTTGGCTTGTTCCGCAATTTCATTCTCGCCAAAGATTGAAAAAGGAGCTCGCGTGTTCATCAACTGATTGAATTTCACTTGAACTGGATTTACCAAACCTTCTGCAACCTTTCCCCAAGTGCCGTGTCCCTTGAATTTTTCAGGATCTAACAATACCTCTTTAGCTTCTGTAAGTATTGCTTCCTTTTTTTCTCTTTTTCTGTATCTATTGATTTGCCCTAAAGCAATATTGATAGCATTGTTCTTAGGGAAACCTATTTTAATTAGGTCTTTCCCTGATAATTTATTTCCCATAAATTTAAAATTGAATAATACACTTTCCTTTCAAAAGCGATAGCTCTCGATTGGATTTCTGATTTATCAGTTTCGGGAAAGTTTAATGCATAAAAAAACCCGAAACTAGATGTCTTCGGGTTTTATCATATAATGAAGTTTTTTTATCTAACTTAAAGTAAAACCACGAAGAGAAGTTACACCAGCTCCCGCTGATCCGTAACCGTTATTTGCTAAATTGAATACAAACATTTTTTCTTCGTTTTAATTGTTATTAATTTTCGAGGACAAATTTTGTAAATTATTTCTTTAATATCCAAATAGTCGCTTGAATTTTTATTCAGTCTAAAGAAACGATTGCCTAGATTTCTCCTAGTTTAAAGTCTCTAAAACCTTTACAGCTTCTATAAAATCAATCCCTTTCACTTCTTCAAAAAAGTCAATTTCGGTTTCGTGAGGTAAAAAATCGGAGATGATGCGCACGATAAAATCTTGAGGTTTCTTGAGGTACATAAACGTATAATCTTCCATGTTTACGACTGTTTTTTCGGCTAAATCGGTCGTACGTACAAACTTATCGGAGGTTAAGGAAGATAAACACGGTAAATTCAAATGCGCCGCTTTGGCAATGGGTTTTCCATTTTCAAACAAGCCGCCTTCGTAACCGTACAAAGAAGCATGAGTAATCTCGATAGGCTTTCCTAGTTGCAAATAATCGGGTAAATCACTTGCTTTTCCTACTATGGCTGCAAATCCCATCAACACACAAATATCGTGTGGTGGCAATTGCATCATCGCTTTGGCCGTACTTTCTCTGCCAATTCCGGAAACAATGACTTCGTAGGTATGGTTTACGTTAGGTATTCGAGATAAAGCAGAAAGTACTTTTTCTTGTTCTATCTCCATAGGAGTCAAGATAATTATTTTCGACATTTTTTAAATTTTCTATTGTTTTAAATCCATTCGGTAGGTTCTTGGTAATTTTCTCCAAAGTACGTTAGGTATTGTACCATTCGTGGCGTTGCACCATAATTAGGCTTTGCACAATGCGGTAAGGCTTGGTGCCAAATAACCATATCCCCTGCTTCGCCAGTGATAGGAACGGGTTGCAAGGCTTCTAAAGCATAAGCACGAATATCTTTTCCTTCAGGGACTTGGTTTATCCAGTCGGTAATACTATGATGAAAACCTGGGACACAATGAAATGCACCGTCGTTGGGTCCACACTCAGAAAGATAAATCAATCCTTGCAATCGAAATGGTATGGGTTGTTGCAAACTGACGTCCCAATGCAAAGCACTTCCTTTGAACGTATAATAGGGTGTTATGGGCGGATTGAAACTTACTTTATCAATCGTTTTGTATATATTTTCAGTTTGATACAACTGTTCGTAAGCTTTTCGAATGCGAGCCGAGGCTCTATTTTTTTCTAATTGTGGATGCTCAAAAAAATTCACCATTAAGCCTTTTTGCTCAGGATGTGCAACATACCAAGAAGCCGGATTGTTGGGTTGCATGCCTAAAAACTCCCAAATAATCTGTTGGGTAGCCAAACAATCTTCTTTTGAAATGGCCTTTTTTAAAACCAAATAACCATTCGTTTCAAAAAATTGCAATTCACTTTCTGACAAGACTTTTTCTTCTTGCGTGGCGACTGGAATAAGTTGTGTACTTTTTTGAATTACCCATTTCTCAAAATCAGCAACCGAAGGGCGTTCAAAGTATAGGTATTGCAAGGCTTCATCGAGTCCGATGCCGTTTTTATAAAGCTGTTCCAATTCTTGCGACCAACTATCGGAAGCGGTGTTTTCTCCCTCCAAAATTCGGTTTCGAAACGATGCTAATACAGAATTGGCAGACATATTTTATGGTATTTAAGTACAGCTCAAAAATATGAAATTCTTATTTGTTTTTATAAATTTGTGCCATGTCTAAATTACCCAATATCACCACTAGTATCTTCTCTATAATGTCGCAATTAGCGAATCAACATGGAGCAATTAATTTATCTCAAGGGTTCCCTAATTTTCCCGAAGATGAACGTTTATTACAAATTTCAGAACGTTTAATTAGAGAAAACATTCATCAATATACTCCCATGGCTGGATTACCCTCGCTTATGGAAAAAATTGCACAGCAAACTGAAAAGCAATATAACCGAAAAGTCAACATTGCTACTGAAATGCTTATAACAGCAGGTGCTACACAAGGTGTTTTTACCACGATTAACACTTTTGTTTCGATTGATGATGAAGTAATTATATTAGATCCTAGTTATGACAGTTATGAACCTTCGGTGTTAGTTGCGGGAGGAAAACCTGTTCGTCTATCATTGAATAATGATTATACACCCAACTTCAATCGAATTGAAGATGCAATTACTTCAAAAACGAAAATGATTGTAGTTAACAATCCGCATAATCCTACAGGTAGAATTTGGACAGAAAAGGATTTTGAAGCTCTAGAAACGATTTTAGATAAGCACCCACAAATTTTAATTTTGGGTGACGAAGTATATGAATACATTACTTTTACACAACCTCATATTTCTTTCAACACAAGAGAAAAACTGAAACACAGAACCATTGTTGCTTCTTCATTCGGAAAATCATTACATGTAACGGGTTGGAAAGTGGGTTATTTAATTGCTCCAGAAAACTTAATGTACGAAATGAAAAAGGTACATCAGTTTTTAGTTTTCAGTGTGAATAGTTTTTCGCAACATGCTATTGCAGAACATCTTGATGTGGTAGATTTTGGTGAAGTATCCCGCATGTACCAACGTAAACGTGACTTATTTCAATCACTATTAAAAAACAGTCGATTTGAATTAATGCCTTGTGATGGAACTTATTTTCAAGTTGTAAATTATAGTTCAATTTCAACACAAAACGATGTGGATTTTGCTAAAAAACTAATTACAGATAACGGCGTAGCTGGCATACCAATTTCCGTTTTTTATAATGACGCTACTGATAGACACATGCTTCGTTTTTGCTTTGCTAAAACAGACGAAACATTAATACAAGCTGCAGAAAAATTATGTAAAATTTAATCTATTAATTTTATAGATCAACCTTAACTCACTATTCATGGGGCACACAATCATTTTGTTAAATTGTTAACAAAATAGATTTTCAAAACCCATAAATAATTGTATTTTTACGGCTCAAAATTTCAAAAATCAGATGGGTAAAATCATTGCAATTGCTAATCAAAAGGGTGGAGTTGGAAAAACGACAACTTCTATCAATTTAGCGGCCGCTTTAGGCGTTTTAGAAAAAAAAGTATTGCTTATAGATGCAGATCCTCAGGCAAATGCCAGCTCTGGCTTAGGCATTGATGTAGAAAGTGTCGAGATAGGTACTTATCAAATCCTTGAGCATAGCAACACTCCCGAAGAGGCTACAATCAAAAGCTCATCGCCTAATGTTGATGTGATTCCTGCACATATCGATCTAGTTGCTATCGAAATTGAATTAGTCGATAAAGAGAATAGAGAGTATATGCTTAAGCAGACTTTAGCTTCTGTAAAAGAAAAATATGATTATATTATCATTGATTGTGCTCCATCGCTAGGTTTATTAACACTAAACGCTTTAACAGCTGCAGACAGTGTTGTCATTCCTATTCAGTGTGAATATTTTGCACTTGAAGGTTTAGGGAAATTATTAAACACGATTAAAAGTGTTCAAAAAATACACAATCCAGAATTAGACATTGAAGGATTGTTACTTACAATGTATGATTCTCGTTTACGATTATCAAATCAAGTTGTTGAGGAAGTTCAAAAACATTTTAACAATATGGTATTTGAAACCGTTATCCAACGGAACATCAAGTTAAGTGAAGCACCAAGTTACGGAGAAAGCATTATCAATTATGATGCAACAAGTAAAGGAGCAACAAACTACTTGCATTTAGCAGAAGAAATAATCAAGAAAAATAGTTAAAATAGTATATGGCATTAGCGAAAAAACAGGCGATGGGAAGAGGATTATCTGCGTTATTGAAAGATCCTGAAAACGATATCAAATCAGTTGCAGATAAAAATGCTGACAAAGTTGTTGGTAATATTATCGAATTGGAGATTGATGCTATCGAAATAAATCCGTTTCAGCCTCGTACAAATTTTAATGAAGAATCTTTACAAGAATTAGCCACTTCAATTCGTGAACTTGGGGTTATCCAACCGATTACTGTTCGCAAAATGGAGTTCAACAAATACCAATTAATTTCGGGAGAGCGTCGTTTACGTGCTTCTAAATTATTGGGATTAAAAACGGTTCCTGCCTACATTCGTTTGGCCGATGATAACGAATCGTTAACTATGGCTTTGGTTGAAAACATTCAACGTCATGATTTAGACCCTATTGAGATTGCTTTATCATATCAGCGTTTAATGGATGAAATTCAGTTAACGCAAGAACAAGTGAGTGACCGTGTTGGTAAAAAAAGATCAACAGTTGCTAACTATATGCGTTTATTAAAACTGGATCCTATTATCCAAACAGGTATTCGTGACGGGTTCATTTCTATGGGACATGGTCGTGCTATCATCAACATTGACAACCTTGACGATCAAGCGGATATCTATCAAAAAATAGTAAGCCAAAACCTTTCTGTTCGTGAAACAGAAGCATTGGTAAAAGCATACCACGAAGGTACACCTGAAAAAACAACTCCATCTTCAAAAGCTACAGAAGCTTCTTTTGATGTAAAATCTGAAGACAAAAAAGCTTTTGCAAATTATTTTGGAACTAAAGTTGATGTAAAAGTTACTGGAAACGGTAAAGGAAAAATTACTATTCCGTTTACTTCTGAAGAAGATTTTAATAGAATTCTCAACTTGATTAACAGTTAGTGAAAAACTGGTTATACATATTACTTTTTTGTACTATCGCTGGAAACTTTTCAGGTTTTAGTCAAGATGAAATTAAGCTCGTTGCAAACGATACCATTAAAAAAACAATTGACCCTCTTAGACCTGCAAAAGCTGCTTTTTATTCGGCAGTAATTCCAGGCTTAGGTCAGGCATATAATAAGCGTTATTGGAAAATCCCTATTGTTTACATAGCATTAGGGACAGGTATTTATTCATACACTTGGAATCAGAAGAGATATGATAGATATAGAGATGCTTACAAACAACGATTAGTCCTTGGTGAAAACAGTAATGATCGTTATCAAGGATTGTTGAGTACCGAAAGACTTGTAGATGCTCAAAAATTCCATCAGCGCAACAGAGATTTATCCCTACTCATCACAGTGGCTTTATATGCATTAAACATAATAGACGCTAACGTTGATGCACATTTACAACAATTTAATGTGAATGGTGATTTGACTATAAAACCTGAAATTCAAACCAACGATTTCAACTACAAACAAAATGTCGGACTTAGTTTAAATTATAAGTTTTAACAATAGAAAATCATAATTCCTATAATCATCTAAAAACAAAATAGTGAAAATAGCACTTTTAGGATACGGAAAAATGGGTAAAGTAATTGAACGAATTGCTTTAGAACGTGGTCATGAAATTGTATTGAGAAAATCAAGCCAAGACAGTTTTGAAGGACTTAAAAATGCTGATGTTGCTATAGATTTTAGTGTTCCTAGTAGTGCCGTAAGTAACATTTCTGAATGTTTTGCTACTAATATACCAGTAATAAGTGGTACAACAGGTTGGCTAGAGCATTATGATGAAATTATTTCGCTTTGTTCAGAGAAAAACGGAGCTTTTATTTATGGATCTAATTTTAGCTTAGGAGTAAATATTTTCTTTGAATTGAATGACTATTTGGCAAAAATGATGGCCAATTTAAAGCAATACAAAGTGTCGATGGAAGAAATTCATCACACACAAAAACTTGATGCCCCTAGTGGAACAGCAATTTCATTAGCAAATGGAATTATTGAAAATTCTAAATATGATTCATGGACATTAAATGATCCAAAAGAGAATGATATATATATAGAAGCAAAAAGAATTGAAAATATTCCTGGCACACACAGTATTTTCTATGACAGTGAAGTGGATCAAATTGAAATCAAACACACAGCACATAACCGTGAAGGTTTTGCTTTAGGAGCAGTTGTAGCAGCCGAATGGTTGGTTGGCAAAAAAGGAGTTTACACAATGAAAGATGTTCTTTCATTGAATAAAAAATAGAAATATTAAAATTTTTAAGAATTTAAAATTCTAAATACAAATGACAGCATTACAGTGGTTTATATTTTTCTTGATAGTTCAAATCATTCATGGTTTAGGAACTTGGAAATTATACGAAAAAGCAGGTAGAAAATCTTGGGAAGCCTTTATTCCTGTATATAATTCGATTATTTTAATGAAAATAATAAACAGATCTACTTGGTGGACTGCTTTATTATTCATCCCAATTATAAATTTAATAATGTTTATTGTTGTTTGGGTTGAAACATTAAGAAGTTTTGGAAAAAACTCATCAAAAGATACACTTTTAGGAGTCCTCACTTTAGGTTTCTATATTTACTATGTGAACTATTTTGAAAATGTAGAATACATAAAAGATAGGAGTTTAGTAGCTAAAACTCAAGTTGGAGACACAATAAGTTCATTATTGTATGCAATAGTAGTAGCTACTTTAGTACATACTTATGTAATGCAACCATTTACAATTCCAACTTCATCGCTAGAAAAATCATTGTTAATTGGCGACTTTTTATTTGTAAGTAAATTTCATTATGGAGCCAGAACTCCTAAAACCGCAGTTGCATTACCAATGGTTCACGACAGTTTACTAGTTGTAAAAGAAAAATCATATTTAAGTTGGCCACAGTTACCTTCATTCCGCCTTCCAGGAGTACAAAGTATTAAGCGTAACGATATAGTCGTATTTAACTGGCCAGTAGATACAGTTTATCAATTTTTTGACAGATCTGGAAGACATATTGACAAGCCTGTTGACAAACGTTCAAATTATGTAAAAAGATGTGTTGGTTTACCTGGTGATAGTTTTTCAATTAAAAATGGTGATATTTTAATTAACAATAAGAAATTAGTATTACCAGAAAGAGCTAGACCACAGTGGTCATATGATGTTGTAACTGATGGATCATCTTTTGATGCTGAATACATTTTAGGGGAATTACAATTAACAGATCGTATTGTCCCAACTGGAGAAAATCAATTTATCTTTTCAGCTGTTACTGATGAAGCATATAACAAATTGAAGCAAAATCCAGCGATAAAATCAATCACAAAAAGAATAGCTCCTGCACCAGAAAGTATTGATAAAAGTATTTTCCCTCACAATCAAAAATGGAGTCAAGATAATTTAGGCCCAATCTATATCCCTGAAGCAAACAAAACAGTTGCTTTAAACAAAGAAACTCTTCCTTTTTACAAGCGACTTATAACAGAATACGAAGGTAATAAACTAGAAGAAAAAGGCGGAAAAATCTATATCAACGACAAAGAAGCGACAAACTATACTTTCAAACAGGACTATTACTGGATGATGGGAGATAACCGTCACAATTCTGAAGATAGTCGTTACTGGGGATTTGTTCCTTTTGATCACGTAGTTGGTAAACCAGTATTTATTTGGTGGAGTATTGACCCTAATGTTCCATGGAGTAAAGCTATTGACAAAATTCGTTGGGACAGATTATTTTGCACAGTTGGCGGAAATGGACAGCCAGTATCTTACTTCAAATATTTTATAATTGCCCTTGTAGCATGGTTTGCATACGATTTTTACAGAAGAAAAAAAGCTAAAGCTTAGTTCAATTTGGTTATTTGTGGATTTGGTAATTTGATGTTATGTATATCTTTTCATTTGAAAAATTAGATGTTTGGGTAGAGTCTAAAGAATTTACTAAAGCAATATACTTAGCGACAGAAAATTTCCCAGAAAATGAAAAATTTGGATTAATCTCACAATTACGTAGAGCTTCAATCTCAATATGTTCAAATATAGCTGAAGGTTCTGCAAGGAAAACCTTTAAAGACAAAGCTAACTTTACCACTATTGCATTTGGTTCTGCTGTAGAAGTTTTAAATCAATTAATTTTGTCTTACGAATTAAATTTCCTTTCAGAAAAAAACTATATTCTTTTAAGAAAACAATTAGAAAGTATTACAAATAAATTAAATAGTTTGAGGAATTATCAAATTGACAAATCAATTTAATTTTTCAAAGCACCAAATCCACAAATTACCAAATGAACATACTCATACACCCTACCTACTTTCCTTCAATAAGTCATTTTGTTGCTATGGTTAAAGCCAATTCTGTAACGTTTGAAATGGAAGACAACTTTCAAAAACAAACCAACAGAAACAGGATGTATATATATAGTCCCAACGGAGTTCAGCTACTAAACATACCAATAAAACATTCTAAAGATATACGTCAAAAAACAAAAGATGTACGTTTAGAAACAGCTTTCGATTGGCAAAAGCAACATTTTAAGTCATTAGAAGCGGCTTATAGAACTTCCCCATTCTTTGAGTATTATGAAGATGCTATAGCACCAATCTTTACTAAAAAACATACATTTTTGATGGATTTGAACTTTGAGACTATCGAAATTGTAAAAAAATGTCTAGGTCTTACTTTTGAAACCAACAAAACCACTGAGTATTTTCATGAGGTTCCAAATTTTGAAGACTACAGAATTTTAGCAAATGGTAAAAAAGATAATGCAAAATTTGATGAATACACTCAGGTTTTTGAAGAAAAACATGGTTATATTAATAACTTAAGTATTCTTGACTTGTTATTCAACGAAGGACGCTATGCTCTTGATTATCTAAAAAAACAATCTATTTAGAGCTACTTTATCTCTATTCTTGCCATTACAGGTAAATGGTCTGAATTAATAAATTCAGGAAAATTTGTAAAGCTCTTAACAGCCATTCTAGAATCTGCAAAAATATAGTCAATACGAGCAGGATAATATTTAAAATTATAGGTTTGGCCAAATCCTTTTCCAGCTTCTTCAAAACTATCTTGTAAATCGCCTTTAATTACTCTATACACATACGAAAAGGCGCTGTTGTTCATATCTCCACAAACGACTAATGGAAATTTAGATGTCTTCTTATGTTCCATTATTATTTCAGCTTGTTGTTGTTGCTTTTTGAAAGCTTCGCTAATACGTTTAAAAACCATTTGTGATTTCTGTTGATTTATTCCTTCAACATTCTCAGACATTTCATTAACATCTGGAGAAATTTTAATAGATTCTAAATGTATATTGTAAACTCTTACAATGTCTTTTCCCACTTTAATATCTGCAAAAATGGCATCATTATTAGAATTGGGAAACACTATTTTTCCTTCGTCAACTATTGGAAATTTAGAGAATATGGCATTCCCCGTTTTTATTTTATCTCCTTTCATGAAAATGGCACGGTAAGGATAAATTTTCAAGTCAATCTTTGCAGATGCTGAAGTCGAATACTCTTGAATACACAGTACATCAGGATTGTTTTCATTCACAAACTTCAAAATATCTTGAGCAACATCATCTCTTGGTATCCAATTAAAAAGATTAAGTAAACGAACATTATATGTCATAACTACAAAATCTTTATCTGAAACTTCACTTTCGTTTGATGAAAACTTATAAAACTTATTAATAAAAGTTATTCCTAATAGTAAGACCAAACCAGATAAAAACATTTGCCTCTTAAACTGAAAAAACCAGTACCCAAAAAACAATGCATTTAAAATCAAGAAAAATGGTAAAATAAGTGTAAGTACAGATAATAAAGGAAACCACTTAGGTGCCAAAAATGGTAGCACATAAGCAAGAAACGTCAATATAGTTAAAACTATATTGAAGAAAAACGCAACTTTATTAAACCACGACAGGTTTTTCATTATTAATTATCTAGTTTAAAAACTAACATTAAATAAATAGTAAAACATTTTATTTTCCAGCCTTAAACAAAAATTCTTTTTCTTCCTTAGTAAGACTGTCATATCCCGACTGACTTATTTTATCCAAAATCTCATCTATTTGTTGTTGTGCTCTGTCTTTTGTTACTACTCTGCTTGTTGTTTTTGTAGGATTACTAGATTTGGGGTTTTTATGTACTTTTTTAAATGGGGTCGTTTCTTTTGATGAGAACAAATTAACAAAAAAATCGAGAACTGAATTAAATCCTGAAGATAAATCAGTTCCAGATTGCAATGCTTTTATGTATATAAAGCCAAATAGTGCTCCTCCAATGTGAGCTAAATGTCCTCCAGAGTTTTCTAATGGCAATTGAATTAAATCTATTACTAAAAACACAATGGCTATATGCCAAAGCTTTACATTTCCTATTAATGCAAGTCTCAAATTCATGTAGGGACTATAGGTCGTGGTCGCAATCAATATTGCCATCACAGAAGCCGATGCTCCAACTAGCAATCCACTTTTATTTTGTAAAAAAGGAAGAAATAAATAAGCGATTAAATACAATAATCCTCCTAAAACACCTCCTAAAACGTACAATCCAACTAATTGTTTTTGAGTAAAAAAAGTGGTAAAGAGCTTTCCAGAAAAATTAAGCATTATCATATTAAACAGAATATGAAAAAAGCCACTATGGAAAAATGAATATGAAAATAATGTCCAAGGTTTCATCAATAACTGATTTAGATTTGATGACAACCCAACATAATTGTAATAATTAATAGGAACATTAAAAAGTTTTAATAACGCAAAAAGAACGCTCGGAATAGCAAAAAGCAATATGTTCCAAAATATTAATTTGGTTGTCATATCACCCATTTTATATTGCGACTTGAAATCGTCTATTAAACTCATTTATTTAATTTAATGCTATTACAATTATAATAAATTAATTCCAACGACGGTCGTTAAATGAATTTTTCTTCCAATACCACATCATGATAAAACCAACAATAGCACCACCTATATGAGCAAAATGTGCAATACCTGTACCACCACCTCCAAAGATGGAACCACCTTTAAGACCTAAAAACAAATCGATAACCAATAATCCAGGCACAAAATATTTTGCTTTTATAGGAATAGGAATAAACATTAAAGCCAATTCAGCATTTGGAAACATAAATGCAAATGCAGTAAGTAAACCATAAATAGCTCCAGATGCTCCTACAGCTGGTACTATATATGCTGAAATGAACTCAGTAAAATCATTTTTAGATAAAATTTGTTCCCAACCTAAATTATACTGCCCTTCATTGAGTAAATTTAAAATATCTTCTGTTTTTTGACCATTTGCAATCAAGGTGTTTAGTCCTGAATGAAAATTATAATAGTTAACTAAAGAATGTAATAATGCTGCACCCAAACCACACGATATATAAAAGAACAAAAACTTTTTACTTCCCCAGAAATGTTCTAAAGCACTTCCAAAAGAATACAAAGCAAACATGTTGAAAAAAATATGTCCAATATTTCCATGCATGAACATGTGAGTTAAAGGTTGCCATACTCTAAATGCATTACTTTCAAAATAATGAAGTGACAATAGTTGTTCTGCTTGAGGAACAAACTGAGTTCCAATAAAAAAAATGATATTAATAATCAGTAATTGTTTTACTGTTGGTGTTATTTGTATCATACGCTAAATTTTTTATCTAAATCTTCTACACTCAATGTGATAAAAGTAGGTTTATTAAAAGGTGATATTGAAGTTTCTTTACAGCCAAATAAATTGTTCACTAAATTTTCCTGAGCAACTTCTGTTAGCAAAGTTCCAGTTTTAACTGCTAAACTCTTTGCCATCGATTTTGCCATACTGTCTATTTGACTAAAACTACTATCTGGAATTTCATCTTGTAAATCGGCAACCAGCTGTTCCAACACAATTGAAGCTTCGCTTTCTGAAACTGTAACTGGCAATCCTGAAATCACTACCGAATCTTGACTAATACCATCAAATATGAATCCTGTATTTTCTAAAGAAGACTTGAGTTCATTTATAAGACTCATCTCATTACCTGAAAAATACAACGTAATTGGGAACAATAATTGTTGACTATTTGCCTGATGAACAGTAATATTAGTCAAGAATTGTTCATATAAAACGCGTTGGTGTGCTCGTTGCTGATCAATAATTAACATCCCAGATTTTATTGGACTAACTATGTATTTTTTATGAATTTGATAAGTAACCGTTTTAGGCTTTTCAATTTCTGCTTCAGAAAATAATGAGTTAATTGTAGCTTCCGATTCAAAATGCATTTCCTGCGGTTCAAAAGTATCTTTTAAACCTACATATAGGCTTTCCCAGCTTGATGATTGCACTTCTCTTTTTGGCTTATAATTTCCAGAATTTACACTCGCTGTTTTCTTCTCATCAGCAAATGGATTAAAAGTACTATCTACTTGAATTGTAGGAAAATCGGCTTCTTTATTTTGATAACTGTATGGTGTATCTAAAGTAGCATCTCTTTCAAAATCCAAAACAGGAGCCACATTAAACTGTCCCAAACTATGTTTCACTGCCGAACGTAAAATAGCATATAATGCATGTTCGTCATCAAACTTAATTTCTGTCTTAGTAGGATGTATATTGATATCTATAGTATGCGGAGGAACATTTAAGTATAAAAAATAACTTGGCTGTGCTCCATCTTTCAACAATCCTTCATAAGCAGCCATTATGGCATGGTGTAAGTAGCCACTTTTAATAAATCTATCATTAACAAAGAAAAACTGTTCCCCTTTATTCTTTTTAGCAAATTCAGGTTTCCCAATAAATCCATCAATGCTAACAATTTCAGTTTTTTCATGAACAGGTACTAATTTTTCATTGGTCTTACCTGAAAAAATATTTACAATTCGCTGGCGCAAATTGGATTGTGGTAAGTTAAACAATTCACTACCGTTATGATAGAGTGTAAAATGAATATTAGAATGTGCCAAAGTTACCCTTTGAAATTCATCTATAATATGACGAAGTTCAACTACGTCTGACTTTAAAAAGTTTCTACGAGCCGGTATATTAAAAAATAGATTTTTTACAGAAAACGACGTCCCTTTAGGTAAAACAGAAGGTTCTTGCGAAGTGAATTTACTTCCTTCAATAACAAGATGTGTTCCTAATTCGTCCTGATCTTGTTTGGTCTTTAACTCAACATGTGCAATCGCAGCAATTGAGGCCAAGGCTTCACCACGAAATCCTTTGGTATGCAAATCAAATAAATCTTCAGCTTTTCTAATTTTTGAAGTTGCATGGCGCTCAAAACACAAGCGAGCGTCAGTAACACTCATTCCTTTTCCATTATCGATTACCTGAATAAGTGTTTTACCAGCATCTTTACAAATAAGTTTAACATCTGTAGCACCTGCATCGATAGCATTTTCCAACAACTCTTTAACTACAGATGCGGGACGCTGAACCACTTCGCCAGCGGCAATTTGATTAGCAACATGATCAGGAAGTAATTGGATTATACTTGACATTGAAAATTATATCTTTTGAATTATGAGTGGCTATACAAAACTCATATATGACAAATTTAACGAAAAGTTACGGGTTATAATAGCTAATGAATTCTTAAATATTCACAAAATGAAAAATCCACTCTCAAAAAGAATGGATTTTACTATTTACTTTGATTAATGAATGTCTTCTAAGCTAATTATCTATTAGCATTTTTTCTTAAATCAGCCATTTTAATTGCTGCGATAGCTGCTTCAGTACCTTTGTTTCCATGTACGCCTCCACTCCTATCTATAGATTGTTGCTCATTATTATCTGTTAACAAACAAAAGATTGTAGGAATGTCTGATTGAACATTCAAATCTTTAATTCCTTGTGTTACACCTTCACATACAAATTCAAAATGCATAGTTTCACCTTTAATTACACAACCAATAGTAATTACACAATCTACATTTTGAGTTTCAATCATTTTTTTTGCTCCGTAAATTAATTCGAAACTACCTGGAACGTCCCAACGAATAATATTTTCAGGTAAAGCACCGCAATCTAATAAAGCTGCTTCTGCACCATTGTAAAGTCCGTTAGTTATTTTGTCGTTCCACTCTGAAACAACAATCCCAAACCGAAAGTCTTTCGCGTTTGGGATTGTGTTTTTATCATAATTTGATAAGTTTTTATTTGCTGTAGCCATCTAAATTTAGAGTTTAGAATTTAGAATTCAGAAAAGAATTTAGAAATTTTCTAACTTCTTATTCCTAATTTCTAACTTCTTATTGAGCTAATCCGATTAAAGCATCTACGTTCATTGCTTCTGGTGCATCTTCGTAGCTTTCTTTAATTTCAGTAAAATATTTCAATGCATCTGCTTTTTTACCTAATGACAATGCAACTTGACCAGCTTTCATCAAGAAACGTGGAGTTGTCACATCGTTTTTAGCACTTTCTGCAGCTTTTACATAAAATTCTAATGCTTGATCAGCTTTCTTTAACTCAGAATAAGCATCACCAATTGCACCAATTGCTAAAGCATTTGTGAATTCATCTTTAGTTTTGAATTCTGATAAATGATCAATTGCTTTTTGGAATTGTTTTGTATTCAAGAATGACATACCAGCATAATACTGAGCTAAATTACCAGCATCTGAACCTCCGTGGTTTTTAATAATATCCAAGAAACCTTGTTTTCCTTCACCTCCGTTTAAAGCTAAGTTGTATAATGAATCACTTGCTACAGGAGCATCAACAGCTTTTTGGAAATACTGTTGTGCTTGGAACATATCACTAGCCGCTTCATTTTCAGCAGGACCAGAAACAAATTTGTTGTACAATAAATAACCAGCAACAATTAGAGCAATACCTCCAACAACTGATAAAATAATGTTTTGATTTTTAGCAATAAACTCTTCTGTTTTAGAAGCAGTTTCATCTAATGTATTAAAAACCGTAGCAGTTGTACTGTCCTTTTCGTCAATGTTAATTACTTCTTCAACATCATTTACATTTTCTACCTTTTCAGCTTCAGGCTTTGGAGCTTTATATCCTCTTTTATTGTAAGTTGCCATTTATATAAAAATTAGTGAGGTGCAAAAATAAAATTTTTATTGAGAAACAAAACATCTTTCGCGATATTTTTAATATTTTGCAGAGCTTTTATATTCAAAGTTTTTTAACTCCTGTAAAAGCTGTAATTTCCCGTTTTTCATGCATTTAAAAAAAATATCTCTTTTAAATTTTAAAAACTTCAGTGAAGCAAATTTTGATTTTGAGCATAAAATAAATTGTTTCGTAGGAAAAAACGGCATCGGAAAAACCAATATTCTTGATGCAATTTTTCACTTGGCCTTTGGCAAAAGTTATTTCAACACGCTTTCAGTACAAAACATTAAGCATGGAGAAGATTTTTTTGTCATTGATGGTGAGTTTGAGAAACAAGACCGTAACGAACAAATTTTATGCAGCCTTAAGAAAGGTCAAAAAAAAGTACTAAAGAGAAACGGAAAATTATACGAAAAGTTTTCAGACCACTTAGGATTTATTCCTTTAGTAATCATATCCCCTACTGATGCCGATTTGATTAGAGAAGGCAGCGAAACAAGACGAAAATTTATAGACAGTGTCATTTCACAGTTAGACAATTCCTATTTACACCATCTAATTAACTATCAAAAAGTGTTGCAACAACGCAATGCTCTTTTGAAATATTTTGCAGCCAACAGAACTTTTGACAATGAAACATTAGAGATTTACAATGAACAATTGACCAATTTCGGCACTAAAATTTACGAAAAAAGAAAGTCCTTTCTAGAAGATTTTATTCCAATTTTCAATACATATTACCAAGATATCTCTAACTCATCTGAAAAAGTCCAATTGGTTTATGAAAGTCAATTAAAGGATCAAGGCTTATTATCACTTCTTCACGAAAACATAAATAAAGACAAAGCATTACAATACACGAGTGTGGGAATTCACAAAGATGATTTATTGTTTGAAATTGAAAATTATTCAATCAAGAAATTTGGTTCGCAAGGCCAACAAAAATCATTTCTTATTGCATTAAAACTAGCGCAATTCGATTTTGTAAAAAAACAAAGTGGTGAAAAACCAATTTTACTTTTTGATGATATTTTTGATAAACTTGACGAAACAAGAGTATCTAAAATAGTTGCCATGGTTAACAACGACCACTTTGGCCAGTTATTTATCTCAGACACACATACTGAACGCACAGAAAACATAGTAAAACAGACCCATCAGAGTTATAAAATATTCAATATTTAATTTATATCTTAGCATAAAATTTAACCTCATGAAAAAAGCAATAATAGCATTTTTATGCACAGCAACAATAACTTTTACAAGTTGTAAAGGACAAAACAAAAACAGTGTTGAAAATATTGAACCAAAAGTTTTTGCAGAAAAAATTTCGACAACTAAAAACGCTCAAGTTCTAGATGTAAGAACTCCAGAAGAGTATAATTCATTACACTTAGATAATGCTATCAACATTAACATCAATGACTCTGATTTTGATAAAAAATTAAGTCAATTAGACAAAAACAAACCTGTTTTCGTGTATTGTTTAGCAGGTGCCAGAAGCGCTAAAGCGGCTGCTCGTTTAAACGAACAAGGTTTTACCGAAATATACAATATGAACGGAGGAATTACAAAATGGAATGCTTCGGGTCTTGGTAAAGCTGTAAAAAGAGAAGGTGCACTTACAATGGCTGATTATCAAAAATTAGTACAAACTGATAAAAAAGTTTTAATCGACTTTAATGCAGAATGGTGTGGTCCTTGCAAAAAAATGGCTCCGTTTTTGGCTAAAATGAAGGAAGAATTAAAAAATGATGTGGTTATTATTCAGATTGATGTAGATAAAAACCAAGAGCTTGCACAAGAAATGAAAATCGAAGGATTACCAACTTTAATTTTATACAATAAAGGAAAAGAAGTTTGGAAAAACTTAGGATACATGTCTGAAACCGATTTAAAAGCTAAATTATAAATGTGGACTAAAGAAGCAGCTCAATTTCTTGACGATTTAACAAAAAACAATGCTACCGAATGGATGCATGAAAATAAAAAGCGTTACGAGAATTACAAAAAAGACTATAATAATTTAATTGCTTCGGTATTAGAGGCCATTAAACCTTTAGATACTTCTTTAGAACCTCTTGAAGTTAAAAATTGCACTTTTAGAATAAATCGTGACATTCGATTTTCTAAAGACAAATCGCCATACAAAACCAACATGGGTATTTGGATGACCACAAACCGAAATAGAAAAAATAGTCCTGGCTATTATATTCATTTCGAAAAAGGAAGATCTTTTATTGCTGGTGGAGTTTGGTGTCCTGAAGCTGATGAATTAAAAAAGATACGAAAAGAAATTGCATTTTTCTACGAAGATTTGGAAACTGCTTTAAATGATAAAACATTCAAAAAAGAATTTGGTGAGTTAGACAAAGACGAAGCAAATAAATTAAAATCGGCGCCAAAGGGTTACAATCCAAATCATCCTGCAATCGAATTTTTAAAGCTAAAAAGTTTTACTTGTTCGCACCCTATTGATGATGAATTGTTTTTTGACAAAGACTTTGGTAAAAAAATAGCCCAAAAACTAATCGCAATCAAACCACTAAATGCTTTTTTAAACAGAGCATTAGAAACAGAAGAATAAAATTAGACTACACAAATGCAAATTCAACATAATTTTTCTTTAAAAAAACACAACACTTTTGGCATCGAAGCAAAAGCAAAAGAATTCGTAGCAGTACATTCTGTAGATGAATTAAAAGAAGTCCTTTCTGAGAACATTTCTAAGAAAAAATTCATTTTGGGAGGTGGTAGTAACATGCTTTTAACTCAAGATATTGATGCTTTAGTTATTCATGTAGATATTAAAGGAATTCGAGTTATAAAAGAAACTGAAGATTTTGTTTGGGTTGAAGCAAATGCTGGTGAAAACTGGCACGAATTTGTACTTTGGAACATCGACCATAATTTTGGTGGGTTAGAAAATATGTCACTAATTCCTGGAAATGTTGGCACCACTCCGGTACAGAACATTGGTGCTTACGGAGTTGAAATAAAAGACAGCTTTATCTCTTGTGAAGCAGTTAATATCGAAAATCAGGAAAGCAAAACTTTCCATAAAGAAGACTGCAACTTTGGTTACCGTGAAAGCATTTTTAAACATGAAGCAAAAGATAAATTTGTTATTACTTCTGTTACTTTTAAGTTGACTAAACAAAATCATAAAATAAATACATCTTATGGAGACATTCTTAAGGAGTTGGAGAAACACAATATTTCTACTCCTACAATAAAAGATGTGAGTAATGCCGTAATTGCTATTCGTCAAAGCAAATTACCAGATCCAAAAGAATTAGGAAACAGCGGTAGTTTCTTTAAAAATCCAATAATTACTCGTGACCATTTTGAAAAAGTAAAAGCACAGTTTCCCGAAGTAAGACATTATGATATATCTGCAAGTGAGGTTAAAGTTCCTGCTGGATGGCTTATCGAACAAGCAGGTTTTAAAGGAATACGTATTGGTGATGCAGGCGTTCATAAAAACCAAGCTTTGGTTTTAGTGAATTATGGTAATGCAAGCGGTCAAGAAATATTGAATCTTTCAAAAGAAATTCAAAAAACTATTTTAGATAAATATACTATTGCAATTGAAGCAGAAGTGAATGTTATTTAATACCTCTATATCATCCATGTCAAAAGATTTTTTTTCTGAAAAAGGATTTGCAATTATAGATAATGTTTATACAGACGAGGAAGTGAATACAATACTTGAGCTAATTGAAAAATCAGATTCAGGTAAAGAAACTTATAGAAAAACACAAGATGTTTTTGCTATTAGGCAAGCACTTAAAGAAATTCCAAAATTAAAGGATTATGTATTTAATGCTAACATAAAAGAGATTATTAAATCAACTGGAGGAGATAATTGCTTTGTAGTAAAATCAATTTATTTTGATAAACCAGAAACATCTAATTGGTTTGTAGCATATCATCAAGACTTGACTATTTCTATAAAAGATAAAGTCCATTCAGAAGGATTTACAAATTGGACAAAAAAACAAAATCAATTTGCAGTTCAACCACCAGTTGAAATTCTTGAAAACATTTTTACAATTAGAATTCATCTTGATACTACTACAAAAGAGAATGGAGCAGTAAAAGTTATTGAAAAATCACATTTACTTGGGATATACAGACCTGAATTACTTGACAAAACTATAGAAAAGGAAACTATTTGTGAGGTAGAAAAAGGTGGGATTATGTTAATAAAACCACTAACACTACATGCCTCTACTAGAACAACAAATCATAAACGTAGAAGAGTTTTACATATTGAATTTTCAAACTCAAAACTTCCTGAGAGTTTAGAATGGTCAGAATATTCTAAAATTAAAATTACCATGTACATCCCTGACTTATATAAAAACGAAAATCAACCGGAAATTGAGCAATTTTTGCGTGATAATGGCTTTGCAATTTTAATTAACCAAACTAATGGTAAACTTTGGGGTACACATACACCATTAGTGTTTGAAAAAACACCTGAGGGAAAAGCTATTTTATCAGGTCACATCTCAAAAGAAAATCCACAGGCTGAAAACTTAAAAGACCGAGAAGAAATCCTAGCGATTTTTAATGGTCCTCACTCCTACATTTCATCATCTTGGTACGATCATGAAAATGTACCAACATGGAACTACGTTGCTGTTCATGTGTATGGTAAGATAACATTATTAACTCCTCACGAAACTATAGAATCGTTAAAAAAGTTAGTAAACAAATACGAAAAGCAACAAGAAAACCCAATTAAAGTAGAAAACCTTTCTACTAAAACCATGTTACAAGCCAGAGGAATTGTTGCTTTTGAAATAGAAATTACCGAGATACAAGCTAAGAGAAAACTCTCTCAAAATCGTGATGATAAAAATCATCAGACCATTATAAATCATCTCGAAAACTCCAAAGATTTTAATTCAAAAATTATCGCTTCAGAAATGAAAAAAGACAGAAGTTAAAGATTTTAACTTCTCCCTACAATTCTCTGATTATTCAATTGCTAATTATCAATTAATAATTACATTTGCACCTTAATTCTAAGGTACTTTATGGAGCTATTTTTACTCATAATTTTTTATTTTTTCATTTCTATTGTATTAATCCAAACAGTGTACTATTTGTTCATTTTTGGAAAATTTTCTTTTGGTAAGAATGAAAAAAATGCTCCTAAACACATCCCTGTTTCTGTTATAGTTTGTGCCAAAAACGAAGAAAAAAACATCAAAAAAAACCTTCCTTTATTAATCAAGCAGAACTATCAAAATTTTGAAATTGTTGTAATTGATGATGCTTCGTCTGACGATACTCGTGACTTAATAGAAGAGTATCAAGCAAAATATCCAACCTTAATAAAACTTGTAAAAGTTGAAAATAACGAAGCGTTTTGGGGAAATAAAAAATTTGCCTTAACACTTGGTATCAAAGCAGCTTCTAAAGAATATTTATTACTTACAGACGCTGATTGCTATCCTAGTTCAGAAAATTGGATTGCTGAAATGACATCGCATTTTACACTTCACAAGACATTTGTTTTAGGATATGGAGCTTATGAAAAAGAGCCTGGATTTTTAAACAAATTAATCCGTTTTGAAACACTACTTACCGCTACTCAATATTTTTCATGGGCAAAAATAGGAAGACCTTATATGGGTGTTGGCCGTAATTTAGCCTATAAAAAAGATGAATTTTTTAAAGTTAATGGATTTATTCATCACATGAAATTACGTTCTGGTGATGATGATTTATTTATTAATGAAGCTGCGAATGGTGAAAAAACCACCATTTCTACTAACCCTGAAGGATTTACTTATTCAAAAGCCAAAGAATCTTTTGGCAATTGGATTATGCAAAAAAGAAGACATGTTTCTACTGCAAAACATTACAAAGTGTTTGATAAATTTCAATTAGGTTTATTTTTTCTATCTCAATTCTTATTTTTTATACTTCCTATACCTTTATTAGCATTACAATACCAATGGATAATAATACTAGCCTTAATTGCGTTCAGGTATTTAATTTCATGGTTATCATTAGGATTTTCTGCTGGAAAGCTAGAAGAGAAAGATGTAATGTACTGGTACCCTATTTTAGAAATAATCCTTATATTGACACAAATTAACGTGTTCATTAAGAACATCTTTTCAAAACCATATACTTGGAAATAAAAAAATACATTGAAAAAGCTGTTTTGGGAGACCAAGTTGCTTTTACTTTCTTACTTGATAGATACTGGAATGAGGTCTATGGTTTCATGCTACAACGTACTGAAAACGAAACGGATGCCGAAGATATTACTATAGAAACATTCTCTAAAGCATTTGATAAAATTTCAACTTACAATCCTGAATTTCAATTCAATACTTGGCTTATTGCAATAGCCAAAAATGTTCATATTGATTTACTTCGAAAGAAAAAATCATCATTATTCATTGATATTTCAGATGAAGAAGATGACATCGCCTATACCGTAGCAGATTCCTCCCCTTCTGCAGAAGATAAATTAATTACAGAGCAAAATTTAAATAGACTTTTACAATACATAAAAGAATTAAAACCTGCGTATCAAGAAGTTATCCAGATGCGTTATTTTCAAGAAATGAGTTATCAGGAAATTGCTGATGAACTTGATGAGCCGCTAAATAACGTGAAAATCAAACTCTTAAGAGCAAAAAAACTTTTAGCTGAGATTATTACGAAGAGTTAAGGCTATTAAAAAGTCAACAAAAATTTTATCTTTGGCAAAAAACCAAACAAATGCAAACTTTCTCTAACCAAGAAAAACTAAAACACTTATTATCATTACCTGTAATTGTAGCTGCTCTAGGCTACTTTGTAGATATTTACGATTTACTTTTATTTGGAATTGTTCGTGTACCAAGTCTTAAAGATTTAGGATTAAACCCAGACACCTCAGGTACTTTAATCATGAATTTCCAAATGATTGGATTATTGCTTGGAGGTATTCTATGGGGAATACTAGGCGATAAAAAAGGGAGACTTTCAGTATTGTTTGGTTCTATTATTGTGTATTCGTTAGCTAATATTGCTTGCGGATTTTTACCTCAACTTCCTTTCGAAGACAAAATAACACTCTATGCAACATTACGATTCATTGCTGGAATTGGTCTCGCAGGTGAATTGGGCGCAGGTATTACTTTAGTATCTGAATCTTTACCTAAAGAACTCAGAGCAATTGGAACTTCTATTGTAGCAGGTTTTGGTCTAATGGGTGCTGTAGTCGCACAACTTTCGGTAGAATTGGCGGGAAGCTGGACAACTGCTTATTTTATTGGTGGAACTCTAGGATTGCTATTGTTGTTTTTACGTGTAGGAGTTGTAGAATCTGGAATTTATAAAGACATTGAGAAAAGAGAAACAGTTTCAAAAGGGAATTTTCTTTCTTTCTTTACTAATGGAGAACGTCTTGTTCGTTATTTAAAATGTATTGCTATTGGATTACCTACATGGTTTTGTATAGGAATCTTAGCCGTTATGGCAAATCAATTTGCTCCAGCTTTGGGAATTCAAAACATAGTCCCTGGAAAAGCTATCATGTGGGGTTATATAGGAATTTCTATTGGTGATTTTGCCAGCGGATTTATTTCTCATTGGCTAAAATCCAGAAAAAAAGCAATTTTCTACATGATGTTGTTTACAATCGTTGGTGTTATCTTAATGCTTTATGGTGGTACCAAAACTGAAGGAATGTACTATTTTTATTGTGCATGGTTAGAATTGGGCACTGGATACTGGGCAATGTTTGTAACTGTTGGAGCGGAACAATTCGGAACAAATATTAGAAGTACAGCTACTACCACTATTCCTAATATGGTTAGAGGATTATTACCTTTAATGTTAATTGGATTTGACTTTTTTAAAAAAGATAACGGGGTTATAATTTCTGCAACAATAATTGGAGTTATTGCATTTGTTTTAGGAATCTATTCAACACTTACAATAAAAGAAACTCACGATAAAGATTTAGATTTTATAGAATAATCATAAAAAAAGGTTTTATCCTTTTTCATTCAAAAATTCATTCGTCTAGGAATAATAATTATTCCTAGACAAATTTTACTTTTTATACCCTTTAACAGTCATCATCTTTCATGAAAATTGGTGATTTTTCTTAAGGGGAATACACCCATTCCTGTTCCATTGTTTTCCTTTCTCTAAGCTGGTTAAAATCCTTTACCAAAAGGGTTATTTGTCTGCCCTCTAGGACTCTGATTATGTAGAATTTTACATCAACAAAGTTTTCAAAATTTCCACAACAAATTAACAGCAAAGAATATGGCTAAGAAAGCAGTTATTATAGGAATAAACGACTATGCACCAATAGGAGCTGGCGGTCCCGATTTAAGTGGTTGCATTGCAGATGCACGTGACATGGCTAATACATTAGTTATATGTGGCTTTTCACCATCAGACATTAGAATCTTAACTAATCAAAATGCGACAAAAAATAACATTATTACTTATATAAAATGGTTGTTGACTGGTAACAAATCTGGTGATTCATTAGTATTATATTACTCCGGTCATGGTACCAGAGTTGCTAATATAGGAACTGATCTAGAATTAGATGGTTTAGATGAAGCAATATGCCCACATGATTATGCATCAGCAGGAGTTATAAGAGATGATGAATTTAAGAGCCTTTTTAAAGGAAAAGTAAAGAAAGGTGTCAGCTTTGATGTCTTTTTTGACTGCTGTCATTCAGGCTCTGGAACTCGAAAAATGAATCTGGGTGGCATCGATGGAATGTTCATTAATGAAACTCCAAGATTCATTCCTCCTATGCTAGAAGATGAATTTTACTTCAATTTTTCAAAAAGTATAGAAAGCAAATCTACAGCAACAGAAACTGCTGAAGGAACTACAACAACAAAATCCTTAAACAAGATACCAGAAATGAATCACATTCTTTGGGCAGGTTGTAAAGATAACCAAGTTTCAATGGAAGGAGATATTTCCGGCATGACAAGAGGCTATTTCACCTACAATTTATGCAAAACACTTAGAGCAACAACAGGAAATATAACTCGAGAATTACTTAACTCACAAATTGCCAATGGTTTATCGGCAATGGGAGCAGCTCAAATTAATCAAACAGAGGGAAAATCTACAAAGCTACAAGTTAAAATATTTGAATAATGGTGGAGTCCGAAAAACCTAAAAAGAGTAGGAAGAATTAAAATCAAATAAATATGACAACTAACAAAAATGACAAACCCATGTTGCAAGACGAGGTTAAAAACTTAAAACCTGTAAAAGCAACAAGAAAAATCAAAGTTGATGAAGACGGAAAAGAACAAATCGAGGCTATTGGGGTAAAGGTCTTAGAAAAAGGAGCAAGAGCGTTAACTGAGCACGCTCCATTCTGTCCAGATCATTTAGATCAAGATTTCAATCCAAAAGCAGATAAATCGAAAACTCCAATTTTTATCGACAGAACAACATTTATGCAACCTGAAGGAAGCAGAACCATTTTTGGAACAGACAATAGAACAGTTTACAATTCAACAGCTTACCCGTGGGGATGTGTAGGTAGAGTTGAAACTGCTTTAGGAATTGGAAGTGGAGCAATGGTTGGTCCAAGACATCTTTTAACATGTGCCCATGTAATTGATTTTAAAAACGATGGATCAACTGGATGGGTAAAATTTGCTCCAATGTATTACAATGGCCCTAATGCAACTTTTGGCACTGCAAACGGTATCAAAACATATTACAAATACAAAGTTAAAGGTTCAGATGGTATAAACTCAACTGAACAACAATATGATTTTGTAGTTATTGTGTTAGACAGAAACGTTGGAAATCAAACAGGTTGGTTTGGTGCAAAAGCTTATACTGACTCTTGGGATGGTTTAGCTTCTTGGACTCATGCAGGCTATCCTATGGATAAAACAGGTGCGCAAAGACCTACATACCAAAATAGTATTGCATTAGATGGAGATGCTTTTACAACAGATGCACATCAAGCAATGTATCATCAAGGTGATATATGGCCAGGGCAAAGTGGTGGCCCATTTTGGGGATATTGGGGATCAACACCTTATGTAGTTGCAGTTCAAAGTTGGCAAACAGCTTCTAACAATGGTGCAAGTGGAGGTTCTGATTTAGTTGATTTAGTTAACAAAGCTAGGACTGAATATCCTTAATTAAATCAAAATGGAAGATGATAAGACAATTGAAGAGATCTTCAAAGATGTCACAGATAGTAACAAACTTCAGTATCTAAAAGAAAAACTTGGTCAAGTTAAAAAAGATAAAAATGGAGTTTCAAATACCTATCCTTCTTTAAAATTCGCTAAATATTTAGAACATAAGGATAACTATCTAAACTTATCCAACAAACTAAATAGTTTAAAAGAGAAAGTTGAAAATGGAGAGATTGACGCTATGACTGAAATGTCTATTTCTGGAGCAACTCATATTAAAAAAACTGAAAATGCACTTAAACTATGGGTAGCTATAGGTTATAAAAATGAAGTCGAGAGAATAATATCTGAAAACACAAAATAACTAAAATAAGGCGTATCCGAAAAGCCTTCAAAAGAGTAGGAACAAACTAAAAATTTAATATTATGCCAGATTTTACACCAATGCCTGATGAAAAAGATTTTTTAAATTATCTATTAGGCGATGTTTTTAAAAAAATGACTAATGGCGGAGATGCCAAAATGTTAGGTCCTAACAATTTTATTGCTTGGGAACCAGTACCCGTAGTCATGGACCCAGAAGCTTTTGATTATGCTTTAAAAGGATTTTTTGGAGCTACTCCAAAATTGGAAAACATGTCAGACGAAGAATATGAAGATGCAAGAAGTTCAAAAAAATACAGCAAATTTGCTTATGCAGAAGAATTTGCTAGAATAGCAGATCAAATTCCAAGTATGATTCCTGAAATAGATCCAGCATCTGGAGCTAGAAAATTCACAATTTTCAGTCCACATCCTGATCATACAAAATCAAATGTATATAGTGATGTATTGGATTATTGCGTGGTTAAAAACTCAAAAATTGATCCTAAAGTTGAAAAGAAATTAGAGACTTTAAGAAAACAAATTGTTACTATTAAAAAACTAGCAAATCCTGATTTTGATGAATCTGTTGTTGAACACCCAGAAGATAATCCAAAATTCATTTATCAATCTTTCCCATCTCCACAATATGTAAAATATTTGGAATATGAAGCATTGTACTATGAAGCTGAGGACAAATTAACAGATCTTCAAAAAAGAGTATCAGATGGAGATAGTGAAGCAATGACCGAAATGGCGATTAATGGCCGTAATTACATCAAAAGAAGAGATGATGCTTTGAAAAGATGGGAAGGAATTGGTTATAAAGGAAAAATTGAAAAAGCTTTAAACTATATTGATGAAATTGAAAGCAGTAATTTTATCACTATCAAAAAACGCTATGAATCTGAACTTTTAGCAGCAAAAAGAACTGGTTTAGGAGGTATGAATACCTATTACTTCTCTCAACCTGTACCGGCAAGTACTTTAGCCAACTCAACAAAATGGTTAGAGTATAAATTTAGTAAAAGTGAATATGAATCAAACTACAAAAGTACAGCACACAGCTGGAGTGCTGCCGCAAGTTTTGCAGGAATGGTTAATGTTGGCGGAACTGGAAAACATAAAAGAATAGATTCATCTTATGACTTTAACCAATTTGAAATGTCTTTTAAAATTGGAAAATGTTATGTATCAAGCCCTTGGTTTGGTAGTACATTCCTTAAATCTCGCTACTGGAAATATTCAAAAAATGGTGCTGAAATTCTAAACAACCAAATGATTAGTGATGGTAATGGTAAAGGATTATTGCCTGCTGTAACTACAGAATTATATTTCATTTCTGATTTAAAAATTGGCTTTAAAAAAGGTTCTGACTCTTACAAAAGAGCAGAAGATGAAGTAAAAGCTGGAGCTCATTTAGCAATAGGTCCTTTTATGTTTGGAGGTACTTACGGCTATGAAGATACTCGTGTAAACAGTACAGGAAAAAGAGAGCAACAAGGATTGTCTTCAGGCGGAATACTACTATTAGGTAGAAAATGTAACATTTTAGACCTATCTCCTAACCCACTTCCATCAATTAAAGATGATGAATGGGTAGAAGTTAACTAATTCATTTTTAAGCCAAACACCATAAGGTGTTTGGCTTTTTAAACAAACTAAAACTAAAAAAATGAAATACTATATCGCACTATACCAAAAACTAAGAGATACTTATTTATCAATTAATTCTAATGAAAATGATTTACCCTTAATATGTCCAACACTAACGATGTATTCTAAGGAAGAATTAGAAATGCTAAGACCTCAAAGCCAAATAACAGATAAAAGTATCATTGGAGAATCGCTTCTTAAAAAAGAGCAAATTTCAAACGAATTAAATTCTATTCCTACCTCTTCATCAAACTGGAATGTGAACCCTGAAAATATTTTATCAGAAGTCTATAAAAATATTTTAGAAAGCATACAACCAATTGGATTGCAGGATCAATTTCTAAAAATAGACATTAAAGATTCTGCCGTTTTATTCGATTCTAGCCAAAAACCAACTAAGGAGTACAAAGCATACTTAAAATATTTAGTTGCTTATGAAAAAAACTTAGAAGTCGTTCAACAACATCTTGAAACATTCGATTCATCAGCGACTGATTTGAAAAAAACAGCTTGGGAAGATAAGCTTGTAGTTTTAGGGTCTAAAGCTAAATTAGCATATGCTGAATTAGAAGTCAAAGGCTATAAAAATGTGGTTGAAAAAGCAATAAATGAAATAAACAACAATACCGAACTAGAAAAATATTTAGGACTTTTAGAATCAACTAAATCAATTTTTGACATTACAAAAAAAACTGGGGTTGAAACACTAGCATCCTATCACAATATAGATTTTAGCCCTTACGATTTTATGGTAAATGAATCAGGCTGGAATAATTTAAAAATTGAAAAAAAGGAATTGGATGAGCTTTATTTAAAAGCTAAACAATCTGCTGGAGGAATTCCTGAAGAAATTTTATCATTAGAATATGACGAAAAATACATCAAGGGTATTGAGCTTGATTATTCATTCATTCATTTAAAAAGAAGTTGGTTTAATAAAGACATTTTCAATCAAAAGTTTTTTTCTCACAACAATGAGAAAAAAGTTTCTGATGGACAAACTATTTCTAATGACTTTCAGCTACCTGCATTTCCAAAAATTATGATTTTAATGAAGAATTTAAAGGTAGATTTAGAAACAAACATACTTGAAAGTCAGATCAACGCAATCAATAACATGATTCATTTTGGTCCTTTGATTTTAAAAAATCAAATGTTTGTAAACAAGCAAAACAATACAAGTTTTTTAAAAGTAATAACAAACAAAGAAACCCTTAGATCAAATCAGCTACAATATTTGGCTAGAAAATCTGAAACGACAACATTAGAAATTCAAAATGAGGTTGCAAAAGAGATTTCTACTGAAACAAATACTCCTATTAAAAATACTATTAGTGCAACACCAGTAAACATGAGAACAATAAACTCTCCTAAATTGGCAACAATGAAGCCACTAGAAATGAGAGCTACAAATACAGCCATTTTGAATGTTAATACAACATTACTCACTCCCATAATTGCAACTTTTCCAATTTTGGGAGCCAGAACAACATTCACCATAAATGATTCGGTGAGCAAAAAAGGGATTTATAAATGTTCAATATCAATAAAAGGCAAAGAAGGTAATAATATAGTTCGAGAAATAGAAACAAATCAAGAAGGAACAATCTCAACTATGTTACCTATTGGAAAATACTCATTAGAACTAAAATGTGATTTCTATACTTCAAAAACTATTGAAATCAATATTGAAAACAACAATCCTTTGAGTCTAACTTATGAACTTTCAAGAGATATTGTAGAATACAAATCTTACTTTTTAATAGGAATGATTTGCGAAAAATTACCCTTAATAAATTAATCCTAAAAACTATGTTAGTAAGTACCGAAACAAGATGGATTTTATCTTCAGATCAGGTAAACATCATAGAAAAATGGTTTTCAAATTATAATGAATATTTTGAGGAAAGTAATTTGTTTCAAAGACAGGATTATTATCTTAAAACTAATTCAACCGAATTAGGAATAAAACTAAGAGAACCAAAAAAGGATGAGAAAGGTGAAGTTATTGCCAAACTGGAAGCTAAAAAACTACTGGAAGATTACGGTGCTAAAAAATTTAGTAATGGTAATAATGGCAATGTTAACTCATGGGTAAAATTTAGTTTCGATACTGATCCGCAAAAAAATCCTTTGGATTTGATTATTGGAAATTCTTCAAATATGCTTTCAAGTGAATGGATCAAAATAGAAAAAGACAGACTTCTAGTAAAATATGATGCAGAAAATGAAAGAATAGTTTCGGGAAAAGAAATGATTGGTAGTGGATCAGGAATTGAACTTACTAAATATAAATTGAACAACAATGTTTACTATTCATTAGGCATTGAATCATTCTCTGATAAAAAAGGAAATACAAATGAAGTTTTTTATCAAACTATGAATTTTTTATTTACGGATATTAAAATTTCAGGTTTAGAGTATACAAACTCGAAATCATATCCAGAAATTTTATTACAAAAGCCATAAAATTTAAAAAATGAAAGATGAGAACAATAAAATACAATGTAAAATGCTCCGAAGTAATCACTTTATGTGAGTTATTAAATAAAATTGGCTACCAATTACCAGTTACTGATTCTTTTACTTTAACCGTTGACACTACTGTTAAAGATTTTCAACTAAAAAACAATTTAGTAGTAGATGGTGTTGTTGGTATTAAAACATGGTCAAAGTTATATGAATTGCAACCCAACTTGACTGACTACAATAGTAAGTTTTTGTCTGAACAAGATTTAATTGATTTTTCAAATCTTTATAATGTAGATCTAGCGACTGTAAAAGCTGTAAATCAGGTTGAAAGCTCAGGAAAAGGTTTTCTTTTAAGTGGAAAGCCCAAAATTCTTTTTGAAGGTCACATATTTTGGAAAGAACTTGAAAAAAGAGGAATTAACCCTAACTCTGTATTGAGTGGTAATGAAGATATTTTGTATAAAAACTGGACAAAAGCACATTACATTGGTGGAGAGGGTGAATATTCTCGATTAGAAAAAGCTATTAGCATCAACAAGGATGCCGCATTATCTTCAGCTTCATGGGGGTGTTTTCAAATAATGGGATTCCATGCTACCAATATAGGTTACAGTTCAGTGACTGAGTTTGTAGATAAAATGTATTTATCGGAAAGAGAACATTTAATTGCCTTAGGTAAATTTTTAGAAGTGCATACGGCTAATTTAATTGATCTATTAAAGGATAAAAACTGGGATAGATTTGCATACTACTATAATGGGGCTGGTTATAAATCTAATAAATATGATGAAAAATTAGCTAGTGCCTACCGAAAATATTCAAACTAATCAATATGGAAAATTTAGTTCTTGAAATGATCAATTTGTTATCAAATAAAAAATTGGTTTATGAAAATGTAGAAAGCGATAGAGATTATTCAGGAGGTGGTTGGTATAGCGACATTAAATGCAGCCTAACACTTTACGACAATAAAAGTTTTGAAGCTAAAAAACAGATTTTTTCGAGTGTTACGGGAGGAGGACTTTCATTACCCAGAGAATCAAATGAAGTAAAATATGGCTATTGGAAAATTCAATATGAATTTCCTAATTTATACTTGGTTCTTCATTACGAAAATGGAGAAGAAGAATTTTTAGAAACAAAGTCTTTAGGCGTTGGTTTACAAAGAGTTGGACAAAAAACCTGGAATCGATATCGCTTAGAGCAAAACTATTTAGTTAAAAAATTAACAATAATTTTAGAAGAAATACTTTTTGGCACAGTTTTTTCATATAGTTAATTAAATCAATGAAAAATTATTAATTAACCATAAAAACCGAAAAATTATGTCTAAGCTAAACATTACCAAAGACGAATGGCTAGAACTTGTTTTTGAAGGAAAAAACAAAGAGTATGGCGCTTATCAATTAAGAAAAGAAGACGGTGCAACAACCACGAAAGCATTTTTTACTGCTTTAGTATTTGTTACAACTCTTGTTGCCCTTCCTATTTTACTAAGTTCATTTGGAGAAAAACCAGTTGTTAAACCAATTGAATTAGGTGATGATCCTATTTTAGAACTTCATCACGTTAATTTACGAGAAGAAATAAAACCCAAATTGCCAGTGGCTCCAAAAACTGCTGCGCAACCTCCTATAACAACAAAAACATTAGTTGATCCACATATTGTTGATGCTGCAGTAGCTCCTGATACAGATTTTACGAAACCAGAAGATGTAGAAAAACCAAATACGGAAAACACGAATACTAATGGTAATATAGGAGGAACTGGCACAACGGTGACTACAACTACGACAACTACTGAAGAACCAGAAGATAATGGAACAACAATTGTTAATCCTTCAATGGTTGAAAAAAATCCTAATTTCCCTGGTGGAATTAATGAGTTTTTAAAATTAGTTGGAAATAGATTTTCTGTTCCTGAATTAGAAGAAGAAAGAACATTAAAAGTTATTGTTTTCTTCGTTGTAGAAAAAGACGGAAGCTTATCAAACATTACAGTACCAAGAAGCCCAGGCTTTGGACTAGATAAAGAAGCTATTAGAGTTCTTAAATCTATCAAAACAAAATGGGAACCAGGTATATTAAAAGGAAAACCAGTAAGAACATCATATTCTTTACCAATTGTGGTAAAAACACAATAAAAAACCTTAATACCAAACATAAAAGCCATTCTTTTCGAATTGAATTGAATGGCTTTTTCGTTGTTTTATTCTGACCAGTAAACTAGATTAACAACAATAATACCGTTAGCGTTTTCAAGATTTTCTGATAATGTAACATCTGTAGAAGAAGTTCCACTCCAGTAACCATTATATGAATCGAATCTATATGTTCCTGCTGGAAGATTTTCAAAACAATTTCCATCTTGGTTTGTTGGATAAATATATTCTCCAGTTACTAAGTTTTGAGCCCAAAACCCATGTAAATCACTTCCATTAACTGGATTTCCTTGATAATCTACTGTTTGAATGCAAACATTATACAATTTAATAGTTTGCTTCAAAGATTGAATCGCATTAATAACTTCAACTGCTTTGTTATCCTGCGCATTTAAAACATTGCTTACTTGCGACAAATAATTAAGTGTTGCATTGTTATTATTATTGCCTAATGCTTCTTCGATTTGATAAGTAAGTCCAATCAATTCGTCATTCAAATTAATTAAATCAGCAGTCAAATTATTGATAGCTTGAGTTGTAAAAGGCATGACCGAAACATTCTTAGCTTCATTTACAAAATAGTCTGTATCGTCAACATTATTTTGTACTGTATTTACTTGTTCAAACATTTTATTATTAAACAATACAGCATTTGGATTACCAATTACTACAATTTCTTTGGTTAACTGATTAACTGCGTTTTTAGCAGCAATTACACCGTTTCTAATGTTTCCTTCTGATTGGATTGCAGAATTTAAATGTTGTTGAGCAGTTTGAGCACTTGTTTGCCCAAAAACTAAAGTTGTCATCGTAATGACATAAAAAATAATTTTTTTCATGATTAATTTATATTAAAATTCCTACAAATTTAACAACTATTTCCAAAACTATTATTCAGTTTTAGTTATCAAATCATTATCTTAAATTATTTTTTATTTTAAACTATTATCCTATTCAAAGACGGTTTTTGATAATAGCTTTTTTGAAAAGTCAAAAAAATCATAAATATCAGTCCATTACTTAATAATTTTCATTCTTTACGTATCTTTGTTGGGCAAAAAAATGCTTTTATGGAAACGGCAACAACTTCAAATATATTACCTGTAGGAAAACCAAAATGGTTAAAAGTAAAATTACCAATTGGTGAAAAATACACTGAACTTAGAGGCTTAGTAGACAAATATAAATTAAATACAATTTGTACATCTGGAAGCTGTCCAAACATGGGCGAATGTTGGGGGGAAGGTACTGCTACCTTTATGATTTTAGGAAATATTTGTACAAGGTCATGTGGTTTTTGCGGAGTCAAAACAGGTCGTCCAGAAGATGTTGAATGGGATGAACCCGAAAAAGTAGCACGATCAATTAAGATCATGAAAATTAAGCATGCTGTAATTACTAGTGTGGATCGAGATGATTTAAAAGACATGGGGTCAATTATTTGGGCCGAAACTGTTAAAGCTATCCGAAGAATGAATCCTGAAACAACTCTAGAAACATTAATTCCTGATTTTCAAGGAGTAGAACGAATTCTTGATCGCATTGTAGAAGTTAGTCCTGAAGTAGTTTCACATAACATGGAAACTGTTCGTAGATTAACTAGAGAAGTTCGAATTCAAGCAAAATACGACCGAAGCTTAGCGGTTTTAAAATATCTAAAAGACCAAGGCATTAGAAGAACAAAATCAGGAATCATGTTAGGTTTAGGTGAAACTGAAGAAGAAGTAATTCAGACCATGAAAGATTTACGTGACGCTAATGTAGATATTGTTACTATTGGACAATACCTTCAACCTAGTAAAAAACACTTACCAGTTAAAGAATATATTACTCCTGAACAATTTGCAAAATACGAGCAAATAGGAAAAGAATTAGGATTCCGTCATGTAGAAAGTGGTGTGTTGGTTCGTTCATCTTACCATGCCCAAAAACATATTCTTTAATCTTCTTTTTTAAGAATTTCGCATAATAATGAGTCAAAAAACCAGAATCGCAATAAACGGATTTGGAAGAATTGGAAGAAACTTATTCCGTTTACTTTTAAATCATCCAACAATTGAGGTAATAGCCATCAATGATATTGCAGATAACAAAACAATGGCTCATTTACTAAAATATGATAGCATTCACGGTATACTTCCAAACACTGTTAGCTTTGATGAAAATTCCATATTAGTTGATGGTAATAGTTACTCTTTTTTTCATGAAAGAGAAATCTCAAAACTAAATTGGAAAGAATTATCTATTGATTTCGTCATAGAAGCAACAGGAAAATTTTTAAAATATAATTTAGCCGAAGAACACTTAAAATCAGGCGCTAAAAAAGTGATTTTATCAGCTCCACCCCAAGATGATTTAATAAAAACAGTCGTTTTAGGTGTTAATGAACATATATTAAATGGAGACGAACTCATTGTTTCAAATGCTAGTTGCACCACAAATAATGCTGCTCCAATGATAAAAGTGATTCAAGAACTTTGCGGAATTGAACAAGCATACATTACAACTGTTCACTCCTACACTACCGATCAAAGTCTTCATGATCAACCTCATAAAGATTTACGAAGAGCCAGAGGAGCTGCACAATCAATTGTTCCAACAACTACTGGAGCAGCAAAAGCTTTAAATAAAATTTTTCCTGAATTAAACAATAAAATGGGTGGTTGCGGAATTAGAGTTCCTGTTCCAGACGGCTCTCTTACCGATATCACTTTTAATGTTACTAGAGAAGTTTCTATCGAAGAAATTAATTCTGCTTTTAAAAAAGCATCCGAAACTAATTTAAAAGGAATTTTAGCATATACAGAAGACCCTATTGTTTCTGTAGACATTTTAGGAAACAGAAATTCATGTTTATTCGATTCCCAGCTCACTTCAGTTATTGATAAAATGGTAAAAGTTGTGGGTTGGTATGATAACGAAATAGGATATTCTTCCCGAATTATCGACTTAATCTCGCTTATTGATAAAAAATAGCTATATTTAGAGAGTTTTTGAAACCTCAAATGATTTGAAACGGCTATTTGTTTTTTTCTTTTTATTCTTCGCTTTTTTGGGATTTACACAGGAAACAACTGTGAGATCAACAAAAATAGACAGCTCTTTTTTTTATATTTCAGAAGCCAATTTATATAAGAAAAGTAGAATATTTGACAAAGCACTAGAATATGCTAATAAAGCAATTGTATATTCTGAAAAACAAAACGACAACTTCTCGTTAGCAAATGGATATCAATCACTTGGAATTATTTATTATGATTTCAGAAAATATGATTTAGCAATTGAAAAACTACTTCGTTCTGTTGCAATATATAGCTCTTTAGAACCTACCTCAGAATTAGCACTTTCATATTATAATTTAGGATTATGCTTTATGAATACAGGAAACTATTCAAGAGCTGAATCCTATTTTGATAAGTCAACTTCAATTTATCAAACTCTAGATTTATCCAATGCAAAAAACATGGTTCAACTACAAAAAGCACTTTTATATCTTGAAAAAAAGGAAGTAAAAATAGCTGAAAGAACCTTTGAAGAATTAACCCGATTACCTAAAGATAAGAAAATTTTTGAAATGCAATCTGAAGCATTTTATCAGTTAGGTAATTTAAAAGCCAAGCAAGGCATAAATAATTTAGCTATAAACTACCTAACAAGAGGTTATCAAATAAGCATTTCTGATGAAAATCTTGAGCAACAAATTAAATTTTGCAAACTTTTAAGTGAATTATATGAAAAAATGGGAGATTCCCAGAAATCACTAATTTACTTAAAATCATATACTAAACTTAAAGATTCTTTACAATCTATATCAAAAAGTAACGAGCAAAATATTGTTTCTGAAAGGGCAAAAGTGAATGACATCATGAAATCGATGGAGAAGCTCGATAAAGAAAATAAAGAACAAGAAAAAGAAGGTAAATTTTCTAAGCTAATTAACATTTTGAGTATTGCCTTGATTACAATTCTTTCGTTATTAAGTTTGTCTTTGTATAAAAACAATATCATTAGAAACAAGTCAAACGAATTACTTCGTGACAAAAATAATGAGTTAGAAATCGCAAAAGAAAGAATGGAAAAGGCTTCTAAAGCTAGAGCAGAATTCCTTTCAACGGTAAGTCATGAGCTAAGAACTCCGCTTAATGCTATCAATGGAATTTCACATATATTATTAGAAGAAAAACCAAAAGCTAGTCAAATTGAATATTTAAAATCTCTTAAGTTCTCAGGAAATTACCTCCTTACTTATATTAATGAAATTCTTGAAATTAACCGAATTGAGTCAAATAACATTGAAGTAGAAAAAATTAATTTCAACTTTAAAGAATTATTGCACAATATTCAAAACTCGTTAAAAGAACAAGCTAGTCAAAACAACAACGATTTTAAACTTGAAATAGGAAGTGAAGTTCCTGATAATTTGATAGGTGATCCTACAAAATTATCGCAAATTTTCATCAACCTAATTAACAATGCTTTAAAATTTACTAGCAATGGAACTATAACTGTAAAATCATCTGTCATTCATAAAAGCGAGGAAGATTGTAGTTTAAAATTTGAAGTAAAAGATACTGGAATAGGAATTCCTAAAGAGAAACAAGAAAGTATTTTTGAAAGTTTCTCTCAAGGTTCTGTAGAAATCAACAGAAAATATGGAGGAACTGGGCTAGGACTAACAATTGTAAGAAGGCTAGTTTCGTTAATGGGAGGGAAAATTTCGGTAGAAAGTGAAATCAACAAAGGTTCAACTTTTTCATTTACTCTTGACTTCAAAATAGGTGAAGAAACTGAACCTGTAAATATCAATTTTATTTCAGACGAAACTGTATTCATCAATAAAAAAATTCTTTTGGTAGAAGACAACAAGATTAATCAAATGATTACCAAAAAGATACTCGAGAAAAAACGCATGATATGTGAATTGTGTGAAACTGGGGAAGATGCAATAGTAAAACTTAAGGAAAACAAGTACGATTTGGTACTTATGGATGTTCACTTACCAGGAATAAATGGAACTATCGCTACAGAAGAAATAAGAAAATTTGACAAACAAACCCCTATTATAGCTTTAACAGCAATATCACTTGATGAGAATAGAGATATGCTAATGTCTTTTGGAATGAATGATGTGATTACTAAACCATTTAATCCCGATAACCTTTACAAGGTTATCGAGACAAATTTATTGATTGAGACTAATATTGTGTAATTAGTTCTTTTATGAGTTTACGAACATGAGGTTCGGCTTCTTTGGCTGCTTCTAAAACTTCTTCATGAGTAATTGAATCAATACTTTCTGCATCACCCATATCTGTAATTACTGAAATACCAAAAGTCTCTAATTCCATGTGTCGTGCCACAATAACTTCAGGAACAGTACTCATTCCCACACAATCACATCCTAATGTTTTAACCATTCTGTATTCTGCTAGAGTTTCAAAAGTTGGTCCTTGCAAACCTAGATAAACACCGTCGTGAACTGTGATTCCAAAATTAGTTGCAATTTCTTTTGCCTTCATCATCATTTTTCTACTATATGGCTCACTCATATTTACAAAACGAGGACCAAAACGAGAATCATTCTTTCCACGTAACGGATGCTCAGGCATCATATTTACATGATCTTTAATAATTACAACTGATCCTACTTTATAGTTAGAATTTACACCTCCCGATGCATTTGAAACAATTAATTTTTCAACACCAAGATATTTCATTACTCTTACAGGAAAAGTAACTTCTTTCATTGTATACCCTTCATAATAGTGGAAACGGCCTTGCATTGCAACCACTTTTTTACCATTAATTGTTCCAAAAACTAAAGCTCCTTTATGCCCTTCTACTGTCGATACTGGAAAATTTGGAATTTCATTATAAGGTAAAATAAACTCAACCTCCATGTCATCGGTAAAACCTCCTAAACCTGAGCCTAAAATAACACCATACTCTGGAGAGAAACTTGTTCTATTTTGAATATAATCAACTGTTTCTTGTACTTGCTCCCACATACTCTAAAATCTTTTTATTAAATTCATCACTACTAGTTACAAACGAAGATTTAATAGGTAAATAATATAATTGATCAACTGGCAATTTACCTTTCAACCTTACAAAATCCTTTTCAGTTGTAACAATTTTTCTTTCATTTGCTGTGTCAAGAATCGTTTTAATATCGTTTTCCGAAAAATTATGATGATCCGGAAACACCATCGTTGATTTTTTAACAGCCTGCAAATATGCGAAAAAAGGTTCAGGTTTTGCAATGCCCGAAACAACTAATTTATCAACAACTTGAAAATCGGTTACACTTATTTTTTCATTTTCAGAATAAACACAATCATCATAATCGATATAACTAAATAAAATTGGTATATCAACTTTTAAATAATCTTCTATCTTTTTTCTAATTTCATTCATCTTTTCAGAAACAATATTCCCAGGACATTTCGTTACAACAATCATATTTGCTCTATTCACTCCAGATCTAACTTCTCGTAAATTTCCTGTTGGAAGCATAAAATCATCACAAAATAAATCATCATAAGCGGTAAGCATAATATAAAATCCTGCTTTTACTTTTCTATGCTGAAATGCATCATCAAGCAAAATCACTTCTGGTTTATTAGATTCAGAAAGTAACTGTTCAATTCCGTTGACACGATTTGCATCGACAGCTACTTGAATTTGAGGGAATTTTTGAAAAAATTGATATGGTTCGTCTCCTAAAATTTCACTGGTGACTTTAGCATCAGCTAAAACAAAACCTTCAGATTTACGTTTATAACCACGGCTTAAAGTTGCTATTTTATACTTATCTGAAAGTAATCTAATCAGATATTCTATTTGTGGTGTTTTACCTGTACCTCCAACACTTAAATTACCAACAGCAATTACCGGGATAGAAAAAGAACGTGATTTTAAAAACCCAACATCAAACAAAAAGTTTCTAGCACTGGTAATCCAACCATAAAGTATTGCGAATGGGAAAAGTAATTTTCGTAGTAAATTCATAGTACGAATGTAGCTATTTTTTATTTTTATGTTGGCTTGTTTATTCGTTAATTTGTTTATTCTAATCATTTCAAAATGAAAATTAAAGAAATACTTTCTGTCTTAGAAGAAATGGCTCCTTTAGCCTATGCCGAAGATTTTGACAATGTAGGTTTACTTGTTGGAGACAATGAGAATGAAGCAACCAGAGTATTGGTTTGTCATGATGCACTAGAAACCGTAATAGATGAAGCCATAGAAAAAAAATGTAATTTGGTCGTATGCTTCCATCCTATTCTGTTTTCAGGTATCAAAAAAATTACAGGTAAAAATTATGTTGAACGCGCCATTTTAAAAGCAATCAAAAATGACATTGCTATTTATGCTGTACATACAGCTTTAGACAATCACCAAAACGGAGTAAACAAAATCTTTTGTGATGCTTTAGGATTGCAGAACACTAAAATTTTAGTTCCTAAGCAGAATTTTATTCAGAAGTTAATTACCTATACCATACCTGATAATGCTGAAGAAGTTCGAAACGCATTGTTCGAAGCTGGAGCAGGAAGAATTGGAAATTACGAAGATTGTAGTTTCAATTCTAAAGGCATTGGGACATACATGGGCAATGAAAATAGTAATCCAGAAATAGGAGAACGTTTTGAATTTGTTGAAGGAGAAGAGATTAAAATTGAAGTTACTTTTGAAAAACATCTACAAAACAAAGTTTTAAAAGCATTACTTAACAGTCATGTTTATGAAGAAGTAGCTTATGAAATTTATGATTTGCAAAATGTTCATCAAAATATTGGATTAGGAATGATTGGTGAATTGGCTTCTGAAATGAATGAATTTGATTTTCTTAAAATGGTGAAAGAAAAAATGGAATGTGGAGGTGTTCGTCATACAGATTTTCTAAATAAACCAATAAAAAAAGTAGCTGTTTTAGGAGGTTCGGGAAGTTTTGCCATTAAAAATGCAATTCAGGCTGGAGCTGATGCTTATTTAACTGCCGATTTAAAATATCATAACTTTTATGAAGCGGAAAACAGAATTTTACTGGCTGATATTGGGCATTTTGAAAGCGAACGTTACATAAAAAATTATATAGTTGATTATCTTACGAAAAAAATTCCTAATTTTGCATTCGTTTTATCACAAATAAATACAAACCCAGTTAAGTACTTATAAACTATGGCAGCAAAAGAATTGAACGTTGAAGAGAAGTTAAGAGCGTTGTATGATTTACAATTAATAGATTCAAGAATCGACGAAATTAGAAACGTAAGAGGAGAATTACCTCTTGAAGTGGAAGATTTAGAAGATGAAGTTGCAGGGTTAAGCACTCGTTTAGATAAATTCAAAGCTGATTTAGAAAGCATTGAAGACCAAATCAAAGCTAAAAAAGTTAGCATTGAGGAACACAAAGAAGCTATCAAAAAATACACTTCTCAACAAAAAGAGGTTCGTAACAACCGTGAATTCAACTCATTATCAAAAGAAATTGAGTTTCAAGAATTAGAAATTCAATTAGCAGAGAAGCACATCCGTGAGATGAAAGCTTCAATTGAACACAAAAAAGAAGTGATTGATCAATCTAAAGAAAAGTTAGAAGCAAAATCAAATCATCTAAAACATAAAAAATCAGAGTTAGACGCTATTATGTCTGAAACTGAAAAAGAAGAGAAATTCTTATCTGAAAAATCAGCAGAATATCAAGCACAGATCGAGGAGCGCTTATTAAACGCTTACAACCGTATCCGCGGAAGTGTTAGAAACGGTTTAGCAATTGTTTCTATTGAACGTGGTGCTTCGGCTGGTTCTTTCTTTACAATTCCACCACAAACGCAAATGGAAATCGCCTCTCGTAAAAAAATAATTACTGACGAGCATAGTGGAAGAATTCTTGTAGACAATGCATTAGCTCAAGAAGAAAAAGAAAAAATGGAGCAATTGTTTGCCAAAATATAATTAACTTAAAGCCTCTTAACTGAGGCTTTTTTTATGGAGAAAATTATCTATTTTTTATTCACCAAATCGTTGGGTCTATACATAAACCTAATAAGTTTTTTGCATCCAAAAAAAGCAAACGAACTAACATATGAATACTTTAGCCATCCAAGAGAAGGCAAATTAGATAGAGAAAGACTCCCTCAATTTTTACACGAGACTCTTACAGAAAATATTCAAATAGGAAATCATAGATTTCCAGTTTATATTTGGCAAGGTAACGAGACAAAAATCTTATTAATACATGGTTGGGAAAGCAATGCTTCCAGATGGGAAAGCTTTTTACCACATTTAAAGAAATCAGGTTGCACAATAATTGCAATAGACGCTCCAGCTCACGGGCTAGCCACTGGAAAAGAATTTAGCATTCCTAAATATGCAGAATTTATTCATAAAACGGTAGAAAAATACAATCCTCTATATTTAATTGGACATTCTATAGGAGGTAAAACTTGTTTGTATTACAAATATCTTTACCCTAATGACAATATAGAAAAAATGGTCATTTTAGGAGCTCCTAGTGACTTTAAAATTCTTATCAAAAATTATGTGAATATTTTAAGTTTAAACTCTAGACTAGCTTCAAACCTTGAAAAAAATTACATGGAAAGATATAAGAAAAAACTTGAAGATTTTTCGAGTCGAAAATTTGTTACAAATCTAAAAATCAAAGGTCTAATTATTCATGATGTAGATGACAAAGTAGTTTCTATAAATGAAGGAAAAAAAATAGCCGAAGCATGGAAAGACGCTAAATTTATCGAAACCAAAGGCTTAGGACATAGTATGCACGACGATGTTTTGTATCAAAACATCTACACATTCTTATTTGAATGATTAATTTATTCCTTAATAAATTTCTTCGTAGTCTCTTTACTACCAGATTTTACTTTTAAAAAGTAAACCCCTTTTTCTAATGATGAAACGTCTAAGTCTGTAGATTGTCCATCAAAACTTTTAACACTTATCTTTTGTCCTAAAACTGAATAAATTTCTACACTTTTCTTATTAAAATCTTCAAATAAATTAAGAGTAACTTTGTCTCTTGCAGGATTTGGATATACTGAAAAAAGAATCTGATTATTTTCTGCAACACCTAATGTAGCATTAATTGATTCAATTGCTGCTTGCATATTTGGAATTGGACCAATGTGACCTCCAGTTCCTTGAGCAATTCCGGTATCAATTAAAAGTTGACGCATTTCACTTGGTGTCATATAATTTCCGCTTTGTGCATAATAATATGATTGCAAAGCTACTACACAAGCTGTAACAATAGGCGTGGCAGAACTTGTTCCAGAAAAGTTAGTATAATTTTGATTGAAATCCCCTCCTATTTGACTATAATTTCCATACCCAGTCGTTCTAACATTACTTCCCCATGCTTGCACATCAACTCTTGAACCATAAGTACTAAATCCCATTTTGTTATGAGCTGTACTCGGTGTTCCAGCACCAACAATTATGGCACCAGAATTTCCTCTTGACATATATGAAACATAAAAGGCACTATCTAAATCTTCTCCAACAGAATTATTACCGTTTCCTGCTGCTGCTACAATAACAATTCCTGAATCAGTAGCTGCCTTAGTAAGTGTCCAAATCAACGAATTATACTCAGCTGGAACATAATTTCCCCCGTTACCTCCTGTTTGCATTTCATAAATTATCACATCTCCTGCAGTAGAATTTTCAATTGCTTTAGTAACAGCATTAGCTCTATCATATCCAGTTTGTTGCCATTCTGGAAACAACATCAGTTCTTGAGCTCCATACACCATTCCTGAAACACCATAACCTCCTTTATCTGCATATAAAACTCCAAAAACAGCTGTACCATGCTCTGTATAAGAAGTTGAAGCACTCGAAGAAATTGTCATTCCTGGAGCTACAGAGACACTTTTGCCCGCTAAATCTTCATGATTTATATTAAAACCGTACTCTACATCTCTAATACGAATTCCAGCACCATTTAAACCCAATCCCCAAGCATAAGACATATTAACTCCTGGATTAGCACCAATATAATTTTGAGCAGGTTCATAATCAGGAGTTACAGGTGGTAAATCTGAAGGAGGTATGAAAGGAGGAATAATAGGTCTTAAAGAAATAAGGGAACAAAATTCAACTTCTTTAAAAGATTCCAACAGACTCGCTAAATAAAATAATCTTTCATTAGTTGGATTATCAATTTTTACCTTAGCAATATTTTTAAGCTTTTTTACATTTATATCTGATTTAGAAATCATAATTGCTTCTTGAGCCATTTGATTTATTTTTTCATCAGACAATAAAACACCTTTTTCTAACTGAACATTAAATTGATCAAAAATAGATTCCAACTCAGGAATACTACTTATAGCGTTAGATGAAGATATCACCCCATTAAAATCAACAGAAGCACTAAATACTACATACAAATCATGTGCATCCGAATCAGGGGTTAAATAAAACTCCCCTTTTTTAACCTGTGCAAAAACAGATACTTTTATTACAAATAAAAGTAGGAAGAAAATCTTTCTCATTTCAGCTTTTCTTTCAAAGGTATAAAAAAATGCAATTCAAAAACAGATTATGAGTTTGGATAAATAAGTTTTACTTTTGCAGTATGGAAGAAAATAAAACACGAATCAATAAATTCCTATCTGAAACTGGTTACTGTTCTCGTCGTGAAGCAGACAAACTACTTGAAGAAGGACGTATCACTATTAACGGGAAAGTACCTGAATTAGGTACAAAGGTGTCTATTGAAGATGAAATTCGTGTTGATGGCAAATTAATTCGTGAAAAAACTACAAAACCAATTTATCTAGCATTTAATAAACCTGTAGGCATTGAGTGTACCACCAATCAAAGTGTTAGAAACAACATTGTTGATTACATAAATTACCCAAAGCGTATATTTCCAATTGGTCGTTTAGACAAAGCCAGTGAAGGATTAATTTTCATGACTGATGATGGTGACATTGTAAACAAGATACTTAGAGCCAGAAACAATCACGAAAAAGAATATATTGTTACTGTAAATAAACCTATAACGGATCGTTTTGTACAACGAATGGGAAACGGAATCCCAATCTTAGATACTGTTACCAAAAAATGTAAAGTCGAACAAATAAGTAAATTTGTATTTAGAATTATTCTTACACAAGGACTTAACAGGCAAATTCGTCGTATGTGTGAGTATCTTGATTACGAAGTTACTTCACTTAAAAGAACACGAATTATCAATATTTCATTAGATGTTCCTGTAGGACGCTACAGAGATTTAACAGATGCTGAGATTAAGGAATTAAACACATTAATTGCCCCATCCAGTAAAACTGAAGAGGCAAGCCTTCCTAAAGCTCAAAATAGTATCCCAAAACCTTCTTTTAGAAGAAATAACAAAAAAAGTTAAACTTTCTTTTCAAGATTAATACCAGCTTTTGTCAATTCAGTCATACAACTTTCCAAAACTTGTGAATTCATTTTTGAGAAGTCTTCATTAGTTGCCCAAGGTTTAACAGCCAAACGTACACCAGTTTCTGTAAGAGCAACCACATCAACTGATGGTTTAGGATCTTGAAGTACTTTTTCGTTACTATTTAAAATCTGAAAAATAATATCTTTTACTTTCTTTAAATCATCATTGTATGAAACTAAAAACTGTATATCTGCTCTACGCTTACCTTGTAAAGAGTGATTTATTATATTTCCATTAGACAATGATCCGTTTGGAATAAAAATAGTCTGGTTATTTGATGCTATAAGTTTTGTTACAAATATTTGGATTTCAGAAACCACACCAGTAACTCCCTGCGCTTCAATAGAATCTCCTACTTCAAATGGTTTAAACAAAACGATTAGAATTCCTCCCGCGAAGTTTGACAATGATCCTTGTAATGACAAACCAATTGCTAAACCAGCAGCTCCTATGATTGCTACAAATGAAGCAGTTTCTATTCCTAATCTTGATATGAATGTGATAAAAAGCAAAAAACGTAAAATCCAGACTAAAATATCAATCAAAAATTTTGATAACGTTATGTCTATTTCGCTGTTTTGTACTTTAGAAAGAATCAGTTTTTTTACAAAATTAATGGTATGATGACCTATAAAAAGAATTAAAAATGCTGCTAGAACTTTAGGAGAATAATTAATAATTCCTACAATAGCTTCATCAATATAGCTAGCAATAACTGTTTTATCTAAATTCATATTTACTTAATTATTTTTTCCATAACATAATCGTCCATAACATATCCCTGACCAATATCTATAATCTCATCAGCGATTTTTACAAAACCTTGTTTTTTGTAAAAATTTATGGCATTATTGTATTTGTTAACGTTTAAAAACAAATATTTATTTTCTGCGTTTTTAGTTCTTTTTTCAACTTCATTCAGTAAAAACTTCCCAATACCTTTCCCTTGCGTGTTGGGCATGACATAAATTTTATGAAGTTTGGTCTTACCTTTCTCTTTGCAATCTGTTTCATAAGCTGCAAAACCTAAATATTGCCCATCATTCTCAACAAATAAAAAAACATGTCCGTTTTCAAATTGATTTTCGAGTGACTCAATTGAATAAAAATTACTGAGCATATATTCTAATTGCTCTTTAGACAAAATTTGGCCGTAAGTATGAGGCCAAATTTTATATGCTAACTCTTGAACAGTTTTTAATTGTTGTTTAGTAGATTGTATTATTTGCATCTTTTTTGCTCTCTTGCTAATAAAGTATTTTTTAGTAACATTGCAATGGTCATTGGCCCTACTCCTCCAGGAACTGGTGTGATATAAGACGCTTTTTTAGATACATTTTCAAAATCAACGTCACCTGTAATGACATATCCTTTTTCTGAAGTTTCATCTTGTACACGAGTAATTCCTACATCGATAATAACTGCATCATCTTTTATCATTTCGGCCTTAAGATAGTTGGGAACTCCAAGTGCAGTAATAATAATATCAGCTTGTGATGTTATTTGGTTGATGTTTTTAGTATGACTGTGCGTTAATGTTACAGTTGAATTCCCAGGAAATCCTTTTCTTCCCATCAAAATACTCATTGGCCTACCTACAATATGACTACGACCAATAACCACTGTATGCTTTCCTTTTGTTTCTACATTATATCTTTCTAACAATTCAAGAATTCCAAATGGAGTTGCTGGAATAAAAGTACTCATATCCAAGGCCATTTTGCCAAAGTTTTCAGGATGGAAACCATCTACATCTTTACTTGGATCAATAGCCATTAAAACTTCCTGTGTATCTATTTGATCAGGTAATGGAAGCTGAACAATAAACCCATCGATGTTATCATCTTGGTTAAGTTCCTGAATTTTTTTAAGCAATTCGGTTTCAGAAGTTGTACTAGGCATTTTTATTAAAGTAGATTCGAAACCTACTCTTTCACACGCTTTTACTTTACTCCCTACATAGGTCAAACTAGCACCATCATTTCCAACAATAATTGCTGCTAAATGTGGTACTTTTTCGCCGTTGTTTTTCATTTCCTGAACCTGAGCAGCGATTTCATTTTTAATGTCTTCCGAAACTTTTTTACCGTCTAAAATTTGCATTGTTGTTGTGTTGTTTATGTTTAGTTGTAATTTTATAAATTAAAAAGGCGCGAAAACTCGCGCCTAAATTTTATCTCATCCCAGGCATACCCTTCATACCCCCCATCATCTTCATTAAGTTCTTTCCTCCAGGACCTTGCATCATTTTCATCATTTTGCTCATTTGGTCAAATTGTTTCATCAATTGATTCACTTCTTCCACTTTTCTTCCTGAACCCTTTGCTATACGTGCTTTACGTTTCACATCGATAATAGATGGTTTACTTCTTTCAGCTGGAGTCATCGAATGAATAATAGCTTCAATGTGCTTGAAGGCATCATCTGGAACATCGATATCCTTTAACGCTTTACCAGCACCAGGAATCATTCCAACTAAATCCTTCATGTTACCCATTTTTTTAACTTGTTGAATTTGTGTCAAGAAATCATCAAAACCAAACTCATTTTTAGCAATCTTCTTTTGTAATTTACGTGCTTCCTCTTCATCATATTGCGCTTGTGCACGCTCTACTAACGACACAACGTCTCCCATTCCTAGAATACGGTCTGCCATACGATCTGGATAGAATACATCGATAGCATCCATTTTTTCTCCAGTACCTATAAACTTGATTGGTTTATTTACAACCGATTTAATAGAAATAGCAGCTCCACCACGAGTATCACCGTCTAGTTTCGTTAAAATAACCCCATCGAAGTTCAATCTGTCGTTGAAAGCTTTTGCAGTATTAACAGCATCCTGACCAGTCATTGAATCAACCACAAATAATGTTTCATTTGGCGTAATTGCTTTATGAACATTAGCAATTTCGGTCATCATTTCCTCGTCGACTGCTAAACGTCCAGCAGTATCGACAATTACAACATTAAATCCATTTGCTTTTGCATGCTTGATTGCATTTTGAGCAATATCTACCGCATTTTTATTTTCTGGTTCTGAATATACTTCAACTCCAATTTGATCTCCTACAACATGCAACTGATTAATTGCCGCTGGACGGTAGATATCACAAGCAACCAATAAAGGCTTTTTGTTCTTTTTATCTTTTAAGAAGTTTGCTAATTTACCTGAGAAAGTCGTTTTACCAGAACCTTGTAAACCTGACATCAAAATAACTGTCGGATTACCTGAAAGATTGATACCTGTGGCATCACCTCCCATTAATTCTGTTAATTCGTCTTTTACGATTTTAATTAAAAGTTGTCCGGGTTGTAACGTGGTTAATACGTCCTGCCCCATTGCTTTTTCTTTTACACGAGTGGTAAAATCTTTAGCAATCTTAAAGTTAACATCGGCATCCAATAATGCACGACGAACTTCTTTTAAAGTATCGGCAACGTTTACCTCAGTAATTTTACCGTGACCTTTTAGTATATGAAACGCTTTATCTAATTTCTCTGATAAATTATTGAACATAATTCTTCTTTTTTTGAAGTTGCAAAGATAAAAGAAAGTTGCAAGGTAGCAAAGTGCCAAAGCAACAAAGTTTTAGTTTAATTCGTTAGAGATCTCGCCATTTTGCCTAGACAGGTTGAGCCAAATACTATGTACAGGTGAAAGCCTGACATTTTGTAGCTTTCAAAGTAAAAAAGTTACAAAATGAAACCCCAAAACAATTATAAAATATTTATAGCCTTTTTATTTTCGTCGATAGCCACAAAGGTAAATTCACCAGTAACAGCTTTATCTTTTTGACTACTATACATCTCTTCCACAAAAATATCTACTCTTACTTTTAAACTGGTTGTTCCTAAATAAGTTACTTTTCCTACCAGTTCGATAATAGTTCCGTACGGAATTGGTTTTTTAAAATCGATTCTATCACTACTCACCGTAACCATTTTTTGACGACTGTATCTTGTAGCTGTAATAAAAGCAACCTCATCCATAAATTGCATAGCTGTACCTCCAAATAAGGTGTCGTAATGGTTTGTTGTGTTAGGAAAAACGGCTTTGAAAACTCTGGTAATAGATTCGTTAATTCTTTCTTCTTGTCTTTGCATATGAAATAGTTTTAAAAATTCATTTTGACGACAAGAGAAAACAATAGCTATATTTCCATTTGTGAAAAATGGAAATATACTTTCGCTCAAGCACTTATCGTGATGCCCAAACAAAATCAATTCTATGTATCTGACTTATCTTTTTTAAAAAGAAACACAGTTGCACGACAGTTCAAGAATTTAACTTGATTCCATATTGAAAGCTTGGCTTTCTGAATTTGATTTTTACGATGTGAGTTGGACAAAGATACAATAAACAAATGCTTTAAATAAAAAAAGAAACCCAATAAGGGTTCTTTAATTTATTTATTACAGCAATATTATTTTAAAATTACATATTGAACTGTTGAATATCCTCTAATACCTGCATCATTTGTCATTGAAAGAAATTTAATTTTATAATAATTCCCATCAGGGTCTTTGATTACATAAAAACGATCTGTTTTAACACTTGGTAAAGATGATGGTCCTCCTCCATTTCTCCAGTTTGAACCAATAATTCTTTGATCTGTTGCAGAAGCTGTAAAATTAGCTTCTACAATGTTCGCTTTTGTAAAAGCATCATATGTGAATTCTGATGTTAAAACTTGATAAACTTTTGTACCACCTTTCATATTTGAAACTACAAAGTCAGAATATCCGTAGGTTACTTCTGTACCAAAATTTACATAGTTAGTAAAAGTAGTAAAGTTCAAGTCCCATTTTGTTTTTTGAGGTTCAACTACGACTGTACTTCCTGATGCTAAACTAAAAAATGTAAAATTAAAGTTTGTGTCTTTTGAGACAGTCTTCTCTTGATAAGTAGCTGAATTCAAATCAGCATACTGAATTCTATATCCGTTCCCGTTTCTTAGAAACCTTACTTTTTTCCAACCTCTAGCACCACCATCAATACTAACAGAACCATTACTTGGAGTAGCAGTAGAAACGGCAAATCCTAAATTAACCAAATATACTTTGTTATCTGAGTCTGTTGCAGAAACTTCAGCGATTGCAGTTCCAATTCCTGCTCCAGCACCAGCTAAAACACCAGTTGGATTGTCACAATACCCATTACTTGAAGGGTTTGTCCCAGCACCTACAGCAACACTTGAATCATCAGTTTGTGGTAACGTTATATCTGAAGTTGTCATTTGTTTTACAGCCATTTTAACAGCTCCGTTAATTACAATTCTAAATTCAGAACCTGTAGAAAATCCAAAATCCCAAGAAGCTCTATTGACAGCAGTTAAAGCATCTGCACTTAAATCTAAAAATACTTGATTAGGTTGATTCGCTCCACCAATTTCTAGTTGTTTTATAGCACCATTAGATACTGGTGCTACAACATCTGATGTAGCTTCATCATCATTTGAACATGATGTCAAAGTTAGTAAGGCAAAACCTAAAGTTAGAATTGAATTTTGAAATGATTTCTTCATAATATATATGTATTAAAAATTAAGGTTATACGTGATTTTTAAAAAATAAGAACGTCCATAAGCCAGCATGATTTGTGAAGCTGCAGAATGACCTGCTCCTTCGTTTGTTTTAGTTTGATTGACGTTCGTAACATTCAGTAAGTTTCTCGCTCCAATTGTAGTTTCCAATTTATTTTTGAAAAATGTTTTTCGAATAGAAAAATCTAACCAATGACTTGAATCGATAGTTGAGATTATATATTCAGATGTTCCTTCAACAAATTGTTGCGTTTTTCCGTTGAATTTGTAATAAATTGAAAAAGTTGTTGTTAATTTTGGAAGCGTATAAGAAACACTACTATTTAAATTAAAAGCATACAAGTATTTTTCATTTGATGTAAAAATTTGATTTTCTAATTTTTGAGAAACACCAATAACAGAACTACCTAAGTTAAAACTCCAATTTTCTTTTTTTAATTGATTTGTAGTAGATACGTTCCACATTCTATATTTACTAACATTAATGTATTCGTATTCTGGATTTCCTGTATCGGGATTAAATCGCACTAATGCCATGTCAATTCTGTCCTTTATATTTAAGAAACTTCCTGAAAAAGTGTTAGAAATTTGTAACTCTGAAGATAAAATGGATGTTTTTTTTAAACTCATTTCATACGAAGTACTTGTTTCTGGAATTAAATTTTCGTTTCCAGCGAAAAAGTGTCCATCAAAAATTTGTTTTGAATATAATTCTTGAAAAGTTGGTGTCCTAAAAGAAGTTCCGTACGAACCACGAAACTCAGTTTCTTTATTAAATAAATATCTTACCCCTAACGATGAAGCTTGTTGATTTTTAAATTTAGATTGAGCAGAAACGCGTATTCCTGGTCTAATTGAAAATTTTTCAGTTGCTTTGATTTCAGATGAAATAAAGAAATCATAGTTTTCCAATACCTTGTGAATAGCAACAATACTATTATTTGCCTCTTGAATTAACGAAAAACCTTTGTTATTTACGAATTCATACCCTAACTGCAAATCGACCTTTTGGTTTTGAAAAAAATTGCTCAATGTTCCCGTAGAATACAAAACTTCCATCGATTGATCTTTTGTAGTAAGGTTATTTCTTTCTGTTTTAGTTTGTAAATAGTAGCTAAAATCTTCAATATTTCGTTCTTGTTTTTGATGAGAAAGAGAAATATTATAGTTCAATTTGGAGAATAATTTCCCTGCCGAATTCAAATTATGAAAATATCTATTTGTCAAATAACGCTTATCGTTTGAATATCTATATGAGCCTAATTGCGTATTATATCCCGATTGAACCGTGCTGTTATAGTAATCAACAGTTTCGTCTAAATATTCAAACTTGTAGAAAATATTGAAGTTGTTTTTTTTATATGAAATTAAAGCATTTCCGTTAAGTTGTTCTTTTGGAAGCCATCTATAACCTCTATTTTGATCATTTTCAGAATAGTTTTTCCCTTTTTTTGTATCTAAAAAACCACGAAAATCATTTCTGGTTGCCCCCAAACTTATAAACCAATTATCATTGACTGTATGTGCTATTTTTAAAGTTTGAATGTGTCTTCCTTTTTCAAAAAACGAAAATTCTTTCTTTACGGTTTCTTCTTGTGCTATTAAAGAAATATTCCATTTGTATTGTGAAGATTTTTTAGTTACTATGTTCAAAATTCCACTTACTGCGTTAGCTCCATGTGTTACCCCCATCGAACCTTCAACAATTTCAATTTGTTCTATATCGTTCAAATTAATCTGAGATAAATCTATATTATTTCCTAAACCTGTTTCATTGACTAATGGCACACCATCCATCAAAATCTTAAAATATTGTGCATCCAATCCAAATAATGAAACGGTAGAACGACCAGTAGTGCCACTTGGTCTAACGGAGATATTTAAATACTGACTCAACACATCAGATAAATTATTAGCTGCTAAGTTTTGTATGTCTTTGGCTGAAATCAATCGAACATTAAACACTGACTTTTTAATTGACTGTGGTGAGAATTGTCCAGTAACAACAACTTCCTGTATTTTTTTTATTGCAATAGAATCATTAGCTTTTTCCTGCGAAAATCCCAAGTAAATAGACAATAAAGAAAAAATGATAGTAATTTTTAATCTCATTATTTAGATTTATTCTTAATAATTTTTTACAAATATATATTTTATTTTTATTCAGTCTAAATAAATTTATTATTTTTGTCACATAAAATTTCAAATCAAATTTTTCCATCATGAAAAAAATACTATTAACATCATTTCTCTTAACAACTGTATTATCTGGGATTGCTCAAGACAAAAAAAAAGAAGACATTAAAGCCATAAAATCGATGTGTGGCTGTTATGAAGTAGAATTCAATTTTGCAGAAACTTTCAACTATTCAAAAGACACTTTACATTACAAACCTTCTAAAAACAAAATAGATTACGGATTGGAATGGGTGGAATTGGTTGAAGACGAGCCAAACAAAATAGTTATGCAACACCTTTTAATTGTTGGGAAAACAGATGATGCAATTGTAAAACATTGGAGACAAGATTGGTTATATGAAAACACAGATTTATACCAATTTGACAAAGATCAAACCTGGAAGTACAAAAAAATATCTATAAACGATGCTAAAGGACAATGGACACAAAAAGTGTATCAAGTAGATGATAGTCCTCGCTACGAAGGAACAGCAACTTGGGTTCATGTTGACGGAAGACATTTTTGGGAAAATACTACAGATGCTCCACTACCAAGACGTGAACATACCATAAGAAATGACTACAATGTATTGAATAGAACCAATTTTCATGAAATCACAAAATACGGTTGGATTCATGATCAAGACAATAAAAAAATTATACGAAGTGAAAAAGATGTTTTGCTTGCACAAGAAAAAGGACATGATGTTTATACTAAAGTACCTGATTCAAGATGTGTCCTTGCACAAAATTACTGGAAGAAAAATGCAGGATTATGGAAAAATGTAAGAAATAAATGGGCTGTTATTTTTAACAGAAAAAAAGATCTTTCACTAAACAAAACGGTTGACAAACAACCATTATTCATGAAACTTTTCAACTTAAAACCAGAAGCTACAAAAGAAGAAATCAACAACATTATCGATTCATACGTTGTACAATAAAAAAGAAAAAGGTTGGCATTAGCCAACCTTTTTCTTTTTACATTCTTTCAGGAACTCGGATTCCTAGCAAACTAAATGCTAAGCCTATTGTTTCCCCAACTTGTTTTGCCAGTTGTACTCTGAATATCTTTTTATCTAGATTTTCTTCCCCAAGAATTGAAACGTTTTGATAAAAAGAATTGAATTCTTTAACTAAATCGTAAGTGTAATTAGCAATTAATGCCGGACTATGATTGTGTGCAGCACTTTGAATCATTTCTGGAAACAAAGCTACTTGTTTGATTAATTCTTTTTCTTTTTCATGCATCTCGACTACGTTCGATGTAACATTGTAATCAAAATCGGCTTTTCTTAAAATGGATTGAATACGTGCATAAGTATACTGAATGAAAGGACCTGTATTTCCAGCAAAATCAACAGATTCTTCTGGATTAAACATCATTCCTTTTTTAGGATCCACTTTAAGCATGTAATATTTTAAAGCTCCAAGTCCAATTGTTCTATATAAATTAGCTTTTTCTTCTTCAGAATAACCATCTAATTTTCCTAACTCTTCAGAAATTTCTTTGGCAGTTACTACCATTTCCTCAATCAAATCATCAGCATCAACTACAGTTCCCTCACGAGACTTCATTTTACCAGAAGGCAATTCCACCATTCCATATGATAAATGGAATAAATCTTCAGCCCAATCAAATCCTAATTTCTTAAGAATTAAGAATAACACTTTAAAATGGTAATCCTGTTCATTTCCTACGGTATACACCATTCCGCCAACATCTGGATTGTCTTTTACACGTTGAATAGCTGTTCCAATATCCTGTGTCATATACACCGCAGTACCATCTGAACGCAATACAATTTTACGATCTAAACCATCTTCAGTTAAGTCAATCCATACTGAACCATCAGGATCTTTTTCAAAAATACCTTTCTCTAAACCAAATTGAACGACTTCTTTCCCTAATAAATAGGTATTACTCTCGTAATAGTAAGAATCAAATTCTACTCCTAAATCTTTATAAGTAACTTCAAAACCATCGTACACCCATTGGTTCATTTTTTTCCAAAGAGCAACTACTTCAGGCTTACCTGCCTCCCAATCTAAAAGCATTTGTTGAACTTCAGCTCCTATTTTACTATGTTTATTAAAAAAATGGTTTTTATAAATAGTCTTAATTGCTTTTTTATAAATCTGTTGATGAACCTGAATCTTTACAACTTCATTTGACAAATCATAACCCTCTTTCAAATATTTATCAATCTCTTCTTTAAAGAATTCAACTACTTCTTTCGATGAAATTAAGTTTTTCAATTCTTCAAAACTTTCATTACCAAGAGAACTATCTATCCATTTATCAAATTCATCTTGAAACTCTTCTTCAAATCTCACATAATATTTACCAACGAGTTTATCTCCTTTTAAACCTGAAGTCTCTGGAGTTTCTTCGTTTCCAAATTTCTGCCAAGCCAACATTGACTTACAAATATGAATACCACGATCGTTGATAATTTGAGTTTTATACACTTTTTTACCTGAAGCTTTTATAATAGCTGCTACAGAATATCCTAAAAGGATGTTTCTAACATGACCTAAATGCAATGGCTTATTAGTATTTGGCGAAGCGAACTCTACCATAATAGCTTTCGCATCTTCTTTTGGAGTTACAAAACCAAAATTTTCGGTAGTTCGAACTGCATTGAAAAAGTTTACATAGTAAGCATCTGAAATTACAATATTCAAAAACCCTTGAACAACATTGAATTTTTCTACTTCTGCAACATTTTCTACTAAATAGTTACCAATCTTAGTTCCTATTTCTACAGGACTCCCTTTTACTAATTTTAATAATGGAAAAACAACCACTGTTATATCACCTTCAAATTCCCTACGTGTAGCCTGAAATTCAACTTTATCAAGTGAAACAGAAAACAAAGCCTGTACAGCTTCCTGAATTTTTGGCGTGAGAATTTGTTGTAGTGTCATAATTACTATTTTTTAAGGGTGCAAAGATACATTTTATATAAATAAAATTAAAATAGATAAATTTTCTTGTAAAAGTTGTAACGAAATCATTTCTGAATCGTCTATTTAATCAGTAAAGTAAAAGTTTATTTAAAATAAATAGTACTTTGTATTGCACAGTATTATTTTTTACCTTAGCTTTGCATCATCATCATCAATCAAAATAATAATCAAAATGAAATTAAAAGCAATTTTAATTTGCTTACTGGTATGGTATACCGGTACGCAAGCACAAACATCTGTACCACCATCAATCCCAACGATACTAGGAACAATCAATGGTAAAGTAATTGACAAAAAAAATAACGAGCCTCTTCCTTATGCTTCGGTTACTATAAAAGAAGACGGTAAAGTTATTTCGGGCGCTATGACAAAAGACAATGGAAGTTTTTCTGTTGCTAACCTTCCAATCAAAACCTTACATGTCGAAGTAGTATTTATGGGCTATCAGAAATATGAAACTGATGTAACCCTTACTAGTGAAGACAACTCTATTAACCTAAAAAATATCGCCTTAGAAGACGAAGCAAAACAACTTAATGAAGTAAGTGTCGTTAGAGAAAAGTCTTCGGTTGAACAAAAAATTGATCGTAAAGTAATCACTGTTGGTAAAGATTTACTTTCGGCTGGTTCTACTGCGGCAGAGTTAATGAATAACATTCCTTCGGTAAGTGTAGATCAACAAAACAACACAGTATCATTACGCGGTAATGAGAACGTAAGAATATTTATTGATGGAAAACCATCAAATCTTTCTGCTGCTCAAGCTTTACAACAAATTCCTTCAACTTCAATCAAACAAATTGAATTGATTACAAATCCTTCAGCGAAATACAACCCTGAAGGAATGAGCGGAATCATCAACATTGTATTACACAAAAATGCAAATCTTGGCTTTAACGGAAACATAAATACCGGTGTTGTATTTGGTAAAACACCAAAATTCAATGGGTCAATCGACATGAATTATAGAGTAAATAAATTCAATTTTTACACAACCTACTCAATGAATCATGGAAAAAATGCCAACAAAGGACTTATACACTGGAATGAATATGATTCTTCAAGTGATTATGATATGACTTTTGACATTAATAATTTCAATAAAAATCATTTCACCAAACTAGGAACTGACTTTTATATTAATGATAAAAACACATTGTCCTTTTATACAATTCAATCGTTTGGCAATCCTACAGCAATTTTCAAAAACGGGGTTGATTATCTTGACGCTACACCTGACGCATTACAAATTCAGAATACAAAAGGAAATGAGAAAAACCAAACCTATAATTTAGCTTACAAACATCAGTTCGAAAAACCTGAAAAAACATTAGATGTTGAATTAAATTACAATCTAACTGAAGAGCCAGAAAACAGTGTCTTTTTTAATGAAAATAATGTTTTAACAAAAACAAACATTATAAACAAAGACGGTAAAAATTTAATCGCAAATATTGATTATACAAGCCCAATAAGTGAAACAGCTAAAGTAGAATTAGGTGTAGAGAGTCGTTTTGATGGAACAAACAACAAATTTAATATAGACGGTAATTATAACTCTGACTTTGATTTTAACAGAAGCATCCAATCTGCTTATGGAAATTACAGCAAACAAGCTGGTAAATGGAGTTACCAATTAGGTTTGCGTTTTGAAAGTTATGATGTTAATGGAACTTTCAAAAAAGTTGGTCAAGATGATAAATCTTTCAAAGATTATATTTTTACAGCGTATCCATCAGCTTTCTTTACTTATACTCCATCTGAAAAAAATTCTTTCAACTTTAATTATTCAAGAAGAGTTGACAGACCAAACATGGAACAAGTAAATGAAATTAGACAATGGACAGGCCTGACAGTCGAACAAATTGGAAACTCAGGCTTAAAACCACAGTTCACAAACTCAGTAGAAGCAAATTATACTAGAAAAGTAAAAATTGGATCAATCACATCTGGAGCATTCTTTAGATACATTAAAGATGATATTTCGCAAGTATTAACAAGCAATCCATACGATTCAAATAAGCAATTAATGACATTCACGAACTTTGACCATAATACAGAATATGGTATAGAAGTTTCAGGAAATTTAGATTTTAACAAATGGTGGAATTTGAACTTTGGGGTAGATAGTTATTTTAAAAACAACAGAGGAATCATTGAAAATAGATATGGCGATTTAGTAGATAAGCAAATCAATGCTACTTTATTCAACTCTAGAATGAACCATACGTTTAAACTTACTAAAGATTTACGACTAATATGGTTTACTATGTACAGAGCTGGTGAAAAAAGTTTACAATTTTCAAACAAAGAAATGTGGAAAATGGATCTAGGAACTCGTTTAAATCTACTTCAAGGTAAAGCAACTTTAAGCATACGTTATAACGATTTATTTGACACAATGCGTTCAAGATTTAATAGCAGTGAGCCTGCAGATCTTTCAGGTGAGTTCCGTTGGGAAAATCAAACTGTAAACGTCAATTTTAGTTACCGTTTTGGAAGTGGTAAAAACAAAGCTTTAGAACGTAAACAAAGAGATAAAGGTGATGCCCAAGGAGGCGGAATGTTTTAAAAATAGTTTTTGGTGTGTATTGGGGTTTACACGTGAGACGCTTCAAAGTTTACTTTGGAGCGTTTCTTTTTGCTGTTAAACATTTCTTAAAATTGTAACATTGCTAGTAAGCTCGTGTCTATTAGATAGTATTTTTGCACAAAAATCATCAATCAAGTATTTACAAACAAACATTACACATGAAATTGAAAATTTTTATTGCTTGCATTATGGCACAATTTGCCAGTATGAATGCGCAAACGTCAGCCCCAACGACGGTAAGTACAAATCCGGGAACATTAACCGGTAAAGTAGTAGACAAAAGAACAAATGAACCAATTCCTTATGCATCAGTTACCGTAAAAGATGGCGCTACTATAGTTTCCGGAGCTATCACTAAAGAAAATGGAACATTTACTGTTACAAATTTAATCTTAAAAGACCTTACTGTTGAAGTTCAGTTCATGGGTTATAAAAAATATGTAAAAAACTTTTCGCTTTCTAGCAATGATAAAAGTGCTAATTTAAACATAGCTCTAGAAGAAGAAGCTACACAACTTAACGAAGTCAGTGTTGTAAAAGAAAGATCAACTATCGAACAAAAAATTGACCGCAAAGTGGTTAATGTTGGTAAAGATTTGGTTGCATCTGGAACAACAGCTTCTGAAATGTTAAACAATGTACCAACTTTAAGCGTTGACCCTCAAACAAAAGAATTAAGTCTTCGTGGCAACACAAATGTGAGAGTTTTAGTTGATGGAAAACCAACTAACATTGATGCAACTCAATTATTACAACAAATTCCTTCATCTTCAATAAAACAAATTGAATTGATTACAAATCCTTCAGCAAAATATAATCCTGAAGGTATGAGTGGAATTATTAACATCATTTTACATAAAAATGCCAATACAGGATTTAATGGAAGTATTAATACTGGAGTTACTTTTGGTATCACTCCAAAAGTAAATACTGCTTTAAACTTAAACTATAAAGTTGGTAAAGTAAATTTTTATACTAATTACGGATTAAATCATGGTAAAAATGCAAATCATGGTGACATCCAAAACTGGCAACCAGGGTTAGAAAGTCAACAGTTTTTTAAATTCAACAATAAAAATACTTCTCATTTATTAAAATTGGGAATGGATTATTATATCAATGACAAGAATACATTGTCAATTTTTACTAACCAAAATATTGTTGATGGAAGTGGATCTGGTAATACAATTGTAGATTATTATGATAATTTTACATTACCAATAAATCAAGATAGTAATCAGGATTTTACCTCTGATTCAGAAAACAAAACACAAACTTACGATATATCATTCAAACATGATTTTGACAAAAAAGGTGAAAATTTAGAAGTCCAAGCTAATTTCTCTAATACAAAATCTCCTGAGTTAACTAATTATGATCAAATAAGTTCACCAAGTGGTACAAGAAGATTAACACTAAATGATGTTAAACGAGATACTGACTACTTACAAATTAATGTTGATTATGTAAATCCTTTATCTGAAACACTTCGTTTAGAATTAGGTGCTGAGACTAGAATTCAAAACATAGAGAACAGTCTATTTGAAGATATTACTTCTACAACAGGATATACTAAAACAACAAATTCTGGTTTTGATTTTGGAAGAAATATTAGTTCTGTATATGGAACATTAGGAAAACAATGGGGTAAATGGAGCGGACAATTTGGTGTCCGTGTTGAACATTACAATATCACAGGTGATTTTAGAAATGTAACCGATTCTTTTATCAATTCAGAAGATATTAATGATAATCAAAAAATTAAAGATAACATTTTTACAGTTTATCCTTCAGCATTCGTGACCTATAAACCTAACGAAAAAGATGCTTTCAACTTTAATGTTTCAAGACGTGTTGATAGACCAAGTGTAGGTCAAATAAGCCCTATTCGTGAATGGACAACTCCAACAGTAGAATCAAGAGGTAATCCTAACTTAGTACCACAGTTTACTAACTCATTTGAAGCAAACTATACACGAACAATGAAGTTAGGAACTGTAACATTTGGAGCATTTTACAGATTAATTTATGATGAAATTTCAAGAATATCATACACTGATCCAAACGATGATACTAGAAGAATTTTAGCATGGGACAACTTCAAAGACAATAATTCATTAGGTTTAGAATTAACATCTAATTTAAAACTAACGAAATGGTGGTCTGCAAACGCAAGTACTGATGCTTACTTTAAGACTGTAAGAGGTACAGTACAAAACGCTAATACAAAAGAACAAGAATTTGCTGAAGTAGATGTTGTTGCTTTCAATGCAAGACTAAACAATACATTTACAGCAACTAAAAACTTACGTTTTACTTTATTTGGAATGTATAGAGGTCGTGATTTGAGTTTACAATTTGAGCGTCTACCAATGTACAAAATGGACTTAGGAGCATCGTATAGCATATTAAAAGGAAAAGGAACTATAACTACACGTCTTAATGATGTTTTCCAAACTATGCATTTTGCTTTTGATGGAAACATACCTTATAGACAAAAAGGAGCATTTTACTGGGAAAGCCGTACACTTTACGTAGGATTTAACTACAACTTTGGTGGTGGAAAAAACAGAGCCCTACAACGTAAACAACGTGATGCAAATGAAACTCAAGGTGGCGGTGGTGGATTATTCTAAAACCAACATATTATAAGTAATAAAAAAGCCTCGATAAATTATCGAGGCTTTTTTTATTTTAGAATGTAAACTTTTTTGATAGAATCTAACTTCGGAAATTTTTTTAAGAATTCCTTTCTTTTTACTGCTAAAGAATCATAAACTTCCATCGTTTCATTTCCATAGCCAGAATATAATTTTTCAACCACTTCCATTCCTTTAGTTACTTTTCCTAGCGGAGGAAAACCTTTTACTTTGTTGTAAAAAACCGTATCTAGTCGTTTATTATCTTTTAAATTGATAAACAAATGATTGCCTCTAGAATTTTGTCCTGATCTGGCATAACTAATCGCTCCTTTTAGATTACTCCCTTTTACAGGTTCATCTTCTACTTTATACCTGTCCCAATTATTAACAGTTGCCGTTGAGTCCATATGACCAAACTGAGCCACAAAATTAGGAACTACTCTATAAAATACTATTCCGTTGTAAAAGTTATGGCTAATTTGTTGATAAACTCGATCTACTGCTTTAGGAGATAAATTTCTGGTAAATTCAATTTCAAAATCACCTTGAGAGGTTTCAAATCGAGCTTGAAAATTTTCAGGAGCCTTTTCATTCATCCATTTCTCATTAAAAAATGGTTTGCCACAACTTAATGCAAAAAGAGAAATTATGATGATTGATTTTTTCATCAATTACCATTTGATGATTACACTTCCCCAAGTAAAACCAGAACCAAAAGCCGCTAGAACAACTGTATCTCCTTCTTTAATTTTACCTTTTTCCCAAGCTTCTGTTAAAGCAATTGGAATAGAAGCAGCAGTTGTATTTCCATAGTCCATAATATTATTATACACTTGGTCATCTGTTAACTGGAACTTTTGTTGAATAAACTGTGAAATTCTCAGATTTGCTTGGTGAGGAATTAGCATATCAATATCAGATACTTGAAGATTATTTGTTTTCAAACCTTCCATAATCACTTCACTAAAACGAACAACAGCATTTTTAAATACAAACTGTCCATTCATGTGAGGATAATAACTTTCATCATCAGGATCATTATCTTTCAAAATATCTAAAACCCAACGTTTACCCATACCAGGAGCAATTAAAGCCAATTCTTCTGCATATTGGCCTTCAGAATGTAAATGAGTAGAAAGAATTCCTTTTGTTAAATCTTCTTCTCTTGAAAGTATTGCTGCTCCTGCTCCATCACCAAAAATTACAGATACTCCACGACCACGAGTAGTAAAATCTAGACCACGTGAATGAACTTCAGATCCTATTACTAAAATGTTCTTATACATTCCAGTTTTAATATATTGATCTGCAATAGAAATCGCATATACAAATCCAGAACATTGATTACGAACATCGAGTGCTCCTACCGTTTTTAATCCTAAATCACGTTGTACTAAAACACCAGGTCCTGGGAAATAATAATCTGGACTTAATGTTGCGAAAATGATAAAATCTATATCATCCTTATCTATTTTGGCTCTTTCAATTGCTATTTTGGCAGCTTTAACTCCCATAGAAGTTGTAGTGTCTTCTTGACTATTTACATGTCTTCTTCTTTTTATTCCTGTACGCTCCTGAATCCACTCATCATTAGTGTCCATTATTTTAGACAAATCATCGTTTGTCACCACATTATCAGGCACATAATATCCTAAACCTGTAATTTTAGAATGATACATATTTTATATTTTAGTTAAAAATCAGTTTGCAAATTTACGTTTACCACAAAAATTAACAATACAAATTAGGTAAATTTTCTGAATTGACAATTTTACCTTTCATTAAGTTTTGTTTATTTTGTAAAAAAGTTAAAAAAAATGGATTATATAATCATATGTTTAGTATCCTTGCTAGGTGCTGGACTAACTCTTTTCTCTGGATTTGGTTTAGGAACCCTCCTTTTACCTGTCTTTGCTTTATTTTTTCCTATAGAAGTATCCGTTGTGTTAACTGCAATAGTCCATTTTTTAAATAATCTTTTTAAATTTTTTCTTTTTGGCAAGAATGCTGATAAAACTGTGATATTAAAATTTGGTCTGCCTGCTATTTTATTTGCTTTTTTAGGAGCTTATATTTTGGAACTACTAACCAAGTCATCATCATTTTTTGAATACACAATCAACAATAAAATATTCCGAATAACTCCATTAAAATCAATAATAGGATTGCTATTGATTATTTTTTCTTTATTCGATTTCATTCCAAAATTTAAAAATCTTGAATTTGATAAAAAGTATTTATCAATTGGAGGGATACTAAGTGGCTTTTTTGGAGGTATCTCTGGACATCAAGGCGCGCTTAGGAGTGTTTTTTTAGTCCGCTCTGGTTTATCAAAAGAATCTTTCATAGTAACTGGTGTTGTTATAGCATGTTTAGTAGATATTTCTCGATTAAGCATATATATACCAAAAATAGTTAGTACCGAAGTAGCTTTAGACTTCAAATTAGTTTTACTAGCCACATTATCTGCATTTTTAGGCGTATACTTTGGAAATAAATTACTTAAAAAAACTACTTTTAAAGCAATACAAAACATTGTAGCCATTTTACTCCTTTTTTATGGAATATTGCTAATTTTTGGAATTATTTAAAAAAATGTTAAGATAAACTTTTATAAAAATTTGAAGTGTATTTTTACAATACAAACCATAACATATGAAAAAACTATTCTTATCTGTCTGTTTTCTATTATCAGGCTATTATGGAATTTCTCAGGAAAACCTCAACTATCAAAAACCATCTAAAGAAATTTTAGAACTAGCAGAATATCAAGCTGCTCCTTCTGTTTTAATGGACAGTAAAAAAACTTGGATTGTTTTTACTTTTAGAAATACCTACAAATCATTAGATGATTTAAATCAGGACGAAATGCGTTTAGGAGGTTTACGAATTAATCCTAAAACGAATATTTCTAGCTCTTTAACGTACATCAACAATCTTAAAGTCAGAAAAGTTAAAGACAAAAATGAGTTACAAGTTAGCGGATTACCTGAAAATCCTAAAATTGCTTATCTAAATTGGTCACCAGATGAATCTAAAATGGCCTTTACAAATACTACAAAAAATGGTGTAGAATTATGGGTATTAGACATCGCAACGGCATCTGCAAAAAAATTAACTGAAGCTAATTTAAATGCAAACATTGGAAATCCATACAATTGGTTTAGAGATGGGCAAAGTATTTTGGTAAAATCATTACCAAAAAACAGACCTGAATTACTTGATACTAAAAAGGATTTACCAACTGGCCCTACAGTTTCAACTTCAGATGGGAAAGTATCACAAAACAGAACTTTTCAAGATTTACTTAAAAACAAAGCGGATGAAATCAATTTTGAAAATTTAATTAAATCAGAATACTACAAAGTTACTCTTGATGGAACTGCTACTTTATTTAAAAAAGCAGATTTATATATGAGTGAATCATTTTCCCCTGATGGAAATTATTTACTGGTAAATACAATTGAAAAACCGTTTTCATACATCGTCCCTTTTAACCGTTTTCCAATAAAAACTATTGTTTATGATAAAGCAGGAAATGAAGTAAAAACTATTAACGAGTCGCCTTTAAACGAAATTATGCCTAAAGGTTTCATGGCTGTTAAAAAAGGTAAACGTAGTCTTTCTTGGCGAACAGACGAACCTGCGACAATATGTTTTGTAGAGGCTCTAGATGGCGGAGATCCGGCAAACAAAGTAGATTTCAGAGATGAAATTTTTGTTTGGAAGGCTCCTTTTACTGAAAATGCAAAATCAATTTTAAAAACTCCACAACGACTATCAGGTATCACTTGGGGTAATAACACGACCGCAATAGCTTATGATAACTGGTACGATACCAGAAATACAAAAACATATTTGTTTAATCCTTCTAATCCTTCTGAAGCTCCAAAAGTGATTTCAGATAGAAATTCTCAAGATGTTTATTCTGATCCGGGCGACTTTGAAACAAAAAGAAACGAATATGGACGTTATGTTTTGGCAATTGAAAACAACAACTTATATTTAATTGGACAAGGCTTTACAAAAGAAGGTCAATTTCCTTTTATTGATGAATTTAATTTAAACACTTTAAAAAAGAAACGCTTATACCAATCTGCTTACAAAGACAAAAAAGAAGATATTCAATCTATTGAAGATTTCAAAAAAGGTGATGTTTTAGTGAAAATTGAATCTAAAACAGAATTCCCCAACTATTACTTTAGAAACATTAAATCTAAAGAAAAATTAACTCCGATAACGGCATTCAAAAATCCATTTGAAAGTATTAAAAACGTTTATAAAGAAGTAATTAAATACAAACGAAAAGATGGCGTAGAACTTTCAGGAACGTTATACTTACCAGCTAATTATGACAGAAATGCTAAAAAGGAAAAACTTCCTTTATTAGTTTGGGCTTATCCAACAGAATTTAAAGATAAAAATTCGGCAGGACAAACCACACAAAACCCTAATGAATTTACATTCCCTTATTATGGATCTTTTGTGTATTGGGTAACTAAGGGATATGCAGTACTTGATGACGCTTCTTTCCCAATTATTGGGGAAGGAACTACAGAACCAAATGATACTTTTATTACGCAACTTGTCGCAAATGGTGAAGCTGCTATCAATGCTGTTGATCAATTAGGCTATATAAATCCTAAAAAAGTTGCCATAGGAGGGCATTCTTATGGTGCTTTTATGACAGCAAATTTATTGACACACTCTAATTTATTTGCTTGCGGAATTGCTCGTAGTGGCGCTTACAACCGCACATTGACTCCATTTGGATTTCAAAGTGAACAACGTAATTACTGGGAGGCCCAAAAAGTGTACAATGAAATGTCGCCATTTATGAATGCAGAAAAAATGAAGACTCCGTTGCTTTTAGTTCACGGTGATGCAGACAACAATCCTGGAACTTTTACATTACAAACTGAGCGTTATTTTCAAGCCCTAAAAGGCTTAGGCGCTCCTGTAAAAATGGTTCTTTTACCAAAAGAATCTCATGGATATGCTGCAAAAGAAAACATTTTTCACTTACTATGGGAACAAGATCAGTTTCTAGAAAAACATCTTAAAAACTAATACAATAAAAAAGCTCCTTTAAAGGAGCTTTTTATTATCTAACAACATTCAAACTTACATCTAATTGCAATTCTAAAGGAGTTGGATGTTCAAAAAACAAAGGTTTACCATTAAAAGCGGCTTTAACAAGATAATGACCACCTTTAAAATAGTTTTGTTTCACCGTTACTTTAAGCACTCCTTCTTCGGCTACTTTTAACTGATGCGGATATACCAAAATAGTTTCAGAAATTGCATTTTTATTCACTATTAACTCATTAACCTCACCAAATAAAGAAGCTACATACTTATTTTTTGGGTTCTGATAAATTTTCATTGATGGGGCTTTACAAATTACTTCACCACCTTTCAAAACAATCGTTTCATCAGCAAATGACAAAGCATCTGTACTGTCATGTGTTGCAACAATAACTGTAATACCTCTTGCTTTTAAATACGCAAAAAGATTTCTACGTAAAGCATTTTTTCTAAAATTATCAATATGGCTAAAAGGTTCATCTAACATTAAAACTTCAGGTTCTAAAGCCAAAACTCTCGCTAAAGCAACTCTTTGTTGTTGTCCTCCACTTAATTCATTAATTCGTACTCTAGAATACTCTCCCATTTCAACAATGTCCAACAATTCCTGAATACGCAAACGCTTAATGGCAAGCAACTGATTTGACAAAAACTTCCCAACACTTTCTGCAACAGTTTCGTAAGGCATTAATCCAAAATCTTGTGCCATATATTTCATAAATGGCATCCCTGGAACCAAATTATATTTAGGCCCTAATACTTCTGTATCGTGCCAAAAAATATTGCCTGCATTCAAATCATGTAATCCGTAAATTAATTTTAGTAGTGTACTTTTACCACAACCGCTTTCACCAATAACAGCAATATTTTGCCCTTTTTGGATTTCAAAATTAATTGACTTGATAATGATTTTATCAGTATAGCCAAACGATATATTATTTACCTGAAGCATTATTTAAAATTAGGAGCACAAAAATAGTGAGATTACCAATAAAAAAGCTGTCACAAAGGACAGCTTTTTCAACAATTATTTTAAAAATTATTGTCCTGCTTCTTTTTTAGCATCTTGAATCATTTTTTCATTCGCAGTAATTGCAAATTCCACGCGACGATTTTCTCCACGTCCAGCATCTGTATCGTTACTTGCTATTGGTTCAGTCTCTCCCATTCCAACAATTTTGAAACGTGAAGAACTCAAACCTCTACCTGCTAAGTAATTTTTAACTGATTCTGCTCTCTGTTTTGACAAATTCATATTGTAATCATCTGCACCTTTGCTATCAGTATGCCCAAATATTTCAATGTTAGTATCTGGATATTCTTTAAAAACAGGAACTAATTTATCCAAATTTCCTTTTGCTTTAGTAGTTAAAGTAGCTTTATTAAAATCGAAATTAACCGAATTTTCTCCTAAAGTCAATTTAATTCCTTCTCCTACTCTTTCTACTTTAGCTCCAGGTAGCGACTCACTTATACTACGGGCTTGACGATCCATTTTGTTACCAATTAAACCACCAGCAACTCCACCAACAACTCCACCAATAACAGCACCTAAAGCTCCATTTCCACCCTTACCAATATTGTTACCTAAAACTCCACCAAGTACAGCTCCACCAACAGCACCAATCACAGCACCTTTTTGTGTATTATTAGCATTTTTTACAGATTCACAACTCGATAATGTCATTCCTGAAATCAACGAAAAGGACAATATATATAGAATAGATTTTTTCATAATTTATTTAGTTACGTTATTTTTTTTGAACTGATACACTACGCTAGTTAATTTACCTCCAACATCAATTTTATCGATTAACTGAAAAGATTCTTGTGTTTGATTAGTCAATAAAAGAATATAACCATCTCTTACTTTTCTCGCTTTTTCTCCAGCATCAAGAAGTTTTAATACAAATTGCTGATCTTTATTAACGTACCATTTTATTTTTGATGCAAATTGTGGACAGTTAGCTTGTGTTAATTCCATTGTTCCTGAATCATTATTTGAGACAAACTGCCAATTACTTCCAACAAAACATTTAGAGTCTGCAATATCAAATGAAGTTACTTTAATATAATCTGAACCAGGAAAAGAAACTGATGTAATTGTCCAATTTCCTTTAACAGCTACTTGTGACCTTCTATCAACAGTACTTGATGCAGCCACTGTTTGCTTTGGCTTACAAGACATCGCTAGTCCAATTAAACATAAAAATAATGCTAGTCTTTTCATATGATTTGTTTTTAATGTTTGATAATTCAAAATTATACTCGAAAGGGAGTACCAAATTTACATAATTTTAGCCGATTCTTATACTATTTCTACTACGACATTTTGTCATTTTTTAAAATTTGGTATTTAATTTGAAAGGCAACAAATATTAACTTTAAAACTATTCTATATGACAACAGGAAAAATTAATGTTTCGGTAGAAAACATATTTCCCTTAATCAAGAAATTCTTATACAGCGACCATGAAATTTTTCTTCGTGAATTAGTTTCAAATGCAACCGATGCCACTCTGAAATTGAAACACTTAACCAGTATTGGTGAAGCCAAAGTTGAATATGGCAACCCAATTATTGAAATTAAGAACGATAAAGAAGGCAAAAAATTACATATCATCGATCAAGGTTTGGGAATGACTGCTGATGAAATTGAAAAATACATCAACCAAGTAGCATTTTCGGGCGCAGAAGAATTTTTAGAAAAATATAAGGATTCTGCAAAAGATTCAGGTATTATTGGTCATTTTGGTTTAGGATTCTATTCGGCCTTTATGGTAGCTCATAAAGTAGAGATTATCTCTAAGTCATTCAAAGATGAGCCTGCAGCACACTGGACATGTGACGGTAGTCCTGAATTTACACTAGAACCTCATTCAAAAACTGAAAGAGGTACAGAAATAATCCTACACATTGCTGATGATTCGTTAGAATTTTTAGAAGATTTCAAAATCCGTGAATTACTTACAAAGTATAATAAATTCATGCCAGTTCCAATTAAATTTGGAACAAAACAAGAAGCACTCCCAAAACCAGAAGATGCTCCAGAAGATTACAAAACAGAATATAAAGAAGTTGATAATATAATCAACAACCCTAATCCGACATGGACAAAACAACCTGCAGATTTAAATGACGAAGATTATAAAAACTTCTACCGTGAGTTGTATCCAATGAGTTTTGATGAACCTTTGTTCAACATTCATCTTAATGTCGATTATCCTTTTAACTTAACTGGTATTTTATACTTCCCTAAGTTAGGTGATAACATCCAAATTCAAAAAGACAAAATTTCATTGTATCAAAATCAGGTTTATGTTACTGATAATGTAGAAGGTATTGTTCCTGAGTTTTTAATGATGCTTAAAGGTGTGGTCGATTCACCTGATATTCCTTTAAATGTTTCTCGTTCTTATTTACAGGCCGATGGAAATGTGAAGAAAATATCGAATTACATTACTAGAAAAGTATCCGACAAATTAAAATCTCTTTTTACAGAAAACAGAGTAGATTTTGAACAAAAATGGAATGACATCAAAGTTGTTTTAGAGTACGGAATGCTTTCTGAACCTAAATTTTATGAAAAAGCAGGTTCCTTTGTTTTATATCCTACAACAGATGGTAAATATTTCACACTTGAAGAACTAAAAGAAGCTATTAAAGACACTCAAACTGATAAAAATGGGAAGTTGGTTGTTTTATACGCTTCAAATAAAGAAGGGCAACACAGTTATATAGATATTGCTACTGCAAAAGGATATCAAGTGTTACTTTTAGATTCTCCAATTGTATCACATGTAATTCAGAAGTTAGAAGCAGATAATGAGAACTTAACTTTTTCTCGTGTAGATGCTGATCATATTGATAAATTAATTGCTAAAGAAGAAACACAAATTTCAAAATTATCTGATGAAGAAAAAGAAAAACTAAAAAATTCATTAGAAGGAATTGTCCCAAAAGAAACCTATACTGTTCAACTTGAAGCTATGGAAAGTTCGGCAGCACCATTCATTATCACACAGCCAGAATTTATGCGCCGTATGAAAGAAATGAGTGCAACGAGTGGTGGCGGAATGTTTGGTATGGGCAATTTCCCTGAAATGTACAATTTGGTTGTGAATTCAAATTCAGATTTAGCATCAACTATTCTAAAAACGGAAGATAAATCTATACAGGAGGATTTGGTAAAACAAGCTCTTGACTTAGCAAAATTATCTCAAGGTTTGTTAAGAGGTGAAGAACTAACAGCCTTTGTAAAAAGAGGATTTGAAACACTTAAATAAGTAGAAAATAAAAGAAGAAAGACCAGTTTACAAATTTGTAAACTGGTCTTTTAATTTTTAATTACCAATTAACGTTCCGTTATCTTCTTTTTTATCTTTATTCAGCATGTTGGGATCTTCCTTGGCTAATTTATTTTTGGTTGGAATTTTATAGTTAATTGAAAACCCATAACGACGAGTATCATTTTTATTGGTAACTGTCAACGGAGTTAGTCTTGAGTTTAACTGTCCTTTATTGGTATTTAAAATATCATCTAAATTAATCGAAACTGATAATTGATTATTTAAGAATTTCTTCGAAAAATTCATATTCAAACTAGCGTTTAAAGGCTTGTCAATTCCAAAATAATAATAGTTTCCTCCAGCTGGAATAAAATTATAAGTAGTCATCCATTTTACTTTTTGAGGCAATACCACTTGCGACATAAGATTTATGTACCAAAAAGCTTTGGTCTTTATATTTGGGATTTCATGCAATTGACGACCTGCAAATACATACAAGAAATTCATTTCGTCAGGATTCACATTCATTTTCATAGTTTCAGCCAATCCTTTTGTAAACAACATATACGGTATAGGCATACCAAAATTGATACTATGAGATCGAAGTTGTGAAACATTAATGTTAGTATTAATCATCCTATCATTTTCATATAAAATTCGTTGGACTACTTGATTATCGCCAACACTTAAATTATAACTTAAAAAAGCATAATCGATAGCGCTAATTTTAGCTTCAAAATTATTATAAATAGTAGGTTGTAATTGTGGATTACCTATTGTTTCTGCATTTGGATTTTGATAAGTTGTATTGTTAGGATTTAGTACCGAAGTACTTGGCAATGAAATCTTTTTACTATAGTTCAAATTGAAATACACTTGTTTAGAAAAATTGTATTGTACACTGGTGTTTGGAAAAAATCGGAATTGTTTAAAAGGTATTAAATCACCTGTATCTGTTTTTCCAGAAATATCATAATCTTCTGCTCTTCCTCCCAAAATGAAGTCAATTTTTTTCAATTTAGCCTGAAATTCCAGATAAGTTGATGCTGTTCTACGACGGTAATCCAAATTGGTTATTCCTTCATTCTTGGTTTTAAAAAACAATTCTTCATACAATGTTCCAAAACTCATTTTACCTTCATCTAATATTTTCAAAGGTTGAGAATAATCAGCTTTGAAATTATACAACTCCTGAAGAGAAGAATTATCTAAAACCAAAGTATTGAATGTTACCGAATTTAACATAAAATCAGTATTCATTCGATTGTAATTGAAACTGAAATCTAACTTCTTCGCTTTGTTCTCAAATCGTTTTTGAAAAGTAGCCACTGCATCTTGACGGGTATTTTTTGTATCTCCTTTATCTGAAGTTTGAAAAGTAGTTGCGCTAGGTAACTCTCCAAAAGCATTGGTATAACTATTGTTTTTATTGTAAATCAAATCATAATTTAAAAGTAATCTGTCTGCGCCAAAATCGAAAGTCAATCCCGATTTGGCATAATAATTTCGATTAATTCTATCCGCATCACTTTTGTTCAGTATCGTTTTGGTATTATTTTCTGTCTTAATTACTTCGTTCCAAAGTCCTCTTTCAGCATAATTTTGTCCAATGTTTAATTGCCATCCAAACAATTTATTCTTAGCACTCAACATCAGTCCATTATTAGCTCTCCAGCGAATCGATTCATTATTTGAAAAACTGGTGCTGTTAGTATAGGTTGCAGATAAATAATTTTTAGCTTTTTTATTGGTGATAATATTCAAAATGGCTCCTCCTGAAGTGGCAGGAAATTCAGCTCCGGGTTGTGTAATCACTTCAATACGTTCTACTGAATTGGCAGGCATACCGTCTAGAAAAGAATTCAACTCATTAGATGAAATATTTAACGGACGACCGTCTAAATACACGTCTAATTGTTTTCCTTGATACAACATTCCTGCTATATCTGTAGCAATTAAACCAGGCAATTTTTTGATTCCTTCCAATAGCGAACCAGAGTTTAAATAAGCCTGACCTGAAAAATCGAAAATTGTCCTATCAGCTTTTTGTTCGACTGCTTTTTTCTCTTTTACAATGGCAACTTCATTAAGTGTGTTGATTTTTTCTTTGTTAGACTGTTGACTCTCTTGTGCTGAAATGGAATAAATTGAAATAAAAAATAAGGTGGAAATAAAAATTGATTTGTGCATTTCTCTGAATATAATTGCTCGTTAGACTAGTCAATCAGAAAAAAGTTACAAAAAAATAAACAATTATTTTTCTAAAATCTTGATGATTTCTTTTACATTTTCTCCTCTATATATTATTTTACCATCCCTGTCAATTAAAAAATATGTCGGTAAAGATTTAATATTTAGGTTTTTGTTAATTTTTGTTTTAAAACTACCATGAAAATTTCCCCAACTAATATTGTATTTTTCAATTGTTTGCTTTGCTTTTTCTATTGAAACATCGGTTGAAATACCAATCATATTTAATTTAGATTCATATTTTTCCTGCAATTGCTTTATTTCTGGAAACCTCTCAATACAAGGCCCACACCAACTGGCCCAAAAATCTATTAAAGTGTATTGCTTATCTTTTATTAACAAATCAGTATTTTTCACAATACCTTTAAAATCAATAATTTTAAAATTTTCAAGATAAGTACCTATATAATTTCCGTAATTTTTATCAAACTTCTTCAATTCACTCAAATACAATTTTGAAATTGAAGAGTTAACACTATCAAATTTAAATTGTTGCTTATTAATTAAGATTGTATCACCTTTATAATATTGAAATTGACTCACAAAGCTATCATCTTGATGCTTAAAATCAATTTCTTTGGGAATTATAAACAAACCACCTCTATTATTATCTATTCCTTGATAAAAAAAGGAAAACTTTTGATTATCAAAGTTTAATTTTCCCTCCCAAAAATCAACATATTTGTATTTAAATGAAATTTTAGTTTCATTATTTTCGTGAATAACAGATGGATAAATTATTATTTTTCTGTGATATATTTTTATTTTTTTATCTGAATAAATCTCATAAGAATAGTCCTGAATTTCAGATTTTTCTATCCTATCATCATCTTTACTGATTTTTGCTTTTATATCAAAAGTTTGCTTCAAATTATCACCAAAATTTTTATTTCTATCTGTATCAGCTGTAATAAAAACATTTCCTTTTTGGTATTCAACCATTACAACAAATCCTTGACTAATTGACTTTTGAGATAACTCAAGAGTGTCAATCCTTCTTTTTTTACAATATTCTAAAAATTGAGCTTTATCATATTTTTTTTCTTTATACAAATCGAAAATGTATTGGCTAAAACTTTCAGATTTTAAATAAAAAAAAACTGAATCATTTTTAGAAATACCTTTATATTCATTATGAATTGTATTTGAAAATCCAGTGATTTCATCTACTAAATTCAATTCATAGCTCATTCTATTCATATGAAAAATATTTTTTTTTGGTCCAATTACTGGTTTCAAAATAATTTCATATGACATTTTATCTGATTGACAGAATAGAAGAAGTGATAAGCTAACAAATATTTTAAGCATAACTTATTTATTGGGGATAAAAATTCTCCTCAATGTAATCTATCTCCATTGACAGCTATTAAATGATGAATATGTTCCATCCGGATTTTTACAGGTTGTATTTGCACAATAAGAGTTTGTAGGACAATTTTTATCATTAGAACAATCGTCCTGAGGGCATTTTACAAGATTATTATTATTTAAGGCTCCTTTAATACTTTTTTGTTGTATCTTACTCAAGATAACAACACCTTCCAAATTTAAAATGTTTTTTTACATAATTAAGATTTTTAATTTTTATTAATCAAACATAATTCTTTTTAAAGACAAAACAATAACAATTTAGTTAATTTTGTAGAAAAATTCTTTCATTTAAAATTATACCTAATAAATGAAAATTATTTCAGAAATTTGAAAGTATATACACCGACATGACATTATCTATAGAAACACCTGCATTATTATTCTCTGCCACTTCATTAATTCTTTTGGCTTATACCAACCGATTTTTGACTATCGCGCAAATTATTCGCAGTTTAAAAAAAAATTATGAAGAAGTTCATAACAAATCAATCCTTTTAGAAATCCACAATCTAAACAAGCGCCTAACCTTGATACGTTTTATGCAACTTATGGGAGTACTTTGCTTGTTTTTATCCGTTTTTGCAATGCTTTTACTTTTTGTAGAAATGCAAAATGTTGCGATTTATCTTTTTGGATTAAGTATGCTGTGCTTATTAATTTCATTAGGGATCTCATTTTGGGAAATCAGTATTTCGGTTAATGCGCTGAGAGTCCACCTTAGTGATTTAGAAGAATTTTCTAAAAAAGATTAAACCATATTAAACTTACATAGTCTTATCATTAAACTAAAAAATACAGACTATGAAAAATTGTGTTGCTTCTGTTCTTCTTATTTTAGGAATAACATCCGCTTTTGCCCAACAAAACGAAGCTCCTGAATATTCTGGAGAAAATTTCAGTCTTGAAGGCGCCCTTTCTATGCTTAAAAAAGCAAATACCATTGAAGAATTTGAATCTTTCATCAACAAAGAAAATAACGATGTTAACAATCTTGATTTAAACGATGATGGAGATATCGACTATATAACTGTTGAAGATATTATTGAAGGAAACAAACACGTTTTAGTTCTATCTGCAATTATTAACGAAAAAGAAAAACAAGATGTAGCTACCATTGTAATCGAAAAAACAGGTAACGAGGAAGCACAGCTACAAATTTTTGGTGATGAGGATTTGTATGCAGAAAACACCATTGCTGAACCATTTGACGTTAATGATAAGATGGATTCAGGAAAAAATGGCCCAGCTATCCCCAAATTAGTTACAACAAGAATTGTAGTAAATGTTTGGTTTTGGCCAAGTGTACGATTTATTTATGCTCCTAGCTATAGAGTTTGGATTTCGCCTTTTCGCTGGGCAGTATATCCAAGATGGTGGAAACCTTGGAGACCAATGCGTCACACTGTTTTCGTTACTCGTTGTCATGTACATAAAACTTATATTCATAGAACACCTACACGTCGTGTTGTAGTACATAAATCATATGCGCCAAGAAGACATTCATCTACCACTATAGTTAAAAACAGAAGAGGAACTACTGTAATTCATAAAGGAAAAACAGGAAGAGTTAGAGCTGTACATCATAACAGAAGAAGATAAAAAAAGTTCGCCGCAATACTTTTTTAAACAAAAAACATAACTTATAACTCATAACTCACAACTATACATTATATTTGCCGGCTTTTTAAAAATGAAATGATGGCGAATAATAATGTATTAAAAGGAGTTTTATTAGTAGGTCTTGGAGCTACAAGTTATGGTATGTTAGCGACTTTTGTAAAACTTGCTTACCATGATAAAGGAATGACTGGTTTACCTTTTACACCAGCTGAAGTAATTACATCACAATTTATATTAGGAATCTTTGTGATTCTATTAATTAATGCTTTTCAAAAAGCTAAAAAGAAATCTGAAGTAGTTAAAGCAAATAAAAAAGACATTACTCAACTAATGATTGCTGGTACTTCTACAGGATTGACAAGTATTTTTTATTATCTAGCTGTAAAATATATCCCTGTTTCTATTGGTATTGTATTATTAATGCAAACGGTTTGGATGGGTGTTTTATTAGAATGGATTTTAGAGAAAAAAAGACCTTCAAACATTAAAATAATTGCGGTCCTAATTGTTTTAGCAGGAACTGCTTTAGCAACAAATCTTATACAAAATACTGTTACCCTTGACTGGCGAGGTGTAGTTTTAGGATTATTAGCGGCAGCTTCATTCACAACAACGATGTTTACTGCAAATAAAGTAGCGACACATATATCATCTGCACAAAGAAGTTTATATATGCTTTTAGGCGGTGCTATTGTCGTTTTCATTTTTGCATTTTACACACAGGCAACTCCTTTTAACTACGACATTTTCATGAAATGGGGTGTATTGTTAGCGATTTTTGGAACAGTTATCCCTCCTATGCTTATGAATGCTGGATTTCCTCATACAGGAATTGGACTGGGAAGTATAGTTTCATCTTTAGAATTACCAGTGTCTGTTTCTATGGCTTTTTTAGTTCTTGGAGAACAAGTTGTATTAACGCAATGGATTGGTATTGTATTGATCATTTTTGCCATTATAATCATGAACATTCAGTTCGGAAAAAAATAATTTTTTAAACTTTATAAGACTTTTTTAGGTAAATTCGTAAGAAAACTACAACTTATGGGTTTACCTTGGCATTTATATGCAATGGCTTTATTGTATATTTTAGCAGGAATCAATCATTTTAGAATTCCAAAATTATACTATAAAATTATCCCTCCTTACTTTTCTAATCAAAAGCTTTTGAACATAACCAGTGGTGTTGCCGAAATTATTCTAGGTATTACACTTTGCATTACGCAGTTATCAAATTACGCAGCATGGGGAATCATTATTCTATTAATTGCCATATTTCCTGCCAATATTTTTATGTATCAAAACGATAAAGCAGCACTTGGTTTACCCAAATGGGTAAGACTACTGAGGTTGCCATTGCAGTTTTTACTCATTTATTGGGCCTTTCAATACACTTGTTAACCAACTAAACTATATAATATTATGAAAAATTTAATTGCAGAATTTTTTGGAACCTTTTGGTTAGTTTTTTGCGGCTGTGGAAGTGCTCTTTTCGCAGCTGGATATCCAGAATTAGGAATAGGTTTTGCGGGAGTTTCTCTAGCTTTTGGTTTAACTGTTGTCACGATGGCGTATGCTGTAGGGCATATTTCAGGTGGACACTTTAATCCTGCTGTTTCTCTAGGGCTTTGGGCGGGTGGTCGATTTGATTCTAAAGATTTAGTGCCTTATATAATTGCACAATGTGCTGGAGCAATTGTTGCTGCAGGATTTTTATATTTAATTTTATCTGGAAAAGCAGGTTTTGCAATAGATAATACAAAAGCTGGAGCATTTGCTTCAAACGGATATGGAGCTTTCTCTCCAGATGGTTATTCTATAGTATCTGCTTTTGTGACCGAATTTATTCTAACTATGTTCTTTTTACTAATCATATTAGGAACTACTGATAAATTTGCTAACACTAAATTCGCTGGATTAGCAATAGGTCTAGCACTAGTATTAATACATTTAGTAAGTATTCCAGTAACCAATACTTCAGTAAATCCAGCTCGTTCATTATCGCAGGCAATCTTTGCAGGCGGAGAACCTTTAATGCAAGTTTGGATGTTTTGGGTTGCCCCAATTGCTGGAGCAATTGCTGGAGGGTTTATTTATAAATCATTCTTAGAAACTAAAGCAGCTTAATTTTATCATATTTAATAAAAAAAGCGACAAAGTTTTGTCGCTTTTTTTATTTTTGACAGATGAGTTTATTCCCTGATGAAAAAATAGTTTTCACACTTCCAAATGCCGAAATAGAGTATTTCCCAAGTTTTTTTTCACTTGAAGAATCCAATAATCTTTTTGAAAAACTTAAAACCGAAGTGCAATGGCAACAAGATACTATAACAGTATTTGGTCATTCACATTTACAACCTAGACTAACTGCTTTATATGGTAACGAAGGAAAACCTTATGGTTATTCTAATATTGTGATGCAACCTCATCAATGGAGTCCTTTAATCATGTATATTAAAAATGAAGTGGAAAAAGTTTGTGGAGAAAATTTTACAACTGTGCTTTTAAATTTATATCGTGACGGACAAGACAGCAACGGTTGGCACGCTGACAATGAAAAAGAATTAGGACGAAACCCAATAATAGCTTCAATTAGTTTTGGTGCCGAAAGGGTTTTTCAACTTAAACACAATTCACAGGATATAAAACAAAATATCACACTCGAAAACGGAAGTTTATTAATAATGAAAGGAACAACGCAACACTTTTGGAAACATCAAATCCCGAAGACAAAAAAGGAAATTGGGCCGAGAATTAATTTGACCTTCAGGATTATCAAATAATTTTTTTATTAAATTTGAGTACTAAACCTACTCAAATTATGATAAGCGAAATTGTAAATTATTTTCAAACCATCCCATCATCTCATAGAAGTTTTCTGTTAATTGGAGGAATTACTCTTTTTTGGATAATAGAAAACGGATTCCCTTTATTTAAGTTTAAATATAACAAATGGCAACACGCTGGGATTAATTTCTTCTTTACTTTAACCACAATAGTTATCAATTTTTCCTTAGCATTCCTACTATATAAAAGTTCTGTTTTTGTTTCTGAAAATAAATTCGGTCTTATTTATTGGTTTCATTTAGACAATCTTTGGTTACAAGCAATTGTAGGTTTATTATTCATGGATCTTATAGGAGCATATACTGCTCACCTTGTGCAACACAAAACAAAACCTTTGTGGAGATATCATTTAATTCATCATACAGATACTTGGATTGACACCACAACGGCCAATAGACATCATCCAGGAGAAAGTGTTATCCGTTTTATTTTTACAATTTTTGCTATAATAATAGTTGGAGCCCCAATTTGGTTATTCTTTTTGTATCAGTCACTTTCTGTGTTTTTATCACAGTTTAACCATGCAAATATGTCGTTACCAAAAACATTAGATAAGTATATCAGTTACATCATAGTTTCACCAGATATGCACAAAATACACCATCATTATAAATTACCTTATACAGATAGTAATTATGGAAATATTTTTTCTATTTGGGACAGATTATTTGGAACATTTATGGTAATGCCACGAGAAGAATTAATTTATGGAGTAGATACACATATGAAAGAGGAAGAAAATAATAAGCTTTCCAACTTACTAGCAATTCCTTTTCAAAAATATAGAGCACCCGAAAATTAAAATTTATTTTTTAATATCTTTTTATTAATATTGGTATAAGTATTGCAAGTTTATTTTGAATTAACATTTTATAAATGAGAAAAAGTAAAATCGCTGATTTAGACAGAGAAACTTTAGAAAGACTAGTCAGCATGGCACAAGAGGAAAGAAAACCTTTTGAAGTAATTAAGGAAGAATTTGGCATTAGCGAAAATGAAGTAACAGAGCTAATCCGTAAGCGTTTATCCAAAGATCAATTTGAACTTTGGAAGAAAAAGGTAACAGCAACAAAACCTAAGCCTAAGCAAGCTAATGTTGATGATTTTGACGAGGAACTAGATGGAAAATACTATTTGAAAAATAAATTCGATTAATTATTGACTCCTGAAATTCAGGAGTTTTTTATTTTCAATGTAACAAAAAACAATATACACACACATATAGCAAAAGTAAAAATCTAAAAAATGAAAAAAATATTAATAGCAGCGTCATTCGCTTTTTTCATGATGAGCTGTAAATCAGGTCAAACTAGCACAACTGCTGTTACACCTGAGGTAAAAGTTAACATTGACCTAAATGTTATTAAAGATGATAAAGTAATGGTTACTGTATTACCTTCTCCAACTAAAGAAGAAACAGTAACATTCAACATTCCTAAAACTGTTCCTGGAACTTACTCGGCAGACAACTACGGAAAATATATTGAAAACGTAAAAGCTTACGACGCAAAAGGAAACTCGCTTCCTATTGCTAAAATGGACGATAATACTTGGAGAATTTCGGAAGCAACAAAATTGAGCAAAGTTACGTATTGGGTAAACGATACTTATGACCAAGAAACTCAAGGAGGAATTGGTGGTAAAGATGTATTCTCACCGGCTGGAACAAACATTGATCCTGATTGTTTCATGGTAAATACTCATGGATTTGTGGGCTATTTTTCAGACAAAAAAGAAGTTCCTTACACTGTAACTATTTCGCATTCAGATAAATTATTTGGTGCAACTTCTATGACCGATTTAGACGCAGCAGCTAATCAAGATACATTTAAAGCATCTCGTTATGCCGAATTGGTAGATCATCCAATTATGTATTCTAAACCTGATTATACTACTTTTAAAGTAGAAGATATGGACATCTTAATTAGTGTATATTCTCCAACTGGAAAATTTAAAGCTGCCGATATTACTCCTGCAATGGAAACAATGATGAAAGCTCAGAAAAAATTCTTAGGCCCAATCAACAATACAAAAAAATATGCGGTTCTATTATATCTTTCTGATTTAAGTAAAAACGACGCAAAAGGTTTCGGAGCTTTAGAGCATACTACTTCTACTACTGTAGTCATGCCTGAAATGATGCCTGAACAAGAAATGGCAGAACAATTAAAAGATGTTGTTTCTCACGAGTTTTTCCACATTGTAACTCCTCTAGGAATTCATGCTAACGAAATTCATTATTTCGATTTCAATGCACCTAAAATGTCTAAACATTTATGGATGTATGAAGGTGTAACTGAATATTTTGCCAACTTATTCCAAATCAATCAAGGATTAATTTCTGAAGATGATTTTTATAATAGAATGTCAGACAAAATTCGTCAAGCCTCACAAATGAACGATACTATGCCATTCACTAAAATGAGTGCTAACGTATTAGAAAATCCGTATAAAGATCAATACTTAAACGTATATCAAAAAGGAGCATTAATAGGAATGTGTTTAGATATTACAATTCGTGAAAAAAGTAATGGTGAAAGAGGTATTTTAGATTTAATGCAAAAATTAAATAATGAATACGGAATCAACAAACCATTTAACGATGAAGAATTGTTTGATAAAATTGTTTCGCTAACGTATCCAGAAGTAAAAACATTCCTAGATACTTATGTAAATGGTCCAACACCAATTCCATACGAAGAGTTTTTTGCTAAAGTGGGTGTAACAAAAGCCAAAACAAAAGTTGCTGGTAATGTATTCTTAAAAGGGCAAACACCTTACATTACGGTTAACCCAAACACAAAGGAAATTATGCCAATTCCAGGAATAGATTTACCTGAATTTTATACTAAGCTAGGTATCAAAAACGGAGATGTAATAGCAGCAATAAATGGGACAAATTATAATTTAGATAATATTTATGATTTAATCATGGCTAGCCAAAGCTGGAAAGATGGTGATGCCATCACTGTCAAAATTAAACGCGATGGTAAAGAATCTGAATTAAAAGGAAAAATCGTTTTACCTTACGAAGAAGTAGATGGCTACCAATTAACTGACAAAAGCAAAAACGCTCTTAAAGAAGCTTGGTTAAAAGGATAATTTTCAATTATAAAAGTATTTAAATCCTCATTTTGTAAATCAATTTGAGGATTTTTTTATTACTTTGCGCCAAATTGAAAAAACATGTATAAAGTTATTATAGCAGCTCTTTCTCTTTCATTATTAGTTGCTTGTGGAGAAGAAAAAGCTAAAGGAAATTTAGAAATTACAGGAAATATTAAAGGCTTTAAAAAAGGCAAATTATATATTCAAAAAGTACAGGATACTACATTAATCGCGCTTGACACAATTGTTTTAAACGGTGAATCATCATTCAAAAGTATTATAAATATAGATTCTCCTGAAATGCTATACTTATTTGTCGATAGAGGTGTAACCAATTCTCTTGACAACAATTTATTATTTTTTGCAGAACCTGGAAAAATAAACATTGATACAGATTTAGAATTCTTTTTAGGCAATGCTAAAATAACTGGATCTAAAAACAACGATTTATACACAGATTATAAAGGAATTATCTCTAAGTTTAATGAACAACAATTAGAATATGTTAAAGATGAATTAATGGCATTAAAAAACAAAAAAGATATCTCTGCTGAAAATGCTAAAAAACAAGAGACGTTGCTAAAAAAACGTTATTTATATGCCGCAAATTATGCATTAACACATGCTGATAAAGAAGTAGCTCCATATATTGCTTTGACAGACATTTATGACATGAACATTAAATATCTAGATACAATTCAAAAATCGATGTCCCCTGAAGTTGCAAAATCAAAATACGGGCAAAAATTCACTCAATTTCTTAAAGAAAGAAAAGAAAACGAAACAACTACATCAAAAAAATAAATACTTTTAGAATACTAAAAAATAAAGCCTCCTTATTGGAGGCTTTATTTTTTATATAATAGACTAGTAAAAGATCTGGATTTTATATAAATAAAAAAAGGTCTTCTCATTTGAAGACCTTTTTTGAGCCGATGGAGGGACTCGAACCCACGACCTGCTGATTACAAATCAGCTGCTCTAGCCAGCTGAGCTACACCGGCAAAAGTGTATTATTATTTTGAAAAAAATTGAGCCGATGGAGGGACTCGAACCCACGACCTGCTGATTACAAATCAGCTGCTCTAGCCAGCTGAGCTACACCGGCGACTCATTTCGGGTGCAAATATAATGGAGTTTTTTTAACTTCCAAACACTTACACCCTAATTTTATTGATTTTTTACTACTATAATGCGTTGATTTTATCAACCAACTGATTAGCAGCTACTTCTAAATCCTTATTGATTTGATTGAAATGTGCTTTTTTATTCTCAACGTTTTTAGCATTAACTTTAGTAATTAATCCGTCGAAAGTAGCAATCACTTCTTCGATAATTGCGTTAGTCGCATCAGACGGCTTACCAGTAGTAGTCATTTCATATAAATAAACTGCCTCAATGATATCACCCATTACAAAGTTGATGTCTTTTTTTAAGTTTTTAACACTTCCCATTTTTATGTATTTTAAATTTTGGTTGCAAAAGTACAATTAATCTTTTTAATATATACTACTCTATTGTGATTTCTAACAAATTTGCCTGTCCAATCAATTGAAATTCAGTCAATACCGATGGCAATAAAATAGTATCTCCTTTTTTAAATTCGAAATTATGATGTTTATAATGAACCAAAAATTCACCTTCGGTACACATATACACAACAAAGCAATCGTCGTTTTTTACTTTGTCAAATTTTCCATTTAACGGAATTACACTTGTTGTAAAATAAGGACATTTAACTGCTTCATTGCTTCTGTTTTCTACAGAATTGTATTCTTTTTTAGCAGCGACTACGTCATAATTTATCGCTTCTAAAGCTAAATCGACATGAAGTTCCCGCTTATTTCCGTTCACATCTTTACGGTCAAAATCGTAAATTCTATAGGTTACATCAGAAGTTTGCTGAATCTCTGCAATTACAATCCCTGCACCAATAGCATGAATTGTTCCTGTTTCAAGGAAAAACACATCTCCTTTTTTTACAGGTACTTGATCAAGAATAGAAACTAAGGTTGTATCGTTTAGATGTTTTAAGTATTCTTCAGGTGAAGATTTCTCTTTAAAACCTACAATTAGCCTTGCTTCATCATCAGCCTGCATAACGTACCACATTTCTGTTTTACCAAACGAATTATGGCGTTTTTTAGCCAATTCATCATTAGGATGCAATTGAATAGATAGATCTTCTCTAGCATCTAAAAATTTAAACAGTAAAGGAAAATCTAATCCAAACTGTTTATGAATCTTATAACCTAAAACCTCATCTGGAAATTTTTCGATTAATTCATTTAAGTTTAAACCTTTGTAAATTCCGTTAGCAATAATACTAACATCTCCAGGTACTGTCGATATTTCCCAACTTTCACCTGTGGTTTGAGTTAGTTTTTCTTTATTAAGTTGTGTAGTTAGTTTTGTACCACCCCAAATTCTATCTTTTAAAATGGGTTTAAATATCAAAGGGTAAACTTCCATTAAATTAAATTTTTAACTGCTTCAACAACTTTAGGAAAATGGCTTTCTGCATCCATACTATCATAAATCATTCTTACTATTCCTTTTTTATCTACAATGTAGGTAACTCGTCCAGGAATTAATCCTAAAAAGTTAGTTGGCACACCAAACAATTTACGAATGCTTTTATCATTATCAGACAATAAAGTAAAAGGTAAATCATATTTATGAGCAAATTTTTTATGTGCTGCAACACTATCACCACTTATGCCTATAACTTCGGCACCTAAATCTTTAAACTCTTCGTACTGATCTCTAAAAAAACAAGCTTGTTTAGTACATCCAGGCGTATCGTCTTTTGGATAAAAATATATTACCAAAACTTTTTTTTCTAAAACAGAAGTAATATAAAAATCTTCTCCTTTTTGATCTTTAGCTCCAAATAATGGCAATTTATCCCCTACTTTTAATACTTCTTGCATAATTATCCTTTGAATGTTACAAAATTTCGTGGCGTTTCATATAATGTTACTTCCAAATCGTTTTCTGAAGCGATTCTTTTTCTAATTTTATTCCAAATAACCACAACTATATTTTCTGCAGTTGGATTTAAATTCTCAAATTCAGGAACATCTAAATTTAAATTCTTATGATCAAATTTGGCTTCAATCTCTTCAAAAATAATATCTGATAAATCTTTAATGTCAATAACGTATCCTGTTTCTGGATTAATACTACCTGTCACACTTACAATTAATTCGTAATTGTGTCCGTGAAAATTAGGGTTATTACATTTCCCAAAAACTTTTTGATTTTGTTCGTCAGACCAATCTTTGCGATACAGTCTGTGAGCTGCATTAAAATGAGCTTTCCTGCTTACTGTGACTTTCATAACTTATGGTCTTCTAGAAAATGATAAAATTCATCAAATATGATTTTGAACCAAACCGTATAAATTTCAGGATTGATTTCCATGTCATCTTTAACAGCATCAATACTCATCCATTTCCAACTTTCAACCTCATCATTATTAATCTTCGGATCTTCATTAAAGTATCCAACCATAACATGGTCTAGTTCATGCTCAGTCAATCCGTTATCAAAAGGTGCTTTATAAATAAAATGAAACAACTCTTTTAGTTCGGTTATAAAACCCATTTCTTCCATTAATCTTCTACTACCAGCCTCTATATTTGTTTCTCCCTCTCTTTGATGACTGCAACAAGTATTCGTCCACAATAAGGGCGAATGATATTTATGATGTGCTCTTTGTTGAAGCATCAATTCATTTTTATCATTCAGTATAAAAACTGAAAAAGCTCTATGCAATAAGGCTTTCTCGTGAGCTTCTAATTTTGGCATTAAACCTATTTGCTCATCATTTTCATTTACTAAAATTACTCTCTCTTCGATCATATCGTATAATTGCTTGGTAAAAATACAAAAAAAGAAAACCGTCCCATTTTTATTGAGACGGTTTTTGATTTTTTAAAAGACATTTTATTATTCCTTAATAATTTTTTGAGAATAATTATTACCATCTGTATCTTTTAAAACTAAAATATATGTTCCTTTTGAAAGACTTTCTACATTGATTTTATTCTCATTCATTTTGCTTTCAAGAGCTTTTTTACCAGTTAAGTCATAAATTTTAGCTTCTGCAAATTCAATCCCCATTCTATTCATTTGAATATTGATAACATTTCTTGCTGGATTTGGATAAATACTAAAAACTGAATTGTTTTCATTTTTTATAACCGATAGCGTTGCACCTTCTGTAACAAGTAATTGTTGATTTGGAGTAACATTATTATATGTATCCACAATTCCTGATGGCCAATGTATAACAACCTGATCTATCGTTGTTGAAGCACCTAATCCAAAATGAGCATTTAAAGTACTCATATAAGCAAATCCTTCTCCGCTTCTAACATCTCTAATTTGTTTTCCCCATGGACCATAAATTTCAATTCTTGCTCCAATTCCGTTTTTGTTACTTTGAACACCATCTAAAGCAACTTTTAACCAATTATTACCATTAGGCGTTGCAAAATGAATTGTACTTCCGTTTACTATGTCCAAAAATCCATCATTATTTAAATCACCAACACCACCAACACTAATTCCTAGCCCCGTATAAGTCACTGGAGAAAAAACATTATTTCCTTGATTGAACATGATTTTATTTGCGCTACCCATAACATCAACAAGACCATTATTATCGAAGTCATAAGCGATATAATCTCGATTAATCGTAGAATCCAAATCCCAGCCTGATCCTATTGTAATTTCTGAATAAGCTTCCTCAGTACTATTTGTTAAATCAAGATTATTTCTGAAAAATTTATGATCAGTAGAACCATTTGAACCTATCAAAATGTCCATATCTCCATCATTATCAAAATCTGCTACAGCAGAAGACCAAGATTGTACTGGCGTTGGGTTAATTTGTGCTATGGCTGAAATATCTGTAAAAACACCATTTCCATCATTTCTATGTAATTCACAAGGTGGTCCGGAGCATTTTGAAATAAACATATCAACATCACCATCATTATCAAAATCGGTCCAAAGTGAAGCATAATTTCCTCCACTTGCAGTTAGTCCTAAATTGTAGGCTCCAGGTGTTACCCCCGATTGGTAATAAGTTAGGTTATTAGAAGCATTGTTTAGATAATATACATTTCTATTCACATCATGACATGAGAAAATATCTAAATTTCCATCATTGTTAATATCTACAAAATTAGTTCTTTGACAAAATATGTATTCTCCAGGGGTTATAGGAGTATAAGTTACTACTCCTCCGTTATTTTGGGAACTCCAAAGCGATAATCCGTCACCAGCACCTAAAACCAAATCATTATAACCATCTTTATTGTAGTCACCAGCCGCCATACTCCATGTAGGCATTTTACTAGTTCCAGAAAGAGTAAAATTTGTAATAGAAAAAGTACCTCCGGGTTCTTGGTTGTGAACTTTCAAGTATCCAGAACCTACACCTACTATATCATCCTTATGATCACCATTCATATCGACCACACATTTATTATGCGTGCTATTAATAGTACTTATTACTTGATTAGTGTAAGTAACAGGTGCAGGAACAGGGACAACAATAGTATTTTCTATTAATTGAAAGGTAAACCCTAATGAATTCCATCGGTTATCAAAAGCGATAATATAAGTAGTTCCTGCAGTTACATTAAATGTTACCACTGAAGAATACTGATAAAGTGTCCCTGCGTCATCATCTGCTGCATAACATGTTAGCGCGCCACAGTTACCTGTATACACATGAACCCTAGTATCTATCCCCGAGGTATTTTGAGTAATATCGGTTGTAACAGTTACCGTATAGTTAGCTGTAGGAGTATATGCATACCATTCTGCTCCTGGTGGTCTAGTAGAAGGAATTGCACCATTATCAGCACAGATTAAAGTTGGTGGTGCTCCGTTGATGACATCAACAGTATAAAGACCTGCTGTAGTTATAGGAACAGCTCCAACACAACTGTCTTGAGCTATTGAAAATTGCATCACAAATAGCAGTGTAATTAAAATTGTAATTTTTTTCATTGTTTAGTAGTTTTTGTTTGTGGTTTTTTCGTTTTATGGACAACCTTGTAGTGAATTAATCCATTGTTCTATCAATAGCACACCTTCTTCATGAACCATTGTTCTTCCGTGAAGAGGCATTCTATACGTTTCATCATTTGTACTCACCCTAAAATACAGCATAGAACGGTCTGTATTTCCAGGAGTTACAATTTTACTTAAAGCTGAAGGGAATCCCTGCATGTCTTGTGTATCCACACAAACACCTAAGTTTGTAAGTCCTTGCCCACTAGGCAATGCAGTCTTGTTGTAACCAAACTTCATTGGACGATAATCACAGTGTCTGTCATCGTTATGACAATGAGCGCAATTACTATCAAAATATGAACGAACTCTTTTTTCTAATGGCTTAGTTTGGTCATTATAATCGACAACGGAATTTTCATCTGAAGGCAAAGAAAAATTATTTTCTAAATAACCGGCGTCAATCCATTTTTGAAGTTGATTTTTCGCATCAGAGCCATAATTGTAGTTGAAATTAAGATTTTGAGGCTTAATCCCTATCGGAATATTTTTTGTTACTTCAATACCTCCCACCGTAGTTTTTGATTTATGACAAACAATACACTGAGACTCTTCAGGAATTCTATAATCTGTACTTTTTACAACATTATTATCATCCTTCCACTGTATTGATGTAATACTACCCTGCAGATCAAAAAAAGCTTCTGTTTGAGCATCATTCCAAACATAGTTCGCAAAAATCCAACCTGTTGATTTTCTAATCATAACTCGGGTTTCTATTATTCTATTAGTATTATTGGGCTGCACATTTGTATAATAGAAGTTCTTGATTAAAGCAGAACCAACAGGCAATTCTAAAACGTTCCCGTCTGCATTATAAGTTGCTTTTACCCCTTTTGGAATCCAAACGAAGCGTTTTTTATGTGCATAATCTGTAAAGAGTGTACTCCTTGGTTCAAAAGGAAGTACATCAGGTGAAGGTTTCTGAGCTTTCATCTCACCTTCAAAAAACTTGTAATCTGATAATTTTGGGTAGGGAACTTTAGTTAAATCGACAGTAACAGGTGAAACTGGAACATAATCACTATCATCTCCTGCAGTACTATCGTCTCCTGAACAGGAATAATACACTGAGAAAATTGAAAAAGCAAATAATAAAAGTAGGTATTTGTGTTTCATGGGCTAAAAAAATTTTACCCAAATATATACAAAAAACTAAATGTTAAGAAATTAACAATATTATAATAAAAAAATATTTTTTAACACAAAACGACAATCATATAGTTATTTTTAATTAATTTTTAAAACAAAATCGCTTTGTTGATATCAAATTCTGTAAGATTTTACTCTTTTATTTTGTAAATATTTTTTTATATTTTTTCATTAAATATTTACTTCATGTTACAAAAAAACCATAAAGCCCCTAAAAAGGGGCTTTATGGTGAGATATATTTTATACTTATTTAGTCAAATACATTTTTCTTCGAGAATACAATTCGTAGAATTGATCATCTTTTAAATCATCAATAAACAAAATGCTCTCCCCAGTCGATTTCATTTCAGGCCCTAATGCCTTATTAACTCCTGGGAATTTATTGAATGAGAACACTGGTTGTTTAATAGCGTAACCATTAAGTTTTGGATTGAAATTAAAATCAGTTACTTTATTTTCTCTCAACATAACTTTTGTTGCATAATTCACATACGGTTCTCCATAAGCTTTTGCAATAAATGGAACAGTGCGAGAAGCTCTAGGATTTGCTTCGATGATATAAACCGTATCATCTTTAATTGCAAACTGAATATTGATTAATCCAACTGTTTTTAAAGCTACGGCTATCTTCTTAGTATGATCTTTAATTTGTTGCATTACAAACTCACCAAGATTGAAAGGTGGTAAAGTTGCATTACTATCACCAGAGTGCACACCACAAGGCTCAATGTGCTCCATGATACCAATAATGTACACATTCCCATCTTCATCACAAATAGCATCTGCTTCCGCTTCGATTGCTCCATCTAAATAATGATCTAACAATAATTTATTATTTGGAATGTGCTTTAAAATTTCGATTACATGCTCTTCTAATTCCTGCTTATTAATCACAATTTTCATTCCTTGTCCTCCCAAAACATATGAAGGACGAACTAATAATGGAAAATCTAATTCGTCAGCTAATTTAACAGCTTGTTCAGCATTTTCTGCTACACCAAATTTAGGAAACGGAATATTTAATTCTGTCAACAACTCCGAGAAACGACCTCTATCTTCTGCTAAATCTAGCGCATCGAAACTTGTTCCTATAATTTTGATTCCGTATTTATGAAGTTTTTCAGCTAATTTAAGAGCGGTTTGACCTCCCAATTGAACAATTACACCTTCCGGTTTTTCATGTTGGATAATATCATAAATATGTTCCCAGAAAACAGGTTCGAAATATAATTTATCAGCCGTGTCGAAGTCAGTTGAAACCGTTTCAGGATTACAGTTAATCATGATGGTTTCATAACCACATTCTTTTGCTGCTAAAACTCCGTGTACACACGAGTAATCAAACTCGATTCCTTGACCAATTCTATTAGGACCAGAACCAAGAACAACGATTTTCTTTTTATTTGAAACAACACTTTCATTATCAACAAAACGTGTCCCATCAACTTTTTCAATCTCTGCTTCAAAAGTTGAGTAGTAATATGGAGTTAGTGCTTTAAATTCGGCAGCACAAGTATCTACCAATTTATATACACGCTGAATATTCATTGTATCGCGCAATGCGTGAACCTGACTCTCTAAGCAGTTCAACATATGAGCAATTTGACGATCTCCATACCCTTTTTGTTTTGCCTCCAACAATAAGTCTTTTGGAAGTGTTTCAAGAGTATACTTAGAAATTTCTTTCTCTAGCAAGAACAATTCTTCATATTGTTTCAAGAACCACATATCAATTTTTGTGATTTCATGAATTCTTGATAATGGAATTCCCATAGCAATCGCATCATAGATTACGAAAACTCTGTCCCAACTTGCATGGGTTAATTTCTCTATAATTTGCTCGTAGTTTTTATAGCCTTTACCATCAGCACCTAAACCATTACGCTTAATTTCTAAGGACTGAGTAGCTTTATGTAACGCTTCTTGAAACGAACGACCAATACCCATTACCTCTCCTACCGATTTCATTTGAAGTCCCAATGTTCTGTCTGAACCTTCAAACTTATCAAAGTTCCAACGAGGGATTTTTACAATTACATAATCTAATGTTGGCTCAAATAAAGCCGAAGTTGATTTTGTAATTTGATTTTGTAATTCATTTAAAGTATATCCTAAGGCTAACTTAGTTGCAACTTTAGCAATTGGATATCCAGTTGCTTTTGATGCTAAAGCAGATGAACGTGATACACGCGGATTAATTTCGATAGCAACGATATCCTCTCTCTCATCTGGAGAAACCGCAAACTGAACGTTACATCCCCCTGCAAAGTTTCCTATACTACGCATCATGTGCATAGCCATATCACGCATTTTCTGGAATGTTGTATCTGACAAAGTCATTGCTGGAGCAACAGTGATACTATCTCCAGTATGGATTCCCATTGGATCCATATTCTCGATTGTACATATAATAACTACGTTATCATTTTTATCACGAAGTAATTCTAATTCGTATTCTTTCCAACCTAAAAGTGCTTTATCGATTAACACTTCGTGAATAGGAGAAGCTTCAAGTCCTCGAGTTAATAACTCATCAAAATCTTCTTTTTTATGAACGAAAGCAGCTCCAGTTCCTCCTAATGTAAAAGAAGGACGAATTACTAATGGAAAACCAAATTCCTGAGCAATTTCTTTTCCTTTTAGGAAAGAGTTTGCAGTTTTTGCAGGTGCTTGAGGGATTCCAATTTCATTTAATAATGCTTTAAACTTATCTCTATCTTCTGTAACGTTAATAGCATTAACATCAACTCCGATAAGTTTTACATTAAAATCTTTCCAAATCCCTTTATCATCAGCTTCCAAACAAAGGTTCAAGGCCGTTTGACCTCCCATTGTTGGTAAAACAGCATCGATTTGCGGATGTGCTTTAAGGATTTCAATGATTGATTTTGTTGTTAATGGCTTTAGATAAATGTGATCCGCCATTGAAGGATCGGTCATGATGGTTGCTGGATTAGAATTGATTAAGATAACTTCTATTCCTTCTTCACGCAACGAACGTGCTGATTGTGAACCTGAATAGTCAAACTCACACGCTTGACCAATAATTATGGGACCTGACCCGATAATTAAAACCGATTTAATTGAATTGTCTTTAGGCATTGTTGTGTTGTTTATTCCGAATTAATTCAGAATTTAGTTGTTGTTTGTATTATAGCCCTGATGGAAGCAGCATCCTTTTTAATTTTGCTTTACAACACCTTTTCTATGAACTAAGCAAAATTAAAAAGATACAGCGTACAGCAGGAAAAAGCTCTAAATAATTATCAGTATTTTTATGAACAGTTTAAAAAAAAGGCGTTACTGATAAAAGTAACGCCTATATATTTGACTGAAAATCAATCATTATTTTTTGTGTCTTGGTTCGCAAGAAACAGTTAATTTATGTCTTCCTTTAGCACGACGACGAGCTAGGACTTTTCTTCCATTCGCAGAAGCCATTCTGTCCATAAAACCGTGCTTGTTTCTTCTTTTTCTTTTCGATGGTTGAAATGTTCTTTTACTCATAACTGTGTATCTTTAAAATCTTGTATAAATATCTTAATTTTTGGTTTTCTCGAAACCGAGTGCAAATATACAACGATTTTTTATTCTTGCAAGTGCTTTTATAAAAAATAATTTATTTCCTTTTCTTATATTTGCAACTCATTATTAAAAACACTTTTATGTTTCATAAAAACATCAAACTAATCATAGCTGGATTACTCTTTATTACTGGAATTTGGCAATTTACTGAAGGAAATATTGGAAATGGAATTTTCTTAACACTACTTACAATAATCCCTGTTTTTCTATACTTTAGAAATGAATACATATTAATGGCTTTTTTAAAATTAAGAAATCAAGATTTTGAAGGAGCAAAAAAATGGTTAGACAAAATTAAAAATCCTGAAACAGCTTTGGTTCAAAAACAACAAGGTTATTACAATTATTTAAATGGTTTAATGATTTCTCAAACCAACTTAAATCAGGCTGAAAAATATTTTAAAAAAGCAATTAGTTTAGGTTTATCTATGGACCAAGATTTGGCTTTAGCTAAATTAAATTTAGCAGGTATTGCTTTAAGTAGAAGAAGAAAGCTTGAAGCAACAAACTTATTAAATGAGGCTAAAAAACTTGACAAACACAATATGCTGAAAGATCAAATTAAGATGATGAAAGATCAACTGAAGAAAATTTAGTACATCTTTTTTTGTTAAAAAACAAAAAACCACACAATATTTGTGTGGTTTTTTCGTATATATATGTTGTTAATCGATATTTTAGATATTTGACCGATATTATTGAAATACAGAGTTTTATATTTATAAATTAGCATTAAGAATTACTGCTTATGAAAAATATTTACACTACTATTTTACTACTATTTGCAGCTTTCTCAAGCAATTACGCTCAGAGCCAAGAGGCTACTTTTCCTGAAGCCTTGAAAGAGCATTTAAATAGATACAACATTAAGAGCAATGACGCATTTGCCAACAGGGAAATTCAAAAAGGTCAGATTATGTTTGATTCATTGGTTTCACATCATTTAATTGGAACCACATTTGAAGATTACACCTTAAAGAGTTTTGAAAAAAGAAAGGTAAAACTCAGTAGTTTCAAGAAACCCGTTTTCATACTGACATATGCCACATGGTGTATTCCAAGCAAAGGAGAAATTCCTGCCTTGAACAAATTAGCTCAAAAATATGCTAAAGACGTACAGTTTGTAATCTTGTTTTGGAACAAAAAATATGAAGTAAAACAAATTGCCCGAAAATTTAACCACAACATCACTGTTTGTTATGCTCATGAAACTTACAAAAGAGATGCTATAATAGTAGCACATTTAAAACATACTCTTGGGTTTCCCACATCTTACTTTTTAGACCAAAATTTAAAAGTAGTAAATATCAAAAGAGGAGGTGCACAACCTGATAACAAAAGTTCTTATGTAAAAGCTTATACTTTAAATTATAACGTTTTTAGAGAAGGCCTTAGCAGTTTACTTATCGAAAAAAATATTTCGGACGAACAATTAACCACTAATTAATTATTTTTCGAGTAGCATTTTTCCTGCTACCAATATTAGAATAGCTGCGAATATCTTTTTCAGCATTTTTTGATCAATACTTACAGCAAGTTTACTACCAAAATAACTTCCTACAACGAAAAAAACAGCAATTATTGCCGCGTATTTCCAATTTATATATCCTTCCTTATAATAATTGAATACTGCTAAAGCAGTTACCGGCACTACCAAAACCGTCAAGCTTGTTCCTTGCGCTTGATGCTGATTGAATCCTAATAGCAAAACAAGTAATGGCACCATAATAATTCCGCCACCAACACCCACTAAACCACTTAAAACTCCAGCCAATAAACCAATTAAAACTAAAGATAATATTATTGTTACTGTCATACTTTTCATGATTAATTATCCTTTGATTGGAATTTCTAAAACATATTTCTTTTTAGTAGGATTATCAAGTTTTTTATCACGCAACCAAGGGTTAAACAATTTAAGTTCCTTGTAATTTATTCCCTGAGTTTTTGCGAATTTAGCCAAATCTGTTATACTACTATCAATTTCTATTTTTTTAGACTGCATTGGCTGATATAATTCTTCAGCTGTCAGATTAAATCCGTAAGCACTTTTATTTTGCATAATTTCTTTTAGAGCTAAAATTCTAAAAACATACCTAAACGTTTCATCAGTCAATAAAAGATTATAGTAATTTGTTTCCATTTGCTGATCAACGGCTTTTTGCAACCCATTCATACCTCCATTATAAGACGCAGCAGCCATTGTCCATGAACCAAATTTCTCTTTAGCTTTAATAAGATACTCACAAGCCATTTGTGTAGATTTCTCTAAATGATAACGTTCATCAACAATATCATTCACTTCCATTCCTTTTTCTTTAGCTGTTTGAGGCATAAATTGCCAAAAACCTTTTGCTCCTGATGGCGAAGTCGCATTTGTTAATGAACTTTCTATTACTGCTAAATATTTAAAATCGTCTGGCACATTGTTTTTAGCCAAAATAGGTTCAATTATTGGGAAAAACCTATTAGCCCTTTTAATAATCAATATAGTCGAACCGTGCATATACTGGTTAACTACTAACTCTCTATCTAGTCTATCGTGGACATCTGAAATATGCAAAGGCGCTTCTTCTCCACAAAAATCAATCTTGGTTGGAAATTTCTCTGCTTCATTTTTAGAAGCACTCAAAAGCATTACTCCTAAAAAAATTGCTACAACTAATACAGATACTTTCTTCATCTTATTTCAATATTATTTCAGGCAAGATAGTATTAATCCATCGATATTTACTCAAAATCATGATATGAGTTCCACCTTCAATATTTATACAATCTTTTATATTTTTTATCGGAAACACCTCATCAGCATCACCATGAATATGAATCACTTTTGGATCTGGCTCTACCCTATTCCAATTTATAATTTGCTCTATTGCCCAATCCAAATAGGACTTATCGCGCATACTTAAAAACTTTTCATATAACTCTAACCTCTTTTTAACCACTTCTCCAAAGGCATATTTTGCCAAAACCTCGACATTTTGTGCCAAGCTAGTTGGAACTAATTTATAGATTTTAGTAACTCTTGCAATTTTCATCCTGCTTGGTAATTCTTTATTACTTTTCACACTAGAAATAATAATTATTTTTTTAGCAGAAACAAATTGAGACATTTCTTGAACTAAAATACCTCCAAAAGAAACTCCAATCAAAACTACATTTTCATGTTTAATATTTTGAGCCATTCTCTTGGCATACTCCTCTAGCTTTTCATTCTTTTCAGGTAAAACCCATTCTAAAAAATGCATTTCAAATTGTTCTTCAGGAAGTTTAATTCGCTCAAAAATAGATGAACTAGCTGCCATCCCAGGCATAAAATAAACATGAATTTTAGACATAAAATGTGTAGAGTTAGTAAGATTTTACCGAAATTTGTATAAAATTAACTATTTCAAACAACAGTTTTTAACCTTCGCTGTTAATTTATATTTATTTTAAGACTCCTTAGTAGAAATTATGGAAATTAAAGACAACTCTTTTTCACGTCAATTTGAAACTCCCACACCAGAAGGAATGGTAACCGTTGAATATTCATTTCAGGATCGTAAGATATTTTTAACACGTATTAATACGCCTGAAAACTTTAGCAATGATCAATTTATAGATGATTTTTTAGTAGAAATCATGTCCATTGCTGAAGAGAAAAAATTCAAAGTTGTCCCTATATTTCCAAGAATTGCTACATTTATTAAAAAAAATCCAAAATACAAAGACATGCTTCCTCCGGGAATTAGGCTTTAAAAAGTTTCGATATGAAATAATTTTACCATTCGAATAATGACAGACCAAGAAGACAATCAAAGTATTATTGATTTTTTTGAAAAAATTGAAAAATACTACGGAAGTAAAACTGAAATTACTGAAGGAATTTGCACATCCAATGGTGATTTTAATGCTAATTATACTACGTGGAACTTATTCGAATTTGATTTAATACGTTCTGCCTACAGAAATAATGGCGCAAGATTTATGATGGAAGGCAACGGAATGTATTATGAAATTGACGCTCAATCGATAATTGCCTTAAATCAACCAGGAAGAAATAAATTTGAATTTGTTGAGAGATTAGCTGATAATGTTTTCAGAATTACTAAACTTCGGTTTCATTATAAATATTAAAAAAAAGCCTGTCTTTCGACAGGCTTTTCTTTTATACTAGTACATTTAAAAACTCCATTCTTACACTACCGTCTTCGTCAATTTTTGTTAGATTAACATGATGTAATGTATTTACTAATTCTGGATTCCAAGGTGTTTTAACCTTTACATAGTTTTCTGTAAATCCATGAATGTAACCTTCTTTGTTTTCTCCTTCAAACAAAACTGTTCTGTCCAATCCAATTTGGCTTTCATAAAAAGCACGACGTTTTTTTACTGATAATCCACGAAGCATTTTACTACGCTTCGCTCTTACATTTGCCGGAACAACCCCTTCCATGGCCATTGCTTCTGTATTATCTCTTTCAGAATAAGTAAAGACATGTAGATAGGAAATATCCAATTCATTTAAGAAATTATATGTTTCCAAAAACAATTCATCTGTTTCTCCTGGAAAACCAACAATTACATCTACACCAATACAAGCATCAGGCATCACTTCACGAATTTTAGCTACGCGTTCGGCATACAATTCACGTAAATAACGACGCTTCATTTTTTTAAGAATTGTGTTACTACCTGATTGTAACGGAATATGGAAATGCGGCACAAAAGTTCGGCTTTGCGATACGAAATCTATTGTTTCATTTTTAAGCAAATTTGGCTCAATAGAAGAAATACGTAAACGTTCAATTCCATCCACTTTATCTAATGCTTGAACTAACTCATAGAAAGTATGTTCGTGTTTTTTATTTCCGAATTCACCTTTCCCATAATCCCCAATATTAACTCCAGTTAAAACAATTTCTTTAATTCCTCTTTCTGAAATTTCTTTGGCATTTTTCATCACGTTTTCCATTGTATCACTACGTGAAATTCCACGTGCCAATGGAATAGTACAATACGTACATTTATAATCACATCCGTCCTGCACTTTTAAAAATGCACGGGTTCTGTCGCCAATCGAATAACTTCCAACATAAAAATCGGCTTCCTCGATTTCACAAGAATGTACCTCACCCATATCATTTTTGGAAAGGTCATTAATATAATCTGTAATTTTGAATTTTTCTGTTGCTCCTAAAACCAAATCTACTCCGTCAACCGAAGCTAATTCCTCAGGTTTTAATTGAGCATAACATCCAACAGCAGCAACAAACGCCTTGTCATTAAGCTTCATGGCTTTTTTCACAATCTGTTTGAATTGTTTATCGGCGTTTTCGGTTACCGAACACGTATTGATTACGTAAATATCGGCAACTTCTTCAAAATTGACACGGTCAAAACCTTCGTCTTGAAAATTTCTCGCAATGGTAGATGTCTCAGAGAAATTTAATTTACAGCCTAAAGTATAAAAGGCTACTTTTTTTCTGTTTTCCATAAAATAGCTCAATCAATGAAATCGTTGTCAAAAAATTGAGGGTGCAAAATTAGTTAGAAATATTGGTTTGTAAAAATTATTAATCAATTACTATTCAATTATTTAAAAGCCTTAGGAGCTAACATGTTTTCAGGATTTAAAATTTCATCCAACTGCTCTTTAGACAATATGTTATGCTCTAGAACAAGATTGTAAACACTTTTCCCTGTTTCGAGTGCTTCTTTAGCAATTTTAGTACTGTTTTTATACCCGATGTGTGGATTCAGGGCAGTAACAATACCAATACTGTGTAAGACCATATTTCTACAGTGTTCTTCATTAGCTGTGATACCATCAATACATTTTTCTCTTAAAGTATCCATTGCATTAATCATCAATTGCATCGATTCTAAGATAGCATATATTAGCACTGGTTCCATCACGTTTAACTGCAACTGACCAGCTTCGGCAGCCATAGTAACTGTTAAATCATTTCCTATAACCCTGTAACAAACCTGATTCATCACCTCTGGAATAACAGGATTTACTTTTCCTGGCATAATTGAAGAACCAGGTTGCATTGGAGGAAGATTAATTTCATTAAATCCACATCTCGGCCCTGAAGAAAGTAGACGCAAATCGTTACAAATTTTAGACATTTTGATTGCCATACGTTTTAAAGCCGACGAATAGATAACGTACGAACCTGTATCTGGTGTTGCTTCAATTAAGTTTGGCGCAGAAACTATTGCAAGTCCTGTAACTTTAGCTAAATTCTCAGCACAAAGTTTAGCGTATCCTGGAGCAGCATTCAATCCTGTTCCAATAGCAGTTGCACCCATATTTGTTTCTAAAAATAAATTAGAATTTTGAGTCAATCGATCGATTTCTTCTTCTAAAGTTGCGGCAAAAGCTTCAAATTCCTGTCCTAAAGTCATAGGAACAGCATCTTGCAACTGTGTACGCCCCATTTTTAGCACATGTTTAAATTCTTCACCTTTTTTTCTAAAAGATTGGATTAACAGTTTCAAATGTTTAATCATATTAACATTCGAATGAATGGCTCCTACTTTAATCGCTGTAGGATATGCATCGTTTGTAGATTGTGATAAATTTACATGATCATTTGGTGAACAATACTGATACTCTCCTTTTTTATAGCCCATGATTTCAAGTGCGCGGTTAGCCAATACTTCATTGACATTCATATTGGTTGAAGTTCCTGCTCCTCCTTGAATCATATCTACAGGGAATTCTTGATCAAGTTTACCTTCGATAACTTCTTTGGAAGCCTGAACAATCGCATCCTTTATTTTTCCATCAAGCAACCCTAACTCAAAATTAGTTTCGGCAGCTGCCCATTTTACATAAGCCAAGCCTTTTATAAATTCGGGAAACTGATATAGCTTAACTCCCGAAATATGGAAATTTTCTATAGCTCTTTGAGTTTGAACTCCATAATATGCATTTTCAGGAACTTGCAAATCCCCTAATAAATCGTTTTCTATTCTATACATTGCTTTAAATTTTGAGGAATAAATTTACATAAAAAACCACGACTACTCTCGCAATCGTGGTGTTATAATTTCTATAAAATTTCAAGTTATTCTTTTCTGTATTTTTTAGTTTCCTCAAAAACGTGTTCCAAAATCTTAGCGTCTTCTTCTGTAAATTCAACTTGTCGTCTCGCCATAACAATTTTAGCCGTTTGAAAAGCTTTTGAAGTTAAATAAGTTGTAAATCCTGAAGCTCCACCCCAAGAGTAGCTTGGGACGAAATTACGCGGAAATCCTGAACCAAAAATATTAGCAGAAACACCAACTACAGTACCAGTATTAAACATGGTATTGATTCCGCATTTACTATGATCCCCCATCATTAATCCACAGAATTGAAGACCCGTTTTTGCAAAACCTTCTGTTTCATAACTCCAAAGTTTCACCTCCTCATAATTATTTTTTAAGTTGGAATTGTTACTATCGGCTCCAATATTACACCATTCGCCTAAAACGGAATTTCCTAAGAAACCATCATGTCCTTTATTAGAATATCCAAACAATACCGAATTATTCACCTCCCCACCAATAACTGAATGAGGCCCAACTGTAGTAGCCCCATAAACTTTAGTAGCCAATTTTACTCTACCATTATCACAAAGTGCAAACGGGCCACGAATTACAGAACCCTCCATAATCTCAGTATTTCTACCAATGTAAATGGGGCCTGTAGAAGCATTTAAAGTCACAAATTCTAATTTTGCACCTTCTTCAATAAATATATTTTCAGGAGATAAAACATTAACCGATTTCGGAATAGGCTGTGAATGTCTGCCTTCAGTAATCAATTCAAAATCTTCACGAAGTGCTGCATCGTTTTTTGAAAAAATATCCCAAGTATGTTCTATTCGAAGACATTCTTCATCAAAATCGATAATTTCGAAAGTATCAAAATCGACTTCCTGATTTTCTTTACTATAAAAAGCTACAACTTCTTCTTTATAAAAAATGGCTTGATTTTCTTCCAAAGATCTAATCATTTCAACTAAAATATCATTTGGTAAAAAAGAAGCATTAATCATAATGTTTTCTTCCATCTCAACCATTGGATATTTATCCATTAAATACTCCTCTGTCAAGGTTGTAGTAGTGTAACCTAAATATTTTTCCCATTTTTCACGGATAGTTAAAATTCCAACACGAATATCAGCAACGGGACGAGTAAAAGTAAACGGAAGTAATGCGTTTCTAACCGTTCCGTCAAAAAGTATATAGTTCATTTTTTACAGTTCAGATTTATAATGTATCAAAGTTACAAAGTTTAGTAATAAAACTACAAAACCTAAAAAAAAAGCCTTCCCAAATCGGAAAGGCTTTATATGATGATAAAAACAGCGATTATTTGCTGAATTTAGCGTATTTGTTTTTGAATTTATCTATACGTCCTGCAGTATCGATAAGTTTAGATTTACCTGTGTAAAAAGGGTGAGAAGTTCTTGAGATCTCCATTTTGTAAACTGGGTACTCTACACCTTCGTGAGTGATAGTTTCTTTTGTTTCAACAGTAGATTTAGTGATAAAAACGTCGTCATTTGACATGTCTTTGAAAGCAACTAATCTGTAATTTTCTGGGTGAATTCCTTTTTTCATGATAAATCTTTTTATGATTTGCTACTTTGGGTTTTGATGCTCTTTACTAGTAAAAAGGTATTAACTTACAGTAACTTTTGTTTTAATTCTATTAATTTCAGGGTGCAAATGTACAACTATTTTTTAAAATCCAAATGTTTCCGTAACATTTTTTGATTTTAACACACTAATCCTGAAACTTTAATTATTCATATATTTGTAAACTAAACTAATCAGCCATGAACGAAATTATTAAGAAAAACGGAATCAATTACGGAATAATAACTGGTGTAATTTCTATTTTAATTACTACAATAATATACAGCACAAATTTAGAATTATTTATGTCTGGATGGATTACTTTTCTTAAAGTATTAATTTTTGGAGCAATTTCGGTCATTTTAATAAGTAAAACTAAAAAAGAGCTAAAAGGAATTATTTCATTTAAAGATGCTTTTACTACTTATTTTATATCAATATTAATTGGTCTTGCATTAGCCATCATTTTTGAAATAATACTTTTCAACTTTATAGACCCTTCTCTTAAAGATACATTAAAAGAAATGTCAATTAAATTTACTGCTGAGTTATTACAAAAATTTGGAGCTCCATCTTCAGAAATAAATAAAGCTATAGAGCAAATTCAAAAAAATGATCAATTTTCAATTGGTCAACAAATACAAGGTTTTTTTGTTTATGTAGTTATTGCTTCAATTTTTGGATTAATTTTGGCAGCTATTTTTAAATCTAAACCTTCATATCAACAATAGTGAATATTTCGATCATAATTCCTTTACTAAACGAACAAGAGTCGTTACCCGAATTAACATCATGGATTACAAAAGTCATGACTGAAAACAATTTTAGTTATGAAGTTATTTTTATTGATGATGGAAGTACTGATAATTCTTGGGACACAATTCAGAATTTATCAGCAGAGAATTCAAACATAAAAGGAATTAAGTTTCTAACAAATTTTGGAAAATCTCAAGCTTTACATGCTGGTTTTGCTAAAGCAAAAGGTGATGTAGTAATTACAATGGATGCTGATTTACAAGACAGTCCAGACGAGATTCCAGAATTATACAACATGATTACCCAACAGAATTACGATTTAGTTTCTGGATGGAAGAAAAAAAGATATGATTCTGTAGTAGCTAAAAATCTACCTTCAAAATTATTTAACTGGGCAGCTCGCAAAACATCAGATGTCCAACTTAATGATTTCAACTGTGGACTAAAAGCTTACAAAAACATTGTTATCAAGAACATTGAAGTTTCTGGAGAAATGCATCGTTATATCCCTGTACTAGCAAAAAATGCAGGATTTGGAAAAATTGGCGAAAAGGTAGTAATACATCAAGCTAGAAAATACGGAGAATCAAAATTTGGAATCAACAGATTCATAAATGGCTTTCTTGATCTAATAACCATTTGGTTTTTATCAAAATATGGCAAACGACCAATGCACTTGTTTGGAGCAGCTGGTGTTTTAATGTTTATCATTGGATTTGTGTCTACCTTTTTAATAATTGGATTAAAATTATTTAAATTGTATACAGGTTACGAAACAATATTAGTAACCAGCAATCCTTTATTTTACATTGCGCTAACAGCAATGATTATAGGAACACAACTATTTTTAGCTGGTTTTTTAGGCGAAATTATACTTCGTACAAAAAACAATGAAGAACGATATAAAATTTCTAAAGAAATCAATCTTTAGACAGATATAATAATAATAATTCTAAAATTAAGAAAATGCATATAGAAAAGGCAATTTTAGACAAAGTAAACGTTTGGTTAACACCAACATTCGACAATCAAACTCGTGAAGCAATCGAAGAAATGATGACTTCTTCGCCAAAGGAACTAGAGGACAGCTTTTATAAAAACCTAGAATTTGGAACTGGAGGAATGCGCGGAGTTATGGGTGTTGGTACAAACCGTATCAACAAATACACTCTGGGTAAAAACACACAAGGCTTATCAAATTATTTAAAAAAATGTTTTCCTGGAGAAGATTTAAAAGCTGCAATTGCTTATGATTGTCGTAACAACAGTAATACATTAGCAAAAGTTGTGGCCGATGTTTTTTCGGCAAATGGAATTAAAGTGTATTTGTTTTCAGATATGCGTCCAACTCCGGAACTTTCATTTGCTGTTAAACATTTAAATTGTCATGTTGGAATTGTTCTTACTGCATCTCACAATCCACCTGAATATAACGGATACAAAGTGTATTGGCAAGATGGAGGCCAAATTGTACCTCCACAAGACGGTGAAGTTATCAAGGTTATTGAAAGTTTAGAATATACTGATATAAATTTCAATGCAAATGAAAATTTAATTGAATATATCGACACAGCAGTTGATGAGGCTTTCAGAGATTCAACAGTAGCGAATGCTAGTTTTGACACTTCAAAATCGGCCAAAGAAAATCTAAAAATTGTTTACACGCCATTACACGGAACATCCATAAAAGCTATCCCTGGAGTTTTAGCGAAAGCAGGTTATACAGATGTAAATATTGTTAAAGAACAAGAGATTCCTAATGGAAATTTCCCAACTGTAAAATCCCCAAATCCAGAAGAACCAGAAGCTTTAGAAATGGCTATGGAATTAGCAGAAAAATTAAATGCTGATATTGTTGTGGGGACAGATCCTGATTCAGACAGATTAGGTGTGGCCGTTAGAAATACCAAAGGAGAAATGATGCTACTAAACGGAAATCAAACCATGGTAGTCATGACAGCATTCTTGTTGGAACAATGGAAAAAACAAGAAAAAATAACTGGAAACGAATTTATTGGTTCTACCATTGTATCAACTCCTATGATGCTTGATTTAGCTGAAGCTTATGGTGTAGAATGCAAAGTTGGTTTGACAGGTTTTAAATGGATTGCAAAATTTATCAAAGACTTCCCTAATCAAAAATTTATTGGTGGTGGTGAAGAAAGTTTTGGTTTTATGGTTGGTGATGCGGTTCGCGACAAAGATGGTGTAGGTGCTATCTTGTTAGTCTGCGAAATAGCAGCACAAGCAAAAGAAAAAGGAAGCTCTTTGTATCAAGAATTGCTTCAAATGTATGTTGATTTTGGATGCTATAAAGAACACCTAATTTCTATAACAAAAAAAGGAATTGAAGGAGCAAACGAAATCAAACAAATGATGATTGATTTACGTGAAAATCCGCTTTCTGAAATAAATGGTCAACGAGTAGTTTGTGTGGAAGACTATCAAAGTTCAAAAGGGAAAGATTTCATGAACAATGAAGAATTTGAAATTACAGTTCCTAAATCGAACGTATTAATTTATTATTTAGAAGACGGAAGCAAAATTTGTGCACGTCCAAGTGGCACAGAACCTAAAATAAAGTTTTATTTTAGTGTAAATTGTGCTATTGAAAGTCTTGCAGATATTACTGAAGCTGAACTTCTTTTGGATACTAAAATCACAAACATTATAAAAGAACTTAATCTTAATTAATGGATAATAATCTAAAAAAAATAATTCCTTTTGCACTACATTACAAAAGGAATGTTACCCTAAACATTATTTTCAACGTATCATATGCTTTATTTAGTACGTTACTAATGGTCTCTTTAATGCCTACCCTTGATGTCATTTTTGACAAAGGTAAAAAGGTATTAACCAAACCCATTTACACTGGTATTGCAGATATAAAAGATTTCGGAGTAGATTATTTAAACTATACAATCACAAGTATTTCTAATGAACATGGGAAACAAAATGCTTTATTACTGGTAATTGGAATTGTATTAATAACTGCATTGCTGAAAAACTTTTTCAATTACTTAGCTTCTAGACATGTTACTGCTTTACGAAATGGGGTTTTGCGTGATTTAAGACAAAAACTCTATCATAAAATAATACATCTGCCTGTTTCTTATTATTCAGATCAGCGTAAAGGAGATGTTATGGCACGTATGCTTGGGGATGTTGGAGAAGTTCAAAACTCTTTTTTTCAAATTCTGGAATTGATTGTTAGAGAACCTTTAACTATTCTATTTTCTATCATAACAATGTTTGCAATTAGTTCAGAACTTACATTGTTTGTATTTTTATTCATACCAATTTCAGGATTCATTATTTCCAGAATTGGCAAAAGCTTAAAATCAAAATCACAACGTGCACAGCAAGAATCAGGAGTTTTTATTTCTACACTTGATGAAACACTATCAGGATTAAAAGTGGTTAAAGGATTTAATGCAGAGAATATTTTTATCCAAAAATTTAATGATTCTATTAACCGATTACTAAAATTATCTAACAGTATTTCTAACAAAAATAATTTAGCCTCGCCAATGAGTGAGTTTTTAGGAATTATGACTATTGGAACATTACTTTGGTATGGAGGAAAACTGGTTTTGGTTGATCAAACATTAAGCAGTACAGCTTTTATTACATACATAGCTCTCGCTTATACTATCCTTACTCCTGCAAAAGCAATTTCAAAGGCTTCTTTTCAGGTGAAAAGTGGTTTAGCTGCCGCCGAAAGAGTTTTTGTTTTATTAGAACAAGAAAACACAATTACTGACAAACCTGACGCTATCGTTAAAAAGTCTTTTGATGAAAAAATAACAATTGAAAACATCAATTTTGCTTACGCAGAAGAAAATGTATTGAAGAATTTTTCATTAGAAGTTCCTAAAGGAAAAACTGTTGCTTTAGTTGGTCAATCTGGAAGTGGAAAAAGTACCATTGCCAATTTATTGACGCGTTTTTATGATGTTAATGAAGGAAAAATTGCTATTGACGGAATTGACATTAAAGATTTAGAAATGCATTCGCTTCGTGCCCTAATGGGATTAGTGACGCAAGATTCTATCTTATTTAATGACACAATAAAGAACAATTTACTTATTGGTAAACCAAACGCTACTGATGAGGAAATAATTGAAGCCCTTAAAGTAGCCAATGCTTATGAGTTTGTGAAAGATTTACCTAAAGGAATAGAAACCAATATTGGTGATTCTGGAGGAAAACTATCGGGAGGACAAAAACAACGTTTATCTATTGCTCGTGCCGTACTTAAAAATCCTCCGATAATGATTTTAGACGAGGCAACATCAGCATTAGATACTGAAAGTGAAAAATTTGTTCAAGTTGCTCTGGAAAATATGATGCAGAACAGAACATCTATTGTAATTGCTCACCGTTTGTCTACAATACAAAAAGCAGATAAAATTGTAGTAATGCAAAAAGGTGAAATTGTTGAGCAAGGAACTCACGATGAACTTTTAGCTAAAAATGGAACTTATTCCAAATTAGTAATGATGCAATCATTTGAATAAATACAATCCCGACTCGTTCGGGATTTTTTATTACATAAAGAATATATATCTTGGTAAAAAAATAAAATTATGAAGCAAAGTACATTCACAGGTATTTTTATAATACTTTCAACGATAATTTATTTATTAATATTAGAATTTTTAGGAGAAGATATTCTATCAAAATTTATAGTAGGCTTCACATTAAGTGCTTTCTTTATCGGAAGGTATTCTGCAAAATTCCCTAAATAATTACGTATGTATATTCCAAACAACAATATCAAATTACCAGAAGATCCCAATACTGTTGTGTGGAAATATCTTGACCTTTCAAAATTTTTAGATATTTTACTATCAGGTAAAATGTTTATGTCGCGATCTGATAAATTTGAAGATCAATACGAAGGCACATTTAGTGAACCCACCTTTGAAGAAATTAAAAAAATATCTGAAAACAATCCTAAATTTCTTGATTACTACAAATCACATCGTGAAAATGTGGTAGTTAGTAGCTGGCACACCAATGAATATGAGAGTTTTGCCATGTGGCAAATTTTCACAAAAAACAATGAAGGACTTGCCATTCAGTCCACAATAGGGAGGCTAAAAGAAGCTTTACACCCAGAAAGACATTTCGAGCAATACATTGGTGAAGTAAATTATATAGACTATAAGAAGGAATACATCCCTTTTGACGATGCTTTTTTCCCTTTCTTGTTCAAACGAAAAAGTTTTCAGTATGAAAGAGAGATTCGCATAATATCAGACGTTACAAATCAACAAATGACCATAAACGACGGATTAAAAATTCATGTTGATATAAACACCTTAATCGAGAAGATTTATATTCATCCAAAAAGTGAAAACTGGTACAAAAAACTCGTTATCGAACTTGTTGAACGATTAGGTTTTGATTTCGAAATTGAAAAATCTGATTTGGAGAGTGATATTCTTATTTAACCACCTTAAACTCTTCTGCTTTCCAATCCTTTGATACATTTACGGTGAAATAATGCAATTCGTCATTTTTATCGAAAGCACCATTTTTGTTTTGGTCATCAATGGTTCTAAAAAATATTTTATTAGCAACTTCCACATAATTCCAATCAATTAACTCTTGAAGTTCCGGAGATACTTTGGTAAAGTTTTTACCCATATCATTACTAATATATAATGATTTGATATCATCAGAATCTACTTTACTGTCTTGATTAGTATCGGCATCTGCCAACACATAAACTAACATTTTTTTAGATTTAAGATAGGTCATTCGCTCAATCATAACTACTTTATCAGTTAAGACATGTAATGAATCTGTCCCTATTTGCTGAAATTTTACATTTTGAAGATATCCTGTCAACTCATCTTCTAAAACATTAGAAACATTAAACGTTGTTTCAGCATCCATTTTTTCAGAATAACTTCCTTTTTGAAAACTGCTAACTTGTAATTCACCAATGGTGTATAATAATACATTCGAATTTGAAAACTGAAGTGGTAAATCAGCTACTAATAATTTTGAAGTGTCTTTTTTCACTTCAACTTTATTAGTTGGTTTATCATATTTCACTTTTGGCTTTTGTTCTTCTTTACAATTCCAAAAAAGTGAAAAAAGCGGAAGAATATAAACAATTATCTTTTTCATGCTTTTAAGTTTTAATCAAATATATTTTAAAAAAATTACAATTTGGCAATCAACTTAACACTAAAAACACGAGATGTTAAGTAGTTAGGCACTCCATATTGCTGTTTTGTGTAAACATCTCTAACCCATGTGTTTGTAATTGCATTTTGATTATTAAACATATTAAATATTTCTAATCCTAATGACAATTCTCTAAATTTATAAAGCCAACTTCCTTCTTCCTTAGCTCTTGCTCTATCTGTAAAAACATAAGAGAAACCAGCATCGGCTCTACGATAATCTCTCAATCTCAATTGATAATCATATGGATCGGCATATGATGGAGATCCACCCGGTAATCCTGTATTATAGACTAAATTCAGGTACATTTTTAAGGCTGGAATGTTTGGCACATAATCCTGAAATAAAACTCCAAACTTTAATCTTTGATCTGTTGGTCTTGCAATATACCCTCTATTGTTGATGTTTTCTTCTGTTTTTAAATATCCAAAACTCAACCACGACTCTGTTCCAGGAACAAACTCTCCATTTAAACGCAAATCTAACCCTTGAGCGTATGCTTTTGCGTCATTATTTGCCTCATATCGTATACGAACATTGTCAAGCGTGTAAGTATTAACATTTGAAAGTGACTTATAGTATAATTCAGAAACCAATTTAAAAGGGCGATTCCACATTTTAAAACTAAAATCATTTCCAAGAACTACATGAACAGATTGCTGTGCTTTTACATTGGGCTGAACAACTCCCAAGCTATCTCTTAACTCACGATAAAAAGGCGGCTGATGGTACAAACCTCCCGAAAGTCTGAAAAGCATATCCTTTTCCCAATTAGGTTTAATAGCAAATTGAGCACGAGGGCTTATAGTAATTTGACTTTTACCCGAAATATTATCACCACTCACCTGCCATTCATGAGCACGAACACCAATATTGGTAAAAATATCATGCTCATTCCACTTTGTTCTTCTATTCCATTGCGCATAACCTGAAAATCTGTTTATGTTGGCAAAATTAGTAGCTCTTACATTACTATACGGAACCAAAGGACCTGTATAAGGTGTGTAAGGTTGTTCATTAATAGGAATATCTAAAATTGGGTTATTTAAAGAAAAACCAGCTGAATCTACCACTTCCCATTCTCTTAAACGATCACGAATACTTTCATGAGTATATTTTAAACCCCATTCAATTTGGTCATCATTTTTTTTATGAATTCCTTTTACTTCTACATTCATAATTAAAGCATCTAAATCGTTTCGGGCATGCGTTAATTGTGATCCTACACCACGTGTATACTCAACATTTCCGAAGTTATCATCTCCTAAATTAGAATTTACTTCTCCTAATCTATATTCGGCAAGAATATCAAAGTACTCTTGTTCCATAGTATGATAAGCAGATCCAATGAATTTTAAATCAAAATTATCATTAACTGCATAAATCCCTTTGTAAGCACCAAAAAATGTAGTGTATCTGTCTTTTTCTTGACCTTGATATTCAATTAATAAAGCTATTGGTTCACTAATAGTACCAAAATTTGTTTTACTAAAAAGCGGCTTGTAATCATATTTATTTTGAGATATATTACCTAAAAATCCATGTTGCCATTTCGCATTTGGCGTAAATGTGATGTAGGTTTGAATATCTGCAAAACGTGGTTTAAAATCTGTTTCAGTTTTTTGGCTATTCACCAACAATCTATTATCACGATAGCGAACTCCAGTAACAGCAGTCCATTTTTGATTTTTCGAAGCATTTTCCATTGCTAAACTTCCACCAAGGAAACTAGCTTCTAATGAGGCTCCAAATTTTGTTGGTCTTCTATACGTAATATCAAGAACTGAAGACAATTTATCTCCAAATTTTGCTTGAAAACCTCCTGCTGAGAAATCAACATTTTGAACCAAATCAGTGTTTGTAAAACTCAATCCTTCTTGTTGTCCAGAACGAATCAAAAAAGGTCTGTACACTTCTATTTCATTAACATAAACTAAGTTTTCGTCATAATTTCCTCCTCGAACATTGTATCCTGTGCTCAATTCATTGTTTCCACTTGCCCCTGGTAATGTTTTAATGATGTTTTCAACACCTGCATTGGCTCCGGGAATTAAACGAATAGCTTTAGGAGAAATAGTTGTAACACCTTCTACTCTTTTTCGGCTATTATTTGTAATTACCACTTCTCCTATTTGCTCTACGTTACTTTTAAGAATAATATTGAACTCATAATCTTCATTTGGCTTTAATTCTAAAGAAATAACTGCCGTTTTAAGTGATACATGGGAAAATTTAAGGTTCGATTTAACATTTGATGGGATTGTCAAGATGTAAAAACCATTCGAATTACTTACAGTTTTATTTTCCTGAAAAATGACATTTACATTTTCTACTGGTTGATTATTTTCATCTAAAATAATCCCTTTAACCCTTGAAGTTTGGGCAAATGATACAATAGAAACTAGAAAAAACAAAAAGGAATATAAGGTTTTCAAAATATTTTATTTGGTTTTGGTAAAATAGGATTCAAATGTAGTAGAATTTCCCATATTATCTTTTACAATTAGTTTAAAATCATTCCTTCCATTAATAAAAATATCGTCAGAAAAATTATGAGTCAGCCTATTCAATTTAGTTTCATATTCCATTAAAATCCATTTATCGTTTAAAAAAGCGTTGTATTCTTTTATTCCAGACAAATTATCCGAAATATAAATCTTAAAGGTCTTTGCATCATCTAAAACATCTTCATCTTTAAAACTTGGATTGTAAACTCTAGGAGCTTCTTCATCTTTAGACAAAAAGAATTTACCTAATTTTTTGGTGTAGATTGTAAATAGGTTTTCTTTTTTGTAAGTTTTGTTATATTCAATTCTTGTCCCGTCTAAATTGGCAATAAACATTTTTTCTCTTTCATTTTCAGGAATTTTTGTAACATCAAAACTGATAGTAATGTTTCCATTAACAGCTTCAGAATCGTTGTGCAGAAAAAGCTCATTATTTTTAACGTCAAAGTCTAAATAGAAATCCTCGTAAAAAGTTTTTTCAGGTATAAAAACAGAAATATCATCTTTAGTATAACTCTGTTCATTTAAAGCTTTTAGAAAATAAGGAGTTACTTTTTCACTTTTTTGTTGCGTTATTGGCAAGACTCCATAAGTTACAGGAATATTGACTTCTGTCTTGTTTTGATTAAAATCTTCAAGAACTATTTTGTAGTTTGTAGTGAGATTAGACGAAACATTTAGAATACCATCATTTTTTTTAGTTTTTATAATATTTTGCGGATAAAAATAACCAACAAACAATTTTTGAAAACGCTGTTTTTGAGATTGATATCTAGAATAATCAATAAAGGTATTGATGAGTTTTGTTTCATCAAAAGAAAATGTTTCAAACTCATATCCAAAATAAGGCAATCCATTAGCAAAAGAACTCATTTTAAAAATACCATTCTTCCCATAACTATTGTTTGCCAAGTCATAAGCATTAATTCCAAAACTTATTTTCCCACTAGCGGTAATTGGATTTGAAATATATGTTCCGTCTTTTTGTAAATTTAGATTTAAGAAAACAGGATTTGCCGAGCCATTTATTTGAGAATTAGCATCTAAAGGATAAGCTAAAATTGAATTAAGAACTGGTTTTTTTGTATCCTTTAAGCTATCACACAGTCCAAAATACAATGGATTAATTATGAATTCAGACTTAGTATCCCTAATTTCAAAATGCAAATGAGGACCACTTGAACCACCAGTATTCCCAGAATATGCAATTAAATCACCTTTTTTAACTGGCATTTCATTTGCTTTTGGGCGTATTTCTATTTCATAATTCTGCTTGGTATAATGCTCTTTATTTAACACATTTTGAATATCAGGAGCACAACGCTGTAAATGTCCGTAAACAGTAGTATATCCATTAGGATGATCTATATAAATTGATTTCCCATAACCCGTAGTAGATATTCTTATTCTTGAAATAAAGCCATCAGCACTGGCATAAACTGGAAGGCCTTCTTTTTGTTGTGTTCTAAAATCGATTCCTGAATGAAAATGATTGGGGCGAAGTTCACCAAATGAGCCCGCTAATGACAAAGGAATATCTAATGGAGATCTAAAATAATCTTTAGGGTATTTATCTTGACCAATTGAGTAATTAGCTAAAAACAGTATCAAAAAAATTAAAAATCTCATAAAAAACATTTGCGCTAATATAACAAATTGTTTTATAAAAAAATACGTACAATAAACATATATAACCCTAAGAAAACAAACAAACTAGAAGTAAAAAGTGATAAATTTCATTTTTTTTTCTAAAGATATTGTTATAATTCATCAGGAATATTAACTTTGTGAAGTTATGTAATGAATTTTTATTGAAATGAGCGATATTGGAGGAATAGTTGATTCTCTTGAAGTTAGGTTTCAGAAACTCTTAAATAAAATGGAGAGTTTACACCAATCAAATCAAGAAATCCAACAAAAGCTAGATCAAGCTGAAAAAATTATCCAAAATCAGGAACAAGAAATAAAAGATTTAAAGTCAAGATTTGACTCTATAAAAATCACAAATTCATTACTTGGTAGTGACGAATATAAACGAGATACAAAGCTTAAAATAAATTCATTAATTAGAGAAATTGACTATTGTATAGCACAATTATCTGATTAAAACGCATAATGAGTGAAAAATTAAAAATTAAGATATCTATAGCTGATCGTGTTTACCCCTTAACAGTAGACCCAAGTCAGGAAGAAGGACTAAGAAGTGCTTCAAAAAAAATAGATGCCATGATTAAACAATTTGAACAAAATTATGCAGTACGTGACAAACAAGATGTTTTGGCCATGTGCGCTTTACAATTTGCAGCTCAAGTTGAACAAAGACAGATAGAGAAATCTACTATTGAAGAAACAACTAAAATCAAATTGGAAAAATTAAATGATTTATTAGCAGATTATCTAGATAAATAACGCTCTTTACATACACTAAAAATACTACCTACATTAGTACTTATTTGATAAACTCAACGCTAACAAATTAGAATGGGCAAATCTCCGTTACTATAGCAGGCCTTTAAGTAGGAAGCTTGAAAAACGGGTTAGCTCAAAACTTGTCAATACGAGTTTATACATTTCTTCTAATGTAGGTTTTTTTATATATAAACATTCAAAAAACTATGGACATTTTAACAATAATTATTGCTGGAATTATAGGATTAGCTGGCGGATTTGGGATTGCAAAATTCATTGAAAAAAGTAACGTTTCTAACTTGATTAAAAATGCTAAAAAAGAAGCAGCATCAATTTTAAAAGATGCAAATCAAGAAGCAGAGAACATCAAGAAAGATAAAATTTTACAAGCAAAAGAAAAATTTATTGAATTAAAAGCTGAGCACGAACAAGTTATCCTTTCAAGAGACAGAAAAGTTGCCGAAGTTGAAAAAAGGGTTCGTGATAAGGAATCTCAAATTTCAAACGAATTGGCAAAAGCTAAAAAAGTTAACGACGAGTTTGAAAGTAAAGCTGCTGAGTATCAAACTAAAATTGAAGCTTTAGACAAAAAATCGGCTGAGATAGAAAAAATGCACAAATCTCAAGTAGAACAACTTGAGGTAATTTCTGGACTTTCTGCAGACGATGCAAAAAATCAATTAGTGGAAAGCTTAAAAGCTGAAGCCAAAACTAATGCTATGGCTTATATTCAAGAAACTCTTGAAGAAGCTAAATTAACAGCACAACAAGAAGCTAAAAAAGTAATCATCAATACAATTCAACGTGTTGGAACAGAAGAAGCTGTTGAAAACTGTGTTTCTGTATTTAATATTGAATCTGATGATGTAAAAGGACGTATTATTGGACGTGAAGGACGTAATATTCGTGCTATTGAAGCTGCAACTGGTGTTGAAATCATTGTAGATGACACTCCTGAAGCAATTATCTTATCATGCTTTGATCCTGTGCGTCGTGAAATTGCACGTCTTGCACTACACAAATTAGTTACTGACGGACGTATTCACCCAGCTCGTATCGAGGAAGTTGTTGCAAAAACACAAAAACAAATTGAAGACGAAATCATTGAAGTTGGAAAACGCACCGTTATCGATTTAGGAATTCACGGTTTACACCCTGAATTAATCAAAATCGTGGGACGTATGAAATACCGTTCATCATATGGTCAAAACCTTTTACAGCACTCACGCGAAGTTGCTAAACTTTGTGGTTTAATGGCTGCTGAACTTGGACTAAACGTAAAACTTGCTAAAAGAGCTGGTTTATTACACGATATAGGAAAAGTTCCAGATACAGAAAGTGATTTACCACACGCATTATTAGGAATGCAATGGGCTGAGAAATATGGTGAAAAAGAAGAAGTTTGTAATGCAATTGGAGCTCACCATGACGAAATTGAGATGAAGTCATTATTATCACCAATCATTCAAGTATGTGATGCTATTTCGGGAGCTCGTCCTGGAGCTCGTCGTCAAGTTTTAGATTCATATATCCAAAGATTAAAAGATCTTGAAGATATCGCTTATGGATTTGGCGGTGTAAAAAGTGCTTATGCTATCCAAGCTGGTCGTGAACTACGTGTAATTGTAGAAAGCGAAAAAGTATCTGATGAAATGGCTTCTAAATTATCATTTGATATTTCTCACAAAATACAGACAGAAATGACTTATCCTGGACAAGTAAAAATCACTGTTATTAGAGAAACTAGAGCAGTTAACATTGCTAAATAAGAAAAACACACATAAAAACAAAAAGACCGCTAATGCGGTCTTTTTTATGATTTCTTTTTAAAATAAACTTTAAAAACTGTTCCCTCACCCACAACACTGTCTACTTCTATCTTGCCATCCATCGCCTCTACTTGATTTTTAGTTATATACAAGCCAATTCCTGTTGAATTTTCATTTCTATGAAATGTTTTATACAATCCAAAAATAGAGTCCCTGTATTTCTCTAAATCGATTCCCAATCCATTATCCTTTACACACAACACATCAAACCCACCTTCTTCTTCAACATAATATTCAATCATAGGTCCTTTTGACGGATCAGAATATTTTATTGCATTAGTTGTAAGGTTCAGCAAAATACTATCTAAATAAGCCGGAATAAACCATACTTTTAAGTTATCTGGGATTCTGTTTATTATTTTTACTTCGCCTTTTCTAATATCATCACTTAAAAGCAATACAACTTTGTTGAAATACTCTAAAACATTTAAATTTTGACTTTCAATATTTGTCGAAACCTGAATATTTACCAATTCCACTAAATTTTCAATAGTTGTTGTAAGCTCATCTGAAACAATTCTAATACTCGACAAGGTCTCTTCTGTGGTTAAATAATCTTCAGCATGCATTTTAAGAAGCGAACTTAAATTACCTGTATGATTTTTTAAATTATGAGAAACTATGTGCGCAAAATTTAATAATTTACTTTTTTGATTGTTTACCAAATCAAGTGTTTCCTGTAACTTTTGTTCTCTAATTTTTTGAGAGGTAACATCTGTATGCGTTCCAATGATTCTTAATGGTGTACCATCTGTATCACGAGAAATCACTTTACCCCTGTCAAGAATCCACTTATAAATTCCGTTACATAATACTCTATGATAGGTTTCATAATAAGGGATTTTCCCATCAAAATGCTCTTTTATATTACCAAAATAAACATCAAGATCATCTGGATGCACTAATTCATCCCATTTTTCTGGGTTCGAAATTAAATCAAGACCACTATTTTCCAGCTCGAGTATTTTTAATGATTGTGCCGAATAAAAGACCTCATTCGTAACCATATTCCAATCCCAAACACCAATTCCTGAAGCTAAGTTAGCAAACTGACTTCTCGCTTCAGATATTTTATATTCTGTTTCTTGGTATTTTAAAGATGTAACATCACTATTAGTCCCATAAAATGCTATACCGTCAATAGTACGTTCACAACTTCCTACAACGCGATACCATTTATCCCCGGCTTTTGGTAAAGAAACCCTATAATCAAATTCACAACTTTTAAGAGTATCTATACTTTCAAAAAATACTCTTTTCATTTTCTGAAGGTCTTCTCTGTTGATTCTATTCTCAAAAATTAAATTGGGATTACAGTTTATTTGCTCAAGTGAGTATTCAAAAAAGTCATCGACTAATCCTCGTAAAAAATTAATTGAAACCTTTAAATCTGACGCGAGAGTAAACTGAAAGAATAAATCTTTCTGTTGAGATACAATTTTTTTCAAATAATCATTCTCTAAATCTTCCAAGTAGCCGTTATTCATAGAGAGAAATTTATGGCGGCAATGTACCTAAAAAATTTTAAATCTACCAACTTTCTCATTTACAAGTTGTTTGAAATAAAAAAGCCCAGTAAATACTGGGCTTTTTGTAGCGAGGACGGGAGTTGAACCCGTGACCTCAGGGTTATGAATCCTGCGCTCTAACCAACTGAGCTACCTCGCCATTTTTGTTGGTCTCACATCCTTGCCGAATGCGGGTGCAAATATAAGACTATATTTAAAGCTTGCAAATATATTTTTAAAAATTATTTATTTTAAAAATTATTTTTTTTTCTATCCTATATTATATATATTACGCCAAATTTAATACCAATGGACAACAAAATACGTTACGAACTAGAGTTCCCAATACATTCATCTCCGCAATTACTTTATCAATATATTTCTACGCCTTCAGGACTGCAAGAATGGTTCGCAGATAACGTAAATTCACGTGGCGAATTTTTCACTTTCAAATGGGACGATTCAGAAGAAAGAGCACGTCTTTTTTCTAAAAAAAATGGAGAAAAAATAAAATTCAGATGGGTTGATTCTGAAAACAAAGACACTGAATATTATTTTGAATTAAGAATACTTGAAGACGACATCACAAAAGATGTATCGTTGATGGTAGTTGATTTTGCTGAACATGATGATTTAGACGAAGCTAAAATGCTGTGGGAAAACCAAATTTCAGACCTAAAACATGTTATTGGTTCTGTTTAGCATTTAAAAATTATTAGACTTATATTTGTCCCGCTTTGTAATTAAAACATAGCGGGATTTTTTATGCAAAACTCATTACTTCACAATCGCGGATTTCTTTACGGCGATGCTTTATTTGAAACTGTTAAAATTTTAGACGGTAAAATTCTTTTTTTAGAAGATCATTATTTCAGATTAATGGCATCAATGAGAATTTTAAGAATGGAGATTCCAATGAATTTTACTATGGAATTTTTTGAAAAGGAAATACTCAATGAAGTAAAAAAAGAACAATTTGAAGCATCTGCAAGAGTAAGAATAACTGTTTTTCGTAAAGAAGGTGGTTTTTATTTACCAAAAGACAACAACATTGAATATGTTATTTCAGTTTCAAAAATTGAAAAACCAATCTATCAGATAGAAAACTCATCTTATGAAGTTGATATCTTCAAAGACTTTTACGTTTCAAAACAATTGATTTCTACACTTAAAAGTACTAACAAAATAGTTCAAATTACTGGAAGCATTTACGCAGATGAAAATGGATTAGACAATTGTATCTTACTAAATGAAGATAAAAATGTCACCGAAGCACTTAACGGTAACATTTTTATGCTTAAGGACAACAAATTGATTACTCCTCCAATTTCAGAAGGATGTCTTAATGGAATTATGAGAAAGCAAATTATTGCTTTAGCAAAAACAATTGAAGGCTTAACTGTAGAAGAAGTAAATATTTCCCCTTTCGATCTACAAAAGGCCGACGAATTATTTATTACCAATGTGATTAAAGGAATTCAACCCGTAACCAAATACAGGAAGAAAGAGTTTGAAACAAATTTATCTCAGACTTTAATTTCTAAATTAAACACTAAAATACGTTTAGGTTAATTGTAAATTGGATTTTCTGGCGCGTTTGACCAAATGAGGTAATCACCTCCTTGTTCGATGATTTTTTCTTTCCAAAAATCTGTAGCCGATTTCCCAATAATTTTGTTTCGCAAACCATTTTCCGAAATGATCCAAGAATTAGCTTCTAACTCATGTTGCAATTGCTCTGCGTCCCAACCCGAATAGCCAAGAAAAAATCGAACATTTGACCTGCCTATTTTACCTTCATTAATAAGGTTTTTAGCATGTTCAAAGTCTCCTCCCCAATAAATTCCTTCAGCTATTTCAATACTTTCAGGAATTAATAATGGGACATTATGAATAAAGTACAAATTATCCTGTTCTATTGGACCTCCATTATAAATTTTGAAAGTTGCATCAATTTCAGGAATTAAATCGTGAAGTGTATAACCAAGTGGTTTGTTTAGGATAAATCCTACAGAACCATCTTCATTATGATCTGCCAACAAAACCACTGATCTATTAAAAGATAAGTCTCCTGTAATAGAGGGTTCTGCTACCAGTAAGTGCCCTTTTTTTGGTCGTACAGAAATCATAACATTAAGATTTAGACTTAAATTTAACAATTAATTTATGTAATTCCCAAATAAAATCGTTAAAAAGCATAAAAAAAGCCACGCAAAGCGTGGCTCTATTTCTTTATGCAAACTATTATTTGTTTACTGCACCTTCTAATTCAGCACCAGCTTTGAATTTCACTACGTTTTTAGCAGCAATTTTGATAGTTTTTCCTGTTTGAGGGTTTCTTCCATCTCTTGCAGCTCTCTTAGATACTGACCAAGATCCAAATCCAACTAAAGATACTCTTCCACCTTTTTTCAAAGTACCTTCAACATTTTCTAAAAATGATTCTAAAGCTAATTTAGCAGCAGCTTTTGTAATCCCTGCGTTAGCAGCCATAGCATCGATTAAATCTGATTTGTTCATAATTGTTATTAATTGATTGGTTAATATTAATACTTACACTTACAAATTTAATAGGATTTCCTTACTATACAACAGTTTAGGCGATTTTTTGTTGTTTTTGTTAATAACTCAAGTAATTTGTTGATAAACAACACTTGTTTTCCCTACTAAAACCGCGAAACCCTTATTTTATTAGCCTTAAACAGCCTTAGCTTGATCAGAAAAAGTCATCCCGTTAAGCAATTCATGAATCAACATTTTCTTTTTCCCAGGAAATTGAATTGAAATTACGTGAATAAATCCGCCAGAAACTGCAATTTTCATTTCTTTTTTTGTTGTCACAACACTCCCAAATTCTAAATCATGGTCTACAACTTCCTTTCTTACCTCATATATCTTAACATTCCATTCTTCATCACCATCTTTAAAAAAACAATATGCTGATGGATATGGACTCAAACCTCGTATCAAATTATAAGCCTCATCAATTCCTCTATTGAAATCTATTTTACAATTTTCCCTATCTAACTTGTAAGCTGTTTTTATTTCTGGAGTATCTTGTTGTATTATAGCAGTCACATCACCTTGACTTATTTTATCTAGAGTCTCAACAACAGCCTCGCAACCTAAAACCATTAGTTTATCATGCAACTCTCCAGCCGTTTCATTTTCTGATATATTAATTTCTTTACTAAGAATCATAGCGCCGGTATCAATTTTCTCATCAATAAAAAATGTAGTTACACCAGTTTTAGTTTCTCCATTAATTATGGCCCAATTAATAGGAGCAGCTCCTCTATAATTTGGTAAAAGCGAAGCATGTAAATTAAATGTTCCGTATTTAGGCATAGCCCAAACCACTTTAGGAAGCATTCTAAAAGCAACAACCACTTGCAAATTTGCATTAAGCGATTTTAACTCTTCTAAAAAATCTTCACTTTTTAAATTAGAAGGCTGCAATAATCTCAATCCTTTTTCAATTGCATATTCTTTTACTGCCGAATATTTTATTTTTTGCCCACGTCCTGCAGGCTTATCTACAGCGGTTATGACTCCAACAACTTCGTGTTTACCATCTTTTACTATTGCATCTAGGATTCCCACAGCAAATTCGGGAGTACCCATAAAAACAATTCTTAATTTTTCCATTATTTTACTATTGTAAATTGATTTCTACTATTAATAGAAACCATATTATATTCTAACAACTTTTTAACCACCTCTAACACTTGCTCTTCACTTACTCCAACCAATGAGACTATTTCTCTAGTTGTCATCTCTTTTTGTTGTAAAAGATTCATTATCTCAAACTTTAAATCTTCAACAGGAGTTTTTTTTACTTTTTTAGAAACACAATAAGAACAAACTCCACATTCATTACTATTTGTTTCTCCAAAATATTCCAGAAGCAATTGACTTTTACAACTTGTCTCATTTAAAACATATTTTATCATTGCTTGCATTTGTTCCTTTTTCACCGAATTTTGGTTTTCCAAATGTTTTGATATTCGATTAATTGTTCTCTCATCTTCACGGACTTCTAAAAAAACAATTTTAGACTCATTGTGCTGAAAAAAACAGTCAACTATATTTAAATTTTTAAGTTTCTCCAGCAAATTTAGCACTTTAACTTCTGACGTCCCTGTTTTCTTAGCTACAAAAGCACAATTGATGTTAATTTGAAGATCAAAAATCCCTGGATAACTTCTTAAAATTGTCGAAATAATTGGTTCATCATCAGGATTGAGACTTATGTAACGAATAACTTCTTTAGATTCCAATAAAAACTGAACTTGTACTTTTTCTGAAAATTCCTGAGAAAGACTTATCACTCCTTGTCTGTCTAAAAACTGAAGGGAATTAAATGTTTTTAAAACTGGAAATTTATATTGTAAACAAAACTGATTTAAACTAAAAGGAAATTCATCATTAATGCCTTCCCCATATGCTATTTGAAAATAATTACAGAGTTTTAGATAAACTTCTTTGAGAAACTTAACATCTGGCAATACATTTATAAACTGATTTTCAGCCTGAATGATATCTGAAGGTGAACTTATTAAAATTGCAAATGCCTTTTCTCCGTTTCTACCAGCTCTCCCCGCTTCCTGATAATAGCTTTCTAAATTTTCAGGCAGGTTTATATGAATAACTGTTTTCACATTGGGTTTATCAATCCCCATTCCAAAAGCGCTTGTAGCAATCATAACAGGGCTTTTATCTGTAAGCCACAAGTTCATGTTTTTCTCTTTTTCTTTTAAAGGTAATCCACCGTGATAAAAAGTGGTTTTAAAACCTAAATCGGCTAATTTTTGAGCATATTCATGACAGTTTTTCCTATTACGAACATATATAATTGAAGACTCAGGGTTTTTTTGAAGAATTTGATTGAGTTTATACAACTTATCTTCGGCTTTAATAATATGATAACCTAGATTTTCTCTAGCGAATGACTTCGAAAAAAGATTCGGATTTTCTAATCCTAACAAATTAATAATATCTATTTGCACTCTTGGAGTAGCTGATGCTGTTAAGGCTATAAAAGGAATCTTAGGAAAATGAGTTTTTAAATTTTTAATTTTCAGATATGAAGGTCTAAAATCATGACCCCATTGCGACACACAATGTGCTTCATCAATTGCCACTAAACTTACAGGTAAACTTTTAATACGTTCCAGAATCCAATCTTGTTCAAGGCGCTCTGGTGATAGATACAAAAATTTATAATTCCCAAATTGGCAATTATCTAACAATTGCAGTATTTCATCTGTTTTAATACCACCAGTCAATGCTATAGCTTTAATATCCCTACTTTGCAGTTGAGCCACTTGGTCTTTCATTAAAGCAATCAAGGGAGAAACAACAAGACAAAAACCATTAAAGACCATTCCAGGAACTTGAAAACACAATGATTTCCCACCCCCTGTAGGCATTAACCCAAAAGTGTCCTTACCTTTTAATACTGATTGTATTATTTCATCCTGAACAGGTCTAAAAGAAGAATAGTTCCAATATTTTTCAAGAATTTGTAATGCTTGCTGCATTCAGAAGTATTTAAAGTCTAAAAATAAAAAGTTTACTTATTTAAAACAAACTTTTTAAAATTAAAACTATACTGACTATTTAAGGTGAGTAAAAATAAAATCGATACGCTCATTTACAGTTCCAATAGGCACTTCTATAAGTTTGTAACCGTATTTTGCATAGGTTTCCTTAAGATGATCGTAGATAATCTTAGCCTGCTCAAAGTTTTCATAACGAGCTTGATCACTCACATATATATCTTCCCAAGGTGGTAGAACAAATACTTTACTGTATTTACTATCATGGCAACTTTCATCAAAATGTTGAGGGTATGTATCTCCTATAAAATGCATATAAGCCAAGACATCTGGCACTCCTCTATCTATAAAAACCTGTGTACTTTCTTCTTTAATAGCGCTTTGATATTGCTTTATTCTACCTTCTAAAAGCATCTGACTGAACAACAAAGGTTCTGTCAAAAACAACTGATCAATTCCTTGTCTTTGTGCTTCTAGGGTAACTTCACGGGAAATTTCAGGATAACATGTAAATCCCTTTTCGATTAGTCCTTCAATAATCGTTGTCTTTCCAGTACCTGGTCCGCCAGTAATTACAATAATTTCCTTTTCCAAAACTCTAAAAATAAAGGTGCAAACTTAATCAAACTTATTGGTTTTTGAAAATTGAATTTACATTCGATAATTTCTAATTTCAAAAAGCTTATATTTGCGTTTATTTTAATGCAGAAGATGGATAAAAAAACAACCGAATTTTACGAAAGATTAAAAGAAGAACTTAATTCGACCACAAAAAAATGGCCTTCTGAATACTTATACAAATTTATTGTTCCCAGCGATATTGAAAAAATTGCACAAGTAGAAGCGGCTTTTAACAATTTGGGAGCTATCATTGAAACTCGTGAATCAAAGAATGCTAAATTTACAAGTATTTCTATAAGCGTTTTGCTAAATAACGCCGACGAGATAATTAAAAAATACCAAGAAGTGTCAACAATTGAAGGGATAATATCTTTATAAATGGATAAAAAATATATTCGAGAAAATGCTAACGAAGTAGTTCAGAATTTAGAATACAATTCTGAACGCAAATCGCTTATTATACCTGAATACGGACGTCATTTACATAAGCTAATTGATCAAGCATTGGCTATTAAAGAAAAAGAAGAGCGCAATAAAATGGCGAAATACATTATTTCCGTTATGGGAAGTATGAACCCTCATTTGCGTGATGTTCCTGATTTTCAACATAAACTTTGGGATCAATTATTTATAATGTCTGATTTTTCTTTAGATGTAGATTCTCCCTATCCAATTCCTTCTAAAGAGGTATTGAAGATGAAACCAGACCCATTGAAATACCCACAAAATTTCCCTAAATATCGTTTTTATGGAAATAATATTACTTATATGATTGCAAAAGCAAACGAATGGGAAGAAGGCGAAATGAAAAACGCTTTAGTTCGTGTTATTGCAAATCATATGAAAAAATCATATTTAAGCTGGAATAAAGACACTGTTACTGATGCTGTTATTTTTGAGCATTTGTACGAATTATCAGGAGGTAAATTTAACCTCACTACTTCTAGCGAAGAGCTTTCCAATACTCAAGATTTGATGCGTACAAACAAACGCATGTCTAACAAAATTCAAAACAACAATAATAACAACGGAAAGCAAAAAAATCAAAAAAATGGCCCTAAAAAACCATTTATAAAAAACAATAACAATCCTAAATAATTAAGAGACAACACATCTCATAATTAATAACTTATAACTCATAATTTAAAATGGGAACATTTAAAATTGAAGGTGGTATACCACTAAAAGGAACTGTTCAGCCACAAGGTGCAAAAAATGAAGCGTTACAAATATTATGTCCTGTTTTATTGACTTCCGAAAAAGTAAGGATTACAAATATTCCTGATATCATTGATGTTAACAAGCTAATTGTTCTTTTAGGTAATTTAGGTGTAAAAATTCAAAAAAACGGTCCTAGTGATTATACTTTCCAAGCCGATGAAGTAAATATTGAATATCTTAAAACCGAAGCCTTTAAAAAAGAAGGTGGAAGTTTAAGAGGATCTATTATGATTGTAGGCCCGCTTTTAGCACGTTTTGGTTGTGGATACATTCCTAAACCAGGAGGAGATAAAATTGGACGTCGTCGCTTAGACACTCACTTTGAAGGTTTCATTAATCTTGGAGCAAAATTCAGATACGAGAGAGCTGATCATTTTTACGGAGTAGAAATAGACGGAAGATTACAAGGAGCGTATATGTTACTTGACGAAGCTTCGGTTACTGGTACTGCAAATATTGTTATGGCTGCTGTTTTAGCAGAAGGAACTACAACTATTTATAATGCTGCTTGTGAGCCTTACTTACAACAGTTATGTAAAATGCTGAATTCGATGGGTGCTAAAATCACTGGAATTGGATCAAACTTACTAACTATTGAAGGAGTTGATAAATTAGGTGGATGCGAACATAGAGTCTTACCAGATATGATTGAAATTGGTTCATGGATTGGTCTTGCTGCTATGACAAGAAGCGAAATCACTATTAAAGATGTTAGCTGGGAAAATTTAGGTGTTATTCCAAATGTTTTCAGAAAATTAGGAATAACTTTAGAGAAAAAAGGAGATGATATTTATATCCCTGCTCACACAGACGGATACGAAATTAAAACAGACATTGACGGTTCAATTTTAACTGTTGCCGATGCTCCTTGGCCTGGATTTACTCCAGACTTATTAAGTATTGTATTAGTAGTTGCAACTCAAGCTAAAGGAGATGTTTTAATTCACCAAAAAATGTTTGAAAGCCGTTTATTCTTCGTGGATAAATTAATTGATATGGGAGCAAAAATTATGCTTTGTGACCCACATAGAGCTGTGGTAATGGGACACAACTTCCAATCACAACTAAAAGCAACAACAATGAGTTCACCAGATATTAGAGCTGGTATTTCATTACTAATTGCAGCTTTGACAGCAAAAGGAACAAGTACAATTCAAAACATCGAACAAATAGACAGAGGTTATGAACGTATCGATGAGCGTTTAAGAGCTTTAGGTGCTAATATTGTTAGAGCGTAATATTTTGAATATGTAATTATATAAAATTCCAAATTCCGATACATAATTGGAGTTTGGAATTTCTTTTTCAACCAAACCAAAATGGAAACCTACATTATTATATTTCTTTGCATTGCCTCTTTTTTTGCTGGATTTATTGATGCCATTGCTGGTGGTGGTGGATTAATTCAAACTCCTATTGCTTTAATTCTTTTACCTAATCAGCCAATCGCTAATTTAACTGGATCATTAAAAGTTCCAGGTATAACAGGGACCAGTATTGCCTCTATTCAATATTTAAAAAATGTAGATATGAATTGGAGACTATTGTTTATAATGACATTTTTTTCATGCTTTAGTGCTTTCTTTGGCTCCTATGTTCTTACGATTGTGAATAATGACTTTATGAAGCCATTACTGTTGGTAATCCTAATTTTATTAGCCATTTACACATTCATAAAAAAAGATTTTGGAAGCCATAAACCTAAAGAAATTTCAAACACTAAAGCAATATTTTACGGAATCCTAATTAGTGCTTTTGTTGGCTTTTATGATGGCTTTATTGGACCAGGTACTGGAAGTTTTCTTATTGTTGCTTTTATTTTTGTTCTCGGATTGGATTTTCTTCATGCATCAGCCAATGCAAAACTCGTAAACATCGCTTCAAACATAGGTTCATTAGCTTTATTTATTTCCAAAGGAAAAATACTTTGGTTAATGGCTTTACCAATGGCTGTTTGTAACGGTTTTGGCGGATGGCTAGGAGCAAAATTGGCAATAAAAAAAGGGAACGGTTTTATTCGTATCTTTTTTCTTGTTGTGGTTATTGGCACTCTAATTCGCCTAAGTTATGATGTGTTTTTAAAAAATTAATTCAGAGCATTTAATATTTTCAAACCGAAAACAATTCCGTCTTTTTGAATTGTGCTTTGATACGAACGAACATAATCAATTCTGAATAATTTAAATTTACCAAAACCTAAATTATCCAATCCAACTGAAAATTCCTGATACGGATTGATTCCTGGCAATGATAAGTTATGATACCCTAAAATCATATTCACTTTTAGTAAATTAATCAGTGGAATTTTATTTGCGATAAAACCTTTATCATCATATTCTGCATGGGCTTCAAAAAAAGAATCATTCGTGCTGTATCTATAATACGGCATCATATTAAACACGCTCAAATATCTATCTGATTGACCAATGTGTGTCTGATTTCCATTGAAATGTTTATAATCAACAAAAGAAATATTATCACCATTAAAAAATTTTCCAGCAGTTATATTCAAGCCTAAATTCCCTTTGTTACCAAGAAGAAAATCATGTGAAACTCTTGAGGCTAGATAATCAAAATTGTATTGTGATTTATTTCCTGCAAATCCTTTTTCATAAGTCAAATAAACTGTTGGGTACTTATCGTTTGATAAATTAAACTTTCCATCGGGTCTTGACCAATACTCTTGAGCGAAGTTTATTTTTCCGGTAATTCTTCCTTTAACTAAATTATGCTTCGTGATTATTGAATTTTCATAATCAAATGGAAACAAAGGATTATTAGATGTATATACCTTATCTTTTTTTACAATGGTAAAATCAGTATTATTAAACAATGGCTTTCTTTCTGAATATTCCAAATTAGTAAATACCGAAAATCCATTTAAAACTTCCTGACTGTAACCTACATTTACAAAACTCTTGTCGTAAAGTTTCATAAAATTATTTTTAAAGAATAAAGTACTAACCGAATTCACAATATTTGAAATCGGGTTATTTGGATTAAACTGAACAATATCTCTTCCTCCAGAAAAAGTTAGCAAAGCATCATTAACATTATTGAACTTTTTAGAAAATTCTCCTTTTATTCTCAGCTTATTTTCTTCAAAACCATAATTAAACACAAGACCTGCAGAAGTGTAAGTCCTATCATCTTTATTAGTCTTCAAATAATTTAAGCCAGTACTCAAAGCATACCCTTGAACAGTATTAAATCGAATACTGGTTAAGAATCCTGTATAATTCAAAGACCAATCCTTATAAGAATTTTTATAACTATAACCACTTACAACATCAAACAAAGAAAACTTATTGCTTTTTTTATCTATCGAATCAAGATATTTTTTTGATTGTCTCAAAGTTTGGATACTATCTTTTCTAACATAATCAGTACTTTCTTCATTAGTTAAAGGAACTGGCCTTATAGTATTCCAAAAATCATTGTCTTTTTTATTAGAATCTTTCTCAAAAGAAAGAACCTCACGAGTAAATGTTTTTTTATCAAAAGTAGGTTCGAACTCAAAATTACTGTAGACATAAGTAAACCTTCCTGAAAGATTAATTCCTAATAATCCAGCAACAAAATCCAAACTCTGAGTATTCTTTGTCCAAATTTTATCTTTTTGATTGTAACTAAAACTTTGTTTTAAAATTAAATTATCCAAAGCTGGAGTTTGCATTCGGTATCCTTTTATATTGACATCTACAGCATAAATAGCCCAAGAATCTTCTACAATATATATATAACCTTCAACCACTGGTTCGGTGTCTCTACGAGGTATAACCTTAATTTTATTTACTTGTTGTTTATCTTCTGTAAAAAAACTTCCATCGATTTTAAATTTATAATATGAAAAGGCATTATCACTTATTGGTGAAATAATATTTACTTGAAAAGGAAGATAATTTTCATAAAAATCAAATTCGACACTTGCCGCGTTATTAAAACTAAAACCATTGTTTTTACCAGCAACTTTTGAAGCCACAATTGTTTCCTTCATTTTATCTGGCTTTTGAAAACTAAGTTTGGAAACTGTCTCTGATAAATACAAAATCCCTGTTCGAGTTGAATCTAAGGCACCGTCAAAATCCCCTAAATCTTGACCCAGAATTTTTTTAGGAGCATCTTTAATTCGCATTAATCCTCTTGAATAAAAATCGGCTTTATACTTAGCTGTTCTGACAGAATTTTCTTTTTTTGAAGCAATAGCATTGCGAATAATTTGCTTTGCAGGATCTTCTTGATTACTAACCACAACTTCATTTAAAGTGTATCTTTCCTCAGCCAATTTTACATTAAGTTCATGCGGGAAGCTTTCAATAGTAACTGTAACTCTTTTGGTCTTAAAACCTAAATACTGAAAAATTATAGTATACTTACCTTTTTGTTTTAAATTAAGCTCATAAAATCCTTTTTCATTTGTTGTGGTTCCATTATAAGTATTATCTACTAAAACTGTTACTAAAGGAAGTGGATTATTATTCTCATCGGTAACCAAACCCTTAATTTGAGAATTGGAAAAAACAGAAAACAACAAAAAGGCGATTAAAAAAAGGTTTCTCATTTTTAGATTTTTCTTTAAAGACGTAATTTAATAAAGAAAGGTTGCTTTTATAAAAAAGATTGTATTGCCAATTCGTAACTTTGGAGTCCAAAACCTATAATTATTCCTTTCGCATTCGGAGAAATATAAGATTGATGTCGAAATGTTTCTCTTGAAAAAGTATTTGATATATGAACTTCAACTACTGGAGTTGTAATTGCTTTTATACAATCACCAATACCAATTGAAGTATGAGTATAAGCTCCCGCATTCAGAATAATTCCGTCATAATCAAAACCAACTTCTTGTAATTTGTTAATAATTTCACCTTCTATATTACTATGAAAGCACTCTAAGTTAACTTTTAAATACTTAGATTTCATAGTTTTAAAAAAAGTATCAAAATCTTGATTACCATAAACCTCAGGTTCTCTTTTTCCTAATAAATTTAAATTAGGGCCATTTATAACAAGTATTCTCACAATTAGTATTTTGAGTAAATATAGGGGTTTTCTTCTAATTTGAGTTTGTTCCTCAAATTCTTCATTTAAAAAAAACTTCTCTAAAAAAATTGAACTACAATCAAAGTGCAATCCTTACGGCTTCTTTAAATGGATTTTTTGTATCTAGAAATATTGCATTTCTACTAAAAAAACAACTACTTAAAGCGATATAATTTCAAACTTAAAAAATTGTTAACAACTATTCAATACAAACAATAATCTGAATATCAATATATTATAATTTAATGTTACCAATTTTAAATCTATAAACAAATGAAAAAAGTATTGTTAACAACATTAGTACTATTCACTTTTGGATTTGCTAATGCACAAAAAGTAAAATTTGGAGCTAAAGCTGGTTTGAATCTTTCAAATTTGAGCTTTTCTGAAGGAAGTGATCCTGATTCAAAAATTGGATTCCACTTAGGAGGTTTTGCAGAAATTGGTCTTACAGACAAATTTGCAATTCAGCCTGAATTATTATTCTCAACTCAAGGTGCAAAAACAGAAGAATCTGAGAGTTATTCAATAGGAAGTTATTACTATTCTTATAATGAAGAAAATAAATTCAACTTAAACTACATCAATCTCCCAGTTATTGCTAAATTTTATGTAATAAAAAGTTTAGCTTTAGAAGCAGGTCCACAAGTTGGTTTTTTAGTTGGAGCAAAATCCAAATATGAATGGTCTGAAAATGACGGTGGAGACATAATTTCTGGATCAGGTGAAAGAGATATCAAAAAAGAAGTAAAAGGAACTGATATCAGCTTCAACATAGGGGCGTCTTACAATTTTACCGATAATCTTTTTGCTGGTTTAAGATACAACATAGGTTTGACAGATATTGATGATACAGCTTCAAATAATGAAATTAAAAATAATGTTCTATGTCTATCAGTTGGCTATAAATTTTAATTTACAAATAAAATCTTATCTAATCCATGCATAAAACACAGCAAACATAAATTATTGATTATCAAGTTCATAACAAAAAATTAAGGAAAAAACTATAAAAAAACTTACATAACGTCATTTGTAACTTAAAAAATATCTTAAATTCGTTCAGTAATTTTAAAAAAACAAAAAAGATGAAAAAAGTTTTACTTTCTGCTTTAGCGGTTTTAGCTATCGGAACTGCTAGTGCTCAATCACACCAAAAAGGAACTATGCAAGTTAATGTTTTAGGTGGTTTCATGACTGGTTCAGGTAGTCATAAATTAGATGAAGCTGGTTCAACAAAAGAGAAATTTGATGCTGCTGGCGCTCAATTTGGAGTTAATTTCCAATATGGTATCGCTGAAAGTTTCAGTGCTGGTATTGGCGTAGAATTAGGTACCGTAGTTTTAACACCAAAAAGTGTTGATTACGGTTACGGTTACTCAGACCCTTCAGTATCACTTGTTAAAGTAAATTTATCAGGTAGATATTATTTTGTAAACAAAGACAAATTTAACGTTTACGCTGGTCCATCTATCGGATTTACTTCTGGTAAAGACAAAGATCTTGCATTTGCTTATGTTGGTGGTCAAAAAACCAAATATTCTGGTTTAAACTACGGTGTTAACGCTGGTGGTAACTACTTCTTTACTGATGTAGTAGGTGTTATCTTAAACGTAGGATATGAAGGAAACAGCTTAAAATCAAAATTAACTGAAGAAGGTGTTGACTACAAAGGAAAATCTACTTTAGGTGGAGTGAAAGTTATGGCAGGTCTTGCTTTAAAATTCTAATAAAAACCTTAGATTCTCAATATTAACCACGCCAATGGCGTGGTTTTTTCTTTTTATATATTACTAAAAATCAACTACATAAGACAAAACTTACTTTTTTATTAAAAAATCACTTGGTCAATCAAATAAAAACACACTATCTTCGCATCGAAATTTTTAAAAAACATTAAAAAATGAAAAAAGTTTTATTAACTGCTGCTGCAGTTTTCGCGTTTACTTTTGCTAACGCTCAAGAATCAACTTCTTCTTACAAACCAGTAAAAGGTACAGTTACTACTGAAGTTGGTTTAACTGGTGGTTTAAACAATGCAAACTTTGATTTAAACACTGGAGTATTAAAATTCAGATATTTCTTAAAAGATGATTTAGGTTTACGTTTAGGTTTTGCTACAAACTCTAACAAAACTGAATCGATTGACAATTCAAACCCAAACAATGTTGAAACTACGATTAACAAAAATTCAAACTTCACATTAAACCTTGGGGTTGAAAAACACTTCGCAGGTACAGAAAGATTATCAACTTATGCAGGTGCTGATTTATTACTTAATTTTAAAGGTGCTAAAACTGAATACACTGAGAACAATTATTTCTACAATGTTGATGGAGCAAATATAGATAATGCTGGAAACTTCATTAACAATGCAGGAACTCAATTTGGTTTAAGACTTGTAACTGGTGCAGATTACTACATCGCTAAAAAAGTATTCTTAGGTGTTGAAGCTGGTTTAAATATTTTAACTGGTAAAAATAAAGATATCGAAATCAGTGAAACAGGACAACCAAATGTAAATATTGCTGGTGGAAAAGAATCAGGAATTACTACACAAGTTATTGGTGGAATCAGAATTGGTTACCAATTCTAATAACAAAATATTATTACAAAAAACCACGCTTAAAGCGTGGTTTTTTTATTGATCAAGATTGATAACTACATTTTAAATCCGATTCCCGCCTGAATCACCATATTTTTAGACCCAGAGTCTTTAACAACTTCATTTAAACTCTGCGTATAACGTCCAAAAATAAAAGCTCCTCCCGCAAAGTTTAGTGAAACACCACCCGCAATAGCTGTATCAAAACTATTTACATCATTTTGATCTGACACATTATTGTCAGACTCAACTTTTTCAGATACTTTCATTCCAAATTGTGGACCAGCTTCTATAGCAAAAACATTTCCTAATTTTAATTTAGCTAAAATTGGTACATTAATGTAATCTATCTTATAAGTAACCTTATATGAATTACCTAAAATAAGTTTAATAGTATTTTCAAAACCTTGTCTTGAGTACAACAACTCTGGTTGTAGTGATAAAATTTTAGGTACCAATGGTACTTCCCCCATAAAACCTATATGAAAACTAGTTCTTGGGTCTGGTCCTTCTTCAAAATCACCTTTTGAAACTGTAGCGTAATTTAAACCTCCTTTAATTCCAAATGAGGCCCCTGATTTATCCTGCGCAAATGCATTTGATGCAAATACAAACAAAAAAGTTCCTAATGTTAAATTTTTAATTAATTTCATATCCAAAAATTTTAGTTTATAATTAAACAACGCTATATTTTTTAAAAAATTATATTATTTAATGAACAACAACTGGACCAAATTCATCAAGAATTTCCAATCATATCTTAAAATAGAACGTGGATTATCACAAAATTCCATCGACAATTACACTCTCGATATTGAAAAACTAAGTCTTTATTTAACTGAAAATCAAATAGACAAAAGCCCAATCACAATAACAGAAGAAATCGTCCAAGAATTTATTTATGACGTTTCGAAAAAAGTAAATCCAAGGAGTCAAGCAAGAATAATTTCTGGCCTAAAAAGCTTTTTTAATTATCTAATTTTTGAAGATTACAGGGTTGATAATCCTCTAGAATTAATTGAGGCTCCACGCTTAGGGAGAAAACTCCCCGATACTTTAAATATTGAAGACATAGACAATTTGATTAATGCAATTGATTTATCTAGCAATGAAGGAGAACGTAACAGAGCCATGCTCGAAACACTCTACGGATGTGGGCTTCGTGTATCAGAACTGGTTTCAGTTAAAATATCTGATTTATTTTTTGATGAAGGATTTATAAAAGTAACAGGAAAAGGAAACAAACAGCGTTTTGTTCCCATTAGTCCTTTAACACAAAAATACATTGAGATTTACAAAAAAGAAGTCCGCCCTCATTTACCCATTCAAAAAGAATTTGGTGATACTTTGTTTTTAAATAGAAGAGGCAAACAACTTACCCGTGCTATGATTTTCACTATTATAAAAGATTTGGCAAAAAAAATAAACCTCAACAAAACGATAAGCCCTCACACTTTTCGTCATTCATTTGCTACTCACCTATTAGAAAACGGGGCCGATTTACGATCTATTCAACTAATGTTAGGACATGAATCTATCACCACAACAGAAATTTACATGCATGTTGACAGAAAACACTTAAACCAAGTAATGCAGACTTTTCATCCTAGAAACAAATAAAAAATCCTTCTTTCGAAGGATTTTTTTCTATTTTAAAATGTCTTTTAAAGATTCTAAATCTACTGTTTGCTGTTCACCAGAAGTTAGATTCTTAATATTATAAACATTATTTTGAACTTCTTCTCCTCCTACAATAATTGCGTAAGGGATTCCTCGTTTATCGGCATATTGAAATTGTTTCCCAATTTTTGCTGCATCAGGATATAACTCTACTTTAATTTCTTCGTTACGAAGTTTTGCAATGGCTTTCATTGAAAATTTAGCTTCGGTTTCTCCTAAATTCAAGAAAATAGCTTTTGAAGTTGAAGTCACTGTTTCTGGAAACAATCCTAATTCTTCTACAACCAAATAAATTCTATCTAAACCGAATGAAATACCTACTCCACTCATGTTTTTTAGACCAAAAATACCGGTTAAATCATCATAACGACCTCCTCCTCCAATAGATCCCATTGATACTCCTTCTGGCGCACCTACTTCAAAAATAGCTCCAGTATAGTAATTTAGTCCTCTGGCTAAAGTCACATCCAAATCTAGTTTTGACTCTTTTAATCCAATCTCTAAAACATTTTCGCAAATAAAACGTAACTCCTCTACTCCTTTTAGTCCTTCTTCTGAAGTAGATAATAATTGAGCAAGTTTTTCTAACTTCTCAGTTATTGTTCCAGTAAAATTAAACAACGGTTGTACTTTAGAAATTGCTTCTTCCGAAATACCTTTTTCAAGCATTTCTTTTTTCACGCCTTCTTCACCAATCTTATCTAATTTATCAAGCGCAACAGTAAAGTCAATAAGCTTATCAGATGCACCAATAACCTCAGCAATACCAGACAAAATTTTACGATTATTAATTTTTACAGTTACTCCTTTTAATCCCAAATCAGAAAAAACCGAATCGTACAATTGTACTAATTCAACTTCCTGCCACAATGAAGTTGAACCAACCACATCAGCATCACACTGATAAAACTCTCTAAAACGTCCTTTTTGAGGTCTATCAGCACGCCATACTGGTTGAATTTGATAACGTTTAAAAGGAAATTCAATTTCATTTTGATGTTGAACCACATAACGAGCAAAAGGGACTGTTAAATCGTAGCGAAGTGCTTTTTCTGAAATTTTATTAGTAAATTGATTTAATTCTATTAACTCTTCAACCGAGATTGTTTCTGCTGAATTTATTTGCAATGATTCTATAGATTTAGGTAATTCTATTTTCTGTTTATTAAAAAAATAATTTCCCGAATTCAAAATCTTAAAAATTAATCGATCCCCTTCTTCTCCATATTTTCCAATTAAGGTTTCTGAATTTTCAAATGTAGGAGTTTCGATAGGCTGATAACCAAATCTTTCAAAATGAGAACGCATTGTATTAAAAATATAATTACGTTTTGCCACTTCAATAGGAGAAAAATCTCTTGTTCCTTTAGGAATACTTGGTTTTTGAGCCATTTTTTAAAATTATGAGTTATGAATTATAAATTATTTTAGTTAGAACAAGAAAAAAGTAAAGCAACTCTCATTTCTAACTTCTAATTTTACTCGCAAATATCTTACATTTTAGAAGAATAGTAAAATTTTAATCGGAATTGTAACAAAAAACGTATTTTAGTTACTCATTAGCTATGGTAGGATTGTTTAGAGAAAATGTTAAGATTGCATTAGGTTCTATAAGAACACAATTGCTTCGCACGGTTTTAACAGTACTTATTATTGGTATTGGTATTATGGCACTTGTTGGTATTTTAACAGTGGTTTCGGCACTTGAGAATACACTTTCTAAAGATTTTGCCTCTATGGGATCTAATACTTTTACTTTAAATCAATATGATAATTTAACCCGTACAGAAGGCAATAGAGAATTAAAAAAGATTAATCCTATTATCTCGTATCCTGAGGCTGTTGCTTTCAAAAAAAACTTCAACTTTCCATCTGCACATACCTCTTTATCTTTTACCGCCACTTCAAATGCCGAGGTTAAATTTGAAAGCAAAAAAACAGATCCTGAAGTTTCTGTTTTAGGAGTTGACGATTATTATACCGTTAATTCAGGTTTAGAAGTTGTTAAAGGGCGAAATTTTACAGGTTTCGATATTGAAAATAACAATTATGTATGTATCCTTGGTGCTGATTTTGAAAAAGAACTTCTAGCTGATGTAAATCCTATTGACAAAACAATTTCAATAAGAGGTGCTAAATTTAAAGTGATTGGTGTTTTAAAGGAAAAAGGATCAACGTTTGGAAACAGCCAAGATTTACGAGTTTTAATTCCAATTCAAGTAGCAAGAACACTTTTTACAGCTCCTAATATCAATTACTCAACAAGTGTAATGATTGAAAAAAAAGAGTTACTTGATGAAGCCGTTGATAATGCCATTATCGCAATGCGTAAGGTTCGTAAATTGAGTCCGATTGAAGATCAAAACTTTGGTGTTTCCAGAAGCGATGATTTGATAAATAAAATTTTAGGAATAACACAATATTTAGGAATTTCTGCTTGGGTAATTGGTGTTATTACCATTTTTGGTTCTACTATTGCTTTAATGAATATCATGTTGGTATCTGTAACCGAAAGAACTCGTGAAATAGGAACCAGAAAAGCTTTAGGTGCCAAAAGAAGTACTATTGCCATGCAATTCTTTATGGAAACTTTAGTAATTGGTCAATTGGGTGGATTGGTAGGAACCATTTTAGGAATATTAATTGGTTTTGGGTTCGCTTCTCTATTAGATTTTAAATTTGTGATTCCTTGGTTAGCTATAACTTCTGCATTTTTGGTATGTTTCATTGTAGCAATAATTTCAGGATTGTATCCGGCGCTAAAAGCTGCAAAACTAGACCCTATCGAAGCGTTAAGATACGAATAACGGTTATATTTCACCTTTAATCATTCGGTCATTGCCGTAAATATCTTTTCGAAGTTCGATATTTAAAAAATTATTGTTTTCTAGTAGAGCAAACATTTCTTTCCCCAAGTACTGATTGATTTCAAAGAATAACATTCCCTTTTCTGATAGATTTTTTTGAGCCAATTCTGTTATCTTTCGATAAAACAATAGAGCGTCATTATCTTCAACGAATAGCGCTAAATGTGGTTCGAAGTCTAATACATTTTTCTTGATTTCCTGTTTTTCAAGATTACGAACATACGGCGGATTAGAAACTATAATATCAAATTTCTGTTCAAGGTCATTGGTTTCTAAAACACTTTGGTTAAGAAAAGTAATTTCAACATTGTTTCTGTTAGCATTTTTAGCAGCTATCACCAATGCTTTTTCTGAAACATCTAAAGCATATACTTCTGCATTAGTTAAATTCTTTGCTAAAGAAATAGCAATACAACCTGTTCCCGTTCCTATGTCCAAAATTCTCACTTTCGAATTTTGACTTTTATCCTTTGTCTCTTTAATAATCCAATCGACTAATTCTTCTGTTTCTGGCCTCGGAATTAATGTATTTTCATTCACATAAAACGGTAAACCATAAAACTCGGTTTCTCCTAATATATATTGTATGGGTTTTTCCTCTACAAGTTGAGACAAAACTGTTTCCCATTGCAATAATTGCATGGTGTCTAATTCCATATTATGATTTATAGCTAAATCAACCCTTTTCATCCCATGAAAAGCATCAAGCAGTATGTAAAAAAAACTATCTATTTCGTGCTCATCATAAATCGACGACAACTCTTTAGTAAATTGAATTTTATATTCTTTTAAATACATTTATAAACTTTTAATCATCCAAACTGGACAAGCCGAATGTCCTGTACAGCCCATAGGTTCATCTAAATATTCGAATCCAGATTTTTTATATAATTTTTGAGCAGCTTCCATGTAGGGCATGGTTTCTAAATAACATTGTTTAAAACCAAATTCTTTAGCCTTTGTTAAACACACCTCCATCATTTGTGTACCAATCCCTAAACCTCTGGTTTCTGGAAGAAAATACATTTTTTGCAATTCGCAAACCTCGGGATTACCATTTGCAAGAGGAGAAATTCCAGCAACACCTACAATTCTATCTTCATTTTCTACAACAAAATAAGCAGAGTTTGACTTTTGATATGCTTCATACATTTTATCAAGCTCAGGATCTGCATAAGCTGTCCCTACTTTTGGTACATTAAATTCTTCCAAAACTGTTCGAACAACTTTGGCTACTTGAATATTGTCTTGTGCTTGTATTTCTCGAATCAACATAAAATTAAAAGCTTATTTTTGTGATGTGAAGATACATCAAAAATACATATCGCGTTGTATTGAATTAGCTAAAAATGGACTGGGCACAACCTATCCAAATCCTTTAGTAGGAAGTGTAATTCTATATGACGGAAAAATAATTGGGGAAGGTTGGCACAAAAAAGCAGGAGAAGCCCATGCTGAAGTAAACGCCATCAATTCCGTTAAGGATAAATCATTGTTATCTAAATCTACGATTTATGTAAGTTTAGAACCATGTAGTCATTTTGGAAAAACACCACCTTGTTCCGATTTAATAATTCATCACAAAATACCAAATGTGGTGATTGGCACAATTGATCCCTTTGCAAAAGTATCAGGTAATGGAGTTAAAAAATTAATCGAATCTGGGGCCAATGTAACTGTTGGCGTTTTAGAAGAAGAATGCAATGAACTAAACAAACGTTTTTTCACATTTCACAACAAAAAACGCCCCTACATAATTTTAAAATGGGCAGAAACGAAAGATGGTTTTATAGCTCCTAAAACTAAAGAAGATAAAAAACCCGTTTGGATTACTAATAAATATTCTCGCCAATTAGTCCATAAATGGCGTACCGAAGAACAAGGAATTTTAGCAGGAACGCAAACCATAATTGACGACAATCCTAGCTTAACAGCTAGAGACTGGAAAGGCAACCAACCTGTAAGAATAGTTTTAGACAAAAAAAACAGAATTCCAAAAGAAAGTGCTATATTTGATAATTCGGCTCTTACCATTTTGATTACTGAGAATGAAATTGATTTTTCTAAAAATATTGCAAATCAAATTTGTAACTACTTGTATGAAAAAGAAATTCAGTCGGTAATCATTGAAGGAGGAAGCCAAACTTTACAAACTTTTATTGATGCTCGACTTTGGGACGAAGCAAGAGTTTTTAAGGGTCTTTCTTTTTTTTCTGAAGGAACCAAGGCTCCAAAAATTTCAAGAAAAATTAGCGAAAGCAAAAAAATAATAAGTGATGAACTTTTAATTTTTACGAATTATGATTAATACTATTATTTTCGATTTTGGAGATGTGTTCATGGATTTAGACAAAAACGCATCATTAGAAGCGTTAAAAAAACTTGGATTACAATCTTGGAACGAAGAAATAGATAAGATTAATCAACTGTTTGAAAAAGGGAAAATCTCCGAAGTTCAATTCATGATTGAAATGAAAAAGCTCATGCCTAACGCTTCAATTGATGACATAAGAACTGCTTGGAATTCAGTTTTAATTGACTTCCCATTATCACGATTAGAGTTCCTTCAAAAATTATCGCATAAATACCGTTTATTTCTTTTAAGTAATACCGACGAGATTCATATTGCAAAATTTGAACATCGAGTAGGAATGACTTTTGCCCGTGAATTTTATCAATGCTTCGAAAAAATTTACTTTTCTTTTGAAATAGGACATCGAAAACCAGAGCCTGAGGCTTTTAATTTTATCATTAAAAAACACGAACTAGCTCCTAAACGCACTTTATTTATTGATGATAAAAAAACAAACACTGACATAGCTGCTTCATTAGGTATGCATGTTTGGAATTTAGAAGTAGGCAAGGAAGATGTAACCGATCTTTTTTCTAAAAAAGAACTTCCTTTTTCATAATTACAGATTTTATTAAAACACTATTTTTGTACTCAAATTGCTACATTGAGTACTACCGATACATATAAAACAATAGAAGAAGCTTCACCCGAAGTACTGTTTAAAGAAAAAAACAGTAAGTTTTATGGTTATGCATTCCCTATTTCTTCAGAGGAAGAAGCGAAAACCCATATCGAACGTTTAAAAAAAGAACATTTCTCTGCACGTCATTGGTGCTATGCTTGGCAACTTGGCACAACAAAAATACAATACCGAGCTAACGATGACGGAGAACCCAACAATAGTGCCGGCATGCCCATTTATGGCCAAATACAATCTTTTGACGTTACAAACATATTAATTGTAGTTGTTCGTTATTTTGGCGGAATAAAACTTGGTGTTGGAGGTTTGATTTCGGCTTATCGAGAAGGCGCAAAACTAGCTTTGGAATCGTCTAACATAATTGAGAAGACAATAGACATTCATTTCAACATAACTTTCGATTACAAAAACATGAATAAAGTAATGAGGGTTATAAAAGAAAAGAATCTTAACATTATTTCTCAAAAAATGGAAGAGAATTGTCAAATAGAAATCAGCACACGTAAAAAAAATGCCGAAATGATTTTCGACATTTTTACTAATTTATTTGAAGTAGAAATTAAAGAATTTTAAACTTTTACTAATAACTCTTTAATATAGTCTGGAGGTAAAATTGGACGCCCCGTTTTAACATCTACAAAAACCAAAATTGAACTACCTGTTGTTAATAACTCATTTGATTGATTATAGATTTCATAATCGAATTCTATTTTAACCGATTGCTGACTTTTAAAAATAGTTCGCACTGTTAACTCATCATCATATCGTGCAGGTCTTTTATAATTCATAGTCAATGAAACTACAGGAAGCATAACTCCATTTTCTTCCATTGATTTATAGGTAACTCCAAGATTTCTAAGCCATTCCACCCTACCCATTTCAAAATACTGCACATAATTACCATGATAAACAACACCCATCTGATCGGTTTCTGCATATCTTACTCGCACATTTAAATCATAAAATTTCATCACTCTTTCTTTAAAAAAAATTAACACTCTGTTAACCCCAATAAAACGCTTTACAACATTTTTTTTATAAAATCAACATCAAAAAAATTTTTTTTTAAGAATTTTATGAGGCATATTTGCTATCCCAATCAACCCTAAAACTTGTACCAAAATTAACAAGTTTAATCTTTTAAAAATTAACATTTTAGATGCATACAATGAATAAAACTGCGGAATCAGTCTGGGAGAATTGTCTGTCTTTCATAAAAGATAATATTCAAGAGCAAGCATACAAAACTTGGTTTGAACCAATCAAGTCAGTAGAGCTTACAGACAACGCACTTTATATTCAAGTACCTAGTAAATTCTTCTATGAATGGCTAGAAGAACACTATGTTAAATTATTAAAAGTTGCATTACAAAAAGAGCTTGGAAAAAACGCTAAGTTACTCTATAAAATTAAAATGGAGAACACTTATGGAAACAAACTTCCATTCACAGAGCAAATACCAAGTAACAATAGACCTGCTGTAAAAACTCAGGAAATTGATGTTCCTGTTCAACAAAAAAATCCAGAATTAAAAAACCCTTTTATCATACCTGGAATTCGAAATATTAAAATCGAATCGCAATTAAATGCCAACTACAGTTTTGAAAATTTCCTTGAAGGAGACTCAAACCGTTTAGCAAGATCAGCGGGTATGGCTGTAGCAAATAAGCCAGGAGGAACTTCATTCAATCCACTACTAATTTTCGGCGGTGTTGGACTAGGAAAAACACATTTGGCACATGCCATTGGTGTTGAAATTAAAGACAAATACCCAGACAAAACCGTTTTATATATTTCTGCAGAAATTTTCACGCAACAATATATAGATTCAGTTAAAAAAAATACTCGAAATGATTTCATTCACTTTTATCAATTGATAGATGTGTTAATCATTGATGACGTTCAATTCCTTTCCGGAAAAACAGGAACTCAAGATGTATTCTTCCATATATTCAACCATTTACACCAAAATGGGAAACAGGTAATTTTAACATCAGACAAAGCTCCTGTTGACATGCAAGATATTGAACAACGTTTATTATCTCGTTTTAAATGGGGACTATCTGCTGAATTACACCAACCAGATTATGAAACAAGAGTATCAATCTTGAAAAACATCTTATTCCGTGATGGGGTTGAAATGCCTGAAGAAATCATCGAATATGTAGCTCGTAATATAAAAAGTAATGTTAGAGAACTTGAGGGTGCTATTATTTCCTTAATTGCTCAATCATCTTTTAATAAAAAAGAAGTTACAATTGACTTAGCGAAGCAAGTAGTTGAGAAGTTTGTTAAAAATGTGAAACGTGAAATATCTATTGACTACATTCAAAAAGTAGTTTCTGATTATTTCCAGTTAGATGTTGACACATTACAATCACAAACTAGAAAACGTCACGTGGTGCAAGCACGCCAGCTAGCTATGTTCTTTGCAAAAAAATACACTAAAGCGTCTTTAGCCAATATTGGTTCACAAATTGGAGATAGAGATCACGCCACTGTTTTACACGCTTGCAAAACGGTTGACAACTTAGTGACTACAGATAAGCAGTTCAAAAAATTTGTTGACGATATCAACAAGAAACTTTCTTTATAATGCCTAAAAAAATTCTTATGGTCTGTTTGGGGAATATTTGCCGTTCCCCACTGGCTGAAGGTATTTTACGTTCAAAGTTATCAAAAGAATATATTGTTGATTCTGCTGGAACTGGCGGATGGCATTCGGGCGAACAACCTGACAAACGCTCAATTCTTACAGCAAAAAACAGAGGCATTGACATTACTCATCAAAAAGCCAGAAAATTTCAAAAGTCTGATTTTGATAATTTTGACTATATTTATGTAATGGACAACCAGAATTTTAAAGATGTTGTTTCGCTTGCAGAAAACGAAAATCATAAAAACAAAATTCAACTCATTTTAGAAGAAATTTTTCCAGGTGAACGAGTAGATGTACCAGACCCATACTATGGAGGTCAAGATGGCTTTGAAAAAGTATACGATATGCTTGATGAAGCCTGCGAAATAATTGCAGTAAAATTAAAAAATATCAATTAACCTTAATGTTTTTCAAAATCACTTCTAATTGATCTAAATCAATATTTTTCGCAATAACTTTCCCATAATTATTTATCAAAACATTTGAAGGAATTGAATTAATATGATATTTTTTCACAACTTCACCCAGAAACTCTTTGTTTTCTATAACATTAATCCAATCAACATTCTCTTTTTTTAAAGCGTTAATCCAATTACTTTTATTTTTATCTATTGAAATTCCTAAAATCTCAAAATTTCTATTTTTATATAAACTATAAACTTTTTTCAAACTAGGCATTTGTTTTCTACAAGGCTCACACCAACTAGCCCAAAAGTCTAACAAATACCATTTCCCTTTAAGATCTTTTGTATTAAATATCTTTCCTTTATCATCAGGTAATTCAAAATCAAAAACTAAATCATCAATCTTAATAAAGTTTTCAGGATATAAATCTTGTTCAATAAACTTAATTGTGGATTCTGAAGCTATACTTTTATCAATTTTAACATATATAGATTTTAAAATGTTCTTATCTGTATCTTTTTGCCTAGTTAAACTACTCAATAAATCTACACCTAAAGGATTTTTTGGGTGATTTACAACTATCTCATCTAGTTTTCTATACAAATTTGGTCTATAATCTTTAGTCTTATCAAATAAATATTTTTGCCAAATTTCATTGTATTCATCTTCAATCTTTGCTGTTTCAGTTCCATGTATTGATAGTAATTTAAAAAAAGAAAGCTTACTTCCGTTATTCATTAATCTATCTTCTACAGACAACTCTAATTTTATCTGTTTTTTTTCCAAATAAACCCCAAAAACATTCGATGGCTTATCTTTTAAGTAAAAAACAGCCCTCACAATATCTTTATCAATTAACCCCTCAAATGAGAAGTTATTATTTACAATTAAACAACTATCAAGCTTTCCTTCATATTCAACAAACATATAACCTTCTAAATCATTTTTCAAAAAACAATCCAATGTAAAATTATACTTACTAGTTTGACCTAATGAATTATTTATAAAAAAAAGGATAAACAGTGTTTTAAAAATCAGTTTCATAATTTCTATTCTGATTAAAATTTTCTAAATTATAGATACATTTAATAACGCACCATACTTTAAAACGATGAATCTTCAATTAATTCATTTATAAAAAACTCTAAATTTTCTCTTTCATACAATTTAGGATATTCATATCCATTAACAAAAATAGCAGGAGTATAATTGACATTGTTAACTGAACACCATTCATTCTGTTTTATTAATAAATCGTCCATTTTATCAAAATCTTCCACAATCAAACTTTCACTAGTCCATTTTTCAATACTTTTAAACTTATACCAATATTTTATTGCTTTTCTAAACTCTTGTTTTCCTTTAGAAAAATATATACCCAATAATTTTTTGAAAAACAATTTTGCTTTTTCATCTGAATTTTCAAAATCTACTTTAAATATAACTTGTATTTGTATATGGTCGTGATACTTTAACAATATTTGTTCCAAAATCTCATGTGCTTCTTCACAAAATTTACAAAATGGATGAGTAATGATTGCTATTTGAGTTTTACTCTCTTTATTTCCGAACACAATTGGACTCTCTGGTAATAGTTTTTTCTCTTTTGAAACCAATGTATTTTTAAAAATTTCATAATTTCTCTGAAATCTATTTGATTTTAAACGAAATTCTTTAAGTTCTTTCACATCAATCAATTGTTTTTTTATTATTTTCCAGAGAAATATTATCATTGAAACCAATGCTATGTAAAAGAAAATTGATTGAAAAGAAACACTTAAGCTAAATATTTCAAATCTCAAAAGGTAAAAAAACTCTAAAGAAAGAATGGAAATTAGCATTACACATATTGGGCACCATTTTTTTTCTACAAATTTTTGATAAAATAAAGAAATAATAATAATAGGAAAAGATCCTGTTAGTAAAAAAAATTGAATTGAAAAAAAATCAGCTAAACTTAAAGCAAAACAAAAGATAAAATATGCTGTCATTTGACTAACAAAAAAAACAATGCTTAAATCACTAAAATTTATATACCTGAAAATTTTCCATTTGCTAGAATTTACAACCTCACTACAATTGGAAGATGAAGTGATATTACACAGGTTGTTAATTAAATTATTTTCAACCCCAAACAAATCTTTTAAAGCGGCTATTGATAAAAAAACACCCAACAATGGAAATATAAAGAAAAATTTAGCAACTATATCTATTTTAAATTGAATTAATAAAATAAAACATAAAACATAGATTAAAAAAAAAGAAAAGTCTTTTTTTAGAGGTTGATTCCTTTCTGACTTCGAATCACTTATTATTAAAACAATATCAGTCCATCTTTTTTGCAACTCTTCTTTAGAAACGCTCAAAACTTCATTATCCCATAAAAGTAAATAAAAATTATCTTTCTTTTCAACTGCACAAAGTCGCGGCCTATTATCTTCCTCTTTCAAACTAGCAATAAAATTATTGGGCAATAACTCAATTTCTTGAAAATCAATCCTAATAGCAGTATTTTCTATATTAAAAAAACTCAAAGTATCTGAGATAGTAAGTAAAGAAGGAAAGTCAGGATGTGATTGCATTTGAAATAAGAACTCAGTCTCATCAATTTCAATATTTTCTTTTTTTAAAAAATGAAAAAGAAAACTAAATACTTTAATCATATTTTTTATAAAATGTTATAATAGAAAAATAGAGACTATCTCTTCTTGAAATAATCTCTAGTTTAAATAATTCTATATTTTATTCATAAAATCATTATTGGTACTGACAACTATGAATTCTCGTGTTTGAAGGGCCACAATGATATGTCGCACAATACGAATTTGGACAATCAGCTGAAGCACAAGTATTTGCCCCGTCAGGACTGCAATCACTGTGACAATTATTTTCAAAATTAGGTAATTTCCCTCCAATCACCCCTCTCATTTCTTCTCTACTAAGAACATTTCTTAAAATTTTATTATCCATTTGTTTAATTATTTTATTTAACAATAATACTTTTCATTAACACAAATTGAGCAAAAAAATATTACAAAATTTCATTTTAAAATATAATTATTTAATTTTGACCTAAAACTCTTTTAATAAGAGAGGAAGTTTTAAAAGAGACAATTATAGTTTTTTTGTTTTTTAAGGAGCCTAACTTTATACATAAGTTCTTTAATCCAATAAATTAAAACATAATGATGATATTTTGAATCAAGAATTATAAAGACAAATCAACTATATGAAACCAATTACTTTTTTAGGAAAACTATATTTAATCCCAACCACGCTTGGAGAAATGAATCCTGAAGATGTTTTACCTCAAACCATAAAAAGGAGTATTGATTTTATTGACTATTATATTGTTGAAAACGAAAAAAACTGCACGTCGCTTTATAAAAAGTGTTCATCCCGAGAAAAAACAACCTGATTTAAAAATTTCGGTACTAAATAAACACACCGAAGCACAGGAGCATCAGGAATTCATAAAACCGTTACTAAGCGGCTTAAATGTTGGATTAATGAGTGAAGCAGGATGCCCTGGAGTAGCTGATCCTGGCGCTGTTATTGTAAAATTAGCACATGAAAAAGGCATACAAGTAGTTCCGCTTGTAGGACCAAGTTCAATTTTATTAGCGGTAATGGCTTCTGGAATGAACGGTCAAAGTTTTGCTTTCAATGGCTATCTTCCTATTGATAAAAGTGAAAAAAAAGCGGCATTAAAAAATTTTGAAAAAATATCTTTTGAGAAAAATCAATCACAGCTATTTATCGAAACTCCTTACCGAAACAATAAACTCTTAGAAGACATTCTAAACACATTGCACCCAAACACCAACTTGTGTATTGCATGTGACATAACACTTCCAACAGAATTTATAAAAACATTAGCTGTAAAAGACTGGAAAAAACAAAAGGTCGATTTACAAAACCGACCTTCTATTTTTATAATTCATAAAAACTACTAATACTCTCTAGCCTTAGCTCCCTTATTAGCTTCTATGAAGCTGGTATCATAACCAGCAAATTCTTTTAAATATTCTGTTATTGAAGTACCATAACCGTCTTTAAATTTTCTTTGACCATTACTTCTCAAGAATTTTTTTACTGCTCCCGGACCACCTAAATGTGCTGCTGCTAATATACCAGATTCTGTAATAGTTATACCTCTCACAACTCTTCCTGTATACTTTGCTATTTCCTTACGCAACTCCCACTTATTTCGTGCTAAATAAGCCATAAAAGCTTTTTCTTGAAGCTTTCTACTTTCAAGAAAATGCTGTTCATCATTTACATCTAAACTTTCAAGTGTTTCAGAACCAAATTGATACTTACCTAAATACCCAAGTGTATTAACCTTATGGTATTTCCCTTGAGATTCTCTAACGGCTAATCTTTGTTGAAAACCAACAAAAGTTTTGCCCGTAAAGGGAACGTCAAAATACGTTTGATCCACTTCTATTTCAGTAGGTACTTTGTAAACTATTTCTTTGTCAAAAACATGGAACCAAGGAAATAATTCTGCTTGGAAAGGTCTAAAACCTGAACTAAGGGTGATGATTGAGGCAAATAATCCGAGATAAAATATCTGTTTTTTTGTCATAAAATGAATTTCTTCTAGCTAGGAATCACGGTACATTAACGTGAAAATTCCATCATTACTAGAAAATTTCTACGAGGCAAAGGTAACTCTTTAATATTGAAAGCATTGTTAATAATTTCAAAAAATAGACAAAAAGCAAATTAAATCGTTGATTTACAGTGATTTTATAGATTTTTAAATTATAACAAAAAAAGCCGATTTAGTTAAAATCGGCTTTTTTTATGATAGTTGTTAACAATTATAATCCAAGTTTAGTGACCCACTCTGCATATTTTTTTGCATTTACCATATGAGCTTCATAAGTGCTGGCAAAATCATGATAGCCTTGTCTATCTACACTTGCACAAAAATATACATAATCATGTTTTTCGGCATTAAGAACAGCGTCGATTGCTGTAATATCAGGCATCGCAATTGGACCTGGAGGCAATCCTATATTTACATATGTATTATAAGGTGAGTGAATTCTCAACATATCCCCTTTTACTCTTTTTATAACTTGGTTAAAGTCACCACTTTCTCTTTTTACAGCATAAATAACTGTAGGATCAGCTTGTAAAGGCATTTCAAGCTTTAATCTGTTTAAATAAACCCCAGCGACTCTTGGACGTTCATCTGTTTTTACAGTTTCTTTATGAACAATTGCAGCCAAAGTAATAACTTGAGCTGGAGTCATTCCTAGCGCTTTGGCTTTAGTCCTACGTTCATCATTCCAAAAACGATTAAACTCATCTGCCATTTTATCTCTAAACTTATCTGCAGATGTATTCCATTTTAGCTCGTAAGTATTTGGTATAAACATACCAAGTACAGTTTCTTTATTAAATCCATTCTTTTCCATAAAAACAGAATCGGTAATTGATTTCATTAAGCTAACACTATCAGCTTCAATTTGAGAAGAAACACGAGATACTAATTTTTCAAGACTTTCTTGGTTGTTAAAAGCTAAATTTAGCGGCATATTATGACGTAATGACGATACCAGTGCAAAACTTCCCATTCCTTTTTTGAATAAGAAACGCCCTGGAAATACATTTTCATCGTAAGACCGTTTCTCAGCAACAAATTTAAACTTACTAATATCTGACACATAAGGTTCTAAAATTTGAAGTACATCTTCATACTTTGAGCCTGTTGGTATATAAACATACACCTCATCTTTATCAAACTTTGTATTAGCTGAAAATATATTGATATATGCATAAATGGCTACTGCCAAAATTGCTACAAGTGCAGCTATTGCTATTCTTTTTTTATTCAAAACTTTAAATTTAATAGGTTGTGTTTATCAATTGAAACATGTACTCATCATGAAATTTATGATTATTGAAAGTCCAGTCCTTTTTAGTGCCAATTTTTTGGAAACCAAATGTAGTAAAAAGCTTTAAACTTGGTTCATTATCAGCTCCAATATTTGCAAAAAGCTGATGAAGTCCTAACTGTGCAAAACTGTATTTTATTAACAAAGACAAAGATTCTTTTCCAACCCCTTGATTTCTATCAACTTGATTTTGTATAACTATTCCAACCCCTGCTCTTTTGTTTTTGGGATCAAAATCAAACAAATCAATAAGTCCAATCGCTTCAAAAGAATTATTTTTACAAATAGCTAAACGCAATTGTTTTGCTATGTAAATATCCTGATGTGCATTTTCTAAATACTGATGAATTAAAAATCTTGAATATGGAGTTTGTGTGTTACTCACTTCCCAAATTTCCTCATTATTTTCTACAGCAAAAACAAAGTCAAGATCTTCGGGTTCAAGCGCTCTTAAATATATATTTTCTCCTTTTAAAGTTATCATCGAATTTATAAAGTGATTTGTCCTTCGTAAACAAACTTTGCAGGTCCTTTTAAAAAAACCTGAGTAAAAAATCCATTCTTTTCAACAAATGAGACTTCCAGTTCTCCGCCTTCAACTCTCAACTGAATTACTGAACTGTTTGTTTTTCCCATATATTTCATTGCTATCGCTACAGCTGTTGCCCCAGTACCACAAGAAAGAGTTTCATCCTCTACACCTCTTTCATAAGTACGCAACCAAAATTTATTTTCATCGGTTTGAGTAACAAAGTTAACATTACTTCCAGCTTGACCATACAAATTACTATATCTAATTTTTGATCCTTCATTACGAACATCAAAAATATGTAAATCTTCTACTAGTTCAACATGATGCGGAGAACCTGTATTCAAGAAAATATGATTTTCGTGTTGTTGCACTTCATCTACATCTTTCATTTGCAATGACACAATGTCATTTTCATCAATAGTTGCATGATGCAAACCGTCAACAGCAATAAAAGTTGCAGAATCAGAAATCACATTCAATTTTTTAGCAAATGCAACTAAACATCGTCCACCATTTCCACACATAGAACTTTCGTTTCCGTCAGAATTATAGTAAACCATTTTAAAATCTGTCGATTCGTCATTTTCTAACAAAATAAGACCATCGGCACCAATACCGAAACGGCGATCACAAAGTTTTTCAATTAGTTTGGTATCATTTTTGGGAAAAGTAAGTGAACGGTTATCAACCATGACAAAGTCATTTCCCGTTCCTTGATATTTGTAAAATGTAAATTGCATAGTGAAATGTAATGTCGTTAAATAGCCCTGATGGTAGTGACATCCTTTTTGTTGGTCATTTCGCCTCCGCTCAATGACCAACAAAAAGATATAGCGAACAGCAGGACAAATGCTGAACTGGAACATAAATGTAATGCTCCTCTAAACAACATAACAAATGTACAAATATTAATAAGAAGTTAAAGACTGTTAAAGAGCGTTAAACTCGTTTTTATGTATATACGAAATTTTTATTTTTACGTTAAACATTTAAAATCATAAAACATAATACTATGAAAAAATTTGGAAGTTTATTTTTGGTTTCTTTATTGAGCGGAGCCACTACTTTAGGGGCTTACAAATTATTTTTTGACAATAATTCTGCTTCATCAAAATTATCAATAGCAAATGAAAACTTTGCAAGAAATGTTAGTTTAGGAGCCGAAGGGGTTGACTTTACAACCGCCGCTGATAATGCAATACATACTGTAGTTCACGTTAAAAACAAAACCGTTTATAATATTCCCAGCAATCCTTTAATGGAGTTTTTTTATGGTTATCAAGGAGAAGGTAGACAACAAACACAGGTAGGAACTGGCTCAGGAGTTATCATTAGTGAAGACGGTTACATAGTAACCAATAACCATGTGGTTAAAGATGCTACCGAACTGGAAGTCACTTTGAACAACAACAAAACATACAAAGCAAAACTTGTAGGCACAGACAGCAAAATGGACATTGCCTTACTAAAGGTGGATGCAGATACTAAATTACCTTACGCAACCTTTGGTAATTCAGACAACATAAAAGTAGGAGAATGGGTTTTGGCAGTAGGTAATCCTTATAACTTAACATCGACAGTGACTGCTGGTATAGTTTCTGCGAAAGCACGTGATTTAAGTAATCAAGGAATCCAATCTTTTATTCAGACAGATGCTGCTGTAAACCCTGGAAACAGTGGTGGAGCATTGGTAAACACTCGTGGAGAATTAGTAGGTATTAACACGATGATTTCATCCCCTACTGGAAGTTACACAGGTTATTCATTTGCTGTACCATCTAATCTTACACGCAAAATTGTCGAAGACTTAATGGAATATGGCAATGTGCAACGTGGTGTTTTAGGAATTGAAGGTGGCGAATTAAATAGCGCTACAGCCAAAGAATTTGGAGTAAAAGAAACAACAGGCGTTTTAATTAGCAAAGTATCTAAAAATACTGGTGCCGAAAAAGCGGGTCTTAAAAAAGGCGATATTATCAATAAAATTGACGATAAAAGTATTATCACTTTTGCCGACTTGACTTCATACATTAATACTAAAAGACCAAATGATGATGTAAAAGTTGGATTTTTAAGAGATGGAAAATTAATGAGTACCACTGTTAAACTAACTAAAAAAGAACTAATCAACTATGACTTGAAAGGTTTAGAATTAGAAGATATTGATGCCGCCGACAAGAAAAACTTTAGAGTAAACTATGGAGTAAAAATTAAAGATATTACTAATGATGAATTAGTAGGATATGCTGATCAATTGAAAGGCGGAATAATTTTGAGTGTTGACAATGTTAAAGCAACTGATATAGAAACTATAACAAGAGTGCTTTCTAAAAAAGGAGAAAATCAACGCTCACAAATAGAATTACTAACAAATAGCGGTCAAATACTACGTTTCTTACTATAAGAAAATCACGCGAAACAAGTAAAAGCCAATCAGATTTTGATTGGCTTTTTTTATTAAAAAAATATCATAAATAATTTTACGAAAACGTTTGAAATTGATACTTTTGCGCCAATAAAAAACATAAACTCTTTTATACCAATGAGCAACAACACAACTGTTTACGAAAAAGAAATAGCTTTCCAAGCTGACAGAAGAAGAGCTGCTGTTGAATTTATCAAAATCATAAGCGATTTATGGTACGATAAGTCAATCGAATTAGTTCTTTTTAGAAATCAATTAATAGACAGAAACGTAAGTGAAATTATAAACTTACACGAATATGCTGGAGAATTCGTTCAAAAGCCAATCAACGTTTTTGATTCAGTTGAAATTGCTCGAGCTATCAACAAATTGGACTTACCACCTTCAAGACTTGATATTGGAAAATTGACATACGAATATCATTTGGAAGATAACAAATACAACGATGCAATGGCATTTGTTGTTGATAAATTAAGAAACGCTAAAGAAACTTCTGAAATTAAGCCTAAAGATGTAGTTCTATATGGTTTTGGACGTATTGGTCGTTTATTAGCTCGTGAAATGTCTTCTAAAATTGGAAAAGGGCAACAATTACGCTTACGTGCAATTGTAACTCGTGATAAAAATGATGCAGTTTTATTAGAAAAAAGAGCTTCATTATTACGTTATGATTCGGTACACGGTGATTTTGAAGGTTCAGTTCAAGCAGATCCAGAAAACAATGCTTTAATCATCAATGGTGCAACTGTACATATCATTACAGCAAATTCTCCAGAAGAAATTGATTATACGAAATACGGAATCAACGATGCATTAGTAATCGACAACACTGGAGCTTTCACTACAGAAGAGGCTTTAGCAAGACATTTAACTTCAAAAGGAGTTGAAAAAGTATTATTAACTGCTCCTGGTAAAGGTGTTCCGAATATCGTTTACGGAGTAAACCATGAAGATTACAATCCAGATGAAGTTAAAATTTGGTCTGCGGCTTCATGTACAACTAATGCAATTACTCCTGTTTTAAAAGTTATTGAAGATACTCTAGGCGTTGTAAAAGGACACATCGAAACGATCCATGCTTATACAAACGACCAAAACTTGGTTGATAACATGCACAAAAAATACCGCCGTGGTCGTTCAGCTGCTTTAAACATGGTAATTACTGAAACTGGTGCTGGAAGTGCAGTGGCAAAAGCATTACCAAGTCTTGCGGGTAAATTGACTTCAAACGCTATTCGTGTTCCTGTTCCTAATGGTTCATTAGTTGTTTTAAATCTTGAAGTAGGAAAAGAAACTTCAGTTGCTGATTTAAACAACATCATGAAAAAATATGCTTTAGAAGGTGCTCTAGTAGAACAAATTAGATACTCATTAAACAATGAATTAGTATCTTCTGATATTGTAGGAACTGCACAACCATCAATTTATGACAGTAATGCAACTCTAGTTTCTAACGACGGTAAAAATGTTGTATTATATGTTTGGTACGATAACGAGTACGGATACAGTCATCAAGTTATTCGTTTAGCAAAATATATTGCTAAAGTTAGACGTTATACTTATTATTAATAGGTTAGATTTAATTTAATATTTCAAAATCCGTTTCATTTTTTTGAGGCGGATTTTTTTTATTTATCACAATATTTACTATCTTTCTTACAAATTAAACGCAATATAAATTATTATGGGAAAATTTGTAATTTCTAAAAGAGCCAATGGTGAGTTTCAATTCAATTTAAAGGCAGGTAACGGTCAAGTAATTTTGACTAGCGAAGGATATTCAGCAAAGGCAGGATGTGAAAATGGAATCGAATCTGTTAGAAAAAATTCACAAGATGAATCAAACTTTGACAAAAAAGTTGCCGCTAATGGTAAATTTTATTTCAATTTAAAAGCTGGAAACGGACAAATCATTGGTTCAAGTCAAATGTATGAAAGCGAGCAAGGAAGAGACAACGGAGTTAGTTCTGTAGGTGAAAATGCTCCTAATGCATCTGTAGAAGACGAAACTGTTTAAAAAAATAAAATCTTAAAATCCGTTTCACTTAGAAACGGATTTTTTTTACACCAAATGCTCAATTACAGTAAAAAATATCAAAGTGTTGACGAATACATCTCTGATTTTTCTGAAGAGACAGCTTCAATTTTGTCAACTATCAGAAACTTAATAAAAAAGGCTGCTCCACAAGCTACTGAATGTATCAGCTATAATATGCCAGCGTTTAAACTGAAAAAAGTACTGGTTTATTTTGCCGCTTTTAAAAATCATATAGGTTTTTATGCTTTACCTTCTGGCAACAAAGCATTTCAAGAAGAACTTAAAAATTACAAAACAGGAAAAGGATCTATTCAATTTCCGCTTTCTCAACCCATACCCTACGATTTAATTCAAAAAATTGTTGAATTTAGAATTCAAGAGGTTTCCAAATAAATTATAAATGAATTTACAACCAACATTAAAAGACGACTCTGTTGTTTTATATCCTTTGCAAAAAACAGATTTTGAAGAATTATATAAAGTTGCCAGCGATCCATTAGTTTGGGAACAGCACCCAAATAAAGACCGATATAAAAGAGAAGTATTTCAAAACTTTTTTGATGGCGCTATGCAATCAAAAGGTGCTTTTAAAATAGTTGATATTGCTTCAGGAGAAACAATAGGAAGTACTCGATTCTATGATTTAGACACAAATAATAATTCTGTATTAATTGGCTATACTTTTTATGGAAGAAATTATTGGGGATCCTCCTATAATCCCAAAGTAAAAAAACTTATGATGGATTATGCATTCCAATTTGTTGACACGATTTACTTCCACATTGGTGAAAATAATATTCGTTCTCAAAAAGCCATTGAACGATTAGGCGCTACCAAAGTCCGAGAAATTGAAGTTGCCTATCATGGTGAACCCGAAAAACTAAACTTTGAATACTGTATAAACAAAAAAGATTGGAAATAATTAAACTAAAAAGCTATGCTCTTAAAATGTCATACCATGATTCTACTAGCAGTAGTTACATCACAATGTGAAAACAAAAACTTAATCAAAGATTGTCCTGAAGAAAAAATAATCAATAAGATGCCAACAGTAGGTGATTCGAAACTTCCTAATGAATATTACATATACAAAGGGGAACGAAAAGAAATAAATGAATTTGACGCAACTTGGATTTCAGAAAACTGTAAAGTACCAGTTAGCGAGGTTCATTAATTTAAAACTCGGTTAATTTGAACAAAACGTCTTGCATAGTAAGGCTCTTTTACTGAAGAAATAATAACACCAGCACTAGTAGAAGAATGAATAAATTTAATTTCATCTTCTGCTACTTCAGTAATCATACCAACATGACTAACACCTCTTCCACGAGTTGCGAAGAAAATAAGATCTCCTTTTTGTGCTTGACTTCTATCAATTCTAACTCCAGCATTTGCAGCCATATCACGAGAAGAACGTGGCAAAGTCATTTCTATGTTTTTAAAAGTCGAAAACATTAATCCAGAACAATCAAAACCTCCATTACCTGTAGCTCCACTTCTGTATCTTGCTCCTAAATTTTCAGATGCTTTAGAAATAAGAAATTCAGCTTTAGTCATATTTTCTGGAGTAAGCGGCTCCACTTCTACAACTTCCGTTTGAGTTTGAGTTGTTTCATCTACTTCCTCATCTGACTCTTCAATTTGAGGTTTCACATCTGCAACCTCATCGTTTTTATCTGATTCAACTCTACCTATTACTTTAAATTGACTTCCAGATTTTTTATCTTCTTTCTTTTCAACTTTTTTCTCTGCAATTGGTTTTTCTTCAGATTTTCCAACAACAGCAACTTTAGTTTCTTTTTTATTTTCTAAAATAACATTTTCATTTTGACTGCCTTTCTTAACCAATAACTTAACTCCAACTGCAAGTCCGTTTTTAATTTCAGGATTTAAAGATTCCAATTCAGCAATTGAAACTCCATACTTTTTAGAAATACCGTATTTAGTTTCTTTAGGTTGTACTTCGTGAACTATTTGTTCGCCAGAAATTGATACTTCTTTAACTTCTTCTTTCTGAACAATTGAAGCTTTTTCTATCTTTTTAACCTCTTCTTTTTGGATTGGTTTTTCTTCCTTTTTACTAGCAACAGCGTCAACTTTACTCTCTCCTATTGGAATAATTAATTTTAAACCAATTTTCAAACCTTCAGTTTCTATAATTGGATTGGCTTCTTTTATTTTATCAATAGAAGTATTGTATTTTTTTGAAAGTCCGTACAATGTTTCTTTTGCAGCGACTTCATGTTCTACTGTTTCAGACTTTTTTTCTTCGACTTTATTTTTTGATGGAATTTGTAAAACCATGTTCAACTGAAGTGTTTTTTTAGCTTTTGGATTTAATGCTAAAATTTCAGCTGGTTTTACATTGTATTTTTGAGCAATACTATAAACAGATTCTCCTTTTGAAACAGAATGTTTGATATTTTCTTGAGAGAAAACCACATTAGTAATTACAAAAAGAAATAAGGTTAAAAGTTTTTGGAGCTTCATAAGTATTAAATTTTATCACAGTAAGAAAAAACTGCTAAATTTTTAACGGTTCACAAGATAGGCATTTTAAACGTTTTGCTTGTAAAGTTTTAACATTTTTAAGAATTTCACGCTTTTAAAAGTAAGATTTTATTTCTAAAAAACAGAACAAATAAAACAGCAAAAAATTAACAATCAAAACATTAAACAATTTACATTTTAAGAAAGCATAACAATTTGTTAATTACCAAAAAATTACATTTCATTCTGTATATATTTGATTTAATCAAGAAACAAACGGTCATTCCTATGAAAAAATTGTTACTAGCATTGAGCTTTTTATCATTTACTTATGCACACGCACAAAAAGAACCTCAAAAATTTGAAGAATATATAATCTCAGACGGAGGTGTTTTTGGCTTAACTATTTCACCCGATTCACAAACGGCACTTTGGGTAAAATCAAAAGGGAAAAGAGATACTTTAATCATTATGGAATCTCACAAAAGAAACGGAAAATGGATGAAACCAGTGGTAGCGTCTTTTTCTAGTCCGAATGGAAGTTGGAAAGACATTGATCCTGTTTTTAGTCCCGATGGAAAAACAGTCCTATTTCAATCCACCAGAAGCGTAGAAAATCACCCTCAACGCAAAGGTTTTGACATTTGGGCGGTTAAAAAAGTAAAAAATGGCTGGAGCGAACCGTATCACTTAGGAAACACCATCAACACTGATGCCTCGGAATCATTTGCTTCTATGACCAAAAGTGGTACCATTTACTTTATGAAAGATAATGAAACCCAAAAAGGCAATTCAGACCTTTGGGTTTCTAGATTGGTGAAAGGAGAATATCAAAAGCCAGAGAATTTAGGTAGTCCCATCAATACCGAAGAAAGAGAATCGAATCCTTATATTTCGCCTAACGAAGATTATATTATTTATTTCTCGAGCAATCCAAAAGGTCATGGCGAAATCGATTTGTATATCAGCTTTAATAACAAAGGAAAATGGAGCGAACCCATTAATTTAGGAAAACCAATTAATTCAGAACTAGCTGAATTTTGTCCTTTTGTACACCAAAAAGAGAAAAAACTATACTTTGCTCGTCAGAAGAAAATGGAAAATGGATTGATGTCTGAAGATTTTTATTCCGTTGATTTTGATGTTAAGAAGTATCAATCCAAAAAATAATCAAAATAAAAAACTCCTGCTTTTGGCAGGAGTTTTTGTTTACTATTATAATTTATTACGCTTTACCTGCCGCAATCAAGTTTAACGCTGAACCTGCCACAAACCAGCCAATCTGACTTTCATTATAGGTGTGATTGGCCAAAATAATATCTTTTGATCCATCTGCATGAACAAATTCTAAGGTTAAAGGTTTACCAGGCGCAAATTCGGTTAAATCTAAGAAGTTGATCGTATCATCTTCCTTGATTTTATCATAATCGGCTTCGTTAGCAAACGTTAAGGCCAACATTCCTTGCTTTTTCAGATTGGTTTCATGGATACGAGCAAATGATTTTACCAATACCGCTTTTACCCCTAAGAAGCGTGGTTCCATAGCCGCATGTTCGCGTGAAGAACCTTCACCATAGTTTTGGTCACCCACCACAATGGATGGAATTCCAGCCGCTTTGTAGGCTCTTTGCACTTTTGGGACCTCATCGTAAATTCCAGTCAATTGATTTTTAACCGAATTCGCTTTATGGTTGAACGCATTTTCAGCACCAATCAACATATTATTGGAAATATTATCCAAATGTCCACGGTATCGCAACCACGGGCCCGCCATCGAAATATGGTCGGTGGTACATTTTCCAAATGCTTTGATTAACAACTTCGCACCCGTGATATTTTTACCGTCCCACGCTTCAAAAGGCGCCAATAATTGTAATCTATCCGAAGTTGGCGAAACAACCACTTCTACTGAAGAACCATCGGCTGCTGGCGCTTGGAAGCCATCATCTTCTACTTCGAAACCTTTGGTTGGTAATTCATCCCCATGAGGCGGATTCAATTTTACTGGCTCCCCGTTATCATTCAATAATGTATCGGTAATTGGGTTGAAATCCAAACGACCCGAAATTGCAATAGCCGCTACCATTTCTGGCGAAGTTACAAAGGCGTGTGTATTTGGGTTCCCGTCTGCTCTTTTAGAGAAATTTCTATTAAAGGAGTGAATAATTGTATTTTTCTCTTGCTTGTCTGCTCCTGCTCTATCCCATTGCCCAATACATGGTCCGCAAGCATTGGTAAATACTTTGGTTCCCATTTTTTCGAAAGTCGCGATGATTCCGTCTCTCTCGATGGTGTAACGGATTTGTTCCGAACCTGGGTTGATACCAAATTCCGCTTTTGGAGTGATTCCGTGTGCGACTGCCTGCTCCACAATGGAAGCGGCTCTCGACATATCTTCATACGACGAATTGGTACACGAACCGATTAATCCCCACTCTACTTTGATAGGCCAACCATTCGCTTCGGCTTCCGCTTTCATTTTAGAAACCGGAGTTCCTCTATCCGGAGTGAATGGCCCATTAATGTGCGGCTCTAATTCTGATAAATTGATTTCGATTAATTGGTCGAAATACTGTGCCGGATTCGCATATACCTCCGCATCGGCGGTTAAGTACGACGCTACTTTATCGGCAGCATTGACCACATCCTGACGACCAGTTGCTGCTAAATATCTTCGCATCGAATCATCATAACCAAAGGTTGATGTGGTCGCACCAATTTCGGCCCCCATATTACAGATGGTTCCTTTTCCGGTACACGACATCGATTCGGCTCCTTCGCCAAAATATTCTACAATAGCGCCTGTTCCTCCTTTTACGGTAAGAATATCGGCTACTTTTAAAATTACGTCTTTTGGTGCTGTCCAACCGTTTAGTTTTCCGGTTAACTTCACACCGATTAATTTAGGAAATTTCAATTCCCATGACATGCCCGACATGACATCCACCGCATCGGCACCACCCACACCAATGGCAAGCATACCCAAACCACCGGCATTTACCGTGTGCGAATCGGTACCAATCATCATTCCTCCAGGGAAAGCATAATTTTCCAATACAATTTGATGAATAATCCCCGATCCCGGTTTCCAGAACCCGATGCCGTATTTATTCGACACCGATGACAAGAAATCAAACACTTCTTTGGATTGTTTGTTGGCAAATGCCAAATCCTCTGCTGCGCCGTTTTTTGCCTGAATCAAGTGATCGCAATGTACGGTGGTAGGCACAGCGACTTTGCTTTTACCCGCATGCATAAATTGGAGTAAAGCCATTTGTGCGGTTGCATCCTGACACGCAACACGGTCTGGCGCAAAATCGACATAATCTCTACCTCTGGTAAACGCTTGAGAAGGGGTTCCTTCCCATAGGTGAGAATATAAAATCTTTTCTGATAATGTAAGCGGACGACCCACCAGCTCACGTGCTTTATCCACACGCGAAGCCATAGTAGCGTACACTTTTTCAATCATTTCAATATCAAATGCCATAATACTACTTATTTATTGTTTGTTATTTGTTTTAACCCTACAAGTTACAAAAAAATTAAGCAGCTTTGACAAAAAAGGACTGAGTTGTATGCTCGAGTTTAGTTATTATGATTTATAAAATTCAAATTGAGGTTTTATTAATTTCACCTTTTTCTAAAGTATATCTAAATTTTTTATAATTATCATCTTCAATAACTACAATACTATGATTTTGCTTTAATAAAAATTCGGCGAATTGTTCATAGGTAAAGTTTGAAAAACTCTTTGTTTCTATGCTAACTGAGAATTTATTCTCTTTTATTCTAAAATCAACTTGTGTCAATCTTTTTCTCCTTTTTACAATTTCTATTTCTTGAAGTTCTGAATAGGACATCCTACCCATAACTTTCTTTTTAAAATGAACCATTTCATCATCACAAAACAAAATCAAGTCGCTTTCACTGTCAAACTTTATAAAGAAATATATCAATAAACTTAACACAACCGCAACACCTATCAATTTTGCAATTATTGATGACAAACTCATCGAGATTATAAGTAGTACTAAAAATATGGGTATTATAAACACAATGCCATATGTAACTGTAGCTGTATTCAAATTACCTCTAAAATGATAATTGAAATCTTTAAGTGATTTTTGAGGTTCCATCTTCATATTAAGTTAACTTAAGCAAGTATCACTTTGAAGTGATTTGTTACTCAAAGTCAGGAGACTTTGCGGAGCGGGGTTATGAGTAGTGTAAATTTATAAATACAAAGCACGAGCAAGATGCTCGCGCCAGCAAAAGAGTTATTATAATTCAAACTCTTCAGATGTGATATATAAAAAATGACCTATTTCTTCGAAGAAATCTTCCATAGGTAACGTTGAAATGTTTTCCATTAAATTTATTAAAGTTGAATTCCAATAAATACCCTGTCTTGGATTGAAAATTTCAATTTTTTCAATTTCAATTTTTTCATCCGATAACCAATTTAGAGCACAATAAACTAATAATTGTTTGATATCGGAAGATTGTATATTTCTTTCGCCTGCTTTAATTTCACAGAGTACATTTTCATAAAGTAAATCCCCTTGACAATTTGCTATTATCCCACACCCTCCAAACTGTGGTTCAAAAATCAATTTTTTTCCTGAATATGTTGAGATTAATCTTTTTGATTGTTCTTTGATTGTAGAATTATTTACTTCATCGAGAATGTAAGTTTCTAAACCATTTCTAGGTAAATGTTTTAAGTTATCTGATGTAATTTCAATTATTTTTGACAGCTCTAATTCTTCTCCAATTCTTTTTTGCTTAAAATCAATAAATGCTGCAGAATTATTAATTGAACGATATTTTGTCTCATCTAATGAAACCATCGGTTTAAACATTCTTTCAATACTCCCTTTATTTAGAAAACTCACATAATCGGTTAACCAAGGAGTATTTTGAGTCCAAAAAGAGGAATAACCTCTTGCAAATGTTTTTTCTGAAATCATAAGGGTAATTTCCATTTTGTTGCTGAAGGATTTTTATTCCCTACCCAGCTTTTTAATAAACTTTCAAATTCTGAAAATTGTGACTCTATTTTTTGCCTCCAAAAAGTTCCTTCTTCATTCATGAAGTAACTTGAGGCAATAAATGCTCTTCTTTCCCAGGAAGTCAATGTTGAAAATTGGGATTTAAGATCCGAAAGCCAAAATGAATTATACAAATTTGTCATTGCATACATACAATTCATTTTCACCAATGTCGAACGAGAGTTACTTGCTATCTGATCAATAGCTTGTATACTTGTTTCTGTATTTTTTAAAGATAGTACTCTCGCAGTATACGAAGCATTATTATCAGTTTGAATTATATATGAATTTGAAAAAACTAATCCAGAAAGAGTGTTTAAAAAAAACGAAACGGTTTCATCATCACATTCAAGCAACTTTTTGTTTGCTAATTGCATAACAGATGGATAAACTGGGTAGAATGCATCTAAGTTTGATGCAATAGTCTTAAAAGCCAAATTTAAAGGTTCTTCTTCAAGAATATTGACAGCATTCAGAAGTTGCTTCCCAAATGCATGATGAATGCGGCTTTTTCTAATCTCTGTCTTTATTAATGGAACAATATCAAAATCAGATAATTTTTTCTTCAATTCTTTATAATCTTCTTCTGCAGTTGTGGAATAGGGATCATATTTAATATTTATTCTCATAAAAGACGCTCTCTCTTTACCTTCATCATCATCTTCGCCTTCTAAAATTACCGTTGACTGTGAAATAAACTCAGTACTAGTTAATATTTGAGTTTTGTTTTTCTGAAGAGTTAAACCTTCATTTCTTAATAAAAATTCTGCACACCAATTCAATTTTTTGAAAGCATCTTCTTTTGAATCAGCAAAAATTATGTAATCATCAACATATCTACAAAAATCAATTTTTTTACTATTAATGATTTGATCAAAAGAATTTAAAAGTGCTTCAGCTAGTATTCTAGCAGCATTTCCTCCAACTGGCAAACCGTAAGATGCATTTTTGGAAATACCTGTTAAAATATTCATTATCCTTTTAACTGAAGTTGTATTAGTTGTTGATCTCAACAATGCATTTTCAAGTCTATGGTGGTAGATGCGAGTATAAAAATCAGAGATATCAAACTTTATTACATATGAAGCATTACTTGCCTTTGTTCTTGCAGTTTCATAAAATTTTCTCCAAGTATATTCATTATCAAACAGCTTCCCTGTTGATTGCTTTAACTTTATTCTATATGAAAAAACACTATTCTTATTTAGATTTATTCGTTTAGATTCTATATCCTTTGAGATCTTCAGGACCTCATAAAGTAAATAAGCATTCCAAATAGGATCAATTATCGCAGCCCATCTAAACCCCGTAATTCCCACAGGAATACAACTATTTATTGATTCAATTGGATAATTTACACTCCAATTATCAAAATCACTAGAAATCTTTTCTAATATTTTTTTTACCTCATCTGGCTTATCATAAAATAAGGCATTTTCAATCGGAAAAGGAAATATATCCGTATCACCAAATTTCGATATATTATCAATTGCAAGTTTATAATAGTCCATAGTTTGTTTTTTATTATGTTTTTCTGTTTAAAATTTCTTTATTTCATTCTATCAATCTCATCTGAGGAAACATAAACCCATTCATTACATACTCAAATCTAATACATTTTTAACCATTAAATAAATTTCAAATCCAAACTTTAGAACATTCTTCAATAAAATATGTTTGCCATTCATAATAGCCCAAACAAAAAACCCGAGCTTTCACTCGGGTTTTCATTATTCATGTACTAAACTATTATTTTACTAATAACTTATGTGAAGGCGCAAACTTCGTTAAGTTGATACCTTCTACTGCTTCAGTATATTCTTCAATTGATGGCGTTCTACCCAAAATTGTTGATAAAACTACAACCGGAGTTGAAGAAAGCAATGATTCTCCTTTTTTCTCAGCAGAATCTTCTACTACACGACCTTGGAACAAACGGGTTGATGTTGCCATCACTGTATCTCCTTTAGCAGCTTTTTCCTGGTTACCCATACAAAGGTTACATCCAGGACGCTCTAAGTATAACATGTTTTCGTATTCGGTACGTGCAGCACCTTTTGGCGCATCATCGTTAAATTCGAAACCAGAGTATTTTTGTAATACTTCCCAGTCACCTTCAGCTTTCAACTCATCAACGATGTTGTAGGTTGGAGGAGCCACTACCAATGGAGCGTTAAATTTAACTTCTCCTTTTTGCGCTTCCACGTTCTTAAGCATTTGTGCCAAGATTTTCATATCGCCTTTGTGCACCATACACGAACCGATAAATCCTAAATCTACTTTTTTAGTCCCTCCGTAGAAAGACAACGGACGGATGGTATCGTGTGTATAACGTTTTGAAACATCAGCATTGTTTACATCCGGATCGGCAATCATAGGTTCAGCAATTACATCCAAATCAACTACTACTTCAGCATAGTATTTTGCGTTGGCATCTGGACGTAAAGCAGGCTCTTCACCTGAACGGATTTCAGCAATACGTTTGTTGGCTTTGTCAATTAATCCTTGTAATACTTTTTTAGTATTATCCATTCCTTTATCGATCATGATTTGGATTCTGCCTTTCGCAATTTCCAATGATTCGATTAAGGTTTCATCTTCTGAAATACAGATAGACGCTTTGGCTTTCATTTCAGCCGTCCAGTCTGTAAAAGTAAACGCTTGATCCGCAGTTAATGTACCAATGTGAACTTCGATAATTCTACCTTGGAATACATTTTCTCCTCCAAATTGGTGTAACATTTGCGCTTGCGTAGCATGCACCACATCACGGAAGTCCATGTATGATTTCATTTCCCCTTTGAAAGTTACTTTAACCGATTCTGGAATTGGCATAGAAGCTTCACCCGTTGCTAACGCTAACGCTACAGTTCCTGAGTCGGCACCAAACGCTACTCCTTTTGACATACGTGTGTGTGAGTCACCCCCAATGATGATTGCTCTATCATCTACCGTAATATCGTTCAATACTTTGTGAATAACGTCAGTCATTGAGTGGTAAACACCTTTCGGGTCACGAGCCGTGATCAATCCGAAATCGTTCATAAATTTCATCAATTTCGGGATATTAGCCTGTGCTTTTTTATCCCAAACCGAAGCCGTGTGACATCCTGATTGGTACGCACCGTCAACGATTGGCGAAATCACCGTAGCTGCCATCGATTCTAACTCCTGAGCCGTCATTAAACCCGTAGTATCCTGAGAACCTACAATGTTTACAGTAACACGAACGTCAGAACCTGCGTGTAATGCTTCTTTAGAAATTGTTCCTACAGAATTTCTGTTGAAGATTTTTTCAACAGCTGTTAAACCTTGTCCTGCAATTGAAACCTCTTTTGAAGGTGCATACACTAGAGGTGCATCAATTCCTAAAGTTTTAGCTGCAAACGTTTGTAATTTTTTACCAAAAACGATAGCGTAAGAACCACCCGCTTTGATAAATTCCATTTTTTGTGGAGTGAATGATCTTGAGATATCGATTAACTCCTGATCACCATTGTATAATTTTTTTGATTTTGTATTGATTGTTAAAACAGTACCTGTAGCTACTGAATACTTTTGCTCTAAAACAGGCTCACCGTTTTCATCACGAACTACCTCTCCGTTAGCATCCGTTTTCTTTACCCAGTTTTTAAGGTCGATACCAATACCACCAGTTACGTCAACCGTAGTTAAGAAAATTGGAGAAATTCCGTTTGTACCACCCACGATTGGAGCAAAGTTTACGAAAGGGACATAAGGACTTGCTTGTTTTCCTGTCCAAAGCGCTACGTTATTCACTCCCGACATACGAGAAGAACCTACACCCATAGTACCTTTTTCAGCAATTAACATTACTGATTTGTCTGGATGTTGTGCTTGTAATGCTTTGATTTCCTCTTGCGCTTCAGGCGTAATCATACACTTTCCGTGTAATTCACGGTCAGAACGCGAGTGCGCTTGGTTACCTGGTGATAATAAATCTGTAGAAATATCTCCTTCACCAGCGATGAACGTTACTACTTTGATTTCTTCTGCAACTTCTGGAAGTTTTGTAAAGAATTCTGCTTTAGCGTAGCTTTCTAAAATCTCTTTTGCAATTGCATTTCCTTTTTCAAAAGCCACTTTTAAACGATCCATATCAGCATCGTATAAGAAAACTTGTGTTTTTAACACATCAGCAGCTTGCTTAGCAATTACTTCATCGTTTCCTAAAGCTACATCCAACAATACTTCGATTGAAGGACCACCTTTCATGTGTGATAATAATTCGAATGCAAAGGCTGGAGTAATTTCTGCAACTGTTGCTTCTCCTAAAATAATTTCTTTTAAAAATTTAGCTTTAGCACCTGCAGCCGGAGTTGTTCCAGGCAATGTATTGTAGATAAAAAACTTAAGAGAATCTTCTCTATTTGGATTGTTTACATCTTTAATTTGAGCAATAATTTCGCTTACTAATTCAGCGCCATCAATTGGTTTTGGGTGTAAACCTTGACCTTTACGCTCTTCGATTTCTTTAATATAATCGCTATAAATACTCATTTGAATGTTTTTAGAATTAACTGGGTTATTGTTTTTTTGTTTGTTTTAAAATTTTAGGCAAATTTAACCAATACGATTTAAATTAAAAAATATTTAGCATTTCATTAAATTCAAAAGAATATTATTTATAAACATTCTATTTTGATGAAAATATTTCAACAAAATAATTCTTTTTAACATATTATTTAATAATTCGTAAAAATTAAAAAATATATTATTGAATTGTAAAAATTCGTGATTTAAAATTGAAATATTAGCAATTCAGTGTAGTTGTTTGCCTCGATGAAATTAGAAAAAAGGATAAAATTTATTTAACAATTTTAACAGATTGACGCGAGGTATTTGAATGAAAATTAACATAGTAGACCCCTTTAGGGAAGTTAAAATCGAATTCAAATGATTTTTTCTGAGGAAAATCTATATCTAACTGTTTCAACTCACACAATCTTCTTCCTAGGTTATCATAAAGTTCGATAATAAGATGATCGGCATCTTTAAAATCAACCGTGATATTTAGCTTATCATTTATAGGGTTTGGATGAATTTTAACCGATAAAGGCGGCACAGGAATATCTTGAACCTGATTAGTACTTAAAGTACTATCAAACTTATATATAGTCGAGCCAGAAGCATAGGCCAAGTCTTGGTTTATGATAAAAATTCTGTTCAAGCTACCACCAATACCCATATCTGTCCAAGTAGTTCCTGCATCAAACGTTTCAAAAAAACCAGTATTATGACCTCCCATCCAACCGTGGTTTTCGGTGATAAAGCCTACTGCTTGAATGTCTGTTTCAGGAGCATCTTTACTCACCCATGTAACTCCAGCATCTGTTGATTTTATTAATTTCCCAAGATTAGGCGCCACTGATTCGATCGATCCAAACATTACATTGGTATTCCCTTGAAGCGTTTGCAATTTCCAAACATATTCACCAGCCAAACCGCTATTGAATATTTGAGTCCATGTAACACCTCCATCGGTAGTTTTTAAGATAATTCCGCCAGCGTTATTTCTCCCAGAAACAAAACCGTTATTTTCATCTAAAAACATTATCTCAACTAGTCCTGTTGCATAAGCAGACATATTAATGTATTGCCATGTTGCGCCAGAATCTGTAGATTTTATAATAAATGGTGGCACATTCATATAAGATCCGCAGCCATAAACTGTAGAAGTTCCAACACAGTCTAAACCACAAACTGCACGAGGCGCTGTTCCTATATTAGTCACTTCTGCCCATGTTGTACCTCCATCGACAGTTTTATAAAACTTATTATTAGTTAGTGTTCCAACAAAACCAATATTCGCGTTTAAAAACTCAATATTTCTAAAATAGGTATTAATGCCTAAGGTTGCTTCGGACAATTGCGGCGTCCAAGTTAATCCACCATCTGTTGTTTTGTAAACCGCTGCGGTTGATCCGTTTGCTGCCCACCCTAAATTATCATTAAGAAAAAAGACATCATCAAATCTACTGCCATTTGTATTTAAATAAGCCGATGATAATGGATGCCACTGCGATTGTGAAAAAGCAGTAAAGGATAATAATAAAAATAATGACTTTAAAACAGATTTCATAAACGGGTAACTAAAATAGTCTATTAATTATGTTTTCTTCCGAAATTCCTTCGGCGTCAGCTTTGTAATTCTTGATAATTCTATGACGTAAAATTCCTGTTGCAACCGCTTGCACATCTTCTATATCCGGAGAAAATTTTCCATTAAGTGCTGCATGTGTTTTTGCTGCTAAAATTAAATTCTGTGAGGCTCTTGGACCTGCTCCCCAATCAAGATAGTTTTTAACAAAATCGGTAGCTAAAGGATTATTGGGCCTTGTTTTTGAGACTAAGGTTACTGCATATTCTATAACATTATCAGCAACCGGAATTCTGCGAATTAGATGTTGAAAATCGATGATTTCCTGAGCTGTAAACAATGGATTTACCTTAACCGAAGAATCTGTAGTAGTACTTTTTACCACTTGTACTTCTTCTGCAAATGATGGATAATCTAATTTAATGGCAAACATAAAACGGTCCAACTGTGCTTCTGGTAAAGGATAGGTTCCTTCCTGCTCTATTGGATTCTGTGTTGCCAAAACAAAAAATGGTAATTCTAACTTGTAATGATGCCCTGCAATTGTTACTGCCTTCTCCTGCATCGCTTCTAATAAAGCCGCTTGTGTTTTAGGCGGTGTTCTATTAATCTCATCCGCAAGGATAATATTTGAAAATATCGGCCCCTTGATGAATTTAAACGTTCTGTTTTCATCTAGTATTTCACTACCTAAAATATCCGAAGGCATCAAATCTGGTGTGAACTGAATACGTTTAAAATCCAAGCCCAAAGCCTGAGAAATAGTATTCACCATTAGCGTCTTTGCTAATCCAGGCACACCAACTAATAAAGCATGTCCGCCAGAGAAAATACTCAATACAATTTGATTGACAACTTCTTCCTGACCAACAATAATTTTTGAAATTTCCTTTTTAAGCTCTTTTTGTTTTTGAACTAAATTTTGAATAGCAGCAACATCAGACATCTTGGAATATATTTAAATTAAAAAGAGTTAGCTTATCTTTGATAAAACTAACTCTTTTCTCTGAATTAATAAAATAATTATTTCTTCAACCAATTATTAGAAAACTCACAATCACGATATTCTCCATTAATTTTAATGTGAGTTTCTTTGATTTTTTCGGTAGTCCATTTAGCAATTTCCTTTAACTGCTTTTCTTTCAATGCAAACTCTTTTAAGCGAGTATAATCTTTAGAGTAGTCTGCAGTATGTTCTTCAAATTTATTTTTAACAGTCATAATTTTGTAGAATTTCCCTGTTGGCTCTTCATCTACAGTTGGATATGAAACCTCACCATCTTTCAAATTTGCAACCAAACTGTACAAACTTGGATCCATTTTTGTTAATTCGAAACGTTTATCTTGCGTTTTAGGATTTGTTAAAACCCCTCCATCGTTTTTAGTTTCTTTTTGATCAGACATTGTACGCGCAGCTTCTTCAAACGTAATTTCTTTGTCTACAATTCTTTTTCTGATTAATTCGATTTTTTCTTTAGCCGCCTTCATAGCTTCTTCCGAAACTTTTGGAGAAATCAAGATATGTCTTAAATCAACTTCTTGTCCGCGAATTTTTTCTAAATAAATAATATGATAACCAAATTCTGTTTTAAAAGGCTCTGAAATCTCACCTTCCTGCAAACTAAAAGCTACATCTTTAAACTCTTTCACAAATTGAGTTTTTCGGTTCATTTTATAGAAACCTCCACTTGAACGAGATCCAGGATCCTCAGAATACAATACAGCCTTACTAAAGAAACTTGCTCCATTCTCTAAGACATCCTTCTTAAATCCTTTTAATTGATCAATTACTTTTTGTTCAGCTTCCTTAGACACTTGTGGTTTTACAACAATCTGAGCCAATTCCATTTCAGCACCAAAAACTGGTAAATCTTCTTTAGGAATCTTCTTAAAGAAATCACGAACTTCTTCTGGAGTAATTGTAACCTGATCAACTACTTTTTTCTGCATTTCAGCAGTTAATTTATTGGTTTTGATAATTTCAAAAAGTTCTGTTCTAAAGTCCTGCTCGCTAGTTTTTTTAAAGTATTCAACCACCTTTTCCATTGAACCAAGCTGCTCAACCATGTAACTTACTTGTTCTTCAAGTTTTGAATTTACTTCGGCATCTGTTACTACAATACTATCTTGAATAGCTTGATGTGCAAACAACTTTTCATCTAAAAGTTTTTCAAACATTTTGCATCTCGAAATTTCCTTGGTATCAACACCTTGAGTTTTTAATTCTAAATATGTTTTATCTATATCTGAATCTAAAATCACATAATCACCAACAACTCCTATAACACCATCAACTTTAACTTTTTTGTCTTGGGCATGCCCAAAAAAAGAAGTTATTAAAACCGCAATGATTACGCTTATTTTACTTTTTAAAATCTCCATTCTAATTATTTATTTCTCTCTTATTTTTTCATTTCTGTTTTTAATCTTGCAAAAACATCTTGATTAACTGAAATTTTGAACTCTTTTTTAAGTTCTGAAACCCAATTATCCTCTAAAAACTGTTGATAATCATTGATTACCTTGCCTCTGGTTTCATCTAATGTTTTATATCCCGCAGGTAAGACTTTAAGTACTTTATTTACAAAATAATGATCTTTATCTTTATACACATCAGACAAACCTTCTTTCAATTCTAGACCTTTAGGAAAATTTTCACTTCCTTCTTCAAAAAACTCTTGCTTAATCATGATGTCAACAACACCATTTTTATTAAGTTTCTCTTTTATTGCTTCGGAAGCAACACCACTCTTGATCATTTTACGAGCTTGTTTTACAACATCTTCTTTAGCTGAAGAAGCAACTAAAACATCACCTCTTTTCTTCCATTGATACTTTTCTTTATTAGCATCATAATAGTTTTTAAGTCCAATTGTGTCTTGTTTTGCCTTGTTCCAAATTTCTTTTTCCATTAAATCAAACAATAACAAACCATCTCTATATTCTTCAACCACGTTAGCAAAATCTGGAAACTCATTTTCTAAATTTTCGTTATAGTATAGATTCAATTGACTATCAACAAATTTTGTATATAATTGATCAACTAATTTTCCAATTGGTTTGATTTGATACTTGTTTTTTTGTTGTGTCTCAAGCTCTCTCAAAAATGGTTCTGCTTTTATTGATTTATTTTCAATTTTAAGCAATTCAATATTAAAATCTTTTAAGTTTGTTGGCAAAGCCCATTTTTCTTCATAATAAGTATTATTCACAATACCCTTCACTTTAGCCAAAGTCTTAGCATCTGTTACAATTTTATACTTCTTACGTAATTTCTCAGTAAGTGAATTTGTTATTAATCTAGAACGATCGTCTTTACGGATTTTAGTATCTAACTCACGCTCCATTTCAGACTGACTTTTTATTGGATGCTTTTCAATTAACTTAACAATATGCCAACCAAATTGACTTTCGAATGGCTGAGAATAATCTCCAATATTTGACAAATCAAAAGAAATTTTTTCAAATTCTTCAGAGCTTAATTGTCCAGCCGCAAATCTAGGAAGTACACCACCTCTTGGCGCTGAATTTTTGTCTTGAGAAAATTGATTTGCTAAAGCTTCAAAGTTTTCACCTTGTTTTAATTTAGCATAGATTTCGTCAATTGTTTTCTTTGGTTTTTCAATTTCAGAAGGACTATCTGTTGTAACTGTAGGTTTTAAAATCATAATGTGAGCAACTGTTACCTCACCTTTATTATCACGAATATCATTAACTTTTATTAAGTGAAAACCAAACTTGGTTCTTACAGGCATTGAAACTTCGCCCACTTTAGTTTTGTATGCAGCTGATTCAAAAGGATATACCATTCTAAATGCTGTAAAATATCCTAAATCACCTTTATTTTCCTTTGCAGATGGATCTTGAGAGTATTTTTGTGCTGCTTCTTCAAAGTTCTCACCAGCAATAATTTTTTTTCTAACATCCAACGCTTGATTATAAGCTTTTAAAGTATCTGCTGGAGCAGCATTCTCATCTACTGTAATTAAAATATGTGAAGCTCTTACTTCTTTCAATAATCGTGCATATCCTTCATCAATAAGTGCTTTAGTAACTTTCGTATCTGAAGTGTAGTTTTTTGAAAGTTGTGTGCGGTATGAATTAAGCTCGCTTATATATTTCGAATTGTGTTGTAAACCTAATTTGTTTGCCTTATTAATCTTTAATTTATATCCAATAAATAAATCCAAGTATTTATCTAAGTCCTTTTGTGATTCGTCTTTAACTAAATCAATGTTCTTATTATATACTCTTGAAAATTCATCAGTATAATAAGGTGTATCGTCTATAGAAAAAAGAACTTCTTTTTTTGTTTGCTGCGCAAAAGCCATTACATTAATTAACATGGCAGCCCCTAAAATCAACTTATTAATTTTCATTCTTTTGAAATTATTTACAGTGGTTTTGGTTTGATTTTTTAAATAACGAACAAAAATAACAATTCGGTTACATTATACAAGTAAATTACAATCTATTAACAATATTTTAGTCAAACGAAAAAGGCATCATTTTATTGATGCCTTTAAAATTTTATTAAAAATTGATTTACATTTCTAGAATAATAAATTCACTTCTACGATTCATTTGATGTTCATCTTCAGAACAGTTTACTCCATCTTCACAATGATTAATCAACTGACTTTCACCATATCCTTTCCCTGTTAATCTTTCTTTAGCTATTCCATTTTTAACTAACCAATCAATTGTTGATTTAGCTCTTGCATTAGATAACTTTTCATTATATGATGCTGTTTGACGGCTATCAGTATGTGATCTAACATCAACTTTCAGGGTTGGAAATTGATTCATTACTTCTGCAATTTTTGCTAAATCTACTTGAGCATCAGGTCGAATATTTGATTTATCTAAATCGAAATAAATTATTTTGATATTAAATGTTTTTGCTAAATCAGTTCCTGGTTTAATTTCTTTAAGATTTTTACTTATTGCAATTGGAAGATCTTCTTTACCTGCAGATTCAGGAATTGTAAGATTTGTTTCTTTTGTTTCATAATCTGGTCTTTCAACTCTTATGTAATATTTTTGCCCACATTTAACTTCAAATTGATAAGCCGCTTTTTCATCAGTAGTAACTTTAGAAAGTAAATTGAATTTATCATCAAACAAAGAAACATCTGATCCTGCTAAAATTGCTCCATTTTCTTTGTCGGTAACAATTCCTGTCAATTCGCTTTTACAATCAAAAACCAAAGGTTCCTTTTCTGTAAAACTATAAATATCGTCTAGTCCTTTTCCTCCAGTCCTATTTGAAGAAAAATAACCTTTACGAGTGGAATTATCAATTATAAAAGCAAAATCATCCATTGGTCCATTAATAGGCGTCCCTAGATTGATGATTTTACCAATAGATCCATCTGGATTAATTTTAGTTACAAAAACATCTAGTCCTCCCAATCCTTGATGACCATCTGAAGAAAAATACAATTCATTATCTTGCGTAACAAACGGAAATGTCTCTCTAGCTTCTGTATTAATATCGTTTGAAAGTTTCACAGGTGTACCATATTTATTGTCTCCTAAAATTGCTACTTTAAAAATATCTGATTGACCGTTAGTACCTGGCATATTAGAAGCAAAATACAATGTTTTTTCGTCAGGACTTAGAGCAGGATGGGCAACACTATATGAATTACTATTGAAAGGTAATTCGATAACATTCTCCCATTTTCCATCAGTATTCAGAACGGCTTTATAAAGTTTTAAATTTATTATCTGCTTATCATCTCTTCCAATTTTCCCTTCAGTATAATTATTACGAGTAAAGTAAACCGTTTTTAAATCTTTTGTAAAAACTGGAGTATCTTCATGAAATTTAGAATTGATTGTTTTTGAGAAACGTTCAGGATTTATCAAATCGCTTTCTTCAGTTTTTTTCGATACATAAAAATTAGTAAATGACTGATTTGTCCATCTGGTTTGAACACGTGAGAAACCTGTAGTATCTCTAGAAGTCGAAAATACAACTTTATCTCCAAAGAAAGCGGTCCCGTAATCTGACTTACGAGTATTCACACTTGTGCTTTTTACCTCATAACGTCCAGAATTTTTATCGATTGCTTTTTTATAATCTCTTTGTTTATTGTATAAATTAGCACGTATGTCGTTTGTAGATAATTTATAAAATTTATCTAAAAACTCATCAGCTTTTTTATAATCTTCTGTGGCTTTCAAAGTCTGTGAATAACGGTAATAATATTCACCTTGTACAGGTTGATTCAATGCAAATAGCTCTTCATACCATTTATTAGCTTCTTTCAAATTTGCATTAAAGTAGTAGGAATCTCCCAATTTCTGAAACAGCTCCACAGATTTATATCCTTTTTTAGCAACTTTCAAATAAGTTTCAGTCGCATCAATGTAAGCCAAATCCTTAAACTGAATATCTCCTTTTATAATTTTTATTTGTTGAGCCTGAATTTGCAATCCAAATACCAAAGCGCATATTATATAGATTTTTTTCATACAATATTTTTTTAAAAGAATCTTGGAGAAACTACTTTATCAAATTTTCTAAATAATTCATATCTAAGAAAAATTTCATGAGATCCTGAATTAAAGTTCCCTAATCTTGTTGTCTCTTTATCATAAGAATAGCCAATCAACCAAGAATCTGATAATTGAAAACCTGCCATTGCACTTACTGCTGCGCTCCATCGATATGCTGCTCCAAGTGTAAGTTTATCGAAGAATAGAAAGTTAGCTGATAAATCCACTTGTAAAGGAGAGCCCTGAACCACTTTAGTTAAAACTGAAGGTTTAAATTTAAGTTCTTTACTTAAGTTAAAAACATGACCTGCCAACACATGAAAATGCATTTTTTCACTAGCAACATATTGAATATCATTGTCATAATAATTATTCTCCAAAATATATGGCACTGAAACTCCTAGATAAGTCTTATCAGAATACCAATATAAACCAGCTCCAACATTAGCAGAGAATCTATTATCAATATTTTCTCTATTTAAGTTATCATTTGGGTTAAACAATTTAACTTTATTAAAATCGACATTAAACATATCAGCCGTTCCCTTAACACCAAAAGCTAATTTGAAATTTTCAGATGTAGGAACATAATAGCTTAAATCAACAGAAATAACATTATTGTCAGATGGCCCTAATTTATCATTTACAAAACTCACACCTAATCCAAATCTTTGTGAAATCCCTAAAGGTGAACTTATAGTTGCAACATTAGTTACTGGAGCACCTTCCAATCCAACCCATTGTGTTCTATGCATTATTAAAGCGCTTAAAGAACCTCTTGAACCAGCATAAGCAGGATTAATGTTTGCAGTATTATACATATACTGCGTATACTGAGCTTCTTGTTGTGCACTAACAAAAAAACTACTCAGTAATAATCCTAATATAATTAATCTTAATTTCATAATCATTTTTTTTAAATTCTTGAAATATCAAAAATTATCTATTTATATATAAATATCCTGCTTTTTCTTTTGTTTCTCCATTGTCTTTTGTATACCTAACAATATAATAATATGTCCCTTCAGGCAAATTATCATCTCTATTTATTGTTGTTCTCCCTCTTGATTTTCCATCAAAAGACACATCTGTATTATTATACTTTTTAGCTTGATAAACTAAAACACCCCATCTGTTATAAATTTCAACAGTATTATTAGGATATTTGGTTATCCCATCAATATAAAATACATCATTATTTCCATCATCATTTGGAGTCATATGCGTGTAAATATCTATCTCTTCAATAGTATTAACAATAACTGTGACAACAGCTGTCGAACAATTTCCTGGATTTAACTTCTCACAAATTGTATAAGTTATTTGGTATGTTCCTGCTGGTGTTCCTAGATGTACATTAACTGTACCATCAGGATTCAACACAATATGACCCGTAGGATCTGGAAGATCAATAGTCAATGTAACTTGATTCAATCCTGTAGAACTTCCATTTAATGTATCATTCGCAAATACATCAATAACAGCAGTTCCGCCATTTGATCCTGATTCCATTGTATGCGAATCATCGTTTGCATCGATTACCGAAGCGGCTACTGTTACAACACTAATTACCGTATCACAGTTTGATGGGTTGGTCACCTCACAAATTGTATATTCTACATTGTATGAACCTGCTGGAGTATTTGGTGCTACTGTTACTGTACCATTAGGGTTTAGTGTCAATCCTGTTGGAACGCTAACGCCTGTAAGAGTTACTTGACCTGGGTTTGTTCCAATAACAACTGGTGTACCATTTAAAGTATCGTTGGTTACTACTGTTGGCGTTGTCCCGCCTGTAGTACTGTTGATTGGTCCGTACGTCTCTGTCACTGCATCGATTACCGAAGCGGCTACTGTTACAACACTAATTACCGTATCACAGTTTGATGGGTTGGTCACCTCACAAATTGTATATTCTACATTGTATGAACCTGCTGGAGTATTTGGTGCTACTGTTACTGTACCATTAGGGTTTAGTGTCAATCCTGTTGGAACGCTAACGCCTGTAAGAGTTACTTGACCTGGGTTTGTTCCAATGACAACCGGAGTACCGTTTAAAGTATCGTTGGTTACTACTGTTGGCGTTGTTCCGCCTGTAGTACCGTTGATTGGTCCGTACGTCTCTGTTACTGCATCGATTACCGAAGCGGCAACTGTAACCACACTGATCACTGTATCACAGTTTGATGGGTTGGTCACCTCACAAATTGTATATTCTACATTGTATGAACCTGCTGGAGTATTTGGTGCTACTGTTACTGTACCATTAGGGTTTAGTGTCAATCCTGTTGGAACGCTAACGCCTGTAAGAGTTACTTGTCCAGGGTTTGTTCCAATGAGAACCGGAGTACCATTTAAAGTATCGTTGGTTACTACTGTTGGCGTTGTTCCACCTGTAGTACCGTTGATTGGTCCGTACGTCTCTGTCACTGCATCGATTACCGAAGCGGCTACTGTTACAACACTAATTACCGTATCACAGTTTGATGGGTTGGTCACCTCACAAATTGTATATTCTACATTGTATGAACCTGCTGGAGTATTTGGTGCTACTGTTACTGTACCATTAGGGTTTAGTGTCAATCCTGTTGGAACGCTAACGCCTGTAAGAGTTACTTGACCTGGGTTTGTTCCAATAACAACTGGTGTACCATTTAAAGTATCGTTGGTTACTACTGTTGGCGTTGTCCCGCCTGTAGTACTGTTGATTGGTCCGTACGTCTCTGTCACTGCATCGATTACCGAAGCGGCAACTGTTACAACACTAATTACCGTATCACAGTTTGATGGGTTGGTCACCTCACAGATTGTATATTCCACATTGTATGAACCTGCTGGCGTATTTGATGCTACTGTTACTGTACCATTAGGGTTTAGTGTCAATCCTGTTGGAACGCTAACGCCTGTAAGAGTTACTTGACCTGGGTTTGTTCCAATAACAACTGGTGTACCATTTAAAGTATCGTTGGTTACTACTGTTGGCGTTGTCCCGCCTGTAGTACTGTTGATTGGTCCGTACGTCTCTGTTACTGCATCGATAATACTTACAGGTGAAGTTGTAGCCGTTGATGTATTGTTTCCAGGGGTTGGATCTGTCTCGCTTCCTGTAATTGTCGCTGTATTGGCATATGGACCCGAAGCATTTACTGTAGCCACTATCGTTAAGGTAGCATTGGCTCCATTGGCTAAGTTACCGATAGTCCAGTTTGGTGCACTCCATGTTCCTGTCGATGGTGTTGCACTCACAAAAGTGTAACCTGCCGGTAGAACATCGTTTACCGTGACTCCTGTTGCATTGCTCGGACCTGCATTACTTGCTGTAATGGTAAAGGTCACGTTGCTGCCTACATTCGGTGTTGGATTACTCACCGTTTTAGTTACCGCCAAATTCGTCTGCGCAACTGGTACTGGAGTTGATGTTGATGTATTGTTTCCAGGGGTTGGATCGGTCTCGCTTCCTGTAATTGTTGCTGTATTGGCATATGGACCCGAAGCATTTACTGTAGCCACTATCGTTAAGGTAGCATTGGCTCCATTGACTAAGTTACCGATAGTCCAGTTTGGCGCACTCCATGTTCCTGTCGATGGCGTTGCACTCACAAAAGTATAACCTGCCGGTAGAACATCGTTTACCGTGACTCCTGTTGCATTACTCGGACCTGCATTACTTGCCGTAATGGTAAAGGTCACGTTGCTGCCTACATTCGGTGTTGGATTACTCACCGTTTTAGTTACCGCCAAATTCGTCTGCGCAACTGGTACTGGAGTTGATGTTGATGTATTGTTTCCAGGGGTTGGATCTGTCTCGCTTCCTGTAATTGTTGCTGTATTGGCATATGGACCCGAAGCATTTACTGTAGCCACTATCGTTAAGGTAGCATTGGCTCCATTGACTAAGTTACCGATAGTCCAGTTTGGCGCACTCCATGTTCCTGTCGATGGCGTTGCACTCACAAAAGTATAACCTGCCGGTAGAACATCGTTTACCGTGACTCCTGTTGCATTACTCGGACCTGCATTACTTGCTGTAATGGTAAAGGTCACGTTGCTGCCTACATTCGGTGTTGGATTACTCACCGTTTTAGTTACCGCCAAATTCGTCTGCGCAACTGGTACTGGAGTTGATGTTGATGTATTGTTTCCAGGGGTTGGATCTGTCTCGCTTCCTGTAATTGTTGCTGTATTGGCATATGGACCCGAAGCATTTACTGTAGCCACTATCGTTAAGGTAGCATTAGCTCCATTGACTAAGTTACCGATAGTCCAGTTTGGCGCACTCCATGTTCCTGTCGATGGCGTTGCACTCACAAAAGTATAACCTGCCGGTAGAACATCGTTTACCGTGACTCCTGTTGCATTACTCGGACCTGCATTACTTGCCGTAATGGTAAAGGTCACGTTGCTGCCTACATTCGGTGTTGGATTACTCACCGTTTTAGTTACCGCCAAATTCGTCTGCGCAACTGGTACTGGAGTTGATGTTGATGTATTGTTTCCAGGGGTTGGATCGGTCTCGCTTCCTGTAATTGTCGCTGTATTGGCATATGGACCCGAAGCATTTACTGTAGCCACTATCGTTAAGGTAGCATTGGCTCCATTGGCTAAGTTACCGATAGTCCAGTTTGGTGCACTCCATGTTCCTGTCGATGGTGTTGCACTCACAAAAGTGTAACCTGCCGGTAGAACATCGTTTACCGTGACTCCTGTTGCATTGCTCGGACCTGCATTACTTGCCGTAATGGTAAAGGTTACGTTGCTGCCTACATTCGGTGTTGGGTTGCTCACTGTTTTAGTTACCGCCAAATTCGTCTGCGCAACTGGTACTGGAGTTGATGTTGATGTATTGTTTCCAGGGGTTGGATCGGTCTCGCTTCCTGTAATTGTCGCTGTATTGGCATATGGACCCGAAGCATTTACTGTAGCCACTATCGTTAAGGTAGCATTGGCTCCATTGGCTAAGTTACCGATAGTCCAGTTTGGTGCACTCCATGTTCCTGTCGATGGCGTTGCACTCACAAAAGTATAACCTGCCGGTAGAACATCGTTTACCGTGACTCCTGTTGCATTACTCGGACCTGCATTACTTGCCGTAATGGTAAAGGTCACGTTGCTGCCTACATTCGGTGTTGGATTACTCACCGTTTTAGTTACCGCCAAATTCGTCTGCGCAACTGGTACTGGAGTTGATGTTGATGTATTGTTTCCAGGGGTTGGATCGGTCTCGCTTCCTGTAATTGTCGCTGTATTGGCATATGGACCCGAAGCATTTACTGTAGCCACTATCGTTAAGGTAGCATTGGCTCCATTGGCTAAGTTACCGATAGTCCAGTTTGGTGCACTCCATGTTCCTGTCGATGGTGTTGCACTCACAAAAGTGTAACCTGCCGGTAGAACATCGTTTACCGTGACTCCTGTTGCATTGCTCGGACCTGCATTACTTGCCGTAATGGTAAAGGTTACGTTGCTGCCTACATTCGGTGTTGGGTTGCTCACTGTTTTAGTTACCGCCAAATTCGTCTGCGCAACTGGTACTGGAGTTGATGTTGATGTATTGTTTCCAGGGGTTGGATCGGTCTCGCTTCCTGTAATTGTCGCTGTATTGGCATATGGACCCGAAGCATTTACTGTAGCCACTATCGTTAAGGTAGCATTGGCTCCATTGGCTAAGTTACCGATAGTCCAGTTTGGTGCACTCCATGTTCCTGTCGATGGCGTTGCACTCACAAAAGTATAACCTGCCGGTAGAACATCGTTTACCGTGACTCCTGTTGCATTACTCGGACCTGCATTACTTGCCGTAATGGTAAAGGTTACGTTGCTGCCTACATTCGGTGTTGGATTACTCACCGTTTTAGTTACCGCCAAATTCGTCTGCGCAACTGGTACTGGAGTTGATGTTGATGTATTGTTTCCAGGGGTTGGATCGGTCTCGCTTCCTGTAATTGTCGCTGTATTGGCATATGGACCCGAAGCATTTACTGTAGCCACTATCGTTAAGGTAGCATTGGCTCCATTGGCTAAGTTACCGATAGTCCAGTTTGGTGCACTCCATGTTCCTGTCGATGGCGTTGCACTCACAAAAGTATAACCTGCCGGTAGAACATCGTTTACCGTGACTCCTGTTGCATTACTCGGACCTGCATTACTTGCCGTAATGGTAAAGGTCACGTTGCTGCCTACATTCGGTGTTGGATTACTCACCGTTTTAGTTACCGCCAAATTCGTCTGCGCAACTGGTACTGGAGTTGATGTTGATGTATTGTTTCCAGGGGTTGGATCGGTCTCGCTTCCTGTAATTGTCGCTGTATTGGCATATGGACCCGAAGCATTTACTGTAGCCACTATCGTTAAGGTAGCATTGGCTCCATTGGCTAAGTTACCGATAGTCCAGTTTGGTGCACTCCATGTTCCTGTCGATGGTGTTGCACTCACAAAAGTATAACCTGCCGGTAGAACATCGTTTACCGTGACTCCTGTTGCATTGCTCGGACCTGCATTACTTGCTGTAATGGTAAAGGTCACGTTGCTGCCTACATTCGGTGTTGGATTACTCACCGTTTTAGTTACCGCCAAATTCGTCTGCGCAACTGGTACTGGAGTTGATGTTGATGTATTGTTTCCAGGGGTTGGATCGGTCTCGCTTCCTGTAATTGTCGCTGTATTGGCATATGGACCCGAAGCATTTACTGTAGCCACTATCGTTAAGGTAGCATTGGCTCCATTGGCTAAGTTACCGATAGTCCAGTTTGGTGCACTCCATGTTCCTGTCGATGGCGTTGCACTCACAAAAGTATAACCTGCCGGTAGAACATCGTTTACCGTGACTCCTGTTGCATTACTCGGACCTGCATTACTTGCCGTAATGGTAAAGGTCACGTTGCTGCCTACATTCGGTGTTGGATTACTCACCGTTTTAGTTACCGCCAAATTCGTCTGCGCAACTGGTACTGGAGTCGATGTTGATGTATTGTTTCCAGGGGTTGGGTCTGTTTCGCTTCCTGTAATTGTCGCTGTATTGGCATAAGGGCCTGATGCATTTACTGTAGCCACTATCGTTAAGGTAGCATTGGCTCCATTGGCTAAGTTACCGATAGTCCAGTTTGGTGCACTCCATGTTCCTGTCGATGGTGTTGCACTCACAAAAGTATAACCTGCTGGCAGTACATCGTTTACCGTTACTCCTGTTGCATTGCTCGGACCTGCATTACTTGCCGTAATGGTAAAGGTCACGTTGCTGCCTACATTCGGTGTTGGGTTGCTCACTGTTTTAGTTACCGCTAAGTTCGTCTGCGCAACTGGTACTGGAGTCGATGTTGATGTATTGTTTCCAGGAGTTGGATCTGTCTCGCTTCCTGTAATTGTCGCTGTATTGGCATAAGGGCCTGATGCATTTACTGTAGCCACTATCGTTAAGGTAGCATTGGCTCCATTGGCTAAGTTACCGATAGTCCAGTTTGGTGCACTCCATGTTCCTGTCGATGGTGTTGCACTCACAAAAGTATAACCTGCTGGCAGTACATCGTTTACCGTTACTCCTGTTGCATTGCTCGGTCCTGCATTACTTGCCGTAATGGTAAAGGTCACGTTGCTGCCTACATTCGGTGTTGGGTTGCTCACTGTTTTAGTTACCGCTAAGTTCGTCTGCGCAACTGGTACTGGAGTCGATGTTGATGTATTGTTTCCAGGGGTTGGGTCTGTTTCGCTTCCTGTAATTGTCGCTGTATTGGCATAAGGGCCTGATGCATTTACTGTAGCCACTATCGTTAAGGTAGCATTGGCTCCATTGGCTAAGTTACCGATAGTCCAGTTTGGTGCGCTCCATGTTCCTGTCGATGGTGTTGCACTCACAAAAGTATAACCTGCTGGCAGTACATCGTTTACCGTTACTCCTGTTGCATTGCTCGGACCTGCATTACTTGCCGTAATGGTAAAGGTCACGTTGCTGCCTACATTCGGTGTTGGGTTGCTCACTGTTTTAGTTACCGCTAAGTTCGTCTGCGCAACTGGTACTGGAGTCGATGTTGATGTATTGTTTCCAGGGGTTGGGTCTGTTTCGCTTCCTGTAATTGTCGCTGTATTGGCATAAGGGCCTGATGCATTTACTGTAGCCACTATCGTTAAGGTAGCATTGGCTCCATTGGCTAAGTTACCGATAGTCCAGTTTGGTGCACTCCATGTTCCTGTCGATGGTGTTGCACTCACAAAAGTATAACCTGCTGGCAGTACATCGTTTACCGTTACTCCTGTTGCATTGCTCGGACCTGCATTACTTGCCGTAATGGTAAAGGTCACGTTGCTGCCTACATTCGGTGTTGGGTTGCTCACTGTTTTAGTTACCGCTAAGTTCGTCTGCGCAACTGGTACTGGAGTCGATGTTGATGTATTGTTTCCAGGAGTTGGATCTGTCTCGCTTCCTGTAATTGTCGCTGTATTGGCATAAGGGCCTGATGCATTTACTGTAGCCACTATCGTTAAGGTAGCATTGGCTCCATTGGCTAAGTTACCGATAGTCCAGTTTGGTGCACTCCATGTTCCTGTCGATGGTGTTGCACTCACAAAAGTATAACCTGCTGGCAGTACATCGTTTACCGTTACTCCTGTTGCATTGCTCGGTCCTGCATTACTTGCCGTAATGGTAAAGGTCACGTTGCTGCCTACATTCGGTGTTGGGTTGCTCACTGTTTTAGTTACCGCTAAGTTCGTCTGCGCAACTGGTACTGGAGTCGATGTTGATGTATTGTTTCCAGGGGTTGGGTCTGTTTCGCTTCCTGTAATTGTCGCTGTATTGGCATAAGGGCCTGATGCATTTACTGTAGCCACTATCGTTAAGGTAGCATTGGCTCCATTGGCTAAGTTACCGATAGTCCAGTTTGGTGCGCTCCATGTTCCTGTCGATGGTGTTGCACTCACAAAAGTATAACCTGCTGGCAGTACATCGTTTACCGTTACTCCTGTTGCATTGCTCGGTCCTGCATTACTTGCCGTAATGGTAAAGGTCACGTTGCTGCCTACATTCGGTGTTGGGTTGCTCACTGTTTTAGTTACCGCCAAATTCGTTTGAACAATTGGTGTAACAGTAGAAGTATTATTTGCACTATTCGAATCAGGTTCAAGACCACTAATTGTCGCTGTATTAGCATAAGGGCCTGATGCGTTTACCGTAGCCACTATCGTTAAGGTAGCATTGGCTCCATTAGCGAAGTTACCGATAGTCCAGTTTGGTGCGCTCCATGTTCCTGTTGATGGCGTTGCACTCACAAAAGTGTAACCTGCTGGCAGTACATCGTTTACCGTTACTCCTGTTGCATTGCTCGGTCCTGCATTACTTGCCGTAATGGTAAAGGTCACGTTGCTGCCTACATTCGGTGTTGGGTTGCTCACTGTTTTAGTTACCGCTAAGTTCGTCTGCGCAACTGGTACTGGAGTCGATGTTGATGTATTGTTTCCAGGGGTTGGGTCTGTTTCGCTTCCTGTAATTGTCGCTGTATTGGCATAAGGGCCTGATGCATTTACTGTAGCCACTATCGTTAAGGTAGCATTGGCTCCATTGGCTAAGTTACCGATAGTCCAGTTTGGTGCGCTCCATGTTCCTGTCGATGGTGTTGCACTCACAAAAGTATAACCTGCTGGCAGTACATCGTTTACCGTTACTCCTGTTGCATTGCTCGGTCCTGCATTACTTGCCGTAATGGTAAAGGTCACGTTGCTGCCTACATTCGGTGTTGGGTTGCTCACTGTTTTAGTTACCGCCAAATTCGTTTGAACAATTGGTGTAACAGTAGAAGTATTATTTGCACTATTCGAATCAGGTTCAAGACCACTAATTGTCGCTGTATTAGCATAAGGGCCTGATGCGTTTACCGTAGCCACTATCGTTAAGGTAGCATTGGCTCCATTAGCGAAGTTACCGATAGTCCAGTTTGGTGCGCTCCATGTTCCTGTTGATGGCGTTGCACTCACAAAAGTGTAACCTGCTGGCAGTACATCATTAACAGATACACCATAAGTATTATTAGGACCGTTATTGGTCGCAATAATGGTAAAAGTTACATTACTGCCCACACTTGGAGTTGGATTGTTTACTGTTTTGACTACCTGAAGATCTTCTGAACAATATTCGGTAACAAAATTTCTTGTAACTACAGAAGAACCACCACAAGCTGTTGGTAATGTATACTGAACAACAACAGTTCCAAGACCTGTAAAGTTAAGAGTATTACCTATTAAAAATCCTGGTCCACTTAATACGATTAAGGTCCCACCTGCAGGAGAAGGCTCTAATAAAACAGAAGAACCAGCACAATAACCAGATGATGGTCCGTTTCCAGCATAAATAGGCTGTATAATAGGAATCGATTCTGCACCACAAATTTGTACTGGAGCAGTTGAGAAGTTATAACTTGCTTCTGTAGTAGTAGTTCCAGATCCATCTCCCATACTACCTCTAATTCTATGTCCTGCGTATCCGAAATTGGGATCACAATTTCTGACCACCATTGAAGTATGTCCACCAGTCTCAACAGTAAGAATAATATCTGCAGTAGTTAATCCATTTGGCACAACTGGATTTGAAGGATTTGCTGTCGCTCCAATTAAAGAAGTATCGTTATTTCCAAAAGCATAAATATTTTTGCTGGCATTAATCACATTCACTGAAGCATATTGACTGTCATGCTCCTGTTGGCTGAACCATTTAATATTATTCATGACTGGACCAGCGGCAGAAGTATATCTTGGTTGTACCCAAGCTAATCTATCAGTTGTTGTCCAATCTCCTAATTGACGTGTCGCGTTTGACCCAACTCCATATAGATTCCCATCTGTTGCAAGAACATAATAAGACCTCGCTGTATTATTACCTGAAGAGCCAATCATTTTGGGAGTTATTCCTGCTGGCAAAGTCATCTGAGCTGCTCTCGTTTGAGCAGCAATAATTGCTGTATTATTACCTAACAATACATTATTACCCCAAACATAGACAGTACCATCGGACTTTAAAGCCATTAATCCATTATGATTACCTCTACAAGCAACAATATTTGTCAGAAAAGGATTTCCAGTAGCAGAAGTCGTTACCTGATACCATGTTGTAGCATTACCCGTAGCACCATTACCTCTAACATTAGCTGTTTGAGAAATTACCCAGACATCACCACTACAAGTTGTAATTGCTAATGTCTGATAAGTAGCAAACATCATTTTAACATCAGCAGGAGTTACCCCAGTAGGTAGTCCGTTTGTGTTGCCATTAATTGTTAACTTTTGAAAGGTAGAACTTGATGTAATTGATGCGTCCAAAACTATCCCTTCTTTTGACCAAGCATACAATCCATCTGTTGCTAAAAGTATTCCTTGTACATTATTAGCAGAATTACTTCCAAGCATCGCTTTTAGAGGAATAGCACTCCCTAAAGCAGGATAATTAGTTGCATTAATCGTTATTGGAGATAAAAGATCTACCAAACCATCATTCCCCATGTCTTCACCCCATGTTTGAAGAGTACCATTAGCAGTTCTTACAACAGTTGAGTGAAAACTTGAGATATAGTTATCGTATTCGATTGTTGAAGCATTGTTATTAGAATCTACACCAAAATTGGTCAAATCTGTAGTAGGACATCCTACTGGTGGAGTCGCACATTGAGAATTAGATTTATTGCTAAATGACAATGTAATTAACAACACACACAAAAAGTGTTTAAAGTCTATTTTTTTTGTAGCCGCTAAGTAATTTTTTATCATAACTAACTTTATTAGTTTATTATCTGTGGAAGATTATACGTTTGAACTTGTCCATTAAAATCTATAAAATCAAACATGAGATAAGATTCTGTATTCACAAGACCAGAAACTTTATATTTTAGTATTTGAACACCATTTTTTATTTCAATGTTTTCATTGATTGGTTTGGCAGTCATAGAAACACCAATTCCAGCAATTAATAAGCCAGGTGCTGAAAGTTTCTCTATAGTATTATCTTTAATAGAGATTGTAACCGGTACAGAAATTATTAAATCTTCATAATTCCTCCCTCTGTGGATTTTATCCGAAAATGCAATTTGTGAAAAATTAAAAATCATCTTTACTGAATTCACTTTTATGATCATTTTATCTGCAAATGCTGGATGACTACATTCGTCAGAGTGTTTTTTTGTTTCCTGAAACTGAATTTCATATTCTCCAGTTTGGCTGAACACATAATCATTAATTTGTTTTCCGCTCAAAGACGCAAAAACTTTTGCTTCGGAATTACTTATTGTCCATTTTGTTGAAGAGTCAACATTTCCAAAGTTTATCTTTTCATCAAAAGAAATTTCTTTATAGAATTCTTTATTTTGGGCTCCTGCGCAAAAAGAAGTAATAGTCAATACAAAAAACAAAAAACATTCAAGTATTGTTTTAGTACTTGAAAGATTAGGTTTTAGATTAATAAGTAAGTTGTGGTTTATTTTCATTTTTAAACTTTTTTTTTATCAATTATCCTAAAAAAACTCATGCATGTTTTAATACCTCTGTTTTTAAAGAGAGGCAAAACTTAATGCTGTAGCATTTCATACTACTCTAATCAATGCCTAAAAAATTCCATTGAAAGAGTACTACAAAAAACTATTATAATAACTTGTTATATATGAATGGGTTGTAGCCGATTTATTGAAACATAACAAAGTATTCAACTTTAATTAACTATCACTAAATGATAATTAATTAAACAGGAGTTTAATTGTATTTTAAAATGTGAGTAAGATGAAAAGAGAATACCTTTTCTAAATTAATTTTTAAAGAGTAGTTTTTTACCATAAGCGGGAATTAAGTAAATTATTAAGCAAATATAGTAGAAAATGGAATTACGGAAAAACCGTAACCCCTATTTTATTGATGAAATGCTAGAAAAAATCGATGAAATGCAGTTTTAATAAAAATTTATTAAGCTTTTAGCTACAAAAATGAAATAATTTAATCAACTAAAAATCAATAACTTATACAAAAATTCAAAAAAAGTGTATACTTTCAATATAAGTGTATCTTTGCAAAAAAAATTTAAAAATGAGTTTTATTAAAGAAATACAACGCAGAAGAACTTTCGGTATTATATCGCATCCCGATGCAGGTAAAACTACTTTAACTGAGAAATTACTTTTATTTGGAGGTGCTATACAAGAAGCTGGTGCAGTGAAAAGTAATAAAATCAAGAAAGGTGCGACTTCCGATTTTATGGAAATTGAGCGTCAAAGAGGTATATCGGTTGCTACTTCGGTATTGGCTTTTAATTATAAAGACAAAAAAATAAATATTCTTGATACACCTGGTCACAAGGATTTCGCAGAAGATACTTTTAGAACATTAACGGCTGTTGACAGCGTAATTGTAGTTGTTGACGTCGCTAAAGGTGTTGAAGAGCAAACTGAAAAACTAGTGGAAGTTTGTCGTATGCGTCATATTCCTATCATCGTTTTCATCAACAAATTAGACCGTGAAGGTAAAGATGCCTTTGACTTAATGGATGAAGTTGAAAAAAAGCTTGGATTGCATGTTACTCCATTGAGTTTCCCTATAGGAATGGGATATGACTTTCAAGGTATATATAATATTTGGGAGAAAAATATCAACCTTTTTGAAGGAGATAGTCGTAAAAACATAGAAGAAACTATTGCTTTTGAAGATGTTAACAATACTGAACTAGAAAAGATTATTGGTGAAAAACCAGCAAACAAATTAAGAGAAGAATTAGAGCTAATTTCTGAAGTATATCCCTCTTTTGACAGAGAAGCCTATTTAAAAGGTGATTTGCAACCAGTTTTCTTCGGCTCTGCATTAAATAACTTTGGGGTTAGGGAGTTATTAGATTGCTTTATTGAAATTGCACCTTCTCCCCGACCTAAAGATTCAGACACACGAGAAGTAAAGCCAGATGAAAATAAATTCTCTGGATTTGTATTTAAAATTCATGCAAATATGGATCCTAAACATCGTGATCGACTGGCTTTCGTGAAAATTGTTTCTGGAACATTTGAAAGAAACAAGCCTTACCTTCATGTACGTCACGGAAAGAATTTAAAATTCTCGAGCCCTAATGCCTTTTTTGCAGAGAAGAAAGAAATTGTTGACATTTCTTACCCTGGTGATATTGTAGGCTTACACGATACAGGAAACTTCAAGATTGGAGATACTTTGACTGAAGGTGAGCAGATGAGTTTTAAAGGAATTCCAAGTTTCTCTCCAGAACATTTCCGTTATATTAACAATGCAGATCCTTTAAAAGCGAAACAATTAGAAAAAGGAGTTGATCAGTTAATGGATGAGGGTGTTGCTCAGCTATTTACATTAGAGATGAATAATCGTAAAGTAATTGGAACTGTAGGAGCACTTCAATATGAAGTAATTCAGTATCGTTTAGAACATGAGTACGGAGCTAAATGTACTTATGAAAATTTCCCTGCTTACAAAGCTTGCTGGGTAAAACCGGAAGATCCTAAAAACGAAGAATTTGCTGAATTTAAACGTATTAAGCAAAAGTTTTTGGCTAAAGATAAATATGGACAACTTGTTTTCTTAGCAGATTCTGATTTTTCAATTCAAATGACGCAAAGCAAATATCCAAGTGTGAAGCTGTTCTTTACATCGGAGTTTGAATAGGCTTCGACAAGTTCAGTATACATATAAAAAACAAAAAGCGACCAAAAATGGTCGCTTTTTTTATTCATTACACTACTACTTTTTAAGTAATTATGCCTGTCCAGTTGGCCCAAAATTCAATGGAATTGGAGATTGTTCTATTTCTTTGATTTCACCATGGGCGCTTTCAAAACGATTTATATTTTCAGCCAAAGCTTTGACTAAACGTTTGGCATGTTGTGGTGTTAAAATAATTCTTGATTTTACTTTTGCCTTAGGAACACCAGGCATAATATTAATATAATCTATAACAAATTCGGTATTAGAATGATTGATGATAGCAAGATTAGAATAGATTCCATCTGCAGTTGCTTCATCTAATTCGATATTTATTTGTCCTTCTTGTTGTGGGTTTTGATTGCTCATGTTTTCTATTTTATAAAACCTCTCGACTGCGCTCGAGGTGACAATAATTGATTAAAAAAATCCTAACAGTATACACTGTTAGGATTTATAAATATAGTCAGAAAAATTAATTATTAATAATTATATTCTTCTTTAGTAATCATTAATTCATCATACTCTTCTTTAGAACCTACAATTGTATTATCGTAGTCTCTCATACCTGTACCAGCAGGGATTCTGTGACCAACAATTACATTTTCTTTAAGACCTTCTAATTTATCAACTTTACCTGCTACGGCAGCTTCGTTTAATACTTTAGTTGTTTCTTGGAACGATGCCGCAGAAATGAATGACTTAGTTTGTAACGACGCTCTAGTAATACCTTGAAGTATTGGAGTCGCTGTAGCAGTAATTACATCACGAGCTACTACTAAGTTTTTATCCTCACGTTTTAATAATGAGTTTTCATCACGTAGATCACGTGCAGTTACAATTTGACCTGGTTTAAGGTTAACTGAATCACCCGCGTCTTCAATTACTTTCATTCCGTATAACTTATCATTTTCAGAAATAAAGTCTTTAGTATGAATTAATTGCTCTTCAAGGAATAAAGTATCTCCTGGATCCTGTACTTGTACTTTACGCATCATTTGACGAATAACTACCTCGAAGTGTTTATCATTAATTTTTACCCCTTGTAAACGGTAAACCTCTTGAATTTCATTTACTAAGTACTGTTGAACAGCCGCTGGCCCTTGAATTCTTAAGATGTCTTCTGGAGTAATAGCTCCATCAGAAAGTGGCATACCCGCTCTTACGAAGTCATTCTCCTGAACTAAGATTTGGTTTGATAACTTCACCAAATATTTCTTGATTTCACCAAATTTAGACTCGATAACGATTTCACGGTTACCTCTCTTAATTTTACCGAAAGAAACTACACCGTCAATTTCAGAAACAACAGCTGGGTTAGATGGATTACGAGCTTCTAATAACTCAGTAATTCTTGGTAAACCTCCCGTGATATCGCCTGCTTTAGAAGAACGACGTGGGATTTTTACTAAAATTTTACCAGCTTTAATTTTCTCTCCATCTTCTACCATAAGGTGTGCACCTACTGGTAAGTTGTATGAACGGATTAATTCACCATCTTTACCATAAATTAATAAAGTAGGAATTAATTTTTTGTTTCTTCCTTCAGAGATTACTTTTTCTTGGAATCCTGTTTGCTCATCGATTTCAACCATGAACGATTGTCCTTGCTCTAAATCTTCATAAGCTACTTTTCCAGTAAATTCAGAAATAATAACTCCATTATAAGGATCCCATTTACAGATTACATCTCCTTTTCCTACTGATTGACCATCAGCAACAAAAATACTAGAACCGTAAGGGATATTGTGTGTACTTAATAAGATTCCTGTTTTCTCATCAACTAATTTTAATTCTGTTGAACGAGAAATAACGATATCTACAATATTACCTTCGTTATCTTCACCTTTAACTGTTTTTAAATCTTCGATTTCTAAACGTCCAGGGAATTTAGCGATGATACTAGACTCTTCAGAAAGACCTCCAGCAACCCCTCCAACGTGGAACGTACGAAGTGTTAACTGTGTACCAGGTTCACCAATTGACTGTGCTGCAATTACTCCAACCGCTTCACCTTTTTGAGTCATTTTACCTGTTGCAAGGTTACGTCCGTAACATTTAGCACAGATACCTTTTTCTGCCTCACAAGTAAGTGGAGAACGCACTTCAACTCTTTCAAGTGGAGAAGCTTCGATTTCTCTAACGATAGCCTCAGTGATTTGCTCACCAGCAGCTACAATTACATCAGAAGTTAAAGGATTAATAACATCTTGTAATGCAACACGTCCTAAAATTCTTTCTCCTAAAGATTCTACGATTTCTTCGTTTTTCTTTAAAGCTGTAACTTCAACACCTCTTAATGTACCACAATCCACTTGATTAACGATAACATCTTGAGCAACATCATGTAAACGACGAGTTAAATAACCCGCATCCGCCGTTTTTAATGCCGTATCCGCAAGACCCTTACGAGCACCGTGCGTAGAAATGAAGTATTCTAAAATCGAAAGACCTTCTTTAAAGTTCGATAAGATCGGGTTTTCGATAATTTCACCACCACCAGCAGTTGATTTTTTAGGTTTAGCCATCAAACCACGCATACCGGTTAACTGACGAATCTGTTCTTTAGATCCACGGGCTCCAGAATCAAGCATCATATATACCGAGTTGAAACCTTGTTGATCCTCACGGATATTTTTCATTGCTAACTCTGTTAATTGAGCATTTGCAGAAGTCCAAATATCAATAACCTGATTGTAACGCTCATTATTAGTGATAAGACCCATGTTATAGTTCATAGAGATAACCTCTACTTGCTCTCTAGCCTCAGCAATTAATGATTGTTTTTGATCTGGAATTTTAATATCACCTAATGAGAATGACAATCCACCTTTGAAAGCGAACTTATATCCCATATCTTTCATGTTATCAAGGAAAGCTGCCGTTGTAGGAACATCTGTTACTGCAAGGATTTTTCCAATGATATCACGAAGCGATTTTTTTGTTAATACCTCATTGATGTAACCAGCTGCTTCAGGCACTACTTCGTTGAATAATACACGACCAGCAGTAGTTTGGATTATTTTATATACTAATTCTCCATTTTCATTGAAGTCTTTTGCTCTAATTTTAACACGAGCATTCAATTCTAATCTACCTTCGTTCAAAGCAATATGTACTTCTTCAGCAGAATAGAATGTTAAACCTTCACCTAAAATCTTAAGTTCTGGAGTTGTTAAACGCTCTTTTGTCATATAATACAATCCAAGAACCATGTCCTGAGATGGAACCGTGATAGGTGCACCATTCGCAGGGTTCAAGATATTGTGAGATGCTAACATCAATAATTGAGCTTCAAGAATAGCCTCTGGTCCTAATGGTAAGTGAACCGCCATCTGGTCACCGTCGAAATCGGCGTTGAATGCCGTACATGTTAACGGGTGTAATTGGATTGCTTTTCCTTCAATTAACTTAGGTTGGAATGCCTGAATACCAAGTCTGTGAAGAGTTGGAGCACGGTTAAGTAATACTGGGTGACCTTTGATTACATTTTCTAAGATATCCCAAACTACAGGCTCTTTTTTATCGATGATTTTCTTAGCTGACTTAACTGTTTTTACAATTCCCCTTTCGATTAGCTTACGAATAACGAATGGTTTATAAAGCTCAGCAGCCATATCTTTTGGAAGACCACATTCGTACATTTTCAATTCAGGTCCAACAACAATTACCGAACGAGCTGAATAATCAACACGCTTACCTAATAAGTTTTGACGGAAACGCCCTTGTTTACCTTTTAATGAATCTGATAATGATTTTAATGGTCTGTTAGATTCTGTTTTAACCGCAGAAGCTTTTCTTGTATTATCGAATAACGAGTCTACAGATTCCTGTAACATACGCTTTTCGTTACGTAAAATTACTTCTGGTGCTTTAATTTCCATTAATCGTTTTAAACGATTGTTACGGATAATTACACGACGGTATAAATCATTTAAATCTGAAGTTGCAAAACGACCTCCATCAAGTGGCACTAACGGACGTAATTCTGGCGGGATAACTGGAACCACTTTAAGAATCATCCACTCTGGAAGGTTCTCACGATTTAAGTTAGCCTCACGGAAAGATTCTACAACCTGAAGACGTTTTAATGCTTCAGTTTTTCTTTGTTTAGATGTTTCGTTATTTGCTGCGTGACGTAATTCATAAGATAATGCATCTAAGTCTACACGAGCTAATAAGTCCATAATACATTCAGCACCCATTTTAGCGATGAATTTATTTGGATCTGTATCATCTAGATATTGATTTTCCATAGGAAGAGAGTCTTGAATGTTCAAGTATTCTTCTTCTGTTAAGAAATCTAATTTTTGCAATGATTCACCTTCAGCATTTTTTGCAATACCCGCTTGGATAACTACATAACGCTCGTAGTAAATGATCATATCTAACTTTTTAGACGGTAAGCCTAAGATATAACCAATTTTATTTGGTAACGAACGGAAATACCAAATGTGTGCAATAGGCACGACTAAATTGATATGTCCTACACGGTCACGACGTACTTTTTTCTCAGTAACTTCAACCCCACAACGATCACAAACGATTCCTTTATAGCGGATTCTTTTGTATTTACCACAAGCACATTCGAAATCTTTTACTGGACCGAAAATTCTTTCACAGAAAAGACCATCACGCTCAGGTTTGTGCGTTCTATAGTTGATCGTTTCTGGTTTTAATACCTCTCCACGAGATTCTGCCAAAATGGATTCTGGTGAAGCTAAACCTATCGAAATTTTATCGAATCGTTTAATGGTATTCTTGTCTTTGTTTCTATTCATCATAGTTTCTACTATTGATTTATTTGCAATTAAAATTGATTTAATAGTGGCAATACAACTTGCCAACTCCCTCGAATTACTTCTCAAAACTTCTAAATCTCTTTAGAAGTGCTAGTTACAAACTCTTGGTTTATAAAAAATCGGAACGGTTTACGGGGCTAAATCCTAAAAACTCGAATTAATAAGCAATTAGTTCCGAAAAAATCGGAACCGATTGCTGAAAATATATTTATTCTTCTAAACGAATGTCTAAACCAAGACCTTTCAATTCATGCATTAATACATTGAATGATTCAGGTAATCCTGGCTCTGGCATTGTTTCACCCTTAACGATTGCTTCGTAAGTTTTAGCTCTACCAATTACGTCGTCCGATTTCACTGTTAAGATTTCACGTAGCGTACTAGATGCTCCATAAGCCTCTAATGCCCAAACCTCCATCTCTCCGAAACGCTGACCTCCGAATTGTGCTTTACCTCCTAATGGTTGTTGCGTAATTAACGAGTAAGGACCAATAGAACGAGCGTGCATTTTATCATCAACCATGTGTCCTAATTTCAACATGTAAATTACACCCACAGTTGCTGGTTGGTGGAAACGCTCTCCAGTACCACCATCATAAAGATACGTGTGACCGAATCTTGGCACTCCAGCTTCGTCAGTTAAGGCATTAATTTGGTCTAAAGACGCTCCATCAAAAATTGGCGTTGCATACTTTCTTCCTAATTTTTTACCTGCCCATCCAAGAACTGTTTCATAAATCTGACCGATGTTCATACGAGAAGGTACCCCTAGTGGATTCAATACAATATCTACTGGTGTTCCATCCTCTAAGAATGGCATATCTTCTTGACGAACGATACGAGCAACAATACCTTTGTTACCGTGACGTCCCGCCATTTTATCACCCACTTTCAATTTACGTTTCTTAGCGATGTAAACTTTGGCTAGTTTCAAGATACCTGATGGTAACTCGTCACCCACTGTGATTGTGAATTTCTCACGACGTAACGCTCCTTGAAGGTCGTTTAATTTAATTTTATAGTTGTGAATTAAATCATTAACCATAGCATTAGTTTCGTCATCAGCTACCCATTGACCTTTAGTCAAGTGAGCGAAATCTTCAACAGCTTGTAACATCTTTTTAGAGTATTTCTTACCTTTTGGCAATACTTCTTCCCCTAAATCATTCATTACTCCTTGAGAAGTTTTTCCGTCAACGATTACAAATAACTTATCGATTAATTTGTCTTTTAATTCAACAAATTTAGTTTCGAATTCCATTTCAAGCGCAGCCAATTCGTCTTTGTCTTGTGAACGTTTACGCTTGTCTTTTACAGCTCTTGAGAATAATTTTTTATCTAAAACCACACCATGTAATGATGGAGAAGCTTTTAATGAAGCATCTTTTACATCACCTGCTTTATCTCCGAAGATAGCTCTTAACAACTTCTCTTCTGGAGTAGGATCTGATTCTCCTTTTGGTGTAATTTTTCCAATTAGAATGTCACCAGGTTTAACCTCGGCACCAATTCTAATCATACCGTTTTCATCTAAATCTTTAGTAGCTTCTTCAGAAACGTTAGGGATATCATTAGTTAATTCTTCGTTACCTAATTTAGTATCACGAACTTCTAATGAATAATCATCTATGTGAATTGATGTGAAAATATCGTCACGAACTACTTTCTCAGAAATTACAATCGCATCCTCGAAGTTGTATCCTTTCCAAGGCATGAATGCTACCTGTAGGTTTCTACCTAAAGCTAACTCTCCGTTTTGCGTTGCATATCCTTCACAAAGTACTTGTCCTTTAACAACTTTATCACCTTTTCTTACAATTGGTTTTAAGTTGATCGAAGTACTTTGATTCGTTTTACGGAATTTGATTAATTGATATGTTTTCTCATCAGCGTCAAAGCTTACAGCTCTTTCTGCATCAGTTCTTTCATACTTGATTGTGATTTCGTTTGCATCAACATATTCGACTACTCCATTTCCTTCTGCATTAATTAATACACGAGAATCTGAAGCAACTTGACGCTCTAAACCAGTACCAACAATTGGAGACTCAGGACGTAATAATGGTACGGCCTGACGCATCATGTTTGACCCCATCAACGCACGGTTCGCATCATCATGCTCTAAGAAAGGAATCAATGAAGCAGAAATAGAAGCAATCTGGTTAGGTGCAACATCAGTATAGTGAACCACAGTAGGATCAACAACTGGGAAGTCACCTTCCTCACGAGCAATTACTTTATCAGCAGTAATTTTACCAGTTTCATCCATTTCAATGTTTGCTTGAGCAATCATTTTTCCTTCTTCCTCTTCTGCACTTAAGTAAATTGGCTCAGAAACTAAATCAACTTGACCGTTAGTCACTTTACGGTAAGGAGTCTCAATGAATCCCATTCCGTTTACTTTAGCATATACCCCTAAAGAAGAGATAAGACCAATGTTTGGACCCTCTGGCGTTTCAATAGGACATAAACGACCATAGTGTGTATAGTGAACGTCACGAACCTCGAATCCTGCTCTTTCTCTAGATAAACCTCCAGGTCCTAAAGCTGACAAACGACGTTTGTGAGTAATCTCTGCTAATGGATTGGTTTGATCCATGAACTGAGATAACTGGTTTGTACCAAAGAATGAGTTGATTACAGAAGACAAAGTCTTAGCATTAATCAAATCAATTGGTGTAAATACCTCGTTATCACGAACGTTCATACGCTCACGAATAGTACGAGCCATACGAGCTAAACCAACACCAAACTGAGCTGATAATTGTTCACCTACAGTTCTAACACGACGGTTAGATAAGTGGTCAATATCATCAATTTCAGCTTTAGAGTTAATTAACTCGATTAAATATTTAACGATAGTAATGATATCCTCTTTAGTAAGCACCTGCTTATCCATAGAAATATCAAGACCTAACTTTTTGTTCATTCTGTAACGACCTACATCACCTAAGTTGTAACGTTGATCTGAGAAGAATAACTTATCGATAATTCCACGAGCTGTCTCTTCATCAGGTGGTTCAGCATTACGTAACTGACGGTAAATGTGTTCTACTGCTTCTTTTTCAGAGTTAGTAGGGTCTTTTTGTAATGTATTGTGGATGATTGAGTAATCAGCTGCATTCAAATCCTCTTTGTGTAATAAGATTGATTTTACATTTGATTCTACAATTTCTTCAACATTATCTTTATCTAAGATTGTATCACGATCTAAGATGATTTCGTTACGCTCGATAGATACTACTTCTCCAGTATCCTCATCTACGAAATCTTCATGCCACGTATTTAAAACACGTGCCGCTAATTTTCTTCCTACATATTTCTTTAAACCTGATTTAGAAACTTTAATTTCTTCAGCCAAGTCAAAGATTTCTAAAATATCTTTATCTCTTTCGAAACCAATAGCACGGAAAAGTGTTGTTACTGGTAACTTTTTCTTTCTATCGATATAAGCATACATTACACTGTTGATATCGGTAGCAAATTCAATCCATGAACCTTTGAAAGGAATTACACGGGCAGAATATAATTTAGTTCCATTTGCGTGGAATGACTGTCCAAAGAATACCCCCGGTGAACGGTGTAACTGAGATACTACAACACGCTCAGCTCCATTGATAACGAAAGTACCGCTAGGCGTCATGTATGGTATTGTACCTAAGTATACATCTTGCACAATTGTTTCGAAATCTTCGTGCTCTGGATCTGTACAGTATAATTTTAAACGTGCTTTTAAAGGCACACTATACGTAAGACCTCTATCAATACATTCTTCGATTGTGTAACGAGGTGGGTCAACAAAGTAATCAAGGAATTCTAAAACGAATTGATTACGAGTGTCGGTGATTGGGAAATTTTCCATGAAGGTGTTGTATAAACCTTCATTACCTCTTTCGTCAGATTTAGTTTCCAATTGGAAGAAATCTTTAAACGACTTGACCTGAACATCCAAGAAATCTGGATAGTTAGGAATATTTTTTGTAGAGGCAAAATTCAATCTTTCAGTCTGATTTAATATCATCATGGACAAAATTTTGATTAAAAAAAAGTAATTTTTGTGTTAAACACATTAATTAATAAGACAATTTACTTCTTTTTATAACCAACACATCTCTAAAAAATAAAATGAAGTAAAGCTTTATTTTTGTCTTCGTGTTGATTTAAAAACTTTCGATTTTTAAAAATTATATGAATATAAAATTTTAATAATTTAATTAAACGAAAAATGGTTTAGGCTTTGAGTAGAGTACTCAAAAGCCTAAACCTGTATTCTAAACTATGTAAGCTTATTTAAGCTCAACAACAGCTCCAGCCTCTTCTAAAGCTTTCTTAAGACCTTCAGCCTCATCTTTAGAAACTGCCTCTTTAACGTTTGTTGGAGCAGCATCAACTAAATCTTTAGCTTCTTTAAGACCTAAACCAGTTAATTCTTTAACCGCTTTAACAACTCCTAATTTAGAAGCACCAGCATCTTTTAATACTACTGTGAACTCAGTTTGCTCAGCAGCAGCAGCTTCACCACCACCTGCAGCAACTACTACAGCAGCAGCAGCTGGCTCGATACCATACTCGTCTTTTAATATTGTAGCTAAATCGTTAACTTCTTTAACTGTTAAGTTAACTAATTGTTCTGCGAATTGTTTCAAATCTGCCATTTTTTCTATCTTTTAAAATGATTTGTAATTATATTAATTTATTTGTGCGCAATTTATTCAGCAGCTTCACCTTTGGTTTCAGCATTGTTTAATAATGCAGAAATAATACGTTGAGCTGGCGATTGAAGTAATCCGATGATTTCTCCGATAACTTCTTCTTTAGATTTAAGCGACGCTAACGATTCCAATAAATTGTCTCCAATGTAAATTTCTTCGTTAATGTAAGCACCTTTAAAAAGAGGTTTTTCACCTTTTTTACGGAATTCTTTAATAATTTTTGCAGGAGCATTTGCAATGTCAGCAATCATAATTGAAGTGTTCCCTTTTAAAGTAGTTGGTAATTCACCAAACTCTTTATCAGAAGCTTCCATTGCTTTTTCAAGCAACGTGTTTTTAACAACTTCTAATTTGATACCTGCCTTGAAACAAGCTCTTCTTAAATTTGAAGTAGTATCTGCATTTAAACCAGAAATATCAGCAAGGTAGATGATATTAGCTCCAGCTAATTGTGCAGTTAAATCTCCAATAGCGATTGATTTTTCTTCTCTTGTCATATCAAAAATTTTTAACTACCAATTATACTGCTTTAGGATCTAAAGCAATTGCTGGACTCATTGTACTAGATAAGTGGATAGACTTAATATAAGTACCTTTAGCAGCTGTTGGTTTTAATTTAATTAATGTTTGTATAATTTCGTGCGCGTTCTCTTGGATTTTGTTAGCATCAAAAGAAATTCTACCAATTCCAGCGTGAACGATACCAGTTTTATCAACTTTAAAGTCAATCTTTCCAGATTTTACCTCCTCTACTGCTTTACCAATTTCCATAGTAACAGTACCAGTTTTAGGGTTTGGCATTAAACCACGAGGTCCTAAAATACGACCTAATGGACCTAATTTACCCATAACTGCAGGCATAGTAACGATAACGTCAACATCTGTCCAACCGTCTTTAATTTTTTGTAAATAATCATCAAGACCTACGTGATCAGCACCAGCAGCTTTAGCCTCAGCCTCTTTATCTGGCGTAACTAATGCTAATACTCTCATGTCTTTACCTGTTCCGTGCGGTAATGAAACCACACCTCTAACCATTTGATTCGCTTTACGAGGGTCAACTCCTAATTTAACAGCGATATCAACAGATTCATCAAATTTTGCAGAAGCAACTTCTTTGATTAATGCAGAAGCATCTTTTAAAGAATATAATTTATTCTTCTCAATTTTTGAAGCTGCAACTTTTTGCTTTTTTGTCAATTTTGCCATTTTCTCTTAATTTAAAGGAGAATCTCCAGTTACAGTTATACCCATAGATCTAGCTGTTCCAGCAATCATGCTCATTGCTTTTTCAATTGTGAACGCATTTAAGTCAGGCATTTTATCTTCAGCAATAGTCTTAATCTGGTCCCAAGATACACTTGCAACTTTTTTACGATTAGGCTCTCCTGATCCTGATTTTAATTTTGCAGCTTCTAATAATTGAATAGCAGCAGGTGGAGTTTTAACAACAAAATCAAACGATTTGTCTTTATACACAGTAATTTGTACTGGTAATACTTTGCCAGGTTTATCTTGTGTTCTAGCATTGAATTGCTTACAGAACTCCATGATATTAACCCCAGCAGCTCCCAAAGCAGGTCCAACCGGTGGCGATGGGTTCGCAGCACCTCCCTTTACTTGTAGTTTAACTACTTTACTAACTTCTTTAGCCATTGTTTAAAAATTTAGCACATCTATCAATTGGAAGCGATTGATGTGAGTTATTATGTAACAAAAATTTATACTTTTTCAACTTGCATAAAGCTTAATTCTAATGGAGTTTTTCTTCCGAAAATTTTCACCATTACTTCAAGCTTACGCTTTTCTTCATTAATCTTCTCAACAGTACCATTGAAACCATTGAAAGGACCATCAGTTACTTTTACTGTTTCACCTAATGTAAATGGAATTGCACCGTGATCTACAGTAACTGCTAATTCATCCACTTTACCTAGCATTCTATTCACTTCAGACAAACGCAAAGGCACAGGATCCCCTCCTTTCACTTCACCTAAAAATCCAATTACCCCTGTAATAGATTTGATGATGTGAGGAATCTCACCTGTTAAATTAGCTTCAATCATTACATAACCAGGAAAGTACACCTTGTCTTTACTAATTTTTTTTCCATCACGCACTGTAACCACTTTTTCAGTAGGCACTAATACCTGAGAAATATAATCAGCCATACCAACACGATTAATCTCCTGCTCAATGTAAGCTTTAACTTTATTTTCTTGTCCGCTAACAGCTCTTACAACATACCACTTTTTCACACTAGTTTCTGCCATGACAAAAAATTATCCTTTAATCAAATTAAAAAATCCAGCAATTGCTTTTCCAAAAAGAGTATCTACACCCCAGGTTGTTAATGCAAAAATCACAGAAAAAATCGCAACAATTATAGTTAATTTTTGCACTTCTTCCCATGCTGGCCAAGTTACATTTGACTTTAACTCTTCGAAAGCTTCTGATATATAATTAGTAACTTTATTCATCCTATTTTATTTTTGCACGGGCGGAGGGATTCGAACCCCCATCAACGGTTTTGGAGACCGCTATTCTACCCTTGAACTACGCCCGTTTGTTAAAACCCAGTGTTATCGTGCAACAACACTGGATTTATATAATTTATTGTAAATTATTCTACAATTTCAGTAACCTGACCAGCACCAACTGTTCTACCACCTTCACGGATAGCGAAACGTAAACCTACATTTAATGCAATTGGGTTTAATAAAGTAACATCGATAGTTAAGTTATCACCTGGCATTACCATCTCTACACCCGCAGGTAAAGAAATTGTACCTGTTACGTCAGTTGTACGTACGTAGAACTGTGGACGGTAGTTATTATGGAATGGAGTATGACGTCCACCTTCTTCTTTTTTCAAGATATAAACCTCAGCTTTGAATTTAGCGTGTGGCTTAACAGATCCTGGCTTACAAATAACCATACCACGACGGATATCAGCTTTGTCAATACCTCTTAATAACAAACCTACGTTATCTCCAGCTTCACCTCTATCTAAGATTTTACGGAACATCTCAACCCCAGTAATAGTAGAAGTTAATTTATCAGCACCCATACCGATGATTTCAACTGGATCTCCAGTATTAGCAACACCTGTTTCGATACGACCTGTAGCAACTGTACCACGACCTGTAATTGTGAATACGTCCTCAACCGGCATCAAGAATGGTTTTTCGTTGTCACGAACTGGCTCTTCAATCCAGTTATCAACAGCCTCCATTAATTCGATGATTTTAGGAACCCAGTTTGGATCATTATTTAATCCTCCTAAAGCAGAACCCTGAACAACAGGACCATTATCTCCATCATATTCATAGAAAGATAATAAATCTCTGATTTCCATCTCTACTAATTCTAATAACTCAGCATCGTCAACCATATCCACTTTATTCATGAATACAACGATACGAGGAATACCTACCTGACGTCCTAAAAGGATGTGCTCACGAGTTTGTGGCATTGGACCATCTGTAGCAGCAACTACCAAGATAGCACCATCCATCTGAGCAGCACCAGTAACCATGTTCTTAACGTAATCCGCGTGACCTGGACAGTCAACGTGAGCGTAGTGACGGTTAGCTGTTTCATACTCTACGTGAGATGTATTAATTGTAATACCTCTTTCTTTCTCCTCAGGAGCGTTATCGATTTGATCAAACGATTTTGCTTGACAGTAACCTGCATCAGATAATACTTTAGTGATAGCAGCAGTCAAAGTAGTTTTTCCGTGATCTACGTGTCCGATAGTACCAATATTTAAGTGTGGTTTCGAACGGTTAAAACTTTCTTTTGCCATTTTACTTAATTTTTAATCTTAGTTATATATTAGTGTTCAAAAAATTCAATACTTGAGCCAATGACGGGATTTGAACCCGTGACCTCTTCCTTACCAAGGAAGCACTCTACCCCTGAGCTACACCGGCTTTTGTGAGTTCAGAAGTTAGAAATCAAGAATTTAGAAAAGCCTAAATTCACATTCTAAATTCTTTTAGGATTAACTAGCCAAGCTTTGTCAACCCTGTAAGGCAGAGCCTTACTCAAAGTTTTTGAATCTAAATTTTCACTAAAGCAAACTTTGTAAAAAAAATTCAAAAACTTAGTGGGGAGAGCAGGATTCGAACCTGCGAAGGTTTCCCAACGGATTTACAGTCCGTCCTCGTTGGCCGCTTGAGTATCTCCCCCAACCTTAAAACAGTATTTCAAACACTCATTTTAAATTTTAACTAATTCAAAACGAGAAAATTGAGCCGATGGAGGGACTCGAACCCACGACCTGCTGATTACAAATCAGCTGCTCTAGCCAGCTGAGCTACACCGGCGACTCAATAAAAAAGTCCGCTATTTCTAACGGACTGCAAATGTATGTATTATTTTTATTAATCAAAACTTTTTTGCTTAAAATTTTATTTAGACATGAGCTCTAATCTTTTCTTTACGTTTTAATAACAATCTTTCCATTGCTTCTGAAGCCAATTCGACACCTTCTTCAAAAGATTTACATTGCTTTTTTACGATAAACTCATCCCCTGGAACGATAATTTTTGCTTCTACAATTTTATTTTCTTTGTCACTCGTCCTTTCCACTTTTAAAAAAACATCTGAAGAAACAATCTTATCAAAGTATTTTTCTAATTTGTTAACTCTTACATCTATGAAATCTACTAACTTTTTGTCAACATTAAAGTTAACTGCATGAACATTTACCTTCATAATTTTAAAATTTTAAGTTAAACAATTATAAAGAATTATTTTTGGCTTCTTGGATGCGCATTACTATATACGTTTTTCAACTCGGTTAAACTTGACTGTGTATAAACTTGGGTTGACGCAAGACTTGAATGTCCCAACAATTCCTTAATTGAATTTAAATCTGCCCCATGATTAAGCATATGAGTCGCAAAAGTGTGTCGAAGCATGTGCGGACTTTTTTTTACTTTTTCAGAGACATTACTAAAGTAACAATTTATTAACCTATAAACAAACGTTTCATTCAATTTATTTCCGTTGTTTAATAAAAATAAATAATTGTTATCAACGATTTGTTTTAGTGATTTTCTTTCAACCAAATACACTTTAACTTGCTCAATCATTAGTGAAAGCAATGGAATTATACGCTCCTTGTTTCTTTTTCCTAAAACCTTAATTGTCGCATTCGATAAGTCCAAATTACTTAACTGCAAACCAATCAATTCCGAACGTCTAATACCAGTTGTATAGAACAAATCAATAATTAGCTTATCACGAACCCCTTCAAAACCATCTTGATACTTAATCTCGAACAACACTTTGTTCAACTCTTCTTCGGAAAAAGGAACCTGAATTTTTTTTGGCGTTTTTAAAGCCTTGTGCTTTGCCAAAGGATTTAATTCAATCTGCTTTGTTTTTAGTAAGAATTTATAGAATGCTTTTAGGGAAGCTATTTTTCTATTAATAGAAACATTCTCAATGGCATCATCAACCATAGAAACAATCCAACTACGAATTAAAGTATACGAAACTTCCTCTAAAGAAACTTCCTCATAATTTTCTTTAAGGAATATTTCAAAATAACTCAAGTCGTTTCCATAGGCAAGTGCCGTATGCTTTGAGTAATTTTTCTCTTTCAGTAGGTAATCTAGGAATTTTTGTTGATTTGAATGCATAAAAAAATCGTTAGTATAAAAGTACAAAACTTCTACAACTAACGATTTTATATTATCAGAAAATTAACGTATTAATTTTCGATACTATCTCTTAATCCTTGGATATATTGAGCTTTTTGGATTTGCGCTCTTCTTGTAACAGAAGGCTTCGTGAATTGCTGACGTGCACGCAATTGTCTTACAACTCCAGTTTTATCGAATTTTCTTTTGTAACGTTTTAACGCTCTATCGATGTTTTCTCCGTCTTTAATTGGTATAATTAACATAATTTAGACACCTCCTCTCATTTACGGGTGCAAACTTATAACTTTATTATGAATTAAAAAAATTAATTAAAAAAGAATTCTGTAGTTGTAGTATTATTAGCTGTATAAACAGGATCAGAAAAAGTGATTGTCTTAGTTTTCTTTTTATAAAAACCATTGGACAAAACTTCATAAACTTCCTCATTAACATTTTGCTGCAACAGATTTTTTGAAAAATAGGAATCATTAGCTACGACAGAAAAACATTCTGCATTTATTAATCGATGCATTTTTTTTCCATAAGAATTGTCTTTTAAAAACAATAAATTATCAATAACATTAGAGAATTGAAAGTTTAAAACCTGTCCGTTGCCTTTATGAATAGCTACCATATTACCATTCAAATATGTAAACTGATTAACTGAATCCATTTGTCCGTTTAAATCAAAATCAACACCTGCTTCAACAACATTATCGTTTTCATCAAATTTAAGAATACTTCTTTTCAATATCACAGCCTGTGGGTTATCATATGGCAAATCAATTCTCTCCAAGTAAACTATCGAAGTTGAAACATACACATATCTATAATGCATAACATCAACACTTCCATTTCCGACTCTATTCCAATTAAGACCAATTAAGTCATTTGTGGCGTTGTAAAAAAAATCTTTAGAGTTAACTCCATCTGAATCGGAAATAACCAATCCATTATTGTACGTAAAATAATCGAAAGTAGTTATTCCTTGACTTATTCCATTCACAAAAACCTCATTCATTGAAGAAGACAATTTATTATTTACAATATTAGTAGTCATAACCGATTCATAGGTATTATGCAACGAACTATTAGAATCAGTATAGTTAGAAGAAGAAATGGTTTTGTAACTAGAAAATGAAGGTGTAACCTCATTTTGGTTTTCATCGACATCAGAATCATTATTACAAGATTGTAGCATGAATACAAATCCTACAATCAAAATGGACAATTTAAATAATTTCATTTGTTTTTTTATTACTATTTATCTTATTAACGAAATCACAACCTCATTATTGCAGAAAAAAATGCACATTAAGAAAAATATTTCATACAACATAAATACCTAAATTTGTATAAGCAAATCATAAAAAAGAATCATGTCAGACCACACTGTAAAAATTCTTCAGTCTTATTATATCACTCATGATGTAAAATGTTTTATTGTAGAAAAACCAGAAAACTACGATTTTATCCCCGGACAGGCCACCAATGTTTGCATTAATCTACCCGAATGGAAAGACAAACCTCGTCCTTTTACATTTACGAATTTAAGAGAACAGCGTTATTTAGAATTTATGATCAAAATTTATAGAGATCATAATGGAGTTACAAATATGCTTGGCAAAACCAATGCAGGATCCGAATTAATTATTCAAGAACCTTTTGGCGGAATTCAATTTAAAAAACCCGGAATCTTTATAGCTGCAGGAACTGGCATCACTCCTTTTTTATCCATTTTTAGAGATTTGTACAAACAAAACAAACTTTACGGCAATAAGCTCATTTATACAAACAAAACATCTGACGATGTTATCATGGATGCCGAACTAAAAAAGCTATTAAAAAACGATTACTTGAAAGTATATACCAGAGAGCACGTAATTGGATTTACTGGCAAACGCATCGACCGTAACTTTCTAATTGAAAACATTGCCGATTTTGGGCAACATTTTTATGTATGTGGACCAAAAGATTTCGTAAAGAGCATTACTGGACATTTAATTGAACTTGGTGTAACTTCTGATGCTTTAGTAATTGAAGAATAAAAAAAGCCAGTTTAACAACTGGCTTTTTTATTTATTTTCCAAAATATAATTTTGGAAAATATTTCGCTCTTAAAAAGATGGGCTTAAATTTAAGTATATCATTCTTAGAAATTAAACCTAAGAGATACAATCTATAACCATCTGTAAAATTCCTATATATTATATACAAAATTGCCCCTATGACAAAGTACAAACTTAAATCATTTATTGCTAACCAAGCTAATACTGGCAAAGGCAATAAAATAATAGTATAAAATATCAATAAATTTTTCATGATTCTTTATTTATAAATTACCTACAAACCCTATCGTAACATGCAATAGCCATGACACCAAAAGTCTCTGGAATAAACGCAGAAACCATTCCAAGACCTACTGAAGTCCAACCATGATTTGAATAAGCATCTGATATACAGTCCATTGTTGCTTGATCGCACGGCTTATTTCTACTGTAAGCAGTATTAGGTGTAGAAACAACACTATTATTTAGATAATCAAAACTAAAGGTAGATATTAATTCTTTATCAATATCAAAAACTTTAACTAAAGAGCTATTAGTTTCGTTATTAATTTCTAATAGCAACGGCTCTCCATAAATCAAATCCCCATCAAAACCAACCATAAGAGACTCACTATCTGCGCTTAATACTGGAGAAATTGATTTTACCACAATCAGCCCTAAACCAGTTTCTTCATTTAATACAATTTCAGCATTTTCAAAATCATACTGATCATTTGATACTTTATTTTCGTTATTATCAATCGATTTTGCATCGATATAATTTTGCAATTTTTGAATAGTTTGTTTATCCCCAATTTTACTAACATTCAAAGATTTATTTTCATTTTTGCTATTTTCATCTTTCTCACATGCAATAAACATTATAGCAGATACCAAAAAGAGAGATGCCAAATAAACTGGATTAATTTTTCTCATTTTATTAATTTTTTAAATTATTTATTTTAATCTCTTATGGCCATTTTGAAATCATTGCAAAACAAAAAAAAAAACTAATTAATACGTAAAAACTTAAATTTTAACTTTTATTACGGAAAAACCGTAAAAACAAAAAAGCTAAGATTTTTCTTGGCTTTAACTTGTTAATTTTAAACTAATTATGTGTTATAAAAAAAATTATTATTTCTTAACTGCTGGTTGATAATCTTTATTGTCAATTATCATTTTAGATAAAATCTCTTTTAAAATTTCTGAAGTTCCTCCACCAATTGGGCCTAAACGGCTATCACGGAACAAACGTGCCAATGGGTATTCTTCCATGTAACCATAACCTCCTAACATTTGTAAGCAATCATAAATGGCTTGGTCTGCCACTTTAGTTGATTTTAATTTGGCCATAGTAGCCTCTTTTACCACATATTCTCCTGCATTTAATCTTGCTACAGCAGCATAGTTAAACACTTTACAGTGCTCAACCTCAGTTGCATGCTCAACCATAGTGTGACGTAACGCTTGGAATTTATTAATTTTTGTCCCGAACGCCTCGCGTTGTGACATATATTCAAGAGTATAATCTATTGCATATTCAGCTCTAGCATGTGCATTGATAGCCATAATCAATCGCTCTAATGCAAAATGTTGCATTATATAAGGGAAACCTTTTCCTTCCTCTCCCATTAAGTTTTCAGCAGGTATTTCAACATTATCAAATGCAATCTCTGCAGTATCTGAAGCTCTCCAGCCTAATTTATCCAGTTTTGTAGCTGAAACACCTTTTAAATTAGCATCAACTAAAAACATTGTAATTCCTTTATTACCCAACTCTGGATTTGTTTTCGCTGCAACCACATAGTAGTCCGCATAAACACCATTAGTAATAAAAGTTTTTGAACCGTTTAGGATGTATTTATCACCTTTCTTTTCAGCTGTGGTTCTCATTCCTGCCACATCACTACCTCCAAAAGGTTCTGTTATACAAAGAGCACCAATTTTTTCACCAGCAATACTAGTAGCTAAATACTCTTGTTTAATACGTTCATCACCTTCTGCATTTAAATGTGTCATTGCTAAATAAGCATGTGCCCACATTGCAGCTGCAAAACCAGAAGATTTTACTTTTTGTAATTCTTCTAAAAATATAACCGTATAAAATAAATCCAAATTTGAACCTCCGTACGCTTCAGGATAATTTACTCCAAAAAAGCCCATCTCTCCAAATTTCTTCCAAATGAAGCGTTCTATCTGACCTGTTTTTTCCCATTTTTCAATGTGAGGCGCTACTTCTTTTTGTAAAAAATCGCGAAAACTCTCTCTAAATAATTGATGATCTTCAGTAAAATAAATTGAATTCATAAGGTTGTATTGTACTCTTTTTTAGTTTTTTATTTAAAGTCCAAATATAGAGCAATAATTTTAACTTTTTCAACAGGAAAGCCCTTAATTTTTGTTAAATCCTCAATTGATCTTATCCCGCCATTCATACTGCGATACGTTACAATTTCACGAGCTAAGGGATATCTAAAATAAGGCAATTTCATCAATTCTTTAGTGGAAGCGTTATTGATGTCAATTTTAGCAATGACAGGCACTGTCCCTATTTTAAAATTTTTATTCAATTCATAAATCACTTCTGGCGAAACTCCCCAAACACCTTGCAATTGTTCCATAGAAACAAAACCACCCAATATAGTTCTTTCTTTGATTATTCGCTCAGAAATAGCATCCCCAATTCCGAAAATTTTCATCAAATCTTCTTTTGTGGCCATATTAATATCTTGTACAACGGTCTTTTTTACCGTTTTCTCAAAAGGTTTATAATTGAGTTTTGAATAGGTCGTATAGGCATTATTTTTATTTTTTACCCATTCTGGAAATTTAAAATAGGGAGAAATTTTAGCCAATAATGAATCGGAAATTTTGGTAACTTGTTGAAAATCTTCGGCGGAGTTTACAAATTTCCCAGTTTTACGAAATTGAAGTAACCGATCAATTTCAGCTACGCTCATTCCTAACTTATATCCTTTAAAATCGGTTATAAAGTTTGGGTTAAACGGATACATTTTATAGCCTTCATCTTTATCAGTATTATTTTTAAGAGAATCAATTTCGACTTGCATTGCCAGCCATTGTTTTTCTTCTTCAGTAATTTCCTCATTTTTTACTGAAGAAAAACTGATAAAGAAATAAAAAGCTTGAAGTAAAACTATTATAAAAACTAAAAGAGCTAAACCAATACGTTGCTCTTTATTAAAAAGTAGAAATTTTTTAAAAATCATATCATTTATAAATCGAATACAGATGTTCTTTTGGTTCTCACTAAATCCTTTAGTTTAATAATAAAACCCAATGTAAGATAGACTCCAAACCACAAACCTGCTGTAACGAAAGAAATATAAATAAAAAACAATCGGACACTATTGGCACGCATTCCTAATCTATCAGCTAGTCGAGATGCAATGTGAAACCCTTGCTTTTCAAAAAAATATTTCAGTTTAAGTACAAATGACACTTTGTTTGATTTTTATGAAGTAAACTTACAATTATTTTCTAATTCTTCAAAAGTTCAATTCCTATAGAGCAGTTTAAACATTTTCCTAAATTACAATACACTTTCTTTAAATGCAGTAAAGACTGCGTTTGAAAAGCATTTTCAGATTTTACTCCAACAGCTTTAAACTTTTCGATTACTACATTTTTTTCTGGTTTGATTTCTTCGATAATTTCAATACAATCTTCAAAAGTATCTTTACCTAGAGTTCTATCATATAAAAATTTAAATGGCACAATTGTGTTTATTATTATAAGATCAATAAAAGATTTAGAAAGCGTCTTTTTTTTCTTTGGACTTAGTTTATCAAACTGATAATGATATTCCCAATAATTATTAACCGAAACAGCAAACAGACCATACAATTCGTCAATTGTAGAAGCTTCTATTACTTTTGAAAATAAGTTTTGATACAAAGAATAAAGTCTAGCCAACTGAGCCAACCTTATGGTAGGAAAATTATCAGGGCGGAGTTTAAAAAATTCAACTTGTCTATGAATAGCTATTTCTAAATTATACTTTTGTTTTATGTATTCCCAATGAAAATATAAATCTTTACAATAAGTGTCTTCATGATTTGAAGTCAGCATATTTAGCGAACCATAAAACAGAGCTTCCAAATTTTCTGAATTAAAACCTTCTTTTCTAATGATTTCAAAAGGAATTGATTTTGCCATTTGAAAAAACACATCGCCATTTATATTCAATCCAAAATTTTTTGCTAGAAAACAAAAGAAAACAGCTTCCCAATCGTTTTTAGCAAACTCTAACATTTGCTGGATTCCTTCTGACTTTTTCTCTAATCGTTCAAAATACAATCTCTCTTGCCAGTTCTTTAAAACAAACTCAGAAATGTTTTGGATATCATTCTCACAACTAATCCATGATTTTTGTTGCTTTAGCTTACTATACTTGAACAATAATTCTTTTGAGATAAACTGTGAAAGCTCTAAAACAGGGATTATTGAATTATCTTTTCTAAAAACATCAACATCATTTTCCCAAACTACATGTAGGATAACATTATTGTAATTGTCATCTTCTTGATGATTGTGCAAATACCAATCTGAAGATTTGGTATGCACCTCAATATTTCCTGCCCATTTTTGATTACCAATAATGAGTTGAGCATTAAAAAAATCAGGACCACTCGATTTTAAGTACGAACCAGGTTTTACAATCTGAAGTTCATCACCTTGAGTAGTCCTGAGAGAGCAAATATCCAGTCTTTGGAATTGCCAAATGTGGTGTAAAAATTCTTCTTGCATGGCGTATAACGAAATGTAAATATAAAAAAAATCCTACAAAATTTTGTAGGATTTAAAATTAAATATCTTAAAGCTTTACTTTATCGAATTAATAATATCATGTTTTGTAATAATATGAAACTTACCTTTTCCTAAATCGACTAAAACAGCCTGATTGTCTTTATTTATTAATTTAGAGACTTCTTCTACTGCTGTTCCTAAAGAAACCACTGGAAATGGATTGCCCATAACTTCTCTGATTGGTTTGTCAGCAACATTTTTATCAGTGATATAGCTTTGGAACAAATCTGATTCATCAACAGAACCTACAAAACCATTTACATCTACAACTGGAATTTGTGAAATTTTATATTTACGCATTCTTTCGATTGCATGAGATACCAACTCTTCTGTTCTTACAGTTACTAATGGTTTATCGATATGTTCTTTGATAAGATCTTCCGCTTTTGTAACTTCTTCTTCTAAAAATCCTCGTTCACGCATCCAATCGTCATTGAACATTTTTCCTACGTAACGACTTCCGGAATCGTGGAATAAAACCACTACCACGTCGTCTTTTGTAAAATGTTCTTTCAATTGAAGTAAACCTTTTACAGCAGCTCCTGCAGAGTTTCCAACAAAAATCCCTTCTTCTAAAGCAATTTTACGAGTATAAACTGCAGCATCTTTATCAGTTACTTTAGTGAATCCATCAATCAATGAGAAATCAACGTTTTTAGGTAAAATATCTTCACCAATACCTTCTGTGATATAGGTATAAATTTCATTCTCGTCAAAAATTCCAGTTTCGTGATATTTTTTGAATACTGAACCATACGTATCAATTCCCCATATTTTAATGTTTGGATTTTTCTCTTTTAAATATTTCGCTACACCTGAAATAGTTCCTCCAGTACCAACACCCACTACAAAGTGCGTAATTTTCCCTTCTGTTTGCTCCCAGATTTCTGGACCTGTTTGTTCGTAATGCGCTATAGCATTACTTGGATTATCGTACTGATTCACATACCAAGAGTTTGGAGTCTCTTCTGATAATCGTTTTGAAACTGAATAGTACGAACGAGGATCTGTTGGTTCAACGTCTGTAGGACAAACAACAACCTTAGCTCCTACTGCTCTAAGAATATCACATTTTTCTTTTGATTGTTTATCAGAGATTACACAAATTAATTTGTACCCTTTTACAATAGCACCAAGCGCTAATCCCATTCCGGTGTTACCAGATGTCCCTTCGATAATGGTTCCTCCTGGTTTTAATCTTCCATCGGCTTCTGCGTCTTCAATCATTTTTACAGCCATTCTGTCTTTTACTGAATTACCTGGGTTAAAGGTTTCAACTTTAGCCAATACTAAAGCATCAACTTCAGCTGTAACTTTATTTAACTTAACTAAAGGAGTGTTTCCAATAGTTTCTAATATGTTTTTTGCGTATTGCATTATAATTGTTTTTTGTTGTTACAAAGGTAAAAAAATGTAATTGATTTTTGAAATCTAGATGATTGCGTGAGGGATGGCAGCAAGTACCATGTACTGCGAACAGCCCGACCGTGCCACAGGCAGGGTCACGCCATAATTATTGAAAGAAATTCCACACTAATCCAAAGCGAATAACAAAATCCTTATAAGGATTGTTTGGTGCTGCATAATAATCACGTCCTGTAAAGCTTGCATTAAAATGCTCAGCTTTTAAGAAAATACGACATTGCTGAACGCGTGCATTTACAAAGAAATCAATGAGAGGATAATCCCCAATTTTAGTTGTATTTTGTGTATAAAATTCGGCAATTAAAGGATTGTATGCGTTTGCATAATATTCTGTAAAATATTGGAATGTAAAACCTGTTTGCAAAAACATTGCTTTTTTAAACAAAAAATCAGAATAATATAAACTATTACGAGTTGTAATTTTTGGTACATTTAAAATAGGATCATCTTGACTTACTTGTTGATACAAAACTGTGTTGTCTAAAGCAAATTTGCCCACTTTAAATTCCTTTCCTACTCTAATCGATAAGTAACCAATTGTACCATTATATTGTTTTGGCGAAAGCAAAATTACACCTGAAGTGTTAGAATCATCACTAAAATATAAATGATCAGTCAAAGTTGATATCTGTGCTTGAGCAGAACCCCATTGTGTTGTAGCATCAACTTTTAAAGTGTTTATTTTTTCGTTGTCGAAACTATTTTTCCAGTTGTAATTAACAAAGTCGCTTTGATACAAAGTATAATTCATATCTGGAACCTTACTCAAATTCAAATATTGAGCTGAAAAATGATTCTTTTCATTGAATTTATACTTCAAAGAAATATCTAAAGTAGAAAATGTCTGTTTTGAAATAGCTTTAGAAAACAAAACATATCCATTAATTTTATTTTTATTATAAAAATACTTTCCTCCTACAGCATTTAGATTATTGTTATTTGTGTTAGGAATTGATATTTGACTTCCTGTAACCACGTAACGATCATAAAAGTAATTGTACTTGAAATTCTCAACAAAGAAATTAAACTTCCCAACTAGTGAATTACTGAATGTACCACCAAGCCTATTGTACATTACATTATTCTTAGTTAAATCATTATAATTTGAATTCACATAACTTGTACCAAAACGTTCAGTTTTAGTTGGCATTTTAAATTCAAAATATTTTGTTTCGTAACTAAACTGATGATCTATTAATATGTTGTTGGTATTATCATTTTTATTGATTCTAAAAGTATGATCAATAAAGTACCTTTTACCTTTAAGCATTGTTGAAGCATCTGCCAAATTCACTTCTAATCTTGAACGATCCGTAAATTCAGAATTTCCAGATTCGAAATTATCTATGTCTGCAATTCCATCATTTTCTTTGTTCATTAAATCTTGCCCTGCATAATGCAAATTGGCAACATAACGCCTATTTTTAGTGAAATAACTAGTTGTAAATCTAAAATTACCGTTACTAGAAAGATTATTAATGTACTTCCCTAAAGAACGTAATCCTTTATAGGCTATTGAAAAATTAAGATTAGGAGAAGTATTTAGAGTAACAAAAGCATCTAAGCTTTGCCCTTGTTCCAAAACTGTTTTGAAATACAATTCAGTTAGAGGAGTTGCAACCGAATAATATTTAATATCATTAACACCCAAATAATTAAAATGTTTTCCTTTAAAACCAAATCCAGGCAATGGACTTGAAGAAGAAATAAGTCCATAATCTAAAACATTATAGGTATGACCATCATTGGCAAAAGGTAATAAGCCAAAATTATCTCTTCTAAGATAATTAAAAGCGTATTCTTTTTTTATTGTTAAAGAGGTATCGACAAAGACTGTATCCTTTAACAAGGAAATGATTTTGTACTGATCATATTTTGCCTTTGGAGCTTCCTTAGGCCCTTCACGAAGTGATTTTCTTTTTGTAGAATCTTGTTTTACTAATTCATCATCTTGCGAATAACTAATAGAAAATACGAAAAGAAATAATGTTATTAAAAAGTATTTCATATACAATAGTGAATTGCAAAAATACACATTTGAAATTATTATTTCTATTAAACAAAAAAAAAGCCCCGCAAAAAGCGGGGCCTAAATTTAAAAAGATTATTTACTTCTTTTTGATTTTTTAAAATTCTCAACTATACTTTTGTATTTACCTGAAGCAAGAGTATTACCATCTATATCTTCAACTACATAGTTGTTACCTGTTTTTATAATTACAGCTACTACATCTGCGAAACTTTCATCAGATGTTGTAGGAACTTTAACTGTAGTAGCCCAAGTTCCATATTTAGAAATCTGGAAAGTTAAATCATAAGAAAGTGGCTTAACAGGAGGTGTACTACCAAAGTCATACAATTCAGCATAAACATAGTAAACCCCATTAGGTGCAGTAGCAAGTAACTGAGTGAACTCAGGATTAGCTGAAGTTGCACCAGTGTTGTTGATTGCTGTACCTGCACTGTTTAAGATAAATAAATCAAAATCAGTATCGTGTGTTGATGCATTATTTCCATCACCGTCCTCAAATTCTAAATCAGAAATTGTACCATGCGAATTAGTAACTTTACCCCAAACAAGGTCAACTCCAACATTGTTGCTAACAAAATCATTAACTCCTATGTCAATAAATTCTGAATCTGGAGAAACCATCGCTAGCATGTTTCCAGAAGATTTTAACTTAAGCTTTAAAGTTTCAGAACCTTCAACAAATAAATCTTTATTAGGAGTTATTGTAAAAGTTGCAGATGTTTCTAAAGCAGGCAAAACTAATTTATAGCCAATTTTACCTTGTCCAAAACCACCTTCATCAATTGTAGTTTCTTCACCTGAACAAGTAAAGTCACGGAAGTTTCCACTTCCACTTTCTAGTTCGATTTTAAAATCAACATCTTTTGCCAAAGGTTTGTCAATAGTAACCGTAAAAGTAATTACATCACCTTCTGTAGCTAGTACTGATTTTTTGTCGACAGATAATGTTGGCTTAGGATTTCTTTTATCCTCTAATTGGTCATCATCACAAGAGTAGAAAAAAGTAGATGCAGATGCCAATAAAGCAAGCATTAATATATTTGTTTTTTTCATAGTAGATTATATTTTTGTATAAGTTCTAGTTCCAAAATTAAACAATGCAGGACTAGTAGCACTTAATCCGTTATGCACCACTAAATTTGTAAAAATAACTTTATTAGTAGTAGGATTAAAAGTCACAGAACTACAATCAATTAAGTATGTTGCGCTATAGTCCCAACCAACAAGAGTTAACTCACCACAAATATCTGTAAACTGCATATAAAGTGGTGTACCACCAGCAGAAAGACCCGAAGCAACTGAAAAAGTATTCGGCTCAATTTCAGACATAAGAGTAGTTCCAGAGCTAGTACTTGTACCTCCTACACTCGTATAAGTATAATTCCCAGTTAAAATTTGTGAACTACACCCAACAAATACAATTGTAATTGTTTTTTGGCTCTCACTCACTGCAACACCTGAAGCAGGTTTTAACTTAAGTATTAATTGAGTTTTTTGAGTTGGATTTAATTGACCCGTATGAACGTCTAAATTCAAGTTACCAAAATCTGATCCTGCAGGAATAGTTACTGTTTTGCTAGAAGGGAAATCAAATTCTGTACCCTCAGTAGCAGTCGAGTTCACAAGATCAACCTCATACTCTAAATTGATATCCGATGTTGGCAATTGTCCATCCCCATATCCTACTAATTTCACAGGAAAACTGCGCTCAACAGTTCCTTCATCAACAAAGTAAGAAACATTCTGTAGTGTAGACTGAAAACCAACAATTTTCGGCCCTTCTGCTACTCTATCATTTTCTAATAAATCCCCTTCATCACATGCAACAAAGGCAAGTGCTGATAAGAATAATAATACAATTTTTTTCATAATTTTCAATTTAAAAGGTTAAAATTACGACTTCCAGAATGGTCCTGTTGCGAAACAATTAGCCGCAGTTTGAGCAGGTACGTTTGCAGAATTAGACGTATATTCAGAAGTTGGATACATTAAACGTTTTGGCAAACCAGTAGTATTTGTTAAAGGTAGTGGAACTGAAGGGAAACCTGTACGTACTCTATCAATCCAACTTTCAATACCATTTACGTGCATTAAAGCAATCCATTTTTGAGTCATGATAGCTTGAACTTTATCAGAACTTCCAGTCCATCCATACCCAGCAACACTATCAATAGCACCAATGTAACCAGCTGATGAACCAGCACCCAATCTATCGAAAGAAGCGGTAATACCAGCTTCAAAATAAGTTTGAGCACCATCAGGGAATAAAGCAGCGTGAGCTGGAAATCTATAAGCAGCTTCAGCCAATAAGAATTTAGTCTCACTTAATGTAATAACATAGCTATCTAATGCTGATCCAACTACAGTATTAGTAGGAACGATTGCAGGACCTATAAAAGATGGATTATCTGGTGCTGATGCAGCATCTTCTCCTTGAACGATACCTACAACTTGACCTCCAGACAATGTAAACAATCTGTTTCTTCTTGGATCAACAACACCAGTAACTGCTCCATTTAAAGCGTCTGCAGCAAATTTAGTAGCAGTAACATAACTTCTTAAAGTAGTTGCAGAACCGGCGATATTATAACCGTATGATGCGTAGAAAGGATTCTGGTGATCTTGAACACTGTTATCATATCCAGGGTTTAAAGTAGCGTCAGTAGTTAAAAAAGTAGCACCATCAGCTTCCATTTGATCTAACTCATCATCTATATAATTTTGAGTATCTGCATCCGTTAAACCTGATTGTCTCATTAACAATCTTAACTTAACAGTATATCCAAATTTTTTCCATTGAGTCATATCACCCTTAAACATGATATCCTCATCTAGAACTGGATTATCATTAGGATCGATCATGGCAATGGCAGCATCAATTTGATCTACCAAAGCTCTGTAAATTGCTTTATCATCATCATATTTTGGATAAGCATTCCCTGTTCCTAAAAAAGCTTCAGAATAAGGACAGTCACCATACAAGTCAACAATATACTGCATGTAGTAACTCTTAAGAATCATAGCGATTGCTTTATGATTGTCCCAATCATTACTATTATATGTTGCTATATTATGTAAGTTAGCAATATTCATGTAAGTATAATCCCAAATGTTGTTATAGAAAGTAGCATTTAAAATAACACCATATTCATTTGCATTAGCTCCTGTTGTATTATTTGAGTTACCAGCCCAAGTTCCCATCCAAATATTACCTAACTGGTTCATATTTGAAGTAGAAATATCAACAGAACTATTTTCAGTATCTCCACTTATAGCCTTATATGTTTGAGCTTGAGCTGCTGCTAATAATAATTTTGGTGGAACTTTTTCACTAACAACACTGTTAGGACTGTCGTTCACATCTAACCAACTCTCACATGAAACTGTGGTAAAAATTGCCACCACAGCCATCATTTTAAAAAATTTATTTTTCATCGTCATTTTAGAATTTTAAGTTTAACGCAAAACCTATAGTTTTCTGATTAGGATATCTGTTATTGAACGCTAAACCTGATGTAAGGTTTCCTGTTCCTTCAGCAGTTTCTGGGTCATTGTATCCTTTATTTTGTTTAGGTAACCAAGTATAGAAATTACGAGCATTAACAGAAAAACTTAACGCCTCTAATCCTAATTTGCTTGTAAATTTAGGATCTAAAGTATAACCCAAAGACAATTCTCTAATTTTAAGAGCAGATGCATCTAAAACAAAATTCTCCGCAGCACCTGTATAGAAATTGTTAACATAGTTAATATAACTTGGCGTACCACCAGCAGCAGTAACTATTGAACCATTTGCCTCATCAGCACCTATCGATCCATCTCCATTATAATCATAAGATGAGTTAGGCATAATAAATCCTGTTCTGTTTTCAGCAGTTTCAATTAACTTACCATTGAAAGCCATAGTAGACTTAGTATTTGAATAGAATTTGTGACCAGTTCTGTAATCAATAGTAGTAGATAATCTAAAACCTTTGTAAGAAATAGCCGAGTTAAATCCTAAAATATAATCTGGAGTAGCAGAACCTAATTTTTTGAAATTGTTATCAATTGTTGGCAAACCATTATCATCAACAATAACTCTTCCATAATCATCTCTCAAATAAGAAGTACCTTTAATTAAAGGATATTCTTCGCCAACTTCAGCAAAAATACCAACAATACCAGCGTTTCTTAATTCTACAGCATTAGCATCTGCAGAAACTTTTGTAATTATTGATTTATAGTGCGTATAACTTAATCTAGCGTCCCAAGTAAACCCTCTTGGTTCTTCACTTCTAAAAGGAGTTACACCTAACTCAATTTCATTACCTTTTGTTTGCATACTTCCAACATTATCCAACAATGAAAAAGCTCCTGTAGTAGAAGAAGTTGAAACATCAGTTATCAAATCATCAGTATCAGTAACATAATACGAACCACTTAAAGTAATTCTATCTTTTAAGAATCCTAATTTAGCCGATACTTCTTTTGTAGTTACAAACTCAGGAGTAATCCCAGGATTTGTAAGAGTTCTATCTAAAACATAAGAGTTGTTAGCAAATGGGAAACCATCACCTAAAGCTACTACTTTATTAATATCATATGGCTGAACACCATTATCATTTCCAACTCTAGTATAGTTAGCCGTTACTTTAGCATAGTTAAGGAAACTATCTTCTAAACCAAAAGCTTTTGTAGGAACAAAAGAAACACCAGCACTTGGATAAAAATAACTGTTATTATTTTTAGCAAAAACCGAAGACCAATCATTTCTACCTGTAAGGTTTAAGAATAAATAATCTTTGTAACCTAAATCAATGTTAGCAAAAACACCTATTTTTCTCTTTTGAACAGTTCTATTATCTAAAGTAGATGGTTGAGCCGGATTCAAAACATTACTCATATTGTAAATACCAGGAACTTCTAAATTAGTCCCCCCTTGGTTTACAAATTCTTGTCTAGTATCTTGTAAATTGTTACCAAGATTGGCTTTTAAAGAAATATTATCAGTCAAGTTATAATTGAAGTTAACTAATAAATCACCATAATAAATTCTATCAGACTGATTTCCTTTAAAATATTGAGAAACAAAACCTTTACCTCTTGCCCCATAAGTAGCAGAATAAGTATCAACAAAACCATTATCATAATTCATGTTTGCAAAATTATTTAACCTAAGATTAGCTAAATAACTTACATCAATATTTTTATTGATTTCATACCCTAAAGTTACACCAGCAGTGAATCTATTAGTTTCTCTAAATTCTCTTTGATTTTTAATTCTCCAATAAGGACTTAAGTAGTACACATTCCAGTGACTTGAATTGATACCAGCAGAGAACAATTCAACAGGAATATTAGAAGCTGTATTTAACAAATCATCATATAAAGAAGCATTAATAGTACCTTGACCAACTTGTTTAATATCTTGAGTAATGTAGTTAACATTACCTTCAAGTGACCACTTTCCAATTTTTTTTCCAGCTCTAAACAAGAAAGAGTTTTGCTTTAACTCATCACCCTCTACAACGAAATCATTTTGAGTTCTATTAGCTCCAAAATTGAAATACCCAGAATTGATATCTCCTCCAGACAATGAAATACCATTTTGATAAATAGTTCCATTTTTAAAGAAATTCTTCATATGATCTTTGATTGGAGAATAAGGCGCCATAAAATAAGTACCATCTGGCTGAGGCAAACCTACTGGCTGCATTGAACCATCAAACTCCGGACCCCAAGACCCATTCTCAAAACTTGAAAAAGTACCATCCCAACCTTGACCGTATCTTAACTGAGATTGAGGCATGTAAGCAATTGAACTAAAATCAACAGCAGAATTTACATTAACAGATAATTTATCTCCTTTACTTCCTTTTTTAGTATTAACAATAATAACTCCATTAACACCATCAGATCCATATAAAGCAGCACCTTGAGCTCCTTTTAATACGTTTACGTTATCAATTAACTCTGGAGCAATTTGTTGCAATGTTGCAATATTAGAAATCGCACCATCAATAACAACCAAAGCTTCATTACTACTTGAAATAGAGCGCGCTCCTCTTAAAACCACTTTTGTAGTAGCTGCAACTCCAGAACTAGTAGTGTTAATTTGTAATCCAGAAACCTTACCTGTCAACGACTGAACAACGTTAGGGTTAGCCGCCTGAGTAATCTCTTTCGCCTTTACAACCTGATTCTCTGATGTAATCGCGTCTTGACGTTTTTTAATACCTACAGCAGTAACAACAACTTCTTTTAATTGTGTAGCAGCATCATCTTGCATAGTAGCATTCATAACAGAAGAAGCACCTACAACCTTAGTAACAGTACCCATTCCCATAAATGAGTATACTAATTTTTCTCCTTCTTTTGCTTTGATAGAATAGCTTCCATCAAAATTTGTTTGAACACCACGCGTTGTACCTTGTACAACAACATTCACCCCTGGAAGCGGACCGCTAGCATCGGAAACCGTACCAGTAATAGTTTTCTCTTGAGCAAAAGAAAACTGCATTGTTAACGCCATTAATAGCGTAAAAATCCATTTGAACTTTGATCTCATATTAATTTTATTTGAGTTAGTTATTTCGCAAACTTCATAATAATTTCTTAAATAACCAAATAATACAGTGAAATATTACGATTTTATTTACGTTAAAATTTACCATGAAATAAAATAAAATCATCAAATACTTCGATCCTTTGTAAGAAATAATATATTTATTTTAGCTTAAATTTATATTTTTGACAAAACTAAATTTATGTTAAAGAACTCTTTTTCAGATGTTATTTTTGAAGCCGGAACAGATGAAGCTGGTCGTGGCTGCCTTGCAGGACCTGTGACAGCAGCAGCCATAATACTTCCCGAAGATTTTTACATTGAAAAACTTAACGATTCAAAACAACTATCCGAAAAAATTAGAGACCAACTAAAACCCATAATTGAAGACAAGGCTCTAACTTTCGCCTATACACACATACACAACAAAGAAATAGACGAAATAAACATCCTTAACGCTTCGATGAAAGCCATGCAAGAAAGCATCATCAAACTAAATTCTAAACCTGAATTTATAATTGTTGACGGAAATAGACCCATTTTTAACAAACTAGGTATAAAAACAACATCTGGATATAATTTCACCGACTTAGAAATTGAGCATTTGAAGTCAATCCCGAATCAAAGCATTATTAAAGGAGACAGCAAATACCTAAGTATAGCTGCCGCATCAGTTTTAGCAAAAACATACCGAGATGAGTATATGAACAAAATTCACGAAGAGTTTCCTATGTATGGCTGGAATAAAAACAAAGGCTATCCCACAAAAGACCATCGTGAAGCAATCGCAAAATATGGTACAACTAAATACCATCGAATGTCATTTAGATTATTACCAGAACAATTAAAATTAGAATTATAAAAAAAGAGGTTCAAAATTGAACCTCTTTTTAATTTATGTCATTTGCGCTTCAAACAAACTTACAAAATGTTTTACTATTTTTTGCTTCACTTCCTTTTCATCGACTTCTCTTCCCAATTCAACATGAAGTGATGTAACCGCTTTCCCTTTTATCCCACAAGGAATAATATTATCAAAATAACCCAAATCAGCATTTACATTCAATGCAAAACCATGCATGGTTACCCAACGAGAAGCACGGACACCCATCGCACATATTTTTCGTGCAAAAGGCGTTCCAACCCCCAACCAAACTCCAGTCTCCCCTTCACTTCTTTCAGATGCTATTCCGTATTCTTCTAAAGTCAAAATAATAGCCTCTTCTAATAAACGCAAATACTTATGAATATCAGTAAAGAAATTTTCTAAATCCAAGATTGGATAACCCACAATTTGACCAGGACCGTGATACGTTATATCTCCTCCTCTATTAATTTTGTAGAAAGTAGCTCCTTTTGCTTCCAATTGTTTTTCCGAAAGCAATAAATTAGACATATCACCACTTTTTCCTAATGTATACACATGAGGATGCTCAACAAATAGAAAAAAATTATCTGTTTCAACTGACGGGTTTTCTCTTTTTTGAATTTTCTGATTTACAATCCCAGCAAATAATTCTTCTTGATAGTCCCAAGTATCTTTATAATCTTTTTGACCTAAGTCTTGAAGTTTAACTTTTTTATTCATTTTATTTTGGGCAACTTTTCCGCCTTCCGTTCCCGCTTTTTAAAATTGTTCGTTGAAGATCTCGAAGTAAACAATTTTAAAAGAGCTCCACTCGAATCGAAGAATGAGATTAGTCGAATACCAACTAAAAACAACTACGAATGAGACAATTCGGGTTGCAAATTTATTTATTATTAAAAAACAACCTCTAAATTTAATTTCTCAGGTTCTTTTATATATTCATTAAAAGGATATTCAATAGTAACAGTTTTTCTATCTTCAGAAAACATAGCTGAAGTATTCGATACTTTTTTTACCGGTTTAGGGAAATGATACTTTATTATGTACTTAGACGATTCATAAATCATTTTATAAGAAGCCGCAGCCGAATCGTTTTCTAGTTTTCTCAAAGCTTCTTTATCAACAGTCGCTTTACGAGAAAACTTTTTACCGTTGTAAGTATAATTTATTTTTGCCGCACTGGAACCAAATCCACCCATATCCCCCATTGGGTTTCCTTTTGCCTGACCTTTATTCATTTTTTGAAGTTCCGACATACTTGACATTACTTCCTGCAATTCTGCAACCGATTTAAAATCGGTATTCATGGCAAACAAAAATTGTTTTGTATCAAAATTCATCTTCATGCGCATATTGAACTTTTCAAGACTTTTAATTTTAGCTTGTTCTTCTTTGGGAAGTTTTGCTATACTATCTTTTTGAGCAGCAAATATTTCTTTAAATGAAAACACAGAATCTATATTCTTTTCTTGCTTCAAAGAATCTTTTGGCATCATAGCCATAATACTTGAACCATCCATATCAAGATTGTATTTTCCGGTTCCATCAGGATTTATAGTTATTTCTTCAGTAAAAGTACAACTGGTTAAAACAATTAATAAGGAGAATAATAAGAGTATTTTTTTCATGTAAATTTAGTTTTGTCAAAGATAAGCATTCTGCACCCCAAATCACAAAAATCAAAATCTAAATATTTCACAAGATTAAGCCATAACGTTAAACCTAAACTTTTGAACTTGAAGCAAAATAAATTATCTTTGCACCCTTAAAAATAATTGCTATGCAACTTTCGGAACAAGAAATCATTAGAAGAGACAAGCTGAACGCTTTGCGTGAACTGGGCATTAACCCTTATCCTGCCAACTTATATCCTGTTGACCATACATCAAAAAAGGCGAAGGAAAACTTCGAAGAAGGCAAGAAGGTGGTTGTAGCTGGACGTATCATGAGTATGCGCGATCAAGGGAAAGCTTGTTTTGCCGAATTGCAAGATAGTGAAGGAAGAATTCAGTTATACTTAAATAGAGATGTTATCTGTCCAGGCGATGACAAAACATTATACAATCAGGTTTTTAGAAAACTAACAGACCTTGGGGACTTCATAGGTGTTGAAGGCGAATTATTCACTACTCAAGTAGGAGCAAAATGTGTACGTGTATCAAATTTTACTTTTTTAAGCAAAACATTACGTCCATTACCTTTACCAAAAACTGATGAAGAAGGTAAAGTATTTGATGCTTTCGTGGATCCAGAGCTACGTTACCGTATGCGTTACGTAGATTTAGTGGTAAATCCTCAGGTGAAAGAAGTTTTCATGAAGAGAACCAAATTGTTCACCGCTATGCGTACGTTTTTTAACGAAGCAGGTTATATGGAGGTAGAAACTCCGGTTTTACAATCGATTCCAGGTGGTGCAGCGGCTCGCCCGTTTATCACGCATCATAATAGCTTAGACATTCCATTGTACATGAGAATCGCGAACGAATTATATCTAAAAAGATTAATCGTAGGTGGTTTTGACGGAGTTTACGAATTTTCGAAAAATTTCCGTAACGAAGGAATGGACAGAACCCACAATCCAGAATTTACCGCTATGGAAATTTATGTAGCCTACAAAGACTACAACTGGATGATGACTATGACCGAAAATTTACTAGAATATTGTGCATTACAGGTTAATGGTACTACTGAAGCTACTTTTGGAGAACACAAAGTTGACTTTAAAGCACCATATGCTCGTGTAACTATGACTGACGCTATCAAACAATTCACAGGTTTTGATATTACTGGAAAAACCGAAGCAGAATTATTTGAAGCGGCAAAATCAATGGGAATTGAGGTTAACGAAACCATGGGTAAAGGAAAATTGATTGATGAAATTTTTGGTGAGAAATGTGAAGGAAACTTCATCCAGCCAACCTTCATTACCGATTATCCAAAAGAAATGTCTCCATTGTGTAAATCACACCGTGACAACCCAGAATTAACAGAACGTTTTGAATTGATGGTTTGTGGAAAAGAAATTGCCAATGCTTATTCAGAATTAAATGATCCAATAGATCAAAGAGAACGTTTTGAAGCACAGATGGCTTTAGCAGCTAAAGGAGATGACGAAGCTAACGGAATTATTGACGAAGATTTCTTACGTGCTTTAGAATATGGTATGCCTCCAACCTCAGGTTTAGGAATTGGAATGGACAGATTAATCATGTTTTTAACCAACAATGCTTCTATTCAAGAAGTATTATTCTTCCCGCAAATGCGTCCGGAGAAAAAAGGACCAGAATTAACCGAAGATGAAAAATTTATTATCGATTTGTTAAAAGCTGAGAACAATCAATCCCTTGCTACACTAAAAGAAAAATCAGCTTTAAGTGGTAAAAAATGGGATGCAGCCATGAAAGGATTAAGCAAACATGGCTTAACAAAAGTGGTTGTGGATGGTGATAATAAAACAGTGGTTTTGAATTAACAATCCCTCAAATCATAATATAAAAAAAGGAACTCTATCGAGTTCCTTTTTTTATTTCTTAAATAACAATCGCATACCCAATATCGCGGATATAAACAATCCGATAGCTGCTAAAGTCATGACTAAATCTCTAATGGTTTTTCCTGCCCAATCCATCCACAAAAATTTATGAAAAAAGGCAAAGCTATACCCTTCTGCTCTATCTGAGTTTTTCACAACAGCCGCAATTCGTGAAGCATCTGTCGCTACAAAATAAGTTGTTTCTTCAGGAGTATCATACGCTAATTTAACAACCGGTAAACGTTTATTGACAAAACCGTATTCCCGATTATCAAACTCAGTCAATACTTTTGTTTCGAGCAATGGAGCTGCTTTGATACTACATTTTTTTTCTTCTGAAAATGAATCAGATTCACAGCATGAAGCAGTAGAATTACCTCCATCAAAATAATTGGCTAAAAATTTGGCATACTTAAAATCCATCTCTTTGTCCAAAACATTTGTTGCAGCATTTATATACACAACATCCGCAACTGGAGCCACTTTCTTTTTCCATTTCTCTTCTGCTAAAGGAGCATGTTCTGTTTCATCGGCCTTCAATTCACATCGATAATACACGGAATCCTGAAATTGAATCAAACTTATATTTAAGAGTTTCTTTTGGTCAACCGCTATATTTTGATTGGACAATTTAATTTTATCCATTTTTAAATCCGGTTGATAGACCATTTCCTGAAGCGGTACAGGATTCCATTTTTTGGTTAAATGATAGACTCCACTAAAAGCAAAACCAATACAAAAGATTGAAAAAGCCAAGCCATATTTACGGTGACTTATTCTTTTGTTGTTTGTATGATTCGGTTGTATTTTTTTAAATTGTTTCCAGAAAAAACCATAAATGAGTAATCCCGAAATGGCCGACAGCAAAATAATTCCTAACAAAACCGTCAGAATCACAATCCGTACCGAATTAGTAGCAATGGCATCTAAAAAAGACCAATTGTGAAACGTATCAAAAAACCAAATAAAAGCTTGTCTAGATACCGGATTGAAAGTCGCTAGTTTACTTGAACCCGTTTCTACATAAACCTGCATTTTGTCTGGACGGTCAAATACTACTTTATAAACCGGCAAATAACGGTTTATGTATTTGTATTGTGAATCAAATTGAGTCAACAAAGTGGTTTTTACAATTTTACTTTGATGATCGTCTAGAAAATAACGCGCTAACCAATGCGCATAGATGACATCGCCGTTATTTATTTTTTTGGTGGTTGAGGCATCAAAATAATCTATCTTTTCATTGCTCCATTTAACTTGATAAAACCAATTTCCATCCATTTCTACCAATCGGAAATTTTTAAAAGTATCTATTTTATTAACTTTTAAAATCTCCTGAATGGAAAAGGTAACTTTGACCGAATCGACAACTTTAGGCTCTACAAATTCCTTTTTGATTTCCGGTTTAAAAAAATGCGCCATAAAAGGATGCATAATTCCAGACAAGCACCATAAAACAACTGGCACAAGCGTTATCATGGCGAAGAATCTATGCCATTTATACACTCTTTGTTTTGTCTTTTTTTCTATTTTTTCTAAAAGTGATTTTTCTTTTTTCATACTCATAATGTCAAATCATATTGTAACCCAAAAACGAAAGTTCTCGGTGCTGCGGCTGTGTAAGTAGGTTGCGAAGTACTTGTATTTCCTCGAGTCACGTTATAGGCATACAGTTTATTGGTAAAATTCATCACATTCAAATAAGCTTCAATTCCTTTTATCTTGTAAGCCACCCTACCATTAAAAACATTATAACCCTCATATTTCACCATATTTACCTGATCTTGATACCAACTGGAAACATATTGCCACTCGGCAGCAATTCTAAAATTAGGAAGCCATTTGGGATAGTAACTCACTTCTGAATTACCTACCCATTTGGGAGCAGAAGGCATTTCTTTTCCGTTTAAATTTTTAACAGGATCGCTAGCCTTTTCGGAGATTTCAAAATCAATAAAAGTATGTTGTGCAGCCGTTCCTCCTACTCTTAGATTAAATTGTTGAGACGGTTTATAATTGACCGCAAATTCAACTCCTTTGTGACGCGTTTTTCCCGCCGAACGATAATCAAAAGAATTGTCTGGCTGACGGATGTTCAACAGTTCATTTTCACCATCCATGTAATATAGAGCATATTCAAAATTCCATTTTCTATCAAAAAAGGACAACCATCCACCCACTTCATAATTGTTAAACGTTGCCTCTTTAAGATTGTAATAAAATTCGGCTGGAACTCCTGTTGTCCCTCCAGTTCCCGGTTTTAATCGAAAAATAGACGTTACTCCTGGCGGCGCGAAACCTTGTGCATAATTAGCATAAAAACCTGCAGTTTTAAACGGATTATAATTAGTACCTGCTTTAAATGTAAATTGACCGAAATCTTTTTTACCCGACGAATTAGCCAAAGTATTATTATAATCAATATTCATTTGATCAAATCGTCCGCCCACAGTCACAACCAGCTTTTCTATAGGCTTCACACTCACTTGGGTAAAACCTGCATAATTATAAATAGTCCCATTATATTCCGATAATTTGATATCGGGTCTTTCTGCCAGTAGTTCATAGTAATTAACCGTTTGTCCCCCAGGATTTAAATTCGCTTTCAAATCAATTTGATACGCCCAATAATCAATGGGAGAACGATCAAACAAACCGCCTGCTACAAGAGTAGTATTTAAAAAATCGAATTTCTGATTGTGCTGTACCAGTAAGCCGTAACTTTTGAAGTTATTCGAATTAATTTCTCCCGTAGCAGTGCTTTCACCAGGTTTCCATTTAATAGCATAAGAAGGATTTTGACCCAATTTATTATCACGCAAAAAAGCAGTAACCGAGGTGGCCTTATCTTGTCCCCAACAATGCTCATACATTAATTTGGTTCTAAGCGCATCCGACTTACGGTAAGTGAAATCCGTCTGACTTTTATAAGATCTATTGTTAAAATCGTTTTCATTTACAGTACCAGACATGTCCGAATAATACTTCCCGTAAAAAACTGTCGCGACAATTTTATCATTCGCAGAAAAAGTATAATCCAATCGGGCATTAATATTATTTTTATCATAATCGGAAAAAGTCATCCATGAATTTCGCTGAAGAGACGTCAAACCAGCCATATGAAAACCAAATTTCCCGACAGTTCCCGAAGCCATCGTTTGAAAACGATGATATCCCCACTGATCTGCTTGATATCCTATCTTGATTTGATTTCTATCAGAAGGTTTTTTAGAAATTAAATTCACGGCACCACCCACTGCTTCGGGTCCGTATAAAGAAGAAACCGGTCCTTTAACCACTTCAATATTTTGTAAATTAAACTGGTTGATTTCCAACAGGGCATTGTGGTTAAAAACCCCCATCGGGCGGATAGGCAATCCGTCTTCCAAATACAAATAATACGAGTTGGTTGTCATGGGTTGGCGAATAGCCATCATGTGCTGCTCGTTTCCTAAATTGGTCATTAAAACTCCAGGTGTTTTATTCACAATCTCATAAACTGCAGCTGCTTTGGTTTCGCTAATTTGCTTCTCAGAAAGCTTGGTAATAGAGACCGGAGTTTCTGTTTTTCGGGTCAAAGTACGATTGGAAGTAATTACTACATCATCCAGCAATTTGACACATAACGAATCTGTTTTTTTGTTTTGTCCATAGGACATTTGCCCTAACACCATTAAGGCAAGGAATATTTTTTTCATTAGTAAAGTTTAAGCAATTACATTATAGCTCATTGACTTATGTCAACAAGAAATCAATCTGTTTTTGTAACAGATTCAAAAACGCAATCAAAAACTAAACTGTGGGAGGGTGAAATACCGAAGTAAGTTGACAGAAATGGTATAAATTAGAATAATGAGAAATTGGTTCTTTGGAAGTTGGCCAATACTCATTTTCTAAATCATAAGAAACTAAGGGTTGAAAAAATAAAATTTCCGATTCGGTGTGAACCGTCTTTTTGTCTGATGAAATGGGTTTTTCATCTTCAGCGGCTTTTGCCATTTCTTTCATCAAATGACATTTACCGTTACATTTCATTTCAGGTTTGTCTTTGTTTTCACAAAGCACTTTTGAAATATATTCATAATTTAAAGCATATTCTAAAACCGGAAATAAGGGCTTTAAAAAAAACAGTAAGGCGATTATGAATAGTATCTTTTTCACACTACAAAGATATCTTTTATTAACGTCAAAAAAATATGATTTTAATCATAAATACATTTTACTCACAACAATTAAATTTGTTTTCCTTAAATTAGGTTCTACAAACAAACAGGACTAAATTAAAAAAATGCAAATAGATATTGATATCTTATTTACTTGGGGTGCTGTAGCCAAAAAATACAAAAAAAACGAAGTTATTTTTTGTGAGAGTGAAAGTGCTCTTTTTTACTATCAAGTAATTGAAGGAACTGTTCGAATGTATAATGCTAACGAGGAGGGCAAAGAATTCACCCAGGGGTATTTTTCTATTGGTCAGAGTTTTGGAGAGCCTCCATTGTTTACCGATTGTAAATATCCTTCTACAGCGATTTGTATCCAGGATTGTACTATTTTAAAACTTTCAAAAGATAAGTTTTTAAAAATTCTGGACGATTATCCTTATTTACAAAAAGAGTTTTTAAAACTCATGTGCTTGAGGATTTTATCCAAATCAAATACTACAAAAGACATTGTCAATCAGAAACCGGAACATCGCATTGTGTCTTTTTTAAATTCGGTAAAGTCTGAAAAAAATTGCACAGAAAAATTAATCATTCCTTTTACACGACAAGAAATTGCCAATTTCACTGGTTTACGGGTAGAAACAGTTATAAGATCTTGTAGCAAACTAAAAGAAGAAAAAATAATTGATATCATAGACCATAAAATTTATTATTGATGACAAAATCTATTCAATTCTGGATTAAATTTTCACTGTTAAATCTACTTATTGTAGCGTTATTTGGATTATTAATGCGCTACAAAATAGGGTTTGAATTTCCGTATTTGAATCAGAAAAATTTGCAACACGCCCATTCCCATTTTGCTTTTGCCGGATGGATTAGTCACTCCTTAATGTGTTTCATGATTTATTTTTTAGAAAAGAACAACCTTCTAAAACACCCAAAAACATACCAGCGTATCATTATTTCAAACTTGTTGTGCTCCTATGGCATGTTAGTTTTTTTTACTTTTCAAGGCTATGCATTTGCTTCCATACTCTTTTCAACTTTATCTATAGTCGTTGCTTACGTTTTTGCTTATGTCTTTTGGAAGAATGTAAAAACCGTCGAATTCAATACTATAGTCAAAAATTGGTTTAAAGCAGGTTTGGTTTTTAATGTTTTATCCTCATTAGGCACTTTTTATTTGGCTTACATGATGGCTTCAAAAGACATTCATGAAAAACAATATTTGGCCTCCATCTATTTTTACCTTCATTTTCAATACAACGGATGGTTCTCATTTATTGTCTTAGGTCTTTTTCATGATTATTTTAAGCTAAATCAGCAGAAGTATGTAAAAATATTCTGGTTGTTTTGTATCGCTTGTATTCCAACCTATTTTTTATCAACCTTGTGGCTTGAACTTCCTATTTGGATTTATAGCTTAACTATCGCGGGAGCCATTATTCAAACCTATGCCTGGTTTAGATTTGTTTATTATTTCATTCAGGATAAAAGAAATGATTTACATCAAATTCCTTTCTTCTTACGTTATATTTTACTCTTTATAGGCTTTGCCATGAGTGTAAAATTACTTTTGCAACTAGGCTCTACCGTTCCTTCTGTCAGCAAGCTTGCTTTCGGTTTTAGACCTATCGTAATCGCTTATTTGCATTTGGTTTTATTGGCAATTATTAGTTTATCTATTTTGTTCTACGGGTATTCTACACAATTAATCCGAAATAATAAAGCAATCAAATTGGGCATTCTTATTTTCACTGTTGGGGTAATCGTCAACGAATTAATTCTTGCCGTGCAAGGGATTGCTTCGTTTAGCTACACCTTGATTCCGTATGTTGACAAAATGCTTTTTGGAGCCGCTATTATTTTGGTAAGCGGAATAGGAATAACTGCATTTTCCTCAATCAAAGAAGAATAAAATCCTTTTTGTGATTTAAGTCATAAATTTTTGATTTACAAAGCAATACTTTAGCCTTGTATTTTAAAAATGTTCATTATGAAACGATTTTTTCCCATTGTGTTACTATCCGGGTTGTTATTAGTAACCACCAACTGCAAAAAAAATGAAGAAGGCTCTAGCGATTCCTCTTCAAGCACGATTACAGAAACAGCTGGTCAGTCTGGAGTGGTTGACGATACCTCATCACCCAATATTGTACAAACAGCTATTGGAAGTAAAGACCATTCTACACTGGTAACAGCAGTAAAAGCAGCCGATTTAGTGGATGCTCTCAGCAACGCTGGTCCTTTTACCGTTTTTGCACCAACCAATGCCGCTTTTGAAAAATTGCCTGCTGGTAACGTTGAAGGCTTATTAAAACCAGAAAAAAAAGAGGATCTGAAAAACATTTTAGGCTATCATACTTATGTAGGTTCGCTAAAAACAGATTATATGCAAGATGGTCAAGAATTTGATATGGTTTTTGGCGGCAAAGTAAAAATTACTAAAAAAGGAGACAAAACCTTTGTAAATGGTTCAGAAATTACTGGATCTATAGAAACTTCTAATGGTATCATTCATGTGATAAACGATGTTTTGTTACCAAAATAATAGTTGTTGATTTTATTTTTCTATAAAAGGGGAAAGGCGTGATTAATTACTTAATCACGCTTTTTTTATGCTTCTAATGATTTTTGCATCATGGCTACTGATATGTTAAAAGCTCTTTCTTTTATTAAATCGGCTTTTTCCCCTACGAACAACTCATCAACAGTAGTATTAAAAAGTTTATTCCAATGTTGAAAATGTTTGGTGTTCATCGGGCTTTTTTTGTGAAGTTCTTTATGAACGACCATTGGATTCCCGTTATAGTTACCTTTGTAAAACAATATATTTTCCCAAAAATCATACATTTTAGGCAGATGAACCTCCCAATTTACATGGGCAACATCGGTAAAAATATAACCTATAACCGCATCTATTTTCACTTTTTTATAAAAAGCATCCACTAGCTTGATAATATCGTTGCGGTTTTTAATATCTGTTTTCATGTTTTTTATTTTTACTTTCAAAAAGCAAACACAAATTATTTCTCTCTTTCTTTTTCATTACAAATCTTTTGTCTTGAATTTTCGCAAAGAAATCAAAAAGGGCAAAATACCCCATAAGGCCAAAAGTGCAAACGAAACGAACAAACCCATCATCGTGCCAAAAAAGTCTTTAAAAATAGCTCCTGTGTACCCCATCATAGCCGAAGCATCCATGTGCAAAAGGATTTGAATCCGTGCCAAATCAATGGGACTCAACGCAGAAAGACCAACCATCATGTTTTCAATAGGATATTCGGATAACTGGAATAATAAAAAGAGTACAATTCCGTCAAAAAGCAGTGCAAAATACAACCATATCATAATGGCGATTCCAATGCCTTTTGCTTTGTCCCTTGTCATGATAGACGCCAGAAAAGCTAAAGCCACAAAAACGATTGTCACTAAGCATCCTACGACGAGCATCATGAATCCCAACATGTCAAACGAATAGATAAATAGAGGAATACCAGCACCTATAAGAAATGCGACCACAAGCGAAAGGGATAAAGCAGCGAACAAACTCTGCCATATTTTTTTTCGTTGAATGGGCTGACTCAGCATGAGTTCAATAAACTCAAAACTATTGTAAATGTAAATCGTAGAAAAAAGAACCGCTACTAAAGGAATGGTGAATAAAATCACATTCAAAATCGTCAACATTCCTTTTGAGGTGTTGTCTTCCAACAAAAAAGAACTCCATGACAAAACTGCTAAAATTAAAGTATAAGTCACTACAATTTTATTCTTCAAAATATCAAAAAGTATGATTTTAATTAGTTTGTTCATTACTGTTTGTTTTTAAAATTTTAGCTATTGCATTAGAGATTTTATGCTCTTTTGTTTCTTCTTTCAACTCTTCAATTTTTTTATGGAATATGAGTTCTCCATCCTGCATAAAAATTATTTCGGTGATTAAATCATCCAATTCGCTTAATAAGTGCGAGGTAATTAAAATCAGTTTGCCTTTTTGTTTTTCTTTTATAATTTTTTGCTTTAAAACTTCCGAAGCAAGAGGATCGAGTCCTGCTGTTGGCTCGTCCAAAATCAACACATCAGGATTGAACAAAAAAGCCAAAACCGCACTTACTTTTTGAGTAGTACCTCCTGACAAAGTCCGCATGGGTTTATCGAACATTTTCTCCAATCCAAATTGTTCAATCAAATCGGTATCCAAAGAAGCGTCATGGTTTCTTACTTTTTTAATCATTTCGATAATCTGTCCAATGGTCATATAATCAGGATAGCGCCCTATTTGCGGCATATAACCAATTTTATCCCGATATAAAAACTGCCCAGCAACCGACTGACTATCAAACAAAATCTCTCCTTTGTCTGGTATCACCATTCCTAAAACCGATTTTATTAAAGTGGTCTTACCACATCCGTTTGGACCAATTAAAGCGATACATTCCCCTTTGTTACAGGTTAAATTGATTGCTTTTAAAACTTCTTGTTTCCCGAATTTTTTATTTAATTGCTTAATTTCTATCATAGTGGCATTATCTTCATCAAGGGCGTTTTGTCTTCAAAATTATCAGGCGTGATACTGGGCAGTACTTTTTCTGATTTGTCTAAAAGCGTTATCATAAAACTTCGGTACAAAAGCATGGCCGAAGGAGTATTTTCGGTTAAAACCGCAAAAAGACTCAGCGGATGATAAGGCACATCTCCTATTCCGTCTTTATTCAAGTCATAACCTTCATATTTATCCCAATAATTTGAATTGAACGTATTTAAAACCAAACTTCCGTTGGTACTGATATCGAATGTGTTTTTAACAAAATTATTGGCCGTCACTTCATTATCCATACAACTTGCCTGAATTTTCATACCCCAACCATTGGCTTCAAAAACATTTTTTTCAACCTTTACTCTGGTAGTTCCTTCCATGTAAATTCCGGAAGTATTTTGTGAAAATTTATTATTAAAAATATAACTGTCCGAAATTTCTTTTAACAGCAATCCGTAAGCAGAATCACCCCAATTTTCCTGAAAGTAATTATTAAACATTTTGACATTTTTTGTAAACATTACCGCAACTCCTGCCCCGTTGTGGGCAAAAATATTAGTGATATACGAATCGTCATTGGAAAACATAAAATGCAAACCATAACGAACATTATGTGTAGAACTATTCCTCCAGATAACCGAATTGGTCACAAACTCAAAATAGATTCCATCCCGATGGCCTTTAATTTTGTTCCCGATAATTTTCAGGTTAGTACTTTTCCAACAGTGAATTCCGTTTCCTATTAGCTGTTCCTGCGTCCCATTAGATACGATCACATTTCCTTTTACCATGCAATCATTTCCGTTTTGAATGTAAATTCCGAAAAAATTATCCAGCACTTTATTATTTATAATCTGCACGTTTGACTGATTGTAAACTTTTACAGCACAAGGATCATCAAGAGCTGCATGACCTGAATTGACAAGTTTAAATCCTTGAACCATTACATTGCTCGCCTTGACGGAAAGAACTTCGAATTTTTTTTGTCCATCTAAAATAGGATAACCAATTCCTAAGAAAACTATTGATTTATCGATAATAATATTTCCTTCTTTATAGATTCCTGGATGTACATAAAGCGTATCGTTATTTTTGGCAAGGGCAATTCCTTGTTTTATCGATTGGATCTCCTGTTTTTTTCCAACATGAATGGTTCTACAAGAGACCATTTGAAAACAAAAAGCAAAAAATAGTATTAAAAATAGCCGCATTAATAAGAGTCTTTTAAATCGTTCCAAGAAACGATAGTCGCTTTTAACGAATTGTTTTGTGTTTTTGCTTCTTCCAATGTTGCAAAAGCAATTATTTTGCTATTCATTGGACTTTGAATAGTCCCTCCTTGCAAGAAAACAGATTGTTCCGCCCGAATAAGCTCATTTGTTTTTGAAAAATCATTTACAAAATAGTCTTTTATTTTGGTTTCATTATTTTCTTTGGCATAGCGAATCATACACCCAATATCGTCAAACTTGTAAACTCTTCCTTTTTGGGTCACAATCTCCGCACCATGTTTTCCGCTGGAAATGTTCATTTTACAAAAATCACAACTGTCAATATTCAACTTTAACGGTTGAGGACCTGAAGGATGGCAAGACCCTAGAAGAATAGTTACTAATGCAAGCAAAACTTTTTTCATACCAATTTATATGATTAATGATAAATCTAAGCTTAATTCTGCTGTTTTGATTTTCCAGCTTTAAATTCTTTGAATACTATGAATCCTAATAATAAAAAGGCTAAGGCTAGCATCCATCCTCCAATATCTGGAATAGAATAGGCCGCAAAATTCAAAAGCTGTTTGTATCCTATTAATGGAGGCTGATAGGCCATTCCTGGTACTTTTATCGCTGCATCAGGATTTAAATTGTGTCCGTATTCATAATTCCATCGGTAAAAATCTATGGCAGCCAAGACGATAAATAAAAAATACACACCTAAAAATCCCAAAACTGCTTTAGGCTTAGACACAAATATTAAAAGTAAGGAAATCAAGGCAAATCCAATGAAGACATAAGGCAATACCTTAAACTCTACAAAGTTTTCGGTATGCAAGGTTGCCATTCCTATATAGTGATTCAATCCGTTAATAATATCGACATCGCCACCAATTTTGTTGGCATGCAATTTTAAAACCAATCCTTCAGGATATTGAGGCGCTTCTAATTCTATCTGCCACATTGGAACGAGCAAAGAAGCAGCGAAAAGGAGTGCCGTAACCAATAACAACCCTTTCGATAGTAAGGATAATGATGCTTTTTTCATTGGGCTTATTTTTTTGATTAATTAGTCTTTTGAATCCAAAAACTAAAATCTGTTTTTCATTTCATCGAAATGCTTTGAAAAGAAAGGGAACAACCAAAATTGTTCCCTTTAAAAAAATTATTTGGTTGCAGTTTGTTTAGGAAAATTTGTCCCAACACTAAATGATATAGGAACAGTACTTCCTGCTGGAGATACTCTCACATAACCTTGCATTTCTTGATGTAGCGCACTACAAAAATCAGTACAATACATTGGGTACATTCCTACTTTTTTAGGAATCCATTTTAAAGTAGTGGTTTCCCCTGGCATGATTAATAATTCACCATTGTCAGCTCCTTTAATAGCAAATCCGTGTGGTACATCCCAGTCCTGTTCTAAATTGGTAACATGGAAATACACTTCATCTCCTAATTTAATTCCTTCAATATTGTCTGGCGCAAAGTGAGAACGAACAGATGTCATGTACACATCTACCCTATTGCCTTTACGAATCACTTTTGCTTCTTTTTCTCCTTTGGTTGCAAAAGGATGGTGGTTGTCTTCAATTTTGTAGAATTTCAACTGACCATTATTTCTAATTAAATCGGCTGGTGCGGCTTGAGCATAATGAGGTTCCCCAATGGTTGGAAAATCCAAAATCATTTTCATTTTGTCACCACTGATATCAAATATCTGAGCAGATTGGGCTAATTCAGGTCCAGTAGGCAAATATCTATCTTTAGTAATTTTGTTGTAAGCTATTAAATATTTACCAAATGGTTTTTTGCTGTCTCCTCCAGGAATACACAAGTGACCCACAGAATAATAGGTAGGTACTCTGTCTAACACTTTTAAAGATTTGATGTCCCATTTTACTACTTCAGACGAAACGAAGAATGTCGTATATGCATTTCCTTTTCCGTCAAACTCCGTATGAAGCGGGCCTAAGCCTGGTTTTTGAACTTCACCGTGTAACGCTGCTTCGTATTTAATAACATTAATTCCACCGTAATCTCCTTCAAATTGTTTTTTATCGATAGCATTAATCATTTTATCAAAACTAAAGACAGGAATTAAAGCTGCTAATTTTCCAGAACCAACAATGTATTCACCTGTTGGATCAACGTCACAACCATGTGGCGATTTTGGACACGGAATCATATAACAAATATCTTTTAAAGCCGCCGCATCTAATACCACCACTTCATTTTTAATTTCTGAACTAGCCGAGTGTGTTTTTTCGTTCCAAGTGTTGTGTGCATATTTTACAACTTGTTTTTTTCCCTTACCTGCTTTTAGATATTCTTCAGCTTTTTTCCAGTTAACCGCCATGATAAAGTCTTTATCTCTTTGAGAAGCATTAACTTCTAACAAGGTATTTGCCTGTTCAGTATTATAACAAGAGAAGAAAAACCATCCGTGTGATTTGCCTTTTCCTGCATGTGAAAGGTCGAAATTAACTCCAGGCGTTACAATTTGGAATGCTAAATCCATTTGTCCTTCTTTACCGACTTTTACAAAACTGATATGCCCTTTAAAATTTTCTTTATAGGTATTAATTGGCACATCTCCGTTCGAATAATCACCTGGGACGCTGAAACGGGTTCCTGCTACTACATATTCTGTATTTTCGGTAATAAAAGGAGAAGAGTGATTTCCTCCACTATTAGGAAGCTCGATAATTTCAGCGGTTTTAAACGTTTTCAAATCGATTCGGGCAATACGCGGGGTATTATTGGCATTTCCAAAAACCCAACGTCCATCAACCTCACCATCAGTTTGAGACATTTCGGTGTGATGTAAATCATCCCAAGGCACAAATCCCTGTGAAGTATTTAACATAGGCTTGGTTTCCTCACTGTATCCCCATCCTTTTTCTGGATCTACCGAAAAAACTGGGATTACGCGAAACAATCTTCCGCTAGGTAAACCATACACACTTAGCTGACCGCTAAATCCGCCCGACACGAAATTATAGAATTCATCATATTTCCCTGGAGCTACGTATGCCTTTTCGGCATCCCCTTCTGCTGCACTACTAGAGTCTTTTGGTTTACAAGAAGTAAAAAAAGCACTCCCTATTGCAACAATGGTTGCAATTTTTATAAAACTATTTTTCATTTGATTTGATTTATTTTACACCGTCATTTTTTCTCATGTACTCTAGAATACTTCTAGCTTCATCATCATTTAACCCTTGGTTAGGCATACGCACCAAACAAATTTCTAGCTGAGCTTGTACTTGAGGATCTTTGTCAATCATTGGATCAGGATTTGTGATAAAGTTCATAATCCATTCTGGTTTTCTTCTTTCTGTAACACCTTTCCAACCTGGACCGACCAATTTCTCATCGGTAAGTTTGTGACAAGAGGCACATTTTACCCCTACCACTTTTTCTCCTTGAGAAGCCATAGCTTGGTCTAGAGAGGCTCCTAATTCAACTTTATCGAATTTTCCTTCACCACGGTGAGGATCATAGGTTGAAGCATTAGCTGATTCAGATTCTGCTCCTTCGGTTACATAGCCTTCTTCACTAGTTGGGTTTGAAGTATCTTCAACTGATTTTTCTTTTTTACCGCAAGAGAAAAACAATACAGAAACCAGTATTAACAATGATAATTTTTTCATGATATCAATTTTTTAAAAGTTACACATCAAATTTCATTGATTTTTAAGCGATTAAGTATGACTTGAATCATAATAAAGAAGAAATTTCACATTAATTAAACCTTTTTACTTTTTGAAAGTCCAAACTCTAAACTTTAAAAAATACAACATGAAAAATTTAGCCCTAGCCGCAATGGCAATTGTAACTTTTACCTTTTCAGGGATAGCACAAGAAAGAGAACCGAAAGGAGAAAAATTGTCTGTAGAACAACGCAATCAATTGCAATTGAAGAAAATGACAATGGATTTGGATTTAAACGACAATCAGCAAAAAGAAATGGCCAAACTCATTGCCGAGCAAAATGCTAAAAGAGAAGCTAAGATTGCGGAAATGAAAGCCAATAAAGATTCAAAAAAGGAGCTGACTGCTGATGAAAAATTTAAAATGAAAAACCAGATGCTAGATGCCCAAATTGAACATAAGGCTAAGATGAAAAAGATTTTGAATGACAAGCAGTTTGAAAAATGGGAAGCACATCAGGAAAAAAGACAAGACAAAATGAAAAGAATGAAAAGAGTCCATAAACAGAAAATGAAAAAAGCTGTAACTGAATAATTTTTTGGATTTTAAAAAAAAATGTATAGATTTGATTTCTATAAACTAATCTATTTATTTAATTATGAAAAAATTATTACAAATATTACTTTTTGTATTTGCTTTCACTATGAGTGCAAATGCTCAAGAAAAAAGACAATTAACTCCTGCTGAAAAGGCTAAACAAAATGTTTTTGAATTATCAAAAGCAATTGATACTAATGGTGATGATCAATTTTTTGTGAACATGAACAATTTATTTCTTGCTAAACATGAAGCTTTAGCTAAAGAAGGAATTACTGAAGGAGAAAAAAATGAGATTTATAAGAATATTGATATGAAAATGAGAGCAACTTTCTCTGAAAATCAAATCAAACAAATCATGCAACAACCTGGTTTATATGACAAATTGATTAAGAACTAAACTTCTTAATAAGATAAAATAAAAAATCCGCTTAAAAGCGGATTTTTTATTTTATGATAATGTTTTAGAAACTCTATCAATTGCTTCGATTGTAAAATCAAGATCTTCATAAGTCAATGCATCAGTAATAAACCAAGTCTCATAAGCAGAAGGTGCAATATAAACTCCTTCTTTTACTAATCCGTGAAAGAAATCTTTGAAACGTTGATTATCTCCATTTTTTGAAGTATTAAAATCATAAACTTCATCTTTATCAAAATGAACAGAAATCATCGAACCTACTCTATTTATAGTAAAATCAATATTATTTAATGTTAGTACTTTTCTGATTCCAACTTCTAAATAAGCTGTTTTTTGTTCTAATCTTTTAAAAATTTCAGTATCATGATTTAATTCAGTTAACATCGCTAACCCTGCAGCCATTGCTAAAGGGTTTCCTGACAATGTTCCTGCTTGATACACAGGTCCAAGAGGCGCTAAATAATTCATAATTTCATTACGAGCAGCGAAAGCACCAACTGGTAATCCGCCTCCAATAACTTTACCAAAACAAACAATATCTGCTTTGATGTTATAAAGTTCTTGTGCTCCTCCTTTTGCCAAACGGAAACCAGTCATTACTTCATCAAAAATTAACAAAGTTCCATTTGCTGTACAAAGTTCGCGCAACGACTCTAAAAAACCTTCTTTAGGAGGGATACAACCCATATTTCCCGCTACTGGTTCTATTATGATTGCAGCAATTTCGTTTTTATTGGCTTCTAATAATTCCTTAATATTTTGAATATCATTATAATTAGCCAATAGCGTATCTTTTGCTGTACCTTGTGTTACTCCGGGACTATTAGGTGAACCAAAAGTTATAGCTCCACTTCCTGCTTGGATTAAGAAAGAATCCGAATGACCATGATAACATCCTGCAAACTTGATAATTTTATCTCTTCCAGTAAATCCACGCGCCAAACGAATAGCACTCATACAAGCTTCTGTACCTGAATTGACAAAGCGAATTTTATCAATATTTGGCACCATAGAAACTGCTAATTCAGCTATTTTTGTTTCTATCTCTGTCGGCATTCCAAATGATGTTCCTAACTTGGCTTTTTCGACAACTGCATTAACTACTGGCTCATAAGCATGTCCTAAAATCATTGGCCCCCATGAGTTGATATAATCTATAAGTCGATTACTATCTTCATCAAAAAGATACGCTCCTTTAGCGCTTTTTACAAATATTGGTGTTCCTCCTACGTATTTAAATGCTCTTACTGGCGAATTTACTCCGCCTGGAATTACTTTCTCAGCTTCAGCGAATAGCTGACTACTTCTTTGATAAATCATTTATCCTGATATTTATATTTAGCTTCAATGGAAGCTGAAATTATGTTTATTATTTGCCTAAAATTATTTAACTATAAGTGTTTGTCCAATAGAAATTGCATTATCAGTTAAGTTATTTTTTACTTTTAGTGAATCTACTGATAAATTATATTTTCTTGAAATCGAGTATAATGTATCTCCTTGTTCAACTACGTGAGTTTGATCCATTGATGCTAGTTTTATTTCTGATTGGAGCTTTGACGGAGTTGAAACTGGTGAACTCATAATAGGAAAAAAATCTATCCCTAAAACTTCTGCATCATATTGATGCAAATTATATCTCTCAATTAAGCCAATGAGCTTTTCAGGATATTTAGGGTCTGTTGCATATCCTGATTTTTTTAATCCTCTAGCCCAACCTTTGTAATCATGCTTCTCTAACTTAAACAATGGCTGATACCAAGGTCTAGTGGTTAAAAACAACGAATGATCACGATATGATTCATACGCTTTTTCATATTTTCTAAAGCATTCTTGTGCGGCATCATCATCATGACGAACATATTCTCCAGTCCATTCCTTGTGACATTTTATTCCAAAATGATTGTTTGCCGTTCTGCATAAAACTCCTGTCCCTGCTCCTGACTCAAGAATCCCTTGGGCTAAAGTTATGCTGGCTGGCACACCATATTTTTGCATATCTTCTTTTGCTACGTCTTTAAAATCGTTAATGTAAGCCAAAACAACTTCTTTAGTAACTTTTATGTTTGATGTTGCAACTAAAATTTCATTTTGTGTTTTAGGCTGATCTATTTGGACAACAGGCTGCTCATTAACTACTTTTTTAGCAGGAGGAGTTACGCCTTTCTTTTTATGTGTAGTTTGTACAGTTTTTTTTGATTGCAGTTTTGACTTTGAAGAACCACAACCTATTATTACCAACAAAAATAAAATATAGACTACTTTATTCATTTACAATTATTTTATTCATTTTTCTCTTTTCGAGCAATTTATTCATTCCTTCAATCCCTTGTAATCCACCAGTATGAATCAAGAGTATTTTTCCATTTTTTGGAAAATAATTCCTATTTATCAAATCTAAAACACCAAAAAACATTTTTCCTGTATAAATTGGATCTAAAAAAATAGAAGTTTTTGTATAAAAATTATTTATAAAATCAATTAATTCTTCAGTCACTTTTCCATAACCTCCAAAATGATAATCAGTTATTAATTCCCAATTTTTATTATTTGCAAACTTACGAATTTCATCTTTTAAAAAATCTCCTTTTAATGCAGGAAAACCTATGACTTTTTGATGTGGTTTAGAAGAATCTATAATTCCCGAAATAGTTCCTCCAGTCCCAACAGCACAACATATATAATCAAACTCTACATCCCCTTGATTAAGAATTTCTTTACAACCTTTTACAGCTAAATCATTAGTTCCTCCTTCTGGTAAAACATAACAGCTACCGTATTTATTTTTTAAGTAATTTAAAAATTCATTCGAATCTTTTTTTCTATACTGATCTCTTGTTACAAACTCAAATTTCATCCCACATTGCTGGGCAAAATATAATGTTGGATTATTATTAATTTCTCTCCAAAGCTCATCTCCTCTTATAACTCCAACACAATTCAAACCATTTTCCTTACAGGCATAAGCTGTAGCAGCTATATGATTAGAATACGCCCCTCCAAAAGTAATCAATGTATCAAATAAACTTTCTTTAAAAAAGTCAATATTATACTTAAGTTTTCTGAATTTATTACCTGAAATAAAGGGATGTAACGAATCTTCTCTCTTTACCTGCAAAACAATTTGTCTATCAGTAATTGATGATATATTTTGATTTATAGAATCCATTACCACAAAAATACAAATAAAGATTTTAAACCTTCTACACCACTAGAAATTACAAGAAAAAAAACAAAATAAGAACAACATTTTGTTACAAAAAAGTTCTAAATCAAATCCTTAAATCTTTTAAGATTGAGAAAAAACTTACTTTTATAAAAATAAAATCGACAAATCAATTTTATTTTTATAAAAACACTAAAACCTTACTGTTAGCTGAGTTTTCTAACAAATAAAGACATTAAAAAAACAACATTTTAGGATTAAAATTGTACGATAAACTACAAAATTTAATAGGCAAAATTTGTATTAAAAAGGTACTTAAATTACTTTTACAATGAAATGGATTTTATTTAATGAATTAACAGCTAACGAAATAGAAAAAAACTACTTTCCAATTTTTTACGTATATGCATTTAAAATTATATGGCATCAAATTTGATGACGGCTTTGCCATTATATATTTTAAAATCAAAGTAGTCATTTTTTCTAACCTTAACTCAAAATGCATATGTTAAAGAATTACCCTAAACTAGTACTGAACATGAAGACCCTTTTGTCCTTCCTGTTCTTTTTGACCCTATCTTGTTTTTCTTATGGGCAAATTACACAAAGAGGAGCCGCTACAATAGGCACTTCGACTAACAGTAATACAATAACTATCAACAAACCTACAGGAGTAATTGCTGGCGACTTGATGATTGTTTCAATTGCTTCTGACGACAACAACTCCCTTACTGGCACAAACGCATCTCTTGCAGGATGGACACTTCAAAGTAGCGTTACCATTGTTAATAATGGCCACAGAGGAAGTGTTCTATATAGAGTTGCTGATGGAACCGAAGGGACCTCATTTACATTTAATGTACCGAATGGAAGTGGTACAACTAACAATAGCGTTGGAGCAATTATAGCTTTTTATGGCATTAACACAGCAACGCCTTTTGATACAAATGGAACATTTAACGCAGTCTCAGCCAATACTGTTACCGCTAATTCAATAACTACGACAACAGCTAATGCGGGTATTGTTATGCTAGGTGTAGGAGGAAGAAACAACAGAACATACAATGCTCCATGGTCAACTACATCTCCTGGAACTCTAACAGAGTTATACGACACTTCAAATGAAGCTTCAGTTGGTGCAGCTTGGGGAATTAAAGCCACAGCTGGAGCAACTGGCAATGGAACAGTTACATATAGTGGAAATGATCGAAATGCAGGTATTTTGCTTTCTTTAAGAAGAGTATCAGCTCCAACAATAACCAGTTTAGCTGGCTCGCCAGCGTGTCCTGGGAGTAGCATAACTATTAATGGAACTAATTTATTAAATGCGTCAAATATCACAATAGGTGGTACACCTGTAAGCTCAATAACATCAAACACAGCCACACAAATTGTAGCTGTTGTAGGAACAGCAACTACAGGAACAGTACAAGTTACAACTCCAGGTGGAACAGCAACTAGCGTCGCTGTATTTACAGTGTATGGAGCACCTGCAAATCCTGCAAATCCAACTAGTAATTCACCACAATGTAATCCTACTGGAGTAACAATAACACAAAGTGGAAGTGCTCCAATTGGAGAAACTTGGTATTGGCAAACAACAGCAACTGGAACTTCAACAGCAAATAATGCTTCTACACCTTGGGTTGTAAATACATCAAACACATACTATGTAAGATCAAGAAATAACGTAACAGGATGTTGGAGTAATGGAGCAGGTAGCATCACAGTTGTTGTAAACAATACAATAAATACAACAGCATCAACGCCAACCCCTGCCAATTCAGCAACAAATGTTTGTTATTCAGGATCTGGAGCAATATCTAGCTTAAATTGGACTGCAGCAGCAGGAGCATCTGGATATGATGTTTATTTTGGTACTACTGTGGTTCCTCCACTAGTAAGCTCTAATCAAGCAGGAACAACATACAACATGGGTACTCTATTAGCTAGTACAAATTATTATTGGAAAATTGTTCCAAGAAATACATGTGGAATAACTACTGGTTCGCCAGTTACTTGGTCATTTTTAACTAATAACGCACCATGTTATTGCACTCCTTCTTCAACACTTAACACATCTTACATCGATTCGGTTTCATCAATTGGTACATTGGCAGACAATTCAAATGTTAGTGGTGGATATTCAGCAAGTGGCTATGGGAATTTTTCAGGAATTACCATTGCTTCACAAATCCCTGGAGGTGGTATAAACTTCAATTTAAATTTAGCAGGCACTGGTCAAGCAATAAGAACATACATTGACTGGAACAATGACGGAGTCTTTGCTGATCCAGGAGAATTATATTATTCTTCAGGAACAACAACATTAACAGGAACAACAACATTCGGAATTGTTGTTCCTTCTGGACAAACTCCAGGAAATTATAGAATGAGAATTAGAACTAGACAAAATTCAACAATCGACCCTTGTTCAGTTTTAGGTTCTGGTGAGGCTGAAGATTACACAATTTCTGTTGTTACAGATTGTACACAAAAAATTACTAGCTGGACAGACGGATCAGCTTGCGGCTCTCCAAACACGGTTAATTTAAGTGTAACTTCAACTGGAGCCACTGGATTTAGATGGTATAGTGCGAAAACTGGAGGAAGTCTATTAGCAACAACTGCAACTGGTAGCTGGACAACACCTTCAATAGCTACAACAACAACATATTGGGTAACTGCATATAACGGAACTTGTGAATCACTTTATAGAACTCCGGTTAAAGCAACTATATTAACAACAACTAATATTGTAGTTACACCTTCTTCTCCTATTATTTGTGGGGAAAACACACCGATATCAATAAATGCTGCTGGTGATACTACTGAAGAAGATTTATTAACACAAGATTTTGAAAGCGGAATAGGGTCTTGGGCTATATCACATACAACTTGGACGAGTCCGGGTGCAGATTCAGATTGGAGCATAAAAACTAGTCCATACCAACCTTCTGGAACATCTGTATGGAAACCAGCAATAAACTCAGGGGCTATTGCTACAACTGGAAATAAATTTGCTTTAACAACATCTGATTATAATGGTTCAAATATTGTAACTATTTTAACTTCTCCTATTGTAAATCCTTCAACATATACAAGTCTAACACTTACTTTTGATCATTTTTATTCAAATTTTAGTGGAGATAGTGCTGAAATACAAGTATCTATTAATGGAGGGGCTTTTACTGCAGTCACCCCTACAGCTGCTTCATACACAACTGATATTGGAACTGCTGGTGACTTTGTAACACAAACTATTAACTTAAATGATTATGCATTACCTGCAAACACTCAATTACAGTTTCGTTTTGTTTATACTGCTCAGTTTGATGATGGTTGGGCTGTTGACAACATTAGACTATATGGTATCAAGCCTTTAAACACTACTTTTACTTGGAGCGGAGGGGTTGATGCGTATACTAATATTGCTTGTACAATTCCATATACAAATCAAAGTTTGTCTACTATCTATGTTTTACCAAATGCAACTCAATTAAGTTCACCTTCATGGAATTTTACTGCAACTGCTACATTATCGAATGGATGTTCGGTTGTAAAAAATATAAATGTTACAAACAACACAAAAACATGGTCTGGAGCATCATCTCAACTATGGAATGATCCAACAAACTGGATTCCAAATGGAGTACCAAATGCTACTCATTGTGTTGTAATACCTAGTAATACCCAAATTACTGGTAGTGGAAATAATACTTATGCATTAAATTTAACAGTAAAATCAACTGGAAACCTAGAATTACAATCTAATAATAGTTTAACTGTTACGGATTTTATAGATGTGAAAACAGGCGGAACATTTAATGTAAGGAATTCGGCGAATTTAATTCAAGTGAATAACGTTGTGAATAGCGGAAATATAAACATGCAAAGAACTGCCTTTATAGACTACAGAGACTATGTGTACTGGTCTTCTCCTGTTGCAAACTTTAACTCAGCAAATATTTCTACGTATTCTAACAACAATAATTTATACAAATGGATTCCAACTGTTGCTGGTAATGGTGTAGGAGGTTTTGGAAATTGGGTTAATGGAACTGAAACAATGACACTTGGTAAAGGATATATCGAAAGAGGACTTAACAATGCTCCTTTAAATTCTCCAGTAAATTTTACAGCTACTTTTTCTGGAGTTCCAAATAATGGAAATATTTCAACGCCAATATCTAGAGGAACATACAATTTGGGAACATCATACCCTTCGCCTTACTCTTCAACAAATGCAACACAAGATGATGACAATTGGAATTTACTTGGTAACCCATACCCTTCATCTATTAATGCAAAGGCATTCTTAACAGCTAACGCTGCTAATCTTGATGGATTTGTGAAAATTTGGACACACGGAATTGCCCCTAATTCAACTGCTCCTGATCCGTTTTATAATAATTACGCATACAACTATGATGCAAATGATTATTTAACCTATAACCTCTCTGGAGCACAAACTCAAAATGGATTTGATGGCTATATTGGTGCTGGACAAGGATTTATTACCAAAATGCTTCATACAAGTACTGGAACTTCAGCAAATGCTGTATTCGATAACAGCATGAGAAGTAACGCTTACAGAAACGATCAATTCTATAAAAATACAAATACAAACGCTACTACTAGTGATATTCCTGAAGGTAGACTTTGGATTGATTTAATATCTTCTTCAGCTAGTAATTCAATACTCGTAGCCTATGTGAATGGCGCAACTAATGGTAAAGACCAAATGTATGATGCTCAAGCCGATTTAAAAACCACTTTCAATTTCTATTCATTACTAGATGGATATGATAGAAATGTAATTCAAGGCAGAAGCGTTCCTTTTGATCAAAATGATTTAGTCCCTTTAGCTATAAAAGTACCTTCTAACGGAAATTACACGATTGCTATTCAAGGTGTAGATGGTTTCTTTTCAAATCCAAGTCAATCTATTTACTTAGAAGACAAACAAGCAAATATCATTCATGATTTACGTTCGGCTCCTTACCACTTTACAAGTACTAACGGTGAATTTACGGAACGCTTTGTGTTACGATACACTAATCAAACTTTAGCCAACGAAGTATTTGATTATAGTAATACAGTTTCTGTTTATGCCAATGAAAACATCACTATTAAGTCTGCATTAGAAAATATTAGAGATGTAAAAATATATGATGTACTCGGAAAAAATCTTGTAAACAAAAATAAAATCGGTAAAAATGAAATTGTTCTAACAGAACTTAAATCATCTTCAACAGTATTGATTGTTAAAGTAATTCTTGATAACGGAACCGAAGTTACCAAAAAGGTAATTTTCTAAAATATACTATTCAAAGACCCTAATAAAGACCACTCTTTTAGAGTGGTTTTTTTATACAAATTAAATAATTACATTAATAGCATCTCAATAAAACTTCCAATAATTCAAAGAACTATACAAAAGCAAACAACCAACAAATCAATATTGAAATTGCTTACAGTTCTTAATTACAATTTCTTTTATACACCTTAAACAGTGTAAAAAAGCATTAAAATTAAAAACATTTTTTAAATCATTTTAACCCTTAACTCATTGACTAAATTATAGCATTATAAGAAATAATATTTACGGTTTTTCCGTACAATTTGTTAAATTTCTACAAACAAAACACTGTAATTCAAAAACATAGAATAACGCATTTTTCTAAACCAAATAAAAAGTATAAGTAAAAAAAATCCACACAAAGCCTATTTTTTACAAAATCTTACTTTTCTTAAATTTTAGAAGACTTCAAGAATACGAACAAGTATTTTCAAACCCTTTGAGAAAAACTCCTATCACTTTCCCTGGCAGGCTACTTATTTTAAGTTCACAACAAGTACTCAAACAAATACTTATATAACTAAAAATAGAATAAAACACGTAAATCCATCAAGTAATAATTCAAAAAACCACTAAAAAGCTTGTAAACAGAAAAATTATTATGTTAATTTAATAAATATTTCGAAATTTCTTTAACCATAAACTCTTATTATCAAATAAATTTCAATACACTAGACATTTCATTTAAAACAAACGACCAAAATACAAGCAACACAGACTCTACAAGTGTCGTAATCAGAAGCAGCACATACAGTCGTCATATATCTGATACTTAATTCACAGCTGAACTACTAATATAAATATCACCTCATTAACAAATATAACTGGAAATATAAAATTAAGAATCTATACTTGGGTCGGTAGCAACTAAAACCCTAACAATAATTTATACAAATGGATTCCAACTCTTGCTGATAATAGTATGGAAATCTTGGAAGTTGAATTATATGGGACTAAAACAATTTTACCTGGAGTTCCAAATAATGGAAATATTTCAATGCCAATATCTAGAGAAATATGCAATTTAGGAAAATCACACTCTTCAAAAAACGCTAATACTATTGATATTCCTGAAGGTAGACTTTGGATTGATTTAATATCTTCATCAGCTAGTAATTCAATACTCGCAGCCTATGTGAATGTTGCAACTAATGGTAAAGACCAGATGTATGATGCTCAAGCCGATTTAAAAGCCACTTTCAATTTCTATTCATTACTAGATGGATATGATAGAAATGTAATTCAAGGCAGAAGCGTTCCTTTTGATCAAAATGATTTAGTCCCATTAGCTATAAAAGTACCTTCTAACAGAAATTACACAATTGCTATTCAAAGTATATATGGTTTCTTTTCAAATCCAAGTCAATCTATTTACTTAAAAGACATACAAGCAAACATCACTCATGATTTAAATTCGACTCCTTAGCACTTTACAAGCATTAATGGTGAATTTACGGAACGCTTTGTGTTACGATACACTAATCAAACTTTAAGCAATGATACTTTTGAGTTTTCTGATTCTGTTTCTGTATATGCTAACCAATATCTTAACATCAAATCTTCATCAGAAAATATAACAGACGTAAAAGTATTCGATGTGCTTGGAAAACAATTCTTAGCAAAAACAAAATTGGTAAAAACGAAATTAGTTTAACAGAACTTAAAGCAAATTCATCTGTTATAATTGTTAAAGTTATCCTAGAAAATGGAAATGAAGTCACTGAAAAAGTGATTTTCTAAAAATATTTTATCCTTAAAATGTAAAACCACTCTAAAAAGGATATGTTTTTTGTAAATAAAATTCTTACAAATTAAATTAAATAAAATTCAAAAATAATTTAAATAATTGAAAATCAAGTGCTTACACTTTATTTGCAAACTAAAAACAAATCTCAAATTTTAACTGAAAAACAGATAGTTAAAATGCTTGAAATCAACTATGTTATGAATTAATTTTGCACGTCGAAAATCGCGAGAATAATTTTATTCAAAAAACACTCTCGTAATTTCTTTAAGATATTATAATGACAAATTTATAGTCTTTTAAAAAATAATCATTACGGTTTTTCCGTACAAATTGTTAAAAAATTGTATTCAAAAAACATAAAAATTTATAACACACTAAACAGGACAGAGTCTATGAAACTATTCTACTCCAAAACCATCTTTTTTCACAAAACCTTATTATTATTTTTATTTTTGATAGGTTACCAAGGATATGCACAAATATTTACAGATCCATTAAATGGTTCTATAACTTCTGGAAATACATATTTTAAATCAGCAACAGGTACAACAACTAACGCAAACATAAATGTCGATGGAATACGTTACATTAGTTCACCAAGCACTAGTATGACTGCGAACAATGCCTATTTTGCATACAACTGGACAAGTAACAATATTAATCTAACTAAATATTTCGAAATCTCTTTAAGTCCAAAATCGTGTTATCAAATAAATTTCAATACACTAGACATTTCTTTTAAAATTAATGACCAAAATTCTAACAATATAGGTCCTACACGTGTAGCTATCAGATGTAGTTCAGATAATTACACTTCAGATTTATATACATATAGTATAACAACTATAAATCATGCTTGGGTTGCTAGTATAGATATTACTTCATTAACAAATATTAGTGGAAATATAAAATTCAGAATCTATGCTTGGGGGGGTAACAGCTCAAACTCTAATAATAATTTTGGAATAAATGATTACAGTTTCACTAATGGTTCAGTAAATTCAAATATAACTACACCAATAGTTAGTACAACAGCAGCAACTTGTGGAGCAGCTGGAACTGCTACAATTACAAACTATAGCGCAGGAAACTCCTATACTTTTACTCCTACTGGACCTACAGTAAGTGCTGGAGGAACAATTAATAGTATGGTTACTGGCACATCATATACTGTAAGAGCAAGCAATGGTGGTTGTAATTCAGCTAATTCAAACAGTTTTAGCATTACTGCAGCACTTCCTATCCCTGCAACTCCAACGGTAAATACAACTTCTATTACTTGTGCAACTTCTGGAACTGCAACAATCACAAATTATAATGCATTAAATACATATACGTTTGTTCCAACAGGTCCAACGGTAAGTGCTGGTGGTATCATTAACGGCATGGTTACAGGCACATCATATACTGTACAAGCAAACAACGGAAGTTGTACATCTAACACCTCATCATCTTTTGTAATAGTTGATAATTCTTCTACTACTTGGAATGGCAGCACATGGAGTAATGGCAATCCAGATTTGACTAAAAATGCTATAATCAATGCAGACTATGACATGGTTAATAACTCTGCCTTAGCTAATATAAACGCCTGCAGCCTAACTATTAATTCTCCTGCTAAAGTTATTGTAAAATCAAACGCTACTTTTACACTTCAAAACACATTAACCGTTTCGACAGGCGCAACATTTAACATAAAAAACAATGCAAGTTTAATCCAAATAAACAATGTTTCTAATAATGGAAACATAAATATGGAAAGAACAGCTTTTATTGATTTTAGAGATTATGTATACTGGTCTTCTCCTGTTGCAGGATTTAATTCAGCAAACATATCTGCGTATTCAAACAACGCTTATCTTTACAAATGGAATCCAACAACCGGTGCCACAAATGGTTTTGGAAACTGGGCTAATGGCGTAGAAACAATGGTTCTTGGAAAAGGTTATATTGAAAGAGGATTAAACAATGCTCCTTTAAACTCTCCAGTTAATTTCACAGCCACTTTTACAGGTATACCAAATAACGGCAACATAACAACACCTATAGCTAGAGGAACTTACACTGGTGTAAACTACAACACGGGAGTATCTACAACCCCTGCTACTGACGATGATGACAACTGGAACTTATTAGGAAATCCTTACCCATCTGCAATTTCAGCTGCTGATTTCTTGAACGCAAACGCTACAAACCTTGATGGTTTTGTTAAAATTTGGACACATGGAATGGCTCCAAGCACAACTGCTCCCGATCCATTCTACAACAATTATGTATATAACTATGATCCTAATGATTACATCACTTGGAATCTTTCAGGAGCTTCAACACCAGGATTTAACGGATATATTGCTGCTGGACAAGGATTCATTACAAAAATGAAACATACAAGTCCTACAACTACTTCGACTGCGCAATTTAACAATAGCATGAGAAACGCATCTTATACAAACAACCAATTTTATAAATCTGCCAATAATCAAAAATCTTCAAACATCGAGGAAGGACACATTTGGATTGATCTTGTTTCGTCTTCTGCAAGTACAAGAGCTTTGGTTGCTTATGTTAATGGAGCTACAGATGAAAAAGACCAAATGTATGACGCACAAGCAGACATGAAATCAAATTTCAGAATCAACTCATTATTAGGCCCTGAAAGATTAATAATTCAAGGTAAAAAAGTACCTTTTGACTCAAACGATCAAGTTTTTATAGCTTACAGTGCACCTACAAACGGAACTTACAGCATTGCTATTGGGGCTGTAGATGGATTATTTACAGACCTAAGTCAAAACATTTATCTGGAAGACAAACAACTTAATATAATTCATAATTTACGATCTACTCCTTATCAATTCACTACAAATCAAGGAGAGAACACAAACCGTTTTGTATTAAGATATACAAACCAAACATTAAGCAATGATACTTTTGTGTTTTCTAATTCTGTTTCTGTATATGCTAACCAATATCTTAACATCAAATCCTCATCAGAAAATATAACAGACATAAAAGTATTTGATGTGCTTGGAAAAACAATTCTTAGCAAAAACAAAATTGGCAAAAACGAAATTAGTTTAACAGAACTTAAAGCAAATTCATCTGTTATAATTGTTAAAGTTATCCTAGAAAATGGAAATGAAGTCACTAAAAAAGTGATTTTCTAAAAATATTTTTATCCTTAAAATGTAAAACCACTCTAAAAAGGGTGGTTTTTTTATTTACTGAAAAATATTTATATTTTTTTCTTATAGAATGAACTATAATCGATTAAGTGTTTGATTTTAGATTATACACAAATACAGTTTTAATAGTTAATATGAAATAATTTCATTACTTATCAATACTCGTCCTTCAACAATTTCATTTGGTGTCATTACACAACCAACATGTAGTCTAACTAGCAGAAACGTTATTCTAAAAAACCTGTACTTTATCTGGCTAGCATTACTAGATTCACATGACATATAGCTCCTGAACTAAGATTTTTTTTACCAAAATGCTTCATACAAATACAAGCAACAATGCAGTTTTTAACAATAGGATGAAAAATACATCTTATACAAAATAATGAGTTTTTTAGAACTAAAATTTCTCAAAAACCAACACAAAAGAAGAAGGTTGTATTTGGTTAGATTTGACATCCCAATCAGCTAGCACAACAACATTAATTATATCTGTAAATAATCCAATTAATGAAAGAGAATAAATTATATGATACAACAGCAAATCTAAAATCAAATTTTCAGAATTAACACACGCCTCAATTGTGAAAGACTTTTAATTCAAGGTAAAAAAACTCCTTTTAATAAAGAAGACAGAATAAATTTTGCTTTCAATGTCCCAACAAATGGAAATTACACACTTGCAATAAATTATCTTGATGGAGTATTAACTAATCTAAACCAAAAATATCTTTTTGAAAGACAAACAACTTGATATGATTCAAAGTTTAACGATCTGCACTGTATCATTTTGTTACAACACAAGGAGAAAACATAAATAGATTATGTTACGTTATACAAATCAAACATTAAACAATAATGATTTTGATTATAACAATTCAATTACTTTTTATACTACAAAAGCAATTAGCATTAAGTACACCATAGAGAATATAAAAAACTTATGATGTTCTAGGAAAATTGATATTAATTAAGAACAATATCAATTTAAAAGAATTGATTTTTAACGAACTTAAACAACTTCAAGTTTAGTAATCGTTAAAATAATATTAAATAACGAAAATGAAATTATCAAAAAAATTCTATTTTAAATAAACGAAATCTTGATCTTTTCCAAAAAACCTCAGTTGAGATTTTTTTGTACTTTTTTGATACAAAGCAATTTAAGCATTAACATTTTGCATTTCATCGATAAAATTTGTTTTTTATCGAATAAATAAGCCTTTTATCGATATTAACAAACTTCTTAACGTTTTTTTAATATTTTAACAAAAATTTTTCAAAAAACAACTAACTTAACTAAAATACCACGTGAAAAAAAATTACTCATCTGTAGATTCCTTAATTAGTGATTTTACAGAACAAAAGCCTTGTAAAATCAGTACATCTGATGACCCTCTAAAAAAGTTTAGCTTTTTATCTTTTCTTTCTCTATTCTTACTATTTATTACTGTTAGTTCATATTCACAGACTTTTACAGATAACACTGCTAACGGGAACGAAACATGGACAGTTCCTGCCGGAGTAACTTCTGTAACCGTACAAGTATGGGGAGCAGGAGGCTCTGGAGGAGGCTCTGACTCAAATGGTTATGGAGGTGGAGGTGCTGGAGGTGGAGGATATTCTACCAAAACATTTTCGGTATTAGCTGGGCAAACTATAAATTACAATATTGGAGCTGGTGCTGCAGCAACAACTATTGCTAATGGGAACACAGGTGGAAATACGACTTTATCCCATACCAACTCTTCGACCAGTATAACTGCCAATGGAGGAGGAAGAGGACTCAAAGAAACAGATACAGCCGGGGGAATTGGCGGTGCTGGTGGAACAGCAACTGGAGGTACCACAAATACAACTGGACAAAGCGGCGTTAACGGAGAATCAACAGGTGTTAATGGAGCAAGTGGCGGAAATGGTGGAAATGGTGGAAATTCAACAGCTACTGGAGGAAATGGAATAAGTAATGGAGACGGAATTAATGGAACAATACCAGGCGGAGGCGGAGGCGGAGGCGAAAGAGGAGGTGGAAGTTCAAGAAGCGGTGGGGCTGGAGCTAATGGACAAGTAATTATTACTTATTCTGTTGCTTGTTCTGGAACACCTGTTGGAGGAACTGCTTCAGTATCTCCTTCAACTGGAAATGTAAGCAGTGGATATGTTGTATCAGCAACTGGATATACAACTGGCTCAGGTATAACATATCAATGGCAATCAAACACAAATGGTGCTGGCTGGGCAAATATTGGAGCATCTTCATCAGCTTATGCTAACTATAGTGCAACAGCACCAGCTACAGTTGGAACTATTGTCCAATGGCGATTAGTAGTTTCTTGTACTGCTTCTGGACTATCTTCAAATTCATCAACTACAACATTTACTACCGTAAGTGCTAGCTATTGTACTCCAACTGGAGGTTCTAGCAGTACTTCATATTATTTAAATCCAACAACAACAAATGGAGGATTAACTAATATCAACTATACTGCCGCTTCTTATTCAGCATACGTCAATAACTCAGCTACTTCTTTTTCACAATACGCTGGTTCTTCATTAAGTGTCAATATGGGAGCTTCTGGATCGAGCAGTTATTACTTTTATTGTTGGATAGATTGGAACAATGACGGCGATTTCGCTGATTCGGGAGAAACCATTTTTTCAACAACCTCTTATACTGCAACATATACAGGAACCATTGCTGTTCCAACAGGGCAAGCTACTGGAAATTATAGAGTACGTTTTGGAGTGAGCTATTTGGGAGCTTTAACATCATGTGGACCAGCTCCGTATGGAAACTATGTTGATTACACCCTAAATGTACCATCTTTACCAACATGCTCAGGAACACCAATAGCAGGAGCAACTACAATCAATCCAGTTACTGCAGCACCTGGCTCAACCTATATTATCTCTGCTTCAGGTTTCACCAATGCTTCAGGTATGACATATCAATGGCAATCAAACACAAATGGCGCTGGTTGGATCAATGTTGGATCTGCTTCTTCAACTTATTCAGACTATACCGCTACTGCACCATCACCTACTGGAACAGTAGTACAATGGCATTTAATTATTACATGTTCTGCTTCAGGACAGTCTGCAACTTCAACCAACGGAACATTTAATTCTACTTCAATACAAAATGTTCCAGCATCAGGAAACAATTCTGTTGCTTGTGGCACGAATATAATGATATATGACAACGGAGGATCTTTATCCAATTACGCTGATAGTAGTGATGGATATACAGTAATAAACGTTAACGCAACTTCTGAATCATATATAACAATTACAGGCAATTACAATACTGAATCGTCAACATTAGATCCTATTAGAATTTACCAAGGTTCTGGCACTGGCGGTACCCTTGTTGCCACTTATGGAGGAACAGGAACAATAAATTTTACAGGTAACCCTGGACAAACGTACTCTATTCGATTTACGTCTGATAGTTCTGCAAACTATTCTGGTTTTGCTTTATCTGTAAATTACAACGGTCCGTGCACACCTCCAGCATGTGGTCGTCCTACAGTAACAGCTATCGAAACAGGCAGTACAACAGGTAGTGCTACTTGGACAGCCTCAGCTTATGGCTCACCAACAGGCTACTTTTATGCTATAAGTACTTCATCAACAGCACCAACTTACCCAGGAGGAGCTTGGACAGCTACTACAGCCACCTCAGCTACATTTACAGGATTAAACAGCTATACAACATATTATGTTTTTGTAATTACAAACTGTGGAGCAACAAATAGCATTGTAAGTTCAGATCCGTTCACAACGCAACTTGGCCCTATTAGTAATGTAGCAACTGGCTGCCCTTCAGCAGATTCAGGTTGGCAAGACCCTTTAAATGGTACTATCAGCTATACAACATCACCACCAACAAGTACATGTACAAGTTCTAGCGTTACTACACTAGCAGCAAATTATCTTCCACTAGGAAGTACATCAAGCTACTCAATAGAGCGAATTGCATATAACCCGCCTAGTTCTTTTACAGGCTTAGCAAATCCTATTAGTGTAGGTATAGATGATGTTTGGTCACCAGTAATTAATTTACCTTTTAATTTCTGTTTTTGGGGAAACACATACACAAGTTGTCGTGTAGGTTCTAATAGTATTATTACTTTTGATCCTGCCACAATAGCTCTAACTGGCACTAACCCATCTAGTGGATATGCTTTTAGTAATAACATTCCTCAAAGCAGTGATAGTGTTTTACTTAAAAATTCAATATTTGGTGTTTTTCATGATATCGACCCTTCTGTTGGAGGAACTGTTGGCTGGGAATTAAAAACACTACCAAGCGGATGTAGAGCTTTAGTAGTAGCTTACAACAATGTGCCTTTATTTGGAGATAATACCAAACTATATACAGGCATGATGGTTTTATATGAAAACACAAACGTAATCGAAGTGTATATCAAAAATAAACCATTAGACAATACAGATGGAAGCCCTTGGAATGGAAACAATGCCATTGTAGGAATACAGAATGCTACTGGAACACAAGCCGCTGTAGCCCCAGGCAGAAATGGTTTAGATACAGATTGGACAGCTACAAATGAAGCTTGGCGTTTTATCCCTGTTGGTGATGATTATGCCCCTATTGTTCATTGGTTTCAAAATAGCATTACTGCTGCCAATGAAATTGGAACTGGTGATACTATCGCTGTCCAACCAACAACAACAACAACCTACTACTCACAAGTTGAATACAGATTCTGTAATGATGGAGGTTTATTCTACGCACAGGATAATATTACCGTAACGGTAACTGGAGCAAAAACATGGAATGGATCAGTAAGTACTGACTGGAACACTGCTAATAACTGGACACCGTCTGGAGTTCCTACTGCAGCTGATTGTGTAGTTATTCCTACAGCACCTAGAAACCCAATTGTATCTGGAACAAATTACAATGGTCTTGGTCATAACTTAACAGTTCAAAATGGTGGAAATTTAAGTATTGCTTCACCAACAGCTCCTAACAGAACAAGCTTAACCATTACAGACAAAATTACAGTGAATACAGGAGGTATTTTCACAATAAACAACTCAGCTAATCTTATCCAAACAAACAACGTAAGCAACACAGGTAATATTAACATGTTAAGAAATGCTTTTGTTGATTATCGAGATTATGTATATTGGTCAAGTCCTGTAGCAGGATTTAATTCAGGGAATATTTCAACTTTTTCAAACAATACTAATCTATACAAATGGACGCCTACTGTTGCTGGAAATGGAGTAGGTAATTTTGGGAATTGGTATAATGGCACAGAAACAATGGTAATAGGAAAAGGATACATTGAAAGAGGATTAAATAATGCTCCATTGAATTCACCTGCAACTTTTACCGCTACATTTACAGGAGTACCTAATAACGGAAATATTACAACCCCAATCTCAAGAGGTACTTACAATACCGTGAGCACATATGCTTCACCTTATTCTCCAACTAATGCAACTCAAGATGATGATAATTGGAATCTAATTGGTAATCCATACCCATCTGCAATCAATGCAAAAGCTTTCTTAACAGCCAATGCAGCTAATCTTGATGGCTTTATCAGAATTTGGACTCACGGAATTGCGCCTAACGCAGCTGCTCCAGACCCATTCTATAACAATTATGGATATAATTATGAAGTTACAGACTATTTGACTTATAACCTGTCAGGAGCTCAAACTCAAAATGGATTTGATGGCTATATTGGTGCTGGACAAAGTTTTATAACTAAAATGCTTCACAGCAGTGCTTCTACATCTGCAAACGCAGTGTTTAACAACACGATGAGAAGCAACACATTTAGAAATGATCAATTTTTCAGAAACTCAAACACAAATTCTAACACTAATCCTGAAGGAAGAATTTGGTTAGATTTAGTTTCTCCAACAGCAAGCAATTCAACACTAGTAGCATATGTAGACGGCGCTACAAATAGTAAAGATCAAATGTATGATGCACAGGCAGATCTGAAAGCTAATTTTAGCATATATTCTTTACTAGATGGGTATGACAGAAACGTTATTCAAGGTAGAAGTCTGCCATTTGATCAAAATGATCAGGTCCCACTTGCAGTTAAACTACCAACAACAGGTAGCTACACAATTGCAATACAAGGAGTTGATGGATTGTTTAGTAATCAAAGCCAAAACATTTATCTTGAAGACAAACAATTAAACTTAATTCATGATTTACGCACTGCACCATATCCGTTTACTGGGACTCAAGGCGAAATTATAGATAGATTTGTATTACGTTATACAAACCAAACATTAGGCAACAGTACTTTTGACTACAACAATGCAGTTACAATTTTTGCTGATAACAGCATTAATGTAAAATCATCTGTAGAAAAAATTAAAGAAATAACTGTCTATGATGTTCTTGGAAAAACATTGGTTACTAAAAAGAAAATAGACAATAACGAAATTTCAATAACAGAAGTTAGACCTGCAACTAATGTACTAATTGTAAAAGTAAAACTGGAAAACGACGTAGAAGTTGTTAAAAAAGTAATATACTAAACGTATTTTAAAAATCCCCAAAAAGACCTTTGTTTACAATAGCAAAGGTCTTTTTCATTTTTATAGGCTTCCCGTTCAAAAGAAATATTTCGATAAGCTACATGCTTATCTTTATACTGAATCCATCTAAAAATAAACTCAACAGAATACCAAACAAAAAAAGGCAAAATCAGCATTTCTAACTGCTGTTTGATATGAATTCGCTCATGATTCACGAAAACAGGATTCTTTTTATCATCTTTATCAACCAAAAAGACAAAAGGAAAAAAAGTAATCCCTCTAAACCCTTTTGGTGTAAAATATTTAAAAACAATAAGAATCATACCTCTGAAAGTTTTAAATTTGTGTCCATGTTTGGGCAAAATAACGAAAATAAATTAATCGAGGGCGAAGATTTTTATTACACTCCCGAAGGATACAAATGCTTTACCGAAAAATATCACCTAAAAAGAGGTTATTGTTGTAAAAGCGGATGCAGACATTGTCCTTACGGATTTGATAAAAAAACGGGGATCAATACAAAGAAAAAATAGGGCGTGCCCTACACTTCGTTCTGGTCGGGCTGTCCGCAGTACATGGTACTTCGCTCCCATCCCTCACGCAACACAACATAAAAATGGATCACCATTCACAAAAATACAGAGTCAAAATACACAAGTCCTATCACAGGTCTGACATTCGTTACCCATAGTTATCACAAATACTATGACATACTAAAAGAAACGAATAATAAAATACACAAAAATGACTTTTCAAGACCAAATATTAGAAGGTATTCCTTCGGTTTTACCTCAACAAAAACCTTACGAAAGCAATATAAATCACGCACCTAAGCGTAAAGAAATATTAACTGCTGAAGAAAAAAAATTAGCCATAACAAATGCGCTACGTTATTTTGAATCAAAACATCATGCTGAACTAATCCCTGAATTCAAAGAAGAATTAGAAAGATACGGCCGAATTTACATGTATCGTCTTCGACCAGATTACCGCATGTATGCCAGACCAATTTCTGAATATCCAGGAAAATCTGAACAAGCAAAAGCTATAATGCTAATGATTCAAAATAATTTGGATTATGCTGTAGCACAACACCCACATGAGTTAATTACTTACGGAGGTAATGGAGCAGTATTTAGCAACTGGGCTCAATATCGTTTAACAATGAAGTATTTGTCAGAAATGACAGATGAACAAACACTTGTCATGTATTCTGGTCATCCAATGGGTCTTTTCCCCTCTCACAAAGAAGCTCCAAGAGTTGTTGTCACAAACGGAATGGTAATTCCTAATTACTCCAAACCAGACGATTGGGAAAGAATGAACGCTTTAGGGGTTTCTCAATATGGGCAAATGACAGCTGGAAGTTACATGTATATTGGCCCTCAAGGAATTGTACACGGAACAACTATCACAGTATTGAATGGCTTTAGAAAAATTGGAAAAAATCCATCCGGAAATTTATTTGTAACATCAGGTCTTGGAGGAATGAGTGGCGCACAACCCAAAGCCGGAACTATTGCTGGTTGCGTAACAGTTTGTGCTGAAGTAAATCCTAAAATCACAAAAATTCGTCACGAACAAGGTTGGATTCATGAAATTATAGAAGATTTAGATAAATTAGTAGCTCGTGTTCGTAAAGCGCAAGAGAATAAAGAAATTGTATCTATCGCCTATCTAGGAAATATAGTCGATGTTTGGGAAAAATTTGATGCAGAAAACGTACATATCGATTTAGGTTCAGATCAAACTTCTTTACACAATCCTTGGGCTGGTGGTTATTACCCTGTTGGAATTTCATTTGAAGATGCTAACGAAATGATGGCTAACAATCCTGAACAATTTAAAACAGAGGTTCAAAAAACATTACGTCGTCATGCTGACGCTATAAACAAACACACTGCCAAAGGAACTTATTTCTTTGATTACGGAAATGCATTTTTATTAGAAGCTTCAAGAGCTGGTGCCGATGTAATGGCTGAAAATCCTACTCTAGGAAGAGAATTTAAATACCCTTCATACGTTCAGGATATTATGGGACCAATGTGTTTCGATTACGGCTTTGGTCCGTTCCGTTGGGTATGTTGTTCTGGAAATCCAGAAGATTTAGCAAAAACAGACAAAATTGCGTGTGATGTTTTAGAGGAAATGATGAAAAATTCTCCTGCTGAAATTCAACAACAAATGGCCGATAATATTCAATGGATTAAAGGTGCGCAACAGAACAAATTAGTAGTTGGCTCTCAAGCCCGAATTTTATATGCAGATGCTGAAGGCAGAACTAAAATTGCAGAAGCTTTCAACCAAGCCATCGCAAAAGAAGAAATTGGCTATGTAGTTTTAGGACGTGATCATCACGACGTTTCAGGAACAGATTCTCCATACAGGGAAACTTCAAATATTTATGATGGATCTCGTTTTACTGCCGACATGGCTATTCACAACGTTATTGGCGATAGTTTCCGAGGTGCAACTTGGGTCTCAATACACAATGGTGGTGGCGTTGGATGGGGCGAAGTAATCAACGGTGGGTTTGGTATGGTTCTTGATGGCAGCAAAGAAGCTTCAAGACGCTTAGAATCAATGCTTTTCTGGGACGTAAACAACGGAATATCAAGAAGAAGCTGGGCAAGAAATGAAGGAGCGATTTTTGCCATTAAAAGAGCCATGGAGAATCAACCACTTTTAAAAGTAACATTACCTAACATAGTCGAAGAAGGATTACTGGATTTTTAAGTTTTATGATTATTTTAAATAGTTTAAACTTAATTTCTTGTAATTTTAATGAAGAAAACAATTTAAACTGTCAAAATATGAGAACTTTAAAACTATTGTCAGTAGCATTACTATTTCTACTCGCCTCTTGTAGTTCAGTAAGGGTTAATGCAGATTATGACAAAAATGCTAACTTTGGACAATATAAAACCTATGCTTTTCACAAAAGTGGTATAGATAAGGCGGAAATTTCTGATTTAGATAAAAAAAGAATTCTTCGTTCTATAGATACACAAATGAGTGCCAAAGGTTTCACAAAGAGTGATTCGCCGGATTTATTGGTTAATATTTTTACCAAAGAGAGAGAGCGAGTAGATGTAAACCAATATTATTCTGGATGGGGATACGGTTGGGGCTATGGTTGGAATCCTTATTTTTGGGGAGGAAGACAATATGTGACAACATCAACAGAAGGAACTTTATACATTGATTTAATTGATGCTAAAAGCAAAGAATTAATTTGGCAGGGAGTTGGAACAGGTTATTTAACAAACTGTGTTGAAAAAAAAGACGAGAGAGCCAATGAATTTGTTTCTAAGATATTAGAACAATTTCCTCCTCAAATTAAATAGCTTAAAATTTATTTATACTATTGACCCGTACATTTTTTTGTGCGGGTCAACTATTTAAAAAACAAATCAATATGATAAAAAATTATTTATTTCTACTTCTTGCTATTTTAATTTCATCTTGTAGTTCTACAAACTTAATGACTTTAAGAGTTACCGAACCCGCTCCCATTTTTATTACTAAAGATGATTTAAAAATAGGTATCATTAATAGAACCGCTCCATCAAAAGAAAATAGTAGCATTGATGCAATAGATAAAATCCTTTCAGTAGAAGGAAAAAACTTAGATAAACTTGGCTCTAATTCATCTGTACAAGGATTAATAACAGAACTTAAAAAAAATGAGCAAGTTAAAAGAGTAATTATCTTAGACAGTTCGAAATTTAAAAATACAGGTTTAGCTGTTTTTCCAGAAACAATTTCATGGGATAAAGCGGAAAAACTTTGCAAAGAAAACAATCTAAATGTACTATATGAACTCTCATTTTATGATACTGATGCTAAAGTAGACTACAAGACAGCTACAACCCAAATAGCAAATCCACTAGGAATAAAAATACCTGCAATTGAACATCAGGCAACAATTAACACATTAATTAAAATGGGTTGGCGAATTTATTATCCTCAACAAAAAGTTATGGTAGATGAATATCTTGTCAACAACAACATAACACTATCTGGAAAAGGAATTAATCCTGTGAGAGCAGTTGAAGCAATAATAGGCAGAAAAGAAGCTGTTTTGAACATAAGTGATAAAATTGGACAAGATTATGCGGTAAAACTACTACCCTACTATACTCGCGTTTCTAGAGACTATTATGTAAAGGGCACCAACAATTTCGAAATTGGAAAAAGAAGAGCGCAAACAGGTGATTGGGATGGCGCTGCAGAACTTTGGGCAAAAGAAACTAACAATTCAGATTCAAAAATCGCTGGTAGAGCTTGCTATAATATGGCAATTATTAATGAAATAAACGGAAATTTAGACACTGCCATACAATGGGCATCAAAATCATATGCCGATTATGGTGATAAGCTTGGCCTTCGTTATGTTAATATGTTAAAAAACAGAGTTCAAAAACAAAAACTTTTAGAATCCGAAAGCCAAAAACAATAATTCTCTTACATATTCTTTAATTTTTACAGATGTTAAATACAAGTTTACAATGTCAAAATCGTTGTAATCTCATCAAACATTTTGTAATTTTACCCTTTAGACACAACACCCATACATCATGAATACCGAATTTGAAAGTAACCCGCTTATAGACAGACTCCCTGAGCATTTGAAACAATTTATCAAACCACAGGATTATGCTGATTACACGCCCATTAACCAAGCGGTGTGGCGTTATGTTATGCGTAAAAATGTCGATTATTTAGGCAAAGTGGCTCACGATTCATATTTGGATGGCTTAAAAAAGACTGGATTAGAAATTGATTCTATTCCAAATATGTATGGCATGAACCGCATTCTAAAAGAAATTGGATGGGCTGCTGTTGCCGTTGACGGATTTATTCCGCCAAGTGCTTTTATGGAGTTCCAGGCTTACAATGTATTAGTTATTGCATCCGATATTCGACAATTAGAACATATTGAATATACACCAGCACCTGATATCATTCACGAAGGTGCCGGTCACGCCCCTATTATTGCTAATCCGGAATATGCAGAATATTTGCGTCGCTTTGGCGAGATTGGTTGCAAAGCCATTTCATCAGCCAGAGATTATGAATTATACGAGGCTATCCGATTACTTTCAATACTAAAAGAAGCAGAAGACACTCCCGAAGCCGATATCAAAAAAGCAGAAGAGCAAGTCGATTTTCTTCAAAACAACATGGGCGAATTGTCCGAAATGTCAAAAATTAGAAACTTACACTGGTGGACCGTAGAATATGGTTTAATAGGAACTATTGAAGACCCTAAAATTTATGGTGCAGGTTTACTTTCTTCTATTGGAGAAAGCGCTTGGTGCATGACCGATAATGTTAAGAAAATTCCTTATGACCTTAGCGCCGCCGATCAAAGCTTTGATATTACCAAACCTCAACCACAACTTTATGTAACGCCAGATTTTGCTCATCTAAGCTTAGTTTTAGAACAATTTGCCAACAAAATGGCATTGCGCACAGGAGGTTTAAGCGGAATCCAAAAATTAATCAATTCTAAAGCGTTAGGAAGTATTGAGTTAAGTACCGGCTTACAAATTTCAGGAGTTTTTACCAATGTAATTGAACATGAGGGTGCTCCTGTTTACATACAAACCACTGGAAAAACTGCATTGGCTTACCGAGAAAAAGAATTGGTAGGTCACGGTACCGAATCGCATGCTGATGGCTTTGGCTCTCCTATTGGAAAGTTAAAAGGCATCAACCTTGCCATAGAAGACATGAGTCCGCGTGATTTACAAGCCTATGACATCTATGAAGGCAAGCAAATCACTTTAGAATTTGAGGGAGATATAAAAATTACAGGTGAAATCGTAACCGGTACTAGAAACCTACAAGGAAAAATCGTATTGATTAAATTCAAAAATTGTACGGTTACCCACGGAGAAAAAACACTTTTCCAACCAGAATGGGGAATTTATGACATGGCGGTAGGAAAAGAGGTTATTTCAGCTTTTTCTGGCCCTGCCGATGTGCATAGTTTTGATATGATTAGCCACGTCCCTTCTTCTAAAACGATTAAGCAAAAAAAGTCGGCAGCAAGAGAAGAACTGGAAAATTTATACAAAAACGTACGCCATATTCGTGAAAACAAACCCGCCGAAATCACTTTAAAAGAAGCATTTGGAGCGGTGACCAGCAATCATAATAACGATTGGTTATTGTGTGTAGAAATTGCCGAATTGACACACCAAAATAACGACCACGAATTCACAGACAAAGTAATTAGTTACCTAGAAGATGTAAAACTACGCCGACCAGAAGTCGCTAAACTAATCACTAATGGTTTAGATTTAATTTTTGACAAAGTTTCTGCCTAAGTAACAAAAGTCACAATTTACAATACTAAATGCCCCCTATTTTTGATAAAAAAATCAAGAGTATGGGCATTTTAGATTTATTAGGTTTTGGAAACAAAACCAACGCTATTCAAGAATTTGCAGAAAAAGGAGCTGTCATCATTGATGTTAGAACGACAGGTGAATTTGCTTCAGGACACATAAAAGGATCCAAAAACATTCCTTTAGATCAAATTTCTACCAAAATCAATGAGATTAAAAAACTGAACAAACCAGTTATTGCTTGTTGTCGTTCTGGAATGCGAAGTGGTCAAGCGACTTCGATTTTACAACAACATGGAATCGATTGCATCAATGGAGGCGGTTGGGAGAGTTTAGAGAGTAAATTATAAAAGAAAGTCCCGATAAATCGGGACTTTCTAATTTGAATTAAAATCAGAATACGTACTTTTTATAATAATTCCTGAATTCAAATACGGATTTTGAATATTTGAAATACTGATTTTTATTGGATTCCCTTCGACATCATATTCATATTGATATAACGTTGGTGATTCGTTATCTTTTTGTTCGGAGATTATATTTCGCTTTTCGTCGTACTGATATACCACTTTACTTCTCAAATCGAAAATCTGATAATTTCCTTCCATTAGCAAACCGTTTTTATAGATTTCAATGGACAAATTTGCTTCTTTCTTGGCATCTTTATAATAAGAAGTTTTGGTATAACTATCATCTGAAGTGTAATTAGAATATTCCGTAATTTCAGAAAAAACCGTTTCCTTTTCTTTACAAACCGATTTTATTAAACGATTTTGTTTATCGTAGGAATATTTCGTTTCCGAAAACAATCTTCCTTGCACAAATTCTTGTGATTTGGTTAATCGCAATTCTTTATCATAGAAAAATAAGGTTTTGTCTTGTGTTTCACTTAATTTATAATCCGTAATTTTTGAAACCAAGCAATTATCAATATTGAAATTGTATTTTGTAATTTCTTTTGCATCTCCCAAATCCACAACTACAGAATCTAAATATTGATTGTAAAACGTATAAACTTCCTTTTTTGACCATTCTCTAGCTTTGGTTTCTGGATTGAAATAAAAAATTTCTTTCTGAAGAGTTGCTGTTCTGGGCGACCAATTAAAATGGGATGTCATGAATTGTTCTTGGGCTTGTAAACCTAGACTCCAGAAACTAAAGATTAAAAAAAATATAGTTTTCATTCGCTATTTTTTAAATAGTGGATATAATCTTCCTGATTCTGAAGTATCAACATTTTGAATTTGGTAAATTTCTCCATTAACTGTTTTTACTACTAAATGACTTGGATTTTCATCATCCTCGATAGAAAAATTACTGCTTTGTAAATATTTCCCATCTTGATAAAATGAAATTTTATACTTGTTATCTTTTACCCAAAATATTCTTGTTGGCGATTCTAGCTTTATGGCATCATGCCATTCGTGTTTTACAAAATCTTCTAAATAAAATCCTTTCACAAAATGTACGGATTGATCTACTTCATTGAAAATCAATAAACTGGAATGTTCTGGCGTGTCGACTAATTGCACTACTTTTTCAAAATTATTATCATAGGAATCTTGAATCTCAATTTTATCTTCATCATCTTTTAAAACTGATAAATAATCTTTTCTCGAATAAGCAACTTTTTGATATTGGTGCATCAGTGAATCTTTTTCTCTAAATACTTTATCGTGTTTTTTAACAAAGTCTAAATCTAATTCTGCACTTCCAGAAATTGTTCCATCCGCATACGTAATTTTAACAAACGTAAACGAATTATCTTCTGGCAAAGCTTGACTCAATTTTGCGATTTTGATTCGGTTGTTTTTAGCGTCTAACTCGTAATTGTAATCGATTCGAGAACCATCATGATAAACTTGACTCAACACATTATTGTAAGCATCATAAGTATAATTTGTTTGTGATTTAAAATCGCCAGAAACAAATTCTTTTCGTTTCAACATACCATTTTCATAAAATTCTTTAGTAGTACTCGCATCTGTTACTTCATTATTTTTAATGATTTTTTGATAAGTATTCTTATTCGTATAATCTTGATACCAAATTGTTTTTACCACTTCATTTCGTGAGTCTTTTTGAATTTCTTTAATCAGATTTCCGTTTTTATTATATTCATAAAAAGTAGTTTGTATGCCTTCAGCAATCATTTTTCTCAATTTCCCTTTTTCGTGTTGAAACAAGAACTTCATTGGATAACCAAATTTTCCTTCCATTGGTTTGTATTCTATTTCTTTAATAGTAAAATCCGGATTATAACGATACCAATATTCTCCAAATACTCTATTTTCTCCAAAATACGACTCAAGGGTTTGCTTTTGAAAATAGGTGTTTTTAATTTCAGTTGTATAGGCATTTTCTCTAACAAATTCTTTTGTTTCCTTGTTGAATTTATACAGCGATTCTTCCACTTTTATCACATCATCAGTATACCCAAAATCAGAAGTTCTAAATTGTTGTTGGCCAAAACTGCATACCGAAAAAAAGATTAAGATTAGATTTTTCATTATTTCGAGATTAATTCAAGTGGATAAATTACTAAAGCTTGCATTTGATCTAAATAAGGAACAAAATATTTTTCTTTACCATTTTCTGCTATCACTAATGTATTTCCATCAACCCCTTTATGAAGTTTGTATTGAGACGATTCCACCACATTTCCTTTTTCTATAATAAAGAAATTCCAATCGGCATTTACTACAATGTATTTTCCTGTTGGAGAATTATATGTAACCGTTTCATACCATTCATTTGATTTAAAAGTATCGGTAAATAATCCAAATAACGCCACTGTTTCATTTGTTTTTGCATCATAGAAAAACATGTCTTTTTGTTCAAAAATCATGCTTTCTTTTGGATTGATTGGTATTATTTCTCCTTTACTATTTTTTACTTCATAATGAGTTTCGCTAGTTTTCATCACCTTATATTTCTCCTTAGGATTTTTATTCATCGCCATTAAAAGAATAGGCTGTTGAATTCCTTTTGTAAAATAAGGCGCAAAAGCAGTGCTTCCTGAAGTAGTGCCATCTTTGAATGTTACTTTTGAGAATTTAGAATATAATTCGGCAGCGTCTTTACTACGTTCTTTGATAACATTCCCTTTTTCATCATAAGCCAAAATATATTCATAAACAGTGCCATCGGACACTTTTTGTTCTACCAAATTCCCATAATTATCATAAGAAAATGTGGAAGTTCGTTCCAATTTTGGTTCATAAGAAATATGATGATTGCTTATTTCTAATCCATTTTTAATTATCATTTCATCGGTAAAAAGAATTTCGTTATTTTGGTATTTATAATAATTATACTTGGATTTATAATTATTTTTTGATTGATAATCTGAGAACAGTTTTTCTTCATTTATAAAGTCTCCCGTTTTTTTCACCCATTTAATCAAATTCCCTTTTTTATCATAGGTAAAATCTTCTGTGAAATTGGGTTCAGATTTTCTATCCAAAACAATCTTGATTAACTTACCACTTTTATCATAATTATATTGGTACGTAGGTTTGCCTTCTGCTTCAATTTTAATCAATTGTCCTTTTTCGTTGTAAATATATTTTTCAACTCTATTCATAATAGATGCATACGCACTATTTTCTTTATAGGTTTTTTGAATAAGCTTTCCCTCTTTAAATTCTAGAATCTGAGTTTTGGTAACTTCGAAGTTTTTAATTGCAGCATTGTAAACATATTCCACTGATTCATACTTTACAACGTCTTTTGACAGATGAAAATCAGTCGTTGACTGTTTTTCTTGAGCGAATCCAAAAGAAAATAAAAGGCTAAAAATAAATGCAAATTTCATAGCTAATTATTTAAAAATTCTAATGGATAAAAGGTTTCATATCCTTTCGAATTCAAATTACGAATGATATATTTATCAATTCCGGCCTCTTGAACAATAAAGTCGTCTTCTTTTTGGGTTTTCACCAACTTATAAAGTGACATATCCGCTAAAACGCCATTTTGAATCACAAAAAACTCTGGTGTTTGAGAAAAAATCCAATACAATCCTGATGGAGATGGCAATTCTTCCATACTATACCATTCGCCTACTTTGATCGCGTCATTATAAAAATTCTTTAACAAAAGTGATTTTCTGTATAGGATATCGTAAACCAAAATATCATTTTTACTTTTTACCGCATCGACAGAATTGGTTATTTCTTCTCCGTTTTCATCTTTGATATTAAATGTATTATCTTGATTTTTTTTTATTTTATAACTAGAATTCAAACTCGCTTTAAGATCATTCATAGCTTTGGTCAATTGTTCGCCGCTAACGCTATTAAAAGCAAAATTTACGTCGTAGGAAGCCGATGAAGATTCATATTTCTTCACAAAACCTGCATCAAAACTAGTATTTCCTGTGATTTTTCCATTGGCAAACGTAACCTTGGCAAACGTAAAATAATTGGTATCCGCCATCCCGTCAAACCCTTGCTGAATTTTCATAGACTGAATTACATTGCCCTTTGCATCATACCCATAACTATTTTTAGTAGTTTTCCCGTCGCTGGTAATCGAAAGTTCGTTACCATATTTGTCATATTCATAGGTGGATTGCCCTTTATAATATTCGCCATCTACTTTATCAATCATCAGACAATTGTCTTTAAACGTTTGCTCATACGTGCTTTGAACGGTTTCATTGTAACAATTCGTTATTTTTTTGAAATACGATGTGGGCGCAGTGTAATTGGAATATGCTATTTTCTTTACCAAAACACCATCTTCATATACGGTTTCCTTGCTTAGATTTCCTTTCGCATCATACACATATTCGGTTTTGGAAGGCGTATCTCCAGTTACCGTTTTGCTGACGATTTTACCGTTTTGGTACGCATACTTTTCTTCGGTGACTGTGCCAGAACTTGCAATGGTCATTTTATCAAGCTGTCCGTTCTTGTACACAAAATCCATAGTGGATTTGACATACATAAAATAGTTCATTTCCGATTCGATTTTGGTCACCAACCCGCCTTTCAAGAAAGTAGTGCGTTTGCTGGAGAGCTGATATTTCTTTTGAGCAGTATCATAATAGAATTCCTGTTCTTCATATTTGGTCACATCGAAAGAAAGCTTGTAATCGGCAGCTTTATATTTTACAACTTGGGCATTAGCAAAAAAGGTTGTCAATAATGCCAGAATTATTATCTTTTTCATGTTTTTAATTATTTGGAATTAGTATTACGTCAGAAACCGTTTTAGGTTGTGGAGAAGCATTTAAGGTTTTCGCTATCGACATCAGGAGTCCGTTGGAAGTTCCTTCTATAGCTGTAATTCGTTCTCCTTCCAACGTCAAATCTGATCGGTCGACCACAAATGTTGAACCTGATAATTTGTAGAGGTTTTTATCGGAGCCCGTAATCAAGTACACATTATTTCCGGTGAATTTCAACTCTTTAAAAGTTCGGGTAGTTCCGTAAATAACCGGAATAGCCGTTGGTAGCGTAACGCCAGTTTTCACAATCTCAATGCTTGAACCCGTAAACTTATAAATATCCAGAATATCGGTATTGTAACGTCTGACCACCAAATACGGATTGTTTAAATTGTTTGGATTTTCATGAATGGTAATGGCATGTTTGTATTCCATACTAAAAGTCGTTCCGATGCTCCCGATGCCGTCCAATGAAGTTACAGTGCTGAATGAAGAACCGTTATAACTTATGATGTTGATTTTACCGTTGTCTGTCGTAGTCGTATAACTCAACCAAGCCCAAAACACTTTATCGGAATTTCCAGCTTTGGAGGCATCGTTTGTGGTAGGAATGTTAATTCCGCTGCCCTGAACATAATCCATGGCAGGAACTACCGATCCGTTCCACGAATAAGTAGACGGAATGTATTGATAAAACATTGGTTTGCCATAATTCGAATTCAATCCCATACTTAACATAAAGTTGCTGTCGTTTAAGGTGTGCATGTATCCTTGATTGGAACTTGAGGATATAGCTCCAGAGAAAAAAACAGGATTATATACATACACTCTTGCTCCGGTAAATCCGTACGAACCATGAGAGCCTCCTGTAGAATTATAGGAAATCAATCGCGTGTTGTCTAACATCTCGAAATCATCAAAAACGTTTGTATTTTGTATGCTTACGGCATTTGAAGATTGAGGCGAAACAATTTCACTGTTAACATTCAGCACAGCTCCAGAAAACTGAAGCGAAATAGCCGGAACACTATATCTTCCTATGACCGAAATTTGCCCGTTATTTTCAATGATTTTATGAATATCGGCGGTATGATTGTTATTATTGTTATTATCGCCTTCCGTTGGAGGATAATTATACAATCTAAACTTGAAGGTGGTTCCTGCACTAGAATAAAAACTTTTTGCAGGATTAATTTCTTGTGCAATTGTGCTTCCGCCATTTTCTTCACCATCTTCAGAAGATGAACATGCTGTAAAAAATAGTAGCACAGCAAGAGACAGATAGGATTTGAAATTTTTCATAATTACTACTTTTAAAAATTATATTGAACACCAAACCCCACATGGTTACTTTTAAAAGAGGAAGTTCCACCATTTGCATTTTTCCAAGAATATTTTCCGAAATCAAAAACAGCATTACACGACCATTTTTCTGAATCGGATTGAAAAATTTGTGGCTGAAATCCCCAACCAAAGTATTTCATAGTACGTTTTACAGTTGCATCTTGAAAATTAACTTCATCTACATAAGCAGTTTCAAGAATTTTGCCAGCTCCAACACCATAATCAAAGTGTAAACTATTAAAAACCGAGTAAATACCAATATAAACCGGAATTTGAACCATCAATGGCAAATCGCCAGGAAGTAATTGTTCTAAACCATCATCGATATGACCATTATAAGAAAGTGGATAAACTCTTAACTTTGCACTTGTAACCCCAACTTTTAATTCGGTACTTCTGTCAGCAGCTAAAAAGTTAGCCCAATCTTGACCAAGAACAGCTGCTCCTTTAATTCCGAATTTGGTGTTCTTGGCATAATTTAAATGATACGAAGCTTCTAAACTGGCAAATAATTGCATTGCTTTTCCTTTGTCGGCAACTTCGCCTAAATCGTCTCCTGGTTTTGAGAACGACATCCCCGTATTGAATTTTACGGCTAATTTGTCTAATTGAGCCGTTGCATTTTGAAATGCGAATGTCAAAATAAGGATAGAAAATAATGGTAGTTTTTTCATAATAATCTTCAGAATTAGTGAAACATTTTTGTTTTAATTATGAAGTAAAATTATGATGAAGTGCTACGTAAAGAAATACGTATAAATTCGTATATTGACTAAATCAACTTATTATTTTTCGCCTTTTGAATGGCTTCTAATTTGTTGTGAACTTGAAGTTTGGTATAGATATTCTCTACATGCTTGCGAATTGTCCCCGGTGATAAAAATAGATTTTCAGCAATAGCATTGTATTTTAATCCTTTACTTAATTGCTCTAAGACTTCTACTTCCCTTGATGTTAAACTGATTTCTTCTTTTGCAATTACATCATCAAAAACTAGTGGCTCTCTTAATAGTTTAAGCGTTTTCATCGCAATTGAAGGTGTCATTCCTGCGCCACCGGATAAGGTTTCTTGAATGCCATTGTACAATTCTTGTGGATTTACCTCTTTGAGAAAATAACCATCAGCTCCTGCTTTTATGGCTTTGAAAATATTTTCATCGTTATCAAAAACCGTTAGCATAATGATTTTGATTTGTGGAAACTTTGATTTGATGATTGCTGTAGCTTCAATACCATTCATTTTGGGCATTTCGATATCCATCAAAATCAAATCGAGATGGTGATTTTTTTCTAATTTTTCAATAATGTCTTGCCCATGAATAGCTTTCATGCGCACTTCAACATCAGCAAAAAAACTCAATTTATCTTGAATGGTTTTTTGTAGAAACGTATTATCGTCAACAATGGCAATTCGAATCATGGGTTATTTGTTTAGTGAAATTGTAATTTGCGTTCCTTTTCCTAAATCAGAATGAATTTGAAAAACACCTCCTATTTCTTCAATACGCTTTTGCATGTTTACGATTCCATTTCCTAAATCAATTCCATCAAGATCAAAACCTTTTCCATTATCTGTAATTTCAACTGTGATGCCGCTTTTATTGGGCTGAACCTGAATTGAAATCGCATTAGCATCAGCATATTTAATTGCATTATTAACAGCTTCTTGAATGGTTCTATACAAATTAATCCCTTCTAAAGATGAAAATTTGTAGTTTTTCAAGCGATCATCCACCGTAAATTTAAACGCGGTATTTTCTTTTGCTGATTGTGCTTTTTCAATAAAATTGTAAATCCTAGAGCTTAAATCATCAAACGTAAACTCATTAGCATTCATCGCCCAAATGGTATCTCGAAGTTCCACAATGGTTGTTTTGGTAAAATCACTAATCTTAGTCAAATGATTTTTAATGGACATTTCCATTGATGGAAATCCAAATTTCAAATTCTCAACCGAAGAAATAATAAATGTCAATTGTGCTCCAATATTATCGTGCAAATCTCTTGAAATCGCCAATCGTTGCTCGTGCAATTTATTTTGATTTTCGATTTGGGCAATGGCCGTTTGCAATTCAAATTCTTGTTTTTGTTGCACATTTTTAAGACGTTGTTGACGATAAATCAAAAAGCCTACAATAGCGATAAAAAAAGCAAGCAGTGAGAGAATAATAATAGTTGTGGTTTTTTTCTTGGCTTCGGCTTCTTTTTGTAAGAGTTGTTTCTCTTTTTCTGCGGTTTGATATTTAGTTTCTAGTTCCGCTGTTTGTTCTAAAACGGTTGATTTTAATTTTTCATCCTTTAAATGGTTGTATGCATTAAAATAAAAAGCGCTACTGTCTTTCATGTTTTGATACAGGCAAACCAATGTTAATTTTTTATAGGTTTCCGTTAAATACCTGTCGGATTCATATTGTTGGTGAATCTTTTTAACCTTTAATAATAATTCATATGCTTCACGATACCTTTTCTGTTGGATAAAATCCTCTGATTTGGATAATAATACATTGGATTGTTCTATTTCAGAATTTAATTCTTTTAAAAGTTTTTCAGAAATTTGATAATACTTCTTGGCATTTTCTGAATTCCCTTTGGCAGAATGAACCGCACCAATTCGTTGGTTTAAAGTTGAAATCCCAAGATTGTCTTGACAAGATTTGCAATGTTCAAGACTTATTTTATAGGAATTCAGGGCTTTTAAGGTATCCTTTTTATCTAGATATACATCGCCAAGAGAAAGATAGGTATGACACAATCCTTGTTTCATGTCATTTTTTTGGAGAAAATCAGTCGATTCTTGAAGATACTTGATGGCTTTTTCATAATTTTTCATTTCAAAGAAAATCAACCCCAAATTGCCTTTTGTCAAACTTGCAATCGTATCATTTTTCCCTTCAAAATATTGAATCGCCTCAATAAAATATCTAGTGGCTGGAACATAATCCTGTTTGCTGGCAAATACATTGCCTATGTTAATTTTCGCTTTTGCGACCCCTTCAAAATCTTTATTAACCGTTCTAATTTGTATCGCTTTTCGATAATTTTCTTCTGATTTTTTGAAATTTTCTTTACGCAAATAAATACCTCCCAAATTTGAATAACATTGAGTAATCAATTGATGTTTTTTAGTCTTATGAGCCAGTAATAACGCTTTTTCCTCATACACTAAGGCCGAATCAAGCGAAACATCCATGTAATTCCAACCTAAATCGGAATAAATTTGCGTCGTACGTTCTAAATTAGGCTTGGATTTTAATTCCTTCTTTAAAACTCCTATTAATTGTTGCAAATCTTGTGCGAAAGAAGACATGTTTATCAGCAACAATAGATAAAAAAAATTTCTCATTTTTGAATTTTGCATTCGTTGTAGGCTAAAAATAGTAAATTATTTATTGGAAAGAGATTCAAATATTCTTTTTTGAAGCTCAAAAATTTCATCACTTAACTTTTTCATATCTGTTTTGTGCTGAATTTGATAGGTAGCAATTATATTGGTTTTTTGCTGCAATATTTTTTGCTTTTGAATTAAAGTTTTCATCATTTTTTTTAGATGAATCATTTTTAGACGATGTGATTTATCACGGCTTTTATTCACCAAAATGAGTTTTACTATAATCACAAAGAGTAAAACAAAAGTGACAACAATCAATTTATCCATAAAAAAAGTCATTAAATCTAATACAAATTTGACTTAATGACTGCGCAATTTCAATACGACGAAATACGTATTTATTAGATTAATCTATCTGAAACTCTTTTTCCGAATTAATTTCATTGCCTTTATATTCAACTTTCCATCCTACAGAATGGGTTACCAAAAGGATTTTAGACAATTCACTTACCAATCGATTTTGGGCATTGGTTTTTAAAGATGATTTTTCAATTTTTCTAGCCAAATCGGCTTTTACTTTTTTGGTAATAGCATTAAAATCATCGCCAGTAAATTCATTAAACTTACTTTGTTCAATATCGTAATATTGAATATCTGGACTAATTTTTATTTCTTCTTTTGGTATGGAAACGATTCGAATCGTCTTGTGTTTTTCATCAATTTCATACTTCATTTGACGCAGATCATACATTACAGAAACATCAGAATTAGCGACAACAATTGCTTTTTTATCGAAAGAAACCAAGCCTCCCATATAACTGTCCTTATCTTTAAAGGTCAGTACTTGCGAATAATGGCCTTCGGTCACTACTAATTTTCCAACACTTTTAATCTGTTCTTGAATGAGATTTGAATTGTATTCGCTAGAAGTTTCAGAATCAGAAGTGAAATACTTGAAGGTAAAAAAAGTCAGGATTACAATTAAAAGTCCGTAAAATAGTTTTTTATAAAGATTGATCATACCAGAATCGTTAGAATTGCATAAAAGGAAAACGTTGTACTAATGTATCGATTTTTTGACGGGTATTATTTAGAAATTTTTGATGGTTTTCCGAATTAGGATTGAACGGTCGGTGATGCATTGCTTTTTGAACGTCGCACACTTTTTGCATCCATTCAAATTCCTCTTCTTTGACATAATTTTCGAAGAATTTTATCCAAATATAATCAATCGCCGTTTGATTGGGATGCAACATATCCTCAGCATAAAAGCGATAGTCCCGAAGCTCATCCATCATGATTTCGAAGCTGGGAAAATAATTACACTTCGACAAACTCGACCCAACAACTCTATTTACTGCCGTTATTAAATGCGACTTGCTAACATTGTTTTCTATAAATCCATCTTTGATATGACGAACTGGAGAAACCGTAAAAATGAATTTAGCATTCGGATTAACCGAAGTGATCAAAGAAATGATATTTTGGAGACTTTGCTGAATAACTTCAACCGAAAGCAGCTCTTTGGCAAACTGTTTTTGAGGCACTTTATGACAATTGGCCACAATTTCGCCTGAAATATTATCGCGATATACCCAAGAAGTTCCTAATGTGATAATGAAATGTGTGGATTCCTGCAATTGTTGATTCGCTGATTCGAGAATGGAATTGAGGTTAATTAGAATGGCTTCATTGTTTGAAGAACTCAATTCGGAATGGACCTCAAAACAATGCCAAGCTTCGTTATGGAAAAAAATATCGTTGGAGGTAAAATAGTCTTTATGAATACTTCTTCTAATAATTTTTTCTAAAGAAACCGCATTAAAAATAATTCCAAAAGGATTCACCACCGATTGAAATTTAAAATATCCCAACTTCTCCCCCATATTTTCCGCAAAACACGAACCTAACGACAGGATTTTCGATTGATAATCGAAAGGAAAATCACTTTTGGCAATGGGAACTGAGGTTCTAAACTCCATATTAGCAGATAATTTTAATCAAAAATAAAAATACAAAATATTAGCGGGACAATTTTAACGATTTCTTCACTCTTTTATTCCTTATTTTTGTTCCACCAAACAAACCACTGCGCTACTTCTAAAAATTCTATGACATCGCAACTACCAAAAAGTTTGCAAAAGCAAACACCAATAAAAATATGCGATCGCATATATACCTTTAAAAAACAATAAACAAAGTCATATATGAAACTACTATATAGTTATTTAAAAAAACACAAAGCCTTATTGTTTTTCGCATTATTAATGGCAGCCGTCAATATTTGTTTTAGTTTGAGTGATTCAATTATCACAGGTAAACTAATGCAAGATTGCGGTGTAGGAATTACAAAATACAAAGGAAATGAATTAGGCTTTATCAAAGCTGTTGGCTTTTGGTTGGGACTTTCTCTGGGAGCTGCCATGATTTCGCGTATTACCAAAAACTTTCAGGATTACTTTACCAACATTGTGATTCAACGCACTGGTGCCGAAATGTATACCGACGGTATCAAAAAATCGTTAGACTTACCTTACATGGAGTTTGAAGACCAACAAAGTGGTAAAACGTTAAGCATGCTTCAAAAAGTACGTTTAGATTCTGAGAAACTAATCACACTTTCTATTTCCTTGATTTTTCAAACAATAATAGGGTTCATTTTTGTCTTGGTATACATCTCTAGAATTGATTTTAGAATTGCGATTGTATTTATTTTAACCGCTCCAATTATTGCTTACATTAGTTCTTTTTTAGGTAAAAAAATCAAAGCTGTTTCTAGAAAAATTGTGCAACAAACCAATTCCTTGGCCGGTTCTACCACCGAAAGCTTACGCAACATTGAATTGGTAAAAAGTTTAGGCTTAACCCAACAAGAAGAAGGCCGATTAAACTCAAATACCCTAAAAATTTTACAACTCGAATTGCAAAAAATTAGATTTATTCGAAGTTTGAGTTTTATCCAAGGAACAACTGTTCACTTTATGCGTACTTGCATTGTTTTTACTTTATACTATTTTTTATTTAATAGCAAAATAGTGGTCGGCGACTTATTGACCATGGTATTTTTCACCTTCTTTATTTTTAATCCATTACAAGAACTCGGCGCTTTCATTATTGCTAAAAATGAGACCAAGGTTTCGATGGAAAACTTTGAAAAACTGTTAAGTGCTACTTCTGAATTCCGTCCAGAACAACCTAAAAAATTCGGAACGATTCAATCCTTAACTTTTTCCAATGTACATTTTCAACATAAAACCGCAAGTCAACCCGCAGTCGAGAACATCAATTTCACTATTAAGCAAGGAGAGACCGTGGCTTTCGTTGGGCCATCAGGGGCTGGTAAAACTACTTTGGTCAAACTTTTAGTAGGTTTATATCCTCCCGCAGAAGGTAATATCCTGTACAACAATATTGATTCTAAAGAAATTGATTTATTAGATTTACGTCAGCAATTAGGATTTGTAACGCAAGATGCTCAATTATTTTCCGGAACGATTAAAGAAAATTTACTATTTGTAAAACCTGACGCAACCGATCAGGAATTATTAGATGCTTTATACAAAGCCAGCTGTCAGAATTTATTAAAACGAGCCGAAAATGGTATAGACACCACTATTGGCGAAGGTGGAATAAAAGTATCGGGTGGAGAAAAGCAACGTTTGTCGATTGCCCGTGCGATATTACGTCACCCTAACTTATTGATTTTTGACGAAGCGACCTCAGCCTTAGATTCTATAACGGAAGAGGAAATTACCTCAACAATTAGAAATATTTCTGATGAGGATAGAATTACTGTATTGATAGCACACCGTTTATCAACAATTATGCATGCTGATAAGATTTTTGTATTAGAACAAGGAAAAATTATCGAACAAGGAAAACACGAGGATTTATTAGCTGAAAAAGGCTTGTACTATGCGATGTGGAGACAGCAAATAGGTGAAAGAAAAAGTTCTGCTTCAGCATAAAAAAAGCCCCAAACAATAAGTTTTGGGGCTTTTTTATTTTAATTTTATATGTCTAGTAAAAAAATTGAGTTGTTGACGAAGTGCCTCCGTGAGTTTCAGTTACCATTTTAGGATAGTTGTTTGATTCGTAAACAAATGTGTAAGAAGTCAAACCATTAGCAGTCGAATTCTCTGATACAATATTATTATTAATACCATTTGCTATACTATAACAGAAATTTAATTTGCTATAACCTGTAATGTTTTTAAGAGGATTTATTTTATTATCATATCCATATACAATAACATCGTCTGAGTTACCAAGATCATCAAATAACTCAATTTTAGAAACTTCTCCATTAGAAAAATAAATTTTACCTATTTGATCTAAATTAGTTTGTGATAATAAATCTCCGCTATAATAATTTACAGAAACAGTTCCATCTGTATTATAAGTGTAAACTTCTTTTTGGCCCCAATCAACATTTGGTTGTAAAGAAACCATAGAAATTATTCTACCACTAGCATCGTATGAATAATTGTCTACCTGATCAACTGTTCCATCATTTAACTTATATTCTATTTTTGTAATATTATCACCTGTATATGTAAAAAACAAATCAACCTCAGCACTATCATCAATAATAGTTACAATTTTATTTCCATTGTATGTTAAATTTGAAGTTATAGTAGCTCCAGTTTCATTACTAATTATCTTCTTTACCAAAATAGAACTAGGTGAGGGGTTTGATGGATTCGAAGGATTTGTAGGATTAGTTGAACTATCAGATGGTGGCATGTTAGGCTCAATATCATGAGAACATGAATTTAAAAGAAGTGCAAAAGCACCTATGATATAGGTAATTTTTTTCATAATAGATTTTGAATTTTTTTTGCGAATTAACAAAAAAAAGCTGAAAGTTAAACTCTCAGCTTTTAAAAAATGATTAATCAAAGTATTTTTGTTTTTTATATAACAATTAAGTTATTCATAGAAAAACTGTGTTGTATTATCTAACACTTCATTTCTATCATATATTTTTCTTTCTATTGGAAAAAATAACTCATTATAAGTAAATAATCTTTTATAACTTGACACAACCGTTGTCCAAGATCCATTTACATATTCATCAGCAGTACGCTTTATATTGTATAGATTTCCATCAGAAGTTATTTCTACATTATCAAATAATTTCTCATACCCTATTATATTAATGGTTGGATTTTTCTTAACATTGAATGTATACTCCTCCCATCTATCATTATATCTACCTCCAGCGATTATTGGATAATCAGTATTTATCTGTGAAGATACAGTAGTCCCTGAAAAATAAACTGTACCATCTGAAATTATAGTTTCCTGATTATTTGATAAGTTAATACTGAACACTTCATAATCTGCTACCTGTTCATTACCATTAATAAGATGATGATTGTATACCGTCTTTTTTTTAGCAGAAAGAGTTCCTCCAGAATATTCATACTTCATACACTGAGTAATTTTATCATTTTGGTAAGTATATTCTTTTTTTGATTTTAAAATTGCATTTGAGTAATTTTCTATTTTAGTAATTAAATCTCCAGTATATGTAAATTTAGTTTCATCATTATTTGTACCATCAGCAGTAAGAATTTTGTCGATTTTATATCCAACATAAAAATAAGTATCAGTTGTTACAACACTTCCTTTTGTTGTAATGGTCTTTTTTAGTAATATATTTCCTGATAGATCTATTTGTTCTTGAGTGTCAATATCATCACTTGACGAACATGAATTAAGAGCAAATAGTAAAAAACTAAATAGTAGGATAATTTTTTTCATTTAAAGGCTTTTTTTTAGAATCGCAAAGAAACAAAAAAAGCTGAAGGTTAGTTACTCTCAGCTTTTAATATTTTTTGATCATCTATTATTATTTCACATATTCAACAGCTTTCTCAATTGCTTCTTTAATTCCACCAACATTCTTTCCTTTTCCAGATGCAAAGAAAGATTGTCCACCACCATTTCCGTCGATTAGTTTTCCTAATTCACGGATAACATTTCCAGCGTTTAATCCTTTTTCAGCAACTAATTCTTTTGAAATGTGCAGTGAATATTGGCTTATCTTCAGTAACAGCTAAAGGAACCAAGAATAGATCGTTTTATTTGCAGTAATTCATAAGCCAAAGCTTGGACTATTCTCATGTAAATATACTTGTAAAGCCAAGAAATCAAAGTCATTAAGTCTTGTATTTGAGAAGCCAATAAAACCCTCTTAAAGGTTTATCGTTTTTCTTTTAACATTTCTAACTAAAGATTTATTCTCCATAAATAATTCGAAAACACCTAAATCAGAAATAATTATTTTTAAAATACTATAATATTTTTCATTAAACTCGGAATAACAATCGTCTAATAAATCTAATTCCTTTTTATTAATAAAGTCAGTAAATTTTTCAACAATTATAATTGCCTCTTTACATTCTGACAAAACTTTTGATGATAATAAATGACTATTTGAATAAAAAATATTTTCAATCTCTTCAACTTTATTATTAATTACATCTAAATCAGATTCAGATTTCAATGCTCTTATTAAAAAAGAATTCAAAATATGAAATTCAGAATTAAGACTTCCTAAAACATTAAATTGTTCTTTGTAAAAATGTTCTCTTAAAAAGTTTCTTCTATTCTTTAATGTAGTGATATAATTAAGTAAGCTAAAAACTAAAGTGGCAATAATACCTAAAGCATAAAGAGCATCTTTTATATCCATAGAACTACTTTTAAAGCTTTATTTCAAAAATTCAATTGCTTTCTCCAAGGCCTCTTTAATTCCATTCACATTTTTCCCTTTTCCTGAAGCGAAGAAAGGTTGTCCACCACCGTTTCCGTCGATTAGTTTTCCTAATTCTCTGATTACGTTTCCAGCGTTTAATCCTTTTTCAGCGACTAATTCTTTTGAAATGTAGCAGTGAATGTTTGGCGCATTATCTTCAATCGAAGCTAAGAATACAAACGCGTTTGGTTTTGAAGTTCCAATAGCTTGTGCTAAATCTTTAGTCGAACTCATAGATAAATCCACTTGTTTTGCTAAAAAGTTAATTCCGTTTACTTCTTGGAAATCGGCAACAAGCGTATTTTTTAATCCTTCTATTTTTTCTTTTACCAATTGCTCTAATTGTTTTTTCAATTTCGCATTATCATCTTGTAATGAAGTCACCGATTTTAAAACATCTTGTGGGTTTTTCAATACTTCTTTGATTTCTGCCAAAGTATCTTCTTGATTTTTATAGAAATCTTTCACCGCATCACCTGTAATCGCTTCAATACGACGAATTCCAGCCGCTACAGCTCCTTCTGAAATAATTTTGAAATGCCAAATATCAGCCGTGTTTTTTACGTGAATTCCACCACATAATTCTTTACTATCTCCAAATTCAATCATACGAACATTGTCGCCATATTTCTCACCAAATAAAGCCATCGCACCTTTGTCTAACGCTTCTTTGATTGGAATATTTCTGTGTTCTACCAATTGTAATTGCGCTTCGATTTGTTGATTTACACTTGCTTCTACTTGACGTAATTCTTCATCCGAAACTTTAGCAAAATGCGAGAAGTCAAAACGTAAGTAATTTGGATTTACTAACGAACCTTTTTGTTCAACATGTGTTCCTAAAATGCTTCTCAAAGCCAAATGCATCAAATGCGTAGCCGAGTGATTTTTAGAAGTTGAAGTTCTTAAATCGGTATTTACTTTGGCTACAAATTCAGCTTCCACGTTTTCTGGAAGTTGTTTTGCGAAATGTAATATTAGGTTGTTTTCTTTTTTCGTGTCGATAATTTCGATGGTTTCGTTTGCCGAAACTAATGTTCCTTTATCACCCACTTGTCCACCACCTTCTGGATAGAACGGCGTTGCATCTAAAACAATTTGGTACAAAACACCATCTTTTTTAGAATCTACTTTACGAATACGTGTGATTTTAACGTTGTTTTCGGTTTGGTCATAGCCAACAAATGTTTCCACATTTCCGTCTATTAAAACCTTCCAGTCGTCAGTAGTTACTTCTGAAGCCGCACGAGAACGCGCTTTTTGTTTTTGTAATTCAGTTTCGAATTCGGTTTCGTTAAACGAATAGCCTTTTTCTTTTAAAATTAAAGCCGTTAAGTCTTTCGGGAAACCAAACGTATCGTACAATTCGAAAACTTTTTCACCCGAAACTTCTTTTCCAGATGTTTCAGCAACTACTTTATCTAATAATTGTAATCCTTGTTCCAAAGTTCTTAAGAAAGACGCTTCTTCTTCGCGAATTACATTGGTAACCAATTGTTGTTGCGATTTAATCTCAGGGAAAAATTCGCCCATTTGATTCGCTAAAACTTCCACTAATTTATTGATGAAAGGTTCTTTCGTCCCTAAAAACGTAAATCCGTAACGAATCGCACGACGTAAAATTCTACGAATTACATAACCAGCACCTGTATTCGAAGGTAATTGACCGTCAGCAATAGCAAAAGCTACCGCACGAACGTGGTCTACAATTACACGAATCGCAATATTGGTTTTGTTTTGTTCTTCTGATATATTTTTAACTTCGTTTGAAGTATATTTTAATCCTGTAATTTCCTCAACTTTCGCGATAAGCGGCGTGAAAACATCCGTATCGTAATTTGAAGTTACATTTTGCATCGCCATACACAAACGCTCAAATCCCATTCCGGTATCTACGTGTTGTGCTGGTAATTTTTCTAACGAACCATCCGCTTTACGGTTGAATTCCATAAATACGTTGTTCCAAATTTCCACTACTTGCGGATGATCAGCATTCACTAATTCTCTTCCTGAAACAGCATTTCTTTCAGCATCAGTTCTTAAATCGATATGAATTTCCGAACATGGACCACACGGACCTTGGTCGCCCATTTCCCAGAAATTGTCTTTTTTATTTCCTAAAATGATACGGTCTTCCGAAACGTATTGTTTCCAAATATCAAACGCTTCTTGGTCAAATGGAACGTTCTCTGCTGGATTTCCTTCAAAAACAGAAACATACAAACGGTCTTTGTCTAATTTCAACACTTCAGTTAAGAATTCCCAAGCCCAAGCCAATGCTTCTTTCTTGAAATAATCGCCAAAAGACCAGTTCCCTAGCATTTCAAACATGGTGTGGTGATAGGTGTCAAAACCTACATCTTCTAAATCATTGTGTTTACCAGAAACACGAAGACATTTTTGCGTATCGGCGATTCTAGGACTTTTTGGAGTTCCATTACCTAAAAAATATTCTTTGAATTGGGCCATTCCCGAGTTGTTGAACATCAAAGTTGGGTCGTCTTTTAAAACGATTGGCGCAGAAGGAACAATTAAATGTCCTTTAGATTCAAAAAAATTAAGGTATGCCTTACGAATGTCTTGTGATTTCATTATTTGGCTAATATTTTGTTACTTTGTGATAATTGTGTGCAAAAATAGTACATTTTTTAAAGAATGGGGAAAGTAAAATATTATTTCGACACTGAAAGTTTAGCCTATCGAAAAATTAAACCGAAAAAAGGAAGAAACTTAGGCTTCGCTGCACTTTTCTTATTGGCTTCGGCTCTTTTTGGTTTCCTATGTTTTTTTGTGCTTTCAAACACAAAATATTTTGAAACTCCAAAAGACAAAATCCAAGCTCGAGAAATAGAAAACCTAAAGCTAAACTACACAATTCTTAACCAAAAAATCAACGAACTAGACGAGGTGCTTGGAAATGTTCAAGAGCGTGATAAAAATATTTACAAAGTTTACTTTAATGCCACTCCTACTCAAATAGAGAAAGATAGCATTAACAGCAAAATCACTTTTAGAGAATTGTTAAAACTCAATAATGAGCAAATTATTGAAAAAACAAATGGGCGTGTTGCACAAATTTCAAAAGAGTTAGCAACACAATCGAAATCTCTTGACGAAATTCTAAAGTTAGCTAAGAGAAAAGAAAAATTTCTTTCTTCCATACCTGCTATTCAACCTGTAAAAAATGAGCATTTAAAACATATGGCTTCTGGTTTTGGTTACCGAAGCGACCCTTTTACTAAAGCTAGAAAAATGCATAAAGGAATGGATTTCACCTCTCCAACAGGAACACCTGTTTATGCTACTGGTGACGGAGTTGTTCGTAGAGCCGATGCTGGAGCTTCAGGATTTGGAAATCATATTGTGATTACTCATGGATTTGGCTATGAAACACTATATGCACATTTGAGCCGATACAATTGCAGACCAGGAAAAAGAGTTAAACGAGGTGATGTCATTGGGTTTGTAGGCAGTACAGGTCGTAGTCAAGCACCACATTTACATTATGAAGTACACAAAGGAGGAAGTGTTGTAAACCCAATCAACTTTTATTACGGAAATATTTCGGCAGTGGAATATACTGCAATTGCTAAACTTGCTACGCAAGAAAATCAATCTTTAGACTAATGCATATTAATCTTCCAGAAAAATTATACTACAGCATGGGCGAAATTGCTAAGGCTTTTAACGTAAACCAATCGTTAATTCGTTTTTGGGATAAAGAATTTGATATTTTAAAGCCAAAGAAAAACGCTAAAGGAAACCGCATGTTCACTCCTGAAGATGTAAAAAATCTTCAATTAATTTATCATTTGGTAAAAGAACGTGGCTTTACTCTTGAAGGGGCTAAAATTCATTTAAAAGAAGGTCAGAAAAAAACTTTAGACAAATTTGATATTGTAAGTAAGCTTGAAAATATCAAAATCCAACTCATAAACATTAAAAATGAACTATAATTTGTAACTTTTTAAAACAAATTACGTTTAATTACTATAAATTAACTTAAAAAACAAAACGAATATGAGAAAATGGTTAATTCCTGTTGGAATAATTTTAGTTGCTGTATTTGCATTATACAGCTGGGCAAAAGGAGTAAACAATACTGCCGTAACTTTAAGTGAAGGAATTAAAGAGTCTTGGGGGAATGTAGAAACTTCATATCAAAGAAGAAATGACCTTATAGGTAACTTGGTTAAAACGGTAAAAGGTGCTGCTGATTTTGAAAAATCAACTTTAGAAGCTGTTATCAAGGCTAGATCTGAAGCTACATCAGTAAAAATTGATCCAGCTAATATTACACCTGAACAATTAGCACAATTCAATCAAGCACAAGGAAATTTAAACAGCTCTTTATCCAGATTACTTGTTACAGTTGAGCAATATCCTGATTTAAAAGCAAACCAAAACTTCTTAAAATTACAAGATGAATTGGCAAGTACTGAAAATCAAATTTTAACAGCTCGTACACGTTTTAACGAAGCTGTGAAACCATACAACACTCACATCAAAACTTTCCCTAACAGCTTGTTAGCAGGTATGTTTGGATTTACAGAAAAAGCATATTTTGATGCTGTTGCAGGTGCTGAAAAAGCTCCCGAAGTAGAATTCAACTTTGACAACAAAGAAGATAAAAAATAATGTCTGTTACAGAAGATTTTCTAACAAGCCAAGAGGAACAAGCCATTGTTGATGCTATACACACGGCCGAAAAAAATACTTCTGGCGAAATTAGAGTTCATATAGAAGCAAAAAATGAGAAACCTCCGTTCGATAGAGCCAAGGAGGTTTTCTTTACCCTTAACATGAATGCTACTTTAGCTAGAAACGGAGTCCTTTTCTATGTAAATGTCTCTAATAAATCGTTTGTTATTTTAGGTGACGAAGGTATTAATACTGTCGTTGAAGATGATTTTTGGGACTGTACTAAAGACATCGTTCTCCAACATTTTAAAGAGAAAAAGTTTAAGGATGGATTAGTAGCTGGAATACTTAGAGCTGGAGAAAGACTAAAAACTTATTTCCCATTTCATCCTGATGACACAAACGAATTATCTAACGAAATTTCTAAATCATAAATGATACAATTTGTATTAAGAATGGTAAAACTAATAGTAATGTTAACTATTTTATTGTTGCATTACGTTGGATTTTCCCAGTACACAATACCTGAAGTTCCTAAATTTCAAACCAGTGTTTATGATTATGCTAATTTGCTTCAAGAAAACGAAAAACAGCAACTTGAAAACAAATTAGTCAAATATTCCGACTCTACTACAACTCAAATAGTTGCCATTACTATTGATGATTTAAAAGGCGAAGATATTAGTCAACTCGCTACAAAATGGGCACATACTTGGGGAATTGGTCAAGCTAAAGAAGATAATGGAATTTTAATTCTACTTTCTAAAAATGACAGAAAAATACACATTGTAAACGGATATGGTGTTGAAGATCGAATGACTGCTGGAATAACTGGCGAAATTATACGCAATGTTATAGTTCCTGAATTTAAAGCAGGTAGTTATTATAATGGTCTTGATAAAGGAGTCGATGCTATTTTTGATGTTTTAAAAGGAAAATACAAAGGCGAAAGAAAAAAAGACAATGACGATGGAAGTGCTGGAGTATTTATTATCATTTTAATATTTATAATTATAATTATAATTTTATCCAATCGCAACCGAAGAGGTGGAGGTGGAAACGGAGGACGTTTTTCTGGACCAGATTTAGCCGACATAATCATTTTAAGTAGTCTAGGGCGTAGCTCATCAGGAGGTGGCTGGTCATCAGGCGGCGGTTTTGGAGGAGGATCTGGAGGCTTTGGCGGAGGCTTTGGCGGCGGAGGTTTCTCTGGTGGTGGAGCTGGCGGAAGCTGGTAATTCTTAAAATTACACTATGAAATACATTCAAGTTTTCACTGTTTTTTTATTAATTCTATTAAACAATTGTAATTCATTTTCACAAGAAAAAGAATTTCCAAAGCAAATTGGATATGTAAATGACTTTCAAAATATCTTTAATGAAGATGAAAAAAATGATTTGGAGAATATAATTTCTGATTATGAAAAAAAATCATCAAATGAAATTGTAATAATTAGCATCGATTTTGATGGAAGTCAGGAAGAATTTAAGACTTATACCTTAAATCTTTCTAATCATTGGGCTGTTGGAAAACAAAATAAAGATAATGGCTTGACAATTTCAATCAGTTCCAAAGAAAAGCTAATCCGAATTAACACTGGAACACAAACCCAAAACATTCTGACTGACTCAATTTGTAACAACATTCTACAGCAGACAATCATTCCTGAATTTAAAAAAGGCAGTTATTATAATGGAGTTAAAAAAGGTATCGAAAATCTTATAAAAGTTTGGAAGAATTAAAGATAAATAACTCATCTCACTTTACTCCTCATAACAAAATAATGCAGTAAAGTTGGAAAGAAACGCTTAAAATATATACCAAGCGTTTCTTTTCTTCCTATGTAAACTTCAAATTTTTGCTTTTCAATAGCTTTAACCATTTTTTGAGCAAAAGCAGAAACTGACAATCCATTTTTTGTCGCTTCATCATCGGTTATTTGTTTTGAGCCATCTGCAGTTAAGGCATTTTTAGCCACATTGGTCTGAATAAACCCAGGACAAATCATTGTTACACTAATTCCGTCTTTTTGATGCTCCATTCGCAACACATCAAAAAAACCATGCAAAGCGTGCTTTGCTCCACAATAACCAGAACGATAAGGTGAACCAAATTTCCCCATCAAACTGGTTACGACAGCAAAATGTCCGGACTGATTCTCAATAAAATGTGGAAGGATGGCTTTTGCTAGAGCGACATTGGCCAAATAATCTACTTCAATAAGTTTTTTGTCTACTTCAAAACTAGTTTCTACAATCAAGGAACGTTGGCTCACACCTCCATTACATATTAGTACATCTATCTTTCCGAATAACGAAATTGCTTTGGCGACATTATTTTTAGTATTATCAAAATCGGCTAAATCAAAAGACAAAATTTCAGTTGTCACATTACAGTTTCCTTTTACTCTTTCAAGCTCTGTAACATTACGCCCAGAAAGAATAAGTCTGCAATTCTTTTTTGCTAATTCATAAGCCAAGCCCTCTCCTATTCCCGAAGAAGCTCCCGTTATCCAAACAATTTTGTCTCTGATATCCATAACGCAATATAACTATATTAACCCTAAGGATATCGTTAAATACCTTAAAAAATAGAGTCTTTTTCCTGTATAAAATCAGTTGTTTAACTTGAAACCCAATCCTTTAAAAGAATAAAATTTGTATTTCAACACATTATGAATCAAATAATTACAAACTAAAATTTTTAAGATTATGAAAAACATTTTTAAAGGCACATTAAAAGGGCAATTGTGCGATGATTGTCTGGAATATATTGCCAATGTGGAGGTACTATTATATCTCCCATACAGAAAAGAAGTTTTTAGCACTGCAGTTGCAGATGCGAAGGAAACGTTTCATTTAGTAACTAAAGAAGAAGCTAAACAAAGGGAAAATCTTTTAATTGCTAAAACTTTCACTGATGAAAACGGAAATTTTCAATTTAGTATTGATGAAAAATATGCTAATTCAGCATTCGACATCGACTTTATTTGCGGTACCGTTCCGCCTAAAATTCCAAAACCAAAGAGAATAGAACCACTTCAATTTCAAATCACTACATTAGTAATGGAGTGGAGAAGAAATGAGTTTGAAGAGTTCAATTTCTTTAATTGGACGCATGAAATTTCATATAAATTCTGGTGTTACATTCGAGGATATTACTTTGATGCATGGGTTATTTGTGGTCACTTGGTAAACTGTAAAACAAATACTCCTATTGCCAACGCAAAAGTCACTGCTTTTGATGCCGATTTTTTGACTGATGATAACTTAGGTACTGCAACAACTGATAGCAATGGGCATTTTAGAATCGATTATTCTTCAATCAAATTTAAACAGACTTTCCTATCTCCTCTTATTAATGTCGAAACAGATCCCAGCTTACCATTAACTTTTCAAAGTGGTCCAGATGTTTACTTTAAAGCAGAAATAGCAGGCACAACCCTAATTAATGAAACAAGAGCTAATGCCCGAAAAAATGCTGGATATTGTCTTTGTGTAAAATTATGTTCTGAAGTAAATGTTGTAAATCCAGAAGATCCTAACTTCCCAAGTGCATGGACTGGAATTGGAAATACTTTCAGCGCTTCTTACGGCACAAACAGTTATGATTTTGATATTGATGGCTATGCAGGTTCTGGAAAAAATGCTCTGTTTGGAACCATTCGTTTAACTGGTCAAGCAGCTTTAAAATCGGCATCAGGAAATCCAATCGAATATCGTTTTTTAATTAGTGACACTACTACGCCTAACGGGAGTCCAGCTCCAGCGATTGGAAACTTCTCAAAAATTATTGGCGTAACACCTAACTTGTTCGTTCCTAGTGTTGTATCCAAATTAACTCGAAAAGTATATTCACCCATAAACAATGAAATTTTTGTAACCAGTGATCAAAGTGATTTTGACTCACAAGGTTGGTTTGATGTTAATCATGCTATTGAGAGAGCCTTGATTAATACAGGATTAACCTTAGCTGATTTATCTTCCTACAATATCATTGAAGAAGACACTTTAATTTCATTAAACACAGCTGCTTTAACAAACGCTCCAGATGTTCCTGGAAGTATAAATCCAGGTCAAGCAATTCCTGCTGCAAATAAAATTCCGATAGAGAAATTTGCGATCCGATTTGAAATTAGAGAAGTTATTAATAAACCATTGAATCAGTTTAACATTGTTCCTGGCAACGGAAAAACACTTAATTCAGTTATTATGAATAACAATGCTGTTATTTTAAAACTATCAATTGCAGAGTTAGAAGCAAATGGACTATGTACACCAATAAATGGTACTTTACATGCTAAGTACACTGTTTATCATCCGCATTTATCTTCTTCTTCATTGCATTTAAGAAATAATAGTAATACGGTGAATAGAGCAATATCGGACGGAATTGTTCCCTTAAGCGGCAATACAAATCCTGCAATTGACGAAAGAACCAGCAATAGTAGTCAATTAAACAATCCACCTAACGATATGACTCGATGTACATACATTTTAAAATTGTATGCAAGAGCCAGAATGCACAATGGAGATGTCGCCATGTCTGATAGCGGACCCATTGAACAAATTTTCTTCTATGATGTTTAGTCAGAAGAATTTTGAAACTTTAAAAGCAGCTTAACAGCTGCTTTTTTTATGCCATATAAATTTCATTAGTCTTATATCACCAAAAACCGTTAGATGATAAAGAGGAAAATCACCCTATCAAAATGAGCTTAATTCCCTGACTAATTTTTTAATACTCACACCATCTTTGCATAAGACAATAAGAAACAAAAAACGAACTATAGCTATGAAAAATTTTTTATTAACAGCTGCATTTATATTAATTGGGGAATTATTATATGCACAAACTAATTTCGATCAAGCGAAAGAAAATGAAACTAAAAAATGGGCTTGGTCACACTCTAATTTAGGAAGCGGATTAAGTTTGAATTATTTTTTTGAAAAAGACCAAACCTATGAAATCACATTTTGGGTAAAAACGTCTTCAAATGTTTCAAAACCAAACAAAAAAGTGTTACAATCTACAATTAACATCAGAACTGCTTCGAATACATCTTATGATAAATTCGAATATACGCTGCCTAATTTCACAGAATACAGCGAAGTAGTTTGGTCACAAAAAGCAGGAGAAAAATTCAATCAGTGGCAACAAAAGAAAATTTATTTTACTCCTACTTACAACAACTTACAATTATGGTTATATCCATTAATGACTGCTAATGCAAACGATAATGGAGGAGCAAGAATTGAAATGGAAATAGATAATATAGTTATTAAGAAAAGTTCAGATAAACATTTTAGTTTGTCTTCATTATAAATGAAAAGAGCAGCTGTAAGCTGCTCTTTTTGGTTCTATTATTTCTCTCTTATATAAATATCGATTGGCACTCCTGAAAAGTCCCATTTTTCTCTAATTTTATTCTCTAAAAATCGTTTATATGGATCTTTTACATACTGAGGTAAGTTAGCAAAAAACACAAACTGAGGCATTGGCGTAGGCAATTGCATACAGTATTTAATTTTGATATATTTTCCTTTAAGTGCTGGTGGTGGCATGTGCTCAATAATTGCCAGCATATGTTCGTTAAATTTAGACGTAGGAATACGTTGTTTTCTACTTTCATAAACTTGAACAGCTGTTTCAAGTGCTTTCAATAAACGTTGTTTTGTAAGGGCTGAAACGAATAGAATAGGCACATCAGTAAAAGGTTCTATTTCTTTTCTAATTTTAGCTTCGTAATCACGAGTTGACATGGTATCTTTTTCTACCAAGTCCCATTTATTTACAAGAATTACAATTCCTTTTCTGTTTTTTTCGGCCAACCAAAAAATGTTTTGATCTTGACCTTCAAAACCACGAGTAGCATCAATCATTAAGATACATACGTCACTATGCTCGATAGCACGAACAGAACGCATTACCGAATAGAATTCTAAATCTTCTTTTACTTTAGCTTTACGGCGTATACCAGCTGTATCAACTAAGTTGAACTCAAATCCAAAACGATTGTATTTAGTATCAATTGCATCACGAGTAGTTCCAGCAATATCAGTTACCACAAAGCGATCTTCACCAATTAATGCATTAATAAAAGATGATTTTCCTGCATTTGGACGTCCAACAACACAAAAACGAGGTAATGGGTTTTCTTCTTCAGTAGCTTCAGGTAATTCTGGTAACACTTCAACTAATTTATCTAAAAGTTCACCTGTACCGCTTCCGCTCATACCTGCAATCGTAAAATACTCCCCTAAACCAAGATTATAGAACTCTAAAGCGTCTTGTTCCCTCTTTCCGTTATCAACTTTATTTACTGCTAAAAGGATTGGTTTAGTTACTTTTCTTAGCAACTTAGCAACTTCTTCATCCATTGGAGTAATTCCTTCTTCAACATCTACAACAAAGATGATAGCATCGGCTTCATCAATTGCTAATTCAACCTGCTTACGAATTTCTCCTTCAAAAATATCATCTGAACCTTTAATATAACCTCCTGTATCAATTACAGAAAATTCTTTACCATTCCACTCACTTTTACCATAGTTACGGTCACGAGTTACTCCCGAAACAGAATCTACAATAGCTTCTCTTCGCTGAATCAAACGGTTAAAAAAAGTAGATTTTCCTACATTAGGTCTTCCTACAATGGCTACGATATTGTTCATTCTTAATTTTTTAAAGTTTGCAAAGGTACAATTTTATTTTTAGAAGCTGGTTTACTTCTGATTGTATCCAAATCTTCTTAATTGATATGCGTTGTTTCTCCAGTCCTTATTAACTTTCACAAACATTTCTATATGAATTTGCTTCCCGAAAAACTTCTCTAAATCCTGACGTGCTTCAACTCCTACTCTTTTTATTGCAGCTCCTTTATGACCTATAATGATTCCTTTTTGTGTATCACGTTCCACCATGATAACTGCACGTATTCTGATAATATCTTCTTCTTCAATAAACTCTTCCGTTTCAATTTCAACTGCATACGGAATTTCCTTTTCATAATGTAGTAAAATCTTCTCACGAATAGTTTCATTCACAAAAAAACGTTCTGGCTTATCTGTCAGAGCATCCTTTGGATAAAAAGCTGGTGATTCTGGCAATAATTCTAAAATACGATCAAAAACTGCCTGTACATTAAAGTTTTCCAAAGCAGATATCGGGAAAATTTCAGCATTTGGAACTTTTTCTTTCCAAAGCGCAACTTGTTCTTCCAATTGTTCTTGATTCGATTTGTCAATTTTATTCAACAATAATAAAACTGGAATTTTAGAATGAATTATTTTATTGAAGAATGCTTCGTCTTTCAATTCCTTTTCACCAATTTCTACCATGTAGATCAATATATCAGCATCTTCAAACGCAGATTTCACAAAATCCATCATGGAAGACTGCAAATCATAAGCTGGTTTTATGATTCCAGGAGTATCTGAAAACAGAACCTGAAAATCATCTCCATTCACGATTCCTAAAATACGATGACGAGTTGTTTGTGCTTTTGATGTAATAATCGAAAGACGCTCTCCTACCAAGGCATTCATCAATGTTGATTTACCCACATTTGGGTTCCCGATAATGTTTACATAACCAGCTTTGTGTGACATATTGCAAAATTTTTGACAAAGGTACATAAAAAAAGCCACTCAATTGAGTGGCTTACCTAGTAGCGGGAACAGGACTCGAACCTGTGACCTTCGGGTTATGAGCCCGACGAGCTGCCTACTGCTCTATCCCGCGCTGTTTCGAGTGCAAATATACAACCATTATTTACAAATACAAGCTTATTTTAAAAAAATAATAATTTTATTTTTCAACCTCCTTATTTTCAGGTTTTATACCTTTGACTTTTAAAAATTTGAAATGGAAAAACTTGACAATATAATCTTTTACAATATCGACAAGGCAATACGAAGCTACAGAATGTATGCCATGAAACAAATTCGTAAAAGCGGTTACAAAATTACAATTGACCAATGGCTCATAATAAAATCAATATTAGAAAAACCCAAAATCAATCAACAAGAACTTGCTAAAAATGTTTTTAAAGACAATGCATCAGTCACTAGAATAATTGAATTACTGGTAAAATCTAATTATCTAAAACGAGAAGTTGACTCTAATGACAGAAGAAAATCAGTTTTAACCGTTACTCAAGAAGGCAAAGATATTATTGAAAAAGTGCAGAATTTAGTTCTTGACAACAGAAAAGTTGCTCTTGATGGAGTTTCAAAAGAGGAACTTGACAACATGAATATTGCCCTACAAAAAATCATAATCAACTGCTCATAACCCAAAAGAAAAGTTAATTTTTTACTAAAACACATTTAACATGTAACAATTTTAAAAGAACGAATACCTACCTTTAAATATTTATTTGATATGTCAAGTTTCAATCAATCAATTCAAAATTTAATCATTAAATCTATGAGAAATAAAAAATTAACACTTCTTTTTGTTGGATTAATTCTTTCAACTGTTGCATCTGCTCAAGGAGCTAACCCAACTCTAACAAAGAAGCAAAAGTTAACTGAAAATCAACTAAAGCGTTGGAGTCATTTAGATTTAGAAAAAGATAGTATCCCTGGAATGAGTATAGACCGTGTTTATGCTGAGTTACTCAAAGGTAAAAAAGGAGCTAAAGTTATTGTTGGGGTTGTGGATTCAGGAGTAGATATCGATCATGAAGATTTAAAATCTGTTATTTGGGTAAACAAAAAGGAAATACCAGGTAATGGCATTGATGATGACAAAAACGGATACATTGACGACATTCACGGATGGAATTTTTTAGGAAACATCGAGAACGAAAACTTAGAATTAACGCGTCTTTTGAAAAAAGGAGATGATGGTTCTCAAGCTTACAAAGAAGCAAAAGCAGCTTATGACAAAAAAATGGAAGCGCTTTTAGCCAACAAACAGCAAATTGACAACATTTACAATGCCAATAAAGCTTTAAGTGAGTATCTGAAAAAAGAGGACTTCAATATAGATGAAGTAAAAGCGATCACAACAGAAGATACAGAATTAAAGAAAAACATCGAAGTGTTTACAAAAATTGGAAAGGCAGGACCAGTATTAATGGCAAACGTAAATAAGTTTAAAACACAAGTTTACAACCAATTAAACTACAATTACAATTTAGAATTCGATGCACGAAAATTAGTAGGTGACAATCCTGAAGATATAAATGATAAATTTTATGGAAACAATATTGTATATGGCCCAACCAAAGAAGGCGCTTTACATGGTACGCACGTTGCAGGAATCATAGCGCAGTCACGCAACAACAACATTGGTGGTGACGGTATTGCAGATAATGTAGAAATCATGTCCGTTCGTGCAGTTCCAAATGGTGACGAGTACGACAAAGACGTTGCTTTAGCAATTAAATACGCTGTAGATAATGGTGCTAAAGTAATCAATGCAAGTTTTGGAAAAGATTTTTCCCCACACAAACAATGGGTTTATGATGCCATAAAATATGCTGAAAGCAAAGACGTCCTTATTGTTCACGCTGCTGGTAATGATTCAAAAGATATTGATGTGGAACCAAATTTTCCTAATGACTCTGATGATAAAAAAACTGAATTTGCTGATAATGTAATTACTGTTGGCGCATTAAATTTTGAAAACGGAAAAAAAATAGTTGCAAATTTCTCTAACTATGGAAAACTAAATGTTGATGTTTATGCACCTGGTGTAAAAATATATGCTACAACACCTAATGGCGAATATCAATACTTACAAGGAACGTCTATGGCATCACCAAATGTAGCTGGAGTAGCTGCTATGATTCGTTCATATTATCCAAATTTATCTGCAAAAGAAATCAAGGGTATTATTATGAATTCTGGAACAACAGTTTCTAATGATGTTGTAGTTGGTGGGAATCCAAAAGATGTACGCCCATTTAACTCACTTTCTAAATCTGGAAAAATTGTAAATGGTTTTACAGCAATGACTTTGGCAGAAAAAATGAGCACAGAAAAGATGAAAGCAAAAAAATTCCATAAAAAGAATAAAACTCTTAAAAACTAAATCACAGTAAAAGTTAAATATTTCTAATTTAAAACCGAATAACACTCAATTATCTAATTGATTTCTATACTTTTGCACCCTTAAAAATAAACCCATTTTGGTTTACACATTTTATATCATTTATGAAAAGAGTTGTTGAGTACAGAAAATTATTAGAAGTTGACAAAAATGTTACCTTAAAAGAATTAAAAACCATTTACAGAAACAGTATGAAAGAAACGCATCCTGACAAATTTGTAAATGACGACGAAGGTAAACAAGCTGCTGAAGAAAAAAGTAAATCAATCATTAGTGCTTATCACTTTTTAGTAAGTATTGCATCTGAAACCATTGAGAAAAATCTTCCAGAATATCAGGAAACAATCAATAATTCAGCTATTGCAGATTTCTATTTGGAAAAACAAACTCTATTGGTAACCCATTTAAATGGCGCTTCATATGAGTACATTGGTGTTCCAAAAAATGTGTACATCAAAATGATAAATGCAGATTCGCCTAACCGTTTCGCAAAACGTCATATTTACGGGAACTACATTTACAGAAAATCAGCAGAAGCCGTTGAAATTTAAAAGATTAGAAAAAACTCCATACTAAAGACTTCCATTTAACGGAAGTCTTTTTTATTTATTTTTTTTATATTTGAGTAACAAAATAAAACAAATTAAACTATGGAAATTAATTATTTAGCACTGCTACTATCAGCATTATCAACATTAGTTGTTGGATTTATCTGGTATAATCCTAAAGTTTTCGGAACAATTTGGATGAATGAAACTGGAATGACTGAAGAAAAAGCAAAAAACAGTAATATGATTAAAGTGTTTGGATTAACTATCTTTTATTCATTAATCTTAGCTTTTATGATTCCAACAATTGTTAATCATGAAATAGGAGCTGTACAAGCTGCCGGAGGAAACGCCCAAGACCCAGCACTAATCGAATTTCTTAAAGTACATCACGGCAAATTCTTATCTTTTAAACACGGAGCATTACATGGTATTTTATTTGGAATATTTTTTGTGTTACCAATAACAGCAATAAATAGCTTATTTGAACAAAAATCTTGGAAATATATTTTAATAACTGCTGGCTATTGGATTGTATCTTTTGCTATTATGGGTGCAATTCTTTGTGGATGGCAATAATATTAACATTTATTTATAATAACATCGCTCTACATTTGTGGAGCGATTTTTTTTAAAATTTTGAACACTACTACATTTAAAGTTTATTCTGCCATTGACGAACTACCTGCATCTTGGGACCAAGTTGCAGAAAGTAATGTTTTTCTTCAAACATCTTATTTAAAAGTTCTAGAGGAATCGGCACCTACAAACATGCAATGCTTTTATATTGGTATTTTTGAAGAAAACAACCTCATAGGAGTTGCACTTGCGCAATACCTTAATGTCCAAAAACTGGAATCATTTGGAGAAAGAGATAAGTGTATAAAAACTACTGTCCGTAATTTTGTTTTTAAAAATTTTGCGTCACATGTCCTGTTTTTAGGAAACAACATGATTACTGGACAAAATGGTTATGTTTTTAATAAAGAAATGGATTTTAAACATATAAGCGAACTGCTTATTCAATGTTCTGAAGCCATTATTCAGTATTTTAAAAATAAAGGAATTAAAATTCACATTGTTTCTTTTAAAGATTTTTATCAGCATTGTTCGGATGAATTAAAAAAGTATGATTTTGCAGAAATGTACGATTTCAATATTCAGCCAAACATGATTTTTGAACTGAATCCTGAATGGAAAACCGAATCTGATTATGTGGCTGCATTTTCTAAAAAATACCGTGACCAGTACAAGAGATCACACAAAAAATGCGAAGGAGTAACAGTAAAAGAATTAAATTATCAAGAAATTATAGTTAACGAAGAAAGGATTTATGACCTTTATCATCATGTTGCCAAGAATGCTCCTTTTAATACATTCTTTTTAGCAAAAAATCACTTTTCTACTTTTAAAAAACAACTTGGTGAACAACTACGCGTAGCTGGTTACTTTATTGATGAAAAATTGGTAGGTTTTCATACTATACTTTTAAATGGGGAGACATTAGAAACCTATTTTTTAGGTTATGACGAACATATTCAAAAAGAAAGAATGCTCTATTTGAATATGTTGTACAACATGACCAAATTTGGAATTGAAAATGGCTTCAAAAAAATTATTTTCGGAAGAACCGCTTTAGAAATAAAAAGTTCAATAGGTGCCAAGCCTGTATTAATGTCTGGCTTTATTTACCATACTAACAAATTTATTAATCACTTTATGGACAAAATTTTTATACGTCTTGAACCAAGTGTTGAATGGCAACAAAGACATCCGTTTAAATAATTAATAAAGTACAAAAAGGAAGGTTAAACTACTAACTTTCCAGTTCCATTTGAACTACTTCCCAATCTTCTAACAATTGTTCTAAATCTTTCTTTTTCTTTTCATATGCTGAGAAGAAAGAAGCATCTTGCATTAATTTTTCATAATTCTCGGCTAATGCTTTATCGTCTTTTTGAATATCTTTTTCTAATTGTTGAATCTGACTTTCAATTTTTGACAACTTATTTTGAAGTGTTTTTTGAGCTTTTTGTTCTTCATAAGAAAGGTTTTTTACTTGCTTAGGAGCTTCTTTTACTACTACATCTTTCTTTTCTACTTCGCGGAAATTATCAACATTTCTTTGCTCTAAAAAGAAATTTATATCACCTAAATATTCTTTTATTTTTTGATCTTTGAACTCATAAACGGTATTAGCCATACCTTGTAAAAAGTCACGATCGTGCGAAACCAAAAGTAATGTCCCTTCGTATTTCTGTAAAGCAGCCTTTAATACATTTTTAGATTTAATATCCAAGTGATTGGTAGGCTCATCCATTAACAGAACATTTATTGGCTGTAATAACAACTTACACAAAGCCAAACGGTTACGCTCTCCTCCCGAAAGCACTTTCACCTTCTTGTCTACATCATCACCTCTAAATAAGAAAGATCCTAACATGTCGCGAACTTTTGAACGATTAGAATCTGTAGCCGCTTCAAGCATGGTGTCTAGTAATGTTTTTTCGCCATCCAGATATTCGGCCTGATTCTGAGCAAAATAACCCAATTGCACATTATGTCCAAGTTTTATATTTCCTTCAAATTCAAATTCGTTTACAATCGCTTTAATAAATGTTGATTTACCTTGGCCGTTCTGACCTACAAAGGCAATTTTACTACCTCTTTCAACCAAAAGAGAAATATCTTTTAAAATAGTTTTGTCACCGTAAGCTTTTGTCACATGCTCTGCTTCAACCACCACTCTACCCGGAGTAATAGAAACTGGAAACGAAATATTCATTACTGAATTATCATCTTCATCAACCTCAATACGTTCAACTTTATCAAGTTTTTTGATTAGTGATTGTGCCATTGATGATTTGGTCGCACTATATCTAAACCTATCTATTAACTTTTGAGTTTCTTCAATTTTTTTTGCTTGATTTTTTTGTGTAGCCAATTGCTTTTCACGAATTTCTTCTCTTAAAACCAAATATTCAGTATAAGGTTTGTTGAAATCATAAGCTTTACCTAAAGAAATCTCAATTGTTCTGTTGGTTACGTTATCCAAAAACATTTTATCGTGTGAAACTATCACCACAACTCCTGGGAACGACTTTAAGAAACTTTCCAGCCAAATGATACTCTCAATATCCAAATGGTTTGTAGGCTCATCCAGAAGCAAAATATCATTGGATTGTAATAATAATTTAGCTAATTCGATACGCATACGCCATCCTCCTGAAAATGTATCGGTTTGATTATTGAATTCTTCACGTTTAAATCCTAAACCTAAAAGAATTTTTTCGGTATCACCAACATAGTTATACCCGCCTAATATTTCATAATGATGTTGTACATCACTCAATTGCTCAATTAATTCAGAATACGATTCACTTTCATAATCTGTGCGAGTGGCCAACTGATGGTTTATTTCATCAATTTTTAATTCAGCTCTTTTAATTTCTTCAAATGCCTGATATGCCTCATCTAAAACAGTTCTGCCTTTCACAAAATCAATATCCTGACGAAGAAAACCTATCTTCACCTCTTTCTCAGTAGCAATTGTCCCGCTGTCTGGTTTAAAATCTCCTGCAAGCATTTTAAGCATAGTTGACTTTCCAGCTCCATTTTTTCCAACAAGACCAACACGGTCACCAGCTCCTAAACGAAAAGTTACTTCTTCGAAAAGATATGTACCACCAAAAGAAACCGATAAATTATGAATATTAAGCATATTTTGTGACTAAGGTTACAAAGGTAAACTCTAAAAACTTGTACCTTTGAGAAAATTTTTGCAAATGTTAAAAAAAGGATCGAAACTAAATAGCATTTTAACAGGAAGTTGTCCTAAATGCCAAGAAGAAAGTATGTATAAGGGAAAAAACATGTTCAACCCCCAGTACACCATCAAAATGAACGAACAGTGTAGTCATTGCGGAACTAGATATAAAATTGAACCTTCTTTTTTTTACGGCTCGATGTATGTAAGCTATGCAGTGGGTGTAGCATTTGGCGTTGCTGCTTTTATTGTTTTCTATTTTTTCTTAAAAACAAATTTAAAAGTAGCTTTCATAGGAATTTGTGGAACATTACTAGCTTTTATGCCTATAATCATGCGTTTATCAAGAAACATTTGGATAAACTTTTTTATCAGTTATGATAAAAATTGGAAAGAAAACAAAAATTAATTTTTCTACTTATTCAGTCTTTTAATATCGATTTGAATATCAAGAGGTACGTTATATTCGATATTTTCATACAATGCTTTTGCCAACCAAGGGCCAAACATTACCCCTCTTGTGCCTAATCCGTTTAAAACATGTAGCCTTTTATGTTCATTATGTGTTCCAACCAAAGGCCTACGGTCTTTTACTGTAGGTCTAACACCTGCAAAATGTTCAATAATTTCAAAGTCACAGCCTATAAGTTCCTTTAAATTATCGATAAGCTCTTGTTTTCCAGCTTCAGTAGGTGTATTTGTTTTATCTTCCCAATTGTAAGTCGCACCTACTTTAAACAAATTATCACCAATAGGGAGAATGAAAATACTAGACTTAAGCACTACATCTAAATCCAATTTAGGTGCTTTAATAATAAGTAATTCCCCTTTAGTTCCATCTAGTGGAAGTTCATTGAAATAAGGGTTATACTGGAGTCCAAAACCTTCCGCAAAAACGATATTTTTTGCCTCAATATCTTTATAACCAATTCTATCCTCAAAAATCTGAATTTGAGCGTAGTCAAATTTTTCTTCTTTTAAATAATTATTGCTTTTTAGACAAGCCACATAGTTATCGAGTAATGATGACGTATCAACATATCCAGTTTGCAAAACCTCACCAAACCCAAATTTAGAATCAATAGATTGATAATTTTGATGAACAATTGTTGTAGATAAAAAAGGAGAAAGATTAGGCTTATCTGCAGCTTGAAACCAATTATTTTGCTCCTCAACAGATGCGAACTTTCTAAAAATTGGAATTTTAAAATCAAATTCAACTTGGATTCTATTGGAAATTTGCTTATAAAAAGGCAATCCAAATTCCAATTGTTCTTTGGCTTTCCAAACCTCGCTAAATCTTTTAAGAATTACAGGGTTATACAATCCTCCTGCAATTCTAGAAGAAGAAGTCGAGTAATCTTCAAAAACCAAAAAGGGCTTGTTGTTTTGCAAACAAATTTCAGAAAAGCAAATTCCTGCAATTCCAGTACCGACAATGATATAATCTAACATATAGCAAAAATAAAAAACTCTTACCATAACGGTAAGAGTTTTTTATGAAATTGGAGAAATTAATTATTAGTAATTCCACATATCTTGTTCGAAGTTACGAATTTTATCCTTCACTCTTTCTGATTCTAATAACTGCATTAAGGAATTATCTTTCATGTAATCAGATATTAATCTATCATTATAAACATTTTCTTCTTTATAAGTCAACGCATTAAAACGACGTGAATTTAATAAATGATCAAATGAAATCGGCATTGACGAATTTTCATCATTGAAAGCTTTCCACTCATGCAAAATTTCACGAGCACCAGGATAGAATACCCAAAATAATTCGATATAATCCTTCTCTTCATCTGATTTATCAATTGTATAAACATCAGGAATAACAGGGCAAATACCTAAAATTCTGTAACGTAAGTCAGCTTGTCTTTTATCAAAATACCAAAGCCCAACAATTTTGTAATCAGAAACATCAATAGATGCTAAATCTCTTTTTACTATGTACTCTTCAGAAATTTTTCTAGAAGCTGGAATAGTATCCATTTTCTCACCAACTTTAACCTTTTTGGTAATCATTTTTCCTTTTTTACCAGGAACCTGCTTTGTTTCATATACAGGTACTTTTTTGATTTGAAATCTAAAAGCAGCTGGATCCTCATTCATTTGCTCTCTTCCTGCATCACTGGTATCAGTCTTAGTTAATGAAGCATTGATGTCTTTTAATGTTTTTTTAACTCTAAAATAACTATCATCATATACTTCAGTAATTCTTCCTGACTTAATACCTGTAACAAGAACATCATACAAAGAACGACGATCTTTCCCTATTGAAGCAGTATCAATAGGATAATATAAAGGGAAATTGATTCTCTCATCAAGGTCAATGATTTCCCAAACTTTTTTAGACATTAAAATATCTCGGTCATCTACATAACCATACTCTAACGGCTTGTCATTATCTTTTAATTGTTGAGCTGCAGATTTCTTTCCGATATCAGAAGGAACCTTAGCATTCAACAAGTTAGATTGAGCGAAAGAAGTAGTACTTCCAGCAACAAATATAACAACTGATAATAAATTTCTCCAATTCATAATATTCTATTTGAGGCGTTTAATAAATTAAACGAGATTTATTTTTATTTATTGTACTTCAAAAGTACAAGTAGAAACTCTCTTAGCTACTTGGTCAATTCCTGAGAAGCTAGCTTTAATTTCAGAGATAACTACTACGTCACCACGACCAGCTTTTTGAATAGCAGCTCTAGCTCTACCGTCCATTTTGCTTCCAGAAACAACAATTGTTGGTTGTCCAGGGACTTTAATATTAAACTGAGTTACATTTACATCTACAGGGAAGTCGAAATCTTCCATAACCGCTGAAATTGTACAGTTTTCTAAGTTAGATTTTGGTCCTTTTGCAGCAACCTCTCCACGGATTTTTCCAGTTGGAGCTGGTAAACCTTTGATACGGAATTCTTTCTTATCAGAAACTACTTTACCATCAGGTAGTTTAGCAGAAACATTAATCATTACAGAAGTTCCAGCACCAGCACGTAAAACATACTTACCATTTCCAGTTTTAGACATTCCAGGAGCTGATGCATTCACATTGTTATCAGCTACACCAGCAAATGAAATTGACATTGGGTTAGGAACACCACGGTAAACAACATTCATTTTATCAGCTGAAATAGTAGCTGAATTAGGGCGAGGAACTACAACATATTTTCCTTCGAATTTTAATGGAATACTTTGCCCATCTTCAGTAAAAGTAAATTCTCCATTAATCGTTTGTTCACCTACTCCACCAGCTGTCATATCAATAAGAGCTTGCCCATTAACAATTTTACCAGGTCCTTTGAAAGCAGTAGGCTTTGTATTTGCATCATACTTTCCTAAAACTACTTTACCAGTAACTTTTTCACCTTGAAAATAAGCATTTTTGTCAAGAACCACTAATGCTGTGAAATTTTTCATAGAAGAAGCCTCAACAGCTGCTTTTCCTAACAATATACTAAAAATATCAGCTTCAGCTTTTTTAACATCATTTTGGTACGAAGTCATTTTTGCTAAAGAAGCAATAGCCGGAAAACCCTTAAAATGGTAATCTAAGAATTTAACCTTAATTCCTTCTTTATTTTTAACATCATCTGTTTTAAATTTTGAAGTAATTTCAGACACTACACCTTGTAATTTTGAATTATTACCAATTACAGACTTCATATCAGCAACATACTTATTGAATTTATCAACAAATTCTTTTCCTTTAGGAGTATATCCCTCACCTGAGAAAAAAGCATGATCAATAGCATCTGCTTTATCCATTGCTTCGTAAGGTAATTTCCCAGTTTCTTTATTTACTTCTATACCTTTAGTAATTTCAGACTTTACATTAGCAATATAAGCATAAAACTCTTTAGATATATTAGCGATTTTTTTTGCGTCAGTTGCAGCTTGAACGAAGTGCGCATCTTCACCAGCTTTTTTATCTAATGCTGCAAGCATTCCAGCATTTGTTTGCTCTGCCGAAGAATTTGAAGCATCAAACTTTTCGTTCATCAAACCAAAAGCCGATAACACTTCTTTTGACATATTCATTGCCAACATCGCGATGAAAACCAAGTACATTAGGTTAATCATCTTCTGTCTAGGGGTTAGTTTTCCTCCTGCCATTTTTTCAAATTAGTTTTTTGTGTTAAATAAATAATTATATATAGTTAAAAAACTAATTATCCTCTGTTACTCATAGCAGAAAGCATTCCACCATATACGTTGTTTAATGATGCAATATTAGCAGTCATTGATTGCATTTGCTCTTTTAATTTAGCAGCATTTTCGGCGATTTCTTTGTTAGCCTCAGCATTGCGAGAAGCGCTATCCAATTGCGCTTTGTATAAGCTATTTAAAGACTCCATATTGCTTGCAGCTGCCATCATTTCATCAGCATATTTCTTTTGACCAGCCATAGCATCTACAGTAGGAGAAATACTTTTTGCAGCTCCTTCGAAATTTTTAATACTATTTCCTAAGCTCGACATTAACTCACCGTCGATTTTAGCTTCTTTTAACATAGCATCTAATTTTTGAGATAATAATCCTTGAGCTTCTTTAGGATCTTCCTTTTTTTCTTTTTTACCAGTCGTTTCACCACCAGCTAATTCTGGATAAACCAAAGACCAATCCAATTCTTTTGCAGGCTCTTCAAATGCTGAAATTGCAAAAATAGCCGCTTCTGTTACTAACCCAATAGTTAACATCACTGTACCTGTTAAAGGTCCGATCTCAAAGTGAGCGATTTTAAATAATGCCCCGATAATAACTACTGCCGCTCCCATACCGTAAGCGAAGTTCATAACTTTTGGTGATAATAATGCCATAATAAATAAATTTAAGTTAAGTTAATATATAAAAAATAAAGTTGGTTAAATTATTTTGCGTTACCTGTAACGTCTGTGCCCATATAATCTTGAATAGTACGGAAACCAATGTAACTTCTAGCTGAATCTGCATATTCAAAATCACGTGTACCCACTTGTAAATAGTAAGCTACGTCTTTCCAAGATCCTCCACGGATTACTTTACGCATGTTCTTTTGATCAGAAACGTTAGGGTTCATTGTAGAGACAAACTCATACGCTGTAGGATCATATGAAGTTTCAGTCCACTCAGAAACGTTACCAGCCATATTATATAGACCATAGTCATTAGCCTCATAAGCATTAGCTTCAACTGTATACAATGCTTGATCAGCTGCATAATCTCCACGAACTGGTTTGAAGTTAGCTAAATAACATCCTCTGTCATTTTTAGCATAAGGACCTCCCCAAGGGTAAGTTCCAGACTCTAAACCACCACGAGCAGCATATTCCCACTCAGCTTCTGTTGGAAGTCTGTAAGTACTTACAAAATTTTGATGACGTCTTTTTCTTTCAGCATTGTGATATAAAGTTCTCCATGCACAAAATGCTTTAGCTTGTTTCCAAGTAACACCAACTACTGGATATTCACCGTAAGCTTGGTGCCAGAAATAATCATTATGCATTGGCTCATTATATGAATAAGCGAAGTCTTTAATCCAAACTGTAGTATCAGGATATACCATTGAAGAGTCTTGACGAATAAATTGTTTTCTCTTACCTACCTTAGCTTTAGCAGCAGCTTGAATATCCATCCACTTATATTTGAAAACCAATTTATTCACATCAATAGTTCTCAATCCATTATAAGCTTCCTCAGCAGGAATATACATAGAATCCATTACTTCTGTATAACTAGCATCAGGATATTCGCTAGTTTTCCATTTTAAAGGAACTTTTTTATTTAACTTTCTACCAGCATAAGGATCGTTACCTGAACCCATACTTGTATAGTTATCATACATATACTTGTCATATACACTCATATTAGTAGTATCAGAATCCAAGAATGCATAATCACCAATACTACCACCTTTTTTAGAAGATTTAGCATCAGCACCAGCACCTTGACCTTGCTCATCAGCAGCAATAGCTAAACGCATTCTAACAATAGAATCTCTTACCCAGTGAACATACTGTCTGTACTCACTGTTAGTAATTTCTGTTTCATCCATATAAAACGAACGAACAGTAACGGTTTTAGTAGGCGCATCTTGTACACTAGCTAAATCATCATCTGATTTACCCATAATAAAAGCTCCACCAGGAATCAATGTCATCCCATAAGGCTTCTCAGGATGCCATGCTTTTCCTTTTACACCAACTAGCTGACCATTATCTTTTGATCCGCAGCTGTATAAAAATGAAATCAATACTGCTAATAAAATGTACTTCTTCATATAAATTTGGGTTATGTATGTATTCATAGTTTTAAGGGCGTAAACCTATTTATTATTTTCTAAAAAAACAATAGCTAATCATAAAAAAATCTTAAAAAATTCTATTTAGACTATTTTTAGATTGATATGCTTGTTAAAAAATTGATTTATATTAAATTTTTTCGCTGTGCTTTCCACCATCTTTCAGGAACTTCACCACTACATGCGGCTAAATACTCTTTGTGTGTACATGGCAACAACGTAGACTTTTTTAATTTATTGTGCACTCCCGATATAAGTGGAATTTCTATCCACCAACGGTCAGTTTTATCGCTTTTATAGAATATTACTTCTTCTTCAAGAGTAACTATATACTTAATATAGTTTTCTTTTGTTCCAAATGGATACTCATTTGACCTATAATGAAACCCTTCTATAAAATACCAAATAATCTGCGCAATAAGAACAGATTCATTTTTTGTACTGTTATGATTAAATATTCCGAAAGAAGAGACTTTATCGCTTATCCCTGCATATCTTGACAAAACACATATTTCTTTTCCTGAAAACCCGTTTGGTGTAAAATCTACAAAGTTAGCAGAATTTGACGACTTTACAGATCGCATATCAATACTTACTAAATCGGCATCTCTAAAAACTGGCTCTGCAATTGTCGAATCATTTGAAATTTCGCCCAAACGATATGCATCAAAATATAATTTCTCAATCAAATCTATCTCCTCTTGTGAATTGAAATATGTTTGATATCCTACATTACTATAATTAAATAAATTATTAGGCTCCTCAACAATCATTTTTGTCAAATAAGAATCCGACAAAGAACTTACTTCTTTAGCAAAATCAAACTTGCTATCAACAGCTACTAAATTTACCATTTGTTCTAGTTGATCATAGCCTCTATATATGGCATAAGTCAAATCTTGAGAACCTCCTATTATAATAGGTATGATTTTATTTTTCACTAAATGTGAAACAGCACTCTTAACCACATAGTATGTATCTTCAATAGAATCACCAGAAAGAATATTTCCTAAATCTATGATTTGAGCTTGCCAGTTTCCTGGGAAAAGACTATAAAACTCCTTTCTAATATGAGTTAAGTCAACCACATTATTATATTCTTCATTACCCCTATTTTCTAAAACTCCTATTATAGCAATAGAAACTTCACTAAAACTTGGGAATTCATATTCTGTATTAAAAACAACTTTTTTACCCAATGCTTGATTATGCAAGCCATTGATAAAATTTAAGAAATCAGCATCATGAGGTTGAAAAAAATCAAAAACCATTTCTTATTTCTTTTTAGCAGTTGATTTTTTAGCAGCTGTTTTTTTTGCTGGAGCTTTTGCTTCAATCATTTCTCTTACCTTATCTAAGGTAAGAGCAGTAGCGTCGATATCTTTATTTAATTCGATTTTAGTTTTTCCTTTTAAGATTACCGAACGTCCCCAACGTGCTTTTTCTACGCGAATACCTTCTTCTTCCCAATTATGAATAACCTTATCAATATCTTTTTGTAATTTATCTTCAATTAGTTCAGCAATATCTGAAGTCGATAATTTATCGAAATTGTATTTTTTATTTACGTTGATGAAAATTCCGTTCCATTTGATAAACGGACCAAAACGTCCGACACCTTTTTGGACATCCATATTTTTATATTGTCCTATAGGAGCATCAGCCTGATTTTTCTCATCAATTAATTCTTGCGCTCTTTCAAGAGTAACATCCAAAGGCTCCTCACCTTTTGGCAATGAAATAAAAGTTTTCCCGAAACGAACATAAGGCCCAAAACGACCATTATTCACTTCTACTTCTTCTCCTTTATACATACCTAAATTTTTAGGCAATAAAAATAAGTTCAAAGCATCCTCTAAAGTAACTGTACTAATATTTTGCTCTGCACGCAAACTAGCAAATTGCTTATTCTCATCATCAGCATCACCAATTTGCACCATAGGTCCAAATTTACCTAAACGAACAGAAACTTGTTTTCCAGACTTTGGATCAATTCCTAATATACGCTCACCACTTTCTCTTTCGGCATTTTTCTCAACATCCTGAACATTTGGATGGAAATGATTGTAAAAATCATTCATCATTTTTGCCCATTCGATATTTCCTTCGGCGATTTCGTCAAAATCTTGTTCTACTTTAGCCGTGAAATTATAATCTAAAATGGTTTCAAAATTTTTAACTAAGAAATCATTTACAATGATTCCGATATCTGTTGGCACTAATTTACCTTTATCAGAACCTACGTTTTCTTTTAAAACCTGCGCAGTAACATCAGAACCTTTTAAAGTAATTTGATTATACTTACGTTCTTGACCTTCGAAGTTTCCTTTTTCAACATAGTTTCTGTTGATGATAGTAGAAATGGTTGGTGCGTATGTAGATGGACGTCCAATTCCCAATTCCTCTAATTTTTTCACCAAAGAAGCCTCAGTGTATCGTGCAGCAGCTCTTGAAAAACGCTCAGTAGCTGTAATATAATTATTTTTTAAATTTTCGTTTACTTTTAATGTAGGTAACATTCCTTCTTCTTGCTCTTCATCGTCATCATTTCCTTCAAGATATACTTTTAAAAATCCTTCAAATTTGATAACCTCACCTGTTGCAGTAAACGTTTCTTTATGATTATTTGCTTCTATTTTTACGTTAGTACGCTCTAATTGCGCATCGCTCATTTGCGAAGCCAATGTTCTTTTCCAAATCAAATCATATAAACGAGCTTGATCTCTATCAATATCAATTGTATGACGCGACATATCAGTAGGACGAATCGCTTCGTGTGCTTCTTGTGCTCCTTTAGATTTTGTATTGAAATTTCTTGGCTTACTATATTCAGCTCCATAGTAACTTGTAATTTCTGCTTGAGCAGCAGCCATTGCTTCTTGAGAAAGATTCACACTATCTGTTCTCATATAAGTAATTAATCCGGCCTCATACAAACGCTGTGCAATTTGCATTGTAATTCCAACTGGCAAATACAATTTACGAGCGGCTTCCTGTTGTAGTGTAGATGTTGTAAAAGGTGCAGCAGGTGATTTTTTAGTCGGTTTAGTTTCTAAATCTGCTACCTTATATATAGAACCAATATTTTGTTGCAAGAATTTTTCAGCTTCTGCTTTTGTTGCAAAGTTTTTAGGCAATTTTGCCTTGAATGCTTTCCCTGCTTCATTTGTAAATTCGGCAGTAATACTATAAGATGCTTCCGCTTTAAAATTTTGAATTTCACGCTCACGTTCAACAATCAAACGAACAGAAACTGATTGCACACGTCCAGCAGACAAACCGCCTTTTACTTTTTTCCAAAGTACTGGGGATAATTCATAACCTACCAAACGATCTAATACGCGTCTTGCTTGTTGAGCATTTACCAAATCATAATTGATTCCTCTTGGATTTTCAATTGCTTTTTGGATAGCCGATTTAGTAATTTCGTGAAAAACAATACGTTTGGTTTTTTTAGGATCTAATTTTAATTCTTCCGCTAGGTGCCAAGAAATAGCTTCCCCTTCGCGGTCTTCATCGGATGCCAACCAAACCATTTCGGCATTTTTAGATAAGTCCTTGAGTTTTTTAACCAATGCTTTTTTGTCAGGAGAGACTTCATACTTTGGTTTAAAGTTATTATCCACATCTACTCCTATTTCTTTAGAAGGTAAATCAGCGATATGACCATAACTTGATTCAACCTGAAATTCTTTTCCTAAAAATTTTTCAATAGTTTTTGCCTTTGCAGGCGACTCAACGATGACTAAATTCTTTGCCATTTACAATTTTATTTCTCCGGCAAAAGTATGGGTTTTTTTTAAATATTGCCTTTTTGAAAAAATATTTAGGTCAAAAGATAGCGTTTTATCGATATCATACCTATTATATATACAATAACGCCCCTAAATAATGTTAAAGAAATCTGACATCTTGTCAGAAAATAAAATTTAGTATTATCTTTGCACTCACATTTTACGCAAAGGAAATTTATGGAAAAGGAAATTGATGAAAAGAAACAAGGTACTAGCCTAGTTTTACAGGAAAAAGAAGGAAATACAAAAAAACTTTTTATAGAAAGTTATGGTTGTGCTATGAATTTTTCGGATAGTGAAATCGTAGCTTCAATCTTGACTGAACAAGGTTACAATACTACACAAAAACTGGAAGAAGCCGATTTAGTATTAGTAAATACTTGTTCAATCCGTGATAAAGCAGAACAAACCGTACGTAAACGTTTAGAAAAATACAATGCAGTAAAACGCAGTATTAATCCTGGAATGAAAGTGGGAGTTCTAGGTTGTATGGCAGAACGTTTGAAAAGCCAGTTTCTTGAAGAGGAAAAAATTGTTGACATGGTAGTAGGCCCTGATGCTTACAAAGATTTACCAAATCTTTTAAAAGAAGTCGAAGAAGGTCGTGATGCTATTAATGTTATTCTTTCAAAAGATGAAACATATGGAGATATTTCACCAGTGCGTTTAAATTCAAACGGAATTAATGCCTTTGTATCTATCACAAGGGGTTGCGACAATATGTGTACATTTTGCGTCGTACCTTTTACAAGAGGTCGTGAGCGTAGTCGTGAACCACAATCTATCATTGAAGAAATTCAGGATTTATGGGATAGAGGTTTCAAAGAAATTTGCCTTTTAGGACAAAATGTAGACAGTTACCTTTGGTATGGTGGTGGCTTGAAAAAAGATTTCGAAAAAGCTACCGAAATGCAAAAAGCTACTGCAGTTGACTTTGCTCAATTATTGGAAATGTGTGCGATTCAATTCCCTAAAATGCGTTTCCGTTTTTCGACATCGAATCCTCAGGATATGCACGAAGAAGTGTTACATGTAATTGCTAAATATAACAATGTTTGTAACTACATTCACTTACCAGTACAATCTGGAAGCACGAGAATCTTAAAAGAAATGAACCGTCAACACACACGTGAAGAATATATGGAATTGGTTGATAAAATCAAACGCATTATTCCAGGCTGTTCAATTTCGCAAGATATGATTACTGGTTTCCCTACAGAAACTGAAGAAGATCACAAAGACACTTTAAGCTTGATGGAATATGTAGAATATGACTTTGGTTATATGTTTGCTTATTCTGAAAGACCAGGAACTTTAGCAGCTCGTAAAATGGAAGATGATGTTCCTGAATCTGACAAAATGCGTCGCTTACAAGAAGTTGTTGATTTACAACAAGAATTAAGCGCAAAACGAACTGCTCGTTTTAAAGATCAAATTGTAGAAGTCTTGATTGAGAAAGAGTCTAAAAAATCAAATACACATTGGTCAGGAAGAAATTCAGAAAATGTGGTAACCGTTTTCCCTAAAGAAAACTACAAAGCAGGAGATTTCGTATTAGTAAAAGTAACTGATTGCACAACCGCTACTTTAATAGGTGAAGCTATTGGGTATAGTAACATGCAAACAAATTAATTTAAGATTTTGAGTTAGAAGCTTTAACAAATATGAATGAAGGAATAGTTATAAATCAAAGTTTAGATTCGAATCAAATTGCAAAAGCAAACATTTTGGTTCTTATTACCAGCAAATTAAAATACTTCATGATTTTAGTTTCGGTAGCAATCATTTTTAACTTGATAGTAAACATAATGAATCCCTTTGGTGTTAAAGAAAGTTCTCAAATAGATTTAAAGGAATTTCTCCCTATACTAATTCTTATACTCGTCCCATATTTTATTTGGAACTCTTTAAAAAAATCTGCTCAAAAAGCTCATTTAGAAAAAAGAAGGTTTTTTGAAAATGTAAATTACATTTTTGACACTACTGAATTCAAAATAGAAGGCGAAAATTTCAATAACGTATACAATTGGAATGAGTTAAAAAAAATAAAGGAAACCAAAAATTGGTTTTTGATATTTACAAACGATTATCAGGCAGTCGCTTTAGACAAAAACCAACAAAAAAAAGAAAAAATTGAAGAACTGAAAAAGTTCCTTAATTCTTTAAATATCCAAAAAAGTTTAAAATAAACTTAAACTAAGACAAATGGAAAACGTTCAAGCCACAAAACAAAAATTTGAGATTATTGGTAATGATCCCAAACTAAACCGTGCTATTGAAAAAGCCATTCAAGTAGCTCCTACAGATATTTCGGTATTAGTTACTGGTGAAAGTGGTGTTGGTAAAGAAAGTATTCCAAAAATAATTCATTCTTTATCACATCGTAAGCATGGCAAATACATTGCGGTAAACTGTGGAGCAATTCCAGAAGGAACAATAGACAGCGAATTGTTTGGTCATGAGAAAGGATCATTTACAGGAGCAACTGCAACTCGCGAAGGATATTTTGAAGTGGCTGATGGCGGAACCATCTTCCTTGATGAAGTTGGCGAACTTCCTTTAACCACACAAGTACGTTTATTGCGTGTTCTTGAAAATGGCGAATTCATCAAAGTTGGTTCATCACAAGTACAAAAAACTAATGTTAGAATCGTAGCTGCTACTAACGTAAATATGGCTGAAGCGATAGAAAAAGGGAAATTTCGCGAAGACTTATATTACCGTTTAAGTACAGTAGAAATAGGCTTACCACCACTTCGTGAACGCAGAGAGGACATCCACTTATTGTTCAGAAAGTTTGCTTCCGATTTTGCCCATAAATACAAAATGCCTCCTATCAAATTAGAAGATCAGGCTGTACAATATTTACTAAAATACCGTTGGAGCGGAAATATTCGTCAATTGCGAAATGTTGCTGAACAAATTTCCGTATTAGAAACCAATAGAGATATTTCGCTTCAAACATTGACATCATATTTACCTGTCGAAGGAAGTAATTTACCTTCTGTAATTGGGAAAAAACCAGAAAGTGATTTTTCTACCGAAAGAGATATTCTTTACAAAGTCCTTTTTGACATGAAAAGCGACTTAAACGATTTAAAGAAACTTACTTTGGAACTAATGAAAAGTGGTTCGAAAGTACAGGATATAAATCCAAGCTTGATTCAAAAAGTATACGGAAATACTAAAGAAAGTGAAACTGGAATTCTTTTCGAGGAACAACCAATTGTATCTGTAATTCCTAGTACAAACAATCAAGTAGACGAAGAATATATTGATGACGATGACAACTATATTTTTGCCGATACAATTGAAGAAGAAGATTCATTACGTTTAGACCAAAAAGAAATCGAGCTCATCAAAAAAGCATTAGAACGTAATAAAGGAAAACGTAAAGCGGCTGCGGATGAATTGGGAATTTCAGAAAGAACGCTGTATAGAAAAATTAAACAATTCGATTTGTAATTCCATTTTAATATCTTTGGTGCTTTAACATGAGAAAAATCTATTACATAATATTTGCCTCTATTTCTTTCCTTTTGAGTGGTTGTTCTGTTTACAACTTTACAGGAACTGGAAAAATTGACGCTAAAACTTTTCAGGTAAATTACTTTCAAAATGTTTCTGAGTTAATAGAACCAGGAATTGAAAGAACCTTTACATTACGTTTACAGGATTTAATTCAAAATCAAACCAATTTAACCCTTACAAACACAGACGGGGATCTAGTCTATGAAGGAGAAATTGTAGATTACAGAATAAGTCCAATGACCTCTACTGCCAATTTAACAGCCGCCCAAAACAGATTAACAATAACTGTAAACCTTAGGTTTTCAAATAAAAACAAATCTGAAGACGATTTCGAAAAACGTTTTTCGTTCTTCTATGATTATCCGGGCGAGCAACAACTTACTGGGTCTCAACTAAGAACTGCATTAGATGAAATTTTTGAGCGAATTACTCAAGACATGTTCAACGACACTTTAGCCAAATGGTAAATTATGAACGTTGCTGAATTTACATATTTGCTTAGCAAACCTGATGCAATCAATGAAAATCAAACGCAAGATTTAAGTAAAATTCTTGATGAGTTTCCTTATTTTCAGAGTGCAAGGAGCATATATTTAAAAGGTCTTTTTAAACAAGACAGCTTTAAGTACAATTCAGCTTTAAAAACAACGGCAGCACACACAACTGACAGAACTGTACTTTTTAACTTTATTACCTCTGAAGAATTTATCAGTATTCAAAAAGAAATCAATAAAGTAAATGACGAACAAATCAAGCCTATAGAGGTTGAAGAAAAGGAAATTACAATTGAAAAAACAGAAAAAAAATCTGAATCAACAATAAATAAACTTGAGCAATCCGTTTTAGAATCAATAGAAATTGCAACAGCAAATACTAGAGACAACATAATCAACGAAGAAAAGCAAGAGAAACCAGAATCAATATTAGAAAAATCAATTTTACAATCAATAAAAGAGGCTTTACCAGAAGAATTAGAAGTAACAGATAACGAGTTAATGGAAATGAAAGAAAAAATTTCGTGGTTAGAAGACACTGTCGAAGTTGAAGAAGTTCAACCAACACCAGTTACTTTTAGCAAAAACGAAACACATTCTTTTCAAGAATGGCTTCAATTATCTAAAGCTAAACCTATAGAGAGAGAAGAAACTGCTGAAGAAACTTCAAATGTTATCGAAACAAACTCTACAACTGATAAAAAAGAAGAAAAGTCAGAAAAATCAAATTCTAAAATGGATTTGATTGATAGGTTCATAGAGTCAAACCCTAAAATCCCTGCACCTAAAGACAATCTTCCATTACCAGGTTATCTGACGAAAAAAGAGGAGACTCCTTATTTAATGACTGAAACTTTAGCGAAAATATATTTAGAGCAAAAAAAATATTCAAAAGCAATCCAAGCATATGAAATATTAATTTTGAAATATCCAGAAAAAAGTAGTTTATTTGCAAACCGAATTTTAGACATTAAAGAATTACAACAAAATAACAAATAGTTAACAATGAGTACATTTTCGATTTTTTTAGTTTTAATCACTATAGTTTGTTTTTTACTAGTCGTGGTAATTATGGTTCAAAACCCTAAAGGAGGAGGATTATCTTCAACTTTTGGAAGTTCACAAATGATGGGTGGAGTACAAAAAACAACTGACTTCTTAGATAAAAGTACTTGGTATTTAGGAGCTGCATTAATTGCTTTAATTTTATTATCAAGCTTAAGCTTCAATGGAAGTTCTAGCGACACTGGTTCAAAAGTAATTGATGAGAGCGCTGTAACTGCTCCTGCTATCCCTTCTTCTGCTCCAGCTGCTTCAGACAACAAAACTGCTCCAGCTACAGATGCTACTAAACCAGCAACCGAAGAGAAAAAATAATTTTTTTTAGATTTAAAGATAAAAAATGCCAGCCTGTCAGTGCTGGCATTTTTATTTGGTAAATTTGACAGATTTTTTGCCTTGGCATAATTTCTGAAACAATCCAAACATCAAAATAATAATAACATAAATAATACAATTATGGCATTAAACATTAAACCACTTTCAGACCGCGTTATTGTGGAACCGGCAGCTGCAGAAACTCAAACAGCTTCTGGAATTATTATCCCTGATACAGCCAAAGAAAAACCTCAAAAAGGAACTGTGGTAGCTGTAGGAAACGGAAAAAAAGACCAACCTATGACGGTTCAGGTTGGCGACACTGTTTTATACGGAAAATATGCTGGAACTGATTTAAAATTTGAAGGAAAAGATTATTTAATTATGCGTGAGGAAGATATTTTAGCAATCATCTAATCGAAAACAAATTAATGAATCAACAAACACAAAAATAAACAAGAAAATGGCAAAAGATATAAAATTTGATATTGAAGCACGTGACGGATTAAAACGCGGTGTAGATGCATTAGCTAATGCAGTAAAAGTAACATTAGGACCTAAAGGACGTAACGTTATTATCTCTAAATCTTTTGGAGCACCTCATGTAACTAAAGATGGTGTTTCTGTGGCTAAAGAAGTAGAATTGAAAGACACTCTTGAAAACATGGGTGCGCAAATGGTAAAAGAAGTAGCGTCAAAAACCAACGATTTAGCGGGTGACGGAACTACAACGGCTACTGTTTTAGCACAAGCTATTGTTAAAGAAGGATTGAAAAATGTTGCCGCTGGTGCAAATCCAATGGATCTAAAACGTGGTATCGACAAAGCTGTTGAGGCTATCGTTACAGATCTTGGCAAACAAGCTAAAGAAGTAGGTTCTTCTACCGATAAGATCAAACAAGTAGCTTCAATTTCTGCTAATAACGATGATGTAATTGGTGATTTAATTGCTACTGCTTTTGGTAAAGTAGGAAAAGAAGGGGTAATCACTGTGGAAGAAGCAAAAGGTACAGATACTTACGTTGACGTTGTTGAAGGCATGCAGTTTGACAGAGGATATTTATCTCCTTACTTCGTTACTAATACTGAAAAAATGGAGGTTGAATTAGAAAGACCTTACATTTTATTATACGACAAAAAAGTGTCTTCGTTAAAAGAATTATTACCAATTCTTGAACCAGTTGCACAATCAAGCAAACCACTATTAATTATTGCTGAAGATGTTGATGGTGAAGCATTATCTACCTTAGTAGTAAACAAATTACGTGGTGCCTTAAAAATTGCTGCGGTTAAAGCACCAGGCTTTGGTGATAGAAGAAAAGCTATGCTAGAAGACATCGCTATTTTGACTGGTGGTACTGTAATTTCTGAAGAAAGCGGTTACACTCTTGAAAACGCTACATTAGAAATGTTAGGAACTGCTGAAAAAGTTGCTATCGACAAAGACAATACAACTCTAGTAAATGGCGCTGGTGAAAACGAAATGATCAAAAATCGTGTAAACCAAATCAAAGCACAAATGGAGTCAACTACTTCAGATTATGACCGTGAAAAACTACAAGAACGTTTGGCTAAACTAGCTGGTGGTGTTGCTGTTCTTTATGTTGGTGCTGCTTCTGAAGTGGAAATGAAAGAGAAAAAAGACCGTGTAGATGATGCTTTACATGCTACTCGCGCAGCGGTTGAAGAAGGTATCGTTGCTGGTGGCGGTGTCGCTTTATTACGCGCCAAATCTGCTTTAGCCAATATCAAAACTGAAAATGCAGACGAAGCTACTGGAGTACAAATCGTTTCTCGCGCTATCGAATCTCCTTTGAGAACTATTGTTGAAAATGCTGGTTTAGAAGGTTCTGTAGTAGTGGCAAAAGTAGCGGAAGGCAAAGACAACTTTGGTTACAACGCCAAAACGGATGAGTATGTAGACATGCTTGAAGCGGGAATCATTGATCCTAAAAAAGTAACGCGTGTAGCTTTAGAAAATGCTGCATCAGTTTCTGGGATGATTCTAACTACAGAGTGTGCTTTAATCGACATTAAAGAAGATGCTCCTGCAGGAATGCCAATGGGTGGCGGAATGCCAGGAATGATGTAATCAAAGAGATTGACCAAAATATTTTTAAAGCCGTTCGCAAGAGCGGCTTTTTTTACTATCATTAATTTATTTAATGTATTTTTATTCAAATCCATGAAAGTCTCAAATAATGACATCAAACATAAACATCCCCAGAAACAAAAAATCTTTTAATAAATTATTACTACTTATTCCATTAACATTTATACCTGTAGTAAGAGTTGCAATCAAGAATACAGAAACAAATATTATTATATCAATTTTACTTTTTCTTTATTGTATATTAATGATTTTATTCTTCATAAATGCTTTAAAAAAAACCAACAAAACATCACCAGCTTTGATAATTAACAATGATGGATTAATAGACAATATTAGCCTTGCTAATGCTGGTCTAATTACATGGAATGAAATAACAAATTTTGAAGTTTTAAAAAGTGGTGGCTCTCCACATCTATTCATATTTGTCAAAAATCCTGAAAAATTCATTAAAAACAAACCTTGGTTTACAAAAGGGATGGTAACTCAAATGAATAAAGACAAAGGTAGCCCAATAGCCATAGACTTAAATCAAATTGATATTAATCCAAAAGAGCTTCTCGAAACATTATCTAAGTTTAAATAAAAAAACGTAAAAGATTTTTCTTTTTATATAACAGATAGCGGGAATTTTTAATCCTCGTCACAAACAAGACTCATCCTTATTTCATAAAAAAGTGAACCGAGTTTTAATAAAACAAAAATTTTCAAGCATCTATAGATTACAATGAAAACACAAACAATATTTAGATCATTATATCTTTTATTCCTACTTATTACTGTTACCAATTGTGATAAAAACTCAACGGATTGCCTACTTGGAATAAGGCCTAAACTAATTTCAAAAGAAATGAACACAGCAGTAGCTTTTCAACAATATAATGACAACATTACTTTCGAGATGGAAAACACGAGTACAGATAATTACTATATATCTGATATTTTAATAGAAGGAAACTTACCTCCAGGAATAAACTATAAGAAATTCAATAGTAACGGAATTAATTTTTATGGAGCTCCTAATACTACTGGAACATATTCATTTACTGTAAAAATAAAAGCTCGGCCAAATTATAGTACTGACGGTTCTACAGAAATGTGTGACAACATAGCCTCAAATAATTATAGTATTAAAGTAGACTAATATTTTACCTCTGTTAGTCTAAATCTCCTATTTCCTAAATACTTTTTCTTAAACGAATTAAATGCTTTTACGAAATTTCGTATAAAAAACTCTACTAGAAATAATAAGATCTTTATTTTTGCAAAAAATCAAAAAAATGAATAAAATCCTACTTTGCCTAATATTTCTGTCGTCTTTTGTAACTATTCGTGCGCAAGAATCTTTTGATGAGAAATCAATTATTGAAAACAATGCAAATTACTTCAAGTTAGAAAGAGAAAACATACATGTTCAATTTGACAAAACTGTATACCCAACAACAGAAATAATTTGGTTCAAAGGCTATGTAATAGATAAGGTTAGTAACTTACCAAATATTAAATCTTCGAATATAATAATGGAATTGTATAATTCTAAAAAAGAAAAAATAGATTCGAAGTTGCTTTATTCTGAAAACAGCACTTTTTTTGGTCATTACAAAACTGAAAAAATAACCGAATCTGGGAAATATTATTTTCGCTTTTTTACTAATCATATGAATAATTTTAGTGAGGACGAATCTTCTACCTACGAAATCACCATTATTAATCCTTCGAACTACGTTAGTAATTTACTACCTAAATTTGATATTAATAAAGTTAACATTAATTACTTCCCTGAATCAGGAATATTACTAGAGGACACCGACAATTCGATTATAGTAGATATTAAAGACTGCAATGGATTAGGAGGTGTAATTGAAAACATCCAAGTTCAAAACAATCAAAATAAAACTATAACTTCTTTTTCAACAAATAAAGAAGGTATTGGCAAGTTTAATCTTTTAAACACTAAAGATTCGAACTACAAAATAAAAATACAAAAAAACAATTCTGTTATATCTGAAAAAACAATACGAAAACCTACTAAAGAAGGATATATTATTAGTATTAACGACAATTATAATTCTGGAACATTATTTATTGAAATAAAGTCAAACTCATCAACTTTAACCAAAAAAGAAAAAATTTGGTTCGGAATACAGCATTTAGGTAATATAGAATTGATTAAAATAAATTTTGACGAAGGAAACTCGTCAAAAAGATTAGCTTTTTTTAAAAAAGATCTTAATTACGGAATAAACAATTTTGTAATTACTAACGAAAAAAAGGAAATATTATCCGAAAGATTATACTACAATCATAATTCAAATTCTAATAACAGTATTGAAATTATTAACAAAAGAATTACCAAAGATTCTATTAAATATACCTTTAAAAGTAATTTTAAATTAGGAGAAGTTAGTTATAGCATTTTACCATCTAAGTCTATTTCAAAACCAGAAAAAAACAGTATTTATTCTAGCTTAAAAATCAATAATTGTTTAAATAAAGAGTTAAATAATATCTCTTACTATTTAAATGATTATAATAGACTAAGACATTTTGAGCTTGACAATGCATTACAAACCGTAAAGTATAAATACAATTTTATAAACAACATGAATTTCCCTGTAGAAAAATTCGAAGCAGAAAATGGATTAACTCTTAATGGAAAAATCAATACCCAAATTGACAATAAAGATCATAAAATACAACTTTTAAGTATTTTAACTGGAAAAAGTATACTCTCAGATATTAATGAGAAAAATGAGTTTAGCTTTAAAAATCTTATTGTTGATGATTCTACTTCTGTGCATCTGACAATGTATAATAAAAATGGTAAAACTAAAGAGTTTTCTGCTGTTTACAATTTAGTTAAACCAAAAAGCACATTCTTTAAACCTATCAACATAAAGTCATATTGTCCAGAAAACATACTCAAAAAAGAAGATTTAAACGCAATAAATCTACCTATTTTAAACAAAAACAGTCATTTACTTGATTCAATTCACATCAATAAAACAGAAGTAAGAAAGCAAAAGCTTGTAAATAATAGAAAATCCCCTTATTTGAACGGCTTTTCCGATGGCTATAAAATTAATAGCGACATTATAAAAAGCTATAACGATGTAATTACTTTTTTAAGAAGCAAAGGATATGATATAAACACCTCAGGAACAGACGTAAGCATTAGATCAAGAACCAATTTAAGTTTTAGAAATGACAACCAACCAACAATAATGATGAACAATTCCCCTATTATAGATTTAAGCATACTTTACGGCATGAGCTTAGAAGAAGTTGATGAAATTTACATTAATAAAAGAGGATATGGAACGGGAAGTAATGGTGCTAGCGGTGTAATACACATCTTTACTAAAAAATCTTTTATGGGTAAAGGATCACAAAAATCTGTATCAAAAAACTTCATTTGTGATAGTGGATTTACACCATCTCTATTGTTTAAAAATACAATACCTGTAAACTTCACCAATAAAAGTTTTATTGATTTTGGTACATTTTTCTGGAATCCTAAAACTAATACTAATGAAAATGGAGCTTTTGAAGTTACACTACCGAGAGTGACTGATGAAAACATAACACTAATAATAGAAGGAATTGATAGTTCTGGATTGCTTTTATCTAAATCAATTGAGATTAAGCCATAATAATTATACAACATTAAAAAAAGAAACCCCGATTTCATAATCGGGGTTTCTTTTTTTATTCTTCCTTCTTGTACCAATCAAAATTGGTGATGTATGATATTCTAATTGTTAGGTTATCCTCTACTAAAGTATTTTTTAAATTCCAAATGTTTTGATGAATGTAACTCAACTGAATCTGATGATTTGGATTAAAATTATATCCAAAACCGGCAATAATTCTGTTTTGTTGTACTGCTGTTTTAGCATCTTTTACCCCTAAATTCACAAAAACTTCATCCCCTGCTAAAGCAAACAGCTTCGTCTTATCATTTTTTTTGATTAATGGATGATTAACCAAAAACATATAACGAAGGCGATTTCTATATTCAAAATTTGAAATTTCTAAATCACCTTGGTTGTTTACTGTTGCAATACCAACAAATCTACTTTCGTCTCTTAATCGGTGCGTTAATTTAAAATCCCTCAAATTATGAGTAAATACTCCTTGAATCCAAGCATGATGCTCAGGCGTAGTTAATTTATTCATTGGAATTTCTCCATAAACATAGGTATCATAATACGTATACCCTATACTTGCTACAAATGATTTTGAAAACTGATAATCTAACGATGGCCGTATAAACCATTGTTGCTTTTCTGAAAAACCATTGGCAAACCTCAATGAGGCTTCTAATGTAAGTGATAACTTTTCAGAAAATTTATTCTTTCCTGAATAATGTAGCCAAACATTAGTATTATTTGAAATTTGTTGAGAATAACTAGAACTGAACATCATTAAAAAAAGAACTATTGCTCTTAATCTAATAATCTTATACATATTTTAAAATTTTATTCGATGTGTACTCGTTTTTTAAAAATTTTCCAAAGTACTGGAAACGTAGTAAATGCCACAATAATTAAAACAATATACTCGATATAGTGTTTTAAATCGATATTATACTGATCTAAAAAGAATTGGTGCAAATAGTGACCAGAAAAAATCATGGAATATGACCATAAAAAAGAACCTATAATATTATAGAACATGAATTTCTTTTTGTCCATTGATACAATCCCAGCGATAACTGGTGCAAATGTTCTTACGATAGGTAAAAATCGGGCAAAAACAATAGCTCTATTACCGTACTTTTCAAAGAACTCTTTCGCTTGATATAAATACTTCTTTTTAAACAAAAACGAATCTTTTCGATTATAAAGATAAGTCCCGCTTTTAGCTCCAAACCAGTACCCAGCCATATTACCTAAAATCCCCATGATTGAAACCATTAGTGCAAACACAGTAACATTTAAGAAATCATTTCCTAAAGAAATTTGTTGCATTAAAGTCTCGCTGTAAATTCCAGCTAAAAACAATAAACTGTCTCCAGGTAAAAAGAATCCGGCAAGCAATCCTGTTTCGGCAAAAACTATAAATAAAACAACTAGTAAACCTATTTTAATTCCTCCAAATTCTAATAAGATATAAAACTCTGGATTAAGTAATTGTAACCAATTGAAATCGTTCATCAGTGATATGTAATTTTATAAAAGGCGAAGGTACTACATTTAGCACAATCGCCTTATTTTTTAAATAATAAATAATTCTTAAATATCTAACTGATATAGTTCGTGTAAATCTTCGTTTTTAGAAAAATTTACTTCTAAATCTGTTACATAACCAGAATTTAATCCGTAAACCCATCCGTGTAAATACAACTCTTGCCCGTTTTTCCAAGCTGTTTGTACGATAGATGTTTTAGCCAAATTTAGAACTTGTTCTTTAACATTCAATTCTACGAATTTATTAAAACGTTCTTCTTCGTTTTCAATAGGTGTTAATTTTTCTTTATTGAATCTAAAAATATCTTTTATATGACGAATCCAATTGTCAATTACTCCATAAGAAGTATTTCCCATAGCTGCTTTAACACCTCCACAGCCATAATGTCCGCAAACGATAACATGTGTAACTTTTAGAACATTTACAGCATAATCTAAAACGCTCAACATATTCATGTCACTATGCACTACCATGTTGGCAATATTGCGATGTACAAAAACTTCTCCCGGTTTAGCTCCAATTATTTCATTTGCTGGAACACGGCTGTCCGAACAACCAATCCATAAAAGAGGTGGGGTTTGACCTTTTGATAAATCTTTGAAATAATCTTTATCAATAGCCAATTGATCCTCTACCCACTTTTTATTATTTTCTAATATTTTTTTATAAAAATCACTCATACTTTTACTATTACCTTTAACTGAAAATCCTATTTTACAAATTCTGTGTCGTTATAAAATTCAACATCTCCAGTTTCGACATTATACATCGCTCCGATGATACCAATTTCACCATTTTCTATCATCTCAGCCAAGATATGACTTCTTTGCAATATAGATTTAACAGTTCTCTTCACGTTAATTTGAGCAACATTTTCCACAAATTCTGGATTTTTAGAACTTCTCTCCTGTTTTGTTTGTTGTTCTTCATAAACAGCAGGTTGTAATTTAGATAAAAGTTCTGTTAAGTTACCCATTTCTACATGATCACAAGCTCCTTTTACAGCTCCACATTTTGTATGTCCTAAAACCACAATTAATTTAGAACCTGCCACTTTACAAGCAAATTCCATACTTCCTAAGATATCTGTATTTACAACATTTCCGGCAATACGAATTGAAAAAACATCTCCTAATCCCTGATCGAAAATTAATTCTGCTGATGTACGGCTATCAATACAGCTTAAAATTGTAGCAAATGGCCACTGCCCTTCACTTGTTGCATTCACTTGCTCTAATAAATCCCTGTGTAATTTTAGATTATTAACAAAGCGATGATTTCCTTCTTTTAAGATTTCTAAAGCTTTTTTTGGAGTTATTTGTGATTGTAATTCTTTATTTAAAGTTCTCATATTATTATTTTGTTGTGTGTTGTACGTAAATGTGCTTTTCTTCTTCTCCAGTATTTTCTAATTCGTAAGCCTCTTTAAAGCCCACTAATTTAATCTTTATATTCTCTTCTTTGGCACGAATCTTTTTAAATTCTTTTATCAAATCTAGAACATCATGAGCTATATACACTGTATCTGAAGCATTTATAATTACTTTTGAATTTTCTGGAATTGATGCCAAAGTTGCTTTGATAGCTGATTTGTTCAAGAAAGAAACTTCTTGTGCTAAATCAATATGAATTACATCACCATCTTGATACTCTTCTTTTCTAAAATTATAAGCACGTTGCATGTTTCCTTTCAAAATAAAAATCACACTGATGATTAATCCTAAAGCAACTCCTTTTAATAAATCGGTAAAAACTACTGCCAGCATAGTTGCAATGAAAGGAATGAATTGATATTTACCTCTTCCATAAAAATGCTTAATCACGCTAGGGTTTGCTAATTTATAACCAACCAATAAAAGCACGGCCGCAAGAGTTGCCAATGGAATCATATTTAAAATTGACGGAATTGCCACAGCACAAACTATCAATAAAATACCATGAAAAATAGCTGACATTTTAGTTTCGGCACCTGCATTTGCATTTGCAGTTGTTCTTACTACTACAGAAGTCATTGGCAATCCTCCTAACAAAGCACTCACCATATTCCCTATACCTTGTGCTTTTAATTCTACATTAGTATCAGTATAGCGTTTGTATTTGTCCATTCTATCTGCTGCTTCAATACAAAGTAATGTTTCGATAGATGCCACTACAGCAATAGTAATTCCAACAATCCAAACTTTTTGATTAGTGAAAGCTGTAAAATCAGGCAGAGTAAAACTTTGTTTAAATTCATCGAAAGATGTTGGCACAGGTAGTTTAACCAAATGATCTTGGAGTACTGCCAATGAAGATCCAGAAGCTATAAAAATTTGGTTAACAACAATACCTACTATTACAGCAACTAATGCAGCAGGAACTAACTTCAAATTCTTTAAGAAAGGAACTTTGTTCCAGCCAATTAATATTGTCAAAGAAATTATAGTAATAATAGTCGCTCCCAGGTGAATGTTTCCTAATACTGAAAAGATTTCAGAAAACGTATTTTGTCCATCAGGTTGCAAGAAGGCTAAATCTCCTTCATAATCCTTATCATAACCAAAAGCGTGCGGAACTTGTTTTAGGAATATAATAACCCCAATACCTGCAAGCATTCCTTCAATCACATTATTAGGAAAATAATTTGAAATAGATCCTGCTCTTAAAAATCCTAAAGCAATTTGTAATAAGCCCGCAATTAAAACTGCAAGTAAGAAAACGTTAAAGCCTCCTAAATCAGTAATAGCTGTTAATACAATTGCTGTTAAACCAGCAGCTGGACCAGAAACTGAGAGATGTGATTTACTTAAGTAACCAACCACAATTCCTCCTACAACTCCTGAAATAATTCCGGCGAATAAAGGCGCCCCAGACGCCAATGCAATGCCTAAACATAAAGGCAAAGCTACAAGGAAAACCACTAATCCTGAAGGTAAATCAGAACCTAGGTTTCCAAAAATATTTATCTTTTTTGTCATAACCTTAAAAATTTAAAACAGTATTTTACCACAAGATACTCCTATGGCTATCATAAATATTTTAAACTTGCTCTGGTGGCAAAAGGTCTATGTGTTTATTTACTCGATAGTTTTTGAGTAAATAAAAGTCTGGAATTTCTTTTAATAGTGATTCGGCAAATAAGCCTCCGAAATTTTCATGTCCTATTATATATTCCGAAATAATCTGTTTTGTCTTTTGATGATGTTCTTCTTCCTCAGTAATAGTATAAGAGAATTTTGCTCCGCTAGCCTCATTGATTACACAAGTAATAACCGTTGAAAACTGGAAGAAAATAAATACCGCTAATACTATTTTAGTAAAAAACTTCATGGCGCGAATATAGTCAAATATGACACTTAAAAAAGAAGGATTAACATTTTATTAAAAAAAATCCTCGTTACTACACGAGGATTTTACAGAAATCTATTTGATTCTTTCGTATTGGCAACAACCGTGAAGCTTATCATAATCTTCATTTGTCGCTTTTACATTTTTTGTATCGTGACCTACTTTTGCAATAGCTTTTTCTATATTGCTTATGTCGCATTTTTCTTCATTAACAATCAAATGAAGCATATGATCATCATTATGCCATGTAGCACTTTTTACTCCAGGTACAGAAAAAGCAGCTTTTTCAATACGTTTTTTACACATTTCACAGTTCCCATTTACTTCAATGTTATACTTAGCATTTTTATTTTTTTTCTCTTGTGCAAATGATGTCAAACCAATCATCAACATCACTACTAAAATTATATTTTTCATATCTATAATAATTATTTCACTTTAAATCGTAAACCTGCATAAAACATTTTACCAAAAATTGGCGCATATACTACAGAAGTATCAAAAGTTGTTCCAAAAGGATTCCCTATACCAACAATAGCTTTATCTTGCTTGTAATTACCTAAATTCTCAGCTCCCACATACATCTCAAATACTGATGAAAAAGTACGAGTAATTTGCGAATTCATTACAATAAATGATGGAGAAAACTGAGAAAATTCTCCAGCTGTATTTGGCAATTGTTGTTTTCCTATCCAGTTCAATGTATAATCAAAACGCCACTGTTGTCCTTTTTCTTTTATATGAGTTTCAAATTCTAAATTTGTAAAGAAGCGATGCTTTGCTTGTAAAGGTCTTTGAAAATCTCCAGAATTATAACTCGTCATAATGTCATAATATTTATAAGCAGATCGGAAATTAAGATGTTTTATAATTTCGGTATTAAATTCAACTTGCAAGCTATTTGCAAAGGATTTTCCATTTAAATTATAAAAACTTACCTGATTATTGGACTGAAAAGCATCTACTACGACTTGATTTTGGAAATCTGTTCTATAAAAATCTACTGAAGCATCTGACTTCATTCCAAATAAATCGAACTTTTGTAAAAATCCAAACCCATAATTCCAAGCAATTTCAGGATCTAAACCATAAATCTTTCCTGAATTATCTAGAACATTAAAAGCTCTTGAACTCCCAAAGAATTGCTGATTTTCTGCAAATATGTTGGCTGATCTTTTTCCTCTTCCAACAGAGAAACGAAGTACACCATCAGTCCAAGGATTATAACGAGCATGCAATCGCGGAGTTACAAAAAAACCTAAACGATTGTGATAATCTGCACGCCCTCCCAAGATGAAACTAAAATTATCTGAATTATCATAAGTATACTCAAAAAAAGCTCCTAAAGAAGTGTCTTTTCTACCCACATCTGAAGCGTCAACAACTTCTTGGTACACATCTGAAGTAAAATTTAAACCAGTTGCGAATTTATTCATCGTGTTATTGATAATCGAATTGAAAATCAAATTAGAATAAAAACTCTTTTGCTTAATATCATACATTCTTAATCCAAAATAAGAATCTTGCTCATGCGATGTAAAAGCATTTTGAAAGCCAATACTTTGATAAGGCATATCTGCCCAAACGTATCCAATTTTTGATGAAAAATCGAAACGCTGAGTATTTATCTCTGAACCCCAAAATGCATTAGAAAATTTATGTTTATTAGGATCAAACCCTAATTGACCCGTTTGTTTTTCGTCATTCATATATCTGAAATTCAAAAAACTCACCCAACCTTTTTCAGGGTTAGCATACTGCCAACGATTCATTACATTGATTTGATTTCCTAGCGGATTATCCAAAAAACCATCATTATTCATGTCGTTTTTTGATACACGCATATTTCCATGAAGTAACAAACTTGTAGCCCATTTATCATTCACTTTTTGAGTTACATGTGTATTAACTTCGAAACGAGAGTCGGTAGAACCATAAACATTAAGATAGAAAGGGATTTCTTTAAGCGGTTTTAAAAGTTCAGTATTAATTTGACCCGAAATACTTTCGTAACCATTTATAACACTTCCTGCACCTTTAGTGATTTGAATACTTTCAACCCAAGTTCCGGGTGTAAAAGACAAACCAAAAGCTTGCGAAGCTCCTCGTACAGATGGTATGTTTTCTTCGGCAATTAATAAGTATGGACTTGTAAGTCCAAGCATTTTTATTTGTTTGGCACCAGTTAAAGCATCAGAAAAATTCACATCGATTGATGGATTAGTTTCAAAACTTTCGGCCAAATTACAACAAGCTGCTTTTAAGAGTTCTTTGCTTGTTAAAACTGTAGTGTTTGTTGCTTTAAGTAATGATTTTTGTACTTTTCCTCGTTTTGCTTCTACTTTTACTGTCTGTAAAGTATCTTGTACTTGTGCAGAAGCCTTGATTGAAAGGAAAACAACAAAAAACATGATTATATTTTTCATTGAATTTAATTTATTTGTTAGAAATACTTCTTTCTACAATAGTCAATTAGGACTAATTGCATTGAACAAATAAATTAGGCGTAGAAAATATACTGTGAATAAAGTTTGTAAAGCGGCGGAGCATTAGTATCACAGTAAAAAGAAGGATTTTCACTTTTTACTATAACTTCTTTTGACGCTACAAATTGAGAAAAATTATATTCCTGAGTAGGAATAAATGATGCTAAATCTAATTGGAAGTTTTTAACTAAAACATTTTCAGAAGTAGTCTTCTTGATGTCTACTTTGTTATTTTTACAACATTCATCATGAGTATCTTGCTTTGCGCAACATGATTTTTCAACTACACTTGGTTTTTCATCAACACAAGGCTCTTCAGTTTTATAATTGAATGATACTCCAGAAATTTTGCCTTCACAATAATGCACGTTGAAAGCCAATCCTACATTGGAAACCAATATAAGCGTAGACAAAAGAATGGCTATGTGTGCTTTTATTTTCATAATGCTATCGAGCTCCAAAAGTAGACATTTTTTAAAAAAAGTATTATAAAATCTTGTTAATTGATTTCGATAATTTGTTTCAAGTACGGAATTTCACATGTTATTTGGTATCTAGATTCAATTTGAGTTTTAAGTTCAATAAAAGCTTTTGTTTCTCCATGAACCAAGAAAATGGTTTTTGGTTTTTCTTCTAATTCTGATAACCATTGTAGTAAATCTTCTTGATCTCCATGAGCAGAAAGCCCTTCTATTTCTATAATTTGGGCATTTACCGGATAATAATTTCCATACATTTTAATTTCATCAGCACCTTCAATCAACTTGCGTCCGCGAGTACCTTCTGCCTGATAACCAACGATAATAACTGTATTTTTAGAATCAATAATATATCTTTCCAAATAACTCAAAACTCTTCCTCCAGTAACCATTCCACTTGCAGCAATAACCACTTTGGGTCTATCGTCATAAATAGTCTCTATTGTTTCCTCAAAATTGGTTATAAGTTGAAACATATCACACATAGCCTCACATTCATTTAATTTAAGTTTATGCCAGGAATGATTTTCTGTAAACAAATCAATGACTTTTATTCCCATTGGGGTATCTATAATATAAGGTATCTCGGGAATTCTACCTTGTTTTTTCAATTTCCAAATAAGATACATAATAGTTTGTGCTCTTTCAACGGCAAAACTTGGTATAATTACGTTCCCTCCTCTGGAAATAGTTTCATTGATACATTTTTCTAAATCTTCCATTGGGTCATTATCTGGATGTAAACGATCACCATAAGTACTTTCTAAAAAAACATAATCGGCTTTTTTAGGTTTTATTGGTTCAAAAAGCAAATCATCATTATCCCGACCAATATCTCCAGAGAAAACCAATGTTTTTCCTTCAAGTTTCAATTCTATTGAACAAGCACCTAAAATATGACCTGCATAAAAATATCTAGCAGAAATTTCAGCATCTAAATTAAATTCTTTATCCAAAGAAATAATTTTAAAAAAAGGCAAAACACGTTCTGCTTGCTCAACTGTATATAAAGGTTCGGCTGGATTATGTCTAGAATAATGCTCTTTATTTGCTTTTTCAGCCTCTTCTTCTTGAATTTTAGCAGAATCTAATAAAATCAACCTCGAAATGTCTTTTGTAGGGCTTGTGCAATAAATTTTACCTTCAAAACCTTGGTTCACTAATCGAGGTAACCAACCACAATGATCCAAATGACCGTGAGTAAGCAAAACATAATCTATTGTTGACGGCAATACATCTAATGGCTCCCAATTGAATTGTCTTGTTTCTTTATTTCCTTGAAACAATCCACAATCTATAAGGATTCGGATGCCGTTAGACTCTATTAATGTTTTGGAACCAGTAACAGTCCCAACTCCTCCAAAAAACTGTATTTTCATAAGTACTTTATTTTAAATGCACAATTCTGAAACCTCTTTAGTGATATTTTTAATTCTATTTTGACTTAAACCTATAAATGATAAACTATCAGTATTTTCTTTTAATTGTTTTACAACTATAATGTCAAGCATGAGTAATTGCTCTTTTTCTACAGAAGAAAGTGTCGTTAAACAAGTTATTGGATACAAATGAGAGTTTTCAATTTTATTTCTAAGATTGTTTCCTTTAGGGAATTCCCAACTTAACAATTCAATACCTGAGCAAATGGCAAATTTCACCGCATCATCAGAAAACCTATTATTTGTAGCAATAAGACAGTTGTTTATAAATATTGATTGATCAAAAACGGAATGCGTTTGACTTTTCAGATCATTAAACCTAGAAAGAATGTACATGGGCACTTTCACATCAGAAACAATATCACGATTGGCGTGAAATTTACATTCTATCATTTTTACTTCGTTGCCTTTTTGAATAATTAAATCCACTTCATGTGATACACATTTTCCTTCCAAATTCAAATTGATTTGGGTAGTGTATCCTTCTTCTCTAAACAAATACGAAATATATTTTTCAAAATAAAATCCAGCTGGCCCTAATAATTCTAAAGAGGCTCTTAAATTATACCTTGCCGCATTTGCTTTTGATCCCTTTTTAAGCAAATCAAAAGCTATTTTATAAATTTTCTTTGTCGTAATTCCTTCAAAAAGTTTTCCGTCTATTTGACTTAATACATTTTCGACTACGTCTTTACTTGCTCCAGATTTAAGGAGAGACTTTTCCAACTTGGATTTTTCAAAATTTACAATATCTCCTGAATGCTTTATAATTTTCATCTTAAACAGACTAATTATATAAAGTTAAGAAAATATTTATAAAGTTTTTTTCTGATAAAGGAATCCTGGGATAAAAAGAAGTAAAAACAACGGCTGAATAAGAAATCTTCTTACATAGAATAAAATCATTTTCTGTTCTTCATCAAAAAAATGAAGCAACACAAACATTCCTAATAACAAAAAGATTAAGAATATAATTAAAAGCACCACAGAAAATTTAACCATTTGCATCTCTTGAAAAATCACGTAGATAATTGCAATAGAAAACACTGAGTTTAAAAAATAACGAAATATCCAGTTTGCAAATAAAAGCACTTCGTTATAATTGGGATACTTTAAATGTGAAAATTCAGATTGGAAATAATTTATAAAAGGATCATAGAACCACTCATTTTCAAAAGCTCTCACCGAAACCAAAAGACCCAGCAAAAAAACAAAGAGTGTAATTTGTGCTCTTCTATTTAGTTTCTTCCGAAGCATATTTATAAAATTTATAAATCCATAAAAACCAAAGCAAAAAAACAATTCCATAAATGATTAGAGGAAAAACAACTCCGTGAATTATATGTTCTTGCTCTGGAAACTTATTCAAAATCATTATTATAAAACCAATTCGCAAAATATTGAGCACATAAATCAGAACACTTCCTGCTAAAACATATAACAAAGTTGGTTTTATAGTAGTAGAAAAAGCAACAATAAAGGAAACGAACAATATTATAACACTAACTGCATTACAACCTTCAATTATTCTACCTACGTAGTTGTTGTTATAAATAACAAGGTAATACTCCCCTCTTTCATCCTTTACCGTTTTAGCATTTTCATCAGATACTTGAAGTAATTTCTCTGAAAGCACAGAAACGTTAGAAGTAATTCCATCTACACTATTACCTTCATAACTTTTAAGATACAATTGATAAATTACAGTCAACACTAAATAAGTCAGAAAAAATTTTGCAAGAAAAAGCAAGAAAGGTTTGTATTGCTGGATATAATTATTCAAAACAGTTTTTTAACAAATTTATATAAAAATTAAAATTAGCGTTAGTTACTTTTGCACAAAACACATTAAAAATGAATTTTAACGACTTACAACCTAAAGTTACCGAAATAGTAAAATCATCTTTAACGAGAGATGAAAAATTATTAAATATCTGTCAACTTTTACAAAACAATATAAGTTATTACAACTGGGTAGGATTTTATTTTGCTAATCACGAAACAAAAACATTACACCTAGGGCCCTATGTAGGCGCAGAAACAGACCACACGGTGATTCCATTTGGCAAAGGAATATGTGGTCAAGTAGCTGAATCTAATGCAAACTTTGTTGTGCCAGATGTTTCTGCTCAAGACAATTATATTGCTTGCAGCTTTACTGTAAAGTCTGAAATTGTCGTTCCTTTATTTGTAAACGGAATAAACATTGGACAAATTGACATTGATAGCCATGTAATTGATCCGTTTACAGAAGCAGACGAACGTTTTTTAGAATTTGTAAATCAAGAAGTTGCCAAATTATTTTAATACAAGAATAAAAGTTTGCTACTTCAAAAAATAAGTTTACCTTTGCACTCGTATTGAGAAAACCTCAATCTACATAATAATCATTTAAATAATATTAGAATGTATTTATCAAAAGAAAAAAAGGCTGAAATCTTCGCTCAACACGGAGGAAAAGCTGAAAACACTGGTTCTGCTGAAGGGCAAATCGCTTTATTCACTTTCAGAATCAACCACTTAACTGAGCACTTGAAAAGAAATCGTCACGATTACAACACTGAGCGTTCGTTAGTGAAATTAGTAGGTAAAAGAAGAAGTCTTCTTGACTACTTGAAAAATACGGAAATCAACAGATACCGTGCGATTATCAAAGAATTAAACATCAGAAAATAATCAAGATAAAAAGAGGTGCCTGCGCGCCTCTTTTTGTTTTATATATTTGTTACAGAAAAAGTTTGGTTTTTCATTGGGTTTCAGACAACTACACAACACACAACAACACAACTAAAACCCTTTGTTTAATTTAGAATTAGATTTTTATGATTCCAAAAGTGTTCCAAGAAGTTATCGATTTAGGTGACGGAAGAAGTATCACAATCGAGACTGGAAAATTAGCCAAACAAGCTGACGGATCTGTGGTTGTTAGAATGGGCGATGCAATGCTTTTAGCAACCGCAGTATCTGCAAGAACTGCAAACCCTGGCGTAGATTTTTTACCATTAACAGTAGATTATCGCGAAAAATTTGCAGCAGCAGGTCGTTTCCCTGGAGGTTTCTTTAAAAGAGAAGCACGTCCAAGCGACAGCGAAGTATTAACAATGCGTTTAGTTGACCGTGTATTGCGTCCACTATTCCCAGATGACTATCACGCAGAGACACAAGTTATGATTCAGTTAATGTCTCATGACGAAAATGTAATGCCTGATGCATTAGCAGGACTAGCAGCCTCTGCGTGTCTTGCTGTATCTGACATTCCTTTTTACAACTTAATTTCTGAAGTACGCGTAGGTCGCGTTGACGGAAAATTAGTAATCAACCCAAGTAAAGAACAATTAGAGCAATCAGACATCGACATGATGATTGGTGCTTCTGATGATTCAGTTTGTATGGTTGAAGGTGAAATGAAAGAAATTTCAGAAGCCGAAATGATTGAAGCAATAAAGTTTGCACACGAAGCAATCAAAATACAAATTAAAGCTCAAGAGCGTTTACGTGCTGCTGTTGGCTCTCCTGCTTACAGAGAATACGAAGGCGACAAATCAGACGAAGCTGTTTATGCAAAAGTGAAAGCTGCATCTTACGATAAATATTATGCAGTTGCACAAGAAGCTTCTGCTAAGAGTGAAAGAGGTGAGAAATTTGCCGAAATCAAAGAAGAAGTAAAAGCATTGTTCACAGAAGAAGAGCATGCTGAAAACCCAGATTTAGCTGAATTAGTTTCTAAATACATCTACAAAACACAAAAAGAAGCTGTAAGAAACGTTGTTCTTGAAAAAGGAATTCGCTTAGATGGTCGTAAAACAACAGAAATTCGCCCAATTTGGTCAGAAGTTGATTATTTACCATCTGCTCATGGTTCAGCTATTTTTACTCGTGGGGAAACTCAAGCTTTAGCTACAGTAACTTTAGGAACTTCAAGAGAAGCAAACATAATTGACTTACCTTCTGAACAAGGTGAAGAGCGTTTCTATTTACACTACAACTTCCCTCCTTTCTCAACTGGTGAAGCTAAACCTTTAAGAGGAACTTCAAGAAGAGAAGTTGGACATGGAAACTTAGCGCAAAGAGCGTTAAAAAACATGATTCCTGCTGATTGCCCTTACACAATCCGTATAGTATCTGAAGTATTAGAATCAAATGGTTCATCGTCTATGGCAACTGTTTGTTCAGGAACTTTAGCTTTAATGGATGCTGGTGTTCAAATGATCAAACCAGTTTCTGGAATTGCAATGGGATTAATCACTGATGGTGAAAAATTTGCAGTTTTATCTGATATCTTAGGAGATGAAGATCACTTAGGAGATATGGACTTCAAAGTAACTGGAACTGCCGATGGTATCACCGCTTGTCAGATGGATATTAAAATTGATGGTTTACGTTACGACATTATGGAGCAAGCGTTAGAGCAAGCTCGTGATGGACGTTTACATATATTAGGTAAATTAACAGAAACTATTGCCAAACCAAACGCAACTGTAAAACCAAAAGCTCCAAAAATCATCACTGTTACCATTCCTGGAAACTTTATTGGTGCCTTAATTGGCCCTGGCGGAAAAGTAATTCAGGAATTACAAAAAGCAACAGGAACAACTATTGTTATTAACGAAGTTGACGAACAGGGTGTTGTTGAGATTCTAGGAACAAGTCCGGAAGGCATCGACACTGTTTTAGCTAAAATCGACTCTATAATTTTCAAACCGCAGGTAGGAGAATCTTATGAAGTGAAAGTAATCAAAATGCTTGACTTTGGAGCAGTAGTTGAATACACTAAAGCTCCTGGAAACGAAGTATTATTACACGTTTCTGAATTAGCTTGGGAACGTACTGAAAAACCTTCTGACGTAGTTAACATGGGTGACGTATTTATGGTTAAATACTTAGGTTTAGACCCTAAAACTCGTAAAGAAAAAGTTTCAAGAAAACAACTTCTTCCTCGTCCACCACGTGAAGAGAAGAAAGATGATAAAAAAGAAAATCCTCAAGGTTAATTAATTCAAATTAATTCAATAGGTTGAACCCTGCTCTAAGAGCAGGGTTTTTTTGTTATAAACTGTAAGATTACACATATAACAAATTGAAAATTAAAGCATTACTTATTTTTTATTGATAAATAATCATCCAAAATGACCATACAATGAGATATCTTCAGTCAAATAAAAAAAATACTGCTTAGAATTGAATAAAAATGAAAAAATGATGTATTTTCGTAAAAAAAGAAAATATTGAAATCAGCTTTAACATTATTGGGAATACTTTACTCTTCACTACTTATTTCACAGACACAAGATTATAAGGATATTTATACTAAAATTGACAAAGAGTTAAGTATTGGAAACTTGAATTTGGAAAAAGGAAAAATTTACATTAATAAAGATGTTAATGTAAAAAACAACCATAGATACTTATTTAATGATGCAACCTTTATATCCAATATAAAACACAACAAGCAAATTTATTATAACAATAATGTAAAGTATGACATTTTTCAAAACATTCTTATTGTAAATCCAAGCAACCAATCAAAAAGATTATTTGTGGAGCTTAGTAAAAATGAAGTCGAATCTTTCACTATTGAAAATAAAAACTTTGTTCTAATTGAATTACCCAACAATGAAAATTGGTATTGTGAAGAAAATTTGATTTCTTCCTCATTTACTTTCTACATAAAATACCAAAAAAGAAAAAAGAAATAATATCTGACAATGTCATAAAACCTTTCTATACAGAGGAAGTATCATTTTTTTTAAAAAAACAAGGAAAGATTTCACAAATTGATTCCAAAAAAAGCATAGTAAATCAATTTCCTGAATTAAAAACCGAAATAAATGATTTTTACAAAATGAATAATCATCTTCTAAAAGATGAAAAAATTAAATTCATGGAAAATCTAATTTTTAAAATAAAAAGTCTACAGAAATAATTACCATGAATAAATTTCAGCTTTTACTCATTCTTCTATTTTTCAATTTAACTTACTCACAAGAAAATAAAATTTCTTTAGAATATTCAAATCAAAACTACAGAAGTATAATTCAAAAAATAGAGCAAGCAAGCCCTTATAGGTTTTTTTATGACGATAGATGGATAGACGACACTAAGTACTTTAGCAACGAATTTAAAAACAAATCTATAGATCAAATTTTAAATCAAATTTTTGAAGACTCAGATATAAATTTCTTTATTGATTCAAACAGAATTATTTTAACTCAAAAAATTCTAATTCATGATAAATTAGCTGATTCATTCTACAAAAAAGAAAACAATGACAAACAGTTATCTAGCAAACCATCTCCCGTTTTTTATCAAGAATATAACAGTTCAAAAACTCAACTAGATTCAATTTCTTTAATAGGCAAAGAATCTAAAGACAACTATTCAAAAGGATCGAATTTCAAACTCACTGGAACTATAAAAAACAAAAAAAGCAATGAATTCATCCCTGACGTAAATATTTCAATAAAAAAATTAGGCATAAATACAATTTCAGATGATCAGGGTAATTTCGAATTAAATCTCCCTCCTGGAATTCACACGGTTTCATTTTCAATTCAAGGCTTTAAATCCAACACAAAGAAAATAATTGTTTATAATAACGGTAAATTAAATATTAATTTGACAGAAAGCGCCACACTTTTGAGTGAGGTTGTAATAAAAGGAAAAAATAAACAAAAGTTACGTACAGCTATTACCGGTGTTACCACAATAGAAGCTGAAGGGGTAAAAACTGTCCCGTTAGTTTTTGGAGAAAGAGATGTTCTTAAAATAGCCACAACAACACCAGGTATTAAAACTGCTGGAGAAGGATCAGCAGGTTATAATGTAAGAGGAGGAAAAGAAGATCAAAATTTATTTATACTTGACAAAGGAACTATATACAATCCTTCACACTTCTTTGGCCTATTCTCTGCATTAAACCCATACATTGTCAAAAAGGTTGATATTTACAAAGGGAGTATACCAACTGAGTTTGGAGGACGTTTATCATCAGTTTTTGACATTTCTTCTAAAAATGGTAATGTTGAAAAATTATCAGGCGAAGGAGGTATTGGCCCGGTAACGAGTAATTTAGCAGTATCAATTCCAGTCATCAAAAACAAAGCAAGTCTTTTAATTGGAGGTCGAGGAACGTATTCTGGTTGGATTCTTAAAAGTTTAGATGAGGAAAAATTAAAAAATAGCAAAGCATCTTTCTATGATTTTTCAACAAGATATTCTCATAAAATAAATGACAACAATTCTATTGAATCAACAATTTACTACAGTAATGACAAATTTAACATAACTGCAGATTCATTATTTTCATACAATAACAGATTAGTAACTTTAAACTGGAAGCACAAATTTAATGACAAAAATGCAAGTGAAATCACATTGACAAATTCAAAGTATAACTTTACAATTAATTACTCAGGTATTCCGCAAAACTCATTTAAATTTGGATATACTAATAATGAAACGCAGTTTCAGATTAAGCTAATAAAAACACTAAATGAAAAAAATAGGCTTAGTTATGGCATCCAATCTAAAATATATAAAATAGAACCTGGTTATATTTTTGGAAATACTGAAAATTCAAATATCCAATCTAAAAATATAAATACTGAAAAAGGCCTTGAGAGTGCTTTGTACATTAGTGACAATTACAAAATATCCGACAAATTACTTTTTGATATAGGAGTAAGATATTCGATTTATAATGCCCTTGGACCAAGTATCCAAAAAAGCTATGCCCAAGATCAACCTAGAGGACAAGGAACCCAAACAGGAGAGACAACATACAAAAACAATGAGTTTTTTAAAACATACCACGGTTTTGAGCCTCGTTTAGCCCTAAGATATTCTATAAATAGCAGTCTATCTATTAAAGGAAGTTACGACAAAACATTCCAATATATCCATTTGCTTTCAACAAATACTACCCAATCCCCTACAGATACATGGAAGTTATCAAACAATAATATAAAGCCTCAAAGTGGAGAGCAGTTTTCGGTTGGAATATTTAAAAATCTAGACCCAAATAACATCGAAATAAGTACTGAGTTTTATTATAAAAAATCTAAAAATATTTTAGATTATAAAGTTGGTGCTAATCTGGTCATGAATGAATACCTAGAAACGGAACTACTACAAGGCAATGGAAAATCATATGGAGCTGAATTATTAATTAAAAAAAAAGAAGGACGATTAAACGGATGGTTAAGCTACACTTACTCGAGATCTTTCATTAAGCTTGACGGACAATTTGATGAGGAAAAAGTAAATAATGGTAAATTTTTTCCAACCAATTTTGACAAACCTCATGATTTAAATTTAATTTTAAATTATAAATTAACAATGAGATATAGTTTTTCTGGAAACTTTACATATCAAACAGGAAGACCAGTTACATATCCAGTAGGAAAATATACTTATAATGGTAATGAATACCCAGTCTATAGCGACAGAAACGCATTCAGAATTCCTGATTATTATAGACTTGACCTAGGAATCAACATTGAAGGAAATCATAAAATAAAAAAATTAGCACATAGCTTCTGGAATATATCGGTTTACAATGTTCTAGGAAGAAACAACCCTTATTCTGTATACTTTGTAACCAAAAATGGTGAAATAAAAGGATATAAAACAACCATTTTCAATGTTCCTGTTCCAACTGTAACCTATAACTTCAAATTTTAATTATGAAAAAAATATATTTCTATTTAATGCTATTGGTTGTAATTATGCAAGGTTGCACTGAACCTTATGCCTTACAAACAGAAAATTTTGAAGATATAATTGTTGTAGAAGCAACCTTAACTAATGAATACAAGAATCAAGAAGTTAAGATTTCAAGAACATTTCGCTTAGAAGAAACAGAACCCAAATTTGAAAAAGGTGCTACAGTTTTTGTTACAGATAGTAATGGAACTCAATATGACTTTGTAGAAAGCAACAATGTTTATATTTCCACTAGCAAATTTGAAGCTCAACAAAATGTTAATTACAAGTTGACTGTAATTACATCTGACGGGAAAACTTATAAATCAAGAGATGAAAAAATAACATCTACAACTGAATTGGAAACTATAACACCTAATGTTGGAACAAACTCGACCCTGGGAAATGGAGTTCAAATAATTGCTAATTCAAATGACTCTTCAAATGGTATAAAATATTACAGATATACATATGAAGAGACAAATAAAGTAATTTCTCCTCAATGGAGAGCTTTTATGGGTATTGCTGATGGAGCAACCCCTTCACATCCCAACGGAAGAGTATTTATAGTACCATGGCCTTATGAATCTAAAATTTGTTATACTACTGAAAACTCAAAAGACATTATTTTATACAATACAGCCTTAAATTCAACAAGTAGTAATTCATCATTAATAAGATTTATCAGTGACCAAGATTATAAAATTGCTAATAGATATTCGATCGAAGTAACCCTTCATAATCAAAGCTTAGCAGCATACAATTATTATGACGCTTTAAAAAAATCGTCAACTCAAGGAAATATTTTATCTCAAAATCAGCCAGGTTTTTATTCAGGAAATATAAAAAATATAAACAATCCTAATGAAAAGGTTATTGGCTTTTTCGATGTAACATATGTATCTAAAAAAAGAATATTTTTTAATTTTGAGGATCTATTCCCAGGTCTCTCAAAACCAAATTACCCATACTATTGTCCAGAAATAACAGACTCCAATCAAAATCAATTTAAGCTACTTTTTTGTTTTTGTCCTCCAAGAGATTGTCCAACCATAGTATGTGGTGGAACTGCAATATTACAAGGTTTAAAGTCAAGAACCAAAGCAGTAATTGAATATGAAACAGATATAAGTTATACAATGGTTAATTCACAATGTGTAGATTGTACAACATTTTCATCTAACATAAAGCCGACGTTTTGGGTTGATTAACCTAATAGATTATTATTAAATGAAGAAAATTTATTTCTACTTATTTATATTAATACTTATAGCACAAAGCTGTACAGAACCTTATGCGCTTCAAACAGAGAATTTTGAAAATTTAATAGTCATTGAGGCTTCTATTACAAATCAATTTAAAAAACAAGAAGTAAAAGTATCAAGAACATATCCTTCTGAAAATAACTCTCCTGAGTTTGAAACTGGAGCTACAGTTTTTGTAACAGACAGTAATGGTAATCAGTATTATTTTGTCGAAAATAGTGGTGTTTATGTTTCGGCACAACAATTTCAAGCACAACCAAATATTACATATAAATTAACCGTAATTACTTCAGATGGTAAAACCTATACTTCGAAAGATGAAAAAATAGCATCTACTACCGAATTAGAAACTATTACAACGAGTGTGGGAACAAATGGTAACGAAGGTAATGGAGTTAAAATCATCGCAAATATGGATGATTCGACTGAAGGTATAAAATATTATAGATACACTTATGAAGAAACAAACAAAGTAATCTCTCCCCAGTGGAGAGATTATATGGGTGAAGCAGTTTATTTTTCACCTAGACCGAATTCCCCTCCTTTTGGAGAAGTATTAATTAAACCTTGGCCTTATGAATCCAAGATTTGTTATACAACTGAGAATTCTAAAGATATTATTCAATATAACACATCATTAAGTACAACAAATAATAATTCTTTTCAAGTTAGATTTATTAGTGACCAAAATTATAAAATAGCTCATAGATATAGTATTGAAGTAACCCTTCACAATCAAAGTTTAGCAGCTTACAATTATTATGAGGCCTTAAAAAAATCTTCAACCCAAGGAAATATTTTATCACAAAACCAGCCTGGATTTTATTCTGGAAACATAAAAAACATAAACAATCCTAACGAAAAGATAATTGGTTTTTTTGAAGTTTCTCATATCTCAAAAAAAAGAATATTTTTCAATTTTGAAGATGTGTTCCCTAATCAATCCAAACCGCAATACCCTTATCATTGTCCCGAAATACCTCCTCCAACAAGCCCCGATATTAAAAATTTTCTGTTTTACTTTTATTGGTGCTATCCACCTCCTACTTGCGACCCTCTTGGTAGTGGAGATTATATTTTGTATACTTTGAATAATAAACTTAAAGCTGTTTATGAGTTTGATATAACAGCTCCTATGAATGATATTCCAAATTACACATTAGTCAATTCACAATGCATTGACTGTACAACTTTTTCGTCAAACATAAAACCATCATTTTGGATAGATTAAAATTAATACTTGCACTTTTACTTTTTTCTTTTGCTAAAAACAATCTTTTGGCAAAAAACAATAAAGCATACTCTGAAAAAAACAACGCTATAAAAGAAAATGTTTATATAAGTATAAATTCGAATGTAGCACTAACTGGAGAAAGGTTATATTTTTCACTTATTTGTGTTAAAAACAACAATACATATTCAGATTTAAGCAAAATAGCATATGTTGAATTAATAAATGATTCTAAAGAAGTAGTTAAAAGACAAAAGCTTTCACTTAATGATGGAAAATCTCAAAGTTTCTTTTTTATTCCTTCCGACTTTAAAACAGGTAATTATAAAATTGTAGGTTATACTAACTGGATGTTGGATTCAAATGATATTGAGTTAAATGCAATAAACATAAGCATAATAAACACTTATCAACCTCTACAATTAAAAGAAAAACAATTTCAAAAAGTTAGCATAGACTTAACAAATAACATAATTGACGAAAAAACAAAACTATCATTCCTAAATAAGAAAACATACAGCAAAAGAGAACTTGTAAAATTGTCTATGGACAACCTTATTAAGCTCAACCCATCTTCAAATTATTCATTAAAAGTATACAAAAAAGACAGCTTAACAGATTTTTTTAACCAAAGTACGGGGTTAAAAAATGAGAAAATAAAACTTATTAAAAAAACTACTGAAAAACCTATATCAGAAATCAGAGGTGAAATAATTACTGGCAAAATAACTTCAAAACAAAAAAATATTGATTTAAAAAATATTGATTTAGCTGTTACAATCACAAATAAAACGTCTTTTATAAAAATAATTCAAACCAATCATCTAGGACATTTCGGTTTTTCTATTGAAAACTTATCAGAGAATTCAAACTTGTTAATTCAAATTTTAAATGATGATTATGATAAATATGATATCGAATTAAACACAACTGACTATTTAGATTATTCATCATTACAATTCGAAAGTTTTAATATCAATGCTTCTTTAAACAAAAGCCTTGAAAAAAGATCAATTTCAAATCAAATAGAAAATGCATACATCGAATCAAAAAAAGATTCAATAAAATCAGTTCAAGAATTTAGAGAGTTTTTAAAATTAGACAATATCTATAATTTAGAAGATTATACAAGATTTAAGTCATTAAAAGAAACTCTAAAAGAAATAATTCCGCATGCATATTATAAAAAAATAGGCAAAAAAAACACAATTCAAATATCGGACAACACAAAAGATTACGACTCAAATAGTCCAACTTTAATAATCATTGACGGTATCTACATTCAAGATGCTGATGAATTATTTAACTATAATTTTGATAATGTAAAATCTATTGGTGTAAAAAGAGATGGGTATCTTTTAGGTTCAAAAATTTTTAATGGTATTCTCTGGATAGAAACAATAAGTGGTGATTACGAACCAAACAATAATTTTGTTGTTAAGAAAGAAATTCTAAGACCTAGTCCTGAATTAGTTTATTTCAAACCAGATTATTCTCAAAGCTCTTCATCTAGAATTCCAGATTACAGACTTCAACTTTTATGGATTCCCCGTGTCAAAACTGATGATAAAGAAATCTTCTTTTACACATCAGATCTGGAAGGTGATTATGAAATTGTGATGGAAGAAATAACTTCAACTGGTTTAAGAAAAATTTATACAGATTCATTTGAAGTAAAATAATTTTAAATTTTTTGTAACTTTTTTGCAACTCATTACGTACAACTAACTCACAAACTTAAATTTGGAGAAGAAACTTCATGAGACAACTTAAAATTACAAAACAGGTTACCAATCGTGAAACCGCGTCATTAGACAAGTATTTACAAGAAATTGGTAAGGTTGACCTTATCACTGCAGATGAAGAAGTAGAGTTAGCACAACGAATTAAAGCAGGAGATCAAAGAGCACTTGAAAAATTAACCAAAGCAAATTTACGTTTCGTAGTATCAGTTGCAAAGCAGTATCAAAATCAAGGACTAACACTTCCAGATTTAATTAATGAAGGAAACTTAGGTTTGATTAAAGCTGCACAACGTTTTGATGAAACTCGTGGTTTCAAATTTATTTCGTACGCTGTATGGTGGATTCGTCAATCCATTTTACAAGCTTTGGCAGAACAATCACGTATTGTTCGTTTACCGTTAAACAAAATTGGTTCTATCAATAAAATTAACAAAATGTACGCCTTATTAGAGCAATCTAACGAGCGTGCTCCTTCCGCAGAAGAAATTGCAAAAGAGCTTGATATGACAGTAAATGACGTAAAAGAATCAATGAAAAATTCTGGTCGTCACTTATCAATGGATGCCCCTTTAGTAGAAGGTGAAGATTCAAACTTATATGACGTATTACGTTCTGGTGAATCTCCAAATCCTGATAGAGAATTAATCCATGAGTCGTTGCGTACAGAAATTGAACGTTCTTTAGAAACATTAACTCCACGTGAGGCAGATGTAGTTCGTTTATATTTTGGTTTAGGTGATCAACACCCTATGACACTTGAAGAAATTGGTGAAACTTTTGATTTAACTCGCGAACGTGTTCGTCAGATTAAAGAAAAAGCAATTCGTAGATTAAAACACACTTCAAGAAGTAAAATATTGAAAACTTATCTTGGATAGTTAAAATTTTCTAAAAATTAGTATTTTTACATTATCGTTGAAACTATAATTAGAAAATTATATACAGTAACAACAGTCTAAGACTGTTCGTTTTTTGATTGATGATTGAAACTCCGGCTGATTACCGGAGTTTTGCTTTTTTAAAGCAATCCTCCAGTCTGTTCGGCTTCGCCTCGGGTTTCCGGAGTTTTGCTTTTTAAAGCTTTCAATAAAATAGAGGACTTCAGCAATCGACACCAACAAAATTTTTCAAATAAACAAATACACAAATAAACAAATACACTACTTTTGCACCAACAACACAACAATTTTTTTCAAAAAATGAAAAACACACTTATTGCCCCATCAGTACTTGCTGCTGATTTTGCCAATTTACAACGCGATATTGAAATGATTAATGCCAGTGAGGCAGATTGGTTTCACATTGACATCATGGATGGCGTTTTTGTGCCGAATATTTCTTTTGGAATGCCGGTTTTGGATGCTATCAACAAACACGCAAAAAAAACAATCGATGTCCATTTGATGATTGTCAATCCTGATCGCTATATTTCTACTTTCAAGAAATTAGGCGCTGATGTCTTGACCGTACACTATGAAGCATCAACACACTTACATAGAACTTTGCAAGCTATAAAAGCGGAAGGTATAAAAGCGGGGGTCGCTTTAAATCCACATACGAATGTGTCTTTATTAGAAGATGTAATTAAGGACATTGATTTAGTTTGTATCATGAGTGTGAACCCAGGATTTGGCGGACAATCGTTTATCGAAAACACTTACAAGAAAGTAAAACAACTGAAAGAAATCATTACCAGAAATGGTGCTTCGACCTTAATCGAAATTGATGGCGGTGTGACCAGCAAGAATGCCAAACAACTGGTTGAGGCAGGAGCCGATGTATTAGTAGCGGGAAGTTTCGTTTTTAATGCCGAAAATCCAACGCAAACTATTGCCGATTTAAAGAAATTGACGTCAATATAAGACCTAAAAAAAGCGCTGAAATCAGCGCTTTTTTTATTAAAACTTTATATTACCTGCTATCTGCTGCAAAACGATTTCTGAAATTTTGGCTTGAAATTTAGCATTACTGTTTCTTGCAATCGCGTTGATATAATTCTCTTGGGCATTTCTAAATTCTATTGTGGGAACTGTTCCTATTTTGAATTTATCAAATGTAATTTCCATGTTTCTCTTTGCAATAGCTTCGTTACTTTCTTCCAATTTTGCTAATTCTACATTTGTCAAATACGTTTGAAAGGCCGAAGCTAATTGAGCATTGACCGTTTGCTTTTGTTGTTCAACCATCAAACTTGAATTTTCCACTTGCAACTTGGCTATTTTTTCATTTCTGTTTTGGGAAAATCCATTAAAAATAGGCAACGTTGCTGTAACTCCATAATTCAGTCCTCGGCTTGAAGTTGCCGATGTGAACCCTAAACTACTTTCGGTTTCCACAAAAGTATAACCTGTATTCAACCTAACTGTCGGATACCTATTTCCTTTGGTTTGCTTTAAATCCAATTCGGCAACTCTTTTATTAATAAGAGCTAACTGCAATTGTAGGTTTTGTTTTTCGGTTAGTGTTTTCAATTCTTCCAACTGCAATTTATCATCTACAGTTACTTCTTCAATAACCTGAAAATCGACTGCTAAATCCCTTGCCAAAAGTTCATTTAAACGAATCTTCGTAATCCCGAACTGTTCTTTTTGCTTTAGTAAAACAGACGTATCAGTATTTAAATCAACTTGAGCATTTAACACTTCCAATTTAGCCGCTTTTCCAATTGTAAATCGGTTTTCGGCCGTTTTCAATCTTTGCTTAGAAATTACAATAGTTGTATCTAATGCTTTAATCAGTTGTTGCTGTTGTACCAAATCATAATAAGTGGTCATCACATCACTTACCTTGGTCAGTACCGTTAATTTCAACTGAGTGTCTCCTTGTTTCTCCAACTGTTTCAACTGATCATAACGAGCAAACATTTTCAATCCGTCAAAAATAGTCCAGCCCAAATTCACACCATATTCCAAACGATTGTTTTTAGCATTATCCAATTGCCTCACATCACCATTCGATTGTGTTTGTTTGGAATTTTGAATACTGTTGTTTTTAGTAAGTGAGGCATCAACCTGTGGTAACATTCCAGCATTTCCAATACTATTGTTTACTTTATCTACACTAAGATCATTGGTCGCTATTTTGATATCATAATTATTCTTTAATGCGATTTGCACAGCCTGATCTACAGTTAGAACTTCCTGTGCCATTACTTTAGGAACAAATACAACCAATACTATTTGAAACAAAAACTTCATCATAAAATTATGCCTTTTCATATTGTTCTACATTATCAAATTCTGGTCGGTGTTTTTTTTCTCTTGCCCACATTAAATATATCGCAGGGATAACAAACAATGTCAACATCAAAGAAAATAATGTACCTCCCACAATTACTACTCCCATACCTATTCTACTAGTAGAAGCTGCACCCAAAGACAAAGCAATTGGTAATGCTCCTAATGCTATGGCCAAACTGGTCATTAAAATAGGGCGTAAACGGGATTCGGAAGCTTCTATAATGGCATCATACTTCGATTTTCCTTGTTCCCTTAATTGGTTGGCAAATTCTACAATCAAAATACCGTTTTTGGTCACCAAACCAATTAACATTACCGTTCCAATCTGACTAAAAATATTCCAAGTCTGACCGAATAACCACAACGAGAACAATGCTCCCGCTACTGCCATTGGCACTGTTAAAATAATAATAAACGGATCTATAAAACTTTCAAACTGTGCTGCTAGAATCAAGAAGATTAACAACAACGCCAATCCGAAGGCAAACGAAGTATTGGAGCTACTTTCAACGAAGTCACGAGATTCACCACTTAAATCGGTCGTAAAACTATCGTCTAATACTTTTGCTTTAATTCGTTCCATCGCTTCAATACCGTCTCCGATACTTTTTCCGGGTGCTAAACCGGCTGAAACTGTTGCCGACATGTAACGATTATTGTGATACAATTGCGGCGGACTACTTTGCTCTTCCACATGTACTAAGTTGTCCAGTTGAATCAACTGTCCTTTATCGTTTTTCACAAAAATAGAGGTCAAATCCATGGGTGCGTTACGGTCTTTTTTATCAAACTGACCCATCACTTGGTATTGCTTTCCGTTCATCATGAAATAACCAAAACGTTGACCACTCAGAGAAAGTTGCAATGTTTGCGCCACATCAATAACCGAAACGCCTAAACTTTGCGCTTTTTCCCTGTCGATAGTTATATATACTTCAGGCTTATTGAATTTCAAATTCACATCCGAATTGGAAAATGTAGGATCATTAGATACTTCTTCCATAAACAGCGGAATCTTTTCTTCTAATTTTTTAAAGTTTGGCGCTTGGATTACAAATTGCACTGGCAAACCTCCTCTTCTATTCACGGCAATGGTAGGAGATTCAGAAACCGAAACTTTGGCTTCAGGATATTGCTTAGTCCATTTGGTCAACTTCTCCGTAATTTCTTTTTGCGTTCTCTCTCTTTCATCAGGCTGCACCAATGCTATTCGTGCAAAACCACTATTTACCGAAGACGCTCCAAATCCTGGAGAGGTCACGATCAAACTTACTTTTTTCTCCGGAATTGAATCGTTGATTAACTCTGTCAATTCATTCATAAAACGATCCATATAATCATAGGAAGCCCCTTCAGGAGCAGTCGCTCGAGCGGTTATAAAACTTCGATCATCATAAGGGGCCGTTTCTTTTTGAAGTACATTGAAAAACAAATAAATCAATCCGAAACAAGCGATAAGAATAGGAAAACTCAGCCATTTCTTTTTCATGAAACTCGTTAACGCTTCTGCATAACCTGAGTTCATTTTTTCGAAAATAGGTTCAGTCAAATTATAAAACTTCGATTTCTTTTGTTCACCACCTTTCATTAAATACGCATTCAACATTGGCGTAAGTGTTAACGAAACAAAAGCAGAAATCAATACGGCAGCTCCAATCACCACTCCAAATTCACGGAACAATCTTCCCACGAATCCTTCTAGGAAAATTACTGGTAAGAATACGGCTGCTAACGTAATTGAAATCGAAATTACGGCGAAGAAAATCTCATTCGAACCTTTAATGGCCGCTTCAATAGGCGACATTCCTTCTTCTACTTTTTTGAAAATATTTTCGGTTACAACGATACCATCATCCACCACTAATCCTGTCGCTAAAACAATCGCCAGAAGCGTTAATACATTTACCGAGAATCCACACAAATACATAATAAAAAACGTAGCAATCAAGGAAACCGGAATATCAATTAACGGACGGAAAGCGATTGCCCAATCTCTAAAAAACAAGTAAATAATTAATACTACCAGAATTACAGAAAGCAATAAGGTTTCGGCTACTTCTAGTACCGCTTTCTTAACGAAAACTGTATTATCAATAGCAATATTCAGTTTAAAATCTTTTGGTAAATCCTTTTGTAGTAAATCGTACTGCTCGTAAAACTTCTCGGCGATATCCAAATAATTTGTTCCAGGTTGCGGGATAATCGCCATACCAATCATCGGTTGTCCCGAATCTGACAATTTAGTTTCCAAATTTTCTGCTTCCAAAGCGGCTTTCCCAATATCGCTAAAACGAACAATTTTATCGCCTTCTGCTTTAATAATAATATTATTGAAACCTTCTTCGGTAGAAATATTACCGATGGTTTTAACGGTTAATTCTGTATTGGCTCCAGTCAGTTTCCCTGAAGGCAATTCCACATTTTGTTTGTTCAAAGCACTACGAACATCGGCAACTGTACACCCATAGGAAGCCAATTTGTTAGGATCAATCCATAAACGCATGGCATATTTACGCATTCCCCATATTTGAACGCTACTCACTCCCGGAATGGTTTGCAAACGTTGCGAAAGCACGTTGTCTGCATAATCTGTCAATTCTAAAACGTTTTTGTTGTCACTCTGAACCGTCATGGTGATGATAGGCTCCGAATCGGCATCAGCTTTTGACACTACTGGAGGGGCATCGATATCTTGTGGCAAACTACGCACGGCTTGAGAAACCTTGTCACGAACATCATTGGCCGCTTCTTCCAGATTTTTATCCAAATCGAATTCTATCGTAATGCTACTTCTCCCTTGACTACTAGAAGATGAAATATTACGTATCCCATCGATAGAATTGACTGCTTTTTCTAGCGGTTCTGTAATCTGTGATTCGATGATATCGGCATTAGCTCCTGAATAATTCGTTTGTACCGAAATTTGTGCCGGATCAATAGATGGAAACTCTCTTACACCTAAAAAGGTATAACCAATGATACCGAAAAGAATCAGCATCAGGTTAAGAACGATTGTTAAAACCGGTCTTTTAATACTTAAAGTGGATAAACTCATAGCTATCTTACTTTACATTAACTTTTACAGGAGCATCATCTTTCAAAGTCATCACACCTGTAGTCAAAACTGTATCTCCAACTTTAAGACCTGTTAACACCAAAACGTCTTTATCGGTACGAGCTCCCGTTTCTACCATAATTTCTTTGGCTTTGCCATTAACTGACACAAACACTTTTTTTCCGTTTTGTACTGGAATCAAAGCCTCTGTTGGCACTAATAAGGCATCATTTATGTTATCCAACGGAAATGAAACATTCGCAAAAGTTCCAGGAATTAATTTACCACTTGAATTTTGTGCTACAGCACGCATTTTTAAAGTTCGTGTTGCTTCTTCAATCTCAGGCTCGATTGCATATACTTTTGCGCTATATTTTTCTTTTGAACCCGAAGTAGTAAACGAAAGAGAAGTATTCATTTTCATTTGAGCAGCGTATTTTTCAGGAATTGAAAACGTAATTTTTACCTGACTTGTATTTACTAAGTTTGCTACAACTGTTGTTGGTGTTACATAGCTTCCTTTTGAAATATATCGTAAACCTATTTTCCCTGAAAAAGGTGCTTTTACAGATGTTTTAGCAATTTGTGCTTGAATTAATTGAGTTTGCGCTTGAGCAGAACGGAAATCGGCACTGGCAATGTCATACTCTTCTTGACTAATCGCTTCTTTTTGTAGTAACAGCTTCGCTCTTCTTTCATTTTCAGATGCAAGTGCTTGTTTGGTTCTTGCTTGCGAGAGTTGCGCACGAAGTTCTAAATCATTTATTTTAAATAATTGCTGTCCTTTTGAAACATAACTTCCTTCTTGGAAATTGATACTTTCAACAACACCCGAAACTTCACTTCTGACCTCAATTTGCTCATTAGCCTCAATAGAACCTGTAAGTGATAAGTTATCAGAGAAGACTTGTGGTTTTAAAACAATTCCGGAAACTTTTGAAGGCTTTTTGTCTCCTTCTTTTCCTTTTCCTTTACCATTTTCTTCATTTTTAGCACTGTTTGCAGATATTCTGTAGAAAATCATTCCGCCTAAAACTACTGCCAACAGCAAGTATACAATATGTTTAAATTTCATAATACGTGTGTAATTTTATATCAATCGTGGGATTTATTAACAAAACTACTCGTTATTATTTACTTCTCTAAACGATTAAATTTTATTTAACAATATTTTAGAACAATTACCTTTTTAAGACTCTCTATAATTGATCATTCGTTTTACATTAAGGAATAGCTCTGGAAAGTCATTTTTAAACTTATCAGGTGTCTCAAAGAAGTTTTCAAGTATCACTGCTATAAACTCCAATTCATTAGTAAAAGCGTACTCTCTAAAATACTCTGAATCCCTAATTTTATCTTTATAGTTAGACTTACTAATATCACTTACCAATTTCTGGTAGTTTTCCACATAGATATCATTAGAAACAGAGCTGTTTTTTAAACATTGAAAATGCAAGGTGTGTGAGAACTCGTGAAGCCCCAAGTTTAAATTATCATTAGACACATCAAGACCTTCTTTAAAATGCTTCCACGAAAAAACCAAAGCTTTATATCTAGGATTAAACTCTCCTTTATGGTATAAATCATTCATTTCTGAGTAATAAATATCAGGATACAATATAATTTTATCAAATACAGTATAAATAAACCTTCTCATACCAAAAGTTAATTTTACGGAAGTACTCGCAATTAAAACTTTCATTTCATCTGTAATAACCAAACCACCATTACCCTTAAAATCATATTTCTGTATAAAAACAGCTACTCTGTGTTCGAAATACTTTTTCCTCCTATCTGAAAGCTTTCTGTAGAACGAGTAATTATCACTTATTAGTTTTTTATGCGAATCATTCAGCTTTTTTGGTAAAGGGTAAAAATGTACATAAAAAGGCTTATAAAAGTATTTTGCAAAGAGATATTCTAAGAAATTGAATGCGTAGATAAAAACAATCAAAAAAAGAACTGAAATAAAAATTATAAATATCCAAACACCTTGTTCCTGATTTTGATTCATAATTGAATTATTTTCCTTTGTATGATTTCAAAAGATTACTTAACAAAAAACTGATTTTGATGCTAAAAATAAGAATTAAAATGTATCTAATCAGTAAGATGATTTAATTCTTATCAAATCATTTTGTGACCCCATTGGGATTCGAACCCAAATCGTCAGAACCGGAATCTGATATTCTATCCAATTGAACTATGGAGCCTTTTTTATACAATTTAGACTCCTTAGATTATAAATTCGATAGCCCAAGGAGTCTACTATTTGAAAGAATAAAAAGCTACGCTAAAAGCTTTTTTACAATATTTGAAATTGTTTTGCCGTCAGCTTGTCCAGCAAGAGCTTTTGAAGCTGCACCCATTACTTGTCCCATTGCCGCCATTCCAGAAAAACCACCATCTGCAATAATTTTAGCCACAGCATCTTCTACCTCAGTTTCTGATAATTGTGCAGGTAGAAATTTTTCAATCACTGCTACTTGAGCGATTTCTGGTTCTGCTAAATCAGGACGATTTTGTTCAGTATATATAGTTGCAGAATCTTTACGTTGCTTTACCAAACGTTGCAATAATTTGATTTCATCATCAGCAGACAAATCTTCTTTAGCACCACTTTCAGTTTGCGCCAATAATATTGCTGATTTTATTGCTCTCAATGCTTCTAAAGCTACTGTATCTTTAGCTCTCATAGCATTTTTCATTTCGTCCATTATTTTTACTGATAAACTCATAATGATATTAGGTATTAGTTTTTAGAATATGATTTCTAAAAGTTATTGTATTGATTTTTTGGATATGCGAAATTAAAAAAATAACCCGAAAAATCAGCAGAAATTTCGGGTTACATAGGTTTGGTTTGAAATAGTTAATCTACATTATCGTGTAAGAATGAATTGTTAGAACGTAACTGAACATCGTCGTTACTATCTAAACCAAGAGACATTCTTGATCTATTATTATCTACTGGATTGTTTGTTACATCAATCCCCATTCTTTTATAAGCCGGTACTTTTTCGTACTCGTCTACTCGAGCTGCATTATTGTGAAACTTATAATTGAATTCCTTCATTTTACGTCGACGCTCTTCTGCTCTTAACTTCAATGAATCCTCAATTGACATTTCTACTGGTGAGTTAATGTCGTAAGTAGGATTTGAAACTAGTTGCTGTGTAACTGGTTCCACTTGCTTCATTGTAATATTAAGTTCCTCTGGAGTTTTTTCAATTACTGGCTCTACTTTTTTTGCTTGAGCAAATTGATTTTCAACCTCCATATACTCTTCTAATGAATGACGAATCACACCGTTTTGAGTAACTTCGGTAACTGGAACAAACTCTACTGCTTCATTTACTCTTATATCTTTAATTTCATTGGTTAAATCGAAAATTAACTTATCTGTATTTACAGTTTCTTCTTTTTGAGCAATTGGCAAATCAAATGTTAATGAAAATTGATCTTCTTCTTTGATAAAGAATTTAGGATCTACAACTTCAATTTCCTTTACTTCTGGTGGCGTAAAATAGAAATCGTTTTCTTTTACTTGATTCGCCGAAACTATCTCGAAAGTAACATCTAAATTTTTTATAAACTCAGTTGTAGGAACCAAATCCATTGTAAAATAAGGTTCTACTAAATCTGGCGTAGCAACATCTCCTTCTAAAGAAAATACAATTTTATCTTCAATAATAGGAGCCTGATCAACAACTGGTGTAGCTGATGGCATATTTAATGAAAAATCGAATCCTTTAGCTTCAAATTTTTGAGTTAAATTATGCACTAACTTTTGCTCATCTTCTAAAGCGTGAATGATTTTTTTAGGCTCAGTATTTACAATCTCTGCTTGTTGTTCTACACAAAAACCAGTTGCAATTATGGTAACTGCAATAGAATCTCCAAGAGTTTCGTCTTCACCAACCCCCATAATTATATTTGCATTGAAACCAGCTTCGGCCTGAATATGATCATTAATTTCACCAATTTCATCGATAGTAATTTCGTTAGTACCAGAAACGATAAGCAACAATACGTTTTTAGCACCTGCAATTTTATTATCATTCAATAAAGGTGAGTCCAAAGCTGAAACGATAGCATCTTTAGCTCTGTTTACTCCTTCAGCAACAGCCGAACCCATTATTGCAGTACCTGAATTTGAAAGTACTGTTTTAGCATCTTTCAAGTCGATATTTTGAGTATAGTGATGTGTAATAACTTCTGCAATACCGCGAGATGCAGTTGCTAATACTTCATCAGCTTTTGAGAAACCTGCTTTGAATCCAAGATTCCCATAAACCTCTCTTAATTTATTATTATTGATTACGATAAGTGAATCAACTTGTCTTCTAAGCTTTTCAACCCCCAATAAAGCTTGTTCAGAACGAATTTTTCCTTCAAACTGGAAAGGTATTGTAACAATACCTACAGTAAGAATTTCTCTTTCTTTTGCTAATTGAGCAATAACTGGCGCAGCTCCAGTACCGGTACCACCACCCATACCTGCTGTAATGAAAACCATTTTAGTATTGCTGTCAAGCATTTTCTCGATATCCTCGATACTTTCAAGTGCAGCCTGTTGCCCCACATCAGGATTTGCACCAGCTCCTAAACCTTCTGTAAGGCTTACACCCAACTGAATTTTATTAGGCACAGGACTGTTTTGTAATGCTTGTGAGTCAGTATTACAAACGATAAAGTCTACTCCTTTAATACCTTGCTTGAACATGTGATTAATAGCATTGCTACCTCCACCACCTACTCCGATAACTTTTATCACGTTCGATTGATTTTTAGGTAAATCGAAAGAGATGCTTCCAAATTCTGAGTTGCTTTCCATACTATTTGGTTTTTATTTTGTGTTACTTGTGATAACTCAGATTACTCTGCGTTATCTAAAAAATCTTTAATCTTATCAATGTATCTGTCAAAAAACGATTTTCTAATCGTTGTTTCAGTCGATTTAGAAGCAGAATTTACCTCTTCTATAACCCTTTCGGCTTCTTGCTGAATTAATTGTTGTTCCTCCATACTTGGTTTTTGCACCAAAACAGGCTCTGGAACATAATTATCTTGAGGAATGGCACTCATAGTATTATTACGAACGCTATTCATTACTAAACCAACGGCAGTTGCATATAGCGGACTCGAAATTTCTTCATTGGAATTCCCTGCTAAATGCTCATTAGGGTATCCAATTCTTGTATCCATTCCTGTAATGTACTCTACCAATTGTTTTATGTGTTTTAATTGTGAACCTCCTCCAGTTAAAACAATTCCTGCAATTAATTTTTTGCGAGGATCTTCATGACCGTACGCTTTTATCTCTGTATAAATTTGTTCGATAATTTCTACCACACGAGCATGAATTATTTTTGAAAGGTTTTTTAATGAGATTTCTTTTGGATCTCTTCCTCTTAATCCAGGAATAGAAACAATTTCATTGTCTTTATTTTCTCCCGGCCAAGCAGAACCAAACTTTACTTTCAATAATTCGGCTTGCTTTTCAATTATTGAACAGCCTTCTTTAATATCTTCAGTAATTACATTACCTCCAAATGGCACAACCGCTGTATGACGAATAATACCATCTTTGAAAATTGCCAAATCAGTAGTTCCACCACCTATATCGATTAAGGCAACTCCTGCTTCTTTTTCTTCTTGACTTAAAACTGCATCAGCAGAAGCTAAAGGTTCTAATGTTAAACCTGACAAATCTAAACCAGCGCTTTTAATACATCTACCAACATTTCTAATTGATGATGCTTGACCAACTACTACATGGAAGCTACTCTCAAGTCGGCCTCCATACATACCAATTGGTTCTTTTATTTCAGACTGACCGTCTATTTTAAATTCCTGAGGCAATACATGGATAATCTCTTCTCCTGGTAACATCGCAAGTTTTTGAACTTGACCAATTAACACATCGATGTCTTTTTCACTAATTACTTCTTCTGGATTAGATCTAGAAATGTAATCGCTGTGTTGAATACTACGGATATGTTGTCCAGCAATACCAACTACAACGTCTTTAATTTTAAAACCTGAATCTTCTTCAGCAAGCGCAATTGCTTCCTGAATAGACTGGATAGTTTGTGTAATGTTATTTACCACACCTCTAGCCACACCGAGACTTTTAGACTTACCAACGCCTAAAATTTCTAGCTTTCCATACTCATTTTTCTTACCTATCATAGCAACAATCTTTGTTGTTCCTATGTCAAGTCCTACTGCTATATTCTCTCTTTCCATACTCTATTCTTTTGTACAAACCACTTGTTTGGTAAACTTTAAATTAATTTTCGAATACGAATTAATCAATGTGTCTTGTACTGCTTTTTGAAAAAATGCTTTATAATTATCAAACTTTCTTTCCATGTGAATGGTTCTGCCGAAAATTATATCATAACTATAATTTCTATTCTTCATTGTGATGCTTCCGTCGTCGTTAATCGTCATACCAATGATATTTTTTTTCAAAAAATCATCAGAATAAATCTTTTTTAACAATGCAACAAAGTTCTTATCTAAGGCTTTATCTACATCACCATAAACAAGGGGCACTCTGGCACTAAAATTACTTGAAAGCGGCATCCTATCCCCTTTATAATCAATATAAAAAGAAGAATAATTATTAAAAACTCTAGCGATTGGGGTCTTTTGTTTTACTATGGTTTTTAACTTACCATCAACACTCACATACACTTCAGAATTGTCTATCATGCTGTGTTTATTGATAGTTTGCTCTATATGCTTCAAATCTAAATCTTCTTTTTTAATACTGGAAGAGCCTCCAAAATTTTCTATCAACAACTTATTAACCATTTCATGCGTCACAAATGGGCTATTTGAATTCACAAATTCGATGTCTGGTTTAGAAATTTTTCTTTGTTCGTTTCTTTTTGAAGTAAACGAATACAGAAAAATTACCACTCCAAAAATGGCAATCAGTTGAATATTTATTAACCAATTTTTATGCATCTAATGCTTTTTTAATTTCTGGCACCATTTCGCCCACATCACCTGCACCAATTGTTACAATTACAGGAGCATCTGAATCTTTTAACAATGAAATCAATTCTTCTTTTTGAATTAATTTTTTATTTGGATTATCCATTTTATTCAGCAACCATTGCGAAGTAATTCCTTGCATAGGCAACTCACGTGCAGGATAAATTTCCATCAATAACACTTCGTCAAATTGAGACAAACTTTTTGCAAAATCATCAGCAAAATCCTTAGTTCTACTGAATAAATGTGGCTGAAAAACAGCCAACACTTTTTTACCCGGATACAATTCACGAACCGCTTGATGTACCGCATTTATCTCGGTTGGATGGTGTGCATAATCATCGATATACACAAAATCCGGTTTACGAATCTGGAATGAAAAACGACGTTTTACTCCTTTAAATGTTGCTAACGCTTTGACAATGGAATCGGTTGGGGTTCCGTAAGTTCGAGCCATGGCCAAAGCAAGCAACGCGTTGGTTAAGTTGTGCTTTCCTGGTAATCCAAATTTTATATCTTTTATTTCTTCGGTTGGTGTTTTTACATCAAAAACATACCATCCATCAATGATTCTAATATTATGTGCAACAAATTTTGAATCATCATTTATCCCCACAGTTATTCCATCAAGAGGTAAACCATTGATTACAAATAAATTATTTTTATCCTCAACTTTATCAGCGAATTCTTTGAAAGAAGCTTTTATAGAAGCATCATCACCATAGATATCGAGATGATCAGCATCCATTGAAGTTATACATGCAATATTGGGGTGCAAATGTAAAAAAGATCTATCAAATTCATCGGCTTCAACTACAGTAATTGTTTTACCAGAACCAATTAAATTTGAATTATAATTTTCTACAATTCCTCCTAAAAAAGCTGTAACATCTAAGCCACTTTCATACAAAACATGTCCTAAAATACTTGAAGTTGTTGTTTTACCATGTGTTCCTGCCACTGCAAAACAAAAAGTATCCTTGGTGATGATTCCTAAAACCTCTGCACGCTTTTTGATAATGAATCCATTTTCTTTAAAATAATCCCACTCTGAAAGTTGTTTTATTGCTGGCGTATACACAACCAAAGTGTTGTCTGGAGTACATGAAGAAGGGATACTTTCAATATCATCTTCAAAATGAATATCAATACCACTTGCAATCAGATCATCAGTTAGCATTGTTGGAGTCTTATCGTAACCCATTACTTCTTTCCCGATGAATTTGAAATAACGCGCCAAAGAACTCATTCCAATCCCTCCGATTCCTATAAAATAGACGTTATGTATTTGATTTAAATTCATTTCTATTTAACCAATTTTAATATCTCGTCAACAATTTGTTTAGTTGCATTTGGCATAGCCAATGCTTTTATATTTTCGCTTAAGCTCTGTTGCTTTCCTTCATCATTTAATAAAGCTTCAAAAACAACTTCGAATTGTTCATCTAATTCTTTTTCTTTTAATAGAATAGCACCGTGTTTATCTACAATGGCTTGTGCGTTTTTTGTTTGATGGTCTTCAGCAACATTTGGCGATGGAATAAAAATTACTGGCTTGCTTACTAAACACAATTCGGATACCGATGAAGCTCCCGAACGTGATATTACAACATCTGCAGCAGCATATACCAAATCCATTCTATCTATAAAAGCCAATACTTGAACATCTGCTATATCATTAAAATGTTTGTATTCTTCAAAATACAACTTACCACATTGCCAAATAATTTGAACTCCTTGTAACAATAACCAATCTACTTCTTTTGCAATTAATTGGTTGATTCTTCTTGCTCCAAGACTTCCTCCCAAAATCAATAGTGTTTTTTTAGAAGCATCAAGCTTAAAATATTCCTGAGCTTCTTGCTTTTTATCATTAACTGAGAGCAAATCCTGACGAACTGGATTGCCAGTTAAAATCATATTCTCTTTTGGAAAAAATCGTTCCAAGTTTTCATAAGCCACACAAATTTTGTTTGCTTTCTTACTCAGCAATTTATTTGTGATTCCTGGATATGAATTTTGTTCTTGAATCACTGTTGGAATTCCCAACATTGAAGCTACTTTTAAAACCGCTCCACTAGCAAAACCTCCAGTTCCAACAACCACATCAGGTTTAAAACTTTTAATAATTCCGAATGACTTCATCAAACTTGAGGCCAATTTTAACGGAAACATCGCATTTTGCAATGTTAATTTTCGTTGAACACCTGTAATCCACAGACCCTTAATAGAATAGCCTGCTTGAGGAACTTTTTGCATTTCCATTTTATCGCTCGCTCCTACAAAAAGAATGTCAGCTTTTGGGTAACGAGACTTTATCTCATTAGCTATGGCTATGGCTGGATAAATATGTCCACCTGTACCTCCTCCGCTGATTATGAATTTTGGATTTTCTTTCATTTCTTATTTGTTTAAAACAGCATTCATAGGATTGTTCAATTCTTCTATTGAATAATCTTCATTAATTTCTTCTTCAGCTTTAATTTCTTCATTTAATTCTCTATCTATGATTCGCTGTAATGCTTCTTCTCTTTTTTGTTTTTCAAGATTTTCCTGAGCTATCTCCTCTTCTTTCTTTGTTACATTTAAAATAACACCTAACGCAGCACACGTCATCCAGATTGATGTTCCTCCACTACTAATCAATGGTAATGTTTGTCCTGTTGTAGGCAATAGTTCTACCGCAACTCCCATATTAATAAAAGCCTGAAAAACAACTGGAAATCCTAAGCCCACAACTACCAGTTTACCAAAAATTGTTGGCGCCTTGTAAGATGCTATAATGAATCTTACAAACAAAATCAAATATATGGTTATGATGAAGAATGCACCAAAAAGCCCTAATTCTTCTACAATAATTGCAAAAATAAAATCGGAAGAAGACTGTGGCAAAAAGTTTTTCTGTACACTTTTTCCTGGTCCCAATCCATATACTCCTCCTGTTGCAATTGCCGTTTTTGCTTTTTCAATTTGGTAATCATCATCCGTATCTTTAGTATCAGAAGTAAAATTATCAATTCGACTTATCCAAGTGTCTACACGATTTGGAAAAGCATTAGGGAATGCTTTGGCAACCAAAATAAAAAATGCAAAAGACACCACACCCATTCCAACAATTATTGCTATGTTTTTTATAGGATAATTTCCAACAAACGTTAACATCAAAATCATTGAGAATATCAATGCAGTAGTTGAAAAGTTAGACGGTAAAATAAGTGCCAATGTAATAAAGACAGGTATCCACAATTCCACAAAAGATTTCTGGAAAGTCATATCTTCTATTTCAGTTTTAGACAAATATCTAGCCACAAAAAGAAACATAATCATCCCCGCAAATGTGGATGGCTGGAACGAAATTCCAACTAAGGGAACGGTAACCCATCTACTAGCATTAGCCCCTTCAATCACTGTTCCTTTTACCATCGCATAAATTAGTAGCGTCCAAGCAAATGGCAATAAAACTCGTGACAGACTTCTAAAATAATGATAAGGTACTTTTTGTACTTGATACATAATCCAGAATCCTGCAGACAAATGAACAAGATGTTTTACTAAATAAACCAAGGTATTTCCAGTACCATGTTTTTGATATGCTAAATTACTACTAGCACTATACACTGGAATAAAAGAAATAAGCGCCAATAGTGCTACCATGGCCCAAATAACCTTATCTCCTTTTAAATTATGTATCAGTGTTTTCATTACTCTATTTTAGCTAAACGCTTATAAATTTTGTACTGCTTGTTTAAATTGACGACCTCTGTCTTCGTAATTTTCAAACAAATCGAAACTTGCACAAGCTGGCGATAACAATACTGTATCTCCTTTTTCGGCAATTCTGTATGCTTGTTTCACAGCATCGTTCATATTTGTTGTTTCAACCAATACATCAACAACATCTGCAAAAGTCTCGATAATCTTTGCATTATCAACGCCTAAGCAAATGATTGCCTTTACTTTTTCATTAACTAACGACAATAATTCGGTATAATCATTTCCTTTATCAACTCCACCAACAATCCAAATCGTAGGTGTTGTCATACTATCTAAAGCGAAAAAAGTTGCATTAACATTTGTTGCTTTAGAATCATTGATATACTGCACATTTTGAATTTTAAGCACTTTTTCCAATCTGTGCTCTACACCCTGAAAATCAGAAAGACTTTCACGAATGGTATCTTTTCTAATTTTTAATAGCTGAGCAACTGTTGCAGCTGCCATAGCATTTTTAACATTGTGCTTTCCTTCTAGTGATAATTGTGATGTTGGCATATCGAAATTCTCGTTTGTCGTATTTATTTTAATATTGTTTTCTTCTAAAAAAGCTCCAAAATCTAATGGTTTTGAAATAGAAAATGGAATCAGTTTGGCTCTTGTACTGTTGTTTTTAAGCCAGTTCGTTATTGCTTCGTCATCTGCATCATAAATCAAGAAATCTTCTTCTGTTTGATTCATGGTTATTCTAAATTTTGAAGCAATGTATTTTTCATATTTGTACTCGTATCTGTCTAAATGATCTGGGCTTATATTCGTAATAATTGCAATGTGCGGCTTGTAAGTTTCTATTCCGTCAAGCTGAAAACTACTCAACTCCAAAACATACGTATCATATTTTCCTTCTGAGACCTGCCAAGCAAAACTTTTACCAATATTTCCAGCCAAACCAACATTCAACCCTCCTTGTTTTAGCAAATGATACGTCAACATTGTTGTTGTTGTTTTACCATTACTTCCTGTTATTCCTATTGTTACCGCATCAGTAAACTGATTTGTAAATTCGATCTCAGAAACAATTGGAATATTTTTTTCTATAATTTTTTTGATGATTGGCACTTTATCAGGAATCCCTGGACTTTTCATCACTACATCTGCATTGAGAATCAAATCTTCTGAATGTTTTTCATCTTCAAATTTGATTTTATGCAACAGTAATATTTCTTTATAATTATTTTTAATTTTTCCAAAATCAGATACAAACACATCATATCCTTTCTTTTTCCCTAAAATGGCTGTTCCTACGCCACTCTCACCTCCTCCTAAAACTACTAATCTCATATATTATCTTAATTTTAGGGTTACAATTGATACTATGGCCAATAAAATTCCTACGATCCAAAAACGGGTAACAATTTTGCTTTCGTGGTATCCTTTTTTCTGATAATGATGATGCAAGGGAGACATTAAAAAAATGCGTCGCCCTTCACCGTATTTTTTCTTAGTATATTTAAAATAAGCTACCTGTAAAACAACCGATAAGTTTTCGGCTAAGAATATTCCACATATTACCGGAATAAGCATTTCTTTACGAACTGCAATAGCTAAAACCGCAATAACTCCACCAATGGTTAAACTCCCTGTGTCACCCATAAAAACTGCTGCTGGATAACTATTGTACCATAAAAACCCAACCAAAGCTCCAACAAATGCAGCAATAAACACGGTCATTTCTCCCGAGTTTGGAATAAACATTATATTCAGATAATTCGAGAACATGATATTACCCGAAACAAAAGTGAATACTCCAAGTGCAATTACGGATATTGCCGAGGTACCGGCCGCGAGACCATCAATACCATCGGTTAAATTTGCTCCATTTGATACTGCAGTAATAATAAAAATTACGATAGGTATAAATACTAACCAAGCCCAATTCTCATATCCATCACCAGTCCATGCTAATAATTCGGCATAATCAAATTCATTATTCTTAAAGAAAGGAATTGTTGTAGCAGTCGATTTTTCTTGTAACGATACTGGATTAATAGTATTTTGAGCAGCATTTACTACAATTTTTGCAGACTGAGTATCTTTTCTTACCGTTACACCTGGATGAAAATACAACGTCGCTCCAACAATGACTCCCAAGCCAACTTGCCCAATAACTTTAAAGATACCTTTTAATCCTTCCTTATCTTTTTTGAATACTTTGATATAGTCGTCCAAGAAACCAATAAGTCCCATCCATAACATTGAAACAATCAACAAGATAACATAGATGTTATTCAATTTAGCAAGTAAAAAAACTGGAATAAGGGTAGAAAAAATAATAATTATTCCGCCCATAGTTGGTGTACCAGCCTTTTGAGTTTGCCCTTCTAAGCCTAATTCACGAACTGTTTCTCCAATTTGCTGACGTCTTAAAAACCCAATCACTCTTTTACCATAAATTGTAGACAACAACAATGACATGATAATCGCCAAAGCCGATCTAAAAGTGATGTACTGGAAAACCCCAGTTCCTGGAACGTCTAGCGTTTTATCTAAATACTCAAATAAATAGTATAACATACTCTATAATTATTTGTTAAGTTGTTCTAATATTTCTTTTACAATTTTCATATCGTCAAAATCATGGCGAACACCATTAATTTCCTGATATGTTTCATGTCCTTTACCTGCTATTACAATAATATCGTTTGCTTCAGCCATTTGACAAGCTGTTTTAATTGCTTGTTTTCTATCTAAAATCGAAACGTATTTTTTGAAATTTTCAGCACTAATTCCTGCTTCCATTTCATCAATTATCGCTTGCGGATCTTCTGTTCTTGGGTTATCAGATGTGATAACTACTTTATCACTAAGTTCTGTAGCTATTTTAGCCATTATAGGTCTTTTGGTTCTATCTCTATCTCCTCCACAACCCACAATAGTGATTAGCTTTTCATTTTTAGTTCTGATGTCATTTATTGTATTCAATACATTTTCTAAGGCATCTGGTGTATGGGCATAATCTACAACAGCAGTGATTTTCCCTTCCGAAACTATATACTGGAATCTTCCCGAAACGCTTTCTAATTCAGAAAGTAAACGAAGTGCCTCAATTTTTTCTATCCCTAATTCTATTGCAACAGCATAAATTGCCAATAAATTGTAAGCATTAAAATTTCCTATAAGACGTGTCCAAACTTCTTGATCATTAATTTTTAACTGTAGTCCAGACAATTGGTTTTCAAGAATTATCGCTTTATAATCAGCATATGTTTTTAAAGCATAGGTTAATTTTTTAGCCTGCGTATTTTGAATCATCACCGCACCATTCTTGTCATCGATATTAGTTATAGCGAAAGCTGATTTTGGCAAATGATCAAAAAATGATTTCTTCACATCTCTATACTCAGCAAACGTTGGATGATAGTCTAAGTGATCGTGTGAAAGATTCGTAAACACTCCTCCTTTAAAATCAAGTGCTTCAGTTCTTTTTTGATGTATTCCGTGTGAGCTCACTTCCATAAAACAATATTCACAACCAGCTTCAACCATTTCATTCATATAATAATTGATGGTTAAAGAATCTGGTGTTGTGTGAGTAGCTTTATACTCAACCTCATCAACTAAAATCTTAACTGTTGAAAGCAAACCAACTTTATAACCCGCTTTTTTAAACAATTGATATAAAAGAGAGGCAATAGTAGTTTTCCCATTAGTTCCAGTTACACCAATAAGCTGCAATTTTGAAGATGGATTATCATAATAGTTATTGGCTAAATGTGCTAATGCTTCATTTGTATCATTAACAACTACATAAACAATTTGCGATAAAACATTCTTAGGTAATTCTTGGCAAACAATTACCGATGCTCCAAGTGAGATTGCTTTATCTATGAAATCATGACCATCTGAAACTGTTCCTTTGATAGCCACAAAAACATCATCTTTTTCAATTTTTCTAGAATCAAAATGAATAGCGTTTACCTCAACTTCTGTTGAGCCATGCACCGCTTCGATAGCAACCTTATATAAAACCTCTTTAAGTTTCATTATGACAATTCTAGTGTTATAGTATTATTTTTGATAATTGGCTGTCCTGGCAAAATAGATTGTTTTTTTACTTTACCAATTCCAATTGCTTTAACTTTCATTCCTAAATTTTCAAGCAATGCGACTGCATCCATGCCAGCCATCCCTTTTAAATTAGGGATTACCGAAGGCTTTTTATTCAACTTAGTGTTATAAGCATAATAATTACCTTCTTGATCTTTAAACTTTTTCTTTAAAGTTTTCACTTCGTTTGTTGATGGTACATCTGTAAAAACCTTTTGAGCAATTCTTTTAAAAACTGGCCCAGCAACATCGGCACCATAATAATTGTTTTTTGATGTATTTGGCTTATGTACCACTACAATACAAGAATATTTAGGATTTTCGGCTGGAAAATATCCTGCAAATGAAGAAGCATAATACATATGGTCGTCACCTTTATGATAATTTACCTGTGCAGTTCCTGTTTTTCCTGCCATTGAAAAATCTTTAGAATATAACTTAGAACCTGTTCCTCTTTTAACAACATTTTTAAGCACTGCTTGCACTTTTTTAAGTGTTTCATCAGAACAAATACTTGGATTAATTACTTGCTTGTCGAATTTCTTAATGGTTTTATTCCATTCTTTAACCTCCTGAACAAACATAGGTTTAACCATTTCTCCATTATTTGCAATAGCATTATACAATGTTAATGTTTGCAATGGAGTTACAGAAACACCGTATCCAAAAGCCATCCAAGGCAAGGAGATCCCACTCCAGCCTTTTTGACCAGGTTGTGGTATTTTAGGAATCCCTTCTCCTTTAAATGGTAATCCTAGTGGTTTGTTTAAACCAAGACCATTAATTCTGTCAACAAATTCTTTTGGGTTATTTTTGTAGTTCTCGTAAACTGCCTGGACTAAAACTGTATTTGAAGAAACTTCAAATCCTCTTCCCAACGATATTTTACCATATCCTCCTTCATGTGAATCACGTACATGACGTCCTTTATAAACAATATCTCCTCCTTTTGAATCATAAACTTTACTAGTATCTACTTTTTCATCATCCAAAAGAGCAATTAAATCAATCAACTTAAATGTAGACCCTGGCTCTTGTGATTCAGCAATTGCGTAATTAATAGTTTCATAGTAAGAGCCATCTTTGTCTCTTCCTAAATTAGAGATAGCTTTAACTGCTCCAGTTTTTGTTTCCATTACTACGACACAACCATGATCTGCTTCATAATCCTGTAATTGCTTCAATAATGCATGATGTGCAATATCCTGAACATAAACATCTATTGTGGAAACAATATCATAACCATCTCTAGGTTCAATTTCATTATTATCGTGAATAGGTTTCCATTGACCTTTGGCTATTTTTTGCTTTAAAATTTTACCATCCGTCCCATTTAGATATTGACTAAACGCACCTTCAATACCAACTGGTAATAATTTCCCATTTTCATCATATCGCTCGTAACCTATCGTTCTTTTAGCTATTTTCCCAATAGGATGTTCTCTAACTGTTTTTTGTTCAGTTATCATTCCTCCTTTATAGGCTCCAAGATTAAAAAGCGGAAAACCTTTAATGGCCATGTATTGCGTATAACTTAAATCGCGAGCTACTAAGAAATATCTATTTTTGTTTGCTCTGGCTTTTCTAAACTCGTTTAAATAAGTGAATGCTGATTTATTTTTTAGCAACTTTTGTAAAGAGTCAGACAACTGTTTGATATTGTTATCGAAATTTTCTTGAGAAGGTGCCAAAGCATCGAAACGGATAGTATACTCAGGAATTGAAGTTGCTAACAAACTTCCATCTGAAGAATACACATTGCCTCTATTTGCGGGAATAACAAAATTTTTAATGGTTCTTTCTTTTGCCAGTTTACGATAATAGTCACCTTCTACCCACTGTATATTAGTGAGCTTGATGCCTACCGCCGTTACCATGATAAAAACAACCAATGCAACTATATAGATACGGTTTAATATGTTTCTATTTTCTACTCCCATAGCTTATCCCAAGCTGATTTTTCTTTTGCTACTTTTATTTTTTTGGGTGGAACCGATGAAGGAAAAATTTCTTTTTCAATCATTTCTTCTGCTACAGTTGATTCCATTTTTATTTTCATGAGTTCAGATCTTCTATCAACAAACTCAGACCTTAACTCTTTCACTTCATTTGTTAGCTCAGCTATTTGATATACTTTTTTTTCATAACTGTGCGTATTTGCAATCATTATGATTGCCAGAAAAATTAAAAAGACAATGAATCCCCAATTTTTTGTTGCATCCTCATTGACTAGAAATCTTGCTTTTAATATGCTGTAAAACTTGTTTTTCATAATTTTTCAGCGATTCTTAGTTTAGCACTTCTAGCACGATTATTCACTGCAATTTCTTCTTCTGTCGGAACAATTAGCTTTCCTATATTCTTAAAAGGAACTTCAAATCTTCCATAAAAATCTCGTTCTGGTTCTCCTTCAAACATTCCGTTTTTTATAAATCGTTTAACCAATCTATCTTCTAGTGAATGATATGAGATAACACTCAATCGGCCTCCTGGATTTAGAATTTCATTTGTTTGTTCCAAAAACTCTTTAAGCACTTCCATTTCCTGATTAACCTCTATTCGGATTGCCTGATATATTTGAGCTAAAATTTTATTAGCCTTGTGCCCAGGCAAAAAACGACTCAATACTTGTTTTAAATCCTCTGTATTAACAATAGCTTCTTTCTCTCTTTCCTCAACTATTGTTCTTGCAAGTGCAGCTGCATTTTTAAGCTCTCCATATTCTAAAAAAATACGACGTAGATTTTTATCATCATATTCGTTCACAACTCTATATGCACTTAACTCGTTTCGCTTACTCATTCGCATATCAAGTTCTGCATCAAAACGAGTAGAAAAACCTCTTTCAGGAACATCAAACTGATGAGACGAAACTCCAAGATCACCTAAAATTCCATCAACAAATTTTACCCCATTAAATCTTAAGAACCTTTTTATGTATCTAAAATTTTCTTTTATCAACACAAATCTAGGATCATCAATTGCATTTTGCCAAGCATCTTCATCCTGATCAAAAGCGAACAATTTTCCATTCTCTCCCAAACGAGACAATATCCCTCTTGAGTGACCTCCACCACCAAACGTCACATCAACATATACTCCGTCAGGCTTAATATTTAAACCATCAACCGTCTCTTTCAACAAAACAGGATTATGATATTCCATTGTCATCATCATTTGTGTTACCCATTACCTCTTCAGCCAAATCTGCAAAATCAATTTCAGAATCATCTACTGCTTTTTCATACAAATCTTTATCCCATATCTCAATAATATTTATTGCCGAAGACAATACAAGATTACCATTTATAGATGCAAAAACTGCTAAATCTTTTGGAACCAATAATCGACCAGTTGAATCTATCTCCACCATTCTTACACCAACAGTAAATCGACGGATGAAATCGTTATGCTTTTTATTAAACCTATTAAGTTTATTTATTTTTTGCATCATTATATTCCACTCAGCCATTGGATACAATTCAAGACATTGCTGAAAAACTGAGCGCTTTAAAACGAAACCTTCCTGCAACGATGAATTCAACTGATTCTTCAAAGCTACAGGCAGCATTAGCCTTCCCTTAGAATCAGCCTTACATTCATATGTTCCAACAATGGTATTCAAGCAGTTACAGTTTTTATATGATACTGTACAAATGTAGAAAATAATTTACCACATTTTACCACTAATTACCACTTTGTTGATAAGTTTTACCATTTTCAGTTTAAAAAGAACCATTTTAAAAAACCTTTTTTTATAAGTTTAGGGGATTTTTGTGTGCGTTTTTTTCATTTTAAGAAATTATTCGCAAAAAAATACATTAATTAAAATATATATTTGATTTTTTTTAAAATTTAAACCCTAAAAAACATCTTGCATACAACTGACAATTAAACACTTAACTTATCAACATTTAAAATTGAAAAACATTCAAAAAATGTAATTCGTATTTTAATCCTATATTTGCCTAATAAACCATATCAAATAATCAAAGTGAGTAACTTAATAAAAGACGGTAAATACGAATATTTTGAGGCAGGTGAAGGAACACCGATTATTATCTTACACGGATTAATGGGCGGATTGAGTAATTTTGATGGAGTTGCTAATTATTTTCCAAGCAAAGGTTATAAAGTTGTAATTCCACAATTGCCTTTGTATACTCAAAATATTTTAAAAACTAATGTAAAGTCATTTGCAGTTTATGTAAAAAACTTTATCAATTACAAAGGGTTTAATCGAGTGATTCTTCTTGGAAATTCTCTTGGAGGCCATATTGCTTTATACTTCACAAAAATGTACCCTGAAAAAGTTTGCGGTTTAGTAATTACTGGAAGCTCTGGTTTATACGAAAGTGCCATGGGTGACAGTTATCCAAAACGTGGTGATTATGAGTACATAAAGAAAAAAGCACAAGATGTTTTTTACAATCCTGATGTAGCCACACCAGAAATTATTGACGACGTATACGCAACAGTAAACGATCGAATTAAGTTAATTAAAACACTTACGATTGCCAAAAGTGCAATTCGTCATAACATGGCCAAAGATTTACCTAAAATGCATGTCCCAACAGGCATTATTTGGGGAAAACAAGACAAAGTAACACCACCAGATGTAGCTGAAGAATTTCATAGATTATTACCAAATTCATCTTTATATTGGATAGACAAGTGTGGTCATGCAGCCATGATGGAACACCCAGATGAGTTTAATAAAATTTTAGAAGAATGGCTTGAAACAAAAGCCGAACACAAAGTATAAAGCATAATGAAAGTAAATACAGCCGAATTTATTATAAGTAATTCTGATGTAAGCAAATGTCCTTTAGAGCGTTTGCCAGAATATGCATTTATCGGGAGGTCAAATGTTGGCAAATCATCTTTAATCAACATGTTGACCAATCATAAAAATTTGGCAAAAACATCTGCAAGACCAGGTAAGACACAATTAATAAACCACTTTAAGATAAATAGCAATTGGTTTTTAGTTGATTTACCAGGTTATGGCTATGCACGTGTTTCTAAAAAAACAAAAGAAGTATTTCAAAAATTCATCACTGATTATTTTGAAAAAAGAGAGCAATTAGTTTGTGCTTTTATACTTATTGATATTCGTCATGAAGCTCAAAAAATAGACTTAGAATTCATCAATTATTTAGGAGAAATTGAGGTTCCTTTTTGTATTATTTTTACCAAAGCAGATAAAATTAGTCGTGTAAAAATTGACCAAAGTATAGCAGCTTATCGAAAATCATTATTGGCAAATAACTGGGAAGAAATGCCTCCTCATTTTGTTACCTCATCACTTGAGGCTACAGGACGAGAAAGCGTACTAGAATATATTGACGAAATTAATCAACAGATTTTTAAAAGTAATGACTTCCTTTAAACAATAATATAAATAATAAAAGGCTTTCAAATGAAGGCCTTTTATTTTATTCTTTTTTAAGATCAAGCTTTTCAGCGAAGTAATCACAAAAATCTCGCATGGTATCACTCATTTTCTCATCAGCAGTTGCTTGTTGAAAAGTATCTGCCATGGCAACTAAAGTTTGATGAAAGAAAATTTTCATTTCATCTACAGGCATATCCTTTGTCCATAAATCGATACGCATTGTTTCTTTAGCTTTGCTATCCCAAACATTAAGCATGATTGCTTTTGCCTCTTCATTTTCAACACCTCCATCTTTAGCTGTCCAATGTAGCTTTTCTGGAACGTGGTTTTCATCTAACGATATTTTAAATTTTATATCTGATGTTTTAGTTATTGCCATTACTTAGTAGGTTTATATTTAGATTTTTGAAATATTTCTTTCGCATCCATTAAGAACATTTGTTGCGGAGGCACATCATTATTATCCATAAAAGCTCTCACAATTTGCCATCCTATCCATGCTCCAACACGTCCTGGAGTTTCATTATCGTTAGTCAATCCGAATTTTGAAAAAGGTGCAGGCTCAATAAATTTTGGAATCAATTTAGAATCTGTACTATACAGTAATTTTTCTTCTACAAAAAATCGCCAAACATCAACATCATGCTCTTCACACCACTTTATTTCATCAGTTGTATAACATATCTTATCTTCATCTGAATATTCAGGCAACAAAATATCTTTTAAATACAGTTGCTTTCCTGCATATACTAATTGAGACAGGAAATCTCTTTCCATTGGCGGCTTTACCTTTCCATAAGAAAAGCTTTGAACAATATCTGGCAAAATTTGAGATGGTTCAAAAGTTTTCTTTACATATTCAGGATACTCATAAAATTTGTGATTCTTACCCAAATACATCTCTAATGAAATGACTACAAGACTATCCGCATAGATAGCTTTGTATTGTGGATCCATATCATGTATTAAAGTCACAACTTTAGGTGTTCTTGTTTTAGGATAATAGAATTTTATGTATTTGAATAAATCTTCTATTCCTTCTTTTTCTAAATCAAAATTATCATAACGTTTTTCTACTTCTTTATAAAGTTCTCTCCACAATGGATTAGTCATTTTCTCGACCATCGCTGTATCTGAAACATTAGGAGGAAAAAAGAAAGGATATTTTGATTTTAATTTATTTAGATCTTGAGGTTTTGTTTCAAAGAAAGCCTTGTCATATCTATCTACCTCTATACTTACAGGAATATCTTCGGCTTCTGATTTAATTTTGTCGTTTTTTGAACAAGATGTTAAAATAATGCCTATTAAAGCAAATACTAGAAATTTCTTCATGAATTGTAACAGTAATTTATTTCTTACGTTTTTTTTGAACACTTTTTTAAGCAAAAGTATTACCTTTGCAAATATACATCGTTTTAGAAAGAATTTATGCCTATGCAAAAAATTACTCAGCTTGATACTGAAAAAGTTAACCTACATATCGTTAATTGGCTTAAGGCTTATGCTCAAAACGCAAAAGTTAACGGTTTTGTTGTGGGAATATCCGGCGGAATAGACTCGGCACTTACATCGAGTTTATGCGCTCAAACCGGACTTACTACTTTATGTGTTGAAATGCCAATACATCAAGCACAAAGCCACGTAAACAGAGCACAAGAACATATTGCTCAGCTAAAAAAGCGTTTTTCAAACGTGAGTGACACAAGAGTTGATTTAACCCCTGTATTTGAGAGCATAAAAAACGAAATTCCAACTACAAACGATGAAATAAAACTCAATTTATCGCTAGCTAACACAAGAGCACGTCTACGCATGACCACTTTATACTATCTTGCCGGAATCCACGGTCTTTTAGTTGCAGGAACAGGAAATAAAGTAGAAGACTTTGGCATTGGTTTTTTTACCAAATACGGCGATGGTGGAGTTGACCTTAGTCCAATTGCAGATTTATTAAAAAGTGAAGTGAGACAACTCGCAACTTACTTAGAAGTCCCTGATTCGATTTTGAAAGCAGCACCAACAGATGGCTTATTTGGTGATGACCGAAGCGACGAAGATCAACTTGGCGCAAGCTATGAAGAATTAGAATGGGCAATGACACAATTGGAACAAGGAAAAACCGTTAATGATTTTGAAGGTAGAGAGAAAATTGTATTTGAAATATACAAACGACTTAATACCATAAATCAACACAAAATAACCCCAATCCCAGTTTGTATAATACCTGAAATTTATAAGTAAAATATTACTTGATTGCCAGTTATTTACAAAAATATTAATTATCTTTACTATACGTTTTAGTTATTAACTTAAAGTTTTTATTATGGTTAAATTAGGACTTGCCGACAACCACCCCGTGGTTCATTATGGCATAAAATCTTACTTTAAAGAACATGCTGACATTTCCTTAGTTGGAATAGTTGATAATTTTGATATGGTAGAGGAAATGCTAAAACGCAAGGATATTGATGTCCTTCTCATGGACTTAGAACTTCAAGGACTTACTAGCATAAATCTCATCAAAGCCTTATTAAAAGATTATCCTAAAGTAAAAATCGTTCTTTTTTCAAATCTTAACGAACAAATATATGCGCCAAACGCTATTAAAGCAGGTGTCTCATCATTTGTAGAAAAATCGGAAAAGCTTGATGTACTGGCTTCTACCATTATCAAGGTAAATAGAGGAGCAGTTATATTTAGTGATGCCGTTAAGAAAAACATGGCTCTAATTTCTAAGCAAGCCAAATCTGAAAGGCTATATAGAAAATTATCGAGTCGCGAAATTGAAGTTTTACGTTATTTATCTAACGGAAAGAAAAACAAAGAAGTTGCTGAAGCACTTAATTTGAATGAAAAAACAATTAGTACATACAAACTGCGCTTACTAGCAAAATTGAACGTTACTAATTTAGTGGACTTAGTAAACAAAGCAAAAACACTAGAAATAGTTTAACTGTAGCGAGACATTACTCTTCCTAATTTTACTGAAAAGTTATTTATTAGCTTCGAGTAGTCCATTACCATAGAAAGATCTTCTGAATTGTCACTTTCGACACTGTTTGAGAGTGACATTTTTATTTCTTCAATTATTTTGTTAACCAAAAACCATCGTAGTGATAAAATTGTTTCACTCACATATTGTGCAACGGTTTGGTCTTTAAGTTTTACATAGATTTGTTTTGCTTCCCAATTGTGTAATACATCTTTTTCATCTGCCATTAAAATTGATATAACTTCCTGAGACAATTCTGGAGTAACCTGCATTAAATATTGCTCAATTTCAAATTTCTTATCTTGATTATAATAAGCAATTAAATCATTGTATATAGCTTGAAATATAGGAGTAGCCAATTCAACCTCATCTTCCTGTAAACTCAAATATACACGTTGAAAGATTTTATACTTATTTACCTCTCTTACTTCTTTTAATTCTCCATCATCATTAGCCTTCCATAAGAAATCTTCAAAATCTTCTTCAAAATCACCGTATAATAGCAAAATTTGAATTATCTTTTTTTCAAGCTCATACTGAATGTCGACTTTTGAATTGACTGTAGCAGACTCATTTTTATGAACTTCGAATGCTTTTTGTTCTTGAACGTATTTTTTATTAGCTTCCGAAATATCTTTTTGAACCAATTGTGCTAAAGTATTAAAAAGAACATCTTCCGAAATTTCCATAATACGGGAACATTCCTGAATATAGATTTCTCTTTTAATTCTATCTGGAATTTTAGAGATACTAATTACCATATCTCTAATAAGTTCGGCCTTTTTAATAGGATCATTTTTTGCATCTCTCATTAAAAGTGATGCTTTGAACTGAATAAAGTCTTTAGCATTTTCGTCTAAATAACGAAGTAGTTCTTCTTGAGGAGTTTTTCGGGCAAAACTATCAGGGTCTTCGCCTTCAGGAAATGTACACACTTTCACGTTCATTCCTTCTTCTAGAATCAAATCGATTCCGCGAATAGAAGCTCTAAGACCAGCAGCATCTCCATCAAATAAAACAGTAATATTTTTTGTAAGTCTATTTATCAATCTGATTTGATCAGAAGTTAGCGCTGTCCCTGAAGAAGACACAACATTTTCCACTCCAGCCTGATGCATTTGAATAACATCTGTATATCCTTCACAAAGGAAACAGTTATCTTGCTTAACAATGGCTTGCTTAGCATGATAAATACCATATAATACTTTACTTTTATGGTAAACATCACTCTCTGGTGAATTAAGATATTTCGCTGCTTTTTTATCGTTGGTTAAAATTCTACCTCCAAAACCCAACACACGCCCCGACATGCTTTGTATGGGGAACATAACTCTTCCTTTAAACCTATCAAATTGCTTATCGTCTTTTGAAATAGTAAGACCAACTTTTTCAAGATATTCCAACTTATACCCTTGCCCTAATGCTTCTTTTGTGAAAGCATCCCAAGTTTCAGGTGAATATCCTAATCCAAAGTTTTTAATTGTTTCCGCGGTGAATCCTCTTTCCTTAAAATATGAGAGTCCTATAGCCTGACCTTCATCAGTATTGTACATTGTACTTTGAAAATACTTTTGAGCAAATTCAGAAACTAAATACATACTTTCTTTTTCTGAAGCTTCTTGCATTTCTTCTGAAGTTCTTTCTGTTTCCTCTATTTCAATATTGTATTTTTTTGCTAAATATCGAATAGCTTCTGGAAAAGAAAAATGCTCATGCTCCATTACAAATGTAACTGCATTCCCTCCTTTTCCTGAACTAAAATCTTTCCAGATTTGTTTTACAGGAGACACCATAAATGAAGGTGATTTTTCATCTGAAAAAGGACTAAGTCCCTTAAGATTAGTTCCTGCACGCTTAAGTTGTACAAAATCACCAATAACCTCCTCTACACGGGCAGTTTCAAAAACAGTATCGATTGTATTTTTGGAAATCATTAAAAAATAAATGTTGTCAAATATACGACTTTCATAAAAACAAAAAGTGCTCTGTATAGAGCACTTTTTTACATTTTACCTATCAATTATTTTAATCTAAAATCAGGTTTTTTCTTTTCGTCATTGCTTTTAAAAAGACTTGTTAATCCAACTCTAGAAATTGTATTCATCATACTTGGCATATTAAACCAATTGTTTACATTATCTTGTTTAACTAAATTTTCATTTGTAAACACTTCCACACAACTATCCACAACACACTCTTTGATGATTACTTTTTTGAAATTATCACCTTCTAAATACTTATCATCCAATGCAACAAAACTTGCAAATCCTGAAACAACACATTTATTCATTTCTAAGAATGAGTCTGATTTTAAAGAAATGGCTTCTTTTACTAAGCCAACACTATTATCATCATTATTAACGATTGTAACATTGTTAAGCTTAATTACGGTTTTCTTTTTAGTTGGATCAAAGTTCTCAACTTTGTCATATGAATCAATCTCGAAAGCTCTTGAACGTGTATTATCTGAAATAAAAGGACTTCTAATAATTATACTATTATTTACAGTACTTTGGATTCCCATTGAGAAGTCAAAATCATCATCAGCGTTTCTGTAAGAAATAATATTATTCAAATCTACATTCCCCCCCACAATTTCTATACCATCGTCTTTTGCAAAACTAATTTGAACATACTCTACTTTAGTTTTTTTACCAACTGCTCCAAGTGTTAAACCATTCAACATTGTTTTTGCATCAATTTTTTTTCCAGCAAATTCTATACGAACATATTTTAAAACTCCTGAATCACTGTTTTCATTATTACCTCCAAAAACATTATATAAAGGATTTGTATCATAAATTGAAGATATTAAACCACCGTGTCTATTAAGTGGTGCATCTCCATATACTATAATTCCTCCCCAGTCACCGGCTTTACGATCTGAAGCTGATTTATTGGAAGTAAAAACGATTGGATCTGTCTCTGTTCCTTCTGCAATGATTTTACCTCCTTTTACAACAGTCAAAGTTCCAGTTGAATCACTATCTCCTCTAATCACTGTTCCAGGTTCGATTGTTAGTGTTACTCCACTTGGCACATAAACAGTACCCATAAGCAAGTAAGTATTTCTTTTTGATAATGTAGTATTTTCCTTAATAACTCCAGTTAAGATTTGAGTCGCAGGAGCATAATCAGCAGTTTTAGGCTTAAAGCTTGTCCAGCCATTAAACCAGTTATTTTCACCATATATACCTGGTGTTTTCTGAGCATTTGCAACTCCTACAGAAGTTAATAGCAACAATAAAAATGTTTTTCTCATTTGTGAGTTTGTTTTTAATCAAGGGGAACAAATTTAATTTTAGTTTTCAAATAAACCAAAAATAAATGTTAAACTATTAATAATAAAAAAGTGTCTCGTCAACGAAACACTTTTCAATAAATATGCCAAATAAAATTAATTCAAATCAAAACGTACACCTAATGATATATTATTTTGGTCAACAACATTGTTTTTAAACAATGGATTCAAATCATACTTAACATATAAACTTGTTTCTTTATACCCAAAATAAGCACCAACACCATAAACAAAATCATTTGTATTGAAACTACCTTTTTCTTTTTGTGTGTAATCATGCCCATTTTCTTCATACTTTATAATTTGCTTTGTTTTCACATTAAAACCTGCAAATCCTCCTAATCCTACTCTTACACTTTTATGCGTTTGAAAAAATGGTTTATCATTGTGATTTTTATTTCCTGAAAAATCAAACTCTAAATACAAAGGTGCTACAATATTTACATTTCTTAACCTTGAATCATCTAATTTGATAGCTGCAGTTTGCAAATTTGTTTGTTTTCCATTCTCAACAAAATATCTATTATCTGTAGGCCTTAAATTATTGTACTGAAGAGACAATCCGTATTTAAAATGTAGTAAATTATCATTTTTTAAAATCCTTGTATTATAAGAGACTCCTATTTCATAAAAATGTGACCCCCAGTATCTATAATCAGAATGAGCAACAGCTTTATTAGTCACTAAATTATTTACTCCTGCTGCAAATACAAATTGCGAAGTTGTTCTCTTTTCAGAAACTTTAGTAGTATCTTTATTTCTAAAATTTATTCTGATTGAAGGACGTCTTGGATTTGTAGTATCTAAATAAGTAATTCTTCCTTCAACTTTCTCCTTCACTAATGCTGTTAATTTCATTTCTTCAGCTGCTACCCGATTTTCTATTTTTGAAGCACTCTTTTCTGCTAGTTTTAATTTTTTCTCATCAGCTTGTTCTCGATTGATGATTCCATTTTCAAGTTCTTTATTTATATCTTCAACTTGCAATTTCAACAAAGCTTTTTCTTCTTTTGTTATTTTTTCAATTTGGCTGGCAATTGCTTTAGCCTTTCCTTCAAATGTTTCTTGTCCAAACATTTTTACTGTTGTTGTCAAGATTAAAATACTTACATAAATGATAAAATTTTTCATACTATTCGTTTTTTGATTAATGATTGATTAATGATTCTTGATTTCTGCTGGCTACAGCTTCTTTTGCTTCTTTATATCCTTTTTTTACTGTTTTCATCACTTTTTGACGAAATGTAAGCTCTATTTCTCCATCTACTTGATCTAAAAGAGAACTAGGATCAATTTTTAATTTAGTTTTTTCTATTGGCATTTTTGCTTCTGCAATTGCTTCTTTGCTTTCCACTATAATTTTTAATTCTGATTTATCCTCATTATTTTTGGTTTCATTTTTTGTGTCTGAATAAGCAACTTGATTTTCTTTAGACATTTGAGGCAAAACTTCTTTAGAATAACTATTTTTTAGCACTTTAGATTCTTTAACCTTTTTTATATTTTTGTTTTTTGTCTCAGAATAAACGATGGACGAATTCTTTTCATTTATGATTGATTGAGACGATTTCACAACATCAATCTCCTCTTTTTTTATTCCATCTGTTGAAGTTTTTTTAGAATCTTCAAAAACAATATTTGAATTATCGTCTTTAATGTTTTTTTCGCTCGAATTGTAAAAGAAATAGCTTACTCCCAAAAAAAGTACAACCGTAGCAGCAATTCTAAACCATGGAAAAGCTTTCTTTTCTACTTTACTCTCTTGAACCGAAAGCATTGCATCTAATCTGTCCCAAGCTTGCGCAGAAGGCTGAATTTCCCTTTTGCCTAACTTTTCTCTTATTTCATTCTCTATTTTATTCGGTCCCATAACTATAATTTTTAAGTCTTTGGATTTGGGTTTGCAGCATTTCTCTTGCCCTTGATAATTGTGATTTTGAAGTTCCTTCTGTAATTCCTAACATTTGAGCTATTTCTTGATGTTTAAATCCTTCAATCACATATAAATTAAACACCATCTTATATCCTTCTGGCAAATTGTCAATCAGAAATTGAATGTCATCAAGTAACAATTGGCTTTCAATTGAATTATGACTATCCTCAAAAAAAGATTCATCCTCCATGAACTTCACTTCCTTTTTTGCTCTTATAAAAGAAATACTCTCGTTTATCATTATCTTTCTAATCCAGCCTTCAAAGCTCCCTTTGTGTTCAAAATTTTTAAGATTTGTAAACACTTTCATAAAGCCAGTGATCATTACATCTTCAGCCTGTTGCAAATCTTTCACATATTGTCTGCACACACTTAACATTTTAGGCGCAAACTGAGAATATAACTGATGCTGTGCATGCCGGTTATTATTGAGCGCATGCTCTATTAATTTTTTTTCTTCGTGATGTAAATTGACAACTTTCACTTTATTTCAAATTGAATTTTCACAATAAAAGGAATTACATTGACCCTTCTATTAACATAGACGAGAATGATTTAAAAAAGGTTGCATGATGATTAAAAAAAATTATTTTTTTCTTTCAATCACATAATTTACCATTAAAATAAGGGAATCTTTATAAGGGGAATCTGGGAATGACTCTATAAGTTTTAGTGCTTCTTGTTGGAATTCAACCATTTTTTTCTCGGCATACATCAGTCCATTGTTATCTTTTACGAAAGCAATAACTTCTTTAACTCGTTTTTTATCTTTATTATGATTCTTAATGGAATTGATTAACCAGTTTTTTTCTTTCGAAGAACAATTATTCAGGACATGAATCAATGGAAGTGTCATTTTTTGTTCTTTAATATCAATTCCTGTTGGTTTTCCTATTGCCTCTTCGGTATAATCAAACAAATCATCTTTAATTTGAAAAGCCATTCCTATTAACTCTCCAAATTTTCGCATACGCTCTACTAATTCTGCATCATCTGGTTTTACAGAACATGCAGCAAGTGAACAACAAGCAGCTATGAGTGTAGCCGTTTTTTGGCGAATGATTTCGTAATAAATATCTTCAGTGATATCAAGTCGGCGAGCTTTTTCTATTTGAAGCAATTCACCTTCGCTCATTTCACGAACTGCAACCGAAATAATCTTTAATAAGTCAAAATCGCCATTATCGATTGAAAGTAATAATCCTTTAGAAAGCAAATAATCACCTACAAGAACTGCTATTTTATTTTTCCACAACGCATTTATTGAAAAGAAACCGCGACGACGATTGCTATCATCAACCACATCATCATGTACTAAAGTTGCTGTATGAATTAACTCAATAACTAATGCTCCACGATATGTTCTTTCTAAAACTTCCCCGCCAGAAATCATCTTTGCAGTAAGAAAAACAAACATTGGTCTCATTTGCTTTCCTTTACGATTTACAATATAATATGTAATTCGATTTAGTAAGGCAACTTTTGAAGACATCGAACTGTGGAACTTTTTTTCAAAAAGTTCCATCTCTTGAAGAATTGGTTTTTTTATTTGCGAAGAAATATCCATCGAAATTCAAAGATAGTATTTCTAGTCAAAATTTTACAATTCAAAAATATTTTTATATTTGATTAAACCTTTTTTACGTTATAACTGTCAAATACCCAAAACCTTAAAAAAATCTTAAAATTATGAAAATTAAAATCTTAATTCTATCAGCGCTTTTATCAGTAGTTTTTTACAGTTGTACAAAAGATAATGAAACTGAAAATAAAGTTATGACTGCTGAAGATGCAAAAGTTAATGCAAGACTTGATGTAGCCGGTTCAGATATTTCTGCAATTGTTGAAGAACAATCGATGACTTCAACAGAAGATGGAATGACTTCAAAAGGAACTCAACAAACAACCTTTGCTCCAACTTGTGCAACTATTACAAGAGTACCAGCTTATGGCACTGTAATTACTCCAGGAACAACAATCACCAAAACTATTGATTTTGATCCAATCAACGGATGTACTCTACCAAACGGCAATGTTTTAAAAGGAAAAATTATTGTCACATTTGTATATCAACCTAGCGCCACTTCACATACTATTAACTATCAATTTGATAATTTTTATCACAATGGTGTAAAAATAGTAGGCAACAAAACCTTCACAATTTCGTGGGGAACATCTACTACAAACCCTAATACTCATGCTATAGTTGTTATGAATATGGATTTTACTGCTACATTCCCTAGCGGAAATGTGTATCACAGAACTGGTTCTAGAACAACAGAAATTACAGGTGGGCAAAGCACTCCAGAATATACTGACAATGTGTACAGTGTAACTGGCCAATGGACAACAAATTCAACTACTTCGGGGTGGTCAATGACAAGTACTATTACTTCTCCTTTAATTGTAAAATTAAATTGCTCTAATATTGTAAAAGGTATTGTTCAATTTCAAGGCTATGGAACTTCTACTTTAGACTTTGGAAATGGGGATTGTGACAATGTGGCTATATTCACTCACAACGGAGTTCAATATACTATTATTCTGAATTAATTCTTGGTTATATATTTTAATAAAAAATCCCACTAAATAGTGGGATTTTTTTATACTTCTTTATTAGCTAATTGTCCGCAAGCAGCATCGATGTCTTTCCCTCGACTACGTCTAACTTTTACAACAATATCATTTGCTTCTAATGCCTTTATATATGCATTAATTGATTCTTCAGATGCCTGTTGGAATTCTCCATCATCAATAGGATTGTATTCTATCAAATTCACCTTACATGGCACATGTTTACAAAATTTTACTAAAGCATCAATTGATTTTTTATCATCATTAATTCCTTTCCAAACCACATATTCATAAGTTATCTTACTTTTAGTATTTTTGTACCAATATTCTAAAGCTTCACGCAATTCAGGCAACGGAAAACTTTTTGTAAAAGGCATGATTTGATTTCTTATTTCTTCAACTGCCGAGTGTAATGAAACTGCCAATTTGAACTTCACCCCATCATCAGCCATCTTTTTAATCATCTTTGAAACTCCAGATGTAGACACTGTGATACGTTTTGGCGACATTCCTAATCCTTCTGATGATGTAATTTTATCAATAGCTTTCATGACATTAGGATAATTCATCAGAGGCTCTCCCATCCCCATGAATACAATATTAGATAATGGTCTATTGTAATACAAACGACTTTCAGAATCTATAGCTGCTACTTGATCATATATTTCTCCGGGCTCAAGATTTCGCATACGCTTCAACCTTGCTGTTGCACAAAAATTACAATCTAAGCTACAACCTACCTGACTTGAAACACAGGCAGTAGTTCTTGTCTCGGTAGGAATTAAAACAGATTCTACAACCAAACCATCGTGCAAACGAACAGCATTTTTAACGGTACCATCCTCACTACGCTGCATTTGATCAACTTTTATATGATTGATTACAAAATTAGCCTCTAACATTTCCCTAGTTTGCTTAGAAACATTAGTCATATCTTCAAATTTATGAGCTCCTTTATTCCAAAGCCATTCATATACCTGATTACCACGAAATGCTTTATCTCCATTATCCACAAAAAAATCACGAAGTTGTTCTTTTGTTAATGCGCGTATATCTTTCTTTTCTATTTGCATGCTGCAAAGATAGTAATTCTGAAAATCCTACCATCTAAAACAAAATTTCAAATATTACATGAATTATATGCATGCATAATATTTTTTTATATCTTTGATAAAAATGATTTAAAATGTCAAAACCATCTTTAACAGAGATATTAGGTATAAAGCATCCAGTGATTATGGCACCAATGTTCTTGGTTTCTAATACCACTATGGTAATAGAGGGCATGAAAGCAGGAGTTGCTGGCTGTATTCCTGCATTAAACTACAGAACACTTGAAGAACTTAAAGCCGCAATTGCAGAGTTAAAAGCTGCGAGAGTAGAAGGAGGAAGTTTTGGTTTTAATTTAATAGTAAACAAATCAAACATTAAATATAAAGATCAACTAAAGGTTTTATGTGAAGAGAAAGTAGATTTTATCATCACATCATTAGGAAGTCCTGAAGAAACGATTCGTGAAGCTCACAAAGTTGGGGTTAAAGTCTTTTGTGATGTTACTGACTTAGGCTTTGCAAAAAAAGTAGAAAGCCTTAAAGCTGATGCTTTGATAGCAGTAAATAATCAAGCTGGTGGTCACCGTGGTGAAATAGGCCCAGAAGCTTTAATTAAATTACTTAATGAAAATACTTCTTTACCTGTAATTTCTGCTGGAGGTGTAGGATGCAAAGCAGATTTAGACAAAATGATTGCAGCAGGTGCTATTGGTGTCTCAGTAGGAAGTTTATTTATCCCTTCAAATGAAGCCAATGTATCACAAGAATACAAACAAGCCTGTGTAGATTATGGTGCAAAGGATATTGTCATGACCGAAAAAATTTCGGGCACACCTTGCACCGTTATCAATACCCCTTATGTTCAGAAAATTGGAACCAAATTAAACTGGTTAGAACGTTTTCTAAACACAAACAAACGCCTTAAAAAATGGGCAAAATTAATCCGTTTCATGATTGGAAACAATGCAGTTACGAAAGCCGCAACACAAGCTACCTACAAAACGGTTTGGGTTGCAGGTCCTACCATAGAATACTCCAAGTCTATCCAGCCTGTTTATAAAATAATTGAAAGTCTGGTTAACTAGTTGAAAAGCGGAGAAGTAAAATTTTCCGCTTTTTTTATTATAGTCTCTGTTATTTGTAAATTTGTCTCTCGACTTCACTCGAGAACCAATAAATAATTAAAATATATGCATTTCATTTCTGAAGATTTAGAAAACTACGTTGCTAATCATAGCGAAAACGAACCAGATTTATTAGCACGCCTAAATAAAGAAACTCATCAAAAAATTTTACAACCAAGGATGTTAAGTGGTCATTTTCAAGGGCGTGTATTAAGCATTCTTTCTAAATTAATTCGTCCAAAAAACATACTCGAAGTAGGCACTTACACAGGTTATGCGGCCTTATGTCTTGCAGAAGGATTGGTTGAAAATGGAGAACTAGATACGATTGACGTAAATGAAGAATTAGTTGACTTTCAAAGAAAATACTTTGATCAATCACAATGGGCAACTCAAATTCATCAACATTTAGGAAATGCATTGGATATTATCCCAACCTTAAACAAAACATTTGATTTAGTATTTATTGATGCTGATAAAGAAAATTATATCAATTATTTCCAGATGATAGTTCCTTTAATGAATAAAGGTGGTGTAATCTTATCTGATAATGTATTATGGAGTGGCAAAGTACTTGAAGAAGTAAAAGCCAATGATAAAAGCACTAAAATTCTTTTGGAATACAACAAACTACTTAAAGACGACCCAAGAGTAGAAACTGTTTTACTACCTATTCGAGACGGCTTAACCGTGAGCCGAGTTTTATAGCCCAGATAGAAACACATCCTTTTTGTACACAGAGCGAAATCGAAGTGCATTCAAAAAGATATAGTGGATAGTTGGAGAAAGCTCCTAATCTAAAAGCTGAGGGAAATATTTTTTCTTTACTTCTACATAAATTTTATAAAAAGCAAATCCTGAAATAGCTCCAAAAATATATCCTGAAAGAATATCTCCAGGAAAGTGAAGTCCTAAGTATATTCGGCTGTAAGCAAAAATTAGAGGAAACAAGAACAACGAAATTGCGTATTTATAGTAATTCTTTAATATCATAAATACAAATACTGTCGCAGCCATTGAATTTGTAGCATGCCCTGAAAAATAACTATAGGATCCTCTAACTTGTACTAATCGTATAATATTCTTTAATTCTTGATCATTACAAGGACGCAAGCGTTGTACTGTATTTTTAACCAAATTGGTCATTTGATCTGTGAACGTTATCATAACCGCCATTGAAACAATTATTAAAAGTAGATTTTTACCTCCTACCTTTTTATACACAAGATAAAATACAAATAGAAATAATGGCGTAAGGTGTAACTGTTTCGTTATAAAAAGCCAAAACGGATCGAAAGTTTCTGAACCCAATCCGTTAAGGTATACTAGTAAATCTTTGTCTAATTGAATGATTTTTTCCAAGGTTACATTTGGCGTTTAATAGGACCTGTGAGGTCTTCTAAGTTTTGTTTGGCTTCGTTAATTTCTGAAGTGATATCAAGAGGATTATTTTCTCCTGTTATTTTTGCTGTTTCATCATCAACCATTTTATTAAAGCCTTGCTTCACTTGTTCGACTTCGGCATTAAAATCTCTTGTAAGAGATCCTATTTCGTGATTATCAGCACTTTTTTGTATTTCAGATTTTATCTCGTTTGTAGCATTTTTCAATTGCGCCATTCCTTTACCCAATGTACGAGCAATGTCAGGAATCTTTTCTGACCCAAATAACATCAATGCAATAAAGATGATTAAAATTAATTCTCCTCCGCCAATACCAAACATAATCTTGTATTCTAAAATTTATAGTGCAAAGTTACAAAGTTTAATTTTTAGTTTCGTCAAACTTAGATGTAACTTCTTGTTTAGGCCATGCATTATTTGTAATGTCAATATCTGCCGTTTCTTCTTTTGGATCTACCATAATCTTTTTGATTATTTTAGAAGTAGCAAATGTTCTTGAAACTTCAGCATCGTTTTTTGTCCAAATTTGAGCAGGAAACTTATGATTTTCTGTAGTTCCATCCTCGAAAGTAAGTTCAACTAAAATTGGCATTACTAAACCACCAGGTTTGTTAAAAGTAACTTGATAGAAATATTTAGGCGATTGTAGTTTTGCTTTTTCTTCTGCAGAAAAAGTCGCTTGTACATAGTCATCTAATGTTTTTAGATCTTTAACATTTAATGGCTTGTTCATTTCTTGTTTCATATCTGCACTGCTTCCGTCAACCATATAAACCATTGGCCCAGAAGCTCTAAAACGATTACGTCTTGTTGCTTGTTGCGCTTGGAATCCTGCCGGTGCATCGTTACTCACAAAGTATTGTTTCACTTCTTTAATTCCTATATCATTATAATCTGTAGTATAGAACCAACCTCTCCAAAACCAATCTAAATCAACTCCCGAAGCATCTTCCATTGTTCTAAAAAAGTCTTCTGGTGTTGGGTGTTTGAATTTCCAACGGTTTGCATATGTTTTAAAAGCATAATCAAACAATTCGCGTCCCATAATTGTTTCGCGTAAAATATTTAATCCTGCTGCTGGTTTTCCGTATGCGTTATTTCCAAATTGCTTGATACTTTCTGAGTTTGACATAATTGGCTCTAACCAATTTTGATCACCACTCATATAAGGTACGATTAATTTAGCAGGACCTCTATCTACAGGAAAAGTTGACTCCCATTCTATTTCAGCCAAATATTCCATGAACGTATTTAATCCTTCATCCATCCAAGTCCATTGACGTTCATCTGAATTTACAATCATTGGAAAAAAGTTATGACCTACTTCATGAATAATAACTCCTAACATTCCATATTTCAATCTATCTGAATACGTTCCATCTTTTTCAGGACGACCAAAGTTCCAACAAATCATTGGGTACTCCATTCCTTGATCTTGTGCATTAACAGAAACAGCTTTAGGATATGGATAGTCGAATGTTCTTGATGAATAACTTTTTAATGTATGCGCAACGGCTCTTGTTGAATATTGTTCCCACATAGGATTTCCTTCTTTTGGATAAACCGATGTTGCCATTACTGTTTTTCCGCCAAGTTTTACAGCCATTGCATCGTGGATGAATTTTCTAGACGTAGAAATTCCGAAATCACGAACATTTTCAGCCTTAAATTTCCAAGTTTTCTTTTTATCTGAAAAACCTTTTTCAGAAACCATTGCCTCAGCTTGAGTCACAATGATCACTGGCTTGTCAAATGATTGTTGTGCTTGTTCATATCTTTTTACTTGCTCTGCAGTAAACACTTCGCTTCTATTCATTAATGTCCCAGTAGCCTCCATAATATGATCTGCAGGAACAGTAATATTTACTTCAAAATTTCCAAAAGGTAAAGCAAATTCTCCTTGCCCCCAGAATTGCATATTTTGCCATCCTTCGACATCATTGTAAACTGCCATTCTAGGATAGAATTGTGCTAAAACGTACAAACGGTTTCCATCTTCAAATTGCTCATAACCAGAACGCCCTCCATCAACCATATAGTTTCCTATATTGTACCACCATTTAATCGTAAAAGTATACTTTTGCCCATGTGCTAAAGGTTTCGCAAGGTTAATGCGCATCATGGTTTCGTTTACTGTATAGGATATTGGAGTTCCTTTTACATCCTTTACATAATCTATCTTGAAACCTCCATCAAATTTTTCTTCTAAATAAGTTCTGGAAAAACCTCTTGCACTTATTGCGGGTTCTACTCTATTATTTTGAACTAAAGGTGTTTTAGACGTTTTAGCAAAATGATTTTGATCTAACTGAATCCATAAATAGTCTAAAGATTCTTTAGCATTGTTAGTATAAGTAACGGTTTCAACGCCATAAAGTCTTGCGTTTTTATCATCAAGCTCGATGTCAATTTTATAATCTGCTTGCTGCTGATAATACTCAGGACCAGGCGCTCCAGATGCTGTACGATACATGTTTGGCGTTGCCATAACATCATACATTTGTCTGAATTTGTTAGTATCCTCGTGACCTTGTTGCTTTGGTTTTACGCTTTCTGGCTGAGTTTGTGCAAAGGCATTTACGCTAAATACGAAAGCAGCTACGAATAGATTAAATTTTTTCATGACGGAAACCTTAATTTAAGGTGCTAAATGTAATTTATTTTTTGATGAAGAATAAAAAATGCTAAACTTTTAACATTCCTTTTACATTTCCTGAAGTAAATAAAAAACTTTGCTTTTTGTCATAAATTGAAGTGTGAACAATATTTTGTTGCTCATCAGTAAAATCAAGCAATACTGTATTTTGAATTTCTAAGGTTTTTATTTTAGAAACATCTTTAATATTATAGTAGCAAATAAGTACATTTCCCTCCATTTCTTTACTTAAAAAATGAACAGGTTTTACTTGCCCATTTACTTTAAGAATGAAATTTTCGGTTAAGTATTTTTTCATTAAAATAACATCATCAGCAGATTCATTTGTTTCCCCTAAAAGCGTTTTTTTATTGTATTTATCTTTTAGAATTGAATTCAAGTCATCCACAAATATTCGTGATGTAATTTGAAGCATCTTTTTTTCTTGAGCGTAATTTACCTGATAAATTGACACATAAAACTTATGTACTGTTACAGACATTAATGCAACAAGAAGAACAATTAAAAACGAAAATCGGAAAACTTTTTTCATGCTGTAAAAGTATTAATTCTTTTCAGGAAAAGTAAGGTTCTTATACTTAACCGCTATTTCTCCTAACAAAAATGTGGCCAAAGTTTTATTTTTTGAAGACATAGAATTCAACAAATCAATATCGTCTAGAGCAAACAACTTAAATCCTTCCACATAGTCATCTGGAATCTTAAGTGTTTTAATGTAAAAGTCATCATCAAACCATAAATCCAGCTTTTCTAACTCTTTTTCTTTTTTCTCTACAAGCACTCCTTTCTTAAGCATTTTTGTTCGACCACTAATCTGATTTATTAATCCATCAACGCTCATTCCACCAAAAGGAATTAAAAGCGGACTATACCATTTGAATTTTTCAGCAGTTCTTACCTTTCTTTCTGCTGGAGTATACTCTTTTACGTTTTTAGAAACAATACCCAATGATTTTGTTGTGAACTTATTAACTTCGATTTCATCTAACTCATTGATTTTCGCCTTAACTTTTATAATCAAGGGACTTTGTTTAAAAGAACTATCATTTAACCTAACTTCCAAACCTTCTATGGATAAAGAGAATATAACAAGTATATCATTTGGTTTTGCTTCTATCGAAAAATAGCCTTCGGGGTTTGTTGAAGTACTAGTTTTAGTTGAAGTATTTACTATATAAATTCCTTCTAAATTTGCAATATCAGAAATTATTTTCCCTTTTATAATTGTCTGAGAAAAAACACTTTGCACAAATAAGAAAAAGAAAAGTAATTTAATTTTCATTCTTTAATTCTTTAAACTTGAAAGCCAATTCTACTAACTTGAATTTCAAATTACCATAATTTTTATCTTTTAGCAACTTGGTTATTGTTGAATCTTCTGAAGCAAAAATTAAAAACCCATTTAAATTCTCTTTAGCAATTTTTAAAGTAGTTAGAAAAAAGTCTTCAGTAAGAATTCTGAGAAGTTTTTCATGATTTAGTTCATACTTTTCTACTTCAACAATTTTCTTAAGCATGTCTTTCTGACCACTAAACAAATTATAAATCATTCCCACTGGACCACCAGTAGTAGCAGTTCTAAGTCTTCTCTCTGCAACTGTATACTCCTTTACGTTTTTACCAATAATTCCTAACGATTTTGCTGTAATTCTACTGATTTTAATTTCGGCCAACTCATTTGCTTTCGATTTAACCTCAACAATTAGCGGATTCATTCTGAAAGAATTTTCATTTAGAACTATTTCCAAACCTTCTAATTTTGGAGAAGATATAATTAGTCTATCTCCAGGCTTAGCTTCAATAGTAAATAACCCACTCGAGTCAGTCAGTGTATCATTCTTTGTTGTAAAATTAAACACAATAATGTCCTTAACATCTGAAATATCAGAAATCACTTTTCCTTTTAATTCACATTGGGAAAATGCCGATTGAAAAATACAAATAAAAAAAACAGCTAATAAATTTTTCATACTTAGATTTATAAGGTAAAAATAGAAGTGTATAATCCCAATTTATTATTAATGACTTGATAATTTTTTGTTAATTATAATTTTTAAATTTGGCTCTCAATTATATACTAATGAAAAAAGTCATCCTTGCCAGCACATCAACTTTATACGGAGGAGGTTATTTAGACTACTTACTCCCAACACTCAAAAAACATTTCGAAAACGTAAAAACATTATTATTTATCCCTTATGCAAGACCAAGTGGAATATCTCATGATGATTATACATCAAAAGTCAGTCATGCATTTTCTAAAATAAACATAGCTGTTAAAGGACTACATGAATTTGACAATCCAATAAAAGCAATTGAAGAAACCCAAGCAATTTTTACAGGTGGCGGAAACACATTTTTATTAGTTTCTCAACTCTACAATTTTAATCTAATTGATGCTCTAAAAAAAGCCATTAACAATGGAACTCCATACCTTGGTTGTAGTGCGGGAAGTAATATTGGAGGCAAAACGATGAACACTACAAACGACATGCCTATTGTTTTACCTAAAAGCTTTGACACTTTGGGGTTCATCAACTTCAATCTAAATCCTCATTATCTAGATCCAATAGAAGGCTCAACACATATGGGAGAAACAAGAGAAACAAGAATTAATGAATTTCACAAGCTAAGTTCAATTCCTGTTTTAGGTTTGCGTGAAGGAAGTTGGTTAGAAGCGTATGGCGACAATGTTATTGTTCGAGGAGAACTAACCGCACGTTTGTTTAGACAAAATGAATTCCCTGTCGAAATCGCACCAGGAGAAAACTTAAATTTCTTATAAAACAAAAAGCCTCAAGTAATACTTGGGGCTTTTTTATTTGAAGCATAGCTTCAGAATTTTGCACAGTAAATAAAAAATCCCAAACAAAGTCTGGGATTTTTAGAGCGGAAGACGAGGCTCGAACTCGCGACAACCAGCTTGGAAGGCTGGAGCTCTACCAACTGAGCTACTTCCGCAGGTGATAATTTTTAAAACTTTATCTTGTTTTAGAGCGGAAGACGAGGCTCGAACTCGCGACAACCAGCTTGGAAGGCTGGAGCTCTACCAACTGAGCTACTTCCGCATAACAAAAGCGTTTACTTTTGTGGGTGCAAATATAAATAATAACTTTTCTTTAATGCAAACTTTTTTTAAAAAATATTTCCGATTAAATCAACAAAAAAATCGAGTAACCACAGTATCAGCCTTATAATATTATTACAAATAACATTAAATTTGCATTTCCATGATACAAATCAAACCAGTACCAGCAAAATTTACCCATGTGGTTCGACATCCAGTTTTAAGGCCAGGAAAACCAATAGATACATGCATTTTCGAAGGTGATGATTTATCTTCTACAAAACATTTTGGATTATATTTTAATGAAGATTTAATAGGAGTGATTTCGGTTTTTGAAAATAAAAGCAGTATTTTTAATCACCCTAATCAATTGCAAATTAGAGGAATGGCTGTTTTAGAAAAGTTTCAAGGCAAAGGTTATGGCAGATTATTAGTAAATGAGGTTGAAAATTATGCCAAAAAAGTAAAATCAAATCTCATTTGGTTTAACGCAAGAGAAAATGCAGCAAAATTTTACAAAATTTTAGGCTATGAAATTTATGGCTCGCTTTTTGATATTGCAGGAATCGGATTACATTATGTAATGTACAAACAAATCTAACCCATGAAGTATTTAAGTATAATTGTATTTGGTTTATTCCTTTATATAGGTTGTGGCAACTCTAATCCTAAGAGCACTGATGAATATATTAATGATGCTCTAAAGAATCAAGAAATCCAAGAAGGATGGGGAATAAAAGAAAATAGAATTAATCTTATTGAAGCTATAAAAAACTCGGAAAACGAGGGTTTACTCCCTGAAGATTATCAATACAGTAAATTACTTGAATTTGAAAAAAAATTCGATTCAATTCCAGAATCAAGAGAAGAATATCATCAACTTCTTACAGCCTCTTATATCAAATATCTTTCTGATTTAAAAAATGGAAAAATAAACCCTAGAGAAATTTACAGAGATTGGGAAATCGAAAAAAAGGAGATTCAACCTGACACCATTTTAGCAATAGCATTGCAAAAAAACAGGATAGACAGTACTCTTGAAAGTCACAAACCAAAACATTTCACATATTTAAATCTCAAAAAGGCACTGGCTTTAATTAAATCAATGCCAGAAGAAAATTTTGACACAATAGTAACGAAAGAAAAATTTAAACTTGGCGGTAAAAGTGAGACAATTGCCAAAATAAAAGAAAGATTACGTTATTGGGGTGACTTAAGTAAAGATGATACACTTGCAAATACTGTTTTCAATACTGATTTAAAAAATGCCCTAATAAAGTTTCAAAATCGTCACGGTTTGGAATCTGACGGTGCAATTGGAGCAATGACTTTAAAAGCTCTTAACGTAAGTAAAGAAACCAGAAAACAACAAATAATTACAAATCTTGAACGCTGGAGATGGTATCCTGCAGATTTAGGGAACAGTTTTTTAGGGGTAAACATTCCAAACTATTACCTGTTTTTAGTAGATAATAAAGATACTATAAATAAATATCGAGTAGTTGTTGGAACTCCAAAAAGAAAATCTCCAATTTTATCTTCTAAAATATCTAACATTGTTTTTAACCCAACTTGGACTGTTCCTCCAACAATCATAAAAGAAGATTTAGTCCCTGATGCAACAAAAAGCCGAAGCTATTTTTCCAAAACCAGAATAAAAATTTTCAATTATAAAAATCAAGAAATATCACCTAGCGATTGGAAACCTTCTGATGCCAACAAATACAGATATGTTCAAGAGCCAGGATATAATAATTCGCTTGGAGTTGTTAAAATAAATTTCCCAAACAATCATCTAGTATATATGCACGATACAAACCATAGAGATTACTTTGTTTACAATTATCGTGCTTTGAGTTCAGGCTGTGTGCGTATAGAAAAACCCCTACCTCTAGTAGAATATCTTTTGAAGAATCCAAGAAGATATTCATCAATAAAAATTGATACTATAGTAAAGACTAAAAAAACACAAGCTGTAAAAGTTGATTGTGAGTTTCAAGTTCACTTTCAATATTTTACAGCTTGGTATAAAAAAGGTCAATTACAGTTTAGAAACGATGTCTATGGTCTTGACCCTGATTTGTATTTAAGATTAACCAACCAATTTAGTAGTGATGTCGTAAGCTCTACTAGGGTGATAGATAAATAAACAAGATTTACCTTTTATTGTTTGGATGATTTCATTTTTTATTGCTTCAGGAATTGCAGGACAACCTTGGCTTCTTCCTAAATATCCTTGTGTTCTTAATATTGACGGATTAGCATATCCAGCTCCGTGCATCACTACAGCCCTTGCTCTAGCATTACTATTTACTCCTTGTTCTTGTCCATCTAATTTTAATGACAAACCGTGTTTACCTTGATAAATCTCACCCGTTGTATAAAAACCTAAACTACTTTTATTAGAATTAAGTTCATTAGAGAAGCTGGTAGCAAACTCACCTCCAGATTTCATTCCGTGTGAAACCAAAGAATTGTATAAAATTTTATTGGCTACCAAATCTATGACCCATAATCTTTTTTTAGTAGATGACATACTAAAATCAATTACCGTTATAATATCTTTTTCGATAAGTCCTTTTTCTTTTAAAGCATAAAACCCTTGCAAAGCTTTTTGAAAACATGGTAATTGAGGTAATGCCAAATTATTTGCATTTAAAGTATTATAAATTAATTCAATTTTTGCAGACATGCTTACAGCATTATTTGCAGCAATTAATTTAGGGTCAGTTCCAATTTCAGTAGTATTCGCAGCCTTTGGGGCAAAAGACATTAAGAATAACAAAATAAGGGGCGTAATTCTGTAAATCATTGATAATCTTTTATTTGTGTTGTGTTTCATTCGGGACAAATATTAGCAAAAAAATAATACCAACCAAATTTTTTTGCAGTTAATCGATAAAATTTAACACTTTATCGATTTTTTTAATTTCGAAAAATAGTTAAACAATTCTTAAATAAAGGGCTCAGCACTAGTTTCTTATTAAATTTGATAAATCAAACAAACGAACAGTATGTTACAAAAAATTGCAACTTGTGTTACCTTGTTGTGCTCTCCAATCCTACTTGGTCAAACTGCTTCATCAACAGAGTTGATCAATGAAAAACTAAAAAACATTCCCTCTCCTGAAAAGAAGAGACTAAGTGCGTCTCGCACATCTGAAAAAATATCTCTTGACGGAATCATAGACGAAGCGAGTTGGCAAAATGCAGAACTCGCCAGAGACTTTACAATGCATAATCCTGATAATGGAAAACCACTAGCTTACGAAAAAAGAACCGAAGTTAAAGTCCTCTACGATGATGATGCTATATATATAGGCGCAATGATGTATGATGATGAGCCACAAAAAATTATGCGTGAAATAACCCAACGTGATGATGATGGCTCCACAGATTTTTTTGGAGTAAGTGTTAACGGCTACAATGATGGACAACAAGAATTTCGATTTTTAGTAACTGCAGCTGGTGTTCAATGGGACGCTAATGCAAATTCTACCACTGGAGAAGATACATCTTGGGATGCCATTTGGGAAAGTAATGTAAAAGTTACTGATCAAGGTTGGTGTGCAGAAATTAAATTACCATATTCTGCGTTACGCTTTTCAAAAGACAAAGAAAAAATATGGGGAATCCAGTTTTTCAGACAACTACGCAGATATAGACAACTATACACCTGGAACTATGTAGACAATAATAAAGGAACCTTTGAACAACAGTCAGGAATATTAAATGGACTTAAAGACATTAAAACTCCAACACGCCTTTTCTTTTTTCCGTATGCTTCTTTCTATGAAAACACAAATAAAATAACAGGAGCTGAATCACAATTCAAATTAGGAATGGATATTAAATATGGCATAAGTGATGCTTTTACACTTGACGCTATTTTAGTTCCTGATTTTGGCCAAACTGCTTTCGACAACAAGATTCTAAACCTTGGACCTTTTGAACAACAATTCAATGAAAATAGACCTTTTTTTACCGAAGGGACTGATTTATTTAATAAAGGAAATTTATTTTACTCAAGACGCATTGGAGGAAGACCTTCACTTAGAAGAGGTAAATTAAATGAGATAAAAGACGAAAATGAAATTCTAGAAGATGACTATCCAGAAAAAATTAATCTTCTTAATGCTATAAAAATATCTGGAAGAACAAAACAAGGACTTGGTATAGGCTTTTTGAATGCAATTACTGAAAAAGAATCAGTGACTATGCTAGACACTGTAACGCAACAAAGGAGAAAACAAATTATTGAACCTCTTACAAATTATAACATAATAACATTAGATCAACGATTCAATAAAAACTCATCTGTAACTTTTGTAAATACAAACGTAACCAGAAACGGAGAATTTAGAGATGCAAATGTTTCTGCACTTGTTTTCGATTTAAACACCAAAAAAAATACTTATAATTTATCAGGAGATTTTAAATACATTAAAATAAATGAATTTAGAGACGACCCAAACAAAGAAGGAATTAACACTTCTCTCAGTTTTGGTGAAACAAGCGGAAAAATTCGTTTTAGTGTAACAGGAAATTACGTAACCAAAAAGTTTGACAACAACGATTTAGGAATCAACTTCCAAACAAACTTCCTTGGAACCTATGGAAACATTAATTATAGAATTTTAAAACCAAATAGTATTTTCAACACATTCAATTCAAACATGAATGTAAATACACAAATTGAAAATACAACTGGCAAATTGCAAGGCGCAAATGTGAATTTTAATTTTGATGCTACTTCAAAAGACAACGATGGTTTTGGCGGTGGCATTTTCATTAGACCTACTAAAATATATGATTTTTATATGCCACAAGTAGATAGGCGCTATGTACAACTTCCTGAATATTATGAGGCATGGGCATATTTTTCATCAAACTATAATAAAAAATTTGCTTTAGATTTTAATCCATGGGGAGGCACAACATCAGAATTAGGCAGAAACAGCTATGGCTTTAACATAAGTCCGAGGTATCGTTTTAGCAACAAAGTATCACTAATTTTAGGATATGACTATACTAAAGAGTCAAATACTATAGGTATCTATGACAATGATGATATTACAAATATAATTTTCGAAAAAAGAGACGTTACCACTTCCACACTATCATTACGAAGCAAAATTGCCATCAACAATAAAATGACAATAAATGTAACTTCAAGATACTATTGGAGTTATGTAGAAAGTAAAGATTTTAAAAAATTAGGAGAAGATGGCGACCTTACGTACACTAATTACTCCGATTTAGGAAGCCAAGACTTTAGCTCTTGGAATCTAGACTGCTCTTACTCATGGTGGATAGCACCAGGTAGTCAGTTAAATGTATTGTATCGCAACTACTCTGCAAATTCTAACGAAGGCCTATCTCGAATTGATAAAGATTTCTCACGAAATTTCAACAATTTGTGGGGCGATAATTTAAATCATACTTTCTCAGTTAGCTTACGCTACTTTTTAGACTTCAACCGAGTAAAAAACTGGATATAATTTTTTATTTTTGGAGCTACTTCCTGCTATACGCTATATCTTTTTTGTTACTTCGAGAACCTCCGTCAACAAAAAAGGATGCCGCTACTATCAGGGCTAAATAACTTAACATGAATAAGAAAGTAATTTTAATGATACTAGACGGATGGGGAAAATCTCCAGACCCAAAAGTATCAGCTATCGATAATGCCAATACACCATTTATTGACAGTTTATACACAAAATACCCTAACGCTACACTACGTACTGATGGACTAAATGTAGGTTTACCCGAAGGACAAATGGGCAACAGCGAAGTTGGACATATGAACTTGGGCGCGGGTCGAATTGTATATCAGGACTTGGCAAAAATAAATTTAGCCGTTCAAAACAAAACTCTCAATCAAGAGAAAGTATTAAACGATGCCTTTGCATATGCTAAAGAAAATAATAAACCGGTTCATTTTTTAGGATTGGTTTCAGATGGCGGAGTACATTCACATACAGATCACTTAAAAGGGTTATTAGATGCAGCTCAAGATTTTGGATTAAATAATGTATTTATTCATGCTTTTACAGATGGTCGTGATGTTGATCCAAAATCAGGCGTAAAACACATCGAAGATTTACACAATTACTGCCAAAAATCGTCAGCAAAAATAGCCTCAATTATTGGTCGTTATTATGCAATGGACAGAGACAAACGTTGGGAACGTGTAAAAAAAGCTTATGATTTAGTTGTTAATGGATTTGGAAAACATTCAACCAATCCAGTGACAAGCATAAATGAAAGCTATACAAACAACATTACTGACGAATTTATTGACCCAATTATAATTACAAACAACAATAATACTCCATTAGCCACAATTAAAGATGGTGATGTGGTTATCTTCTTCAACTTCCGTACCGACAGAGGACGTGAGTTAACCGAAGTACTTTCACAAGTAGACATGCACGAACAAAACATGCATAAATTAGACTTGTATTATGTAACTATGACTAATTATGATGATACATACAATAATGTTCATGTAATTTATGACAAAGACAACATTACTGAAACTTTGGGCGAAGTAGTAGCTAAAGCAGGTAAAAAACAAATTCGAATTGCCGAAACAGAAAAATACCCTCATGTAACTTTCTTTTTTTCGGGAGGACAGGAAGAACCTTTTGAAGGCGAATCACGTATTTTAAGAAATTCTCCAAAAGTAGCAACCTATGACTTAAAACCAGAAATGAGTGCTTTTGAATTAAAAGATGCTTTGGTTCCTGAATTACAAAAAGGCGAAGTAGATTTTGTTTGTCTAAACTTTGCAAATGGTGATATGGTTGGCCATACAGGCGACATGCAAGCAGCAATCAAAGCTTGCGAAGCAGTAGATCAATGTGTAAAAGAAGTTGTCGAAGCAGCTTTAGAAAACAACTACACGACCATTATCATTGCTGATCACGGGAATTGCGAAACTATGATAAACCCTGATGGAACACCAAATACTGCCCACACAACGAATCCTGTACCCATCATTTTAGTCGATAAAGAACTAAAAACCATTAATAGTGGAGTATTAGGCGATATTGCTCCTACAATACTTGAATTAATGGGTATAAACAAACCTGAAGCGATGACACAACATTCACTTTTATAATACTATGAAAAATATATCTTTATTAATACTTTCTTCAATATTATTTATTGGATGCAAAACAAAACAAATTCAGGAACAACAAGTTGTTTCTCAAGAAATCAAACAAGAAGTAAAAACGGAAGAACCTAAAGAAGTCATGCTTATTGGACAACATTTGAAATCAGACCTACAACAAGAACCTTACGCTTCATGGTTTACTCCTGAAGAAGCTTCTTATGTAGCAAATCAGGAAACTTTGTTTTCTCTTAGAAATCTAAATCAAGATTATACAATAACAATTTTTATGGGAACATGGTGTGATGACAGCAAACAGCAAGTTCCTCGTTTTTATAAAATCTTAGACGCAATAGATTTTGATTTATCTAAAGTAAAACTAATCACCGTAGACAGGTCTAAAACTACTCCAGAAAAATTTGAAAATGGACTTAATATAACCAATGTTCCAACATTCATTTTTTACAAAGACGGAAAAGAACTTCACAGAATAGTGGAAACTCCTGTAGAATCATTAGAAAAAGATATGTTCAAAATAGTCACTGGACAACCTTACAAACACACATACGAGAATTAAATTTAGTATACTAAAAATCATTTTAGCCAAAGTTTAAAAAAACACAATAAATTAAAAATCAATTAATTAAACCACTTTTACAAGTGGTTTTTTTATTAAACAAAAGTTAAACATTCTTAAATAATAGTAATACTTTCATTTTTGTTTGTAAGTTTGTTGATATTAAATTTAAACAATGAAAAATCTCTTATCAAATATTAAAATAGCCGTTAATAATAAATTGTATGTTAAAGACCCGGAAACTTCCGAACTGGGTAAAAAGATTATAGAAAATAGTATTCTATTAATTGATGAAATTGGGTTTGAGCAATTTACTTTTAAAAAACTGGGAGAAAGAATTCAATCCAATGAGAGTTCTATATACCGCTATTTTGAAAATAAGCACAAACTACTAGTTTATCTTTCCTCATGGTATTGGACATGGATTGACTACAATTTAGTTTTCTCTACTGCCAACATATCAAATGCAGAAGAAAAATTAGAGAAAGCAATACGCATTGTAACACAAAACATCACGGATGATCTGAACACTCCTCATATCAACGAAGCTATTTTGAATAGAATTATAATTTCAGAATTCACAAAAACCTTCTTAACCAAAGAAGTAGATGAAGAAAACAAAGAAGGCTTTTTTTTAATCTACAAATGTGTCGTTAACCGCTTGATTGAAATAATCCATGAAGTCAATCCAAACTATACTTATTCCAGAAGCTTAGCCTCTTCAATAGTTGAAGGCGCACTGCATCAACAATTTTTGAAACAGCATTTCAAGACAATCACAAACTTTAAAGAAACAGACGATATTTCAGCCTTTTATATTGATCTAGCAAAAAAAGCAGTAGTATGACACCAATAGAACGTTTTAAAAACCTCATCAAATTAGACCGTAAAGATATTTATCAGATATTTTTATACGCCATTTTCGCGGGAATCATAAGCTTGTCTTTGCCTCTTGGGATACAGTCTATTGTGAATTTTATTCAGGCAGGAAAAGTAAGCACTTCATGGATGGTACTGGTTTTTATGGTACTTATAGGAGTGACACTTGTGGGAGTAATGCGCATTATGCAATTTCGTATTACAGAAAACCTACAGCAAAAAATATTTGTTAGAGCTTCTTTCGAATTTGCTTATCGATTCCCAAGAATAAAACAAAACGAGTTTTACAACGAATACCCTCCAGAACTTGCTAATAGGTTTTTTGACACCTTAAATGTTCAAAAAGGAGTTTCTAAACTATTATTAGATATTTCAACAGCTCTATTACAAATCCTTTTCGGAATTCTTCTACTCTCTCTGTATCATTCCTTTTTTATATTCTTCGGAATGGTACTTTGTGGATTGCTATACCTTATCTATCGTATGAATTTCCAAATTGGTTTAGAAACCAGCTTAAAAGAATCAAAATACAAATACAAAGTAGCACATTGGCTGCAAGAGATTGCGCGCAATCATATCAGTTTCAAAAACAACAAATTATTCTTATTCTCGTTAGAAAAAAATGATAATTTAGTTTCAGAATATTTAGCACAGAGGGAAAGTCATTTTAAAATTCTTAGAAAACAATTTATTCAACTTGTAGGTTTTAAAATTTTACTAACGGCTGGCTTGTTAATCATTGGAGGAATTTTAGTACTCAACCAGCAAATGAATATAGGACAATTCGTAGCAGCCGAGATTGTTATTTTGAGCATTATAGCTGCCGTTGAAAAATTATTTTCAGGTCTGGAATTATACTATGACGTACTTACTTCTTTAGAAAAACTTGGCACCGTAGTAGACAAAGAAGTAGAAAACCTAACTATTGAAAATGCTCTTTACAAAATAAACAGCGACACACCCATAACCATCGCAACCAAAGATTTATCATTTCAATATAAAGGCGCTGATGTTCCTACTTTACAAAACATCAATCTGAAAATAAATCAAAATGACAAGGTTTTAATTAAAGGGGATAATGGTGCCGGCAAAACAACTCTTGTCCGACTTTTAGCCAGAATCATCGAACCTACTTCCGGGAGTATTTATTTGAACGAAACCAATTATAAAAAATATTCTTTAGATGAATTCAGATCCAACATAGGGGTAATCACACTGAATGAAGCTCCTTTTGAAGGAACAATCTTAGAAAACATAACCTATAACGACCCAAATATTACGATAGAAAAAGTAACTGAGGTTCTTGAAACAGTTCAATTGACAGAAGTCATAAAAAATTTACCAAACGGACTGGATACTCATTTATTTCCGGAAGGCAAGCAAATCAATTCATCAGTGGCTCAAAAAATTGTTTTGGCAAGATGTATTATTCAAAACCCAAAAATTCTATTCTTAGAAGATCCCGTAGATAAATCTGACGACAAATCTGCAAAGGAAATTATTGATTATTTAACCAGCTCAAAAAACAACTGGACACTAGTTGTCATCAGCAAAAACAATTATTGGGAGGAAAAATGTAACAAAATATTTACTATTAACAACGGCAAATTACAATAAGAATCTACCATGCTTAATATCACAAACAATAGAATCGAAAAATCAGTAGATCTGAACAAATACAGATCTGCTAAAATTTTTGGAGAAAATAGTCATTACAAGATCATCAATAGGATATTTATTGGCACTGGTATCGTTTTACTCCTATTTATGTTTTTTCCTTGGACACAAAATATAAAAGGAAGCGGTTACGTCACTACATTAAAACCCAACCAAAGACCACAGGAAATACAAACAGCTATTGCCGGACGAATTGAAAAATGGTTTGTTCAAGAAGGTGACTTTGTAAAAAAGGGAGACACAATTGTTTATATATCTGAGATCAAAGAAGATTATTTTGACCCTAATTTAGTCGAAAATACGGGAAATCAAGTCAAGGCCAAAGAAAGTGCCGTAGAATCCTATGCAGAAAAAGTAAAAGCTTTAGAAAGCCAAATGGGAGCTATACAAAATGAAAGAGGATTAAAGTTCAAACAGGCTCAAAACAAACTCAAACAAGCCTATCTAAAAGTAAAAAGTGACAGTATTGATTTGGAAGCTGTTAAAACACAACTTAAAATTGCTAGAACGCAATTTAACCGATCGGTCAATTTGAATAATGAAGGTTTAAAACCCTTGACAGATGTTGAAGAAAAAAGAGTCAAATTACAAGATGTTGAAGCAAAAATAATCACTCAGGAAAACAAATATCTGGCTTCTAAAAATGAAGTGTTGAATGCCAATATGGAATTGAGTCGTATTAATGCCGAATATTCTGAAAAAACAGCCAAAGCAAGCAGTGATAAACAAACAGCCTTGAGTTCTCAATTTGACACAGAAGCTCAAGTGAATAAACTTAAAAACCAATATACCAATTACAAAATCCGCAACGGACTCTATTACATCACGGCACCACAAGACGGATATGTAAACAGAGCTTTGCAATCAGGCATAGGTGAAACCATTAAAGAAGGTACTTCTCTAGTAAGTATTATGCCTGCCAATTTTGAATTGGCAGTAGAAACTTATATAGACCCCATAGATTTTCCTTTAGTCCATAAAGGGCAAAAAGTTAGCGTTTGGTTTGACGGATGGCCTACTATTGTTTTCAGCGGATGGCCAGGTGTCTCCTACGGTACTTTTGGAGGTGTTATCGTTGCAAAAGAAAATTTCATTAGTACTAACGGAAAATACAGGGTACTAATAGCTCCAGATCCTAAAGATAAAAAATGGCCTGAACTCCTTAGTATAGGTGCTGGTTCCGAAACGCTTGCACTGTTAGAAGATGTCCCTATTTGGTTTGAAATATGGCGAACACTTAACGGTTTCCCTCCTAACTTTTACAAAACGGAAAGTCAATCAAAAACGGAAAAGAAATAATGAAGCAATTAGTATACATCCTATTAATTTTTCAGGTCACTATTTATGGGCAATCGAAAGAACTCACTTATAATGAATTCTTAGGTTATGTAAAAAAATACCATCCACTGGTAAAGCAGGCACAGCTGAATATTTCTGAAGCGCAAGCACAATTAATGCAGGCACGCGGTGCTTTTGACCCCAAAATAGAAGCCGAATTCAATGAAAAACAATTTAAGGATAAAAATTACTATTCGTTATTTAATGCCAGTTTTAAAATACCAACTTGGTATGGAATCGAGCTAAAAGCCGCATTTGATAACAACGAAGGAATATATATAAACCCAGACATGACCACCCCAAACTCGGGTTTAACCTCATTAGGCATTAGTGTGCCTTTGGGTCAAGGTTTATTTATCAACCAGCGCATGGCCGACATTCGTAAAGCCAAACTAGCACTTACTCTCAATACTGCCGAACGGGATTTACAAGCGCTAGAAGTTTTATATGAAGCATCTGTAAGTTATTTCAATTGGAAAAAAATCCATCACGAAGTACAACTGTATGAAACGTATCTAAAAAACGCTTCTATCCGTTTTAATGGTGTAGGAAAGCTCATCGAACAAGGTGACAAGCCTGCCATTGATAGCATTGAAGCTGGTATGACCGTACGAAATCGTGAGTTAAATTTAGAAGATGCCAAATTAAAATTGGCAAAAGCCAGATTAGAAGTCTCCAATTATATTTGGACTGAAAACAATATCCCTTTAGAAATTGATGATAGTTTATTTCCGGAAATCGAATTGGACAAAACAATTAAAAGCACGCTGTCACAAAACGGATTAAATCAATTTAATATTGAAAATCACCCTAAAATAAAAGCCTTAAACGCTAAAATTGATATGCTTACTATAGAACAACGATTAAAAGCTAATGCACTTTTACCCAAGTTAGACGTAAGTTACAATTATCTTTCCGAGCCGGATTATTTTACTGATTACCGATTTCAGGATTATAAATTAGGGGTAAACTTTACCATGCCTTTATTTTTAAGAAAAGAAAGAGGAAGTTTAAAATTAGCCAAACTAAAAGTTCAGGATACCGAGTTTAGTTTACAATTTGAAAAGCAACAATTAAAAAATAAAATCGAATCGCTAAATCAAGAACAAACTTCTTTAGAAAAACAGCTTCGAATCAATAAAAAATTAGTTTCAGATTTCGAGAAAATGCTAACTGCCGAAGAACGTTTATTTTCAATTGGAGAAAGTTCTTTGTTTCTGATAAATTCCAGAGAAAACTCATTGGTAAGTTCTAAACTTTCTGATATAGCTTTAGAAAATCGATATTATAATGCGCTATTAAATTTGTATCGAGCAATAGGAAATCCTTAATTATATTATCAACTTAACACTTGTTTACAGAATAAATTAGGCAATTCACTAATAACCTACAATTTTAAAAAAATTACTCCTTGAAAAATCTCATAAAATATAACAAAATTCATATTCCTATAAATTTAAGTATTTATTCCTAGAATGTTGTATTTTTGCAATCCTATGTAAATAACATGAGTGCAATTATTATAAAAACCCGCGAAGAAATTGAATTGATGCGTGAAAGCGCATTAGTTGTATCTAAAACATTAGGAATGATAGCTTCAGAAATTAAACCTGGAGTAACTACTCTTTACCTTGATAAATTAGCCGAAACATTCATCCGTGATCACGGAGCTACACCTGCTTTTTTAGGCATGTATGGATTTCCTAATTCACTTTGTATGAGTCCAAACTCACAGGTTGTACATGGAATCCCAACAGACAAACCTCTTGAAGATGGCGATATTATCTCTGTTGATTGTGGTGCATTAAAAAATGGCTTTTATGGTGATCATGCTTATACTTTTGAAATAGGTGAAGTCGCTTTAGCTACTAAAATGTTATTAAAAACTACCAAAGAATCTTTATACGCTGGAATTAGAGAATTTAAAGCTGGTAATCGTACAGAAGATGTAGGTTATGTTATTCAAAAATATTGCGAAAGTAATGGTTACGGAGTTGTAAGAGAATTAGTTGGACATGGTTTAGGACGCACGATGCATGAAGCTCCTGAAATGCCTAACTACGGTAAAAGAGGTCGTGGAAAATTACTTCAGGAAGGAATGGTTGTAGCAATCGAACCTATGATTAATCAAGGCACAAAAAACATTAAACAACATAAAGACGGCTGGACTATCACTACTGCTGACGGAAAACCTTCAGCACATTTTGAACATGATGTAGCTATTGTTGATGGCAAGCCTGAATTACTTTCGACTTTCGCATATATTTACAAAGCTTTAGGAATCGTGAGCAATGAAGAAGATGAATTTAGAAAAGTACCTTTAGCTATCTAATGAAAAAAATATTCAAATTCTTTTTAAATGTTGTTCCAAGACCAATACTAATTAGAGTAAGTATTGTTATTCGCCCTATTTTAGCCTTTTTATTGAAAGGAAATAAATTTACAGATCCTATCGATGGGAAAAGTTTCCGTATGTTTTTACCTTATGGTTATGGATCACAACGTAATAATGTACTTTCTCCAAGTACACTTTCATTAGAAAGACACAGATTGCTTTGGTTATATTTACAAAATGAAACCGATTTTTTTACTTCAAAAGAAAAAAAGAAAGTACTTCATTTTGCTCCTGAACAAGAGTTTTACAAGCGCTTCAAAAAACAGCAAAATATAGAGTACACAACAACTGATTTATTTTCACCATTGGCTGATGTAAAGGCTGACATTTGTAACTTACCATTTGAAGACAACTCTTACGATATAATTTTTTGCAACCACGTTTTAGAACACATTCCAGATGACACTAAAGCCATGCAAGAATTATATCGTGTTTTAAAGCCTGAATGTATGGGAATTTTTCAAATACCGCAGGACTTATCAAGAGCAACGACTTTTAGCGATGATTCTATCACTGACCCTAAAGAGCGTGCTAAAATATTTGGACAATACGATCATGTACGTGTTTACGGAAGAGATTATTTTGACAAATTAAGAAGCATTGGTTTTAAAGTCACAGAAGAAGATTACACTTCAAAACTTTCATCAGAATTAGTAGAAAAATATTGTTTGGCAAAAGGAGAAATCATACCTATTTGTTATAAATAATTTATTGGCATAAAATTAGTTGTAAAAATTATATCTTTACTGAATACAGATATTAAATAATGCAACGAATCATTCTTTTTATTGTTTTCGCTTTTTTAGGAAGTCACTTAAATGCTCAGGCTGTAAGTGAAACAGATGCTCCTTTTAACATAAAAACAGTTACGTTTACACAAAACACTAACAATGTATATCCTTTTTTTAGATTAGGAGAACCATTTCAATTTAGCTTCGATGACCTGTATGGCAATGAAGAAGACTATTATTTTACAGTCACACACTACAATTATAATTGGACACCATCTGATTTAGCAAAAGCAGAATACCTTTCAGGAATTGACAATCAACGAATTCAAGATTACGAAAACTCTTTCAACACACTTCAATTGTATTCTCATTACCGATTAAATTTTCCAAACAACTTTTGCCATATTACAAAAAGTGGGAACTACTTAATATCTATTTACAACAGTACCCGAGATTTAATTTTTTCGAAAAGATTTGTTGTCTACGAAGAATTAGTTGATGTCCCAATGCAAATAAAAAGATCAAGAATAGTTGCTGATAACAAAAAAATGCACAATGTTGAATTTAGTATAAAATCACAAAACATACTTTTTCAAAACCCAATGCAAAATGTAAAAGTCATTCTTTTTCAAAACGGAAAATGGAACAACTGCATTGTAAATGTAAAACCACAATTTACAATTGGCAACGATTTAATTTTCAAATACAATAAAGAAACTCAATTTTTTGCAGGTAATGAATATTTATATTTTGACAATAAAGAAATTAGAGCTGCAACCAACTCCATATCTAAAGTAGATAGTAACAGCGGACTTTACAATACATTTTTATATACTAATTCACCCAGAAAAAACAAAGGTTATACTTTTTTTCCTGATGTAAATGGAAATTTTCAACCAAGAAATTTAACTGCTCAGAACAGTGATGTCGAAGCGGATTATACTTGGGTCTATTTTTCACTTTTTGCTCCAGAATATCAAGCAAATTCAAACATTTATATCACAGGAATGTTCAACAACAACGCCCTGACTTCTGAAAACAAAATGGAATACAATACTGAAAAAGGTATTTTTCAAAAAGCAATTTTAATAAAACAAGGGTTCAACAATTACAATTACACCTTAATAGATAGCAAACACAACATTGATAACGAAAATGCTATAGATGGAAATTACTACGAAACTGAAAACAATTATACTGCCCTAGTGTATTACAGAGCAAATGGTGATCGCTATGATAGAGTGATTGGAAAAGGAGATACAAACTCAACAAATATCACCAATTAAAATTTATCATTTCAATTAATATTTGTTTTCAATAAATTCATAACTTTGTGAAAATGTAGAAATTGTATTTTATGGTAACTCAAATTACAAGAGGCATTAAAATCTCAGTCATGACTGCTTTTGAAGGTACTTACTTCAAAAACCATAAAATGCATTTTGCTTTCAGCTATCATATTACGATAGAAAACCATAGTAAAGATTCTGTTCAACTAATGGCACGTCATTGGGAAATTTTCGACGCTCTTAACGAAATGGAAACCGTTGATGGCGAAGGTGTTATTGGCAAAAAACCAGTATTAAAACCTGGTGAAACCCACACTTATAGTTCTGGCTGCTTACTTTGTTCTCCTCACGGAAGTATGAAAGGACATTTCGAAATGATAAACTTCACCTCAACAAGGTCATTCAAAGTAATTGTTCCTACATTTAAATTAAATGCTCCATTCGCATTAAATTAGGGAGTAATTCGGGTTGAAAAGTTCAAATTTTTCACCAAAAAGCTTTACTCATCTATCTGGGCTAATCCAAAAAACCTTTGTACTTTTGTACTCGAAATCAACATCACAATTGTCTAATTTTCAAAATAAAAAAAATGCTTAAAGGATTTTTTAATATACCCAAAGCGGTAAACGAACCCGTAAAATCATATTTACCAGATTCACCAGAAACAGTAGCAGTACACAAAGCTTACAACGCAATGTGGAATGAGAAAATTGATGTTCCACTATACATAGGAAGTGAAGAAATCAGAACAGGCAACACTCGCAACATGACTCCTCCTCACAATCACAAACATGTTGTAGGAACATACCATTTAGCTGAAAAATCACATATTGAAAAAGCTATTGCAAATGCTTTAGAAAGCCGTGCCAAATGGGCAAATATGGCTTGGGAACAACGTGCTGCTATTTTCTTAAAAGCTGCCGAATTAATAGCCGGACCATACAGAGCTAAAATAAATGCCGCAACAATGATTGCACAGTCAAAAACAATTCACCAAGCAGAAATTGATGCAGCTTGTGAATTAATTGACTTCTTAAGATATAATGTTGAGTTCATGACTCAAATCTATAAAGACCAACCAGCATCAAATTCTGATGTTTGGAATCGTGTAGAATACCGTCCATTAGAAGGTTTTGTTTACGCAATCACTCCGTTTAATTTTACAGCTATTGCTGCTAACTTGCCTGCTAGTGCTGCTTTAATGGGTAATGTTGTTGTTTGGAAACCATCAGACAGCCAAGTATTTTCTGCAAAAGTAATAATTGATGTATTCAAAGAAGCTGGCGTTCCTGATGGAGTTATCAATGTAGTTTTTGGTGATCCCGTAATGATCACTGACACAGTTTTAGCTTCTCCTGATTTTGCTGGAATACACTATACAGGTTCTACTTTTGTATTCAAAGAAATTTGGAAAAAAATTGGAGAAAACATCCACACATACAAAACATATCCAAGAATTGTTGGTGAAACTGGAGGAAAAGATTTTATCTTAGTTCACCCATCTTCTAATGTAAAACAAGTAGTCGCCAATACAATTCGTGGTGCTTTCGAATTTCAAGGACAAAAATGTTCTGCTGCTTCTAGAGCTTATTTCCCTGCTAGCTTATGGCCTTCTATTAAAGAAGAAATGGGTAAAGAACTAGCGACAATCAAACAAGGTACACCTCAAAACTTTTCAAACTTTGTAACTGCTGTAATTCACGAAGGTTCATTTGATAAGTTAGCCAAATACATTGACCAAGCAAAAGCTGATACTGACGCAGAAGTTATTTTTGGTGGTGGTTATGACAAATCTGTTGGATATTTTGTTGAACCAACAGTTATCTTAACTTCAAATCCAAAATACACAACAATGGAAACCGAATTATTCGGACCTGTATTGACAGTTTATGTTTATGAAGACAAAGACTGGACTAGTGTATTAAAATTAGTAGACTCAACATCTGAATATGCATTAACAGGTGCTGTTTTCAGCCAAGACCGTTATGCTATTGAAGAAGCTACAGTTGCGTTACAAAACAGTGCAGGTAACTTCTACATTAACGACAAACCAACAGGTGCGGTTGTGGGAATGCAACCTTTTGGTGGAGCAAGAGCATCAGGAACAAACGATAAAGCAGGTTCTGCTCAAAACTTATTGCGTTGGGTTTCTCCTAGAACAATCAAAGAAACATTTGTTACTCCTACAGATTATAGATATCCTTTTCTAGACTAATAAAAAAATCAAAATTCTTAAAACCGTGTCAGAAACACGGTTTTTTTATATTCGCAATTTTTAAGATGAATATTTTGAAATATCATAAAAAACTACTTTGTGTAAAAAAATTATTATACACACATATAAAATTTAAGCCAATAAAGCTCAATTAAAAAAACATCTGGCAAAATGCCAGATGTTTTTCTATAATGGTAAATAAACTACCTTTTTTGTTTCGAAAAAATCTTCTGTAAAAAAATCTGAAATATTATACTGAATTGATTCTGGAAAATCATTCAACTCTTCTGTTAAATCTCCACCTTTTAAATACAAAATCCCGTTTGCTCGTTCAGAATGAGCATCATTCTTTTTAGTTTTTCCTTTTACCCAACTTACAAAATCAGGCATATTAGTTACTGCACGACTAACAATAAAATCAAATTTATCATTAATTGTGTTTGCTCTTTTTTGTTCTGCTTTTAAATTTTTTAAACCAATACCAGCAGCAACTTCATTAACTACTTTTATTTTTTTGGCAATAATATCTATCAAATAAAATTTTGTTTCAGGAAAAAGAATCGCTAACGGAATCCCTGGAAATCCTCCACCAGTCCCTACATCCAAAACTGTACTTCCAGGCTTAAACTCTTGAATTTTAGCAATAGCTAACGAATGTAATACGTGTTTTATATATAACTCTTCAATATCTTTTCTTGAAATTACATTAATCTTAGCATTCCAATCTTGATATAAGGCTTCTAATTTTGTGAACTGATTAATTTGCTCTCGTGACAAATTAGGAAAATACTTTAGTATTTCTTCCATATATTAAATTTTTTACAAAATTACACAATTTAAGGGTTAAAATTTGTGTTAATGAGTACCAATTAAATTTATTAAACATTAACTTTGGCACTTATTGTAAATATTATGAGTACAACAATTCCAACTTTTTCAAGAACTGACTCAATGAAGTTTTTTAGAACTTTAAATTCTAGAGTCAACAACTATTTCAAAGAAAACAACATACAAAAAACTGGGAACTGGAAATTACACTTAAAAACAATTGTCATGTTTGCTTTGTTTTTAACTCCATATTTTCTAATTCTTACTTTAGATTTACCTTTTTGGGCACACTTATTACTATCTATCGTAATAGGAATTGGAATGGCTGGTGTAGGAATGAATGTTATGCACGATGGTAATCATGGATCTTATTCTTCTAAACAATGGCTAAACAAAATCATGGGCGGAAGTATTTATATCCTTGCAGGAAATGTATATAACTGGCAAGTTCAACACAATGTGTTGCATCACACGTATACGAATATTCCAGGTCATGATGAAGACTTAGAAGCAGGAAGAATCATGCGTTTTAGCAAACAAGCAGAATGGCGTCGTTTCCATAAATTTCAACATTATTATTCTGTTTTTCTTTATGGGTTGTTAACTTTTAACTGGGCTATCACTACTGACTTTCTTCAGATGAAACGTTATTTAAAACGTAAATTATCATACGGAGAATTCAAAAGCCCTGCTATACAATGGACAACTTTAGTAATCACTAAAACTATTTATTTTTCAATTTGGTTAGTTATTCCAATGGTTTTGGGGATTGCATGGTGGGAAGTACTTATTGGTTTTGTAGTTATGCATTATACTGCAGGTGTAATTTTAAGTGTAATTTTCCAATTAGCTCACGTTATCGAAGACACTGTAACTCCAGAACCGTCATCTGAAGGTGAAATGGAAAATACTTGGGCTATTCACCAATTATTTACAACAGTAAATTTCGCTCCTAAAAACTGGTTAATAAACTGGTACACTGGAGGTTTGAACCACCAAATAGAACATCATATTTTTCCAAACATTAGTCATGTTCATTACACTAAAATAGCTGAAATCGTAAAGCAAACAGCTCAAGAATGCAACTTGCCTTATCACGAATACAAAACCATGAGAGCAGCTGTAGTTTCACATTTCCGCCATTTAAAAGAATTAGGACAAAAACCACAACTAGCATAAATCAAACACACAACACAATTTAAAAACTAAAATGAATACAATTTTATCGGAAAGAATTAACAACCTAGCCGTTTCACAAACTTTAGCTATGGCTGCATTAGCCAGAGAGTTAAAAGCCCAAGGAAGAGATATTATCAGTTTAAGTTTAGGGGAACCTGATTTTAATACTCCTGACTTTATTAAAGAAGCAGCTAAAAAAGCAATCGACGACAATTATTCTACTTATCCTCCAGTTGAAGGATATGCAGATTTAAAAGAGGCAATTTGCAATAAATTCAAAAGAGATAATAATTTAAATTATACACCCGCTCAAATTGTAGTTTCTACAGGAGCAAAGCAATCACTTTACAATATTGCTCAAGTGATGTTAAACGATGGCGATGAAGTAATTCTTCCAGCACCTTATTGGGTATCGTATTTTGAAATAATTAAGCTTTCTGGCGGTATTCCAGTTCCGGTTGAAACTTCAGTAACATCAAACTTTAAAATTACTCCAGCACAATTAGAAGCTGCCATCACACCAAAAACCAAAATGATGTGGTTTAGCTCGCCTTGTAATCCATCAGGTTCTGTATATAGCCAAGAAGAATTAGAAGCATTAGCAGAAGTATTAAAAAAACACCCTAACATTTACGTGGTTTCTGATGAAATCTACGAACATATCAATTACACAGGAAAATACTGTAGCATTGGTTCAATCCCAGGAATGGAAAACAATACCATAACTGTAAATGGTGTTGCAAAAGCATTTGCCATGACAGGATGGAGAATTGGTTACATTGGAGCTCCAGAATTTATTGCTAAAGCTTGTATCAAAATGCAAGGTCAAGTAACTAGCGGTGCTAATTCAATTGCACAACGTGCTACTAAAGCCGCTGTCGAAGCTGCTCCTTCTGCAATTAAATATATGGTAGATGCTTTTGAGAGCAGAAGAGGAATTGTGTACCAATTACTTTCTGAAATTCCTGGTTTCAAATTAACTATGCCTGAAGGCGCTTTTTATTTCTTCCCAGATGTTTCCGAATACTTCGGAAAAACATTAAGAGGAAAAGAAATTAAAGATGCAAATGATTTTGCTATGTACCTATTAGGAGAAGCAAATGTAGCAACGGTAACAGGTGATGCTTTTGGAAATCCGAACTGTATTCGCTTGTCGTATGCAACCAGTGAAGAAGTATTAAGAGAAGCAATAAAGAGAATTAAAGAAGCTTTATCATAATATCACGCCTCAAGGAAACTTGGGGCTTTTTTATTTTATACAAACCACAACACAACAAATGCAAAAAAAAATACTTTTATTAGGTTCAGGAGAATTAGGAAAAGAATTCGTTATCGCTGCACAACGCATTGGGCAATATGTAATTGCTGTAGATAGTTATGCTAATGCCCCGGCAATGCAAGTTGCACACGAATTTGAAATCATCAATATGCTCGATGGAGCTGAACTAGACCGAATTGTTGCCAAACACAATCCTGATTTTATCGTTCCTGAAATTGAAGCCATCCGCACCGAACGTTTTTATGATTACGAAAAACAAGGTATAAAAGTTGTTCCTTCGGCTAAAGCTGCAAACTTTACCATGAACCGAAAAGCCATTCGTGATTTAGCAGCTAAAGACTTAGGGCTTCGTACAGCAAACTATCGTTATGCTACAACAGAACAAGAATTAGAAACAGCAGTTGCAGAAGTTGGCATTCCGTGTGTGGTAAAACCATTAATGAGTTCTTCAGGAAAAGGACAATCGACTATAAAAAACCAAGAAGATATTGAAAAAGCATGGAAATATGCCGTAGAAGGATCAAGAGGTGATATTGTAGAAGTAATTGTAGAAGCTTTTGTTAATTTCAATTCAGAAATAACACTATTGACAGTTACCCAAAACAATCATCCAACATTATTTTGTGCGCCAATTGGACATCGTCAGGAAAGAGGCGATTATCAGGAAAGCTGGCAGCCCGCTAATGTTTCTCAAAAAGACATTTTAGAAGCACAAGATATGGCCCGAAAAGTAACCGAAGCGTTGGGTGGTGCAGGACTTTTTGGTGTTGAGTTTTTTTTAACAGATGAAGGTGTTTATTTCTCTGAATTATCTCCAAGACCACATGATACTGGTATGGTTACTTTGGCAAAAACGCAAAATTTTAATGAGTTTGAGCTGCATTTACGTGCTATTCTAAGCATTCCAATTGCCGAAATCACTCAGGAAAAAATTGGAGCCAGTGCCGTAATTTTAGCAACAGAAAATTCAAATAATCCAACATTTGATGGTATCGAAAAAGTTGCAAGTTTATCAAAAACCGATTTTAGAATCTTTGGAAAACCTACTTCAAGACCTTATAGAAGAATGGGTGTTGTTTTAATAAATGATTCACTTAATACTCCAATTGAAGAAATTGTAGAAAAAGCTAAAAAAACAGCAGCTCTAGTAAAAGTGAATCCATAAAAAACGGAATTACTTATCTGGTAATGAAGTAATTTCTTTAAAAACAATATCTTTTAATCAAAAAACGCAACGATAATTCGTAACCTTATTTTTTTTTCGGAAATTTGCACTCATTTTTTCGGTAACATTCGGAAAATAAGTTTTTAGAAATGAAGAAGAAGATTGAAATTTTAGCTCCGGCAAAAGATTTGTTAACCGGTATTGCAGCGATAAATGCTGGTGCCGATGCCGTTTATATAGGCGCTCCTAAATTTGGCGCTCGCTCAAACGCAAACAATTCCATAGAAGATGTTGCGGCATTGGTGCAATACGCACATTTGTACAACGTACAGATTTTTGTGGTTATCAATACCATTATTTATGACAACGAACTGGAAACCTGCCGTCAGTTAATCTGGAAACTATATGATATTGGTGTCGATGCGCTTATCATTCAGGATATGGGGCTTTTGGAATTGGACTTACCTCCTATTGCGCTTCATGCCAGTACACAATCCAACAATCGTGACCCTAAAAAAATAAAATTCTTAGCCGATGCCGGAATCCAACGTGTGGTTTTAGCACGTGAATTAAATTTACACCAAATCAAAGAAATCAGCGAAGCTACAGACGTGGAATTGGAATTCTTCGTTACTGGTGCATTATGTGTATCATTCAGTGGAAATTGTTATATGAGTGTGGCTAACGGAGAACGTTCTGCCAACAGAGGTTCTTGTGCGCAAAACTGCCGTTTGCCTTACAACTTAATCGACGGAAACGGGGAAACTTTAATCAGAAACAGTCACTTACTTTCTATCAAAGACTTTGATGTTTCGGATCAGATTCCAAATTTAGTCGAAGCAGGTATTTGTTCTTTCAAAATTGAAGGACGCCTAAAAGATATTGTATATGTAAAAAACAATGTTTCTTTCTTACGAAAAAAACTGGATGCTTTTCTGGCCGAAAATGACGATAAATATACCAAAGCTTCCTCAGGAAGCTGTACCTATACTTTCGATTCTGAATTGAGTCGCACCTTCAACCGTGGTTATACCGATTATTTCGTAAACGAAAGACATCAGTCGATTGGTTCTTGGGAAAGTCCAAAATCAAAAGGGCAATTCATTGGTAAATTAGTAAATACTATTGGAAACTCTTATATTATTGAAAACGGAGAATTATTAAACAATGGTGACGGACTTTGCTACATTAATGAAAACAATGAAGCCGAAGGAATTTATGTAAACAAAGTTGAAAACGGCATTGTTTATCCAAATGTATTGAAAGAAATCGCAAACGGAACGGAGATTTACCGTAATAACGATGCGGCATTTATCAGATTAGTTGAAAGAGAAGACAGTGCTATTCGAAAAATCAGTACAACATTATTGCTGAAAGAAAACGAAAATGGTTTTGAACTAATAGCTACTGATGAAGATGGTAATGTAAGTAAGGTTCAATTGGCTCATCCAAAAGAAAGAACTAAAAATAACGAATCTATCGAGGAGAATTTCAAAGTAAATTTGGCAAAAACAGGTTTCACACCTTATACTGCTGATGAAATTACTATAGAATTTTCTGAAAACTGGTTCCTTCCTATTTCAAAAATCAACGAAATGAGAAGAAATGTTTTCGAACAATTATCTGAAATTAGATTACAAAACTACGTTCGTCATGAACACCAACTAGAAAAAACGTCACATCCTTATCCTGAAACCAAATTAGATTTCACCTATAACGTAGCCAACAAAACAGCTCGTAAGTTTTACGAACGCCACGGTGTTACCGAAATTGAAAAAGCATTTGAATTACAATGGGATCCTGGAAAATCTCGTGTAATGACAACTAAATACTGCATCAAATACGAATTGGAGCGATGCCCGAAATACCATCGTGAAAACATGGATCAAAAACTGAAAGAACCATTGGTATTAAAACAAGGCGAACTGGAATACAAATTAAAATTCAACTGTAAACCTTGTGAAATGGAGATTTGGGAAAAAGATGCCGAATTCGAAATTGAAGAAGATCATATGCATTAATATACAAACCGATGCTTTTTTAGTAAAACATCGGTTTTTTTACACAATAAAAAGAACAAAAAAATGGTTACATTAGTAAATGTAAAATCTATAATATGAGAAAAATAGTTTTCTTTTTATTTATTATCTTTACCATTACATCTTGCGGACCTCATCGAATGAAATGTGGCCCAAGACGATGTGAAATCAAAAATCAAAAGAATTTAAATTATGAAAAAAATAATTTTATTGTTACTAACGCTAGTGTCGTTTAGCATTAGTGCGCAAGAGAAAAAAGAAATAAAAAATCAAGTTGTTGAGGCTTCTTGTGGTCAATGCAATTTTGGTTTAACAAGCAAAAAAGGATGTGATTTAGCCGTACGCATTGATGGCAAAGCTTATTTTGTTGAAGGTACTTCGATTGACAAACATGGTGATGCACATGCAGAAAATGGCTTTTGTAATGCTGTTAGAAAAGCTCAAGTTAGTGGAGAAATCAAAAATGATAAATTTTTAGCAACTGATTTTGCTTTGGTTGACGAAAAAACAAAAAAATAATTTTTGAATTTACTTCTCGAAAACATAGCTAAACACGTTTCACTCACTCCACAAGAGCAGGAACGTGTTTTATCTTTTACAGAACCCTTACAATTTAAAGCAAAAACTATACTTCTTAAATCAGGGGAAGTTTGCACCCATTCCTATTTTGTAACCAAAGGCATTATTCGGAGTTATAATATGGATGAAAACGGCGTAGAGCATGTTGTAAGTTTTGCTTGCCCTGGTTGGTGGATTGCTGATATGTACAGTTTTCTATCGCAACGCCCAGGCCAATTATACATTGAAGTAAACGAAGATGCAGAAGTTTTTGCCATTTCTAAAGAAAATCAAGAAAAAATGTATTCCGAAATCCCTAAACTGGAACGTTTTTTCCGCATTATTATAGAAAACTCTTTAGTTGCTAGCCAACAACGACTTATTGACAACATGAGTTTCACTGCCGAAGCTCGTTACGACAAATTCCTTAAAAAATTCAACGATTTAGCGCACTGCATTCCTCAAAAGCAAATTGCCTCTTATATAGGAGTAACTCCTGAATTTTTCAGTAAAATGAAAGCCAGATTACTGAAAAAATAATAGCAAGGTAGTTCTCCTCTTCTATCTTTTGGCTTTTGACATAAAACATTTCTTAATCTAGGTTAAGTATTCTACCCTTCCCTCTATCATAACTTTGTCCTATCAAAATGAACAAGTTATGAACCGAAAAGATTTTATCCGAAAAGTAGCTTTAGGTTGCGGAGCAATTCTAACAGGAACTGCTTTAGCTAAAAAAACTACTGAATCCGAAAAAGAAACCATCGGATTCAATCACATTCAAAACACAAACTCAAAAATTATGGAAAATATCGTTTTACACAAAGCCGATACACGCGGTAATGCTAATCATGGTTGGTTACAAAGTTTTCACACTTTTAGCTTTGCTAATTATTTCAACCCTGAAAGAATGAATTTTGGAGTACTTCGAGTACTTAATGACGATACAGTTTCTGCTGGAATGGGCTTTGGAAAACACCCTCATCAGGATATGGAAATCATCAGTATCCCATTAGAAGGTGATTTAGAACACCAAGACAGTATGGGAAATAAAACCGTGATAAAAAATGGTGACATTCAAGTGATGAGTGCCGGAACTGGAGTCCAACACAGCGAATACAACAAAAATGAAGATGAAGCAGTAAAATTTCTTCAAATTTGGGTTATTCCTAACAAAAAAGGAGTTGCTCCTCGTTATGACCAAATCACTTTAAATCAGGAAGACAGACATAATAAATTACAACAAATCTTATCTCCAAATGCAGATGATGCAGGTGTTTGGATACATCAAGATGCATGGTTTCATTTAGGAAAATTTGACAAAGACATTGCTACAACTTATAATTTCAAAAAAGAAGTTAACGGATTATATGTTTTTGTGCTAAATGGTGATTTGACTATAAATGGACAAAACTTAAACAAAAGAGATGGTTTGGGGATTTGGAATACTAACAGTGTTTCTATTAAAGCAGATTCAGATGCAGAATTTTTGCTAATGGAAGTTCCAATGCACATTTAATACATTTCTTAATCTAGATTAAGTACTTGGAAGACAAAGTCAAACTACCTTTGAACTATCAAAATTTAATAACAACATTTAAAAAATAAAATTATGTCAACAACAAAATGGTCAATAGACCCAACACACTCAACAATAGGTTTTAAAGTAAAACACATGATGTTTACTAATGTATCAGGAAAATTTGAAAACTACGAAGCAAACATCGTTACAGAGGATGATGATTTTACAAAATCAAACATCGAATTCTCAGCTGATATCAATTCAATAGATACTCGTAATGCAGATCGTGACAATCACTTAAAAAGTGCCGATTTCTTTGATGCAGAAAACCATCCTAAAATGACTTTTAAAGCTTCTTCATTAACAAAAGTTGACGATGAAAACTACGAAATCGCAGGTGATTTATCGATGAGAGGAGTAACAAAATTTGTAAAATTTCCAGCTGAATTCAGCGGATTAATGATTGATCCATGGGGTAATACTAAAGCAGGTTTAAACATTTCAGGAAAAGTAAATCGTAAAGACTGGGGATTAAACTGGAATTCAGCCCTTGAAACTGGTGGTGTTTTAGTAAGCGAAGATGTAAAACTAGATATCGAATTACAATTAGTTAAACAATAAGTAAGTTAAGTTTTTGGTTTGTTTATGACAACCCTGTGTTTTTTTTGGAACACAGGGTTATTTTTTTATAAAGAAATCTAAAAAAGAGAAATGGAAATTGCCACAAAAAACAATATAACTCTCATTACAAGCTTTTTAAATGTAATATTATAAAATATTAACTTTGTATAACGAAATTATTTCTTAAATTTAGTTAAGAAAGAATACTAGAGCATTTGTGCTGACTTACCTATTTTTCCATCAAACTAATATCCAAACTTGGATTTTCTGAATTATAAACCAAAACTATTTGTTATGGACAATTCTGCGCAAATAATTGTAGATTACAAGCTTAAAATCTTGCTTATATCAAAAGGAATAATAGATAAAATGCATACATTTTACTATAAAAATAAGGACAATGAACCCTCTCTTGAAATCTTAAATCGATTTAGAGATCTCTTTAGTTACGAAATTGAAAAGTTTGAGCATGAATATGCAAGAGTTGTCCCTCCTGAATTAAAAAACTCACCTTTCGATTTTATTCCTTACAATTTCTCATTACGCTTATTGGTAGATTTAAAAAAAGAATACATTTACTTTGTTGAAAAAATTAACGAAGAGTTATAAACAATAAAGTTCAAAGCCTTATTTTCTTTATTTAATCAATTCAATACCAAATGATTTGATTGTTTTATTTTTTTACCCAAATAAAAACCGTTTACTACTTTTTTTATAACTTTAAGATTACAAAAAATCTAAATTATGAATTTGGACACAAACCTATACAATAACAAACAAGAACCAGAAGACAAATTCATTTGCCAAACTTTAGAAAAAGAAATCAACAAAGTACTCCCAGAAGCCGAAAATAAAATATGGCATGTACATCCAGTTTGGTTTTTAGATGGAAACCCTATTGTGGGTTATAGCAAACAAAAAGCTGGAATTCGTTTAATGTTTTGGAGTGGTGTAGATTTTGAAGAAGAAAAATTGAAATCTGAAACAGGAAAGTTCAAAGATGCTTCTATTTTTTATACTGAAGCCAGTCAAATTAATACTTCAGATTTACAAAGATGGCTTGAAAAAAGTAGAAACATTCAGTGGGATTATAAAAACATTATAAAACGTAAGGGAGTATTGGAAAGACTTAAATAATTTAAATATCTTAAATAGCAAAAGCCATTATACAATTCTGTAGAATGGCCTTTAAAATTAACTCAAAAAACATTACTATTTTAATTCCATCCTCCACCTAATGCTCTGTAAATATTTACCATAGCATTAAGCTGTTGCATTTTAGTTTCTATTAAATCAAATTTTGATTCTAAAGCATCTCTTTGCGTTAATAAAACCTCCATATAATCTGCTCTAGCAGAACGGAACAACTCGTTTGAAATTGAAATTGAAGTCGTAAGCGCATCAACTTGTTGTGCTCTTAAATTATAGCTTTTCTCTAAATTACTAATTTTTGAAATCTGATTAGCTACCTCAACATAACTATTTAAAATCGATTTTTCGTAATTGTAAACAGCCTGAAGTTGTTTAGCATTTGCTGTGTTATAACTTGCTTTTATTGCATTACGATTTATTAGTGGAGCAACTAAATCCCCCGCCAAAGAATACAACAATGATTTTGGTTTGAAAACATAACTAGGATCAAATGCTTGATAACCAATTCCTGCTGTTATGCCTATAGAAGGATAAAATCTAGCTCTTGCTGCTTTTACATCCAGTTTACATGCTTCCAATTCAAATTCAGCTTGACGAATATCTGGTCTGTTAGCTAAAAGTTGTGATGGAATACCTGCATGAACAATATTTGGCAAAATATCATTAAAAGCAACTGTACTCCTATCGATATGTTGCGGAAATCTACCTACCAAAAAGTTAATTTTATTTTCAGCTTCTACAATTTTTTGCTGTACTTCAAACTGAATACTCTTAGTTTTAAAAACCTCAGCTTCAAATTTTTTCACCGCTAATTCAGTAACACGAGCAGCTTCTTTTTGGATTCTAACAATCTCCAAAGCATTACTTTGAATTTCGATATTCTGATTAACAATTTGTAATTGATTATCTAAAGCCAATAATTCGTAATAAGAATTAGCAATTTCTCCAATTAGATTTGTAACCATAAAGTTTTTACCCTCTACAGAAGAAAGATATCTATTTACAGCCGCTTTTTTTCCGTTACGAAGCTTTTTCCAAATGTCTAGTTCCCAATTGGCAACAATTCCAACACCGTAATCCTGTAAAGGTTCTGGCATTTCTTTACCTTCTTCAATTTCAGTATTAGCTTCCATTGCACCAATATTGGTATAACGAGCACGTTTATCTACGGCAGCTCCTGCTTTTAATCCTACAAATGGTAAATACTCTCCTTTTCTTGCTTTAATCTCGTTTTTTGCAATCTCGATTTCTTGCATTGTAATATTCAGCTCCTGATTATTCTTCAATGCTTCATCTATTAACGATTGCAAATAAGTATCCTTAAAGTATTCTTTCCAAGAGATTTTTCCTGAGTTAACAGTATCCTGAACAGTTGCAAACTGTTCAGGCATGTTTTTATTTTCATTTCTTTTTGCTACTTCTGGAGTTTTACAACCAATAACAGTCGATAAAACTAAAGCAGAAGCCACAACTGAAATTTTAAAATTTTTATTTACTTTCATCATTTCCTTCGTTGTGATTATTTGTTTTAAAATCATCCATCATGTGAACAAAATTCTCTGTCAATGAACTTTCCTCTTCATCTTTAATTAATTTTCGCCCATCTGCCATTGTTCCAAAAATGTAATATAAACCTGGAACAATAATTACACCGAAAATCGTTCCGAAAAGCATTCCTCCTAGAGCAGCTCCTCCAATAGTTCTATTTCCAATTGCTCCTGCTCCAGTGGCAATAATCAATGGAATTAAACCAGCAATAAACGCAAAAGATGTCATCAAAATTGGACGGAAACGAACTTTAGCTCCTTCAATAGCCGCATCAAGAATGGTAAATCCTTCACTTCTTTTTTGAATCGCAAATTCAACAATTAACACGGCATTTTTACCGAGTAATCCAACAAGCATGATTAATCCAATTTGGGCATAAATATTATTTTCTAATCCCATTAACTGAAGTACTAGGAATGATCCAAAAATACCCACAGGAAGTGAAAGAATAACCGACAATGGAATAATGAAACTTTCATACTGTGCTGCTAGAACAAAGTATACGAATGCTAATACAATCAAGAAAATATAGATTGATTCGTTACCACGGTTTGACTCATCAAAAGAAAGTCCTTCCCAAGCAATATCATATCCTTTTGGCAATGATACTTCGGCCACTTCACGTATTGCCTGAATAGCATCGGCAGTGGTATAACCTGGTGCAGGTAAACCTTGAATAGCTGATGAATTGTACATATTATAACGCGTAATCTCATTTGGTCCCTGTCCTTTTTTAAGTGTCATAAACGCAGAATAAGGAACCATTTCGCCATGATTATTTTTCACAAACATGTTTAAAATATCTGAAGGAAGTCTTCTGAATTTAGGATCAGACTGCACATACACTTTAAAGAAACGTCCAAACTTAATAAAACCTTGCTCATATGTACTACCAATCATAATATTAAGATTTTCCATGGCTTTACCAATAGAAACTCCTTTTTGCATTGCTAGGTCATTGTTAATTTCTAATTCATATTGAGGATAATTAGCCGCAAAGAATGTAAATAATCCTGTTAACTCTTTACGTTTACCTAAATCCTCCATGAATTTTTTATTGATTCTATCAAAATCCTGGTAATCAGTAGTTGTATTTTTGTCTAATAAACGCATTGAGAAACCTCCTGAAGAACCAAATCCGGGAATTGCTGGTGGCTCAAAATACTCAACAATTGCTCCTAGCCCTTTAGACTTTTCTTCCAACTCTTCCATTATTTCTTTTACAGTATGCTCACGCTCATCCCAAGGTTTTAAGTTGATAAGACATGTTCCGGCATTAGATCCACGACCTTCAGTCATGATTTCGTAACCTGCTAATGAAGAAACCGACTCTACACCATCTACTTTTTCACAAATTTTTTGAAGTTTTTGTGAAACTTGATTAGTTGTTTCTAATGTTGATCCCGGTGGTGTTTGAATAATGGCATAAATCGTTCCTTGATCCTCACTTGGAATGAATCCAGAAGGTAAAATTTTGTTTACATAAAATGTTCCAGCACAAAATGCTAATAACACTCCAAACGTAACAACTCTTCTACTAACAATTGATTTTAACAAGGCAACATATTTCCCTGTCATTTTATCAAATGCTCTATTAAAGCTATCTAATGCTTTTGTCAATATATTCTTTTTGCGTTCATGACCATGATGATTTTTCAGCATGATAGCACATAATACAGGTGTCAACGTAAGAGCAATTAGTGCCGAAATTACAATTGAACTCGCCATTGTAATCGAGAACTGACGATAGAATGTTCCTACAGGACCACTCATAAATGAGATTGGTAAAAATACCGAAACCATTACCGCAGTAATTGCGATTACCGCACCACTGATTTCTCCTAATACTTTTTTAACAGCTTTATAAGGTGTGATATGTGGATCTTCTTCAAACTTGGCATGCACTGCCTCCACGACGACTATGGCATCATCGACCACAATACCAATAGCTAATACTAATGCAAATAAAGTTACTAAGTTGATTGAAAGTCCGAAGAACTGTATTACAAAGAAAGCTCCAATTAACGATACTGGGACCGCTAAAATAGGAATCAAAGTAGAACGCCAATCTCCTAAGAAGACAAATACTACAAGTGCCACAAGAATAAACGCATCACGTAAAGTATCAATTACTTGCTCAATTGATGCATCAAGGAATTGCGAAACGTCATAACTGATTTTATAATCTACACCAGGAGGGAAAGATTTTTTCATTTCTTCCAGTTTGTCCTTAATCTCTTTGATTACATCACTTGCATTACTACCATAATTTTGTTTTAATACAATAGCTGCCGATGGGTGACCATCAAGATTTGAATAAATATCAAAGAATTCACTTCCTAATTCAACTTTCCCGATGTCTTTTAAACGAATGCTCTCACCTTGCGAATTAGCACGAATAATTACATTTTCGTACTCACTTGGTTCACTATATCTTCCTTTGTAGGTTAATACATATTCTAAGGATTGAGCGGCAATACCGGAACTTTGTCCAATACGACCAGGACGACCAATAATACTTTGTTCACCAAGTGCAGTCATGACTTCATCAACTGAAATATTATAAGCTCTCATACGGTCCGGATTTAACCAAACACGCATTGCGTATGTTCTACTTCCTAATATTTGCGAACGTGCAACTCCTTTTAATCGGTTGATTTCAGGAATCATTTTTACACTGGCGTAGTTGTACAAGAATTTTTCATCGATACTTTTATCCTTCGAATATAAATTCACGTACATCAACATACTAGGCTGAATAGGTGTAATTACCACCCCTTCACGTTGTACTAACTCTGGCAAAAGTGGCATTACCTGATCGACCCTTGTTTTTACACGAACAACAGCTTGATTGGGATCCGTTCCTGGTTCGAAAATAATTCTTAATGTAGCTTCTCCGGCACTAGTTGCATCGGTAGCAATATAACGCATTCCTTCAACTCCATTAATAGAGTTTTCAAGTGTGATAAGTGTCGATTTAACCAAAACATCTGCACTTGCTCCAGGATAAGCAATAAAGATATTTACTGTGGTAGGCGCAATTTGTGGAAATTGCGAAATTGGCAACTGCTTAATTGCCAAAGACCCTACAAAAAGTATTATGATTGAAATTACAATCGCAAATACAGGTCTATGTATAAATTTACTAAACATTTTTCTCTTTATTTACGATTAAATTATTCAGCGTATAACTCTAAATGAGATAATACAGATTGTGGTTTTACAAACTCAAATTCAATCTTTTCGTTCTCCTTAACAAGTCTCAAACCTTCTAAAAGAATTTTGTCTCCTTCTGACAAACCACTACTAATAGCAAATATGTGTGGTAACTCGGCTGCAATAGTAATTGCTCTTGATTTTACCTCATTGTTTTTATCAATTACATATACGTATTTTTTCTCTAATACTTCAAAAGTTGCTTTTTGTGGAATCAACAATGCATTTTTAAGAGGAAGGTTCACTTGTACACTTCCTGTCTCTCCGTGACGTAACAATCCTTTAGGATTTGGGAAAGTAGCTCTAAAAGGAATATTACCAGTTTCGTTGTTAAAGTCTGCTTCAATGGTTTCAACTACACCTGTGAAAGGAAAAATTTCATTGTTTGCCATTAACAAGTTTACTTTGGTTTTCGCATTAGCACTTGCTTTAGATTTATAATCTAAATATTCAGCTTCGGGCACATTATAGTATGTCCACATTTTACTGTTGTCTGAAAGGTTAGTCAATAACTCTCCTTCTTCTAATAAACTTCCTAAACGAACGTGGAATTTGTCTATAATTCCGTCAAAAGGTGCTCTAATTTCTGTAAACTGCAAATGAACTTTATTTAAAGACAATTCTGCATTAGCCTTATCTAATTTGGCTTTTGCCATTGCCAATTCATTTGGAGAAACTACATTTTTATCAGAAAGTTTTTTAGTGTTTTGGTATTCAATTTGAGCATAATTTGCTTCTGCTTGAGCTCTTTGGACTTCGGCTCTATAAAGATTAGGCATAATTTGGAACAACAATTGCCCTTTTTTTACAAACTGACCTTCATCAACAAAGATCTTTTGCAAATAACCTCTTTCTTGAGCTCTTAATTCTATATGATTGATAGATTGGATTTGACAAACGTATGATTTAGTAATCAAAGTATCCTTTTTAATAGGACTAGTTACTAAAAATTTTGTTTCTTCTTTTTTTTCTTCTTTTTTGCTGTTGCAGCTTGCGCTAAATAATAAGCCACATAAGCTAACTAGCATTAAAATTCTTTTAGCCATAATAATGATCAATAAAATAAATAGAAATAATTTGGAGATAATAGCAAATACCTTTCAGTGCCAATAATGACATTGAATACGCTAAGTATCAAATAAGGTTATGTTAATTGTAGAAAATCAAATTCTGTAAACACAGAAAATAATATGCAAAGAATCAATTGTCGATAAGTACGACAGGAACTTGTAAGAAACAAGCCCTTTCTTTTCTACAATATCGTAATTTCCAGAAAGTATTCCAGAGAAGAAATTTAAATAATTAGCAGGAGCATTAAACGACTGACTAGATACATGATAATCTTCAGTGTCATTTTCGTTTTCAGAAACTTCAATTACATCACCACTTTTTTCAAGTGCAGAAACATAATGTTTGTAATGAGTTTTTAATGCCGCTTCTGATGTATTAAAGTTTAAAGTTGAATGTTGATGAATTCCAACTTTATCTAAAGGAGACTTCTCCTCTGTTGAATATGCAAACAAAACGTTCCCAATCAACAAGGATGCAAAAAAGAAAAAGAAATATTTTAAAAATCTTTTCATAATTGGGGCAAAAGTATACAATCTTAACATTTAATACAATACATAAAATATAATTTACTGTTAAGAAATAATATTATAACAAAAAGCACCATTTAATAGTCAAATAACACAAAATCATTTTACCCATAAAATTGTGTACTTTTGCTATTAACAATTTAAATAAAAATCAACTTATAAATTTATATAATGAAAGCATACGTTTTTCCTGGACAAGGAGCTCAATTCACTGGAATGGGTAAAGATTTATACGAATCATCTGATCTAGCAAAAGAATTATTTGAAAAAGCAAATGAGATTTTAGGTTTTCGTATTACAGACATTATGTTTGAGGGTACTGCCGAAGAATTAAAAGAAACCAAAGTAACACAACCCGCTGTTTTTTTACACTCTGTAATTTTAGCAAAAGTACTAGATGTAAAACCAGACATGGTTGCAGGACATTCACTTGGAGAGTTTTCTGCTTTAGTTGTTAATGGAGCATTATCTTTTGAAGATGGATTAAAACTAGTTTCTCAAAGAGCATTAGCCATGCAGGAAGCTTGCGAAATCACGCCTAGTACAATGGCTGCTGTATTAAACCTTGAAGACAAAGTAGTAGAAGATATTTGTGCCTCTATCAATGGAGTTGTTGTAGCCGCAAATTATAACTGCCCAGGACAATTAGTAATATCAGGAGAATTAAAAGCAGTTGAAGAAGCTTGTGAAAAAATGAAAGAAGCTGGGGCAAAGCGTGCTTTAATTTTACCTGTTGGAGGTGCTTTCCATTCACCAATGATGGAACCTGCAAGAGAAAAGCTTGCCGCTGCTATCGAAGCAACTACTTTCAACACTCCAACTTGCCCCGTTTATCAAAACGTTACAGCAAATGCAGTAACTGATCCAACTGAAATTAAGAAAAACCTAATTGCACAATTAACAGGGGCAGTAAAATGGACACAATCCGTTCAACAAATGATTGCTGATGGAGCAACAAGTTTTACAGAAGTTGGTCCTGGAAAAGTATTAGTAGGATTAGTTAATAAGATTAATAAAGAAATTGAGACAATTTCAGCATAACTTACAACATAAATACACAGAAACTCCGATGCTAAAACGTCGGAGTTTTTTATTTTAGTAATATATTTGTCTCAGAAGATTACCATTATGACTCCAATTAATTTGCGAACAGTTAACGTTATGCGTTACATCATCCCTTTACGGGAAGGTGGCTCATTACCTGCTTTGGCAGAAGCAGACGACGATTTCAAATACGTATTAAAATTTCGCGGTGCTGGACATGGCATAAAAGCCTTAATTGCCGAATTATTAGGTGGGGAAATCGCTCGTTATTTAGGTTTAGCAGTTCCAGAATTGGTTTTTGCCACTTTAGATGAAGCCTTTGGGCGTACGGAAGCAGATGAGGAAATTCAGGATTTACTGAAGTTCAGTCAAGGATTAAATTTAGGCTTGCACTATCTCTCTGGAGCCATTACATATGATGCTGCAGTGAATAATTGTGACGAATTGCTTGCTTCAAAAATTGTATGGCTAGATGCTTTCATTACCAATGTAGATCGCACATTTCGCAACACCAACCTGTTAATATGGCACAAAGAATTGTGGTTGATTGACCACGGAGCTTCATTTTACTTTCACCATGCATGGAACAATTGGGAAGCCAGTGCCATTACACCTTTTGCACTGATTAAAGATCATGTTTTATTGCCGAAAGCGAGAAAATTAGACGAAGCTCATCAGGAATTTACATCAAAATTAAACGAAGAAATACTGCGTAAAATTGTTGGGCTAATTCCTCAAGATTGGTTACTCTGGGAAGATCATTCAATTGCTCCAGAAACAATACGAAACGTTTATTTTCAGTTTTTGATGACCCGGTTACAAAATGCCGATTTATTCTTAAAACAAGCCCAAGATGCACGAAAAACACTTATATGAATATGCCGTAATTCGTGTTGTGCCAAGGGTGGAACGTGAAGAATTTCTAAATATCGGACTGCTTCTTTTTTGTAAACAAAAGAAATACCTTCGTATGGAATATGTTATTCCTTCTGATAAAATTAAAATGCTGTGTATGGAGTTCGACTTAGAACAGTTAGAAGAAAATATGTTTTCTTTTAACAAAATATCCATAGGAAGTTTGGATGGAGGTCCCATAGCACAATTAGATGTCGCAGAACGTTTCCGTTGGCTCACAGCAGTACGAAGCTCCAGTATTCAAATCTCAAGGCCACATCCAGGGTTTAGTTTTGAATTAAACAAAACTTTCGAAAAACTTTACCATGAATTAGTTTTATAACGTAATTTTTTATCGCTTTTTTTACAATCTCTGCATAATTGTAAAAATATTTGGAATTACGGAATATTTTATTTAATATTTGCGTTAAATAGATACATTATTAATTCTAAAACCTACCACACAATGAAAAAAACAATTTTAAGCTTAGCTTTAGTAGCTGCTTTAATGACATCTTGCAAAGAAAAAACTCAAGAAGAGGCTGCAGAAGCTGCTGATGCAGTTGGGACAGAAATGACAGAAGCTGTAGATTCTGCTGCTGCAACTATGGATTCTGCTGCGACAGAAGTAAAAGATGCTGCTAAAGACGCCACTGCTGCTGGTGCTGCTAAAGTAGAAGAAGCCGCAAAAGAAGTAAAAGAAGAAGTTAAGAAATAATTCTTTTATATTCCATAAAAATAAAATCTGCCTTTGTGCAGATTTTTTTATTCCTATTTACTTGATTTTAAAGTGATTTTGAAAAAAAATCATTAAAAAGCAAATAAATTTTTTTTCTAAAAGATATTTTTATAATTTTGCGCCCGAAAATATTATTATTATTAATTCTAATTTACAACGAAAATGAAAAAAACAATTTTAAGCTTAGCTTTCGTAGCTGCTTTAATGACATCTTGCAAAAACAATGAAACTGCTACTGACGCTACTGCTGAAACTGTAGATACTGCTGCTGTTGCTGTTGATTCAGCTGCTACAACTGTTGATACTGCTGCTGTTGCTGTTGATTCAGCTGCTGCAACTGCTCCTGCTACAGAAGCTGCTCCTGCTAAAGAAGAAGTTAAAAAATAATTTTTGACAACTTTCAAAATAAAAAAACCGAGCAATGCTCGGTTTTTTTAATTATATACTATTTCTAATTCTTTGCTCCCAATTCCAAGCACTTTCTAGAGCTTCTTCAAGAGATAGTTTTGCCTTCCAACCTAAAACTGTATTTGCCTTTTTAGTATCTGCATAAGCCTCAACAACATCACCTTCTCTTCTTCCAACAATTTTATATGATAACTTTCGACTAGTCACTTTTTCAAAAGCAGTAATTACTTCTAAAACAGAACTCCCTTTTCCAGTCCCAATATTAAAAATTTCGACATTTTCTACATTCTTTTTTTCAACCAGTCTTCTTAAAGCAACAACATGTGCCTCAGCCAAATCAACCACATGAATATAATCACGAATTGCAGTTCCGTCAGGTGTAGGATAATCATTTCCAAAAACCGATAATTCTTCTCGCAAACCAATCGCTGTTTGTGTTATGAAAGGAACTAAATTTTGAGGAACCCCTAAAGGTAATTCACCAATTTCAACAGAAGAATGAGCCCCTATTGGATTAAAATATCTCAATAAAACAGCTTTTAAACCTGATACTTTAGCAACATCAAAAATTATTTCCTCCCCAATTTGTTTTGTATTTCCATAAGGAGACATCGCAGACTGAATAGGAGCAATTTCTGTAATAGGCATAACTTCAGCTTGACCATAAACGGTACATGATGAACTAAATATAAAATATGAATCTGACATATTTTGCAATTCTTGCAATAAATATACTAGCGCATTAATATTGTTTTCATAATACAACAAAGGATTCTCGACACTTTCACCAACAGCCTTACTCGCTGCAAAATGAATCACACCATTAATGTCATTATATTTTTTGAAAAAATCTTGTACAGACTTCTTATCACGCAAATCTATATTCTCAAATTCTGGTTTCTTACCTGTAATATTTTCAATTCTTTGCAGAACCTCAATTGAAGAGTTTGATAAATTATCAATCACAACTACATCGAAACCTTCATTTTGCAACTCTACAACTGTATGCGACCCTATAAAACCTAAACCTCCTGTTACTAATATTCTCATTTTTTTTAGCTAACAGCTAACAGTTTAAAATAACAGTTTAAAACTGCAAACAATAAACCATTAACTCGCGATTAAACAAATTCTAAAACTGCGTCAGTGATAAATTTAATTTGTTCCTCATCAAGTTCAGTATGCATAGGTAGAGCGATAACTTCTTTTACCAATTGATTAGTCACAGGAAAATCACCTTCATTATAACGGGAATCTGCATATGCTTTTTGACTGTGTAATGGAATTGGATAATAAATTGCACATGGAATTCCTTTTGCTTGTAAATGTTCTAATAAACCATCCCGTTTTCCATTCATAATACGAATTACATATTGATGAAACACATGACAATCACAAGATTCACATATAGTTGGAACCCAAATATTTGGATTTACACTTAAAGATAAACTGTATTTTCTTGCTGCTTCTTGACGTGCTTTGTTGTAAGCATCCAAATGCGGTAATTTTGCTTTTAAAACTCCAGCTTGAATACTATCTAAACGTGAATTCACCCCTACTACATCATGGTGATATCTTTCGTACATTCCGTGATTTACTATTCCTCGAAGAGTGTGTGCTAATTCATCATCGTTGGTAAAAATCGCACCACCGTCTCCATAACAACCAAGATTTTTTGATGGAAAAAACGAGGTAGCCCCTACATGTCCAATAGTACCTACTTTTGTTTTAGAACCATCCTTTGAAGTATAATCTGCACCAATAGCTTGTGCATTATCTTCTATAACATATAAATTATGCTCTGTTGCAATTTCCATAATTGCATCCATATTCGCCGCACGGCCAAATAAATGTACTGGCACAATTGCTTTAGTTTTTGGAGTTATTGCTTTTTTTATAGCTTCAATAGAGATATTCATATTATTCATATCAACATCCACTAATACCGGAGTTAATTGCAACAAAGCAATCACTTCTACAGTTGCCGCAAACGTAAAATCAGCAGTAATAACTTCATCCCCTGGTTTTAATCCAAGACCCATCATGGCAATTTGCAACGCATCGGTACCATTGGCACAAGGAATTACGTGCTTCACTCCTAAATATTTTTCTAAATCCGCTTGAAATTGATGTACTAACGGACCATTTATATATGTTGTTGTATCTAAAACCTCTTGAATTGAAGCATTTACTTCGCCTTTTATTTTATCATATTGACTTTTTAGGTCAACCATTTGTAGCTTTTTCATGGACTAAAATTTAGAATGCAAAGCTACTAATTTAATAGCTTTTATAATAAGTTTTAGAAAACTAATGTATTTTAGCAACACAAAATCAAAACTATGTTTTTTCTTTACACTCTATTCGTTGAAATCGTACAACAACTACTTAAAATAGTAACTTTTTTTAGTCCAAAAATGAAATTATTTATTAATGGCAGAAAAGATGTTTTCAAAACATTAGAAACAAAACTCAACAAAGAAGGCAAAACCATTTGGTTTCATGCTGCTTCATTAGGTGAATATGAACAAGGGCTTCCTGTTATAGAAAAAGTAAAAGCCAAATTTCCTAGCCACAAAATTATATTGACTTTTTTCTCACCATCAGGATATGAAGTTCGCAAAAACAATACTGTTGCTGATGTGACGATTTATCTCCCGCTTGACACTAAAACTAATGCCAAACGTTTCTTGGATTTGGTTAAACCTGAAATGGTATTTTTTATCAAATACGAATACTGGCCTAACTATCTGAATGAACTTAAAAAGAGAAACATTAAAACTTTTTTGATTTCAGGTATTTTTAGAAAAGACCAAGCTTTCTTTAAATGGTATGGTGGATTTTATCGAAATGCTTTAAAGAGCTTCAATCATTTTTTTGTTCAGAATGATGCTTCTAAAACATTAATACAAAGTATAGGTTTTACTAACGTCACTACTTCTGGTGACTCCCGCTTTGACAGAGTAGTAGCTATTTTAGAAAAAGACAATACATTAGATTTTATTGATACTTTTTGTAAAAACCCATTACATGAATTTAAAATGACAACTATAGTTGTTGGAAGTTCATGGCCAAAAGATGAGGAGTTGCTATTAAACTACATTAATCGAACATCACACCGATTAAAATTTATTATTGCTCCTCACAATATTAAACCAGAACAGATTGCCAATCTAAAATCGGAAATAGCTAAAAAAACAGTCCTCTTTTCAGAAATGGAAGGTAAAAATCTTTCTGATTATGATGTTTTTATCATTGACACTATTGGAATTTTAACCAAAATATACAGTTATGCTGATATTGCTTATGTAGGTGGTGGTTTTGGTAATCCAGGTGTTCACAATATTTTAGAACCAGCCACTTTTGGCATTCCTATTGTAATTGGCCCAAATTACACTCACTTTGCAGAGGCTACTGCACTTGTACATCAAGAAGGTTGCATTTCAGTACGTGACCAAAAAGAAATGAATCAAGCTCTTGATTTATTAGTACAAAATCCTGATGAGCGCCATGAAAAAGGGCATATTTGTAGCACATTTGTACAAATGAATAAAGGTGCCACTGATAAAATTTTAAAACACATTTCTTAACAAAACCTTAAATAAAAAGTCGATTTTTATAAAAATCGTAAATTGCACACTCAAAATCAAAAACTAGAATAATGAAATTCTTAAGACTACTTCTTATTTTATTCGTTTTACCAACATTCGCACAACAAGGCGGAATGTGGATTCCTTCGTTGTTAAAAGGAATGAACGAAACAGAAATGAAAAATTTAGGCATGAAAATCACTGCCGAAGATATTTATTCGGCAAACAAATCAAGCTTAAAAGATGCTGTACCTCAATTTAATGGAGGTTGCACTGCTGAAATGATTTCATCAAAAGGACTTTTACTAACTAATCACCACTGTGGTTTTGATGCTATACAAAATCAATCTTCTTTAGAACACGACTATTTAACAAATGGTTTTTGGGCTTATAAAATGGACGAAGAATTGCCTAACAAAGATTTGTATGTAACATTCATCGTTCGTATTGAAGACGTAACTACAAAAGTTCTGGAAGGTGTAGCTTCGATTGCTTCAGAAGCTGAAAAACAGAAAAAAATACAAGAAAATATTGCAACCCTTTCTAAAACATTACCGAAAGAATCTTGGCAGGAAAACCAAATTAGAACGTTTTATGACGGAAATCAATACCTTTTATTTGTGGTTGAAAATTTCAAAGATGTTCGTTTAGTAGGTGCTCCACCTTCATCTATTGGAAAATTCGGTTCAGATACAGACAACTGGGTATGGCCTAGACACACGGGAGATTTCTCATTATTCAGAGTTTATGCTGATAAAAATGGTCGTCCTGCTGAATACTCAAAAGATAATATTCCTTATACTCCAAAACATTTCTTCCCAATTTCTATAAAAGGAATTCAAGAAAACGATTTTACAATGGTAATGGGTTATCCTGGAAGAACTCAGGAATACTTACCTTCTTATGCAGTAGATCAAATTATGACTACAATTGATCCGGCAAGAATCGAAATCCGTAATCATGCATTAAAAGTTCAGGATGGTTTTATGCGTAAAGACAATGCTATCAAAATTCAATACGCTGCAAAATATGCAAGTACAGCCAACTATTGGAAAAAATGGATTGGTGAAGTAAAAGGTTTAAAAAAATCGAATGCTTTAGGAGCTAAACAAAAATTTGAAAAAGAATTTACAGATAAAATTGCAAAAGCTGGAAAACAAGCAGAATACGGAAACTTGTTAGCAGATTTTAAAACAAATTATGAAGCAATAACTCCTTATGCTTTGGCTCGTGAATATGCAACCGAAATTTTCTTGCGTAATTCCAACATGGATTTATTAAATTTTGGTTACAAACTATATCAATTAGAACAAGTTTACAACACTAAAGGTGAACAGGCTTTCAACGATAGAAAAACAAATCTTGTAAATGCTTTTGAAGGTTTCTACAAAGAATTCAACCCAACTGTTGACAAAGCCATTTTTGAACAAGTAATTAATTTATATGTTACAAAATCGCCTAAGCAGTTTTTACCAAACTCATTAAACAATATCAACTCTTCTGAGTTAGCTTCGGATATTTATAAAAATACGAAATTAACTTCTTACGAAGGTTTAAAAGAATTGATGAATGGTGATGCAAAATCTGTAATTGAAAAAATAAATCAAGATAAAGGTTATATTTTAGCAAAATCAATTGCTGAAGCATATGAAAAAAATGTGCTACCTAAATTCAACGAGTTAAATCTAAAAAACATCGCATCACAACGTACTTATATGAAAGCGATTATGGAGTTAAGTCCTAAATCGGCTCGTATATTTCCAGATGCTAACAGCACACTTCGTGTAACGTATGGAAAAGTAAAAGGATACAAACCTTCTGATGCTGTAACATATTCTTCAATGACTTATTTAGATGGTGTAATGGAAAAATATGTTCCTGGTGATTACGAATTTGATGTTCCAAAGAAACTTATCGAATTATACAACAATAAAGATTACGGGCAATATGCAGATAAAAATGGGAAAGTTCCTGTAGCATTCATCGCAACAAACCACACAACAGGTGGTAATTCAGGGTCACCTGCTTTAGACGCAAATGGAAACCTCATTGGTTGTAATTTTGACCGCGTATGGGAAGGGACAATGAGCGACATTTATTACAGTCCTGAAATATGTAGAAACATCATGGTAGATGCTCGTTATATTTTATTTATTATTGATAAATATGCAGGTGCAAAAAATATTATTGATGAGTTAAAAATTGTAAAACAAACTCCTACAAAAAAGAAATAACATCTTTTTCAAGTAAATAATCAGAGCAACTATTTTTATTGATAGTTGCTCTATTTTTTTGGCACGTAATTTGAGAAATAACTTGCAACGGCAAAGTTTTGGGTTTTTGAAAAAAAATTTGAAAAAAAATATTTCATATTAAAAAATTTATATCTTTGCCACGAATTAATAATTAACCTTTTATAATTAAGTAAGATGAAAAAAGTTGTTTTAAGCTTAGCATTCGTTGCTGCTGTATTAGTTTCTTGTAAAGATCAAAATGCTGAGGCTGCTACTGAAGCTCCAGTAATGGAAGAGGCTGTTGAAGCTACTGCTGAAACTGTAGATACTGCTGCTGTTGCTGTTGATTCAGCTGCTGCTACTACAGAAGCTGCTCCTGCTGCTGATGCTGCTGCACCTGCTAAAGAAGAAGTAAAAAAATAATTAGATAACTCTAATATTTTTAGCTAAGGCTCCGCATCGCGGAGCTTTTCTTTTTACTGTCATTTCTAATCTTGAAAAGCTTCTATTTCAGGAAAGACAAAATCGTTTGAAGCAAAATCTAGCACTTCTGCAGCTCTAGCAGAACGCATCATCTCATCAATCCCTCTCTGCATTAACAATTGCGTGGTATACTTACGGCTTGTAGCGATTTCTTTTTTATCAATAATTAATCGGAAGTAGAATTTTCCACTCGAAGTTTTAAAACGCATAACTGTAGCGCTTTCTAAAAAGACTTTCAACTTTTCTATATCCTCTTCACATTCAAAGCGCAGTTCATAACTATCGCTAGTTAATATTGTTTTTCCCTTACGAGAAACAAATTCAAACTTATAATTTTCGTCCAGTCTTTTACTTATTACAAAAGTTGCCATAATGCAAATATAAAAGCAAAGAAACAACGTTAAAAGAATTGCTCATACAAAATATCAACAACTTTAGGAAACGTAGTTAAAATTAATAGAGGATTTTTTTAACTGAAGAAACAAACATTATAAAAAACAAAAAAGCCTTAAACAATGTTTAAGGCTTTTGTACTCAAGGCGGGACTTGAACCCGCACGAACGAAATGTTCACTGGATTTTAAGTCCAGCGTGTCTACCAATTCCACCACTCGAGCAAATATATTTTATAGGTAGTAGAGCGAAAAACGGGGTTCGAACCCGCGACCTCAACCTTGGCAAGGTTGCGCTCTACCAACTGAGCTATTTTCGCATTGCGCTTTTTAAAGAACTTCGCCATACTTGTTCTGTATTGCGAGTGCAAATATACAACAAGAAATTACTTCTGCAAGAACTTTTTGAAAAAAAATTACATGTTTTTTTTAAGCTATTGAAATGTAATATTTTACAAAATTATTTTTTTGACAACATTCGTTTAATTTCATTCAATTTCATCAAAGCTTCAACTGGAGTAAGCGTATTAATATCTAAATTTTGAATTTCTTCTTTGATTTCTTCCAATAAAGGATCATCTAAATTGAAAAAACTCAGTTGTAATTCATCTTGTGGTTTAATTCCGCTTAAAACTTCTCCCGAATGATTCTTTTCCAATTTCTTTAATATTTTCCCAGCTTTTTGAATAACCGTTTGCGGCATTCCAGCCATTTTTGCTACATGAATACCAAAACTATGCGCGCTTCCTCCTTTTTCCAGTTTACGTATAAACAAAACGGTATCCTTTAATTCTTTTACAGACACATTATAATTCTGAATACGAGACAAACTCTCAGTCATTTCATTCAACTCATGATAATGCGTCGCAAATAACGTTTTTGGCTGTGCTGGATTTTCATGCAAGAACTCAGCAATTGCCCAAGCGATAGAAACCCCATCATAAGTACTCGTCCCACGACCAATTTCATCTAAAAGCACCAAACTTCTATCCGAAATATTATTTAAGATAGAAGCTGTTTCATTCATTTCGACCATAAATGTTGATTCACCCATCGAAATATTATCACTTGCTCCTACTCTGGTAAAAATCTTATCTACCAAACCCATCGTAACAGCATCAGCAGGAACAAAGCTTCCCATTTGAGCCAGCAATACAATTAAAGCCGTTTGACGTAAAATTGCCGACTTACCCGACATATTAGGCCCGGTAATCATAATAATTTGCTGTGAATCTCTATTTAAATAAACATCATTAGCAATATAAGGGACCCCAATAGGTAATTGTTTTTCAATTACTGGGTGTCGACCATTCTTAATATCTAATTCAAAAGAATCGTTGATTTCAGGGCAAACATAATTGTGATCTATAGCCAATTGTGCAAATGATGACAAACAATCTAACTGTGCTACTAAATTAGCATTATGTTGAACTGGTTTTATGTAAGTAGCAATCCAAGCTATTAATTGTTCAAACAATTGTGTTTCTAGCTGTTGAATTTTTTCTTCGGCACCCAGAATTTTAGCCTCATATTCTTTTAATTCTTCCGTTATGTAACGCTCAGCATTTACTAATGTCTGTTTACGAATCCATTCAGAAGGCACTTTATCTTTATGTGTATTTCTTACCTCAATATAATAACCAAAAACATTATTGAAAGAAATCTTTAACGACGGAATCCCTGTTGCTTCCGATTCGCGTTTTTCAATAGCTTCTAAAAACCCTTTACCAGTATTTGATATATTTCTAAGTTCATCCAACTCTTCATTAACTCCAAAAGCAATAGCATTTCCTTTATTGATAGCAACAGGAGCATCTTGATTTAATGTTGTCGCAATTTTTTCACGCAGTAAATCACAAGCATGTAAGCTATCACCAATCACCTTTACTGCTTCTTGCGGGCTTTTTAAAGCCAATTCTTTAATTGGAATAATCGCATCTAAAGATTCTTTCAAGTGAATAACTTCTCTTGGAGAAATTCTTCCTGCCGCCACTTTAGAAATCAATCGTTCTAAATCGGAGATTTGTTTGATTTGATATTGGATTTGCTGTAAGACTCCTTGATTTTCCTTTAAATAAGCTACCACTTCATGACGACCCGTAATTTTATTGATATCCTTTAAAGGAAGCGCCAACCATCTTTTCAACAATCTTCCCCCCATTGGCGAAAGCGTTTTATCAATTACGTCTAAAAGCGTAACCGCATTAGGATTATAGCTATGATATAATTCTAAATTACGAATAGTAAAACGGTCCATCCATACGTAAGCATCTTCAGCTATACGATGAATTGAAGTAATATGATTGTTTTTGTTGTGTTGTGTTTCTGACAAGTAATATAAAATAGCTCCAGAAGCTATAATTCCATGAATTAATTCTTCAATTCCAAATCCTTTTAAAGAATTGGTTTGAAAATGATTCATCAAACTTTCTTTTGCATAATCTTCTTTATAAATCCAATCTTCTAGATAAAAAGCATGAAAATTATCTCCGAAGGTTTCTAGAAAATCTTTTTTATTTTGTTTTGGAACTAAAATTTCACTCGGACTAAAATTTTGAAGTAGTTTATCAACATATTCCGAGTTCCCTTCAGAAGTCAAAAACTCACCAGTAGAAACATCCAGAAATGAAACACCTAATTGTTTTTTACCAAAATAAACAGATGCCAAAAAATTATTTGATTTAGAAACCAAAACCTCATCATTCATAGAAACACCAGGTGTAACCAACTCAGTAACTCCACGTTTTACAATCGTTTTTGTCATTTTAGGATCTTCTAACTGGTCACAAATTGCCACACGAAGTCCAGCTTTTACTAATTTTGGCAAATAGGTGTTTAATGAGTGATGTGGAAAACCCGCTAAAGCTGTTTCTGAATCACTTCCTGCTCCACGTTTTGTCAATGTAATTCCAAGAATCTTTGATGCACGAATGGCATCTTCCCCAAAAGTTTCATAAAAATCCCCCACGCGAAACAATAGACAAGCATCAGGATACTTAGCCTTGATTTCATTATACTGCTTCATTAACGGAGTTTCCTTCGGTGCTTTTTCTTTTGCTGACAAAACTTAAAATTTTAATAATAGGTGACGAATTTAATTATTTTTGGCCTAATATTTGTTTAAAATATTTAACAACAATTTTAGAGTTAATCTTAATTGTCAATTAAAATTATTTATACATTTGTTACTTAACAAAAAAAGAGATTATGAAAAAAATACTATTAATGGTTGCAGCTGTTGCTTTATTTGGAACATTAGATGCTACTGCACAAGAAGTTGCTGCGAAAACTAAAATTGAGAAAAAAGCTAAAAAAGCTAAAAAAGAAGCATTACCTTCGGTTGACGGAGTAGGAATGGTTTTTGAAAATGAAACTATTGACTATGGAACAATTGAGCAAAATGCTGATGGAAAACGTGAATTCGTTTTAACAAACAATGGTAACAAACCATTAATCATCAGTAATGCAGTAGGTTCATGTGGTTGTACTGTTCCAACTTTCCCTAAAGAACCTATCATGCCTGGTCAAAAAGCGGTTATTGGTGTCAAGTATGACACTAACAGAGTTGGTGCATTCACTAAAAACGTAACTATTACTTCTAACGCTACAGTAAACCCTTCAAAAGTTTTAACTATTAAAGGAACTGTAAATGCTCCAGCAGCTAAACCAGCAATGGACGTTCAAAAAAGCTAATTAATATTACTTTTAATATAAAAGCTCTCTTTTTAAGGGAGCTTTTTTTATTTAATTTTGCAGTATGAGAAAAATTGAGAATAGCGAATTAGACCGAAAATCGATAGAAGAATTTAAAGAAGCAAAAAAAACTCCTATTATTGTAGTTCTTGATGACATAAGAAGTTTACATAATATTGGATCTGTATTTAGAACTAGTGACGCTTTTTTAATCGAAAAAATATATCTCTGCGGTATTACTGCCACTCCACCCAACAAAGAAATTAACAAAACTGCTCTTGGAGCAACCGATACTGTAACATGGGAATACAAAAAAGATGTACTTGAAGTTATCCAAGATTTAAAATCCCAAAACATTGACGTGTTTGCAATCGAACAAGTTGAAGGAGCTATTTTTCTGGACAACTTTGAGGTTGAAAATAACAAAAAATATGCATTAGTTTTTGGCAATGAAGTATTTGGAGTTAATCAAGAAGCTGTAAAAATGTGTGATGGCGCAATTGAGATTCCTCAATTAGGAACTAAACACTCCTTAAACATTTCTGTAAGTACTGGAATCGTAATTTGGGATTTGTTTTGTAAACTTAAAACCGTTTAACTGTCTAATTTTTCTTGAATTGCATCTAGAACTTTGATGTAATCTGTTTGCTTTTTCACAAAATCATATTCAGAAACATCGATAACTAATACATTCAAATCGGTTTGAGTTTTTATATAATCTAAATATCCTTGATTGATTTTCTCAAGATATTCACCTGGGATTTCCTGTTCGTAACTCCTACCTCTTTTTTTGATATTTTTCAAAAGTCTGTCAGTATTTTGGTATAAATACACATACAAATCAGGCTTAGGCATTTCTTTATATATAATATCAAACAATGTTTTGTACAATCTAAATTCATCTTCCTGCAATGTTACTTTGGCAAAAATCAAAGATTTAAAAATATGGTAATCTGCAACAACAAAATCTTTGAACAAATCGAACTGTGATAAATCATCGGCCAGTTGCTGATAACGATCTGCAAGAAAAGACATTTCCAACGGAAATGCATAACGCCCTTGATCTTTATAAAACTTTGGTAAAAAAGGGTTATCTGCAAAGCGCTCTAAAACCAACTTAGCATTAAAATCTTCAGATATCCTAGTAGCCAATGTTGTTTTACCAGCACCAATATTTCCTTCAATCGCAATATAGTTAAGGAGATTGATACTGTATTTTTTTGTAGGCAAAATTAAATCCCCAACAACTTCACACTTACTCTCATCTTCACAACTTCTATAAAGTTGTTCTATTGATTGATGTAAAACTGGATGATTATAATCGATTTTCAAATCTAACAAAGGTAAAAGAACGAACTTCCTGAATTGCATTTGCGAATGTGGCACTTGTAAATGGTCGGTTTGAACAACCAAGTCCTCAATCATGATGATATCAATATCTATAACCCTAGCTTCATATAAATCTGTTCTTTTTCTAAAACGTCCTAATTCTTTTTCAATATTGGCAATTTTTTTTAGAATTTTTTCTGCTGAAAAAGAAGTATGAACGAGTAATGCACAGTTATAAAAATCATCACTTTCAAAACCCCAAGCTGGGGTTTCATATAACTTAGAAACACGCAAAACCAACCCAATATTCTCATGAATTAATTGGATACAATTTTGAATGTTCTCTAACCGATTTCCTATGTTGCTTCCTAACGAAAGCACAACATTTTGCTGCCTGCTCATAACCACCACAAATTAACTAAAAAGAATTGTAGAATGACAGCATATTCCTTAAGCTGTTAATAACTATTTTTTAATGTAACATTTTCTAAAAAAACATACTAATGTTTAAAAAATAATTTGATATGAATTTTTTAAAGAATGTTTTATCTACAGTTGTAGGTATTTTTATTTTTTTCTTTGCGTTTTTCTTCTTCATAATATTGTTAGGAGCATTACTTGGAGGTGAAGAAAAAATTGAGGTAAAAAATAAATCGGTTATTGAGCTTGATTTAGCCAAAGTAACTAATGATTATGGAGGGAAGTTTAACTATAAAGACATGCCTTTCCTAAATGACAAAGCAGAAAAAGAAGGTTTGTCTGATGTAATAAAAGCCATCGAAATTGCCTCAAAAGACAGCAAAATTGAAGGTATTTCTATACTGAACAATCCACTTAATCTTGGGGTTGCTCAAACAAAAGCGCTTCGTGATGAATTAGAAAAATTCAAAAAATCAGGCAAATTTGTGGTTGCATACAGCAATGTAATGACTCAAAAAGAATACTATTTAAATTCAGTTGCTTCAAAGGTATTTTTGAACCCAGTAGGAGAAGTAGATTTTAAAGGTCTTTCTAGTTCAATTCTATACATGAAAGATTTCCAGGATAAATCTGGAATTAAAATGGAAGTTATTCGTCATGGAAAATATAAAAGTGCTGTAGAGCCTTTCTTGACAAACACAATGAGTCCAGAAAATCGTGAGCAAATAACAACTTTTTTAAATTCTATTTGGAGTTCAATTGTGCAAGATATTTCTAAATCAAGAAATATACCTGTTGAAAAACTAAACAGTATTGCTTCTGAATTATCAGCTAGAACCCCACAATTAGCTTTAGAAAATAAGCTGGTAGATGTTATAGCTTATGAAGATAAATATCATGATTACATCAAAAGTGTAATTGGCATAAAAGATCAAAAAGAAAATTACAACAAAATTTCAATTTTAGATTATGCTGAAAGCACAGTAGAAGATGAAACTTTTTCAAGTAAAGACAAAATTGCAATCATTTATGCTCAAGGTGAAATCACAAGTGGCGAAGGAGATGTAAATGAAATAGGTGAAGGTTCTATGCGTCGTGCTCTAGAAGAAGCTCGTGAAGATGATGATATAAAAGCTATTGTTTTAAGAGTAGACAGTCCAGGTGGAAGTGCTTTGACGTCTGATTTGATTTGGAGAGAGATCGAATTGACTAAAAAAGTGAAACCAGTGGTTGTTTCCATGGGTAATTTAGCCGCTTCAGGAGGTTATTACATTTCATGTAATGCTAATAAAATTTTCGCAGAATCATCAACAATCACAGGCTCGATAGGGGTTTTTGGAATGTTACCTAATTTCCACGGTATTGCTTCAAAATACGGATTCAACTCTGAAATGGTAGAAACGCATAAAAACGCTGGTGGATATGACCCATTCCAACCAATAGATAATGATTTTAAAAACTTTACTCAAGAAGGTGTAGAAAGTATTTACAAAACATTTGTATCAAGAGTTGCTGCTGGTCGTAAAATGACATTTGAGCAAGTAGATGCTATTGCTCAAGGTAGAGTTTGGAGTGGAACCGATGCTTTAAAACTGGGATTGGTAGATAAAATTGGAGGAATGGACGATGCCATTGCATATGCAGCATCATTAGTTAATGTAAAAGATTATGCAACGGTAGATTATCCAGAATATGAAAAGGATATTGACTCTTTCTTTGGAGGCAATGGTTTCTTTAGCTCTTTAGGACTTTTCCAATCGACTGAAACGCTACTAAAAGAAGAACTAGGTGAAGAAAACTACCAAATGATTCAAAACATTAAAAGTCTAAATTCTAAAAAAGGTGTGCAAGCCATTATGCCTTTCGAAGTAAATATCAACTAAACTAATACTATTCAACTTTTAAATCCGTTCTATATTTAGGACGGATTTTTTTATGAAAACTTTACACATCAAATACATGATAAATAGTATTTTTGTAAGAAGAGTTACATTGAACACCCATTTCTAAAACATAAATTCAATAGCAATGAAAAAGAAAATTTTAATAGGCATAGGCATTTTTCTATTAGTTACAATAGTAAGTTTAGCAGCAATCCCTATATTTTTTAAAGATCAGATAAAAGCTAAAATCGAGCAAAGCATCAATGAAAATGTTGATGCCAAGGTAACTTTTGATGACGCTACTTTGAGTTTATTTAAAAACTTCCCTAATGCAAACGTGGGGATTGAAAAACTTATCATCATAAACAAAGCACCTTTTGTTGGTGATACTTTAGTTGCTTTTGAGGAATTAAACCTTCAAATGTCGGTTGCCGAATTATTTAACGGCGAAAATGAACCAATGACCTTAAAAGCTATTTCGGTTAAAAAAGGAAAAGCTAATATTCTTTTTAACAAGGATGGCGTTGGAAATTTCGACATCGCAATTAAGGATAATAAACCAAAAGAAGAAACTAAAGAAAGTAAACCTTTCTCTATGAACATCCAGAATTATGAAGTTGAAAATTTCAAATTCAAATATTATGATGAACGTTCTAAAATCAAATTAGTTTTAAGCGAATTGAACCATACTGGAAAAGGAAATTTTGCTTCTGAAGTTTTAGATTTAGATACAAAATCGACAACTAAAATATCGTTAGACATGGATAAAATGAACTACATGAAAAATGTAGCCATTAGTCTTGATGCTGTTTTGGGAATAGATTTAAAGAAAAGCAAATATACTTTTAAAGATAACAAAGCGAAGATTAACGAACTTCCGTTAGAATTTAATGGATTCATTCAACTTTTAGAAGAAGGTCAGGAGTATGACTTAACTTTTAAAACCCCCACTTCTTCATTTAAAAACTTTTTAGGATTAATTCCTTCTGCTTATGCAAGTAATATCGAAACTGTAAAAACATCTGGGGATTTTACTGTAAACGGAAAAGTAAAAGGTCAACTTACTGACAATACTGTTCCTAAATTCAACATTGCAATTGCATCAAACAATGCTTCTTTCCAATATCCTGATTTACCAAAATCAGTGCAAAACATCGTAATTGATACTAAAATCATCAATGAAACAGGATTAATAGCAGACACTTATGTGAACTTAGATCAACTTTCGTTCAAAATAGACCAAGACGTATTTAGTGCGAAAGCAAATATTAGAAATGCCATGACAAACGCCTTGGTAAATGCTTCATTAAAAGGAACCATTAACCTTTCTAATTTTTCTAAAGCTTACCCAGTTAAGTTAGACCAACCTTTATCAGGAATTTTAAATGCTGATGTAACGACTAAGTTCGATATGCAATCTGTAGAAAAAAGTCAGTATCAAAATATTCAAAATTCTGGAATGATGACTTTGACTGGTTTTAATTATGCCGGACCAGAAATGGCTAAACCAGTTCAAATTCAGAAAGCAGCTGTAGCTTTCAATACTAGCCAAATAAAACTGAATCAATTAGACATGAAAACTGGAGGGTCCGACATTCATGTAAATGGAACATTAGACAACTTCTATGGTTTCTTATTCAGAAATCAAATCCTGAAAGGTAATTTCAACATGAATTCCAATCAGTTTTTAGTTGCTGATTTCATGGAACCTGCTTCATCAACTGCTAAAAAACCAGCTGAAGAATCTTCTTCAAAATCAGGTTCAGGAAGTGGTGCAAAAAAAGAAGCTGTAAAAATTCCAGCATTTTTAGATTGTGCAATATCAGCAAAAGCAAACACTGTTGTTTATGACAATCTTACATTAAAACAAGTTTCTGGAAAAATGATTATTCGTGATCAGGCAGTAACGCTTCAGGATGTAAAAACAAATATTTTTGATGGTCAAATAGGATTTAATGGTGTAGTTTCTACCAAAGAAAAAACACCTAAATTCAATATGAATCTAAACCTAGACAAAGTTGATATTGGAAAATCATTCACACAATTAGACATGCTTAAAGCCATTGCCCCAATAGCAGGTGCCGTAAGTGGTAAATTAAACTCTAACATAAAACTTAACGGTAATCTTGACGCTGTAGAAATGACGCCAGTTTTATCTACACTTACAGGAGATTTATTGGGACAATTGTTATCAACAACTGTAAATTCAAACAATTCAGAAATGTTAACTGCGTTGACTTCTCAATTTAAGTTTATAGACTTAAAAAAATTGAATTTAAATGATATTAAAGCGGCCATTTCATTTGATGAAGGAAAAGTAGTTGTAAAACCTTTCAAAATTAAATATCAAGATATCACTGCAGAAGTTGGAGGAGCACATGGCTTTGACCAAAGCATGAAATACAACATCAAAATGGATGTGCCAGCAAAATATCTAGGCGGTGAAGTAAATAAACTATTAAGCAAATTAACGCCAGCTGATCAGGCTAAAATAGAAAGTGTTCCTGTTACTGCATTAATGACTGGAAATTTTAAAAGTCCAAAAATTAGTACTGACATGAAGCAAGCAACAACAAACTTGGCTTCACAAATTGTACAAATGCAAAAAGACAAGTTACTAAATCAAGGCACAGGTGCATTATCTAACATTTTAGGAGGCGGTAAAAAGAATACAGCAGATACAACAAAAACTGCAGATCCTAAAAAAGATGCGATAAAAAATACTGCAAATCAAGTGTTGGACGGGTTATTTAAAAAGAAAAAGCCTGCACAGCAGACTCCATAATAAAAAAGCTCCTCAAAAGGAGCTTTTTTATTATATATCAATTTTTACAACATATCCCTCAAACGTTCGAATATTAAAAACGGTACCATCCTCAAAAATAAGATACTGCCCTTTTATACCAGATAATTTACCAGAATATACAGGTGATTTATCTAAATTTAAACTTGCTACTTTGGCAGGATAATTTACTACTGGATAATGCATCTCGAAAAGTTCTTCTTTGGTGCTTTCAAAAAATTCTTCGACTTCTTTAGGCAACCATTTTTTTACTTTTAGCCTTTCTTCGAACAAATCTGTTTTAAGAATTTCATTTTTTAGCATTTTTTGCCAATGTGTTTTATCTGTAAAATGATCTTTTAAAGCAACCTCAGTAATTCCTGCTAAATAACGATTAGGGACTTCAACAATAGGAATAGCTTGTTCTGCTCCTTGATCTATCCAGCGAGTAGGAACTTGTGTTTTTCTTGTCACTCCTACTTTTACTTCGCTCGAAACGGCCAAATACACAATATGAGGCTGTAACTGAACCCTTTTTTCGTACTCTAAATCACGATCTTCTATATCCAAATGAGCTGTACTCAATTCGGGTTTCATGATCCAATCTCCTGCCGAAGCGCTTCCCATAAAACAGTCATAACAAAATCCTTGACGAAATATTTTTTTCTTTTTACCACATTCTAAACATTGATAACCTTGAAATGAAATTTCTAATTCCTTTCCAAGTAATTGATTTACATTCAAAAAACTATTTTCAAACACCAAATAATACTGAATAGGATTACCAAATTCGGTTTGCATTTTTGTTAAAACTCCTTCGTAAATCATCTGTTATTTAGATTTTATATTTTATATTTAATTTCTATTTTTGGTAAAGTTATAATTCATAACGTTAAAATCATAATTTAAAAATGCCTCTACCTATAATAAATTCTATTGCCTCTTGGGTTTTAAAACAACGTATTCATGAAATAGAGTTGTTTTTAAAATACCCTAATGAAGTACAGGAAGAATTACTTATAAATTTAATTCGTTTAGCCGAAAATACAGTATTAGGTAAGCAATATGATTTTGAATCTGTAAAAAGCTATCATACCTTTCAGGAGAGAGTTCCTATTTCTACATATGAAGATTTAGAACCTTTTATAGAAAGAACACGCAAGGGCGAACAAAATGTTTTTTGGAACGAACCAATAAAATGGTTTGCCAAGTCAAGCGGAACTACAAATGCTAAAAGTAAATTTATTCCTGTAAGCGGTCAAGCCCTTGAAGATTGCCATTACAAGGCCAGTAAAGATTTACTTTGTCTATATCTAAACAATAATGAAGAATCACAATTATTTACTGGCAAGAGTTTAAGACTTGGAGGTAGTAAACAATTGTATGAAGACAACAATACCTTTTTTGGAGATTTATCTGCAATTCTAATTGACAACATGCCTTTTTGGGCCGAATTTAGTAGTACGCCAAGCAACAAAACATCATTAATGAGCGAATGGGAAACCAAATTAATGGCGATTGTTAATGAAACAAAAAACGAAAATGTGACTAGTTTTGCTGGCGTTCCTTCATGGATGATGGTTTTACTAAATAAAGTACTTGAAGAAACTGGTAAAACAAATTTATTTGAAGTTTGGCCAAATTTAGAAGTGTACTTTCATGGTGGCGTAAGTTTTGATCCATACAGAGAACAATACAAAAACATTTTACCTAAAAATGACTTTAAGTATTATGAAATTTATAATGCTTCGGAAGGTTTCTTTGCTATTCAGGATTTAAACAATTCAAACGACTTATTGTTGATGCTTGATTATGGAATTTTTTATGAGTTTATTCCAATGGATACCTTTGGTACACCTCATCAAAAAACCATACGTCTTGCCGAAGTCGAATTAAATAAAAATTATGCGGTTGTTATAACAACCAATTCTGGTTTATGGCGTTATCTTATAGGTGACACTGTTCGCTTTACTTCTCTTAAACCTTATCGCATAAAAGTTACTGGAAGAACCAAGCATCACATTAATGTTTTTGGTGAAGAATTAATGATTGAAAATACAGATCAAGCGTTAGCCAAAACATGTAAAACTACCAATTCTGAAGTAGTAGACTATACTGTAGCTCCAGTTTTTATGAGTGGTAAGCAAAAAGGGGCTCATGAATGGATAATTGAATTTAGAAAACAACCAGACGATTTATCTAAGTTTAGTCAATTACTGGATGAAAACATTCAGGCATTAAATTCTGATTACGAAGCAAAGCGATACAACAACATGACGCTAAATCCATTAACCATAAATATTGCTCGTGAAAATCTATTTTATGATTGGTTAAAAAATCAGGACAAACTTGGAGGACAGCATAAAATTCCAAGACTTTCTAATAACCGTGATTATTTAGAACAGTTACTTTTGTTGCAATAATATCAATAATAATTTAACTAAAAAATCCCGCCAAAAGCGGGATTTTTTTATGATGCTATTTCTAGACGTTTTAATAAATTTTTTGTCAAAGCTTCTTCAACATAATGTTTATCTATATGTAACTCGCTTTCATCAGATCCAGGGAACTCATACATAGCGTCTGTTAAAATTGCTTCACACAATGAACGTAATCCTCTTGCTCCCAATTTATATTCTAAGGCTTTATCTACAATAAAATCTAAAGCTTCATCAGTAATCGAAAAATCGATTGCATCCATTGCAAATAGTTTTTTGTATTGCTTAATTAAAGCATTTTTAGGCTCTGTCAAAATAGCACGCAATGTTTCTCTATCTAGAGGATCCATGTGTGTTAAAACTGGCAAACGACCAATGATTTCAGGAATTAACCCAAATTCTTTAATGTCTTTTGGAATAATATATTTTAATAAATTAGTTTCATCTATTTTATCTGTCTCCTTAGAAGCACTAAATCCCATTGCTTGACGGTTTAAACGCTTAGAAATAATACGCTCAATACCATCAAATGCACCACCAGCAATAAATAAAATATCCTTAGTATTTACCTCAACAAATTTTTGGTCTGGATGCTTTCTACCTCCTTTAGGTGGAACGTTTACAACTGTACCTTCCAGTAATTTCAATAAAGCTTGTTGAACACCCTCACCAGAAACATCTCTAGTAATTGAAGGATTATCGCTTTTACGAGCAATTTTATCTATTTCATCAATAAACACAATTCCTCTTTCTGCTTTTGGAACATCATAGTCAGCAGCCTGTAATAATCTAGTTAAAATGCTTTCTACATCTTCCCCAACATAACCTGCTTCCGTTAAAACCGTTGCATCAACAATTGCTAAAGGCACATCAAGCATTTTTGCAATTGTCTTTGCTACTAATGTTTTACCAGTACCTGTTTGTCCAGCCATGATAATGTTGCTTTTTTCAATTTCTACATCATCACCATGATCTTGTTGCATTAATCTTTTGTAATGATTATATACCGCAACAGACATCACCTTTTTCGTTTGTTCCTGTCCAATTACATATTTATCAAGAAAAGCTCTAATTTCTTTTGGTTTTTGCAGCACTAAATCAGTAGTGTTTTTAGCAACACCACTTGCTTTAATTTCTTCCAAAACAATTCCATGAGCTTGCTCAATACAACGATCACAGATGTGTGAATTGATACCTGCAATTAAAAGGTTGGTTTCAGGTTTCTTTCTTCCGCAGAAAGAACATTCTAATATTTCTTTTGCCATTATTTTGAGTTGAAAAGCGCAAAGTTACAAATTTGTAAGACACAAGTTATGTTACTCGGCTACTCTGTTATTTTGAAATTTTAAAATTATCTTCTTAAAACTTCGTCAATCATTCCGTATTCTTTTGCTTCATCGGCAATCATCCAATAATCGCGTTCACTGTCTTTATAAACCTTATCGAACGATTGCTTTGAATGTTTTGCGATAATCTGGTACAATTCGTCTTTTAATTTCAACATTTCTTTTAAGTTGATTTCCATATCAGTTGCCACACCTTGTGCTCCTCCTGATGGTTGATGAATCATTACTCTTGAATGTGGTAATGCCGAACGTTTACCTTCTGCACCAGCACACAATAAAACCGCTCCCATAGACGCTGCCATTCCTGTACAAATAGTTGCCACATCAGGCTTGATGTACTGCATGGTATCATAGATTCCTAGACCTGCATATACACTTCCTCCTGGAGAGTTAATGTAAATTTGAATATCTTTAGAAGCATCAACACTTTCTAAAAACAATAATTGCGCTTGAATGATATTAGCCATATAATCATCTACCCCTGTTCCAAGAAAGATAATTCTGTCCATCATTAAGCGTGAAAAAACGTCCAATTGTGAAATATTTAATTGACGTTCTTCTATAATATAAGGAGTCATACTACCAACAATCTTGTCATAGTACATACTATTTACTCCGTGGTGCTTTGTAGCAAACTTTTTAAATTCTTTACCGTAATTCATTTTGGCGTATTTAAGAGGTTGTATATCTAAATCATAGACAATGTAGCAAATTTCGTACCTTTTTTAAAATATGCCATTTTGTCTTTATAAAAAAAGCGTCAAATTTAAAATCTGACGCTCAAATATAATGATTTTTTAACGATTATTCTCCGTACATTTCTTTAACAAACTGCTCGTAAGAAACCTCTTTTGTTTTAGCATTAAATTTATCTTTAAACAAGTTAAGCATTTTTTCGCTCATAACTTGTTCTGACATGCGACGTACTTCGTCTTGATTAGACATTACACGTGCAACAATTCCATCAACATCAGCATCTGTTGGATTTGTTTGACCAAACTGTGCCATTTGTTTTTTAATGATATCAGCAGCATAAGCTTTTAATTCATCAAAGTTGATTTGTAAATTATTGTCAGTAATGATTTTACTTTCAATTAGTTGGTAACGCAAACCATTTTCAGATTTGCTGTACTCTGCTTCAGCTTCTTCAGCAGAAAGTGGTTTTTCACCTACTGTTTGAATCCATCTTTTCAAAAATGCTGCTGGCAATTCTACTTGGTTGTTCTCAATTAAGAAAGTTGTAGCGTCGTTGTAGAATTTTTGATCTGCTTGTTGAGCAAATTGCTTTTCAGCATCTTCTTTAATTTTCGCTTTAACATCTTCTACAGAAGATACATTTCCAGCACCAAATAATTTATCGAATAATTCTTGGTTTAATTCTGCTGGCTCGCTAGTTGTTACTTCTTCGATTTTGAAATCAACATTGATATCTAAACCGTGAACATCATCGTGGCCAACTTGTAAATAATCCATTAATTTGTGATCATCATCAAACAAACCTTTTGTCGAAACAGTTACAACATCACCAGCTTTTTTACCAATGAATGCTTTAACCGCTGCTTTACTTTTGAAAATATCCAAAGTGATTTGCGCAGGTGCATTGATCCCTTTTTCTTCATTAACAAAAGTTCCTCTGATATCATCTCCTTCTGCAACTTCTGTTTTAGAAATCATTTTACCAAATTGTTTTTGAATTCTCACAACTTGCTCATCTAGCATTTTGTCATCAGCAACAATTTTGAAATATGTTAAATTGTTTTTACCCTCTAATTTAACATCAAATTGAGGTGCTAAACCTAATTCAAATTCAAATTTAAAATCTTCAGCTTCCCAGTTGAAATCTTCAGTGAATTTAGGTAATGGATTTCCTAAAATATCTAACTTCTCATCAACTAAGTATTTGTTTAAGTTTTCTTGTAATACTTTATTAACTTCCTCAGCTAAAACTGCTTTACCGTATTGTTTTTTTACTAAAGACATTGGCACAGCTCCTTTTCTAAAACCAGGAATGTTAGCACTTTTACGGTAGTTCTGCAAAACTTTCTCTACATTATCAGCGTAATCATTTTTTGCAACTTCTACAGTTACCACTGCGTTTAACGCATCGATATTGGTTTTTGTAATATTCATTATATACGTTTTTTACATACTAAATTTGGGTGGCAAAATTACATAATTTATACCACCCAACAAATTTTATTTAACTGAAACTCACTTTACAGATTCTAACACTTAAATTATTGCATTAAAGTGAGTTCTTGAAATCCTTGAAAAAGCTAATTTTTAACTGAAAAAAAATTAACCGTCTAAATATTAATCCTTTATAAACTTATAAAGTATCCATTGCGAAACCGACAATAGAATACTAAAAAGCATTGCTGTAAGGAAGCTATTTACCTCAAATCCGTCTACTAAATAATCACAAGTGTAAACCATCACAGTATTAATTACTAAAAGAAACAATCCCAATGTGAAAAAAGTAATAGGAAGGGTAAAAAACACCAAAACTGGTTTTACAAAAGTATTTAAAAGTCCCAAAACAACAGCTACTATTAATGCAGTTGTAATATTATCAACCTGAACACCAGGCTTTAGAAAATAGGACAATAATAACACTATGATTGTCGAAATAAGTAGTTTTTTTAATAAGTTCATTTTAAATTTTATTTTGAGTTAGTTCTTTAAAAAATGTATCGTTTTTTCAAAAAATTCTTTTGGATTTTCGGCATGAAGCCAGTGTCCTGCATTAGAAACGGTTTCTATTTCAGCTTTTGGAAAATGATGATAAATAGTTTCAAAATCAGCATCCAAAATATAATCTGATTTATCACCTCTTAAAAACAATGTTTCTTTATCAAAATGGTTTTCAAATGGTAACGCATCACCAATTACTGAAGTATTTTCAGTGAAGACTTTCAAATTAAACCTAAAACCTAATTGCCCAGGCTCAACCCAATATAAATTCTTCAACAAAAACTGACGTGTTCCAAAATCATGAATATAACCCGAAACAATTTCTTCAGCTTCAGCTCGAGAAGGCTTTTTAGAAAAATCAACAGCATTTAATGATGCTAAAATGGTTTGATGATGTGGCGCGTAAAACTTTGGACCAATATCTGCCACAACTAATTTATCTACCAATTGAGGATAATTTGTAGCAAGTAACATCACTACTTTCCCTCCCATAGAATGCCCAATAACATCTATATTTTTTAATTGATGATATTGGCAGTATTCTACAACATCCTTAACCATAAAATCATACCCCCAATCATTTGAATGGAAACTTTTCCCATGGTTACGTAAATCTAACGCATGCACTTGAAATCCTTGTTCAGCATATTGTGAAGCCAGAGTTTTCCAATTATCAGACATACCAAGAAACCCATGAATAATCAATAGAGGCTTTCCTTCTCCTACTATATTTGAATGCAGCAACATATTATTTTAGTTTTTGCAAATACATATTAACGACATTTTCTAAACCTAGATACAATGATTCAGAAATTAAAGCATGACCTATGGAAACTTCCATTAGTCCAGGAATATTCTTGTTGAAAAATTCAATATTATCTAAACTCAAATCATGACCAGCATTAATTCCTAATCCTAATTCATTAGCTAATTTTGCTGCTTCAACATAAGGCAAAATTCCATTCTTATTTCCCAAACCATATTCGTGTGCAAATGCTTCTGTATATAACTCTATTCGATCAGTCCCAGTTTCTTTAGCTCCTTCAACCATTTCCAAAATAGGATCAACAAAGATAGAAGTTCGAATCCCGTTTCTTTTAAATTCAGCAATTACTTCTTTCAAATACGATTGATTTTTAATCGTATCCCACCCAGCATTAGAAGTCAATGCACCAATTGCATCTGGCACAAGCGTAACTTGCGTAGGCTTACATTCTAATACTAAATCTATGAAATTGTGTTGCGGATTACCTTCAATATTATATTCGGTGTAAACTACATCTTTTAAATCACGAGCATCTTGATAACGAATATGTCTTTCGTCAGGACGTGGATGAATTGTTATTCCATGTGCCCCAAAACCTTGAATTTTTTTTGCAGCCTCAATTACACTTGGTGTATTTCCTCCACGTGAATTTCGCAAAGTCGCAATTTTATTAATATTTACGCTTAACTTACAATTATTATGTGTCATTTTGACGTCATTTTTATATGATTCGACAAAAATACGAACTTATACAAGGCTGTTATCTTATTTTTTAATTATTTTGCAGAAGATTACTACAATTCATTATGACCAATTTATCTGACTATATTACTCAAGATTTAAAACCTCTGGATATACAAGAAAGTATTGCTGTTGCTCAGGATTTTTTTCTTGACTTGCCTTTTTCACATTTTCCAGTTTTAGAAAATGGTATTTTTATTGGTAGTGTATCTTCAGAAGATGTAGAAAATTTTGACTCTTCAAAAAAATTAGTCGATTACAAATATTCTTTTGAAGGCTTCTTTACAAGAAAATATTCAGTTTTACTAGATGTTTTAGATGATTTTGCTAAAAATGAAACAACTGTATTACCAGTTCTTGATGAGCAAAACAACTTTATTGGTTATTATGAACTTGAAGATGTAATTAAGGTGTTTAATGAGACTCCTTTCTTAAAAGAATTAGGTGCTGTTATCATAGTAGAAAAAGACATAAACGACTATTCATTTAGCCAAATTTCACAAATTATAGAAGGGAATAACGCAAAATTATTAGGCGCATTTTTATCTAATACAGATACAGAAAAAGTTCAAATCACTATTAAAATTGCTGAAGGAGGAATAAACGAGATCATTCAAACTTTTCGCCGTTATGAATATGAAATAATCTCTGAACATCAAGAAGATGATTATTTAAAAACTTTAAAAGAACGCTCTGACTATTTAGACCGATACCTTAATATGTAATTTATGAAAGTAGCGATTTTTGGACAATTTTATCAAAACACTACTTCGCCCATAATGGAGCGACTTTTACATTTCTTAGAAATCAATAAAGTAGATTTCACGATAGAATCTAATTTTTTAAAAATACTTCAAGACAACAAAGCGATAACTATTGATTTACCTACTTTCTCATCATACAAAGATTTAGATAAGTCATATGATATGCTTTTAAGTGTTGGTGGTGACGGTACATTTTTGAGAGCAGTCACATATGTGAGAAAATCAGGTATTCCAATTTTAGGCATTAATGCTGGGCGCCTAGGTTTTTTAGCTAATGTTCAACAAGAAAATATTGAGAAAATTTTAAAACTCATTATTAAAAAAGAGTATAAAATCTCAAAAAGAACATTACTTAGTCTAAGTGGCACTCCAAAAATTGATGTCATAAGTGATTTAAATTTTGCCATGAATGAAATCACCGTGAGTCGTAAAGACACTGCATCGATGATTACTATTGAAACTTATTTAAACAACGAATATCTTACATCATATTGGGCCGATGGCGTTATAATTTCAACTCCAACAGGATCTACAGGATATTCTATGAGTTGTGGAGGTCCCATTTTAACTCCAGACGCTACAAGCCTTGTGATAACACCAATTGCCCCACATAATCTTAACGCAAGACCTTTAGTCATTCCCGACAACACAACTTTAAAATTAGTGGTATCAGGAAGAGAAGAAAATTATTTAGTTTCTCTGGATTCAAGAATTGCTTCGGTAAAAAATGAATCAGTATTGACAATTAAGAAAACACCATTCAAAATAAACATGGTAGAGATTCCAGAAGAAACTTTTCTAAAAACACTAAGAAACAAACTTCTTTTTGGGCAAGACAAACGTAATTAAAACTATATTAAATACTACGAAGCTTACTTTTTCGTTTAACTTGAATAAAATATAGAACTTTTATCCTTGAATGAAAGTTTTACTTTGTTAAGTGCCCATAATTAGTATATTTGCAACCTGTTATAAAAATGAAGAACTTTTTTTACATAATTACCTTATTATTAGCATATAATATTGCACAGTCACAAATTCACGAATTAGGCGTTTTTGGTGGTGGCAGTAATTTCATTGGTGATGTAGGAAAAACCAATTATATAGCTCCAAACGAACCTGCTTTTGGTATTTTGTACAGATGGAATAAAAGCCCACGATTTTCATGGAGAGCATCAGTTATTCAAGCTAAAATTTCAGGAAACGATTTGGATTCTGAAGTAGACGGAAGAAAAGAAAGAGGGTTGCAGTTCAAGAATACTATCACAGAATTTTCGGCTGGTTTCGAATTTGATTTTTTTGATTTCGACTTACACCAAACTGGCTTTTTTGCAACACCTTATATATCAACTGGAGTTAGTTATTTTTTAGCTGACAACTTATATGTAATTAATAAAAAATATTATAACGAAGACAACAAAGGTAAATTTGCATTGCCAATGATTGTTGGTGTAAAAATGAAAATTTCTGACAGTTTTGTTTTAGGAATTGAAAGTGGAGCGAGATATACATTTACTGATGATATCGATGGTAGTTTTCCTAAAAACAACAGCCTAAAGCAACATGCTTTTGGAAACACAAATAGTAACGACTGGTACGTATTTACCGGAGCAACATTAACATACACATTTGGGCAAAAACCTTGCTTTTGTGCTGACGAATAAAAATGAGCTTATTAAACAAAATTAACACAGAAAACCTACCTAAGCATCTGGCCATTATTATGGACGGTAACGGTCGTTGGGCCAAACAACAAGGAATGCTACGTGCTTTTGGGCATGAAAATGGTACAAAATCTGTGCGAACTACAGTTGAAGCTTGTGCAAAACTAGGGATAGAAAACCTTACTCTTTATGCTTTTTCTACAGAAAACTGGAACAGACCTAAATTAGAAGTAGATACATTAATGAAGCTTCTTATTTCTTCTCTTAAGAAAGAATTAGAAACCTTAATCAAAAATGATATAAGGCTTAATTCTATTGGCAATCTTGAAACCTTACCAAAAGGAGTACAAAAGGAATTAGCGGAAGTAATCGAAAAGACAAAAAACAACTCAAGAATGACTCTTACTTTGGCTCTAAGTTATGGCTCAAGGGAGGAAATCTTAAATGCTGTTAAAAAAATATCAGATAAAGTTAAAAATAATATAATTTCAATTGATGGTATTGACGAATCCATATTAAATAATCATCTTTACACACACAACTTACCAGATGTAGATTTAGTAATAAGAACAAGTGGTGAGCATCGCATCAGTAATTTTTTGCTTTGGCAAATTGCCTATGCCGAATTTTACTTTACAGATGTATTGTGGCCTGATTTTAAAGAAGAGCATTTATATGAAGCAATTATTAGCTATCAAAAAAGAGAACGCAGATTTGGAAAAACAAGTGAACAAATTAAATAATTTATTAAGTATTAAAAACAGCGTTAAATTAATGCTGTTATTCATATTTTTAGGTCATTCAATCAATACAAATGCTCAAGACAGACTATCTTTTGAAGATGGTAAATCTTACATATTAAAAAAGGTATCCGTTACAGGAAAAGTAACTTATAACGAACAAACCATTGTTACTTTCGCTGGACTTGAAAAAGGACAAAGAATAACTGTACCTGGAGAGGAAATCAGTAACTCTATAAAAAAACTTTGGCGTTTAGGCTTATATAATGACGTAAACTTTTTTGTAGACAAAATAGAAGGAGATAGTATCTCTTTAAATTTACATTTAACAGAACTTCCAAAATTGAAGGAAGTTAAAATTGTTGGTGTTAAAAAAGGAGCTGTTGAAAAATTAATAAAAGACAACAGTCTAACACCTGAAAAAATTGTAAATGAAAATTTAATTACAACCACTAAATATTATATTGAGAATAAATATAAAAAAGAGGGGTACTTTAACACAAAAGTTCATATAACAACTATTGAAGATACAGCGACAATAAACCACGTTAACATGCTTGTAAATGTTGATAAAGGCAGAAAAGTTAGAATCAAAAAAATCATTGTTGAGGGTAATTCGCAACTTACCGATGCAAAAATTAGAAATGCTATGAAAAACACTAAACAAAAAGGGTTTTTCAGAAAAGGTTTACTTAATGTTTTCAAATCTTCAAAATACATAAAAGAAAAATACAAGGAAGACTTAGGTACTATAGTAGACAAGTACAAAGAAAATGGTTTTAGAGATGCACGTGTTAAATATGATACTGTAAACTACAATAAAGAAAAAAACAATGTAACTATAAAACTAAACATTGAAGAAGGAAAAAAATACTACTTTGGTAAAATTGACTTTTTAGGAAACACCGTTTACAGTGATACATACTTGAACAGACAACTTGGAATAAACAAAGGAGATGTTTATAATGGTATCTTATTACAAAAACGAATTTCAGATCAATCAAAACCAGACGGAGACGATTTAACTAACCTATACCAAAACAATGGTTATTTATTCTCAAATATCAACCCAGTAGAAGTTAGTACTGCTAATGACACTATTGATATGGAAATCAGAATTGTAGAAGGTCCTTTAGCATATTTTAATAAAATATCTGTTGTAGGAAATGATAAAACAAACGACAAAGTAATTTATCGCGAATTACGCACCAAGCCTGGTGATGTTTATAGTAAAGAAACACTAGTTAGAACAATACGTGAACTTGGTCAATTAGGCTTTTTTGATCCTGAAGCAATCAAACCAGATTTTGAAAATGTTGACCCAGCTGCTGGAACTGTAGATATCAAATATAATTTAGTAGAAAAAGGAGCTAGTCAAATTGAACTTCAAGGGGGTTATGGCGGAGGAGGTTTCATTGGCACATTGGGATTATCATTTAATAACTTTGCAATGTCCAATATCTTCAAAAAAGATGCTTACAAACCTCTCCCTATGGGTGACGGTCAAAAATTATCTTTAAGACTTCAAGCAAGTACTTATTTTAGAACTTATAGTTTCTCATTTTCTGAACCATGGTTTGGAGGTAAAAAACCAATACAATTCTCAGGGTCAATTTCTTACAGCACACAATATTCAAACAATTTTGCAACAGGAAGAGTAGACAAAACTAAAAGTTTTAACATCTTTACAACTTCAATAGGTTTAGCAAAAAGATTAAAAGTTCCAGATGATTTCTTTGTATTATCACAAGCCATAGCTTATCAACATTATGACTTAAAAAATTACAACATAGGACTTTTTACTTTTGGTAACGGAAGCTCAAGAAACTTATCTTATACAATAGGATTAAGTAGAAACAACAAAGGTCTTAACCCTATCTTCCCTACATACGGATCAGAATTTAGTTTAAGTGGAAAGTTTACATTACCATACTCATTATTCAATGGTGTTGATTATGGAAACCTAAAAAATCTACCAGACTATAAATTGAAAAGTCTTTATTATATAGAGGAAGATGCTAATGGAAACATTGTTAATATTGGCGATTACATTGATGCAAATGGAAACAAAGTTAATGACCCAGCAAATGCAGCAGTGGATCAAGCAAAAGTTGATCAGAAGAAATTTAACTGGTTGGAGTATTATAAAATTAAATTTAAAGCAGAATGGTTTACACCAATCTATGAGAAACTTACGCTACGCACATTAGGAGAATTTGGTTTTATGGGTGCCTATGACAAAAATCGAGGATTGGTTCCTTTTGAGCGTTTTTATTTAGGTGGTGACGGAATGGCAAATTATTCTATGGACGGTAGAGAGACAATTCAGTTGAGAGGTTACCCTAACAACTCTTTAACACCTATAAATTCAAATGGAGAACAAATTGGCGCCACTGTATACAATAAATTCACATTAGAATTACGTTATCCTATTACATTAAAACAAGCAGCATCTATTTATGCGTTAACGTTTTTAGAAGCAGGTACGGCATACCCAGACTTTAAAAAATATAATCCATTCAACTTACAGCGTTCAGCAGGTGTAGGATTAAGAGTCTTTATGCCAGCCTTTGGATTATTAGGAATCGATTTTGGACACGGTTTTGATGCAGTTCCTGGAACAACAGTTAAAAATGGATGGGAAACACATTTCATCATTGGTCAACAATTTTAATTATATTTGAATAGTCTTTGAACATTTAAATACTGTTTTATGAAAAAAATAATTTTATTCTTTATTGCTATTGTAGCCGTTCATTCAAACGCTCAAAGTAAAGCAGGTGTAAAGATTGGATATATCGATATGGATTATATCCTTGAAAATGTTCCAGACTACAAAGAAGCAGCTTCACAACTAGAGCAAAAAGCTCAAAAATGGAAACAAGACATAGAAGTTAAGAAGAATGAAATTTCTAAACTTAAAGAAGGGCTTAAAAATGAAAAAGCGCTCCTTACAAAAGAATTGATTGAAGAAAGAGAAGGTGAAATTAAATTTCTTGAAGCTGATCTAATTGACTACCAACAAAAAAGATTTGGTCCTCGAGGTGATTTAGCTGTACAAAAAGAATCAATTATAAAACCAGTACAAGATCAAGTTTTTAATGCTGTTCAAGATATCGCTGAAGCTAAACAATATGATTTTATTTTTGACAAATCATCAGATATGACAATGCTTTTTTCGGCTAAAAGATTTGACATAAGTGATCAAATTGTTAGAGTAATTACTAGAGCTGAAAAAAGAGAAGAACTTAGCAATAAAAAACGTAAAGCTCTTGAAGAAAAACAAGAAAAACAAGACGAAGTTGCCGATAATCCTGCATTAGCAGAAAGACAAAGAATTTTAGATGAGAAAAAGGCTTTGCGAGAAAAAACAATTGAAGACCGTAGAAATACTGCCGCTCAAAAGAAAAAAGAATACGAGGAAAAAAGAAAAAAATTACTTGAAGAACGTAGCGGAAAGAAAACTGGCACAACAATTGATTCTACTTCTACAAAAAAACCAGAAACGGATAAACAATTAGAAAATTTCAATAAAATTGAGAATAAAAAAGCTGATTTAGATTCAATAAAAGCTGCGCGTGAAACTGCTAGACTTAAAACTATCGAAGATAATAAAAAAGCATTTGAAGCAAGAAAAAAAGCTTTAGAAGAGAAAAAAAAGAAAGTACAAGAAGAAAGGGAAGCAGCAGCTAAAAAAGCAAAAGAGACTAAAAAAAATTAACAGAGAACAAAAATTAGAAATTAATTACACTAATACTAAAAATGATGAAACAGATTAAAACTTTACTTATTGCAGCAGTAATGATGTTAGGGGCAAGCCAAATGAATGCTCAAGCAAAGACAGCTCATATAGATGTAAATGATTTATTGTCAAAAATGCCAGAAATGACATCTGCAAAAGCACAGTTAGAAAAATTAAGCAAAACTTTTGACGGTGAATATTCTACAATGGTAACTGAATACCAAACAAAAATGAAAAAATACGAAGCTGAAGCATCTACTCAAACTGAAACTGCAAACGAAACTCGTGCTAAAGAAATGCAAGATATGGGTCAACGTATCCAACAGTATAGAGATTCTGCTCAAAAACAATTACAAGATAAAGAAATGGAAATTGTTAAGCCTATCATGGATAAAGCTAAAGCAGCAATCATCAAAGTAGCTAAAGCAAAAGGATACCAATATGTAATGGATTCTGCTAGCTTAATTTTAGCTGATGGTCCAAACCTATTCGAAGATGTGAAAAAAGAATTAAAATTCTAATCACACACAATAATTTTTAAAAAACTGCGCTAAAATTTAGTGCAGTTTTTTTTTTACATTTGTTTTATGAGTAGTACAAAACCAATAGGTTTATTTGATTCGGGTATCGGAGGCACTTCAATTTGGAGAGAAATACATAATTTACTTCCACACGAAGACACCATTTATTTAGCTGACAGCAAGAATGCTCCTTACGGGAAAAAAACGAAGCAAGAAATAATAGATCTTTCTGCAAAAAACGTAGACTTTCTTTTAGAACAAGACTGCAAAATAATAGTAGTAGCTTGCAACACTGCTACAACAAATGCTATTAAAGAATTAAGAGAAAAATATGATGTCCCCTTTATAGGTATTGAACCTGCAATTAAACCAGCTGCAAACCTTTCCTCCACTCAAACGATAGGAATCTTAGCAACAAAAGGAACTCTTAACAGTGAGTTGTTCAACAAGCAAGTAGAAAACTACACAAATGTCAATATTCTTGAACAAGTAGGCTATGGACTAGTCGAATTAATTGAAGGTGGGAAAATAGATTCAGAAGAAATGCGTAATCTTCTAAAAATTTATCTTCGCCCAATGGTTAAAGCCAATATTGATTATCTAGTTTTAGGATGTAGTCATTATCCTTATTTAATTCCTGAAATTGAGAAAATAATTCCCAAACATGTTAGAATTATAGATTCTGGTCAGGCAGTTGCAAAACAAACAAAAGCTATTTTAGAAAAAAACGGATTATTAAATACATCTGAAAATAAAGCCAAAAATCTATTTTATGTTAACAGTGATGCTGCTGTTCTAAAAAACATTTTAGGTTTTAGCACGAATGTGTTCCAAAAAGATTTTTAGGAACTCAACCTAATAATTCAAATCAACTGTGATCCCGCTATGCGCTAAATCTTTTTTGTTGACTTCGAGAACCTCAATCAACAAAAAAGGATATCGCTTCTATCGGGGTTATTAATCGAGTTCAAACCTATTTGAACCAACTCGAATACATTACGTAATTATTAGATATACGCTCTATTTCCCCTGCAAAATCACTCTGATCAATGTCTTTTACTTTTTTTGCTGGTATTCCTGCATAAATAGTCCCAGATTCAACAACTGTATTTTGTGTAACAACAGAACCAGCAGCAATGATAGAGTTACTCTCAATCACACAATTATCCATAACTATAGCCCCCATTCCTATTAAAACATTGTCATGAACAGTACAGCCATGTACAATTGCATTATGTCCAATTGAAACATTATTGCCTATTACTGTTGGATGCTTTTGATAAGTGCAATGAATAATAGCGCCATCCTGAATATTGACTTTATTTCCAATTTTAATAAAATGAACGTCACCACGCAATACTGCATTAAACCATATACTACAAGATTCTCCTAAAGTAACATCTCCAACAATAGTCGCATTTTCTGCTACAAAACAATCTTCAGGAATATTGGGATACTTCCCATTTACTTCTTTAATTACCATAAAAACATCTATAAAAAAATTGTCCCGAATAAATCGGGACATACACTATTAATTATTAAGAGCTGGACAATTACAGTCGTATTTCTCTTTCTTACATCCAAAGTCATAACCCAAAGTAATTTGATGAAATCCTCCTGTATCAAATTTAATATCACCCATAACATTAGAATAAGTATAAGCAAACATAAATTGTTTATAATTAACACCTAAAATAGGAGTTATATATTGAAGCTTTTGATTTTTCACCTCTGTACCATCAAGATATTGTGCACCATCAAAGCTTCTTCTGTAAGAAAGTGCTGCCCATATCTTACCAAAATCTACTGGTTTATATACTTTCAAGTTTAAATCCAATGCTTTTTCTTTTGTTCTTTCAGTCAATTGGAATAAAACTGATGGCTCGAAAAGAAGTTTTCTTGAATTTCCAAAGTTATAACCAAAACTCATTAAATATTTTCTCAAGTTATCTGATTCATATTTTGTATATAAACCTCTACTTTGAAACAAAGCGTTTTTAACTGTAACATGCGCATAAAAATCAAAAACATTATATGAAGCTCCAAAATCTACATTCAAATATGAAGAACGTTGCATGATTCCTGCTATAATAGGATCAAAATCATTTTGATCTCTTAAAAAAGTTGTTTCATCTAATTGATTTTGTACTAAACCTCCGCTTAAACCAAATGACAACTGATTCAAATCGGTAGTACTTCTTGAAAACATAATATGATGAGCATAAGTAACCTTAACCCCTTTTTGTGCATGATAACCATTCTTGTCGTTAAACAAAATCACACCAATACCCGATTTCCCATCTCGATCAATAGCACCATTAAAACTTAATGTTTGTAATGCAGGTGCATCAGAATTTCCAAACCATTGTTGACGTGCAGTTAATCTAACTTTCGAGCAGTTAGCAGCTCCAGCCATCGATGGGTGTAATAAGTAATAATTATCAGAAAGATAGTCCGAATAAACCGCTATACCTTCTTGTGAAAAAGATAAGTTTGTAACAATCAAACCTATTAAAATTGCTATTTTTTTAAAGTTCATTATTTATCGTTTTAAAGAGAAATGGGATTTAAATTCTTTGTTTTGTCCTTTTTCTTGGTAGAATACCACAAACCAGTAATCTGTTGATGGCAAGTCTTGTCCGTTAAAGGTACCGTTCCAACCACTACTCGAAGGTCTGATTTCTTTCAGTAATTTTCCAAATCTGTCAAAGATATGAATTTTTGAATTAGACTGACCTTGTAAGGCAGAAATATTCCACGTATCATGATAGCCATCACCATTTGGCGTGAAATATCTTGGAAAATCAATAAGTGTAGTAGTAATTGAAATATCTCCACACTGATGTACATCACGAACCGTGACTGTGTGTTCTCCAGGTGTTACATCTGTAAACACACTGCTGCTTTGGTAATCTCCACCATCTAACGAATATTCATAATTCCCTGCTGGTGTAGCCATTACATTAATACTCATTACATCTGCAAAATATTCTGAAGTAACTACATCTAAAGCCTGTGGCCATGATGATGGAACTACTGTAGCTTGTGCTGGTAATGGCGGACATACTGCCGATGTGAGTGGAGTTGCAATTGCAGTATAAGTTCCTGGTGCTGATGCTGTATATGAATTTCCTGATCCTCCTACTATCGCTCCTGAACTATCTGTCCATTGGAAACTATAATCTGTCGCGCTTAAATTAGCCGTAATTGTATAAGTATTCAACACAGCTCCTGAATTTGGATCCACACAAACATAGCCATTAGTTAAGGTCATCACTGGAGTGGTAAGTTTTTCAGGGTTTTTAAACGCTATCGATGCTCCCGATAAGCAACTTCCGTTACTAGCCTTTACCGTATAACTTATACCTGCTGTCATACCTGTAATAACTCCACCTGCGCCTACTGTTGGACCTGTTGGGGTGAAAACATACGTCTGTGCAGCATTATAATTGGTAATTGTACTCAACCCATCTGCCGCACATGTAGCCGCTGTTGTTGCTGTCGTTGGAACTACTGGAGTAACTAACATTGCTGCATTACTAAATGCCGCTGATGCAACTGATGAACAACTTCCATTACCTGCCGTCACGGTATAACTCGTTCCTATAACCATACCTGTAATCACTCCACCTGCTCCAACTGTAGGACCTGCTGGGGTGAAAGTATAAGTTAACGTCGCAACATAATTGGTAATCGTACTTGATCCATTTGCTGTACAAGTTGCTGATGCTGTGTTTATTGTTGGAACTACAGGAGTTGTAAGCATAACTGGATTATTAAATGATGCCGAAGCTGCCGATGTACAACTTCCATTACCTGCCGTCACGGTATAACTCGTTCCAGCAATCATACCTGTAATAACTCCACCTGCGCCTACTGTTGGACCTGTTGGGGTGAAAGTATAGGTTTGACCCGCTACATAATTTGTAATCGTGCTTGATCCAGCTGCTGTACATGTAGCCGCTGTTGTTGCTGTCGTTGGAACTACTGGAGTAACTAACATTGCTGCATTACTAAATGCCGCTGATGCAACTGATGAACAACTTCCATTACCTGCCGTCACGGTATAACTCGTTCCTATAACCATACCTGTAATAACTCCACCTGCGCCTACTGTAGGACCTGCTGGGGTGAAAGTATAAGTTAACGTCGCAACATAATTGGTAATCGTACTTGATCCATTTGCTGTACAAGTTGCTGATGCTGTGTTTATTGTTGGAACTACAGGAGTTGTAAGCATAACTGGATTATTAAATGATGCCGAAGCTGCCGATGTACAACTTCCATTACCTGCTGTCACGGTATAACTCGTTCCTGCAACCATACCTGTAATCACTCCACCTGCGCCTACTGTTGGACCTGTTGGGGTGAAAGTATAGGTTTGAGCTGCTACATAATTTGTAATCGTGCTTGATCCATCTGCTGTACATGTAGCCGCTGTTGTACTAGTTATTGGAACTACTGGAGTAATTAGCATTGGTAAATTACTAAATGCTGCTGATGGAGCAGAAGAACAAGTCGCATTAGTTGCTGTTACTGTATAAGATGTTCCAACCAACATACCTGTAATAACTCCACCTGCGCCTACTGTAGGACCTGCTGGGGTGAAAGTATAAGTTAACGTCGCAACATAATTGGTTATCGTACTTGATCCATTTGCTGTACAAGTTGCTGATGCTGTGTTTATTGTTGGAACTACAGGAGTTGTAAGCATAACTGGATTATTAAATGATGCCGAAGCTGCCGATGTACAACTTCCATTACCTGCTGTCACGGTATAACTCGTTCCTGCAACCATACCTGTAATCACTCCACCTGCGCCTACTGTTGGACCTGTTGGGGTGAAAGTATAGATTTGAGCTGCTACATAATTTGTAATCGTGCTTGATCCATCTGCTGTACATGTAGCCGCTGTTGTACTAGTTATTGGAACTACTGGAGTAATTAGCATTGGTAAATTACTAAATGCTGCTGATGGAGCAGAAGAACAAGTCGCATTAGTTGCTGTTACTGTATAAGATGTTCCAACCAACATACCTGTAATAACTCCACCTGCGCCTACTGTAGGACCTGCTGGGGTGAAAGTATAAGTTAACGTAGGATCGTAATTTGTGATTGTGCTCGATCCATCTGCTGTACATGTTGGTGCTGTTGTTCCAACAAGCGGTATTGAAGGTGATCCCGGAGGGGTATTAATGGTAACAGGAGTTGTCGAAGATACACAAGAAGAACTGATATCTCTTACAATAACTATGTATGATCCAGGTGGTAATCCTGGAAATAATGGATTAGATTGATAGTTCATGCCATTATCGACACTATATTCATAACCCGCTCCTAATGGAGAAGTTACAGTAATGGAACCTGTAGTCACCGTACATGTTGGTTGAACAACCGTTACTGCTGGCGCTGTTGGAGCTGGATTTATTGTCACAGTGAATGTTGGTGCCGAAAATGCTGGACAACTTCCCGATGCAACTATATCATAATGAACTGTATATGTATTAGGTGTACTACCATTTGGTGTAATTGCTCCTGTAGTTGGATCTATAATCAATCCTGCTGGTGTAGCACTAAAAACACCTCCCGATGTCAATGCACTTAATGTTACAGCCTGTGGCGATGTAATCGACTCACAATAAGTAGCAGGTGTGTAACTAAAACTTCCACTTGGACCAGCTGTAGTATTTAGTAAAAAAGATGTTTCAAAAGTACAACCTGTATTATTCAAATCTTCTATTATTACCCAAATAGACTCACCTGCACCAGCACTAGAATAAGTCGCCAAGCTTCCATTTGGAATAACAGGACCAGTAGCAGAACCTGAGTGATACACAATACTAAAATCAGAAGCATTTTGCCCATTTAACATATAAACATTTTGATTAAGATTATATGTGTATGGAGGTCCACTTACAGATGTACACGCAATTAAATCAAGTGGTTCAACCAAAGGATTTGTATAATATATAACTTGAAAATCATCTCGAGCAATTAAGCAGCCTGTTGAATTATAAACACTTAATTGATAAATTCCAGGTTGAGTTACCGTTATTGATGGTGTAGTAATACCTGTCATAACATAAGTATCATGGGTCCATACAATAGTATTTCCAACGGGACTTATCCCTGAATTAATAGTAACTGGACCTTCGCAACCTATATATGAATCTGCACCAGAAGCATCAGTTAATACCAATGGTTCAATCTTAAAATCTTTAAGAAAAACAGCTGAATCATATAAATTATCAGATGCGTTTCCAATTGCTAATTTAATATGATATGTTTGTCCACAGATTAACTCAGCTTGTGCACTCAAGTTTTTTGTAAAACCATCATACTGTACCGAGTAAGCTGGATTCCATGTAGTTGGATTTTGACCTGTTGTTAAATTATTATAGTAATAAGCGCAATTATTACATGGTCCATTATTTGCATTTCCATTATTAACTGTATTAATAGTGGTTGGTGTTGTGGTAGAAGGCACTATGGCAATATTTTTTGCCACACCCCCACTAAATGGTCCTGAAATGCCAGGTCCACTTAAAAAAAAACCAAAACTATCGTTTATACTGCCAACAAATTCAGGATATTCTTCTGAAGCAAAAACAAAATCAAAACGCAAATTAGGTCCAGTTGCCAAAAAATCGAATTCAATAATCGCAACATTTCTAATTGTTTGACCAGAAAGTAAAGCTAAGTCTGGATCATTTTGTGTTGGCGTGGTAGTTTGCAAACTAGCAGCACCAGAATTATTGGGTCCAAGAGCAACTTGTGCATTACCTGTTGATAAAATTAAACCTCTATCAAGTCCTAAATTAGTAGGATTAAAATTGGTAACAAACTCTCCTACTTGATCTCGAATCGCACTAGCATTTGCAGTAGAACCATTAAATTTAATATTAAATGGAGTTACTCCATTGCCTACCAACACATTTTGGACTAACTGTGCTGGAGTTTGAGTATTGTTTACTGTAAGCTGTGCTTGTGCAAAAATCACAAAAAACAATAAAATTAATAAGTAAAGTTTCTTCATTTATAGTTGTGTGTTAAAATAAACGTTAAAAAGTTATAATTTGCCAAATTTACACTTTCAAATGGATTTTGTTTGTTAATTTTGCAAAAAAAATAACAGTAATGAAATTAATCACTATAAAAAGCACTCAAAACCCGAATATATTGAAATTTGAATTTTCATATTTTATTAGCCCAAATCAAAGTTTTGAGTTTAAAAACATAGACGAATGCAAGGATTCTAAACTTGCTCAGCAACTATTCTACCTTCCTTTTGTTAAAACAGTTTACATTTCGGGAAATTTTATCGCTATTGAAAAATTTAGCATCGTAGAATGGGACGATGTAAAACATGAAGTGGCAGAACAAATGGAAACTTATGTTAATGCTGGTGGAGAGGTTGTAAAACCTAAAGAGGAAAATAAAAAAGTACCTGTAACAGTTTATGCAGAGAGCACACCAAATCCTTCTGTAATGAAGTTTGTCGCGAGTCGTTTATTAACTAAAAGCATTGTAGAATGTAAAAACATAGACGAAACACAAGCTTCACCTCTCGCAAAAGAATTATTTAAATTCCCTTTTGTAAAAGAAGTTTTTATCGATGAAAACTACATTTCTATAACCAAGTATACTGTTAGTGAGTGGCAAGATGTTACCAATGAAATTAGAACATTTATTAAAGATTTTATTGAAAGCGGAAATATTGCCGTTGATGAAACCAAAGTTGAACAATTAGAAAATCAAGAAAAACAACAAATTAAAAACTTCGACAATCTAGATGTTACTTCTCAAAAAATAATCAATATAATAGAAGAATATATTAAGCCTGCAGTTGCAGCTGATGGTGGGAATATATTGTTTGATTCATTTTCGGAAAACGACAAAACAGTAAAAGTAATTTTACAAGGAGCATGTAGTGGTTGTCCATCATCAACTTTCACACTTAAGAACGGTATTGAAAACATGCTAAAAGAAATGCTTCATGATCAAGAACTTAAAGTTGAAGCCTTAAACGGATAGACTTTTGTTTTTATTTTTATAATTCATAACTTTAAGGGAATTAACAACTAAAAACCAATAAGTTATGTCAGTATTAAAAGTAATTGAAGTTTTGTCAAGTTCGACAACCAGTTGGGAAGATGCAACATCTAAAGCAGTAGAAAAAGCATCAAAATCTGTTAAACATATTCGTTCCGTTTATGTACAAGATCAAAGCGCAACAGTAAAAGACGGAAAAGTAACTGAATACAGGGTTAATTTGAAGTTGACTTTTGAAATTGAGTAATAAATAAACATCCATATAAAAACGCACTTCAGATGAAGTGCGTTTTTTCTTTAATCTTATGATAAAAATTCGTAATATTACTGTAATTAACTTAAAATCAAATCAAAATGGGAATTGGAAGTTTTTTTAAGAATCTATTTGGCTCAAAAGAAAAAGTAGAAGAAATCACTGAAAAAGTAAGTGATTTTGCCGATGATGCTATTGCCAAGGCAAAAGAAAGCGCAGCGCCACTTGTAGACAAAGTTGAGGATTTTGCTGAACAAGCTGGTGAGAAAATCAAAGAATTTGTTCCTAAAGCTGCAGAAACAATAGACAACATAGTTGATACTGTAAAAGAAAAGGCAGAAGCTGCAATAGACAAAGTTGAAGATTTAGCACATGGAGCAGTAAATTCTGCAGAAGAAAAAGCAAACAACTTTGTTGATGAAAAATTAGACAATACAACAGAAGAAACTAAGTAATTATTTAGCTGATGATGTAGTAATCATAAAATCCTTTAGATAAAAAGGCTCAAAGTAAGCGACATTAACAGTGTCGCTTTTTTTATATTTTTCAAATGCTAAAGCTCCCATTTGTTTTGAAGATGGAAAAATAGAATCATCATGATAAACAAATTTTTTATCTTTTAAAACCTCTTTACATTTAGCCGCACCATCACCTACAAAATGGATTATTTCATCAATATCAGAAAATGAATCTTCAGTAATAATTTCAGATTTAATTTCTCTTTTTAAAACAAAATCTGAACTAAAAACAGCTGTATAACACTCCATCCTTCTAGCATCAATCATAGGAACAATTACACCTTTATCTATAGAAAGTTTTCTGGCTAACACCTCTAATGTATCAATTGCTATTAAAGGAATATTTAACGCATAACAAATACCTTTAGCTGCTGAAACACCAATCCTCAGACCAGTATAAGAACCTGGCCCTTGACTTACTGCAACAGCCGATAATTTTGAGAAATCAATTTGAACTTCTTTCAAAACTTCTTCAATAAAAACATGTAGTTTTTCAGCATGTGAATATCCTTCCTCAGATACTTCTCGTGTACTTATTGTATCACCATTTAACGATAGTGATACTGAACAATTTTTAGTTGCTGTTTCTATTGAAAGAATATATGTCATAACAAAGTATTATAATTGCAAAGGTATTAAAAAACAAAAAGCTCCAAAACTTAAAAGTTAAAGAGCTTTTCAGAAATAATCAATTAAAATTTAATTTTTAGCTGTCTTTTTTATCTTTGATTTTTTTGCTTTCCGCTTCTTTTTCCTCTTTGGTTTTCACATAAACCTGATCACCAGGATTAAGCTCTTTAGTTACAACCGTATAAGGCCCAGAAACAATTGTTTCTCCCTTTTTCAATCCGCTAAGTACTTCTATAAAAGTATCGTCTTGAATTCCAGTAGTAACAATTCTTAATTTTACTTTATCACCACTTTTTACAAAAACACACTCATAGCGTTTTTCGTTTTTTACGACTGGCTTATTTCCTTCTTCTTCATTTTTAGCATCCTTATCAATATAAGCATTCCTTGTCGCAGTAGTATCAGTACGCATTACCACCGAACTGATTGGCACAGCAACAATATTTTCTTTTCTTTCAGTAATAATATCTACCGTAGCTGTCATTCCCGGTCTAAAAGGTGAAAAATTAGACGGTTTCCCTTTAAGTAAGTCAGCATAAGATTCTTTTACAATTCTTACTTTCACTTTAAAATTAGTCACCTGATCAGCAGAGAGTGCCGTACTTGCAGAGTTTGAAATACTAGTTACAATTCCTTTAAATTCTTTTTTCAAGTAAGCATCAACTTCAACTTTAGCAGAATCACCTATTTCAATTTTCACAATATCGTTTTCATTAACATCAACTTCAACTTCCATATTATTAAGGTTTGCAACCCTCATCATTTCAGTACCTGCCATTTGTTGAGTTCCTAAAACTCTTTCTCCTAATTCTACATCAAGCTTTGAAATAGTTCCGTCAACTGGGGCATAAATTGCTGTTTTACCTAAATTTTCTTTAGACTCACTCACTGTTGCCGAAGCACTTTCTACATTATAATATGCCGCTTGTTTTGCTGCTTGAGCTCCTTCAAATGTTGCTATTGACTTTTCCCATTCAGAACGAGAGATTACTCCTTTTTCAAAAAGTTTTTTATTACGCTCATAATTTGATTTAGCTTCTTTAAACTGTGCATCAGCTTGACTTAATCCTGCTTTAGTATTAGACAAACCAGATTTTGATCTATTTAAACCAGAAACATATAATTCAGGATTAACCCTAACCAATAAATCTCCTTTTTTAACTATTTGTCCTTCTTTTACAGGCAAAGCAATAATTTCTCCAGAAACTTCAGATGATATTTTAACCTCTATTTCGGGCTGAATTTTCCCAGTAGCCGAAACTGTTTCTACCACAGTTCTATGTTCAACAATAACTACTTCTACCTCAGTTCCTTTCTTTTTATTACCAATAACACCACTTTTACTTAAACCAAGCAAAGTAATTATCAATAAAACGGTTCCACCAAGTAATATATATTTTGTTTTTTTTGTCATGATACTATTGTTTTGTAAAAATCGGAATACCGAAATAGAATTCTAAAATTTTTGTTCTAAAAATATAGTCATATTTTGTTCTTAACACTTCAGATTGAGCTGTGATAAACATATTTTGAGCTTGATTAAAATCAAATACATTCATTAATCCAACTTCATATCTTTCTTTAGCATATTCCAATGCTTTTTGTCTTGCTTCATACGAAACTATAGCTGCTTCATACGATTTTTGAGCTCCTTTTGTATCTGTATAAGCTGTATAAACCGTTCTTTCTAAATCAACTTCAGATTGTTGTAGTGCAATTTTTGAACGTTCCAACGCAATTTTTGATCTGGAAACACTATTTCGTGCTGCAAAACCATTAAAGATTGGCACCTGCAATGAAAGCCCAAAATTTTGACCTTTATTATTGCTAAACTGATTAAAAACAGCATCTGGCTTACCTAAAATAGGCGAAAAATTAGGCTGAACTACTTCTTGTCCCGTTCCATCAACATATCCAATTACTGAAGTTGGATTTGAAGCATTTGGAACAATACCAACAACTCTGTCAGAATAAGCGGCTCTAGTATTAAAACTGTAAAATCCAGTTAATGATGGTTGATAAGCAGCACGTGCAATTTTCACGTCTTTTTCTGCAATCGACACATTAGTTTGAGCAATTTTTAATTCAGTACGTAATTCCTTTGCTTTATCATAAATCGTTTTAGGATCTTGAAGTAAGATTCCACTTTCGGGAACAACCACATCTCCATCAGCAATATCAAAAGTTGTAAATTCTTTTAACTGCAATAACTGAGCTAAACTTAATTTAGAAATCAACAATGCATTTTCTGCAGCAATTAACCTTTGATTATCTGTAGCTACTGTCGCTTTAACATCCAACAAATCTCCTTTAGGAATAACGCCAGCTTCAACAAGTTCAGTTGTTTTTTCCAATTGCTTGTTATCATAAGCTAATTGCTCTTGTTGCACCTTCACGCTTTCTTTATTAAATACAATTTGCAAATAAGCATTAACCACATTTAAAGAAACGTCTTCCTGTATTTTCGTTAACTGATACTGAGAAGCAATTATCGAAAGATTAGCTTTTCTAAGTTGGTTTTGATTTTGCAAACCCTTGTAAATATCAACATTGACATTTAATCCTGCAGAAGTAAACTGTGTTGTTTGATTTTCTAATAAACCTGTAGTGATATTTTGGTTTAAACCTATATTCCATGAATGTGAAGCCTGACCATTGACGGTTGGCAAGAAATTACCAAAAGCATCACTCTTACTTATTTTAGATGTTTGATTATCTAAAACAGTTTGCTTTATTGAAATATTATTTTTAATAGCGTAGTCTACACATTCTTCTAAGGTCCACTTTTTTTCTTGCCCAAAAGACTGAAGTGACATAAAAAGAATTATAAATAAACCACTAATTTTAATTTGCTTCATTTGTAATTGAAAGTGTATTTCAAATTTAATTATTTACCAATTAAATCTTACATAATTTCACAATAAGACATCTGATTTTCTTTTTTGTTACATTTTTGAAACAATATTTTTTAGAAAATAATTTACATTTGCTGACCAACACCTTGTTATGAAAAGATATTTTTTTGTTATGGCCTTCAGTTTGATAGGATTTTTATTTAATAGTTGCTCGAGTTCACAAAAAATCGAGTTAATGAAGCCAGAACCTGATGAAGCCTTGCCTATAAAATACCCCATAACATCTTCTTACATTAGTTTTCCAGTAAACTTATCATTAAAAGACATAGAAACTCAAACTAACAAATCATTAAATGGATTGATTTATGAAGACAATGATTTAGAAGATGATAAAACTCAAATGAAAATTTGGAAAAGCGCTCCTATTTTAATTTCTGAAGAAAATAATAAACTAAAAACTATTGTTCCGCTAAAAATTTGGGCTAAAGTAAAATATGGCACAGATGCTTTAGGAATGAATATTTATGACATTAGAGAGTTTAATTTAAACGGAACTATAACTCTTTTAAGTGATGTAAAAATGAGTAATTGGAAAGTCACTACAATTACATCATTAGAAAATATTGAATGGCAAGAAAGCCCAACAATAACTATCGCAGGAAAATTAGTATCTATAACTTACTTAGTAAACCCAACAATAAGAATATTCAAATCTAAAATCGAGAGAAAGATAGACGAATCACTGAATAAGACATTGGATTTTAAATCCAACATGCTCGATTTAATGCAAAAAGTAAGTGATCCAATCGAAATGAGTGCTACTTATCAATCTTGGTTAAAAGTAACTCCGCAAGAATTGTATGCAACCGAAGCTCAACTTAAAGCGAATGCCGTTAACTTGACTGTAGGACTAAAGTGTTTGATGGAATCAAGCATTGGTTTAAAACCAAAATCGTTTTTTGATAGAAATAAAATTGTTTTAAAAACCACTTCTAATTTACCTGATAAAGTTGTTGCAAACATTACTGCAGTTTCTACTTTTCAGGATGCATCAAGAATAATGACACAGAACTTCAAAGGACAGGAATTTGGCTCTGGAAAAAGAAAAGTGACAATTCAGAATGTTGAAATTTGGCACAAACGTGGCAAAATGATAATTGCATTAGATATGTTGGGAAGTCTTAATGGAAGAATTTATCTTTCAGGTTTGCCTCAATTTGATGCTGAAAAAAAAGAATTATATTTTGATGACTTAGATTATGCCTTGGAAACAAAAAGTCGTTTAATGAAAACTGCCAACTGGCTTTTTCAAGGAATGGTTTTAACCAAAATAAAAGAAAGTTGCCGCTATTCTATTCAACCTAATTTAGACGAAGGAAAGAAGACAATGCTTCAATACCTAAATAACTACTCTCCTGTAACTGGCGTTTTTGTAAATGGAAAAATGAATGATATAACTTTTGAAAAAGTACAACTTACAAATACCTCTATAGTTGCTTTTTTAGGAATAACTGGAAATATTAAGGTAAACATCAACGGAATGTAGAAACTAACTAATTTTCTTTTTTTGGAACATTTTATAAACTGCAAAGCCTATTAATGCCACTAAAACATAAGGAATAACCATTAAATACACTATCCCATCGTTAACAGCTTCTGCTTGAGAAACATCTCCTGTACTTTCTAAAGAAGCTCTACACATAGCACATTGAGCATTTGAAGTAACTGGCAATAGAAAATAAGCAACAAACAATAAAGCTGTTGCTTTTAACTTTTGAATTTCAAGTTTTGAATTTCGACTAATTAACATAATAAGGAGAAATCATAAGATAAACTACAACACCAGTAACTGCTACATACAGCCAAATAGGAAAAGTAATTTTTGCTATTTTTTTGTGCTTGTCAAAACGTTCAGCTAAAGCCCTTACATAAGTAATTAATACCAAAGGAATAATTACAATTGAAAGTGTTATGTGTGTAATTAATATAAAGAAATAAATTGCTCTCATCGCTCCTTCACCACCATAAGGCGTTGCTTCAGCAGTCATATGATACGCTACATACATAGCCAAAAATGCAACAGACAAACCAATTGCTATTTTCATTAAATTTTCATGAAGCCTTCTCTTTCCATTTTTAATAGAAATAACGGCCCAAACTAAAATAATAGCAGTAATTCCGTTTATGGTAGCATAAATTGGAGGTAAAAAAGACAAAGGTTTTACATCAAATCCAAAATCTTTCAATTTAACTTTAAACAGCAAGGCAACTACTAAAGGTATTGCAACCGATAAAATTGTAATCCAAACGTTATATTTTTTTTCTGTATTGTTTTCCATTATTCTGCTAGTAGTTTTGTTATATCTTGCTTCAATTGTTTTACTCCTTCTTCTTTTAATCCGTCATAATATATAATTGGATTACCAAAATCATCTTTGCGGCTTCTAATATTTCCTTCTTTATCTATCAACGCAAATAATCCCGAATGTTCGAATCCACCATTTACTTTTTTATTCTCTCCGACATATAAATTAAAGCCTTTATTAGCTATCCCAAAAATGCTCTCTTTATCTCCTGTCAAAAAGTTCCAATTCATTCCTTTTGCGCCAATATCTTCTGCATGTTTCTTTAAAATTTCCGGAGTATCATTTTCAGGATTGATTGTAATTGAAGCAATTCCAAAGTTTGTATTAGAAGCAAAACTTTCTTGAACAAACTTCATGTTTCTGTTCATAATAGGACAAATTGTAGGACAAGTTGAGAAAAAGAATTCTACAACATACACTTTACCCTTATAGGTTTCATTCGAAATAGTTTTATTGTCTTGATTAGTTAACGAAAACTTTGGTGCTGGTCCAATTGTCAACAAATCAGCTTTAGCAGTACTTGTATCACCAATAGAGTTTAATCGATCACCTTTTACAACATCATTGTTTTTGATACGTTCGACAATTTTTGGAATAACTAAAATTCCAAAAACTAAAATGACAAAAGCCATTCCTATGTAAGACTTATTTTTCATTCTTTACTTTTTTTCGTGTAAACGGAAGTCCTTTTTACTGTTATTTCTTTTTAATGCTAGACGGTATTCACGTAGCATAATTTTAACGTCATCTGACATATCGTTATGCAAATCAGCAGCTGAAGTAGTATTGTAACTTTCCTTATATTCCTCCACCCCTTCTTTATTCTTACCTTTTCTCCCTCTGTGATTTCTATCTTTATCTAGAATAATGACTGCGGATGTACTTTTATCAGCATCAAGCTTACCAACCAAATGAAATGAATCATAATAGGCTTGAATTTCTTCGGGTTTAGCAAAAACAAATTTCCATGCTTTCATATTTTCAGTAAAACCAGAAAGCTTTTCTATTAACTCTTTAACTTGCTCTTGAGATCCCTCATTGGCAATCATTACAATTTGAAAGTCTTTAAAACCAACATACTTATCATATATCTTTTGATTTAAATTGAATATGTTTCCTTGATTTTTCTTTATATCACTTCCTAAAAAACCCACAACAGATATTTTATCCTTGAGAGTAATCGTTTTTCCATCTAAAGATGGCCAATTAGGCAGTTCTTTATTATTCTTAGAAATAGTAGGTAAAAAAAGTTGATTGTGTGTAGCTGAAGCAAATATTAAATAAATAACAATTGGCAATGCTAACAAGACAAGTAGTATTAGTTTTTTCTTCATAAGAAAAAGAAATTTTAGTAGGTACAAAAATAAAAAAATCCCGACGAATCGGGATTTAATTTTAAATAATATGTTGTTAAAAATTCCACTTAATTGTAGAAGTTTTAAATACGTCATAAATATAATCTGCTTCTACCAATAAAATGAAAACCAAATAGATAATCAAAAATACTAGCGGCCCTACAATTGACCAACGAAGTGATGCTTTTTCACCTTCTAAGTGCATGAAAGCCCACATAATTCCGTATGCTTTTGCAACTGTTAAGATTATAAAGATCCAGTTTAAAAGGTTCATCCCCAAAACATTTGTAAAATGCAATGAATGAGGTTTATAAATACCTAGTGCAACCTCTACTACTGTGATTAGTGATAATATCCCGAAAACTTTCCAGATTCTACCAACGTTTGATTCGTGTGCGTGTCCCATAATAACTTAATCTTTTAAATTACACTAAATAGAAGAATGTAAATACGAATACCCAAACTAAATCTACAAAGTGCCAGTATAATCCAACTTTCTCTACCATCTCGTAGCTTCCTCTTCTTTCGTAAGTTCCTAATAAAACATTTAAGAAAATGATGATATTAATAACTACTCCTGAGAATACGTGGAAACCGTGGAAACCTGTAATAAAGAAGAAGAAATCAGCAAATAATCTGTTTCCGTACTCATTACGTTTTAAATTAGCTCCTTCTACTACATATTTAGCATTTTCAACTAATTTAAGAGACTCTTCGCGAGATAATACAATTTTATGTTTTGTAGTTGCATCTATCTTTTCAGAACGAACTAAAATTCCTTCATTAGCTTTAAACCCTTCAACAACTTGGTTTACAGAAACCGAAGTTAATGCTGGCTCATCAACAAACCACAATCCATTACTTCTTTTGTGTTGAACTCTTTCTTCTGGAGTATTTGAAGCAAATTCTGAAAGTGATACTCTTGCATAACCTGAAGGTTGTGTTTTATCAACTTTAACAAATTGCAACAACGACCCTCCTTTTGTTTCAATAGCTCCATGCTCACCCTTGATGAAGTTTTTCCACTCCCAAGCTTGAGAACCTACGAATATTAAACCACCAATGATAGTTAAGAACATATACAAAACAACTTTATTCTTTTTCATTTGGTGTCCTGCATCTACAGCTAATACCATAGTTACAGATGAGAAAATTAGAATAAAAGTCATTAACGCCACATAGTACATTGGCGCTGGCACTCCATGCATGAAAGGGAAGTGAGTAAACACCTCATCTGCCAAAGGCCATGTTTCAATAAATTTAAATCTCGAAAAACCGTAAGCGCCAAGGAATCCAGAGAATGTTAACGCATCGGAAACGATGAAAAACCACATCATCATTTTACCATAGCTAGCATTCATCGGCTCATTTCCGCCGCCCCAAGTTTTACCTTCAGCACTTGTAGTAACTGTCGTTGCCATAGAATTATAATTAAAAAGTTGTCAAATGTACGTTTTTTTCTTATTTTACGAAATACAAAAACAAAAACAAATATACCCAAAGAAAATCTAAAAAATGCCAAAACATTGCACCTAGCTCAATTCCAGTGGTTTGAGTTGAATTGTATTTTTGTTTAAAATGATTATAAATTATAATTAATAAAGAAATTATTCCTCCAAACAAGTGAGCCATATGCAAAATGGTAAGCATATAAAGGAAAGATGACGTCACATTACTTTCTGCACCGGTGAAATAATACCCCATTTCTACCACTTGGCTAAATCCTTTAAACTGAAAAAACACAAAAGCAATTCCCAATACTAAAGTCGCTAGCAAAAACAAAGTGGTATTTTTTCTATCATCTTTTTTAATTGAAAGTTTAGCCATATGAATAGTAATACTACTCACAATAATGATTAAAGTACTAATTGTAAAAGCTTGAGGAAGCACCATAGTGTGAACCCAGTCTTTTCGGGACGCACTTACTAAATAGGCACTGGTTAAACCTGCAAACATCATAAACATACTTAGCATTCCAAACAATAAAATAAGCTTGTATGATCTAGCTGTTTTTTGTTTGTGCTCCTCTATTGTCATAGCCTCCATAGTAGTTATTATCTTAAAAATTTATCTGTTATATATACAATTTGTAAAAGTGAGATATACGAAACACTCACTAACATTAATGTTTTAGCGGTTTTATCATCTCTTTTTTGATATAGCATTACTGCCGCTCTAAGCATCCATAATCCCAAAAAGACAACCACAATTGTTGCTACTGTTGACAAATACAATTGACCAGTATAACCAAAAGTTGGCAAAACCGAAGCTACTACTAACCACACAGTATATAATATGGTTTGCATTGCAGTCGATTTATCTTTATGCCCTGTTGGCAGCATATAAAAACCACCCTTTTTATAATCTTCATACAAAAACCAACCAATTGCCCAGAAATGAGGAAATTGCCAAAAAAATTGAATAAGAAAAAGCGTTCCCGCTTCTATACCAAATTCACCCGTTGCAGCAACCCATCCCAACATAAAAGGAATAGCTCCTGGAAAAGCCCCAACAAAAACTGACAAAGGTGTTATTGTTTTTAGTGGCGTATACACACAAGTATAAAGAAATATAGAAATTGCGCCAAACATGGCCGTTTTTTCATTTATATTATAAAGGATAGTTAATCCTATAATGGTTAAAACTGAAGCAACTACAAACGCTGTTTTAACCGACATTCTACCTGAAGGAATTGGTCGATTCTTAGTTCGATCCATCAAAGCATCTAAATCCTTTTCAATGATTTGATTGTATGCATTTGAAGCTCCTACCATACAATAACCACCAATAGCCAACATCAATAAAACATAAATACTATTAGTCGAAAAATAATCGACTCCTAGCAAATATCCTGCAAGTGATGAAAAAACCACACTAATCGCCAGACCGGCTTTAGTAATCTCTTTAAAGTCTATTAGAACAGATTGTATTGAAAATGACGTATTTGAATTGCTCAAGACAGCATACTTTTAAAACTTTTGCAAAGATAGGGATAAGCGATAGGAAAAATCAAATCTAATTTAGTTAATTTTAATAATCAAAGTACCAATTAAACAAATCTGATCGTAAACCTACAGAAAACCAAGTTGTATTTTCTTTGAATACATTTGGAGTATCTACCGAAGGTGAAAACTTTCTATAGATAAAATTGCCAAACAGCTTCATATTTGTAGATGGATTCAATAAATATCCTGCTTGAAGATCAGCAATTATGATATTTGCTTTATTTCCTTGACCAACAACAACTCCTTTATCATTCGATCTATTCTCATCATAATTTTGATAAATATTAGACCCATAGTTTAACTCAACATCATTAGGATTAGCTGTGTCAAAATCGAAACCTCGCACCCCGGCACTCATTTTTACTTCTCCAAACAACCTTTTCTTATTGTATCGAGCAATTGCAGTTATCTCTCTGAAATTTGACCCCCAAATATGCCCCATGCTTTGATTATTGTGTCCGTAATTTGTCAAAGGATTACTATGCGCATAAACATAAGGTCTTACATGATTGTATTCTGCTTGTAGATAAAGTCTTTTTACTCCAAACGCGTTGTAATATTTCGCTCCAAGTTGATACCCGAATTTATTTCTCCAACTTCTTTCACCAGAAGTCATATCACCTACCGCAAATTCATCTAGCAAAAATTGTCCGTAAAGATTTATATAATTATTCCATTTATATTTTGAAGTTAATCCTAACACTGCATTTCCACTTCGTGAAGAGGACGAAAATTCAACAGAACGATAAAATATAATTGGATTCACAAAATTCACATCAAATCCTCTATTATTTTGATTAGACCAAACGACAGATTCAAAAAAACCAATATTTAAACGTTTAGAAACATTCCAACTCAAATAATGATTCGCCATATATTTAGTAGCATATGTTCTATCTGTAGTAACATCAGACCTCACATCTTTTAACCACATATAAGTATTGGTATATTTGATTTTCCAAAAAGTAGTATTGATCTTAAAGTACGGATAAGGACTAGCTCCATCTCCTTCAAGCAAAGAACGATAACCATCCCCAATAAAATTTCTGCTATAGCCTAATTGTAAATCAAAAAACTTGCTTGGCTTAAATGTTATATTAGCATCTGCCGAAGGAAAGTCAAATTTTGTCTCTTTAAACTCTTTTGCAGGACCTATACCTGGAACTATAGCAGGATTTCCTCCTGAAGGTTTTATAGAAACAGCATATCTATTATAATAGTCAGCAAAAACACCCTGACTCTCATAAATAGTGGTTGTGAAGTTAATTTGACTACCTAATCCGCCTTGAATATTTATCGCTCTTGTATTTACAAACGTATAATCTTGCTTTGTTGGGTTACTTTTTCCCAGCCGCAAATCAAAAACTGGATTGATTGTGAACCAATAATCCTCTCCTTGAATGGCAACCATGTGCTCATCAAACAATTTTCTTCCCACCCAACTTTGCTTGTTTAGTTTAATTTGACTATAAGCTTCATTAAAATCATAGTATTTTGCAACTTCACTATAAGAATAAGGTTTAGACCCTGTATGATTATTTGTTCCAATTTGATTTATTTGCTCTTCAAATTGAGAATAATAATTATGAGAAAAAGGTATGTTTAAATTACTCGAAAATTGAGGATTTTTAAATTCTTTATAATTTATCGAAACTTGGTCATATTCTGGATGAACTTTATTTGCTAGAAACTTAGAATCGTTTTCCTTTCTTTCCTTCTCTAGCCTTTCTTCTTCTGCAATTTGAGCAGCACTTTGCAATGGTATAGCTATGTTAATTGTATACTTTGCATAGGTAGAATTGCCATTGTAAGTAGCAGGTTTAATTTTTGGCAAAGCCAAAAACACTCTTTTTGTTTCAGCTGTAAGCTCAGGATATTTAGCATCAATATACAGCACTTTAAAAACACCAGAAGTATCAACTTCAAAAAGAGTAATTACTCTTCCTTTAAAATTATTTTGTTTTGCAACATCAGGCACTTGGAAATTTTGATAAACAAAATCTTGAATTTGACTGTAGAAACAATTTTCTAAATCTTTATCAAAAACACTTTCACAAGCTGGAAAGACAGGGTGTTTTTCCTGATTACTTACTTGAGAAAAAGCATACTGACTAATAAAAAATAAAAGGAAAAGTGTTTTTTTCATGTAGTTTAATAATTATCGTTTGAAACTTCTCCTTTAGAAATCGCTTTTGCAGAAGAAGTACCAATGCGCTTTACCCCTAATTTTATCATTTCCATTGCCTCATCAATAGTTCGCACTCCTCCTGCAGCTTTTACTGGTAATGGACATGAATTTTCGAGCATCATTTTTATTGTATGTACTGTCGCTCCATTTGGTAAATCATCTTCCGTTTTGTAAAATCCTGTTGATGATTTTACGAAGACATTCTGATAATCATTTTCTTTGAAGTTACTAATAATAGTATTTTTAATTAATGCAGACAATTGAATAATTTGCTGATCTGTTAGTGCAGCTACTTCAATAATAAACTTTACAGCTTTTTTATTGAGTAAACCAATTTTAGTACATTCAATTATTTCGTTTTTGACCAAATTTGTTTCTCCTCTTTTAAAAGCTTGATAGTTTATAACATAATCTAATTCATCTACTGAATTATTAATTGCCTCTTGTGCTTCTTGAAGTTTTACATCAAAGTCAGAAGTTCCGTCAGGAAAATCAATTACAGTACCTATTAAAACATCTGATTTTGCTTTCGAAATCATTTGATGAGCCAATGATACTTTATCTGGACGAATCATTATTAACTTAAATCCTTCATCGATCGCCTCTTGAATAAATCCTTCAACTACTTTAGTATTTTCTTTTTCAGACAAACCAGCTTGTTCTGCTGTTTTTAAATAGGTAGAATCTAAATATTGCTTAATATTCATAAAATAATTATAAGGGTATAAAAATAGAAAAATCCCACCTAAGTGGGATCTTTTTTTGATTTTATTTGAAACAAGATTTTCTTTAATTACAAATTTTTACCTATCATTCTTTTTGAGATCAAAGCGCCTATTAAAGCTCCAAAACTATTTGCAACAGCATCCCAAACATCAGCCTGTCTATTTGTGGTTAACAATCCTTGTAATATTTCAATGATGACACCTAAAACAACTGCCGATAGAAATAAAAAAAACAAATATTTACTTATTCTTATTTTTTTAGAAATAAGATATCTAAACCATAAAAAAACAAATCCTAAATAGAACGTAAAATGTACTACTTTGTCAGCATTTTCAAAATAAAAGCTCGGCTCAGCACTAGGTGTTTTAAAACTGAAGTATAAAATAAAAACAGTCCAAAAAACAGCTATCCAAAAAGAATACTTATTAAGCGCCGATAAGAGTTTTATAATCTTCACTAGAAAGTAACGAATCTATTTCTGAAGCATCAGAAATTTTAACTTTTATCATCCAAGCTGCTCCATAAGGATCGGAGTTTACAACTTCAGGATTAGATTCTAATTCATTATTAAATTCTACTATTTCTCCTGAAAGAGGTAAAAATAAATCTGAAACTGTTTTTACTGCTTCAACTGTTCCAAAAACTTCGTCTTTACTTAACGTTTGATCTAAAGTATCAACTTCAACATACACAATATCACCCAATTCTTTTTGAGCAAAATCTGTAATTCCTACCGTAGCAATATCTCCATCGATGCTAACCCATTCGTGATCTTTAGTGTACTTTAAATTAGTTGGTATGTTCATTTTTTTGTGTTTTAATTCCGAACAAAAATAAAATTATTACGACAATAAATAATCCTTTTTCAAGATTAATTTCCAAAATTATAACGCAACGTAAATCCTGAACGAATATTCGTTATCGGGAACGATGTTGAAATAACTGTTTTAGAGAATGAATAATCAAAAAAGAATAATGTGGTTAAATTTTTACTAAACGAATAATCTGCCGTAAGCTTTCCAGAAATAATTTTTTGACCTCCTCCTAATTGGTTATTGTCATAGTCAAGGTTTCTAACAATTGTTTTGTTGTTTCTTAATGAAATATCACCGCGGATGTTAATATCACTCTTGATTAATCCTAATGCATTTTCAGCTAATCTAGATCTAATTTTTACATCTTTAATTCTGTAACCCAAACCAACAATATACTCTACGCCTTTAAGTTCAGTCATTAAATTATTGTCAAAACTCATCGATAAAGTCCTGTCTTTTTTCATTTCAGCAAGAACCTTAATTGAGCTTTTTAACTCAAAGTCCATACGTATTAGTGGACTAAATTGCTCTGTTAAGTTAGCATTTGAAATTAAAATTTTGTTCTGATAATTCCCCCCAGCATCTAACGCATTAGGGTTTTTATCATATTCAAAATTAGAACGATACGAGTTTAATGTATACGCTGCTTTATAAGCATGTTGCAATGAGAAACGTTTAAATTTATCCTTAAAGAATTTGTACCTCATCAATCCAGTATATTTTACATTCCAGTTAGGAATTGGAAAACTTCTAAATGGCGATAATGATACGTCTGGTGCGTTTCTAAAGTCACTGGTATAAGTTGCTAAAAATGCTGGCAACAATACTGACTGACTATTTTTACCATACCCTTTAGGAAATCCATCAGCATCCAAGTTAGCAGGATTAGTGATATCAATACCTCTTTGGGCAGCCAATCTATTAGCAATAATAATTCTATTATCCCTAAAAGCCTGGAATGCAGATGAAGAAACCTCATCACTATTACTAAAAGAAGTTCCAATCATCACTGTTGAAATAGAGAAATTCCCAGTATTATAAGGAGAATGTGATGTGTACTCATTATTAACGGCATCAAACTGTTCAGAGAAATTTGATGCTTTAGTCCTATCGCCTGTTAAATCAATTTTCAAATCAGGGAACGGCTCTAAATTTGCTGTTGCTGTAATTTGTTTATTACTAATTTCTGTGTAGTTCTGATTAAACTCAGGATAATTAGTCAACCATCCTTTACGTGCTGCATCAAAACGAACATTATCATCTTGCATACCTAAAACAAATCCCATTGATGGTCTTGAAGAACCCAAGAAACCTATTGATGGTAAATACCCCGGAAGCATTGTTCCGTTCGTTTCGTTGTAGTTGATTTGTACATTCTTAATACTAGTTGCTAAACCAATTAACCCATCAACCCAAATATTAGGTTGAGCTACTTTTGCTTTAGGCTTTGCCACCACTTTTTCACCCGGTTTAGGAGCAGCTAAAGGTGTAGCTGGTTGCTTCTGTTTTGGAGTTCTTTCACTTCTTTTAACCAATCCTATATATTTATATAAACTAGACATATTAAAAGAAGTATTCAATTTGTGCGAATTGGCATTTTGAATTGTGTTACCTAAATTATATCCATTGAAATCTTGTGCCTGAATTGAAGCTCGAGTCCAAGAATAATCTCCTGTATAGGTATAATCAGATTTAATGAATGACAGTATTGGTATTTTATTTATTGGCAATTCATAATTTACTGTAAGCTGTTGATTGTGTTGATTAGGTGTTCCTATGTTCCAGTAATCATCCCAAATAGAAAAATCAGCTCTAGGATTATTCTCTTCATCAAAATAGTTGCGTACTATATTTCCAGTTGCAGCAGTATAATTTAAACGAAGTGATTTTGTAAGATTAAAATTAAATCCATAATTATAATTAAACATGAAGTTTCTTTTATAAAGTGGACTAATTGGAATTCCTTGCACATCATCAACTAAACGGAATTGTTGTTTGTTAAACTGACGTAAAATCGTTGAGCTAAAATTTATCGTATTAGGCAAAAAGTTAAAGTTAAAATCACTCAACATTTTCCAATAAGCACTTTTTTTCAAGAATTGATTTTTCTTGAATGGTTCGATATTTTTAGGTTTAAATGTATAAGCATAATCTGCAGAAGTTTTTACTTGTTGATCCAACAATGCTTCAACTTCGAAATCTCTATGATGCAATTCATTAAAAGAATAAGATAGTGTTAAGTTTTCAGGGTCGTAAAAATGCTGTTTTTGCTCTGGAGCTCTATCTTTCTTGACGCCTATAAAGTTTATACTTGTTCTTTTAGTAAAATCTTCGGCTCTATTTTTGATTTCATCTTTTTTAGCTTCGTCACTAGTAACATCTAATAATTGTTTCAATTTAACATCTTGATAAAGCGGATCATACTCTGGTGTAATAATTTCTTCTCCAACTGCGTAATTAAATGGTAAATTGATTCCCCATTTTTTAGGCAACAGTTTTCCTAAGTTTACATTAGTAACAATATCATATTGTTGTGCTTCTTCACGACTTCTTTCATTTGGACTTTCTTCTATTCCTCCAAAACCAATTGTATTCATTCTTCCCGTTGCTGAAAGTGTCATAAAATCGGCCAAGTTTGTATCTAAACTTGCAATTGCTGCTTTTCCACCTTTATTATCAACATCTGCCAAACGAAGTTCATTAAACCACACCTCTCCTCTTACAGGGGTATTAGCTGCTGCATTAGTGTTTTTTACACCCACCATTAAAGTTCTAACAAATCCAAAGTTAGGATTTCCTTTAATACCAATTCTCATACCTTCTTTCGCTCCAGGATCTAAATCTTGAGCGTTTATCTCTAAATAGCCAGTCACTGGATTAGGAACCAACTCCCCTTGAATTTTCTTAACCTTAAGTGCCGTTAAAAGAGCTGTATTAATATCAAGTTCATTTTCTTCAGGCCAAACACTCTCTGGTGCATTTGCTCCATGTTGAGTAACTTTTAATGGCACTTCAACCTGATAATAATTTTCAGTAAAATCATTACCAAATCTGATAAAAGCAGACATTTGTTTATCCTGTAAATCAGAAGATGAATAACTCGCTAACGATTCAGCATGTAAAAACATTTTAAGCTTATTATACTGACGCATGTCTACACTCACATTTTTAAATGCAGCACGCGAATCTCCAACCTCAAGACCACCTGAACCAGACAAAGGAGAATCTTTATCATACACTCTCAAAGACAATGACTGTTCATTTTGATTAATAACAGAATTATTATTATATAATTGCTCACGATTCACTCCAGGAGGCATTACATAATTGACAGGTTGTCGTGCTGCATTTTCTTCTAAATTAACCGCTGTAATATCAAATCCTGTATCGTCATCAGTAGGGTCTGGATCGTTATTATCTAAAGACGCATTCATCCTTCTCCATTCTCCACGCACCAAATCTAATGACCCTAAACGAACTGTTATTTTTTCTGAAAAGCCAGACATAAACATTCTCATAAAGCGGATAGATCTAAAATCAGAAATAGGTCCCTCAACATTTATTGTTGGGTCTATTTCAAGAATTGGAATTTTAAATTGAATCCATCTCGCCTGTGTAGTATTCCCATTGTCTAAAGTAACTTGAGTATCTAACACATTGGTAACATATTTATCAGCAACAGTCATATTGGGCTTAATATCTACTGAGAACTTATAATACGCTTCGATGGTATTCATCGTATTATCTCTATTAATATCTTCAACATCTGGCGTTGTTGACGAACCTCTATTACTATCCGACACATTTACAGGTGAATTCCCTTCAAGTCCGTTGTATTTTTTATATCTATCTGTAATAGGTCCCGAAGCACTTAAAAAATACTCATAATTATCCTGAGCAGGATCCGAATCTCCAGCAAAAGCTGGATATTCAGCAGCTTCTTCTGCATCATTCAAACCATTTAAACCTAAATCTTGTTGTGTTCTATTAGCTTCATCAGTATCAAAAGCATAAATTAATGACTGAGCTGCTGGTACTTTACCCCAATTTGTATTTACTACATTAGGATTTGATCCCCCAGCCGGAAGTCCGTTTTCATACAATTTCCTTCCATCTTTTAAAATATCCTCTGATATCTCTCCTAAGTTAAATGTAAGTTTTCCCGTGTTTGCAGGATTAGCATCAGATGCAGTCCCATGATATGGATCTAGAACCCAAAACTGTATATACTCAACATTGGATTGTTCAAAATTTGTTGAATTAATAGGTCGCATGATTCCACCAAAATTATCTTGTGGATTTGGCAAAGTATTATTTACTGCGGCTGGGTTAAAGTTGTAAGGCCCTCTTTCATTAGGATAATAAGTCAAATCCAATGTGGTTACAACTGTAGTTTGACCTGCCGCAATGTTTGTATTAGGATATAATTCGCTTATATAAACTCTACGTGAATCATGACGCGAAAAATCATTATCATTAAGCCCTGTCGGTCTTTGGTTTGTGTAGAAAAGAGGATCTATCGTATACCAAGACAACTTACCTCTTTTATAACCATACGATAAATCATCTTCAGGAAGTTCACCTCCAAATCCTTTTGGTGCACTAGATAGTGTCCAAGCAAAAGGTGATTTCATATCGATTGTTGATTGTGAACCTTCAAAATCATCAACATAAACAGTTGACTCACCTTCAAATTTGTCAATTTTTGGTGTACCAGGCTTCAGTATGGCAAATTCACCTCTAAAAGATAAATTAGAAGGAACATCTGTATCTATGTTTGGTAATTTATTTACTAATCTTGTAAACAAAGGCACTTCTGTAGAATAATTCACATTAGCTCCATATATCATGTTGTTCACAGATTCCTGACCATAATTCGTTTTTTGAGTAAATGGTCTTTCGGTCATTTTTAAGAATGTACCTCCAATTTGAAACTTGTCTGAAAATTTATGTTCAATATTAACACCCATGAAACGTCTAGTCTGCTGGCCAAAAACTGAATTGTTCTCAACTGAAACTTCGATTGGGATGCCAGACGCCTGCAATGAAGGATCTAAAATTTGAACTCTACCCGCTTGATAGTTGACTGTATAATCTACCCCTTCCTGTAGCACCCTACCTCCTGCAGTAACCACAACTGAACCTTGAGGCACATTAGCAGACCCTAATGAAATTCCTTCACCTCCAGATGATTTAAATTTACCTCTAAGCTGGAATTTATTTTTATCACTATCTTGAAGTGCTAAGGCCTGTGTTTTTTTATATAAATTGGTAAACACATACTTTTTCTGATTTGCATTATATGTATTTACATCATCATAATTTTCTAGTGAGCTTGGATTTTTTAATTTTTCAAATAACAATTTACCAAAAGGCTCTACAGTTGTAAAGATAATTCTGGCATTTTGAGTATCTACCGTTAATCCTGGTAAAAAATCAAAGAAACCATCCCCTCTATTTTGGGGATCATTTGTTGGATTCAATCTGTCTAAATTAAAAACTCTTAACAGAGGAGTACTTTCTACTTCATTTTCAACAGTTGGATTCGAAGGGAAAGGAGTTCCTGCTACAGGTGAAATGTAATTTAATGGAGATGGATCAGTATATAAAATGTTCAATTTAAAATCTTCTGAAGACAATTGATACGCTCCAGGAATTTGGTAAATATTTTTCATCATCAAATTCCAAACAGGTTTATTCACATTGGTTAGATTTCCTTTTAGCATTTTTAAAATCAATGCCTGAGTTGTTGGTACTCCTGCATTAACATTAGTTGCGTCTACTCCATCATTACCAAATTCCCCAACTTGATAAACCTGATCTGCAATGGTATATTGATATGCTACTGCTAAGACCTCGTCATTTGCTAATCTTTGATTAAGTGATAAATAACCTAATTGTGGATGGTAGGTATATTCGTTAGGTGATAACTTACGAGCATTCTCTAATTTGGAATAATCATTCCCTTCAGCAGGGGCGGTTGCTAAACCAGTAAAACCTTGTCCAGCAGTTGCAACCTCTCTAATACTAGGGTTTAAATTACCTCCTCCTGAAATAATTTTGGCTGGATCAAAACCATTATTTTTATTATCTGCTGGAGCATCAAATGGTACTGTTCCTGGAACAAAAGTTGGATTCAACGCTAAATCAATCCCAATCATTTGTGAATCTGGCACTGTAGCTGATCTTGACTCTCCTAAATCCTGAAGGGCAACAATATTTCTTAAATTATTGCCTTCTGGAGAAGTATTAATTCTATTTTGTCTGTTTGTTACCCAAACTTCCATTCTGGTAATTTGGACTCTAGAATCTATTATTGGGTACTTTTCTAAAGACTCATCATAACGATTTCTAAAATACTGTGATAGGAAAAAGTGACGATCTGAATCATACTCTAATCCAAACAAGCTAAAGTCCTGAATTAATCCTCCACCTTGCGATGTAACAGTTTTTGTTTGTGATTTTTGTTCAGAAAAGACTCCTGTTACAGTTGTTCTTCCAAATTGCAACTGCATCTTAACTCCAAATAAACTTTGTGCTCCTCTAATTAAAGTGCTATTAAGGGGCATACTAACATTTCCTATCTCAATTTTTTGAAGAATATCATCTTCAGTAGGAGTATACTCAAGTTTAATTAAATTTTGAAATGCGAATGTAGATTCGGTATCATAATTTGCATTAACTTTTAATCTTGTTCCAACTTGCCCTAATAAGCTTAAACTAATTCTTTGATCAAAATCGAAAGTTGTTGTTCTTCTATTTCGTGGAGAGAAAGCAGGATTATCTTGCTTTGAATGTCTTACTCCAAAATCAATCTCAACAGTTCCCGTTGGTTTTACATCGATTGTATTACTTCCAAAAATAGATTCAAAAAAACTTGAGTTGATATAGTACCTAGGTAATAAATCTTTTTTACCATCTTTACTTGCTGCTTTTTTACCATCTACAGCATCAGACTTTTTTTGAAAATAATTACGTACAGCTTCTTTTTGAATTAGTTTTTGATACTGTTCTGGAGTTAAAACAATTGGATAATCAATATTAAATCCATCAAAAGTCTTAGTGTAAATATACCTATCACTTACTGGATCATACTCATATGCTTCAAGAATACTTGAAGGATTAGGCATATCCATTACACCTGTATTGTAGCCTTTTACAGTATCTTGGTTAACTTGTGAAAAAGAGGCAGTAAAAACAAATAAAAACAGTACAGCAAGACTGTTTTTAGAAAAAATATTCGGAAAATATATAGTTAATTGTTTCAACGATTATAAGTTTTTTAGCGCTTGTTTAATAATTGTTTCCACTGATGCATCAGGAGTATTGGCTACGATTTTATCAACTATCTTTTCAGATGCTTTTCTCACAAATCCTAAAACTTCTAAAGCAGATAACGCCTCATCTTTGTTTGTATTGTTTGCTACAAGCGAAACTTCTTCGATATCATACAACTTTAACACTTTGTCTTTCAGGTCCAAAATTGCTCTTTGAGCAGTTTTTGCCCCAATACCTTTAATAGACTGAACCGTTGCAACGTCTCCTGAAGCAATCGCATTAATTATTTGTTTTGGTTCAATAGACGACAACATGGTTCGTGCAATATTTGCGCCTATACCTGAAACAGAAATTAATAATTTAAAAATTTCTCTTTCAGATTTTTCAACAAAACCAAAAAGTGAATGACTATCTTCCTTAATTAAGAGATGAGTATACAGCTTTATTTGGTCAGTATTTGGCAATAAACCAAAGGTATGTAGGGAAATATTAATTTGATAACCCACTCCATTACAGTCTATTATAACTTCGGTTGGGCTTTTCTCTACTAATTTCCCCTGAATATGTGCAATCATAGTTAGCTTACTTAACCTCCAAATATAGTAATTTTCTTTAATTACTTTTATTTTGTCAGTTCAACTGCTAGATTTATCGATGAAGTAAAAATCTATTTTTGATGACTTTTTTGCTTTTTTTCCTTTTCTTGCGCATCGACAACTGCAACAGCAGCCATGTTAACCATTTCCTCTACACTAGCCCCTAATTGAAAAATATGAACTGGCTTAGCCATGCCTAACATAATTGGCCCAATTGAATCAACTTTGTATAATTCTTTAAGCATTTTATACGTTATATTTGCCGATTCTAGATTAGGAAATACCAGAGTATTAACTTTATGTCCTGCCAATTTAGAAAAAGGAAACTTACTTTTAAGCATGTCTGGATTTAAAGCAAAGTCAGTTTGAATTTCTCCGTCAACAATTAAATCAGGATAATAATTATGTAGATAATCTACAGCCTCTCTTACTTTTGAAGCGCTCTCAATATTTGAAGACCCAAAATTAGAAAACGAAACCATTGCAATTACAGGTTCCATACCAAACATTCTAACTGTTTTAGCAGTCATTAAGGCAATTTTAGCCAAGTCATCTGCAGACGGATTGGGATTAATTGCAGTATCTGCCAAGAACATAGGACCACGAGGTGTCATCATCATATTAGTGGTCGCGATTCGGGTAACACCTGGAGCTTTCCCAATAAGTTCCATCATAGGTTTTACTGTTGCAGGATAACTTCTTGAATAACCAGTTACCAATGCATCTGCTTCACCTTCATTTACCATCATAGCTGCAAAATAATTGCGTTCTCGCATCCACTTTTGAGCATCTAATAATGTTATTCCTCTTCGACGTCTAGCTTCCCAATATGATTCTGCAAAACGCAAACGTCTTGCATCTTCTTCTTTAGTTTTAGGGTCTAAAATTTCAACTTCAGCATCAAATCCAATTTCCTCTTTTAGCTCTAAAATAATTTCACGATTTCCTAATAAAATAGGCACACCAATACCTTCTTCATGAACAATTTGAGCTGCTTTTAAAACATCCAAATGATCCGCTTCTGCAAAAACAATTCTCTTAGGATTAGTTTTAGCCCTGTTTGTTAACAAACGAACCATTTTATTATCAGAACCTAATCTTTCTAGAAGTTCATCTTTATATTTATCCCAATCGGTGATTGGGTTTTGTGCAACACCACTTTCCATTGCTGCTTTTGCTACAGCTGGTGCTACCTCAGAAATTAGACGTGGATCAAATGGTTTTGGGATAATATACTCACGTCCAAAATTTAGTTTAGTTTCTCCATAAGCAATGTTTACTTGTTCTGGTACGGATTGTTTTGCTAAACATGCCAAAGCTTTAACAGCAGCCATTTTCATAGCTTCATTAATCTTTGTTGCTCTAACGTCTAGTGCACCACGAAAAATATATGGGAATCCCAAAACATTGTTTACCTGATTAGGATAATCTGAACGCCCAGTAGCCATAATAATATCTTCACGAGTAGCTATAGCCAAATTGTAATCAATCTCAGGAACCGGATTTGCCATTGCAAAAACTATAGGATTTTTTGCCATAGTTAATAGCATTTCAGGCTTTAATATGTTTCCAGCCGAAAGACCTAAAAACATATCTGCTCCAACTAATGCTTCCGCTAAAGTTTTTGGATCACAAGACTTAGCATATCTTTTTTGCAAATCAGACAAGTCTTCTCTGCAATTGGTAAGCATACCATTAACATCAAACATTAAAACATTTTCTACTTTAACACCTAATGCTACATATAAATTAGCACAAGCCAATGCTGCTGAACCTGCACCTGAAACAACTAATTTGATTTCTTCAACTTTTTTATCAGCTAATTCTAATGCGTTCAATAAAGCAGCCGAAGATATAATTGCAGTTCCATGTTGATCATCATGCATTACAGGAATATTCAATTCTTCAACCAAACGTCTTTCAATTTCAAAAGACTCTGGTGCTTTGATATCTTCAAGATTAATTCCTCCAAAAGTTGGCGCAATAGCTTTTACAGTATCAACAAACTTATCAATATCTGTAGCATCTACTTCGATATCAAAAACATCAATATCTGAAAATATTTTGAACAACAAAGCTTTCCCTTCCATTACTGGTTTTGAAGCCTCTGGTCCTATATCTCCCAAACCCAACACTGCAGTTCCATTTGAAATAACTGCAACTAAATTGCCTTTTGCAGTATATTTATAAACCTTTTCGACATCTTTAAAAATCTCGATACACGGCTCTGCAACTCCAGGAGAATATGCCAAAGATAAATCTCTTTGCGTTGCGTATTTTTTTGTAGGCACAACCTTGATTTTTCCTGGTTGTGGTTTTGCGTGATATAATAAAGCTTCTCTGCGTTTTTTATCGTCTGCCATATTTTTAGGATAATTGGAACTTGCAAAGTTAATGTTTGAAATGTAACAACAAAAGTTTTCAAGAATTTATCTTTAAATCAAAACAAATTCATTGTTTTTTATATTTTTTAACAATTAAACCATAAAAAATCAAATAAATTAATAGATTTGCCAACAAATATTAATATTATGAAGAAAATCTACATTCTTATTTTATTTTCTTTGTCTAGTTTCTTGATTCAAGCACAAGAAAATCTATGGACAAACTTTAATGAAAATAAAAGTTCTAAAATTGAAAAGGCAGAAAGAGCATCTATGCCAGAGAAGTTTAACTTATTCAGCTTAGATTTCGAATCTTTCAAGACAAAATTATTTCAAGCACCATTAGATTTATCATCTAAGAGGTCTAACCTTAAATTAGCTTTTCCAAATTCAAAAGGAGAATTTCAAAGTTTTGAAATTTATGAAGCTCCTGTAATGGACAAAGAACTTGAAGATAAATACCCTGGAATTAAATCGTATGTTGGTATTGGAATTGACCATCCTGCAAGTAAGATTAGATTTAGCGTTACTATGTTTGGGTTACACACAATGACATTCAATGAAGATGGCAGCACAACTTTCATAGACACATATACAAAAGACAACAAAGGATATATTGTTTATAACAAATCAGACATCGCTCCTTCTCGAAATTTCCAATGCCATGTTACTGAAAAATTTGAGCTTGACAACTCAATTAACGTTCCAAACATTAATGAAAAGGCTTCTGATAGTCAATTTAGAATATTTAGACTTGCTATGGCCTGTACAATAGAATATGCAGCTTACCATGTAAATGCAGCTGGATTAAGTGGTGGAACTTTAGCTCAAAAAAAGGCAGCAGTTCTTGCCGCAATGAATGTAACAATGACCAGAGTTAATGGAATTTATGAGAGAGATATGTCTATGAGAATGACATTAATTCCAACTAACGATCAGATTATATTTATTGATTCAGACAACTTTTCAAATGATACTGCTTCGTCATTAATTAATGAAAGTCAATCGCAAATTACAAGTATCATAGGAACTGCTAATTTCGACATTGGCCATACAGTAAGTACAGGTGGCGGTGGATTAGCTGGGCCTTCGCCTTGTGTTGCAAATTCAAAAGCGAGAGGAATAACAGGAAGTCCAGCCCCAGTTGGAGATCCTTATGATATTGATTATGTAGCTCACGAAATGGGGCATCAATTTGGAGCAAATCACACATTTAATAACAGTTGTAGCGGAAACATTAATAATGGTACTGCTGTAGAACCAGGCAGCGGATCTACAATCATGGCATATGCTGGAATTTGTGCTCCTAACGTGCAAAATAATTCTGATGCTCATTTTCATGCAGTAAGCATAGCTGAAATGGTTGCTAGAATTGCTTCAACAGCAACCTGTGCCCCAAACAACCCAAATGGAAACACACCTCCAGTTGCAAATGCAGGAGCAGATTTCACTATACCTAAAGGGACAGCTTTTATTTTAAAAGGAAGTGCTACTGATGTGAATGGTGATTCATTAACCTATTGTTGGGAACAAACAAATACTGAAATAAGCACACAACCGCCATTACAAACTTCAACAACTGGTCCAAATTATAGATCAAATCCTCCCACAACATCTCCTAATAGATATTTACCAAATTTACAAAGTGTACTAGCTGGTAATTTAGCCCCAACTTGGGAAGTAACACCAAGTGTTGCTAGAACAATGAATTTTGCATTAACTGTCAGAGACAACAGAGCTCCTAATGGAGGACAAACTCATCGCGATAATACAGTGATTACTGTAGGAAATACATCCGCTCCATTTGAAGTTACTTCGCAAGCTACAAATGTTACTTGGAATGTAGGAGCGACAGAGATCGTAACTTGGAATGTTGTAGGCACAGCTGCTGCTCCATATAATTCACCAAATGTTGATATTTTATTGACAAGCGACAACGGAGCAACTTTCACAACACTTCTATCTAACACTCCTAACGATGGAACACAGCAAATTACAGTCCCAAGTATATCTCAACCATTTTGTAAGGTACTTGTAATGTCTAGAGAAAATATTTTCTATGCTGTAAATAAAGGAAATATTTCTGTTGGCTACACCGTTACTTTTAATGACACATGTCAAACGTTTTCTGCTACGCCAAATGCTACAATAGTAGAACAAAATCCACTTGCTTATCAAAACTTCACATTAGCAATACCTGCAATGCCGGGGGTCATTACTGATGTAAATGTAAACACAAATATTTCACACAGAGTTAACCAAATATATGTAAGAGTTAATCATCCAGACAATACCGCAGCTCAATTATTGTATGGAGACCAAACAGGATGTAACAATTCTGCATCATCATTAATTACCACATTTGATGATTCGGGGGCAAATTTCATTTGTGGATTAGCTGGAAATAATATTGCATTAAAATCGACGGATCCATTAAGTATTTTTAATGGTAAAACTACTTCTGGTAACTGGCGCTTTAGAGTAGCTGATGTTGTAACTAACAATAGTGGTACATTGAACAGTTTTTCATTTAACATTTGTACTAGAGAAACAATTATAACACTTTCGAATAATGAATTCGAATTTACTGGATTTAATGTATATCCTAATCCAAGTAATGGCATTTTCGACATTGAATTCAATGCAAGTGATAAAAACACATCTCTAACAATAGTTGATTTGAGAGGTAGAAAGGTTCATGAAGAATCATTGAACAATTCTGGTCTAATTAAGAAAAGAATGAATTTATCGAACTTCCAAAAAGGAGTTTATATAATCAACTTAACAGATGGAGTAAAAAAATCAACTAAAAAAATCGTCGTTGAATAATAAAATGTAACTCATAAAAAAGGCTACTCAATAGAGTAGCCTTTTTTATAATCTTTTGAAACTTATTTTTTGATCAAATATTTAATTTTAGAAACTTTATGAGTTATTGGACTCATATCAAAATTTAATTCGATTGAGATTTCTTCTCTATCTTGTTTTATTTTCAAGCTTCCAGTTTGTATTAAATAGACTCCTGCTTGACCTTTACAATAGCAATACTTGCCGAATAACACTTTAGCTTTTTCAAGAAACTCGTCAGATAAATTAGTTTCCTGAGCTGAATTTTGAACTTCTAGAACTATTTCCTCAATATAATTTGCTTCAGCCATACCAGAGGGATTGTTTTTTTTAAACTCAAACCTTACAACAGATTTTTCTAAATTATCTACGAGATTGTAATATATCTTGTTCGTATTGTCTTTATCAATTTTTATAGATTTGTTTGCCAAATACTTTATTGAGCACTCTCCTCCATTTGGACATTCCTGAACAATGTTTTTTTCTTGCTCACTCAATGTTTTTCCAACTTCATTTTTCTTAACAGAACAATTGATTAAAATTGAAGAAATTAAGGTTAAAAAAAGTACTTTTCCCATTGTAAATTTTTACTCAAATTTATTTAAAAATTCGATGTTCCTTTTCAAGCCTTCAAGTTTTGTTCTTTTTACTGCCGAATTTTTAAAGATTTTCTTAAAAACATCATCGGTTATTTCTTCCCAATCTTTTTTAGAGTAAGATAAAATTTCAGAATTAGGATTAAATAAAGGCTCTTGATGGGGTTTTGAGAATCGATTCCAAGGACACACATCCTGACACACATCGCAACCAAACATCCAATCGTCAAATTTGCCTTTCATTTCGTAAGGAATTTGCTCTTTAAGCTCGATAGTAAAATAGGAAATACACTTACTCCCGTCAACGACATACGGCGCAACAATGGCTTGTGTGGGACAAGCATCTAGGCACGCTGTACAAGAACCGCAATGATCAGTCGTTGCATAATCATATTCTAATTCTATATCTATAATTAACTCGGCAATAAAGTAAAATGACCCTACTTGTTTTGTAATTAAATTACTGTTTTTACCAATCCAACCCAAACCTGATTTAGCAGCCCAAGCTTTATCTAAAACTGGTGCTGAATCGACAAAAACTCTCCCGTTAACCTCTCCAATTTCAGTTTGTATAAAACGCAATAAATCTTTGAGTTTGTCTTTGATAACGAAATGATAATCTTGCCCGTAAGCGTATTTTGAAATTTTATACGATTCTTGATTTTGTATTTCTGAAGGATAATAACTTAACAAAAGAGAAACTACACTTTTTGCATCATCGACTAATAATGTAGGATCGAGTCGCTTGTCGAAATGATTTTCCATATACGACATTTGGCCATGCATGTTCTTATTAAGCCAGTTTTCAAGTCTAGGTGCTTCGTCTTCTAGAAAACCAGCTTTAGAAATACCACAAGAAAGAAACCCGAGGCGTAGTGCTTCGGATTTAATCATTTGTGAGTATTTTTCTTTTGTATTCATTTGCATTAGGGATTGAAGCAAGCTACCATGTAGCGCGGAAGACCCGACCCGAAGGGAAATACCCTAAAACAATTCACCTTGATTGGCTCCTCTTACTCTTCCCAAGTGTTTATAAGCCTTTTCAGTGACTTCGCGACCACGAGGTGTACGAATAATAAATCCTTCCTGAATTAAAAATGGTTCGTAAACTTCTTCTATAGTTTCGCCACTATCTGAAACAGCTGTTGCTAAAGTAGTTAATCCTACTGGACCTCCTTTAAACTTATCAATTATGGTTGTTAGGATTTTATTATCCATTTCATCAAGTCCATGAGCATCAACATGCAGAGCTTTTAACGCAAAACGTGCAATTTCTATATCAATTTTACCGTTTCCTTTAATTTGAGCAAAGTCACGTACACGACGCAATAATGCATTTGCTATACGTGGAGTTCCTCGGCTTCGGCCAGCAATTTCTATTGCAGCCTCCATTGTGATTGGCATTCTTAAAATTGACGAACTACGTTGTACAATTGTGGTTAATAATTCGGTATTATAATATTGTAAGCGTGACTGGATTCCGAAACGCGCACGCATGGGTGCCGTTAATAAACCCGATCTTGTTGTGGCTCCTACCAAAGTAAATGGATTCAGATTAATTTGTACCGTTCTGGCATTTGGTCCAGATTCGATCATAATATCAATCTTAAAATCTTCCATCGCCGAATAAAGATATTCTTCGACAATTGGGCTTAGACGGTGTATTTCATCAATGAACAAAACATCTCGTTCATCCAGATTTGTCAACAAACCAGCCAAATCTCCAGGTTTATCCAATACAGGTCCTGAAGTAATTTTGATACTTACCCCTAATTCATTTGCTAATATATTTGCTAACGTAGTTTTACCTAATCCTGGAGGGCCATGAAACAAAGTATGATCTAATGCTTCGCCTCTTAGGTTTGCAGCCTGTACAAAAACTTTCAAGTTTTCCAACACTTGATCCTGTCCCGTAAAATCATCAAATGAAAGTGGGCGTAATGCCTTTTCAATGTCAATTTCTTCCGATGAAAAGCGGTCTTTATTTGGATTCAGATTTTCATTCATGGGGCAAAGATAGGAAAGTTTAGATAGGATTTAGTATAGGACTATTGTACATTATATCCTTTAGCCAAAATGTCTTTATGTTCAGGATGTCTTTTTAAATAAGCCCCAACAAACGGACACAAAGGTGCCAAAGTATATCCTTTTTCCTTAATATAATTTAGTGTCTTAGAGACGATAGCTGAGCCTACCCCTTTACCTTCAAGACCTACAGGCACTTCGGTATGAGTAAGAAACATAATATTTTCATTACTTAAAATATATTCTATGTACGCTATTTTTCCTTCTACTTCTAATTCAAATCTTTTTTTTTCTTCGTTTAACATTAATGGAGTTTCTGAAATATTACTCATCTTTTTTGTCTTTGTTATAATAAAATGATAATGCTCCCGAAGGACATTTTTTAATTTGATTCACTAATTCATCTGTCGTGCTGGTATGCGGATGAATCCATGGTTTTTCTTTAGGTTTGAAAACGTTTGGCAATCCTCTAACGCAAATTCCTGAATGGACACACAACTCTTGTTTCCATACAATGGTAACCTCTCCGTTTGTATATTCTTTAACATGTTCCATGATATAGGATTTAATATTATCCTAAAGTTACAAAAAATCTTACTATAGTATTTGTTTTTATATCTTTATCGAAACTAACCAAAAAATTATGCAAGACGAAAAACAAAATTTTAAACGTGAACTGGGTCTATTAGATGCTACACTTCTTGTTGTAGGTTCAATGATTGGTTCAGGTATTTTTATTGTAAGTGCTGATATTACCAGAAATGTAGGAAGTGCCGGATGGCTAATCCTTATCTGGATTGTTTCGGCTCTTATTACAATGACTGCTGCTGTAAGTTATGGCGAATTAAGTTCAATGTTTCCTCATGCCGGTGGTCAATATGTTTACCTAAAAGAAGCATATAATAAATTAATTGCCTTTTTATATGGTTGGAGTTTTTTTGCAGTAATTCAAACTGGAACAATTGCTGCTGTAGGAGTTGCTTTTTCTAAGTTTGCGGCCTACTTAATTCCCTCTTTTAGTGAAAACAACTTTTTATTTGAAGCTGGTTCTTTTAAAATAAGCGCTGCACAATTAGTGTCGATTGTTACTATCATACTACTTACATACATCAATAGTCGTGGGGTTAAAAACGGAAAAATCATTCAAAAAATATTCACTATTACCAAAATTGCTTCTCTGTTTGGACTAATCATATTTGGATTAATCCTAGCCGCAAAAAGTGACATTTGGGATGCTAACTGGATGAATGCATGGACAGCCCAATCATTCAATAAAGAAACAAAACTTTGGTCTGAAGTTGGAGGATATGCCTTACTTTCAGCAATTGCTGCATCAATGGTTGGATCTTTATTTTCAAGTGATGCATGGAATGGTGTAACATTTATCTCAGGAGAAATTAAAAACCCTGAACGAAATGTAGGTTTAAGTCTTTTCCTAGGCACATTAATTGTAAGTATTATTTATGTTTTAGCAAATGTGATGTATTTAGCAGTGATGCCATTACAGGAAATTGCTTTTGCTCCATCTGACAGAGTAGCTGTTGTCGCTTCAGAACATATTTTTGGAGCAACAGGAACTATTATTATTGCTATAATGATTATGATTTCAACCTTTGGATGTAACAACGGTTTAATTATGGCAGGCTCACGTGTGTATTATACTATGGCAAAAGATGGTTTATTCTTTAAAAAAGCTGCGAACTTAAATAATGCAAGCGTACCTGGCTGGGGATTATGGATTCAATGTATTTGGGCTTCGGCATTATGCCTAACAGGTAAATACGGCGATTTATTAGACTTTGTAATGATTATTGTTATCATTTTCTATATCCTTACTATTTATGGAATTTTCATTTTACGTAAAAAAATGCCTAATGCAGAAAGACCATACAAGGCTTTTGCTTATCCTTTCCTACCAGCATTGTATATTTTAGTTGCCAGTGCAATTTGTGTAATGTTACTTATTGACAGAACAAGCACTTGCGGATGGGGCGTACTAATTATGTTGGCAGGAATTCCTATTTATTACCTAACGAAAGGAAAAGAAGATTCGCAATCTTAAAAAATAAGAAAACCCGATAGTAACTTATCGGGTTTTATTTTATAACCCAAAGCAACACAGGTTTTTTTGATTGCTTGAGAGTCTTATCAATTTCACGCATTGCTTCATTTGATACTGCTGGACATCCCCAACCTTCAGGTGTTCCTTTAGGATAAATTTCTCCATGTGGTATTTTCTCCCAGGAATGAAGTACTATTGCTCTATCTAAAGCATTTGAATTAGTTTTATCTTTACCGTGTAAAACATATTTCACCTTAATCCCCCACTGACTTACACCTCTTTCTTTTATTACATATTTGCCTATAGACGAGCAATGAGAATCTACTTCATTACTAATTTTTGGGCTATTTTTTGTAAAAGTTTGTCCCCACATGCTATCCCCGCAACCATGACTTACCATGTACGACGACGTTATTGTATCATTTTTAAAATCATAACGAAACAATCTCTTTTTACCCGAATGAATACTTAAATCGGCCAAAAGATAATATGTACTTTCTAATTTATTTCTTTTACAAAAAAGAAGTGCTTCCTTAGAATATGAACTATAGTCTTTTTTTGACAGTTCTTTCTTTTCAGAATTTTGACAAAAAGATAACAGGATAAATAGAGAGATTATAAATGACTTCACAAAGATTATTTTATTTAAGTCTACAAAAACAATACCAAATAAACACAAAAAAGCCCAATCATAAAGATTGGGCTTTTCAATTACTATTATCTCAAAATTATTTCAATTTTTTCTTAACCGCAACTTCAGTAAATCCTTCAATGATGTCGTATTCCTGAATATCGTTGTAGCCTTTAATCTGCATACCACAGTCATATCCTTTAGAAACTTCTTTCACATCATCTTTGAAACGTTTCAATGCAATTAATTCACCTGTGTAAATTACAACACCTTCACGGATTAAGCGGATTTTGTTAGCTCTAAAGATTTTACCATCTGTAACCATACATCCAGCAATTGTTCCCACTTTAGAAATCTTGAATAACTCACGGATTTCCGCAGTACCAGTAATTTCTTCTTTCATTTCTGGAGAAAGCATACCTTCCATTGCATCACGTAAATCATCGATTGCCGCGTAGATAATCGAATAGTGACGGATATCGATTTCTTCTTTCTCTGCTAATTGCTTAGCATTTCCAGCAGGACGAACGTTAAATCCAATAATAATTGCATCTGAAGCAGAAGCTAACATTACGTCAGATTCTGTAATTGCTCCAACTCCTTTGTGAATGATATTGATTTGAATTTCTTCTGTTGACAATTTAGAGAATGAATCAGATAATGCTTCTACCGAACCATCCACGTCTCCTTTAAGGATAATGTTCAATTCTTTGAACTGACCTAAAGCAATACGACGTCCAATTTCGTCTAACGTAATGTGACGTTGTACACGAACTGACTGCTCACGCATTAATTGCGTACGTTTTGCAGCAATTTGTTTTGCTTCTCTTTCGTCTTCATAAATGGTAAACTTATCACCTGCTGTTGGTGCACCATCAAGACCTAAAATTGAAATTGGTGTAGATGGACCTGCTTCTTTCACGTTTTTACCACGCTCATCTTGCATTGCCTTAATCTTACCATGATTTTTACCCGCTAAGATATAATCTCCAACTTTTACCGTACCAGCTTGAACTAATACTGTAGAAACGTATCCACGTCCTTTATCAAGGAATGCTTCAACAACAGTACCAACACCTGGTTTATTAGGATTAGCCTTAAGTTCTAAAACTTCAGCTTCCAATAATACTTTTTCTAATAATTCTTTTACCCCTAATCCTGTTTTAGCAGAAATATCGTGTGATTGGTATTTTCCTCCCCAATCTTCCACCAAGAAATTCATGGCAGCTAATTTTTCTTTAATTTTTTCAGGATTTGCAGTTGGTTTATCTACCTTATTGATTGCAAATACAATAGGAACTCCAGCTGCTTGAGCATGACTGATAGCTTCTTTTGTTTGTGGCATGATATCGTCATCGGCAGCTACTACAATAATAGCGATATCGGTAACTTGAGCACCACGAGCACGCATCGCTGTAAACGCTTCGTGACCTGGTGTATCTAAGAAAGCAATTTCTTGACCGTTATCTAACTCTACTCCATAAGCACCAATATGCTGTGTAATACCTCCAGACTCACCTGCAATTACATTTGTTTTACGAATGTAATCCAATAATGATGTTTTACCGTGGTCAACGTGACCCATTACAGTAACGATTGGCGCACGAGGTTTTAAATCTTCTGGTCTATCTTCAACAACTTCGATGTTTTCTTCGATATCAGTAGTAATAAATTCTACATCATATCCAAACTCATCTGCAACAATTGTTAAAGTTTCAGCATCTAAACGTTGGTTCATGGTTACCATGATACCTAACGACATACATGTTCCAATAACCTTAGTAATAGGCACATCCATCATGGTTGCAATTTCACCTACAGTAACAAACTCAGTTACTTTAAGCGTTTTGCTTCCTTCCTCTTGAGCTGCTAATTCAGCTTCAGTACGTTCACGGTGTGAATCACGTTTGTCACGACGATACTTCGCTGCTTTAGATTTATTTCCTTTCCCTTGAAGTCTTTCAAGAGTCTCTTTAATTTGATTTTTTACTTCTTCCTCAGTAGGCTCAACTTTCACAATAGCTGGACGCTGTTGATTATTACCTCCTTTGTTGAAAGGTGGTCTGTTACCTCCTTGTTTATTGAAACCACCTTGGCCTTGAGGTCTATTTTGACCTCCTTGCCCTTGTTGTCCTCCTCCTTGCCCTGGCTGTCCTGGTTTTGAAGGGATTCTATTTCTTTTTTTCTTATCAGCACCAGCAGCATTTTGATTATTGTTACCTGGTTTATTTTGATTCTGATTTTTATCTTCTGGTTTCTTTTTAGGCTTATTAAATTGAGATAAGTCAATTGTTTTTCCAGTAAATGTTGTTCCAGAAAGTTTTTGGTATTGCGTTTCGTGAGTTTCCTCGGTAACAGTCTCGTCTGAAGGATTTGAAACTGGTTTTTCCGTTTTTTTCTCAACAACTGGCTTACTTTCTTCTTTTACAACTTCTGGTTCTACCTTTGGTTTTGGAGCTTCTTCCACTTTTGGCACAACAACTTCCTCAACTTTTGGTGCAACAACTTTTGGCGCAACAACTTTTGGTGCAACAACTTCTGACTCTGACTGTTTAACTTCGGCAACTGCTTGCTTAGGAGACAAATCTATTTTACCAACTTGCTTAGGGGCAATTATATTTGCCTTTGCCTTAATTACTTCCTGACGAGCACGTTCTTCGTCTTGTTTACGTTTTTCTTCAAGTTCGTGTTCACGCTCTAAACGAAGTGCTTCTTTTTCTTTTCTTTTTTCTTCGCCAACCTCTTTTGAAGCATCTTTGTTTCCTTTATCTCCAGCAAATTGATTAGACAGGATATTATATATTTCGTCAGTGATTTTTGTATTTGGATTAGACTCAATAGTAAAGCCTTTATCTTTTAAAAAATCGACAGCTCTTTCTAACGAAATATTGAACTCCCTTAAAACTTTGTTTATTCTTATTGTTCCTTCAGACATAAATTTTATTTATGGTTTATTTTATTTGTGGATTATAAATTAATCCTCAAATTCTTCTTTTAAAATCTTGACAACCTCAAGAATGGTTTCTTCTTCTAAATCTGTACGACGAACTAAGTCAGCAACTGATTGACTTAGGATACTTTTTGCAGTATCAAGACCAATTTTTGCAAACTCATCAATAATCCATCCGTCGATTTCATCGGAGAATTCTGTTAACTCTACATCGTCATCTTCTGCAACATTTCCTTCTCTGATTACGTCTAACTCGTATCCTGTTAATTGACCAGCCAATTTAATATTATGCCCTCCACGACCAATTGCTTTTGATACTTCTTCTAGTTTCAAATATACTTCAGCTGTTTTCTTTTCTTCGTCAATTTTGATAGAAGAAACTTTTGCAGGGCTTAATGCTCTTGTAATATATAACTGTAAGTTATTTGTGTAATTGATTACATCAATATTTTCATTTCCTAATTCACGAACAATTCCATGAATACGAGAACCTTTCATTCCCACACAAGCTCCAACTGGATCAATTCTATCATCATAAGAATCTACGGCAACTTTTGCTTTTTCACCTGGTATACGCACCACTTTTTTGATTGTAATTAAACCGTCAAAAACTTCTGGAATTTCTTGTTCGAATAATTTTTCTAAAAATTTCTCAGATGTTCTTGACATGATGATTTGAGGTTTATTACCTTTCAATTCAACATTTTCAATAATTCCACGAACGTTATCCCCTTTACGGAAAAAGTCCGATGGAATTTGTTTTTCTTTTGGCAACACAATTTCATTTCCTTCATCATCAACCAAAATTACTGCTTTTGGACGCACATGGTGTACTTCAGCAGTATAAATATCTCCAATTAAATCTTTAAATTGTTTGTAAAGATTTGTATTATCATGCTCATGGATTTTAGAAATTAAGTTTTGACGCAATGCCAAAATAGCTCTTCTTCCTAAATCGATAAGTTTAACTTCTTCTGAAACTTCTTCTCCAATTTCGAAATCAGGCTCAATTTTACGAGCCTCTGAAAGAGAAATTTCTTCATTTTCAAAATCTAAATCCTCATCTGCAACAATAACTCTACGTCTCCAGATCTCCATATCCCCTTTATCAGGATTGATAATGATATCAAAATTATCATCAGATCCGTATTTTTTCTTCAATGCATTACGAAACACATCTTCCAAAATCGCCATAAGCGTTACGCGATCTATCAGTTTATCATCTTTGAATTCTGAAAACGAATCTATTAATGCTAAATTCTCCATGCCAACTCTTTAATTTTAAAATATTATAGTAACTACTGCCTCCACAATATCGCCATAAGCGATTTTTTCATTATGAAGCACCGTTTCTTTTCCTTTTCCTATCTTTTTTGGTTCTCTCGAACTCCACTCTAATGTAATATCTTCATCTGACACATCTACAAGTTCTGCCTGAATTGTTTGAGTTTTTGTTTTCACACTCAATGTTCTTCCAACATTTTTCTTATACTGGCGAACCAACTTTAATGGAGCAGAAACTCCTGCAGAAGCAACCTCTAAAGCAAAATCTTGCTCTTCTCTATCTAAATTATGCTCGATAGCACGACTAATGTTGATACAATCTTGTAATTGCACTCCATTATCACCATCTAAAGTTACGATAATTTTATTACTGTCAGTAATTGTTAAATCAATCAAAAATAAGTCTGGATATTCCGCCAAACCCGTATCTAACAATTCTTTTACTCTTTCTTTAAAACCCATTTTGTATAAAAAGAGGCACGCTGTGCGTGCCTCATTATTTAAAAAACTACTAAATAATGGCGCAAATATACTACTTTTTTTATAATTATGAAATTTTGCGTTGTGTTAAATATTTTCTTACCTTTAATGTAGAATTCTGACTTTCACTAAAGTATTAACATTAAAATCACTTAAATTATGAAACGAATATTAGTTCCTACGGATTTTTCCGATCACGCTGAGTATGCCCTAAAAGTTGCCGCACAAATTGCCCGAGATAACGATGGAGAAATCTTCATAGTTCATATGCTCGAATTTCCGGGACAAATGGCTGACGCGGTAAGCCACGGTGCTGACATACCAGAAATCATGCTTTTCATGAAAAAAGCTCACGAAAAATTAGAGGAATTATTAACTAGAGATTACTTAGAAGGCATTAAAGTTACAGAAGCCGTAAAATACGAAAGGGCTTTTGAAGGAATTATTAAATCCAGCCAAAAACACAACATTGATTTAGTTGTCATGGGGTCTCATGGCGCTTCTGGTTTTCAGGAAATGTTTGTAGGATCAACAACAGAAAAAATTGTAAGAACATCTGACGCTCCTGTATTAATCATCAAACACGAAACCAACAACTTCAAAACTGATCGTTTTGTCTTTGCATCTGATTTTTCAGAAGAAGCCAGAAAACCATTTGAAAAAATTATATCTTTTGCAAAAGTATTCGGATCTCACATTGATTTGGTAATGATTAACACTCCAAATAGTTTTAAAACATCACACGCCGCACAAAAAATCATGAAAGATTTTGTTGCAAGTTATGACATAACAAATTATTCATTACACATTTACAACGATTCTAATGTTGAAACTGGAATTTTAAACTTTTCAAACAGTGTTGGAGCAGATGTAATAGGAATGGTTACACACGGAAGAACAAGTTTATATCACTTTTTTAACGGAAGCATAAGTGAAGGTTTGCTTAACCACGCTTCCAAACCTGTAATTACTTTTAAAATTTAATTTTTATAAATACAATAATTGTTATTAATGAAAAAGTCCCTTTTGCAAGGGACTTTTTTTTATTTATTCATATGCTGCATTTCGTAGATAAAAGTATCTAAATCAACATTAAGCATTAAAAGCGAAAATGCTTTATCAACGATATAACCCACATTCCCTGGCGTGAATCCAAGAGCCAATGCAAACTTAGTCACAATTTCTTTTTGTTTTGGCCCTAAAACATTATCTGCATAAACCATTCTCGATAAATCATATAAACGCTCAATCCTTTGAACATGTAAAGATGGTGGATTAATAGGGTATTTTAAAGGATTCTCTAAAATCTCTTCATATTCTGCATCTGAAATTTCTAAACGGTTTTTAAGTTTATCCAAAAACTGTTTTTCTTCTTCACTTAAATCACCATCTGCTATGGCAACACGCACAATTGCAGAAAAGTGACCTTTATTTCTTGCTTTAAATTCGCTATCGAATAAATCTGAAAATGACATGGTGTATAGTTTTAATTTCTAACAAATGTACTTATAAAAATAATGTTATCAAAAATTGTGACATTCAATAAAATCCATGAAAGAATAAATTTGTAAGTTTGAAAACCCTTTAACCCATATATTATGCAAGAGTTCTGGTTGTACTTTAACATTGGCTTAAGACATGTTTTAGATATACATGCTTACGATCATGTTCTTTTTTTAATTGCACTTACTGTGCCTTTTACATTTAATGATTGGCGAAAATTATTCATTTTAGTTAGCTTGTTTACTGTCGGGCACACATTGGCACTTATACTATCTGTTTTTGGAGTTATTTATATTAAGGAGAACCTTGTAGAATTTGTAATTCCTATTACAATTCTTATAGTTGCTTTGTTTAATCTTTTTTCTGCAGGAAAATCAGGAAAAAATGAAAGCATAACAGTTTCAGCAATCGTAACTTTGTTTTTTGGAATTATTCATGGTTTAGGTTTTTCAAATTATTTTAAAACCATTTTACCCGGAAATGCTACCGACAAATTATTACCTTTAGGAGAATTTGCCTTAGGTATTGAAGCTGCACAAATTATTGTAGTTTTTGTGGTTTTAATAATTTCTTATCTGGTACAAACTGTATTTAGATTTTCAAAAAGAGATTGGACACTAGTAATGTCGGCCTTTATAATTGGTGTAGTTGTTCCATTGATAATACAAAGTCCTATTTGGAACAGATAAAATGAAAGAAAAAAAAGAAAATAAATATGATAAAGCCTATCTAAGGCTTGCAAAAGAATGGAGTAAACTTTCTTATTGTAAAAGAAAGCAGGTTGGCGCGATTATTGTACACGATAGAATGATAATATCTGACGGATATAATGGAACCCCTTCTGGTTTTGAAAATTGCTGTGAGGACGAAAATAATTTAACCCATTGGTACGTTTTACATGCCGAAGCAAATGCCATTTTAAAAGTTGCCAATTCGACACAGTCTTGTAAAGACGCTACTTTATACATAACTCTTTCACCTTGCAAAGAATGCAGCAAACTCATTCATCAGTCAGGAATAAAAAGAGTCGTTTATCACGAAGGTTATAAAGATGATTCTGGATTACAATTTTTAAAGAAAGCAGGCGTTGAACTAACATTAATAGAAGATTTAGAATAAATGAAAATTGATAAAGTATACTTTCCTATAATTATTTTTTCAGCAATTGCTGTTGGATTTTTATTGGGAGGAATTTTTATCAAAGCACCCTCTTCAGACAAAACTTCGATTCAAAACGAAACAAAACAAAAGCTCAATAAACTTATTGAATTTATAGACTCTGAATACGTTGACAATATCGACACAGACTCTATTGTTGATCAAACCGTAACTGGAATTCTAGAAAAACTCGACCCTCATTCTGTCTATATTGCCAAAAATGACGCGCAGCAAGTTGCTGAAGAAATGAAAGGTGATTTCGTGGGGATTGGTGTTAATTTTTTCATAGAAAACGATTCAGTTATTGTAATTAATCCTGTAAAAAATGGTCCTTCTGAAAAAGCAGGAATTAAATCTGGTGATAGAATATTAGCCGCTGATGGCGAAAAATTATTTGGCAAAAAAGTAAATACTGAAAAACTCTATCAAAAGTTGAAAGGTGAAATTGGCTCAAAGGTTTCACTTACCATTTACAGAAAATCTGAAAAGAAAAAAATCAATTTAAATATTGTTCGAAACACCATTCCTGTAAAAAGTGTTGACATTGCTTTATTAATTAACAAAAAAACAGGATACATAAAAATTAATCGATTTGCAGAAACAACCTTTAAAGAGTTCAAAGCAGGACTAAACAAAATAATTAAACAAGGTGCTAAAGAACTTATTTTAGACTTAAGAGATAATGGTGGTGGTTACCTAGAAGAAGCCGTTGCTATTGCTGATGAATTTCTTTCTGAAAAAAAACTTATTGTTTTCACAAAAAACAAAAAGAACCGAATAGACAAAACGTATGCCACAGATTATGGTTATTTTGAAAACGGAAAAATTACTGTTTTAATAAACGAAAACACTGCGTCTGCAAGTGAGATTATTGCAGGTGCCATTCAGGACAACGACAGAGGTTTAATTATAGGACGACGTTCTTTTGGAAAAGGATTAGTACAACGTGATATGCCATTTAAAGACGGATCAAGCGTACGACTTACAGTAGCGAGATATTACACACCTACTGGAAGATCTATTCAAAAACCTTATGATCATGGTAGAAACGAAGAGTATTTTAATGACTTCATGAACAGATATCATAATGGTGAAATGTACTCGAAAGACAGTATAAAAATTGCCGATACTTTAAAATTTAAAACGCCAAAAGGTCGAATTGTTTACGGTGGAGGAGGTATTGTTCCTGATGTTTTTGTACCACTTGAAGCATCTAAAGGAAATGAAGTTGTTCCGTTATTAATGCAATCAGGTGTGGTAACCAATTTTGTATTTAAAGAAATTGATAAAAACAGAAAAAACTTCGAAAAACTAACTTATCAAGAGCTAATTAAAGAAATCACATCAACAGATGATTACTTCTTTAAGTTTAGTGATTTTATTCACAAATCAGATTCTTTTATTGATTTGAACTCGAATCCAGGATTTGTGAAACGTTATTTAGCTGCAGAATTTTGCCGACAACTTTTAGGGGAAACACAATACTATTCTGTGATTTTAAAAGACGATGTTATGCTGAAAGAAGCATTAAAACATTAAGATTACTTAACTCTTACACTATCATGTGAATGAGTTTCGACTCCATCATTCCATAACACTAAAATATCTGTAGCTACAGCAGCACCACTACCCGCAGCAATTGCTAACTGACTTCGATGACCAGCAAGTGTTCCAGCAACATAAATGCCTTCGGCAACTTTTTGATCAATATTTTTAAGTTGTATTCGTTGTTTTTCAGGTAATGATTTTTTATGTGGCTCTACATAATCCGTTAATCCTTCGATTGCAAAAAGATTTGAAGAACCTATGGCAACAACAATAGTTTTTGTTGTATAAGTATTTTTATTGGTAACAATTTCGAATCCATCAGCAATAGAAATCACTTTTATTACTTTTTCTCCTTCAATTTGAATAATATGAGGATAATTATCACGAAGTTGAATAACACTTTCTTCAAGTAAATCAGCACCTAATTTGCCCGATTCAACACCATAAGCGTTGTAAAAAATCGCATCTTGCAATGAAGATGCTTTTTGATGCGCAATAATTCCAATTTTTTTCTCCTGAGCAAAATCTTTGTTATGAGCAGAACCTAAAATGAGGGCACAAGAAACCCCTGACACTCCGCCACCAATTATCAAAACATCAAACATTATGATTGTTTTTTTAATTTTTCGTCAATCGATTTAGAAATTCTAAATATCAAAAGAATCACAACAGCACATAAAATAGCCAAGATTCCAATTAATGCTACCAAGCTATCTCCTTCAAATAAATTTTTGAAATCGAGCATGGTGATATTAACAACAATAGAAATTGCAGCTAAAACAAGTACTATGTAAGTAAAAATTTTCATTTCAGTTCTAATTATTGGACAAAATTAAAACTTTTACTACTAAACAAATAGACCTTTAACATTAGCGGCAAATAATTTAACAGCTATAGCAAGCAAAACGACTCCAAAAACCTTTCTTACAACACCTAAACCAGTTGGTCCCAACAATTTTTCAATTTTACCTGAAAGCTTCAAAACTGCGTAAACTATCACTATATTGATGAGTATAGCTACAACTATATTTATAGATTGGTATTCTGAACGAAGCGATAGCAAAGTAGTCATGGTTCCTGCCCCAGCGATTAAAGGAAATGCAAGAGGTACTATACTGGCAGTTTTAGGTTCTTCATCTTTATAAATACTAATTCCCAAAATCATTTCTAATGCCAGAAAAAATAAAACTATAGAACCAGCCACAGCAAAGGATTTAACATCAACACCTATAAATTTCAACATTCCTTCACCCACAAATAAAAAGCTAATCATGATTAATCCAGAAACTAAACTTGCTCTTTCTGCATGAATATGCCCAATTTTATTACGCAAATCAACAATAATAGGTATAGTTCCCACAATATCAATTACCGCAAATAAAACCATTCCAACAGTAAAAACCTCTTTCCAATCGAAAATCATAATCAATTTTTCTTGCAAAGATATTTAATTTAAACGACTACTAAACAATCCGATATAATTCTTAAATTTACTCTAATGGAAACAATATTTGTATTACATAAAGTAACTGCATTTGATATTTAACAAATCTGATTATAAGTTCATGTAAAATTGTAGATAAAACATGTACTTTTGCGCCTCAAAAAAAGAACAAAATGTTTCAATTAGGGAAAACCATAGTATCTGAAGATATTCTTGAAAAAGAATTTGTATGTAATTTATCAGCATGCAAAGGAGCTTGTTGTGTTGATGGTGACGCTGGAGCGCCACTATTACAAGAAGAAACAAGCATCTTGGAAAAAATATACCCTATTGTAAAACCCTTTCTTCGTCCTGAAGGCATTACTGCAATTGAGGAACAAGGCACATGGATAAAAGGAAATGATGGTGATTTAGAAACACCATTAATAGACAATAAAGACTGTGCGTACGTCATTTTTGACGGAAAAACTGCACTTTGCGGAATCGAGCAAGCATACAACCAAGGACTAATAGATTGGAAAAAACCAGTCTCATGTCATTTATACCCTATCCGTGTAAAAGATTTTAGTAGTTTTCAAGCTGTTAATTATGATCGATGGGATATTTGTTCACCAGCCTGCTCTCTAGGGAAGGAATTAGAAGTTCCTGTGTATAAATTTGTAAAAGAAGCTTTAGTTAGACGTTTCGGCATCGAATGGTATGAAGAATTAGAAAAAGTAGCCAAAGATTTACAATCTGGAAAATAGAAAAAAATCATTAATTTTCTATGGCTAAATTTCATCTTTTTTGAAGTAATCTTCAACGCCTTATTTTACAATACTTTTCAAAAAATATATTTTTTAATTTTCTGATTATCAGACAAATAATTAAAAAACTTTCTGAAGCCCTTATTTTCCTACGTTGTTAAAAACTCAAGGAAATTGTGAATAACTATGTCTTTCTTTTTTGATTTCAAATTAGAATCTTTGTAAGCCCCAATCGTTACAAAAATCAAAATTTTTAAATCTCTAATTTTCAAATGGCTATGGCTACTATTGAACCCATTTTACAAGAAAATAAAAACCGTTTTGTAATTTTTCCAATCAAACACCATGATATTTGGGAATGGTACAAAAAAATGGAGGCAAGTTTTTGGACTGCCGAAGAAATCGATTTACATCAAGACTTGTCAGATTGGAACAATAAGTTAAATAATGATGAAAAATACTTCATCAAACATATTTTAGCTTTTTTCGCAGCTTCAGATGGAATTGTGAATGAAAATCTTGCTGAAAACTTTGTAAACGAAGTACAATATCCAGAGGCAAAATTTTTCTATGGTTTCCAAATCATGATGGAGAACATTCATAGCGAAACATATTCTTTATTAATCGACACTTATGTAAAAGATGATAATGAAAAGAATGAGTTATTCAATGCTTTAGAAGTATTTCCTGCCATAAAGAAAAAAGCAGAGTGGGCTTTAAAATGGATTGAGTCAGATTCGTTTGCAGAACGTTTAATTGCTTTTGCAGCAGTAGAAGGAATTTTCTTCTCTGGAGCGTTTTGTTCAATTTATTGGCTAAAGAAAAGAGGTTTAATGCCAGGATTAACCTTTTCGAACGAATTAATTTCTCGTGACGAAGGAGTTCATTGTGATTTTGCGGTTCACTTACACAATCACCACTTAATCAACAAAGTACCTACAGCTAGAATTAGAGAAATCATTGTTGATGCATTAAACATCGAAAGAGAGTTTATTACCGAATCACTTCCCGTTAGTTTAATTGGAATGAACGCTACATTAATGACACAATACCTAGAATTCGTTGCTGATCGATTATTAGTAGAATTAGGATGCGACAAAGAATACAATGCTTCAAATCCATTTGACTTTATGGATATGATTTCGCTTCAAGGAAAAACAAATTTCTTTGAAAAACGTGTAGCTGAATATCAAAAAGCTGGTGTTATGAATAATGACACTGATGCCAACAAAATTAGCTTCGACGCCGATTTTTAATCTAAACGAACTGGTTAGATTTTTTTTGAAATTTAAAAACAAACTGTCAACTCAAAGAAAGTAAAAAAAATCTCTTTAAGGGGAAAGAGTTTTCATCGGATTTAGCACGACATTAACAATAGAACGCTTATAAAGTCGGGAGACTTGCGTTATTATCAATAAATCAAATAAGAACCCGAAGATAGAGAAGGGATTGTCTATTTTCAAAAAACTAAAACTTTATGTACGTTGTAAAAAGAGATGGCCACAAAGAGCCAGTAATGTTTGACAAAATCACAGATAGAATTAAAAAACTATGCTATGGTTTAAATGACATGGTAGATGCTGTAAAAGTAGCTATGCGTGTTATTGAAGGTTTGTATGATGGAGTAACAACTTCAGAGCTTGACAATCTTGCTGCCGAAACTGCTGCGTCGATGACCGTTACGCACCCAGATTATGCACAATTGGCTGCCCGTATTGCAATTTCTAATTTACACAAAAACACCAACAAATCATTCTCTGAAACGATGAATGAAATGTATCATTATGTAAATCCTAGAACCAATCAGGAAGCACCTCTTTTATCAGAAGAAGTACACAAAGTAATTATGGATAATGCTGAGTTTTTAAACTCGCACATTATCTACAATCGTGATTTTAATTACGATTATTTCGGATTCAAAACTTTAGAGCGTTCGTACCTGTTAAAAATTAACGGTAAAATCGTAGAACGCCCCCAACATATGTTAATGCGTGTTTCGGTAGGGATTCACTTAAACGACTTAGAAGCTGTAATTGAAACTTACGATTTAATGTCGAAGAAATTCTTTACTCACGCAACTCCAACTTTATTTAATGCCGGTACTCCAAAACCACAAATGTCCTCTTGTTTCTTACTTTCAATGCAAGATGATAGTATTGATGGAATTTACGACACATTAAAATCAACAGCTAAAATTTCGCAATCAGCTGGAGGTATCGGATTATCTATCCACAACGTTCGTGCCACAGGATCTTACATTCGTGGAACTAACGGAACGTCTAACGGAATTGTTCCTATGCTACGTGTTTTCAACGACACCGCTCGTTATGTAGATCAAGGTGGAGGAAAACGTAAAGGAAGTTTTGCCATTTACCTAGAAACTTGGCATGCTGATATTTTCGATTTCTTAGACTTAAAAAAGAATACCGGAAAAGAAGAAATGCGTGCTCGTGATTTATTCTTTGCCATGTGGACTTCCGATTTGTTCATGAAACGTGTTCAGGAAGATTCTACTTGGACGTTAATGTGTCCTAACGAATGTCCAGGATTATATGATGTATATGGTGATGAGTTCGAAGCACTATACACCTCATACGAAGCACAAGGAAAAGGAAGAAAAACCATCAAAGCTCGTGAATTATGGGAGAAAATCTTAGAATCTCAAATCGAGACTGGAACTCCTTATATGTTATACAAAGATGCTGCGAACCGCAAATCGAACCAAAAGAACTTGGGAACGATTCGTTCATCTAACTTGTGTACCGAAATCATGGAGTACACTTCAGCAGATGAGATTGCGGTATGTAACTTGGCTTCTATTTCGTTACCAATGTTTATTGAAAACGGAAAATTCAACCACGAATTGTTATTCAATGTAACCAAACGTGTGACTCGCAACTTAAATAAAGTAATCGACCGAAATTACTACCCAGTAAAAGAAGCCGAAAATTCAAACATGCGTCACCGTCCAGTTGGATTAGGAGTTCAAGGTTTAGCCGATGCTTTCATTTTGCTAAGAATGCCTTTCACCAGTGATGAAGCCAAACAACTGAATCAAGAAATCTTCGAAACCATGTATTTCGCAGCCGTTACTGCTTCGATGGAAATGGCCAAAGAAGAAGGTCCGTATTCATCATTCAAAGGCTCTCCAATTTCAAATGGAGAATTCCAATACAACCTCTGGGGAATCCAAGATTCTGACTTATCAGGACGTTGGGACTGGGCTTCTCTTAGAAAAGAAGTAATGGAGCATGGAGTACGCAACTCCTTATTAATGGCACCAATGCCAACAGCTTCTACATCACAAATTCTTGGAAACAACGAAGCGTTTGAACCGTATACCTCTAACATTTACACTCGTCGTGTATTATCAGGAGAATTTATCGTAGTTAACAAACACTTGTTAGAAGATTTAGTGAACCGTGGATTGTGGAACGAAGATTTAAAACAACAAATCATGCGTCACAACGGTTCAGTACAAAACATCGATGCCATCCCGCAAGATTTAAAAGACTTGTACAAAACCGTTTGGGAAATGTCAATGAAAGACATTATCGACATGTCTCGCCACAGAGGTTATTTTATTGACCAATCGCAATCTTTGAATTTATTCATGGAAGGGGCAACCTATGCAAAACTGACTTCAATGCATTTCTATGCTTGGCAATCAGGTTTAAAAACAGGTATGTATTACTTAAGAACAAAAGCAGCAGTAGATGCGATTAAGTTCACCTTAAATAACGACAAAAAAGCAGAACCAACGGCAATAATTGAAGAAGCACAAGCAGTTGCTATGGAAGTAGTCGCGGAACCAGCTCCAATGAGCGCAGAAGAATACCGCGCCATGATCGAACTAGCAAAAAATGCTGGTCCTGAAGATTGTGAAATGTGTGGGTCTTAATATTAATCTCAATATGTTTAAAAACAGTCATCTTAGTGATGGCTGTTTTTTTATTTAACAAATCCGTATCTTTGAAGTAAATAAAAAAATTATGTCAAAAGATAAAAAAGGAGTTTACACAGGAGCTATAGAACAAGATGCAGATGGAAATTTTTTCTGTGGAGAATTCTTGTTAGATTATCAATACACAGTCAAGAACTTTAAAATTGGTGATATTGTGAATCTTAAAACTGTGATTGAAAATCCTAGTGACAAGAGTTACGACAAATACCCTAAAAAATCAAGCAACTTCTTTTTAGCAAACGATAAAAAATGAATCTTGTAAAAACCATTTCTGAGAATTTAGATTTTAAAAAACTATCCGCTTTATTCGATGAATATTTAGTTGATATTGATGGAGACGAAAGAGAATTCTTTGCCTTTTACAACAATGTCACTCTAGAAAATGTATTGGTTATTTATGAAAATGAAGAAGCTGTTGGCTGTGGTGGTTTTAAAAAATATGATAATACAACTGCCGAAATTAAACGAATGTTTGTACATCCCAATCACAGAAACAAAGGGATTGCTCGTCTAATTCTAAACGAACTGGAAATTTGGGCCAAAGAAAAAGGATTTTCATCCTACATCTTAGAAACTTCACCAAAACTAACTAGTGCAATTGCTTTATACGAAAAAAGCGGTTATCATCTTATTCCTAATTACGGCCAATACATTGGAGTAGAAAACAGCATTTGCATGAAGAAAGATAGCTAAAATCACTATCTTCGATTTCTTATCAACACCTATTCTAAACTTTAGAAAATTTAAATCCTATGATGAACTGGGAACAACTTCTATCTTTAAAACGTCAAGGCGACACCAGTAAACGATTACGCAAAGAACAAGATGAAACTCGTTTGGGTTTTGAGGTCGATTATGACCGAATAATCTTTTCTGCAGCTTTTAGAAGCCTTCAAGACAAAACACAAGTTATTCCGTTATCTAAAACAGATTTTGTACATACTCGTCTTACTCATAGTTTAGAAGTTTCTGTTGTTGGAAGATCATTAGGGAGATTAGTAGGGAAAAAAATTTTAGAAAAACACCCATATCTTAAAGAAATTCATGGTTATCAAGCCAATGACTTTGGAGCCATTGTTGCAGCAGCTTCATTGGCACACGATATAGGGAATCCTCCTTTTGGGCATTCTGGAGAAAAAGCTATTGGAGAATATTTTTCGATTGGAAACGGTCAAAAATTCAAAAACGAACTCACTGAAAAAGAATGGCAAGATTTAATTGATTTTGAAGGGAATGCTAATGGATTTTCTGTAGTTACAGGTTCGCGACCAGGTGTAGAAGGAGGCTTGCGACTTACTTACGCAACTTTAGGAGCATTTATGAAATACCCAAAAGAAAGCCTTCCAAAAAAACCAACACAAAACATTGCCGATAAAAAATATGGTTTCTTCCAGCAGGACAAAGTCTTTTTTAAAGAAGTAGCTAATGAATTGGGATTAATTTCAAATAAAAAAGGAAATGATATTGGCTACGAAAGGCATCCTCTTGCCTATTTAGTTGAAGCAGCAGATGACATTTGCTACACTATTATAGATTTTGAAGATGGAATAAATTTAGGTTTAGTGTCAGAAGATTATGCCTTAGAATATTTAATAAAACTGGTAAAAGATTCTATCGATTCTTCAAAATATAACGCTTTAACCACAAAAGAAGATCGTATTAGCTATCTTAGAGCTTTAGCAATTGGAAGCTTAATTAATGATGCGGTTAATGTGTTTGTTGAAAATGAAGATGATATTTTAAAAGGACAATTCCCTTTCGCTTTAACAGACAAAAGCAAATACAAAGCACAAATAAATGACATCATTAAACTTAGTGTTAAAAAAATATACCAAAGTCGAGAAGTAATCGAAAAAGAGATTTATGGCTATCAAATAATAAACAACTTATTGGATAAATTCATAACTGCCTACAACAACAAAGCCGAAGGAAAAACCTCAAATTTTGACAATCTACTACTTAAAATCTTACCTGAAAAACATCATATAGAAAAAGAAACCCTCTACGAGCGTCTTTTACACATTTGTCATTTTATATCTATGCTCACAGATGGAAACGCACTAAAGTTTAACAAAATAATTAGTGATAATAAATAAATAAAACAAAAATTAACTATTGTAAACAAACAAAATAACGATAAAATAATATATTTGCAATTATTAATTAACGCAACCTTAAAGAATAATTATGAAAAAAATTACTTTATTGTTTTTTTTATTTATATCTACAGCGGTCTTTTCACAAGAGCCCATTGATAAAATAAAAAAATATATAAGTGAGAACAAAGTCAAATTTGGACTCACCAATCAAGATATTTCTGATTTAGTCATAGTAAATGACTTTAGTTCTGAAACGACAGGAATAAATAATTATCATGTTAAACAAAGGATTTCAGGAATAGAAGTTTTTAATTCTGACTCAAATTTTTGGATTAAAAGTAATGAAGTTATTAATGGAGGAGAAGAATTCATTCCAAATCTTATCCAAAAAATAAACACGTCAAATCCTTCTCTATCTGTAACAGATGCTCTTTCAGGAATTCTTTCTCAGATTGATAATAGTCAACTTAATTCAGTACAAATTTTAGAATCTGGTGCTAACAAATACAAATTAAGTAATGGAATTTTAGCTGAGGATCCTATTAGAGCACAATTAGTTTACTTTCAAACTGAAACTAACACAATTAGACTTTCTTGGGACTATGAATTTTATTCTCAAGACACAAAACATCTTTGGAATTTAAAAATAGATGCTGTAACAGGAAAAATATTAGACAAAAATGACTTGGTAATTTCATGTAATTTTGGATCTAATCACAGCAATCATTCTCATGCTGAAATCAATCATTTTACACAATCATTTTATAAAAAAAATACAACCAGTACTCTTCTAAATCCTGGAACAACAAAATATAGAGTAATTCCTTGGAATTATGAAAGCCCTAACCATAGTCCATTTGCATTAATAACTAACCCTGAGTATGTTACCAATGCATCACCAAATGGATGGCACAACAATAATGGTACAATTGGCGGAGGAAGTATAGCAACTAGATTTACTACCACAAGAGGAAATAACGTTCTTGCAAAAGACGATTTTGACACAAATAACACTGGTGGTAATTTAACAACTGGCGCTGGGACTTATCCAGACTTAACCTTCGACTTTCCTTATCCAGGCACAAGTGTTGCAGCCAACACATACATTGATGCTGCAACCACGAACCTATTCTACATGAATAATATTATGCATGATTTGTGGTATCAATATGGATTTAATGAAGCCAACAAAAACTTTCAGCAATCAAACTATGGCCGTGGAGGTTTAGGAGGGGATCCTGTAAACGCAGATGCTCAAGATGGTGGAGGTATCGATCCGAATATCAATAATGCAAATTTTGCAACTCCAACTGACGGTTCAGCCCCAAGAATGCAAATGTATCTATGGAATGTAGGACCTGCACCAAAAAATTTAATAATTAACTCCCCAGCTTCTATAGCGGGTGAATATGTTGCCAGAGACAATGTATTTAGCCCAGGACATGTTAACTTACCTGCTGCACCTGGTTTAACTACAAATATAATTTTGTATGATGATGCTGTAGGCACTGGATCTGATGCATGTGAAGCTGCTGTAAACGGTACACAACTTTCAGGAAAAATTGTTATTATAAGACGTGGTAATTGTGAATTTCAGGCAAAAGTTTATAATGCTCAGCTTGGAGGAGCAGCAGCAGTAATCATTGTAAATAATGATGCAGCAAATCCTGATGCCAACAATCTTAATATGTCTGGTGCTAATGCAAGTATAACAATCCCAGCAGTATTTGTATCTTACACAGTAGGTGAAGCTATTATTGCAGCTATTGGATCTGGTACAGTAAATGGCACTTTACGTAATGATACAAATGTTACTTTCGTAAACACTGACGGAGACTTCGACAATGGGATTATAGCTCACGAGTATGGGCATGGAATTTCAACAAGATTATCAGGAAACTGCTTAAGTGGATCTGAACAACAAGGTGAGGGATGGTCAGATTGGTTTTGGTTAATTATGCAAATCAAACCAGGTGACACCCGCAATAACGCAAAAGGTATTGGAACTTTTGCGATGAACCAAGCAACTAATGGCCCTGGAATAAGACAATACAGATATTCTACCGATATGGCAGTGAATCCTCATACTTTTGGTAGTACAAATGGAATGTTAACTCCTGATGGAACTGCTGTAGATTCACATTCTGTAGGGTCAGTTTGGGCAGTAATGCTTTGGGATTTGGCTTGGAACTATATTGACAAATATGGTTATGACCCAAATATTTATACTGGAACGGGTGGAAATAATAAAGTTATGCGCTTGATTTTAGATGCAATAAAATTAGACGGATGTAGTCCTACATTTGTTACTGCTCGTGATGCCATTATTGCTGCAGATCAAGCAACAACTGGAGGTCAAAATTACTGTATGATTTGGAAAACATTTGCTAGAAGAGGATTAGGTGTAAATGCTTCTTCAGGAACAAATTCTGGCATAGCAGGTATTCAAGACCAAGTTGAAGACTTTACTGAACCAGCACCTGGACCAAACTGTACACTTAGTGTAAATCATTTTGACAACAACAATGGCATTTTAATTTACCCTAACCCTTCTAATGGATTAATTAATATTAGAATCAATAGCTTCATCGGCAAAGCAACTGTTGAAGTAGTCGACATAAACGGAAGAGTTGTTTATTCTCTAAATAATACAGAGTTTAGTAATGAAAAATCAATAGATTTAAATCATTTACAAGCTGGTGTTTATGTAGTAAAAATAAGTGGTGATGAACTTAATTACACTAAGAAAATTATTCTTAACTAATTAATAGATTATCATAATGAATAAAAAAGCGCTCTATTGAGCGCTTTTTTTATAATAATTTCTTTTCAGTATAGAAAGAGCTAACTAAGTTACAAAACCTAACATTAACAACTATTATTTATATAAATTATTGACTTAAAATCATTTAAAAACAGAAATATGATGATACAGGTACGCAATATTTTCTTACAAATTAAGGGTTGATTTTGTAAATAAGAAATTAATTTATCTATTTTTACATCTCTAATGTTTAAGTAAAAAAATACTAATTCATTAAAACTTAATTATTGAATAAACTTAACTTTAAAACACTTAAATGAAAAAAAAATCTTTTTATGACGTTAGTGATAACGTGGATAGGTTCTTCGCAAGTAAATCCCATCGATGATCTAAAAACAACTCCTAATGGGTATTTTGACACTGTGTTAGATCGTTTTGGGAAACAATATCTCATAAAAGATTTAGAAGCTGGCAAAAATGCGATTACAAATGATGGCTTTAGTAAAACTACTAGTATAAGCTGTGATTCTGGAATTTTCCAATTATACTTTGAAACAGGATCTGGTATGGAAAATACTGCTGATGCTTCAAATAATGCACGTCGTGATGTTGTTTGTCGTGTTTTTCAGGATTTATCAAACTTTATTAACACCCCTTTAAAGAATACAAACACTAAAGTTAAAATTTGGATTAGAAATGCTGCAAATACTGATATGCCAAGCAATGCTTTAGGAATGGCAACTTCATTTTATGTTGCTCCTAATAATGCTGCTGCTAATTTTGGAGGTATTATCGACGGAGAAATTTACAAAACCATTCAAGGAGGGAAAGACTCTTATATAAACACAGCAGCTCCATTAATTAACTCCTCAGGTATTTATTATCACGGGATGGTGGTTTTGAATTTTAACAATATTAATTGGAATACTGATTTGGAGACTAATGCTGGAAAAGGACAATATGATTTATACAGCGTAGTTTTACATGAAGTAACTCATGCATTAGGATTTAATAGTTTACTAAAGCCAGACGGAACATCTGCTCTAGGAAGTGGTTACCAATACTACTCACGTTATGATTCTTTCTTGAAAAACAATGCGAACACACAGTTTTTATTAACCAATACTGGTGCATGTTCGTCTATGTACAATTACAATTTTAATAGTGCTTTAGCAACTAGCATATTACAACCTAACACTTCTAATTGTGTTGCGAATACAACAACTTGCTCCAATGCATTAAAATTTGTTGGTTCAACAACAGTTCCAATTTATACGCCCAACTGTTTTGAACAAGGAAGTAGCTATAGTCATTTTGAAGACATGTGTATTGCCTCTCCAAATACCGGTAACGACACTTACTTCGTAATGAGTAATGCTACTAAAACCAATAGTACTAAACGTTTTTTAAAACCTGAAGAACGTAGTTCGCTACTTGACATTGGCTACAGCTTAAATACCATTTATGGCGATTTTGATGTTTTTGGTAGCTTTAAAGATTATGGAGGAGCATCTGTAACCGGTCTTGATATAGAAGGTATTAACGATGGAATCACAAGTTTATCTGCATATGCCTTTATTGGAAATACTGGAAGTAATATATCAATTTCTGGAATTTTAGCAAACGATTACAATGCAGTTTCTTTCGAATGTGTACAGGATGTATTTGACAATACCGCAACTATATCTGTAACTTCAGGAACAATAAACTTCAGTAGTACTGTTCCTGGATTACACTTATTACGATACGTCCCTTTAAATACTGCCGGGAAAAAAGGAAATATTACCTATATATATGTGTATGTAAATCAACCAAATTCTTGTGGTGTTCCTAATGCTTGTGATTTAGTCATTAATGGAGATTTTGAACAACACAATGGATTACCAACAAGTTCAAGTAAATTAAATGGTATTGTTTGTGGCTGGAATGCAATTCATACACAACAAAGCAGTGAGTATTATCATTCTGCATCCACTTTAAATCTTCCAAATTTGAAAGTCCCATGTAATGGTAATGGATTTGAGACAGACAATCATAATCAAAATGCATATGTAGGAATGTTTATAGCAAATAATGGAGGATATCCTTTCAATGAAAGCATAAGAACAAAATTAAATCAACCTCTTCAACAAAACACAAGCTATCAATTGAGTTTTGATATTTCCTTAACGGAAAAATTTAGTGGAACAGCTAATAAATGTCAAGCCTATTTGAGTAAAGATTTAATAATCCCTTCAGGTTATTCATATATGCCAATTACTAATCCTAATATGCTTTTTACATCTTCAAACTATAATACAACAACAAACGGTTGGGAACATGTAGTTTTTAATTTTACTACTGACAATATAGCTGGAGAACAATATTTATATATAGGCGGGGGCTTAAGTGGAATTATTCCTGATTCATTTATAACTCCAACCTCAGTTCATAATGGACAATGTAATGTTGATTATTTTGGATGGGCTGCTCCATATTATTACCTAGACAATGTCAGCCTTATCCCTTTAAACGGGGCTAATTTCGATTTACCAGCAACTATTTGTAACACGGTAACTATTCCTAATCTTACAAATTATTTAACAGCAACACCTACAAATGGAATTTTCACAGGAAATGGCATTATAAATACAAATGGTGTCTATTCATTTAATGCTACAACAGCAGGAGTTGGAACTCATACAATTACCTACACTTACACAAATAGTTCTGGATGTTCAGTTTCTATTTCTGATTCGATACAAGTTGTAAACACCAACACAGTTGTACCTACTTTTGCCCAAATAGGCCCTATATGTGCTGGTTCAGCTACACAGCCGTTACCTACAACTTCAACGAATTTTATTACAGGAAGTTGGTCACAACAAAATTTAAACACTAATGCCACTACAACTTACACATTTACTCCCAATAGTGGACAATGCGCAAGTAGCACATTAACAACAATGACTGTTACAGTATTATCTGCTACTGATCCTAATTGTATTAATCAAACCAGTTGTAATTGTTTAAACACAATTATCTACACTGTTCATCCACAACTTGACAATGTGTTTCTTATAAAGCTTACTAACAGTAATTCTATTTGTACGTCACTTACAATAAGAAATACTTGGACAATTGGTAACGGTAGTCCTTTTACAACAAATGGATATACTACAGTAGGTTATACAGCAACTGGGGAATTACCTTTTACTGTAACAACAGAAGCATTGGACGCTAATGGAAATGTATTATGCGCTAGAACTTATACTTATGGTGGTGGAAGTTCGTCATCAAAAAATAATACTTTAAATTTAGATAACAAATTATCGAATGATACAGATATCAACATTTATCCAAACCCATCAAACGGATTGTTCGCTATTCAAATAAATCAATTTAAAGGAGTTGCAAACCTTGAGGTTGTTGATTTGAATGGTCGTGTTGTATATTCTCAGAAAGATGTTGATTTCAGTACTGAGAAATCAGTTAACTTAAGTGAGCTTCAAGCGGGTATTTACATTGTAAAAATCAAAGGCACTGTACTAAACTTAACCAAGAAAATTATCATCAACTAATCAAAAAATTGGTATCCAATAAAAAAGCGCTCACTTGAGCGCTTTTTGTTTTATATCATATTCTGCAAAACCGTAATTAGAGATAGAACATCTAAACCAGAATACTTGTGAAGCTCATTAACTGTTCCTTGTTCAATGAATTCATCAGGTACACCTAATTTCTTAATATTAATATCATATTTATTTTCCATAAAGAAAGAACTCACCAAACTACCGAATCCTCCATTAACGCCCCCTTCTTCAACAGTAATAATCTTTTTAAACTTACTACCTATGTTATTTAAAAGAGCTACATCTAATGGCTTAACAAAAGGAAAATGATAATGTGCTGGTTTTGAACTATCAGACACCCTTTTTATTGCTTCAGCAACATTATTACCAATCGTTCCAGTCGAAATAATAGCCACTTCACTTCCTTCTTTTAAACAATATCCCTTCCCAATCCCAACCTTTTCAAAAGGCAATTTCCATTCATCTTTAATAAACCCTCTTCCTCGTGGATAGCGGATAGCGATTGGGTGATTTAAACCTAATTGAGCTGTGTACATTATATTGCGAAGTTCAATTTCGTTTAATGGTGCATAAAGAATCATGTTTGGTATACAACTTAAATAAGCCAAATCGAAAACACCATGATGTGTGGCACCATCTTCACCAACAAATCCAGCTCTGTCTAAACAAAATATAACTGGTAAGTTTTGTAACGCTACATCATGAATAACTTGATCGTAAGCTCTTTGCAAAAAAGTAGAATAGACATTACAAAAAACTGTCATGCCTTGCGTTGCCATTCCTGCAGAAAAAGTTACAGCATGCTGTTCAGCTATACCCACATCAAATGCTCTTTGTGGGAACTTCTCCATCATGTATTTCATAGAAGAACCTGAAGGCATTGCCGGCGTTACACCTATGATTTTATCATTTTGTTCCGCTAATTCAACTAAAGTATGTCCGAAAATATCTTGAAATTTTTGCGGAAGATTTTCTTCTTCTTTTGGATAAATCTTACCTGTCTCTGGGTCGAATTTTCCAGGAGCATGATATTTTACCTGATTCTCCTCAGCCAATTGTAAACCTTTTCCTTTTGTAGTTATCACATGTAGGAATTTAGGCCCTTTTACGCTTTTTAATCTACTCAATTCAGAAATTAAGGATTCTAAATTGTGACCATCAATTGGTCCAGAATAATTAAAATTCAAAGCTCTAAAAATATTATTTTCTTCGTGAACTTCTCCTTCTTTAAATGAAGCAAGATATTCCTTTAACGCACCAACACTTGGATCAATTCCAATAGCATTATCATTCAAAATGATTAATAAATTAGCATCAGTAACACCAGCGTGATTTAAGGCTTCAAAAGCCATACCTGAAGCTATCGAAGCGTCGCCAATAACCGCTATATGTTGTTTTTCTTTTTCATTTTTAATATTAGAAGCCAAAGCCATTCCTAATGCAGCCGAAATAGATGTAGAGGAATGCCCAACACCAAAAGTATCATATACACTTTCACTTCTCTTAGGAAATCCAGAAATACCGTTTAAATCTCTATTAGTATGAAAAACATCTCTTCTGCCTGTCAAAATCTTATGTCCGTAGGCTTGATGTCCCACATCCCAAACTAACAAATCATTTGGCGTATCAAAAACATAATGTAAAGCAATCGTAAGTTCGATTACACCTAAACTTGCTCCTAAATGCCCTTCTTTTTGAGAAATAATTTGAATTATAAAATCTCTAAGTTCTCTTGCTAGAGTTGGTAATTCTGACTGTTTCAACTTCTTCAAATCAGCCGAAGAATTAATATTTTGTAGGAGATTGCTTGACATACTACAAATGTACAATATGAATTCGCCACTAACAAGTTGTTTGTTGCAAACAAACATCAATAACAAAAAAGCGATACATATGTTACCTCTAAAAAATAAAATATAAACATATGAAATCGTATTTTTGTTTCTATGAAAAATATTTTCACAGACGAGTATTTTATGAAAAAAGCTTTACAGGAAGCCGAAATTGCCTTTGACAGAGGCGAAATTCCTGTGGGCGCAATAATTGTTATAGACAACAGAGTCATTGCAAGAAGCCACAATCTAACCGAAATGCTTAACGATGTAACTGCACATGCTGAGATGCAAGCCATTACGGCTTCAGCTAATTTTTTAGGAGGCAAATACTTAAAAGGTTGCACACTTTATGTAACACTTGAGCCTTGCCAAATGTGCGCTGGAGCATTATACTGGAGCCAAATTTCAAAAATTGTATACGGTGCTTCTGATGAGCATAGAGGTTACCGTATTATGGGTGGAAAACTTCATCCTAAAACAGAAGTTATATCAGGAGTTATGAAAAACGAATGCTCCTCTCTTATGAAAGAGTTTTTTAAACAAAGAAGATAGCTAAGAAACTTTTTATTTTACGCTCTCTGTTGCCTTAAAATCAAAAAATATCTAAAAAATAAAAAACCACGCCTAATGGCGTGGTATAACTTCATTCTGGTAATCAAAAATAATATATATTATTCGATAACTACTACGTTAGTAGCTACTTTACCTTTACGACCGTCTTCTTCAGTGTATGAAACTTTTTGACCTTCTTTAAGTTCTTTACCGTTTGTACCAGTAACGTGAACGAAAATATCAGCTCCTGTTTCATCATCAGTAATAAATCCAAAACCTTTAGATTCAACGAAAAATTTAACTTTTCCTGTGCGCATTCTTTGAAATAATAAATTAATAATAAATCAAAGATATACTTTTTATTGAAACAAAAAAGTTTTGCTAAATTTATTTTATAAAAAAATGTTAAATTCTTACAAAACGCAACTAAAATCTAATTATTTATTTAAGGTTCAGCTTAATAAATAATTCATCCAGTTGTTTGTCATCGATAACTGAAGGAGCATCAATCATCACATCACGCCCAGAATTGTTTTTAGGGAAAGCAATAAAATCACGGATAGTTTCCTGACCTCCAAGAATAGCCACCAAACGATCTAATCCAAAAGCCAAACCACCGTGTGGCGGAGCACCATATTGGAAGGCATTCATTAAGAATCCAAATTGATTTTCAGCTTCTTCTTTTGTGAATCCTAACAATTCAAACATTCTTGCTTGAAGGCCTTTATCATGAATACGTATTGAACCACCACCAATTTCGTTACCATTAAGAACCATATCATAAGCATTTGCTCTTATTTTTCCCGGTTCAGTAGAAATTAAATGAATATCTTCTGGTTTTGGAGAAGTAAATGGGTGATGCATTGCATGATATCTTCCACTTTCTTCATCCCATTCCAATAAAGGAAAATCTACTACCCAAAGAGGCGCAAATTCATCTGGTTTACGCAAACCTAAACGAGTTGCAACTTCCATACGAAGCGCACTTAATTGGCCTCGAGTTTTATTGGCTGGACCTGATAAAACAAAAATAATATCTCCTTGTTTAGCACCAGTAGCTTCAGCCCATTTTTTCAAATCTTCCTGATCATAGAATTTATCTACAGACGATTTTAAGCTCCCGTCAGCTTCATATTTACAGTATACCATTCCTGAAGCACCAACTTGAGGGCGCTTTACCCAGTCAATTAATGCATCAATTTCTTTACGGGTATAAGAAGCTCCATCTGGAACTGCAATACCTACCACTAATTCGGCAGTATTAAAAACACCAAAATCTTTATGTTTTGCTACAGTATTCAACTCACCAAATTCCATCCCAAAACGGATATCTGGTTTGTCATTACCATAAGTTTTCATTGCATAATCGTAAGTGATTCTTGGAAACTTATCTACTTCAACTCCTTTTATTTCTTTTAACAAATGACGTGTTAAGCTTTCAAACATATTTAAAATATCTTCTTGCTCAACAAAAGCCATTTCACAGTCTATTTGAGTAAATTCAGGCTGACGGTCTGCACGCAAATCCTCATCACGGAAACATTTTACAATCTGGAAATATTTATCCATTCCTCCCACCATCAACAATTGCTTGAATGTTTGAGGTGATTGTGGTAAAGCATAAAATTGTCCTGGATTCATACGTGAAGGCACAACAAAATCACGAGCTCCTTCTGGAGTTGATTTTATTAAATATGGAGTCTCAACCTCACAAAACCCTTCTTTTGAAAGGAAATTTCTAACTTCCATTGCTACTTTATGACGGAATAACAAACTATTCTTTACAGGGTTACGGCGAATATCTAAGTAACGATATTTCATACGCAACTCTTCTCCTCCATCTGTTTCATCTTCAATTGTAAAAGGAGGTATTATGGCATTATTTAATACTGTTAATTCTGATACCAAAATTTCGATATCACCAGTAGCCATGTTTGGATTTTTAGATTCGCGCTCAATAACCGTTCCTTTAACCTGAATAACAAATTCACGTCCTAAAGTTTTTGCCATTTCAAAAACTGTCTTATCTGTACGGTTTTCATCAAAAATTAATTGGGTAATTCCATAACGATCACGTAAATCAACCCAAACCATAAAACCTTTATCACGTGATTTTTGTACCCATCCGGCAAGGGTAACTTCTGTATTGATATGCGAAGCATTTAATTCTCCACAAGTATGACTTCTGTACATTATATAAAAATTTGAGTGCAAATTTAACCAATTTAGGACAAGTTAAAAGCTACATAAAACAATTATTTACTTTCCTGAAAAAGAATTCCAATGTTAAGTTTTCATCTAATGTTACCAAATTGTTAAGTAAAAGTTTTTTTAATGTAAATATTTTTTATAGCTTTGATATATAAATGATTGTAAAATCTTAAAACCCAAAGCTATGAAAAAGATTATTACACTATGCGCATTAGTTTTCTCAGGTATTGTAATGGCTCAAAATATCGAACCTAAATATGAAATAGAAGGAAACCTAGTTAAAGCCACTTACTACAATGATAATGGAACCGTTAAACAAGAAGGTTTTTACAAAGATGGAAAAGTTCACGGAAAATGGGTTTCATTTGACGAAAAAGGAGTGAAAATTGCAATGGGTGAATATAAAAACGGAGAAAAAACTGGAAAATGGTTTTTTTGGGACAAAAACACTCTTAACGAGGTCGACTATAATGACAGCCGTGTTGCTGAAGCAAAAAAATGGTCACAAGGCACATTAGTTCACAGAAACTAAACATCAACCATATCTTACTTATATAAAAATCCTTTCAAATTGAAAGGATTTTTTGTTTTTAAACAATAAAAAAAGCCCAATCTTTCGATTGAGCTTAGTGCGGGTGATAGGACTCGAACCTACAACATACGATACATCTTCTTAAAGGCATTATTTCATAGACATCTATCTTTTCAAAGCAAAATGACCTTTTAAGTCTCTACCATCTTCTAACTTTACAAAATACCAATAATCAGCTGCTGGTAAAGATTGCCCATTAAAACTACCATTCCACCCTTCAGAAGCTGGACTAATTTGTTTTAATAATTTACCAAAACGATCAAAAATATAAATTTGAGTTTTAGCATTTACTTTACTATCAATTCCTTTAATATTCCAATAATCATTATAACCATCTCCGTTAGGAGTAAAATATTTTGGGATACCTAAAATACTCACTTCTTCCTTTGAAATCCCACAACCATTTAAATCTTTAACGTAAACTGTATAAATGCCCGCAGGTAAATTATAAAAAGCATTAGATTCTTGAAATTCAATATTATCCAAACTATACACATAATCTCCGTTACCTCTCACACTCACAATGATTGAATTTGAATCAGACAAATCAGTCACCTGAACATTAGAAATAGTTGCCAAATCAGAAGCAACTACTTTTATTTTTCTTGTACGTATACAACCAACGCTATTTTTAACCTCAACTGTATAAATTCCTTCTTGATTTATATTTAATGTTGAGTTAATTTCAAATGGAAGTAAAGTGTTATCTTTTTTCCAAATATAAGTGTAATCAGTTGTTGGTGTTCCATCTAAAATACCCGCATCTAATGTTTTAGTAAGAGTTAACTGGTTACAAACAATCTCACTCCCTTCTAATTCTATTCTAGGCACTGGACACACCATAAATGGAATTATATAAATCGCTTTACAAGTAGCATTAACCGGATTAATAACTTCGACACGCACATTTTGTGTTGCTGTTGTAAAAGGATTCGGCAACGGGCTCGGTAATGAATTATTACTTTGGTCATAATAATTGACAATCATTCCTGTTTGACTTCCTAAAATTGTGTTTTGAAAAGTAGAAGTATCAAAAGTAAATATACCATCTTGAATTAAAGGATCTAATTCATCATCACAAACCGATGTTAAATTAGAACTAATAGGAAAGACTTCGGGCAAATCATCCACAACAAACGTGATTGTAGTTTGATAATCACAAGCAGTTACCGTGTTATTTGTAACCACTGCTTTTATCGTTTGTGTCGCTGTAACAAAAGGATTAGGCAATGGACTTGGCAACGGATTGTTATTTGCATCTAAATAAGCAACAGATACGTTAGTTATTCCGTTTAATAAAGTGATTTGCAGATTTGATGTATCAAAAGCAAACTGCCCGTCCTGATTGTCATCACAATGAGTATATTTTTGCGCTTCTACAATAGGAATACGTTCTACATTTAGAGTGATATGTTGTCCTAACCCTAAACAATCATTATTTACAGCACTATCAACCCTAATGTAAATACTTTGAGTGTTAGGATAACCAATATTTCTGTAGTTGGCAGTATTGGTTATAGCATTACTTTCGGCTAGTGCATCGGAAAGATTGCGATAATAAGTAACAATTAATTGCTGACCTATGGGGAATAAACTTTGAATTTGCGATGTAACACTACTAAAATCGAAACTAGAAATTCCATCTATATTTGTTCCTAAAACAGCATCATCACAAACTGTAAAATTCCTAGTAAAATTTAAAGGAATTTGAGTTGTTGAAACATTTAAATTTAATGTTCCAACTTTAAAACAACCTTTTGCATTGACTACTCTCACAAAAACCACATCATTACTTACAACTTGATTTGCATAGGTAGTAAAATTCAGAATTGGATTGACGTTGTTTTGTGCATCGGTTGCCGTTTCAAAATAACTAAAAGTTTCAGTGGCATAATTGGCGGAAATCAACCTATTTGCTTCGGTAAGATTAAAAATGCTAAAGCCATCAATATTGTCATCACATTGTTTTAAAGCGACAACATTTGAAATCGTTGGTAAAGGAAATACTTCAATAGTAAAAGAGGTAGTAGCAAAACAATTAACATTATCCACATTACTCACTCTTACATAAATCGTTTCTGCACTATTGGCATTTACATAATTGGCAGGACTTGCAATGGGGTTAGTCAAACCCGCATCAGTAAAATAAGCTATCGTAAACTGAATACTTGATTGCCCATTTAGGATTTCGGTTACTTTTTGGGTCAAATCAAAACGGATTCTACCATCAGTATCTGTACCAAAAGTGATATTATCACAAGAAGTTAAGCTAGATATATTTGTCGTAGAACTTGGTGAATCAAAAACGTCTATATTAAATGTGATAGTTGCTTTACAAGCTTTATTTTGAATATTGTAGACTTCAGCTATTATAGATTGCTGTTGGTAAGCAACTGCATTTTGATAACTAAGAGGTGCAACAATAGCAATGTTATTATTGTAATCTATACTATTGGCAAAGTATTTTACTTTGAACTGGTTGGGATTTTGACCATTTAGAATTACCGAATCTAATGTGGTTAAATCAAAATTATAGAATCCATCATTATCATCATCACATTGTAAAACATCCAAAGGCTGAGTAGCTGTAGGTACTTCCGAAATTGTTATAATTCTAGTATTTGTAGCCACTCCTAATGGAGTTGTTACAGTAGCTGTAACAGTATAAGTATTAGGTATTGCATATATATGATTTGTTGTTATATTGCTTTGAACAGGCGATCCATCTCCAAAATCCCAAACTACAGATATAATATTTTGGACATTACTAATAGAAAAATTAATATTATCATTTTCGCAACTCGAATCCCATTGAATAACAGGAGTAAAAAAGAAAGAAGAAACAAAAGGAGGCAACCCCATTGCACATGTTCTTCCATTCAGATCAACTGCGTCTATTTGCACGGAACAGCCTGCACCCAAAGTATTAGGATTGTTTATTACTCCCAACTTAGTTTTAAACATTTGGGCAATATAAATTTTGCTATCAGGTCCTAATTGTAAAGCACCAGGATAAATATTAGGCAGTATAATTTCATATGCACTTGATGCAATATTTGTTGCATTAAGATCATATTGAATTATTTTATAAGGGTTTGGAATTGTAATATATAGTATATTATTATCTGGAGAAAATTCGGCACCATAGGGCCCTTCTATTGTAGTTGTAAAAAGTGTTTTAGGATTTGTAACTAATCCAGATGCAGTATCAAAATCGAAAAGTTCTGCCTGCATTAAATTACATATGGCTAATTTACTCCCATTAGGAGAAATCTTCATGTAGCCCCAAACGTTCTCTGTAGAACCTGAAACTACTGTACCCACATTTGACAAGACTGGTGTTGAGCTCAATCCTGATGATGTTAATAAATGACTATAAAAAGTATTGTTACCAAAACCATGAGTGACTATCCAATAATCAATATTGTTGGCGTGTTTTACAATTGATATTTTTTCGTTTGATGGAGCATAAACTAAAACATTTTTTTCATTTGTTACATCTCCTAAACCTCCATTTAGATTGATATCTACAACCGAATAACGAAAACCATTAGGATGCACTTCATAATCTAATGTAAAAATATAAAACAGATTTGGCGATCCAGGCTTAGGGACTATTGTTGCAGATTGCGTCGAGGAAGTATGCCCCATTAAACCTAAACCATTAGGCATAACTTGATGGTTTTTATTCCAGACTCTTACTCCATCCGTATAAAACAACAAATCACCATTACTATCAGCAATAGTAGCACAACCTTCGCTAGTACTCAATTGACCATCTGTTAGCGTGGTAATGCTATTATCACTATTAAACTTAATCCCAGCATTTGCACCAAAATACCAAACACTCGCTTCTTGTTGGGAGTAAGCGAGTGTGGTAAAAAGAAGAAAAATAACGGCTAATTTTTGTTTCATTTGATTCCTTCAGTTCTTATTTCTGTTCAATTTTTAGATAATATTTTTGCTTCTGTAATTCTGTATTTTGTTCTATAATTTCTGTAGCTCCCAATTTTTTTGAAATGTATTTCTCATAGGTTAAATTATTTTTTCTAAAAAAATCATTAATTTCAAATTTTTCATATTCCCCGTTTATTTTTGGATTTGTTATAGCAAAAATTTCTCCCTTTTCAACAATAAATAAAACCCCTCGTATATTATTGATTTGGAACACAAAATACTTGTCTTGTAATTTTAGATTCATCATTGTCAACATATTACTATCAATTGGCATACTTAAATCGCAATTAAAAATTATTGGAAATAATTTTTCATTTTGTCTGTTAACAAAATTTGTAGTTAAAAATAAATCATTGTAATAGATGTTGTAAACCAAAAGGTTTCTGCATTTTGATTTAAAATCAATATAATGTGCTATATTTTTATTCAGATTGTAGTTCTTTTTTAAATTAAACACAGGAACTGCTTTAACTGATAATTTGTCATAATTGTAATCAGAAATAATTTTACAATTAAATGAATCTATTTCTTGATTTAAATTTTCTCTTTCATAAAGTGTTATTTCGTATTTTTTCTTTAAATCTTTTTCTGACAATTCTGTTATTTTTCTGATTTTTATTTTTGCATAAATAGAATCAACACTTGAAATCGATTGAGAAAGCAACACTAAAGGGTTAAAGAAAATAATATAAAAAATTATTCTTTTGATATTTATTTCCATATAGTTAAAAGAGTTTTTATTATGTTAAATTCATTTTGATATATATATGATCTATAGCCCGCAGGATCCATTATACCTATTCTGTACTGACCGCTTTGGAGTCCTCTTTCTACGCTCTTGACTAGGCTGGCATGTGTCCAACCGCTACCTTCAAGTGTTGGAGGTATCCATTGAATCATTGTTATTTGATTTGCTTTAATGCTATTAGCTAATGAAGCTAAATTTACACCACGTGTAAATTTAGAAACGTTATATCCTTCATTTTTTAAAAAATCTCTTGTCGTGAAAAATGTGTTAGTCCCATTTTCAGCACTATTAAAAAATGCCTCATCATAAACTTCTTTTTTAAAATAAAATTTATCAATACTTCTTTTGCAATCGTATGCACAAGTCGAAGATGGATCAGAATTAAACCCTGTGTTTTTGTCTCTCTGATAAACTTTTGGCAAATCTATTGATGCTAAAACTTCAAATTCCTCTCTATTTGTTTCATTACTTATAATCACATTATTACTGGATCCTATTCTGCTACTAATATACCCATGACTTTCGGCAACATTAACAATTGGATTGTTATTCATATATTCCTGTTGTGCTGCGGTTGGTTGTCCATAACTTGTTATGTAGCCATTTACGCTATCTGTAGCTGCATTAGAAGCGTAACTAAATACCGTGGGAGCTACAGCAGAGGACACTGCACTTCCCCACTGTCCTGCATTCCATTCTAAAGGATTAGGATTTCCAGTTGCTTGTCCCCCATGCACATAGGTAGAAAATATTGCACCAGCCAACCATCCAAAAAAAGCTCCCCAAGTCTCACCTGATTCATCAGTATATCTTGTAGGGTTATTCATTACATAAGCGTAACGATTGTAATTTTGTGTATTGTAAGGATCCTGAATATTATTATCTGGCTGTAAGAATCTGTGAAATTTAAAATCATAAATACGACCATTCATGTTAATTAAATTCACACCTTGTAAATGCTCATGCCCAGTATAACCTCTGTCTGATAACATTGTCCCTGTATCAAACGGAATTGTGGTAGTTATTCCTTTTTGATATTTAATCATTTCACCCCACACATCAAACATACGTTTTTCTACTATAGTTCCTAAATTATCTGAAATACCTACAATGGTACCCTGGTAATCTTTATGGAAATAATATGTTTTTTGAGTTGTTCCATCGCTTGAGACAAATGCAGGAGCATTATATGCATTGCCACCAATGTAGGTTACTAATTCTATTGATGCTGGAGCAGATGTTTTAATTCGTATTTCCATAGATCCATCTGCCGAATAATATTTTTTATACGGGCGTAAAACTTTATTTGGATCTAAACTACCATAACACATAGCTGATCTGTTATTAAAAGCATTGTATTCAAAATCTATAATTTCTTTTGAAGCTTCATCAATTTTTTCTGGGGCTTTAAAAATATTATAGGTTATATTTTGAGTTCTGGCTCCATAATATGCTAAATAACCCTGAGCTAAATCTTGATTAAGAGGGGTTACTGATGTAGTTTGATATGGTTTAGCAGAATTACTATAAGCATAACTTCCTATAGCATTGTTAGAAATAGTACCATTGTTGTTGTAGCTTTGAGTTTGATAATTCAACCCATCTTTATAACTAGTTAATCGATCAGCATTGTCATATGCTAATGTTTCATCCCAACTACCAAACATATTATTTGATCTATATGTTAAATTTCCACTTACAGGGTCAAAAGTATTATTTAAAGTCATAATGTTTGTTGACGATTTATCGTGCTTGTTTTGAGTAGGAAAACCATATATGTCATAGGCATTTGTAATATTGATACCATTCCCTAATGATGCCGTTAAAATCTGTCCATTAGGATTAGTTGTTTTTGTTTCCCAAATAGGTAAACCAGTTGCATTATCAATTAATTGCCACTCAAAACCATTTTTATAAGTGTGAGTTATAGATTTTGTCGATTTTTTATTATCTAAACTATTTTCTACTGTATATATTGTGTTACTTTTTCTTCCGAAGCTATCATAAGTTATATTCTTTTTAAATTTAGCTTTACCTGACAATTCTTCAGAATCTTCAATAACATTGTTAAAACTATCGTACTGAAAACTATTGGTCGAAAATGTGCTATTTGCATAGTCATCTAAACGTATAGTTTTAATAATTTTGTTTGTTGGGTCATATGTATAAGTACTCAAACTTTTTACACCACCACTTGCATCTTTAATAGTTTTTGTTAGCAATTTACCAACACCATTTAAATTGTAAATAATTTCACCTTTACCAACAACTTCTTCTTTTGTTAGTTCTCCATAATTATTATACTCATATTTTCTATTTCCAGCAGATGGATCGTTTAATTCTTTTTTTCTACCCCAACCGTCTTGAATAATCAATATGGTTGCCCCATTACAATTCGTAGATTTTAAATTTCCATTTGGAAAGTAACTATAATTAATTGTGCCTCCCGGTGTTTCCGTCAAGCTTATTATTTGATCTAAAGAGTTTTTAGTAGTCGTTTTAAATTTTACACCGTCATTTTCTGTCACTGTCGTCGTACCTAATGGATAATTATAAACAGTCACTTTTCCGGGAGAAGCACCTGATTTTAAATTAGATGTCTGAGTTACTCTTCCATAAGCATCATATTGGATTTCATTCCAAACATTTGCAACACCATTATGTGGTTGAGATTTATAAATGATTTTATTATCAATATCATAATTCGTATCAACAAATGAAAGATTTCCGTTTATATCTTTAACTTCATTTCGAACTTCTAGTCCCAACAAATTATATGTTATTTTAGAATATGCTCCACTAGGATATGTGGTTTCTTTTGAATATCCACCATCAAAAGTATTTTGATATGCATACGTTGTTATTTTATTATAAAAATCCTTTTTTGATATTAATTTTCCCCATGCATCATAAGTGTACTGATTTTTTAATGATGTTGTGGTTAATGTTGGAAAAGATTCTGTTAATAAGAGCCCAAAATTATTGTAGGTATAATTTGTTATAAAGCCTTCTATATCCGTTTTCTTTGTCAAAAAACGACCTGATGCATCATATTCAAAAGAGTTTACTCTTGTAGCTACTCCAGAAGCAGAAATGGTCTTAGTCTTAATATTTCCAAAAGGATCATATTGATTATCTTCTGTAATATAATCTGTTCCATCCCCTTTTTTCTTTATTTGAGTTAACAAATTAACATTATACGAATATTGCTCCTCTGTACTAAAAGTATCACCACTTGGAAAAACAGTAGATAAACTGTTTGATTGTGTTAACTTATCGACCATATAGGGATTACTTGAAACACCACTATAAACATTGTTCACAACAACTGTTTTATCAGTGGTTGCCCCATTTTTATAATTTGTAGTGACCTCTACAATCGAATTATACACATTGTATTTTTTTGCTGTTTCAATACTTGTGCTTTCAAGACCATTGAAATTTTTAATGAGTGTTGCTTTTAAATTATAAACCTTGTTTGACAATAATGGATTTTCATAAACAGTATCTTCATTATTATAAAAAGTTTGTGTTCTGCTTATAAATGGAGTACCTACAGTTAAATTAAAATCTGGATTTATATCACCTAAAACTGAAAAATTATCAATTACTGCACCTCTTTTAGATATGTCAATTTTAGAAATATTTGAGATTATTTGAGATGAGCTAGAGTGCCAATTTGTGCGAGACACACCTTTAAACCCTAAAAAGCCAAGACCTTCTAAGTTACTCACACCACCATAATATTTAAATTCTTGAGTTTTAATAGTCCCAGAACTATTATCGCTAATCTTAGATACAACTTTGTATGTATCTACAGAAGGCATATCGTAATTAGGAAAATCTTCTGTTGCAGTTACAGAAGTATATACATTTGTGTCACTTAATTTTTTGTATGTTATATTTTGAATTTTATTGTTGCGTTCAACAGATACTAATGTTTTTTCGCTGTATAATTTTGACAAATCCAAATACCTTAAATAATTTGAACCACTACAAAGTGTCAAAGTATTTTTTTGACTATTCTTGTTAATATCCACAAATATAGGAGAAAGCGATGAAGGCTGTTGATTTGAATATTCAACCCCTCCTGTAAGATAAGTATACTGATTAGACCTCCATGATTTTCCTCTTCTAATTAAAGTATTGATTTGAACATCATAACTATACTTATCAACAGTATAAGTATATGGACAATTTTGCTGATAATATTCAATGGACATAGGGCCAAAATCACAGGCATAAGCCGTATGTGATGAAACATAGGTTAATTTTTTAGATACAATTACAACATCTGTTTTATTATCTTTATCAATATCAGCAGTTATTGCATATGTATTATCATCGTCTGGCATAACTGTATTATCAGTTTCCATTGTAAAGGTATTGGCAGTATAATATAAAATCTGTTTTGCTTTCGTAAACCACAAATCTAATTTCCCATCTCCGTTAAAATCTCCTTGAAGGATTGTTCTACCATATGGAGGATTATTTTTTGGATAAATAGATTCAATATTCATTTCAAGTAGTTTTTCAATACTTGTATTAGTTTTATCTAAAGTGTATAAAGTTAGTTTACTATAATCTCCAGAAGAAGAAATAACAATAAAATCTGTTTTCCCATCTCCATTAAAGTCTCCATACCTCACCTCTCTATATTTCTCTAAATCTAAAGTCCCAAGATTAACAACATAATTAGTTGTCATTCTATTATCAAGGTTGACAAATTTTATTTTTTTAAGTTGACTATTGTAGTGAATGAAGTCAGATATTCCGTCACCATTAAAATCTCCAAATTTCCAAAAGGAAGAAGCAGAATAATATTGATAACTCGAAAAATCTGTGCCAGTTTCGTCAAGTTCCTTTGTTTCATTAAGAACCAATCCTGATGAATTTTTTGTGAAAATTTTAAAATAAATTTTTTGTTGTATTTTGTCCATTACAACAGCACATATAGCACTCTTATTGGATTTTTTAACTCCAGTGACACCATATTCAAAATTATTTATTGCTCTAAATTTAGCCTCAGGATTAGCAACAAACAGCCCAGATAATGATAAATTTTGTTCGGTCAAAGTGACAGAATCTGAAAAATTGTTTACAAAGTTTAAAGTATTATTATATGACCAATAATTTATAGCATCAAAGGTTCCATTTCCATCAAAATCACCTATGTCAAAATCTCTAAAAAAACGGTCAGAATAAATATTTCGCCCACCAATATTTTGGATAGTGTTGTTATCCGTACTTATATCATAAGTAAAGTATATTGGTCTTAAAAAACTCGAATTAATACCTGATTTTTCCTGTATGGTCCTCAAAAGTTCATATCCTGTTGTAATGTCGTAGTTTAAAGTGTAACTTCTAAACCCATAATTATTCCCTAATACTTTTATTTCACTTAATAATTTATTGTTATTAATTAAAATAGTTCTTGTGTAGCTTTGTTCTGCATTAATTCTGTCTTTATAAACAAATTGAATTTCATTGATACCTGTTGTTGACGCTTTGCTACCGTATTTTATAGATGCTACATATAAATATTCTGTTGAATTAGCATAAGTATAATTAACTTTTAAGCCTTGTGGATTTTCCCAAGATGTTATGCCAGATATCACAGATGTACTAGAATCAAGAGAGTTACCATAATAAGCAATAGAGCCATCAGGATACTCAACTTTGAATGTCAATTTGCTATATATTTGAATGGCACTCCCATTCTCAATATTATAAAAAGATGAATTAGCTGATTTTAAAGTGATTTTTAAATTAGAAAAATTTTCTGTTGTATAAGTTGAACCAACTGCACCATATGTACCTCCTGTTAATATAAGTCTTTGCCCATCTAAAGCGAATCTATCATTACTGTCTAAATCAACTGGATCATTAAAACCATCATGAAATATTGTCGCTGGAATACGTGTGATAGATGATAACCCTGAAATGTTCCAACCAAAACCTGCTAAACCAACCCCTGCTTGACTATTATATGATAATCCAATTTTTGGCTCTACACCATTTATCCCCGGAGGAACCATTATTGAGACATTGTACATTGCAGCTCCTGCCAGTGAAACTGACAATTCTCCTTTTGTTTCACCAACCTCACCTGCTAAGCTAGGGTCTGTAGGATCAGTAGGCTCTTCAGGATCAATGATTATTGGATCATCAGGTAGTCTGTTTGTATTCTGTTGCCTATTATTCTGAGCAAATAGTACATTAAATGTTAAAAATAGAAATAGTATATATATTCTTTTCATTTGGTTCAATTAAAATTAGGGTTTTCGTCCAAGTTGGATAGTTTTTTTTAAACTATCTGAGTGATTTTTATAGATTATAATCGTTTAAAAACTATTAGTTTTTAATCTTAACTATTTTGATAGTCTTCCGATTATTATCACTAAAACTTAAAATCAAATTGTAATATCCTTCTGCATAATTATTAAAAGGAATACTTATAGACTCTTGATTTTTACTTAACAGAAAGCTCTTTATAAATTGTCCATTTAAAGAATATAAATCTATTTTTTGTAAACTGCTTTGTTGAGAATTAATCCAATTTACATTTAATTCTTCTAAAACAGGGTTAGGAAAATATTTCACTTGACTTATTAAATTTTCCTGTTCAATTTCTTCCTTAGTAATTATGTTTTCTTCCTTTACTATTGAATCATTTGCCATTTTTGAAGTAGGACAGTTTACACATAAAGATCGTAGTGTTTGGTTTCCTGCAGAATCATAATTAAATTTTATTTTATGCTGAGCATTTATGGTTTCACTCAAAAAGAGCAAAAAAAGAAGTAAAGTAATTCTCATTAAATTTGATTTTAAAATTTGGCGCGAAATTACTTGTAAAAACTAATATAAAACAACACCAAGATTTAGTTAATTTTTATCAAATAAATTATAGAAAGCATAGTTAAGTTTCCCGAAGATTATAGTTAAAGAGTTTTTGGTTCATAAAAGCAGTAAAAGACACACTTTTCAAAATGATTAAAAACCTTTTAAAAATAAAAAAAGCCCAATCTTTCGATTGAGCTTAGTGCGGGTGATAGGACTCGAACCTACACGCCTTGCGGCACCAGATCCTAAGTCTGGCACGTCTACCAATTTCGCCACACCCGCAGGGTTTAGAAACAGTAATTGTTTCAATAAGTGGGTGCAAATATACACATTATTTTTAAATTCCAAATCCCAAAGCAGAAATTCCAAGAAAAAAATAAATACAGATTAAAATTTAGAATTTGGAATTAAGAAATTGGTCTTTCAATTCCCTATCTTTGAAAATCTTTATCAAAAAAACACAATGGAAAATATTAAACAATACGTTCAAGAAAATAAAGAACGTTTTTTAAATGAATTGATTGATTTATTAAAAATACCTTCAGTAAGTGCCGACAGTGCTTACGCTCAAGACGTAATTGATACAGCAAATGCGGTAAAAGCAAGTTTAGAAAAAGCAGGATGTGATGTTGTTGAACTTTGCGAAACTCCAGGCTATCCAATTGTTTATGGAGAAAAAATAATTGACAAAAACTTACCAACTGTCCTAGTATATGGTCATTACGATGTTCAACCGGCTGACCCAATTGAACTTTGGGACTCACCTCCTTTTGAACCAGTAATCAAGAAAACAGATGTACACCCTGAAGGTGCTATTTTTGCTCGTGGAGCTTGCGATGATAAAGGTCAAATGTACATGCACGTAAAGGCATTTGAGTACATGATTAAAAACAATTGCTTGCCTTGTAATGTTAAATTCATGATTGAAGGTGAGGAAGAAGTTGGATCTAAAAGTTTAGGCTGGTTCGTAGAAAGAAACCAAGATAAATTAGCCAATGATGTGATTTTAATTTCAGATACTGGAATGATCTCTAATCAGCAGCCATCAATCACAACAGGTTTACGTGGTTTAAGCTATGTAGAAGTTGAAGTTACTGGTCCAAACCGTGATTTACACTCAGGATTGTATGGTGGTGCAGTTGCTAATCCAATTAACATATTGACTAAAATGATTGCATCTTTACATGATGAAAACAATCACATTACAATACCTGGTTTTTATGATAAAGTAGAAGAACTTTCTACTGAAGAAAGAGCTCAAATGGCAAAAAGACCTTTTAGCCAAGATGCGTATAACAAAGCTCTTGATATAGCTACAGAATATGGCGAAACAGGATACACAACAAATGAAAGGAACTCTATAAGACCAACTCTTGATGTTAACGGTATTTGGGGCGGATATACAGGTGAAGGTGCAAAAACTGTTATTGCAAGTAAAGCCTATGCAAAAATTTCGATGCGTTTAGTTCCTAACCAAGACTGGGAAGAAATTACAGAATTATTTAAAAAACACTTTGAAAGCATTGCACCTAAAGCAGTAAAAGTAAAAGTTAGTCCACATCATGGAGGACAAGGCTATGTAACCCCTATTGATGGGATTGGTTATCAAGCTGCTGCAAAAGCTTACCACGATTCATTTGGTGTAGAACCAATTCCGGTACGTTCTGGAGGAAGTATTCCAATTGTTGCTTTATTTGAAAAAGAATTAAAATCTAAAACCATCATGATGGGATTTGGACTGGATAGTGATGCAATTCACTCACCAAATGAACACTATGGTATTTTTAACTACTTAAAGGGAATTGAAACTATTCCTTTATTCTACAAATACTTCACTGAAATGAATAAATAAAATTCGGTGAGTAAGAAAAAATTTATTTCAGAAGTACTAAAATCTACAGGAACTATAGGCGCTTTGTCGCCTAGTTCCTCTTTTTTGGCAAAAAAAATGCTGGAACCCATCGATTTTAGTAAAACAGAATGCATTGTAGAATTTGGACCAGGAACAGGTGTTTTTACCAAAAAACTACTTGAAAATATGCGTCCTGATGCTAAACTTTTAGCATTTGAAATCAACCCAACATTTATTGAAGAGCTGAAACTAATCAAAGACAATAGACTGGTCTTAATTAATGATAGTGCCGAAAAAATAAAAGGTTATTTAAAAGAAAACGGATTTACTTCAGCTAATTACATCGTTTCATCGTTGCCATTTGCCATGATTCCAGATGAAGTTGTAGATTCTATTTTAACCAATTCTGACAATGCCCTTTCAGAAGGCGGAAAATATATTCAATTCCAATATTCATTAAATGCAAAAAAGAAATTAGAAGGATATTTTAGTGAAATTAGTATCAATTTTACGCTTTTGAACTTACCTCCAGCCTTCGTTTACATCTGTTCAAAATAAAATAAAAACAGTTCTTGTCTTTTAATCAATTTTTTTAAGTTTGCTCCACCAAACAAACACAAAATGAAAAAGACAATTTGTATTGCCGGAGGAGGAATTTCTGGTCTTTACAGCGCACTTCAACTTAGCGATTTAGATTACAATGTAATTGTTCTTGAAGCCTCAGAAAATCATTGGGGCGGAAGGATAGAAACCACTGTTTTAGAAAATTTTATTACAGAATGGGGTCCTATGCGTTTTGAAACTAAATTGCAACCCAAGTTTGGCAAATTAATTGACGATTTAAAAATTGAGCTTCTTCCTTTTAATGGACCACAAGCCAATCCTTCACAATTCCCTCAGTATGATCTACCGTTACAAGAACAGAATCTTAACGCTTTAGACTTATTGCGTAAAGGCATTTTACTTATGATGGGTAAAAACCCAAACAATCCACTAGATTTTGGCTGTCAAAACTGGATTGATAGTTTAACTGAAGAAGATTTTAGAATCATGCGTAAGGAATCTAAACTGAATGGAAAATTTATGTGGAAGATGGGATTCTGGAATGCTTTGAGTGAAGATGGTATTTTGTCTCATCAGGCTTTGATGAAAATACGTGATACTGGGACATTTTATCACATGATTCCAGACAATTTAAATGCAATTGAATGGGTTATTTGGTGGTTGAGAGCTTTTAAAACAGATGGGCAAATTTTGGCTACCATCAAAAAAGGTACAGACGAAATTACCAAACAGATGCTCTTAAAACTTCAGCAAAGAAAAAACGTGACACTTATAAATGGTGCCAAATTAGTTTCTTTCAAAAACAACGAGAAAAAACTTGTTGAAGCAACTTATACTAAAAAAGAAGAAAAATTAACTCTAGCTGCTGATCATTTATTATTGGCAATGCCTCAATATCCATTAAAAAAACTATATCATTCTTTGCCAGAAGAGATACGAGAACAGTTGGACAGTGTAAATGGTTTTGCGATGACTAAAGTCTTCTTTATACTAGACAAACCTTGGTGGGAATACAACCAATCACCGCAGGCGAGAGCCAATAGAATGCCTACACGCGAAATTCATTACTTCCGTCGCGCAAAAACCAACGATTTTGATGGCTATGGAATGATTTTATTGTATACAGACAAGCCTGCTACCGAATTTTGGAACTACTACATAGAAAACCGAAACAAACATGAGTTTGCTGAAGTAAATAACAACGATGAAATCAAACAACAGTTTGCAAATTTCATGTCAAAAGACGTATATCGTTCGCTTCAAGGCAACGAAGCCATGTCAACTACAGGTCTACAACTTACAAAAGAAGCCTTGTTGAAATATGCAAACATGAGCTTAAACGAAATTAAAGAAGATATTGAGAAATCTATTGTGTCCTATGGAATTCGTGACTGGTCGTGTGCCCCTTATGGCGCTGGAAATCATTGTTGGAGACCAGGAGTAAAATCATGGGAAATCCAAGAGCAATTTAAAGCCTTTGCATTAGACAATTCTGATGTAAAAAACATTCATATTATTGGCGAGGCCTATTCGGATTACACAGGTTTTATTGAAGGCGCAATCAATTCATCCGATTGGGCACTTGAAGAAATAACTGGGAAAAAGATGACGATTAATTTCAATTAATACTTATAATTTAAAATAAATCAACGTTTTAACTAAAAATTACTTTTTTGGTCTTAAATTTGTATATCATCAATCAAATCAAAATCAATCATGTTAAAACGTTTTTTTATTCTGTGCTCTGGCGCAGATAGGGAGTTACTAGACTCTTGCAGTGAAGGCGAACAAACCAAATATGTAGGTATTGGAGCCACTGTTTTTTTTACCGCAGTAATGGCTTTTTTAGCGAGTGCTTATGCCTTGTTTACTGTATTTGACAATCCTTATTATGCTATTGCATTTGGGACAGTTTGGGCATTTCTTATTTTTAATCTGGATCGCTTTATTGTATCTACCATTAGAAAAAGAGATAATCTTTTAGCAGAACTAGCACAAGCTTCACCCCGAATTATTTTAGCAATGATTATTGCAATTGTAATATCAAAACCTTTAGAAATTAAAATATTTGAAAAAGAAATTAATACTGTTCTTTTAAAAGAAAAGAATACCATGGCTATTGCTAATAAAAATCAGGTGACCAATTTTTTTAAAAGTGATGTAAGCAAAAATCAATCAGAGATTGACAGTATTAAATCGAATATTAAAGCTAAAGAAAAAGAAGTTGCCTATTTATATCAATCGTACATTACAGAAGCCGAAGGTAGTGCAGGAACTAAAAAAATGGGTAAAGGACCTATTTACAAAGAGAAAAGAGAAGCACATGATTTAGCTTTACGCCAACTGGATTCACTAAAAACAAATTCTGCCAAAACCATTGCAGATAAAGAAGCTAGAGCAAAAACTTTACAAGCCGATTTAGACAAAAAAGTATCCGATTCTAAACCAATCATAGATAATTTTGATGGGTTAATGGCAAGAATTAATGCCTTGGGGAAATTGCCATTATTACCTTCTCTTTTTATCATGTTGCTATTTTTAGCTATCGAAACCTCTCCTATTATTGCTAAAATGTTATCTCCTAAAGGAGAATACGATTTTAAACTAGAAGATAATGAAACTGCATTGAAAACTCATATTGAGCAAAACAACTTTCAACGTGCTTTACAAAAAGACACAGACGCCATGATTTATGACAAAGTGTATGAAGATATAAGGTCAGATAAAGAACTGTATGATTACAAGAAAAAATCTGCTATTGAAATTCTAAAATTGCAATCTGACAGTTACGTGACCAAGCAAAAAAGTGTCATGTAACTAAAAACAAAAAAGCATTAGATAATCTAATGCCTTTTTATATTCTAAATCTCTTTTTAATTTTCTTCTTTTTCAACAATAGAATTATAGTAAGAAAATATTTCTTCGACTCTAATCTTTATCAAATCAAAAGAATTTCCAATTGCTATATGTGATTGAATTGACCCTCCTGAGTTGTATTTCTCGTTCTCCATCAATTCAATAAACATTTCATCTTTTTCTTTGAATCTTAACCATTCTTTTTGAGATTCTGCAAATATCGGCTTATCTTTTTCATCAAGTTTTTGAAGCATTTTTTGATAATACCTTTCCAATAACATTTGATAGCCATCCCTCATTTCCAAAACAGAATTATTCATCGCTTCTGTTGAAGAATCAAAATCTTGATTTTTTCTGTTCTTACAATTTAATCTGAAGGTATCAATTGCAAATATTACTTCTTCTGATGTCAAATATTCTTTATTTAACTTTTTTTGAAAGATTATAACTTCTTTATTAACCTCCTCTGTAATATTTATTTTTGACATATTTTTTACAGAAATCTCTTTTTCATTTTTATTGGTACAACCATAAAAATGAGAAAAAATAAAAAGGGCAAAAAAGAGAGGCTTGCTCATTTAAAAAAAGTTTTATTGCAGAATTACATATATTGCAAAACTTCTGCTTTTAAACGGTCATATTCTCCTTGAAGAATTAGTCCGTTATCTAGTAATTTTTTATAATTCTGAAGTTTAGCAAAAAGTTCTTCACTACTCATTTCGCTTAATTTTCTTTCCCCTGAATTTGTTGCAGTAACTTCAATTTTCTCCTCAATAATTGGTTCAGCAATAGCTGGAACCGAAGGCATAATTTCAGCAAAAGAAGTTACTTCTTCTGCTTCAACTTCTTCTACAACTTCAACAGGATAATCTTCTACAATCACTGATTCTTCTACGACTGGAGCTATTTCTACCGCAGCAACTGCAACCTGAGGGTTTTTTAACAAATCCATTTGTTCTTTGGCAAAAGTGTATAATTTTCTAGCCTGATTTTTTGGCAAATAATCTACAGTATGTGTTAATTCAGTTTTTGTTGAAAAAGTAAAATCAGAACCTAAAATTCCTTCTTTTACAAACGTTCCTCCTATTTCGTCCCAATTAAAATCTACAAACTCCATAGACAAACCTAAATTTTTAGGTTTGCATAAAATGATACGCTTGTTGGTAACTACGATACTGTCTGGAAAAACCGTTATAGCTGGCTTTTTTTGTACAGCAATGTAACCAACTTCCTCGTTAGACATCAATAAGTTCTCAAGCTTTGCCGTAATTTTCTCAATTGCTTTTGGATCTTGATCTTCGTTTAATATTTTCTTTAAATTATCAATCATAGTATTCATTTTTAATTAAAAGTTTGATTGGCATCAAAATTTATGCCTAACAGCAACAAATCTACTATTAAATTTTTTAATTGAATGTAGGAAAAATAGCATTTTTTAGTTAAATTAGTAATGGCTTAAAATATATAATATGAACTCATTAAGAATATTTTTAATTGAAGACGATACTTTTTTTGGAGAGTCATTAAAATATCATTTAAGCTTAAATCCAGACTTTGAAGTTCACTTATTTACTACAGGAAAAGATTGTTTACAAAATCTCTATTTAAAACCACAAATAATATGCCTTGATTTTGGACTACCTGACATTACAGGTGACAAATTATTACAAAAAATTCGTGCTATAAATAATTCAATACCGATAATAATTATTAGCGGACAAGAAGACATTGAAGTAGCTATTAATTTCTTAAAATCAGGAGCAAGTGACTATATTGTTAAAAACAGTCATACCAAAGAAATTTTATGGAATGCAATTTTAAAAACAAAAGAAAACCTAAAGCTTATTTCAGAAATAGAAGATCTGAAAGAAAAATTAGAACAAAAATTTAGCTTTGAAAAAACAATCATAGGACAAAGCGACATAATGAAAGAAGTGTTTACTAAAATCAGTAAAGCCCTTAATTCTAATATAAATGTTTCTATAAACGGAGAAACTGGCACAGGTAAAGAAGTTGTAGCAAAAGCAATTCATTTTAACTCAGACCGAAAAAACAAGCCTTTTGTGGCCGTAAATATGGCCGCTATCCCAAGAGAATTAATGGAGAATGAGTTTTTTGGACACGAAAAAGGAGCTTTCACAGGTGCTGACTCCAGAGCCATGGGTAAATTTGAACAAGCTAATGGAGGTACTATTTTTTTAGACGAAATTGCTGAGTTAGACTTGAACCTACAAAGTAAACTTTTAAGAGTTTTACAAGAACGAGAAGTTATAAGAATTGGTGGTAAAGAAGCCATAAAATTTGATGCCAGACTTATCATTGCAACACACAAAAATTTAGCAGAAGAAGTCAAAAAAGGAAACTTTAGAGAGGATTTATATTATAGAATAATGGGATTACCTATTTATTTGCCTCCACTTAGAGAAAGAGACAATGATGTGTTATTGTTATCAAAACACTTTGTCAATTTATTTGTCAAAGAAAACAAATTAAAACCCATAACAATTTCAAAAGAAGCCAAAGATAAAATTCAAAAATACCCTTTCCCAGGAAACATAAGAGAATTAAAAGCAGTAATTGATCTTGCATGTGTTTTATGTAATGATAATGAAATAACAAAAAACGATCTTACTTTTTCAAGCTTTAATGATTCTAACATTTTCTTACATGAAGAAAAAACTCTCAGAGAATACACCTCAGAAATAATTCTTCATCACTTAAAAAAGAACAACAATGATGTCATTAAAACAGCAAAAAAATTAGACATAGGTAAATCGACAATCTATAACCTCATTCAATCGTTGGACAAGAGAGACAAGTTGTAAAAAACTTGCTAATAAACTAGTTAAGCATATGAAAGTAGCATCATATTTATACCAAAGTGAAACACTCATTAGTAATCCTAAAAATTCAAGCTTTAACGAAACCGAGGCTCAATTGGTTATTGGTTTTGGTGATAAAGAATTACTAAATGAAGATTTTTTCAGCAAAATAAAAAGCAAGTTCCCCAATGCAAAAATTATTTTATGTTCAACAGCAGGTGAAATTTATAACAACCAAGTTTATGATCACACGGTTTCTATCTCAGTATTTTATTTTGAAAGAGCGACTTTACAAACCAGTAAGGTAAGCATAGAAAATTATCAATCAAGTTTTGATGCAGGAAAACATTTAATTAAAAATCTTTCACAAAAAGATTTAAAATTATTATTTATTCTTTCAGACGGAAGTAAAGTTAATGCTAGTGAACTCGTTAAAGGAATCAATCAATTCAAAGACGAAGACATCTTAGTTACCGGGGGACTTGCTGGAGACGGCACTAATTTTAAAGATACCGTTGTAGGATTAAATGAAATACCAGTTTCTGGAAATATTGTTGCCATAGGTTTTTATGGAGATTGTTTACAATGCACTCATGGTTCAATAAGTGGTTGGGAAACATTTGGATTAGAGCGTATAGTTACGAAATCTGCAAAAAACGTATTATATGAAATTGACTCAAAAAATGCATTAGATCTATACAAAACCTATTTAGGAAAGTATTCAGATGAGTTACCTTCATCAGCATTACTATTCCCTTTAGCGATTATCAATTCAGAAAATGAACAACCAATAGTTAGAACAATTTTATCTATTGATGAAGAAAATAAATCTATGACATTTGCAGGTGACATTCCTGAAGGATGCAAAGTTAGATTTATGAAAGCTAATTTTGACAGGCTCATCGACGCAGCAAGCGACGCAGCAAATAATTGTATTGAAATTTACAACAACAAACCTCAATTTGCCTTTTTAATAAGCTGTGTAGGTAGAAAAATCATCCTTGGCAACCGAATAGACGAAGAAATAGAAGCCGTAACAGATATTTTTGGAGAAAACACAACCACAACAGGCTTTTATTCTTATGGTGAAATCTCACCATTAAAAACTCTTAAAAATTGTGAATTGCACAATCAAACCATGACAATTACTGGTATTCATGAAATGATATAACTATGGAACTTCATAAACTTTTACAAAAGCAAATAAAAAAATATTTAGGTGATATCGACACTAATCAATTCCCAATTAATGAATTCATAAACAATGTCAATCAGTCCTATTTAGCTTTTGAAAGAGATCGTGAGTTAATGGAACATGTTTTTATTCAAAGTGAAAAAGAATATAATGAAATAAATAAAAGTCTCAAAGAAGAATACAATTTAAAACAACAATCAATAGCCAACTTATACAATAGCCTAAAAGTCCTAGAAGATGAAGTAGATGAAATAAAAAATGAAGACATAGACGATTTACTTTATATATCCAAATATCTAAATCAGCAAATAGGAAAAGGTAAAGAAATCGAAAAAGACCTTTTGACAACAGTAGAACTTCTTAAAACCTTATTAGCCAATCTACAATCAGGAATTTTAGTGGAAGACGAAAACAGGAAAATACATTTTACAAATCAGCTCTTTTGCGACATGTTTTCCATTCCTATTAATCCAGATCAAATGATAGGTGTAGATTGCACAGAATCTGTTGAACAATCTAAACACTTATTTGTTGATTCAGAAAATTTTGGTCCAAGAATAACCGAACTACTCCTACACAAAAAAATAGTAACAAATGAGCTAATAGAAACAGTACATGGTAAATTTTTAGAAAGAGATTATATTCCTATTTTTATTAAAAATGTTTACAAAGGACATCTCTGGAAATATACTGATGTCACTAATAGAATAAAAACCCAAGCTTTATTAAAACAAAGTGAAGAGCGTAATAGGCTTATCATGAAATCTGCTCTTAATGCCATTATTACAATAAATACAAAAGATGCTATTACATTTTGGAACAATCAAGCAGAAATTATTTTTGGTTGGAAAAAGGAAGAGGTGTTAGGCAAAAGTTTAGCAGACATCATAATTCCTAACATACACAAAGAAGCTCATAAACTTGGAATGAAAAAATTCATGGAAACTGGTGAAGGACCAGTTTTAAACAAACAAATTGAACTTAGGGCGCTTCATAAAAACGGAAATGAATTTCCAATAGAAATTTCTATTATTCCTATTCAACAAAATAATGAACTCATTTTTTGTTCATTTATTCAGGATATTTCTGAACGAAAAGCAGCAGAAAACAACCTCAAATATCAAGAAGAAAAATATAGAAACATTATTGCCAACATGAATTTAGGACTTATCGAGGTTGACAACAATGAAATTGCTAAATATGTAAATCAAAGCTTTTTGGAAATTTCGGGATATGAAGAATCTGAGATTATAGGAAAAAAACCTTCATCAATTTTCTTTGCTTGGAATAATGAAGAATTCATCTCAAATAAAATTGAAAACCGTAAAAAAGGTATCTCTGAAATTTATCAAGTCCCAGTAAAAAACAAAAGAGGCGAATTAAGATGGTGGGCAATAAGTGCAGCTCCAAACTATGATGACAAAGGAAATCAAACGGGTTCAATAGGGATACATCTTGACATAACAAGTCAAAAAAAGTTAGAAATAGAATTAGAACAAGAAAAAATAAAAGCTCAAGAAGCTTCAAAGTCAAAAGAAGTATTTCTTGCTAATATGAGTCATGAAATTAGAACACCCTTAAATGCAATAATTGGTTTTCTTAGAGAATTAAGTAAACAACAACTTACAGAATTACAAAAAAATTATGTAGAAAATAGTAGTATTGCTTCAAAACATCTTTTAGCTATTATAAATAATATATTAGATATCTCAAAAATTGAAGCTCAAGAAATGATTCTTGATGAAGAAGATTTTAGCTTACAAAAATCCATAACAAATGTGGTTAATGTATTAGAACCAAAAGCTACTCAAAATGGCACTAAAGTAATTGTAAACTTAGATAATAAAATAGTTAAAACTTTAAAAGGGGACCCTCTTAGAATTGAACAAATACTATTCAATTTAATTGGAAATTCTATAAAATTCACTTCTAAAGGAGAAATCACAATAAGTACAAAGCTTATTCACGAAAACCCTAATAGTCAACAAATTTGCATAACTATAAAAGACACAGGAATTGGCATGGATGCTGATTTTGTTGAGAATATTTTTAAAAAGTTTTCACAAGAAGACAAAAAAACAACAAGAAAATTTGGTGGTACTGGATTAGGAATGGCTATAACCAAAGAATTGATTAATCTTATGAATGGATCAATTCATATAGAAAGTCAGAAAAACATTGGAACATCAATAGATGTTATTTTAAATTTACCAAAAAGCTATGTTGATTTTAAAAAAACCAATACATCAAACAATCACTCTATAAATATTGAAGATACTAAAATTCTTCTTGTTGAGGACAATGAACTAAATAGAATGGTTGCACAAAATTCACTTCAATACTATAATTGCCTTGTTACTGAAGCTGAAAATGGATTAGAAGCAATTAAAGCATTAAAAAAAGAAGATTTTGATATTATTTTAATGGATATTCAAATGCCTGAGCTTGACGGCATTGAAACTACAACAATTATTAGAAACGAACTAAAGCTAAAAACTCCAATCATTGCTCTTACCGCAAACGCCTTCAAATCAGAAATAGAAAAATGCTACGCTGCTGGAATAAATGATTATGTTACTAAACCATTTGATGAAGATCTTTTAATAGAAGTTATTTATAAAAATTTAAATAAAAATTATCTTTTAAAAAACACAAAAGACGAGTTACTGTATAACCTAAACTCTCTCTACAATTTAAGTCGTGGCAATAATGATTTTGTTTTTAAAATGATCGAAATATTTATCAAACAAACAGAAGAAACTATAATTAAGATTAATGATGCAATTAAATCAAATGAGTTTTCAGAGGTTAGTAAACTTATCCATAAAATTAAACCTAGTGTAGAAGGGATGGGAATTAAAAGCTTAATGGAGGACATGAAAAATTTAGAAGTAATTAGTAAAAATAAAAATGATAAAGAAATTATACGGTTATTCGAGATCATAAAAGAAAGTTTACAATTAGCTATAGTACAACTCAAAGAAAACGAATTAAAGAATTAAATTGGAAAAAATCCAAATTTTGGAAAAATTGGAATATTCTAAAAACCTTCAAAACCTTTTAAATAAAGGGTTTTTATTTTTGGCCTGAAATTAGCTGTCTATATAATTATAATAAAATTAGACTTAATGGAAAGGCAAAATAAGCTCAAACTATTTATCGTTGATGATGACAATTTTTGTTCAAGCGTATTTCAGCAATATTTAAATAACATAAACTTTACAAACATACAATGCTTTACCAATGATAATGATTGCATAGACAATTTAGATCAAAATCCAGACATCATTTTTCTAGATCATAATATGGAAGATTTGGCTAGCTTTGAGGTTCTTAAAAAAATTAAACGCCACAACCCTAACATCTATGTTATAATCGTTTCAGGGCAAGAAAACATTACAACAGCAATAAATGCATTAAAATACGGAGCTTTTGATTATATGGTAAAAGATTCAAATATTTGTGAAAAAATGAGCAAAGTGATTGAAGTAATATTAAAGATAAAAGAGGAATTAGAAAAATCAAATCCAACTACAATTCAAAAATTATTGTCATTTACATTCACAACATTTACTATTACAAGTTGGTTTAACTTATAAAAAACGCCTTGTCAATAACACTTTTGCTATTCTTTTGCTATTTTCTTTTAATTAATGACAAGTAAAATTTTGTTGATTTTAAATAATCTTAAAAAAATGGTAAAAAAGAGATTTGAATTATGAAAATTAGTTAGATAGAAAACACTTAGAATAACACATTCTAAAATAAACAAATAGTAAAAACTTGAAATCTAATGGATAAATATTATGAGTATTTAATTTATGTTGTTGATTTCTATTTGCAATTTCTTTGTTAAACTTTTGAAAACTAAATCATAAGAATCATTAATCAATTCTAACATCATTTTATCAGAAACATCCTTGTTAAAATCAACTGTATTCCAATGCACTTTACTCATGTGGTACCCTGGATTAACTCCTTCATATTCGGCACGGAGTTCTAATGCTTTATCAGGATCACATTTCAAATTAAGAGATGGCGTCCCTTTTTCCCATTCCTGCAAAGACGTTAAACAAAACATCTTTCCACCTACTTTAAAAACCAAAGTATCTTCATCAAAAGGAAAATGTTCTGTAACCCCTTTTTTTGACAAGCAAAATTCGTAAAGTTGTTGTATGTTCATTTGTTTAAATTGACTGACCAAAAGTTAATAAAGTGCCATTTGGATCTATAATTGAGAATTCTATTTGATCCCAAGGCTTTTTCTCTAGTTTACCATTTGGATGAATTTGAATATTATTTTCTTGAACTTTTTTATAAAAGTCGGCAATATCATTTTCCATTCGGATATAAATCATAAAATCAGATTTCAATGGATTTAATTCTTTATAAACAAAGAAATGAATTTCAAATTTATCTTTTGAAACGATACAATAATCATTATAATCTGCATTCAAGACAAAACCTAGTTTTTCATAAAACCCAAGAGTTTTCTGTTTGTCAATAAAGGGTAATTTAGGAATAATAGCCGTAATCATATTTTGTACAATGTTGGTTTACTCGGACTTGCATCATTTTCAAACGAAGCGATTTGAAGGTTTAGTATGTAAGATCCATCATCAATCGTATCATCAACAAAAATCAATTCTGTTATTGTACTGCTCATTCTAGCATCTTGATTAAGATGATTTACATCTTTTACATTCCAAAATGCTTTATGCGCCAATAGTCTGCCTTCATCATGTTCTCTATCAACACTTGGTAAATCGATTAACAGATGTTGAATTCCTTTTCCGCGAATAAATGTTGCTGCTTCTTCCAACAAATAAGGCCAGTTGGTGTTTGAGTATTTTTTTGAAGTTTTATCAGATGAATTTGGCAATGTTCTAATAATAATCGCTTCAGGAGATTTACCTTGTAAAGCATTTTCAATCTGTGCTTTAGTAATCACAAAATCTTCTCCTTGTGCTTCTGGCTGTACCGAAATCACTTCTGCAGTAAAAAAGAATTGCTTTAAACATTGATTGATACTATAGAAATCTCTTGTAATGTGTCCCAAACATTCGGTATGCGTACCATGTCCGTGAGGATTGAAAAAAATATTATTGAAATTTGTCGACGAACTCCCTTCAGAAACTTTACCTACCCAATCGCCAAATCGAACAGGTTCTATTTCTGGCTTTTCAATATACCAAGCAATTGGATTTTGTTCTGTATTAGAAATTGGCAAAGAAATATCTAATGGTTGAGATAAATCTATTTTAAAAGTCTGCTTTTGGTGTTGAATTTCTGCAATCACTTTGAAATTATTTATTCCAAATTTAACCAAAAAAGGTCTGATGCAATTCCGTCACAAAAGAATTTTCCTTTTTTCGTAGTTTTCAAAATATCATTTTCAAGAATCAATTTTTCATCATCAAGAAATTGTTGTGCATTTTGAAGTAAATATTCCAGATACTCTTTCCCAAATTCCTTTTCTATTCTCTGTAAAGAAACACCCCAAACCGTGCGCAAACCAGTCATAACATTTTCGTTATATCTATCAGTAATAGATAATGTTTCAATCTCACTTGGCAATTTAGACTCCTCAATAGACTTAATATACAAAGAATTATTGGAAACATTCCAACTACGATTCACTCCATCGTAACTATGAGCCGATGGGCCAATACCAATGTATTTTTTTCCTAGCCAGTATGCCGAGTTGTTTTTAGAAAAATAATTTGACTTACCAAAATTCGACAATTCATAATGTACAAATCCATTATTTTCGAGTTTCTCCACCAACATTAAAAACTGTTCATGTGCTACACCATCATCAAGTGCTGGTATATCACCTTTTTGAATCATTTTTTCTAAAGCTGTTTTATGCTCAACAGTTAGTGCATAGTTTGATATATGAGGAATATTTAAATCCAATAATGTTTGAATGTTCAGAAGCCACTTCTCATTGGTCAAACCTGGAATTCCATAAATCAAATCGACCGAAATATTATCAAAATATTGAACGGCAAATTCAAGACATTCTTTAGCTTCTAGAGCATTATGTGCACGATTCATAAGCTTCAAATCTTCTTCATAAAAAGACTGCACTCCTATAGATAATCTATTTACTCGAGATTTTGCCAACTCCAGAATTCGTTCCTTATTTAAATCATCAGGATTGGCTTCGATGGTAATTTCGGGATTATCTGAAACTTTATAATTAACATAAACCTCATCAATTAAATGATTTAAATCGTCTGAAGACAATATTGATGGTGTTCCGCCTCCAAAATAAATAGTTTCTACTGTTTCAACTTTAAATTCATTTTTACGTAAAACAAGTTCTTTGGCTAAGGCCAAAACCATAGTATCGCTTTTCTTTAATGAAGTAGAAAAGTGAAAATCGCAGTAATGACAAGCCTGCTTACAAAAAGGGATATGGATGTAGATTCCTGCCATAAAAAAGGGCAGATAAACTGCCCTGATATTTGTTATTGTGCTCCTTCTTTAAAAGTCCCGTTTGTAATTGTAATTGTTGACCCATTTGTTGGATGCGTTGCCGTTAAGCTAAATGTACCTTGCACTATCATAGAAGAAGCAGTTGCATATGTTATAGTTCCTGACACATTGTACTCTATTTCCTGATGTGTTACAGGATCATATTTTGAAAACGAAATTCTTTTTGTTGCAGAATTGTTTGAAAAATTAAAAGTCCCTGTTTGTGGCGAAAGATATGGATAAACAATTCCTATTATATACTCTCCTCCATTTTGTTCGAACAAAGTACTTGTGCTTCCGTCACCAGTAGAACTTTTTTGAATCCCATACCAATCTTGCCCATTTACTTTAGCATAAGTTCCAATACCACTAATAGGTGGTGTATATTCTATATAAGAGATCTTAAACGAACCACTAACAGTATTAGTTGTTGAAGTGTGATCGTATTCATCTTCATATAATTTACCGCTAAAATTAACCTTAATTGTTTTGTTTGTCGTGTTAATTTCAACTAATTGAAAAGTAAAAGTACTATTACTAAAATATGCAAACGAAGACGAAGTAGATATTGTGCTTGATATTGTGTTTGGATGTGTGAAAGCCTCGTATAAATTACCGTGAGTATTAAATTTTAAAGAAATTCCAAGACCGTCAGGGGTATCACCAGAAACTTCAATAAAACTTTCTTGTTTAATAGCAGTCCAACTATTAACGTTTTTTGCTTGACCATTATATGTTAAATTGAAATAATTTGCTTCTTGATCTTGAGGAGAGTCGCTTGAGCTATCAGACGAACAAGATACCAAAGAAACAGCTGTTAATAATACAGCGAAAAAATTTAGCATTTTCATAAGTAGATTTTAAATTTTCACAAATATATTCTTATTTCTAAACAAAAGTGTCATTTTTTTATTCTCTCTTCATTTTGCTTTACAAAAGCATCCCAACCCGAATAACTCTTACCTATCTCAACTCTACCCGAATTAAAAAAATGACAAACAGCTGCTGCCAAACCATCTGTCGAATCAAGGTTTTTTGGCAATTCTTTCAATCCTAACAACTGCTGAAGCATTTTAGCCACTTGTTCCTTACTGGCATTTCCGTTTCCTGTAATAGCCATTTTAATCTTCTTGGGTTCATACTCAGTAATAGGAATCTGACGTGACAAACCTGCCGCCATAGCTACTCCTTGAGCTCTACCCAATTTAAGCATCGATTGCACATTTTTTCCAAAGAATGGTGCTTCGATTGCAATTTCATCAGGATAATAGGTATCAATTAACTCAATAGTGCGTTCAAAAATTCGTCTCAAACGCATATAATGGTCGTCCATTTTGTTAAGCTGAAGCTCATTCAACTGAATGAATTCCATCTTTTTATTTACCACACGAATAAGTCCAAAACCCATAATGGTTGTTCCAGGATCTATCCCTAATATGATTCGTTCGTTTGACAAGCTTTTTTTGTTTAAAAGTTAAAGTTTAAAAGTACAAAGTTTTGTTACTTTGCTTCGATGACACTATTGAATAACAAAACTAAACAATTCCTTATACTTCTACTCAAACTTTTGATTGTAGGAGCTGCTTTTTATTTTATTTATGACAGATTAACTTCTGACACACAATTAAACTGGTCCCAATTCAAAAATTTAATAACACAAAAAGCTTCAATTGGAAATATCGTTTTATTGATATTTTTGTCTTTTTTAAATAGATATTTAGAAATCCTCAAGTGGCAGAATCTCGTAAAAGTAATAAGACCAATAAGTATTTATGAATCAACAAAACAAGTTATGGGAGCTTTAACACTAGCTCTTTTTACACCAAACGGAATTGGAGAATATGCTGGTAAGGCTTTATTTTTTGAGAAAGAAAAAACAAAAAAAATAGTTTTCCTGAACTTGATATGTAATGGTATCCAAATGATTTTAACTATCATTTTTGGTGTTTTTGGTCTACTATATTTCAATGCTAATTTTAATATTATAACTCCTGAAAGGGTGATTATAATTACAGTGACTTTCTTTGTTGTAATTCTCACATTGTTTTTCCTTAAAAAAATAAGCATAAAAGGATACTCTCTCGAAAAATTGATACACAAAATCAATGGAATACCTAAGTCGATACATCAAAAAAACATTCTTTTAGCTATAGCAAGATACCTAACCTTTTCACATCAGTATTATTTTCTGTTCTTAATACTCGATGTTCAAATACCATATTTATTGCTTATGGCTGCCATAACGAGTGTTTACTTTTTAGCATCATCATTGCCAAGTTTTCAGTTTTTGGATTTTGCTGTTAAAGGAAGTGTTGCTGTATATTTCTTTGGATTATTGGGAGTTAGTGAGTGGATTGTGGTTTTTATCACTACACTTATGTGGTTTTTAAATACTGTTTTACCAGTTGTTATAGGGACTTATTTTGTATTTACATTTAAATCAAGATGGAAACAGGAATCATCATTATAACCTTATGGTATGTTTTAAACATTTTATGGCTGATTTATGGTTTTACCAAAGTAAAAACATTTATTCCTAAAGAAAACACACCATCAAATCTATTTACAATTGTTGTCCCCTTTAGAAATGAAGCTCACAATCTTCCTAAACTATTACAATCTATTGAAGAATTAAATTATCCTTATAACTTATTCAGAGTAATTTTAATAAATGACGACTCAACAGACTCTTTTGAAATTCCTGATAAAAAATTTCAGATTTCTATATTAAATAATATAAGAAAAACAAACTCTCCAAAAAAAGATGCCATTAATACTGCGATCAAAAATGTTGAAACAAATTGGATTATAACAACAGATGCTGATTGTATTATTCCTAAAAACTGGCTAAAAACTTTTGATGCATTTATTAAAGAAAACGATCCAAAAATGATTGCGTCTGGTGTTCATTATCAAACAGGAAATTTGGTTCTTGATAATTTTCAACAACTGGATTTAATGAGTTTACAAGGAACGACAATCGGAAGTTTTGGTAATCATCAGGCCTTTATGTGTAACGGAGCTAATTTTGCCTATCGTAAAGATTTTTTTGAAGAACTCAAAGCGTTTGAAGGCAACGATGCTATCGCAAGTGGAGATGATGTTTTTTTATTACAAAAAGCCATTAATACAGAAAATATAAATGTACATTTTTTAAAATCAAATCAAACATTAGTACGAACCCAAACCGAAAAATCATGGTTAACCCTATTCCATCAACGAGTAAGATGGGCAAGTAAAACAGGGAATTATTCTGGAATTTATAGTAGACAATTAGGTTTAAGTGTTTTTGTCATGAACTTAACATGGATAATAATTGCTTTTTTTTCGTCATGTTGTTTTTTATCACTTCACTTATTTCTTACCATAATTACCCTAAAATTTTTTGTTGATAATTTTTTGATTTTAATAACTTCAAAATTCTTCAAAATAAAAATTAATCATCTTATACTTAGCAATCTTATTTATCCTTTTTTCAGCACAGCGGTGGTTTTCTATAGCTTTTTTGGTAGTTACAAATGGAAAGAGAGAACTTTCAAAAAATAAACATCAATCATAAATATTGTAAATCAATAACTTACAATCACAATTTGTTACTTTTTCATAAATTTATAATTAAAGATTTTGTAACTTTATTACTCAATCTCACGAAATCATGAAAGCTAAATTTTTAATAGTAATCTTGTTCTTTCTAGTTCAAATTGGGTTCTCTCAAACTGGAATGTTTGTTCATGGCAAAGTGGTTAATAACAATATCCCTATAAAAGGAGTTGAAATAATTAGCTTGAACACTAAAAATATTGTTATTACTGATGACAATGGATTATTTTCGATTATTGTGAATCCAAAAGATATTTTAGTTGTTGGTCTCAGAGGATACGAACCTAAAAGGATTGTTTTAGATCCTAGCAGAGCTGAGAATTATTATGTTAAAGTTCAATTAGTTCCTTCAAGAGATGAATTAGAAGAAATTGTAGTTACATCCTTTGTACGTCCAAAATTTGACTCTCAAAAAATAGTAGACACACAATATTTTGATGATAACACATCTTCTCCAAAAAATAGACTTATAAAAGATGGAACCATTGAGAACGGAATAAACTTTGTCCGCCTTTTTAAAGATGCAAAAAGCATTGTTTCAAGAAATTAATCAATTCTTTTTAATTATTACAGGAATAATAAACTCAGACTTAACTTTTATTCCTCTCTTTATTGCTGGTTCAATAATTGGTAAACCAACAGTTTTCGATTTTATGACACTATCTAACTTAACTGTATCTTCAGTAGTGTTTTGTGAAGCGAATTCAACTTTGTAATCAGGATATACCACAACTTTCAACTGCAATGTGTCAATGCTTGGAAATTTTCTTCGAATTGTATCATTACATAATTTCATCTCTAAATCCTTGGCCAATAATTCAAAAAAACATTGCTTTCTAGCTGCTTTATCCTCTAATGAATCACAATCGGCAAGACTTGGAAATTCATCAACACTTTCCCAATCAATTTTTTTAATCTCCTGATTTAACAATTCATCTTTGTTTGGTATATTTTTTTCAAAATACTGACACGAATGCATTGATAAAAGTAAAACAAAAGGAAGAATTCTTTTCATTTTTTAGGTAAACCGATTTAGTTTGAGAAAATAGCTTTATTTTAGGTTTCAAAAGTACAAAAATAATTTTATGGATATATTGCTATTAATACTAGGATTCATTTGTGTTGTAGTTGGAATTTTTGGTAGTTTTTTACCAGCACTTCCTGGACCAGGTTTAAGTTGGTTAGGGTTATTACTTTTATATCTTACCAATGCAGTTCCTAATAATTATTGGGTACTTGGAATTACACTCCTAATAACTTTAGTTATTTTAATTTTGGATTACGTTATTCCTGCAAAGGGGACAAAGAAATTTGGAGGCAGTAAATATGGTATTTGGGGAACCAACATTGGTTTACTTATTGGATTATTCTTTATACCTATTCCTTTTGGATTTGTTTTAGGAGCTTTCCTTGGAGCTTTCCTTGGAGAAATGCTTTATGACAAAGAAGATCATAAAAGAGCCTTAAAAGCTGCAACTGGATCGTTTTTAGGGTTTTTAGTTTCCTCTTTTATGAAGTTTGTTGTTTGTATGATTTTTTTAGGGACTTTCCTTTACGTTAGTTGGTCAAACAGACATTTTCTTTTTTAGAAAAAAATGTTTTAAAAATAAAAAGCCTTTCAAATGAAAGGCTTTTTTACTGGCGGTCTGGACGGGACTCGAACCCGCGACCCCATGCGTGACAGGCATGTATTCTAACCAACTGAACTACCAAACCAGTACTGAATTGTGAGTGCAAATATACGACCGTTTTTCATTTTCGCAAGTCTTTTATAAGCTGAAATCCCTTATTTTTTTAATTAAAATCGTAACCTATTTACTGTTAACATATTCCGTAAAAAAACTATCCAGATACAAACTGGCTCAAAAATAAAAAAGCCCTCCAATCAAATGGAAAGCTTTTCATTGGTCTAACTACTAAACCATTCCGATTTTACTCGGAACTAAACAACACAACTAATCTTAAATATCTTAAGAGGGCAAAAAAGCTCCGTGTTTAACGGAGCTTCCTCTTTTCTGGCGGTCTGGACGGGACTCGAACCCGCGACCCCATGCGTGACAGGCATGTATTCTAACCAACTGAACTACCAAACCAGTGCTTAATTGCGAGTGCAAATATACAACCGTTTTTCATTCCCACAAGTCTTTTTTGAAAAAAAATTAAAATATTTTTATTACAACTAACCAAATATTTGTTTTTCAACCAAATACGTTGTCATAATTTTTTCGAACTTTCCATCAACATATACTGGAACATACTTGATTTTATACATCGCACATGTGTTAGCAATTTTTTCAAAGTAGCTTTTTACCAATTTTTCATAATCAGTTTTTATATTTTCAGCAAACAAATTGACTTCATCACCTGTTTCGAGGTCAATAAATTTTCTAGGTGAATTATCAAAATTGAAACTCAGCTCGGTTTTTTTATCCAATACATGAAACAAAACCACTTTATGCTTATTATGTTTTAAATGCTGTAACGCCTTAAACAGTTTCTCATCATCTGCCCCTTGAAACATATCCGTAAATAGAATTATCATTGCGCGACGATGCATCTTCTCTGCAATATGATGTAAATAAGTAATTGTATCTGTTTGTTTTGTCGAATTATTTGATTCAAGTAAGTTTTCTAATTTATGAAGCAACATTCTATGATGACGATCACTCCCTTTTTCGGGAGCATAATATTCGTATGAATCTGAATAGACACTCAATCCTACTGCATCACGTTGCTTTTTGAGCAAATTCATTAATACAGCCGAAGCCAAAACCGAAAATCCTATTTTATTTTCATAAAACTGCTGATTTGAAGTAAGCTTAGGGTAATGCATTGAGGAAGAATTATCTATAATCAAATGACAACGAAGATTCGTTTCTTCTTCAAATCGCTTAGTGTAGAGACGATCTGTTTTTGCATAGAGCTTCCAATCAATATGCTTTGTACTTTCTCCAGCATTATAAATTTTATGCTCAGCAAATTCAGCTGAAAATCCATGAAATGGAGATTTGTGCATTCCAGATATGAAGCCTTCTACTATTTGGTTTGCCAAAAGTTCTAAATGCTGAAAACTGGATATTTTTTCTATTTGACCTTCTAGATTCATCTCTCAAAAATAAGAAAAAGGTTTGGTAAAAAACCAAACCTTTTTCTGAGAGATAATAAAGTAACCTTATTTAAGACTTAACAAATTTAAAAGTTAAATCTCCTGCATAATAATTCGCTGGAAAAATATTTGGCACTGCTTGGTCTGTTCCAGCTTTATAACCATATGAGGTAATTTTAACATCTCCCACAGTCACTGGATAAGTAGTAACTGAAGAATCATTTTTTCTGTGATCATACCAATCATTGCTATTGTAAGTAATCATGTATTCAGTATCTTTAACTACTTCTAAAGGTGTTATAGCTTTTGTAATTTCAACTCCAGAAGAAGTTACATCTACAAGTTCAGTTCTTAAAATAGTTGCAGTAGCTTTGTCCCAAATAGTAACTCTCATACCCACACGTACATCTGGTATTTTAGCAATCAATGCCGTTATTTTGCCATTCGCTTGAGGTGTGAAAGAAATTCCAAATTCATAGTCTCCTGAATTGACATAATTAGTAGTTTTTTGATTAAACCCTGTCGTAGACAAATATCCAGATAATGGGTTTTGTTCAACAATTGTTGGCGCTGATGTTGAATTGTCGTCATCTTTACTACATGAGAAGAACACCACAGATAAAATTGAGATACCTAAAAGATTTTTAATAATTTTCATAGCCGTTTAAATTTGATTAAAAAATAATGTGTTTTTTATGACTACAAATATTTAACAAATGTTGAAACTACTACAGAGTGTCTTTCCTGTTTTCAATAGGGTGTTTTTCCTGTTTTTTTATAAAATAAAAAAGGTCCGGAAAAACCGAACCTCTACTTTTTTTTAAATTTTGATAACTATTACAACAAAGCATCAATAGCTTTTGTATATGTATCTTTTGGAGCAACACCTACTTGACGCCCTACCACTTCTCCGTTTTGAAATATTAGAACTGTCGGAATATTACGAACTCCATATTTTGCAGCAAATTCTTGATTTGCATCTACATCAACCTTTCCTACTACAGCCTTACCATCGTACTCTGTAGAAATTTCATCGATGATTGGACCTACCATACGACACGGACCACACCATGCTGCCCAAAAATCTACCAATACTGGTTTGCTTGATTGTAATACTACCTCTTCAAAAGTAGCATCTGTTATTGCTTGTGCCATTTTTATATTTTTAATTAATTGTATAACAAAAGTAAGATAATATTTTAAAAGACCGCTACGATATAAATCAGTTTTGATTATTAGATAATTGATATTTCTTATTCTTTAAAACAAAAAAAGAGACCTTGTAGGTCTCTTTTCTATTAATGATGATCTATTTATTATAAATCGTAACGTATTCCTAATGTTAATCCAACTCCACTAATACCTACATAAGAACTTAATTCTTCTTTTGCATTATTAGTATTGTAACCTGCTGCATTAGTTTCAGGATTATTTGAAGTTGTATCTAATTGATTTACATAGTTTGTATGAACTTCAGAATATGGCAATGTACTTAATCTATCTTGTCCATTAACAGTATAATCTTTAGTTTCTTTAGTTTTTCCGTGTACTGTAAAGTTTCTGTATTCAATTTCAGCAAAAGCTTTAAGTTTCCCTGAAAGTTTATATGAAGTACCTAAAGCCGCCATAAAACCAACTGTTGGATTTGGTTTAACTACATCTCTCTTATAAACTTCAGCTAATTTAGTACCAGTAGTAGTCGATTTAGTAGCATTAGTTTTAATATCTAAATAACCATAAACTGGAACAATAACTCCAACTTTAGTATAAGGCTCAAAACCTTTTGTTTCACCTAAATACAGCACTAATGAAGGAGATAAATCTAAAGCTTTAATTTGTCCTTTAGATTCGAAAGTAATAACTGTTGGTACAGTCACTCCTGGAGCCACTTGTACTGGAGCGTCTTCTAAATTAGTGTAATTAGCCATTTTTCTAGAGTTCCCAATATAGTAATGAACACCCATTTCGAAACCTAAACGCTCAGTAAAACGGTATCCTAAACCAAGATTTGTTCTAAATCCTTCACCAAAAGAACCTGTAATACTTTTAGAAGATAGTAATTGTGATCCATCCTGAGTATAAACTTCCTCTTTAGCTTCGTGACCATTTACAGTTGGAAATTCTGTTGCAACTGTTTGGAAGAAATAAGAACCACCAACTTTAAAATAGAAACCTTTTTTTTCAACTGGTGTATTCTCTTCTGTAGTCTGAGCAACCATGGTAGCAGAAAATGCCATAATGCCTGCAAATAATAATTTTTTAATCATGATAAATTTGGGTTAATAAATTTTTCGCAAAAATAAAACCCTGAAACTTAATATCATAATCATTTTTCAACTTTCATATTACATTATTTCTAGAAAACCTAATTTAATTTGAAGTTTATTTGCATTTTTTCTAATTCAGAAAGTAACTCGTTAGAAATCTTTATTTTAAGTTTTCTACTATGCATTGCCACCCTGTTTACTACTCTAGTTTCTTCAACTTCAGTAATTATTGGTTCCATTATTTCATTAACCTCTATATCATTTTCACCTGCATCTTCTACATTTTCAGCGACAATAGGTTCATTTACTATTTCAATCTGTTTTTTAAACTTTTCCAGTTCCATTACCTCAAATGTTACTTGATGATCTCCTTTATTTGTCTGAAATAAATTGTACAAATTATTTACCAAACTTTCACCAAGCTCATTAATTGAGAAAAGAATCGTAATTTTTTTAGCAAAAGTTGACAATACATCAGCAAGCATTTTAGCTTCTAAAAACTGTAAACGAGGATCCGATTTTTTTCCAGTCTCACGATTTACCCATCCATCTTTCACATTTACTTTAAAGAAAACGAAAGTGTTTTGAACCAAGAAATGACGGAATTTTAAATACTCTTCATCAAAAATTCGAAACTCGAAACTTTCATCATAACCTTCTAAGTTGAAGGTAGCCCAGCCTTTACCATTTTTTGCGGTACGATGTTGTACATCGCTTACCATCCCACCAAAAGTCAGATTTTTGCCCACAAATTGTTCCAAACTATTTAAGTGTTCCAATTTTGCATTGCAGAAATATTTCATTTCAAATTTATAATCATCTAATGGATGACCTGAAATATAAATTCCTACCACTTCTTTTTCGCGAGCCAATTTTTCCATAGTATGCCATTCTTCACAAGGAGGAACTGTTGGCTCAGGAATTTGAACTTCGGTAGCATCTCCAAATAAGCTTACTTGCGAAGAATTTTCATTTTCCTGTGTTTTGGCACCATACTTTATTGCTTTTTCTAAAAACCAAATGTTATCTCCATCATGATGAAAGTATTGTGCACGATGAGTATCTTCAAAACAATCAAAGCCTCCTGAAAGTGCTAGATTTTCAAATGCTTTTTTATTTGCTGCTCTAAGATCTATACGACGCGCTAAATCAAAAATAGACTTGTATTTACCTTCTTTTCTATTTTCAACAATAGTTTTTACAGCACCTTCACCTACTCCTTTAATAGCACCCATTCCAAAACGGACAGCATAATTTTCGTTTACAGTAAATTTATAGAACGATTCATTAACATCAGGCCCTAAAACGGATAATCCCATACGCTTACACTCTTCCATAAAAAACGACACTTGTTTGATATCGTTCATATTATTAGACAGTACTGCTGCCATATATTCTGCAGGATAATGCGCTTTTAGATACGCCGTTTGGTAAGCAACCCAAGCATAACAGGTAGAGTGTGACTTATTGAAGGCATAACTTGCAAAAGCTTCCCAGTCGGTCCAAATTTTATCTAATTTTTTTTCATCGTGACCATTTGCCATGGCTTGATCGATAAATTTAGATTTCATTTTATCTAGAACATCTTTTTGCTTTTTACCCATCGCTTTACGAAGAACGTCGGCATCACCTTTAGAGAAATTTGCCAGCTTTTGTGACAAAAGCATTACCTGCTCCTGATATACTGTAATACCATAGGTTTCTGCTAAATATTCTTCACAAGCATCTAAATCGTACGTAATAGGTTCTTCACCGTTTTTACGGCGAACGAAAGAAGGAATATATTCTAACGGACCTGGACGATACAATGCGTTCATTGCAATTAAATCTCCAAAAACATTGGGCTTTAATTCCTTCATGTATTTTTGCATTCCAGGGGATTCGTATTGGAAAATACCTACTGTTTCACCACGCTGGAAAAGTTCATATGTTTTTTGATCGTCAATTGGAAAAGTATCAGGATCAAGTTCAATCCCTGTTCGATATTTTACCAGTTTGACTGTATCTTTTATCAACGTTAGGGTCTTCAGACCCAAGAAGTCCATTTTTAGTAATCCTGCACTTTCAGCAACCGAGTTATCAAACTGCGTTACATATAAATCGGAATCTTTTGCAGTGGTTACCGGAACGAAATTGGTAATATCATCAGGAGTAATAATTACACCACAAGCATGAATACCTGTATTTCGAAGTGATCCTTCCAATACTTTTGCTTGTTGGATTGTTTCACCCGCTAAATCACCTTCATTTGCAATAGCAATTAGCTCTTTTACTCGATCAAACTCTTCAGAACGTAATGCTTTTTTCACTTCGCTTTCATCTTCTTTTAGGAAACGTGCCAAATTCCATTTGGATGGCATCATGCCTGGAATCAATTTTGCAATTCTATCCGCCTCAAACAAAGGCAAATCCAATACACGTGCCGTATCACGAATAGCAGATTTGGTCGCCATTTTACCATACGTGATAATCTGTGCTACCTGATTAGCCCCGTATTTATTAATTACATAATCCATAACCAAACCACGACCTTCATCATCAAAGTCGATATCGATATCGGGCATGGATACACGGTCTGGATTTAGGAAACGCTCAAAAAGCAAATCATACTTAATCGGGTCAATGTTTGTAATTCCTAAACAATAAGCTACCGCCGAACCTGCTGCCGATCCACGACCTGGCCCTACAGAAACACCCATTTTTCGGGCTTCGGCAATGAAATCCTGTACAATCAAAAAGTAACCAGGGTATCCTGAATTGGAAATCGTTAATAATTCGAAATCCAAACGTTCCTGAATATCTGTAGTTATTTCTTGGTATCTTCTTTTAGCACCTTCCATTGTTAAATGGCGGAGATAAGCATTTTCACCTCGTACACCACCGTCAACTTTATCTTCTTCGACTTTAAATTCGTCTGGGATATCAAACTTTGGAAGTAATACGTCTCTATATAATGAATAAGTTTCAACCTTATCTATAACTTCTTGAATATTTATTATCGCTTCAGGTAAATCGGTAAAGAGTTTTTTCATCTCGGCACTACCTTTAAAATAGTACTCCTGATTTGGTAATCCGTAACGATACCCACGTCCACGACCTATGGGTGTTGCTTGTTTTTCACCGTCTTTTACACATAATAAAATATCGTGAGCATTTGCATCTTCTTTAGCTACATAATAGGTATTATTAGTAGCAATCAGTTTAACATCATGCTTTCGAGCAAAAGCAATTAAAGTTTGGTTGACACGATTTTCATCTTCCTGATTGTGGCGCATGATTTCGAGATAAAAATCATCTCCAAACTGTGATTTCCACCACAACAGTGCTTCTTCAGCTTGGTTTTCACCAATATTTAAAATTTTACTTGGAATTTCACCGTATAAATTACCAGATAAAACAATGATATCTTCTTTGTATTTTTCGATTACACCACGATCGATGCGTGGTACATAATAAAAACCTTCGGTATAAGCAATTGAAGCCATTTTGGCCAAATTATGGTAACCCTTTTTATTTTTCGCTAGAAAAACAACTTGATAACCATTATCCTTTTGAGATTTATCTTTATGATTATTACAAACATTGAATTCACAGCCCACAATAGGTTTGATCTCAGTTTCGGTAGTTGGTTCTCCGTTTTCAATAGCAGCATCATTTTTCGCTTTAGCCGTTTTGTTATGATTCATTACAGCGCTCACAAAATGGAAAGCTCCCATCATGTTTCCAGTATCTGTCATAGCCACTGCAGTCATCTTATTTTTTGCAGCTGCATTAACTAAATCTGGCACTCCAATTGTTGATTGCAGTACCGAAAACTGTGTGTGATTGTGTAAATGAACAAACGTTGCGTGTTCTAAGCCTTTTACATCTTCATCAGAAACTGGAACAAGTACTTCTTCTTGCTGAATTTGTTTTAATCGAGCACGTATTTCATCTGAAGCTGCTTTAAGATTGATATGTTTTAACCCAATTAATTTTATTTCATTGGGATTGTTTTCACGAAAACGGTCATAATAATCTGTAGGAACATCAAGCTCTTCTTTTGTGAAAATTTCACGCTTGATTAATTCTAAAAAACAGCGAGTAGTAGCTTCAACGTCGGCAGTAGCGTTGTGAGCTTCTGCAAATGGTTCCCCAAATAAATATTGATGTAACTCAGTAAGTGTAGGCAACTTATATCTTCCTCCTCTACCTCCAGGAAGTTTTAATAATTCGGCTGTAGTTTCTGTACATGTATCCAAAACGGGTAATTTGGATAAATCTGAACTGATTCCACCACGATGGAACTCACAGCCCATGATATTTACATCAAATCCAACATTTTGACCAACAATATATTTTGTTTTTGAAAGTGCAATGTTGAATTTTTCCAAAACTTCTTGCAAAGAAATTCCTTGCTCCATGGCCAATTCAGTTGAAATACCATGAATACGCTCCGCGTCATAAGGGATATTAAATCCTTCAGGCTTTACTAAATAATCTTGATGCTCTATAAGATTTCCTAATTCGTCATGTAACTGCCAAGCAATTTGAATACAACGAGGCCAGTTATCAGTATCCGTTATTGGCGCTGACCAACTGCGAGGTAAACCAGTAGTTTCGGTATCAAAGATTAAATACATTTCATTGATTTTTAAGCTTTAAGCAATGTGCTTTAAGCGAATTTAAAGTAAAAACAAAAGTACATTTTAAGAGTTTAGAAATCAAGAATTGTTGATAACAAAAAAACCACCTCGATTGAGATGGTTTTCAACAATAATATAAAAAATAGCTCTTAGTATCTTCCTCCTCTATTGTTACCTCCGCCGTAGTTTGAACTACCACCACGGTTGTTTCCATAACCTCCACCTGAACGGTTGTTATTGAAACTTCTTCTTTCGCCTTCTGGTTTTGGCTCCGATTTGTTTACCACAATCGTACGACCTTCAACAGTAGCACCATTTAATTCCTGGATTGCTTTTAAAGCCTCTTCATCGTTTGTCATTTCAACGAATCCGAAACCTTTACTACGACCTGTAAATTTATCAGTAATAATTTTTACTGATTCTACAGCACCATACACTCCAAAAGAATCTCTTAAGTCTGCCTCATCAATTGAAAATGGAAGACTTCCTACAAAAATATTCATATATAAATTTTATAATTTGGACAAAGGTAGACTATTAAAATGGTAATCAATTCATTATTAAGCATTTTCTTTTTTAAAATATTTATTATCATTGTGTTATCTTTTTAAAATTAAATTATTTTGTATGATAAACTTTTATATCTTTGCACCCTTAAATAACGAGGTCGTGTACCTCAAATTAATCAATTAAGATTATGTCAGTAAAAATTAGATTACAAAGACACGGTAAAAAAGGGAAACCTTTTTACTGGATCGTAGCAGCTGATGCTAGATCAAAAAGAGATGGTAAATTCTTAGAAAAAATCGGAACTTACAATCCAAACACTAACCCTGCAACTATCGACTTAAACGTTGATCAAGCTGTAACGTGGTTATTTAACGGTGCTCAGCCTACTGACACTGCAAGAGCAATTCTTTCTTACAAAGGTGCTTTATTAAAACATCACTTAGAAGGTGGAGTACGTAAAGGTGCTTTAACTGCTGAACAAGCTGAAGCTAAATTCACTGCTTGGTTAGATGAGAAAGCTGGAAAAGTAACTGCTAAAAAAGATGGTTTAGCTAAAACTAAAGCTGATGCAAAAGCAGAAGCGTTAAAAGCTGAAAAAGCTGCTAACGAAAAACGTGCTGCTGCGCAAGCTGAAGCTCTTAAAGCTGCTGAGGTAACTGAAGCTGCTGCTGAAGAAGTAGTTGCTGATGTTGAAGCGACTTCTGAAGAAGCTCCTGCTGTTGAAGAAGCTAATAATGAAGAAACAGAAGCTTAATTATAACTAGCGATAATGCGTAAAGACGATTGTTTCTATTTAGGTAAAGTCGCTAAAAAATTTAGTTTCAAAGGGGAAGTTCTAATCTATTTAGATACAGACGAACCTGAAATGTATGAAGATTTGGAATCAGTTTTTGTTGAATTCAACAAAAATCTGGTTCCATTTTTTATTGAAAATTCTCAACTCCATAAAAACGATTTTCTAAAAGTTCGTTTTGAGGATGTAGATAATGAAGAAAAAGCCGATGAATTAATTGGTCGTGAAGTCTATCTTCCTTTATCTATGTTGCCAAAACTTGAAGGCAACAAATTTTACTACCACGAAGTAATTGGTTTTGATGTTATTGATAATCGCCTAGGAAATATTGGCACAATAGTTTCCATTAATGACAGTGCTGCTCAGCCCTTATTTGAAATTGACAAAGACGGAATCGAAATTTTGATTCCAATGATTGATGATTTCATTGTAGAAGTGAACCGCGATAAAAAAGCCATTACTTTAAACACTCCTGAAGGATTAGTGGACTTATATTTAGGATAAAATTCTAAATTCTAGCCATGTTTCAATTTAAACAATTCAAAATAGAACAAGACCGTTGCGCCATGAAAGTAGGCACTGATGGTGTTTTATTGGGTGCTTGGACTCCATTAACAAACAATCCTTATAACATTCTTGACATAGGAACAGGAACAGGTTTAATCGCTTTGATGCTAGCACAACGCTCAAAAGCAGAGCAAATTGATGCTATCGAAATTGACGACAATGCTTACGAGCAAGCCACTGAAAACTTTGAAAATTCGCCTTGGAACGAACGCTTATATTGTTATCATGCAGGCTTGGATGAATTTGTTGATGAAGTAGAGGAAGAATTTGATTTAATTGTTTCAAATCCTCCTTTTTATACCGACGAATACAAATCGGGTGACGAACAAAGAGACAATGCACGTTTTGAAGATTCACTACCTTTTGATGAATTAGTGGAAGCTGCCGATTTCTTTTTATCTGAAAACGGAATATTTTCATTAATTGTTCCTTTTAAAGAAGAAGAAAAAATAATCAATCTTTGCCAAGAACGCGAATTATTTCCTTTAAAAATTACTCGTGTAAAAGGTACTCCGACAACAGAAATAAAAAGAAGTTTACTCGCTTTTAGCCGAATTAAACAAAACCCAATTATTGACGAACTGGTTATTGAAACAGCTCGTCATCAATATACTCAGGAGTATATTAAATTGACAAAAGATTTTTATCTGAGAATGTAATTATTCCACTTTTAACATATCTCTAAACTGATACAAAACCCTCTCCAACAATCTTAAATCTTCTGTAATAATCTCTGCGGAACCCCTCATTTCCTGTTGGAAAGGAACCGTTTTTTTATAACTTGTTTTCATTCCATCTGGAAGCACAACATCAATAGCAATATTTCCATCTTTGTCAGGAACCAAAGCAATGTTTTGTACTTTCCCCTTAAGTATTCCAAATTCTCTATCAGGGTAATTTAAAAGTCTAACATTTACTTTTTGCCCAATTTTGATTTTTCCTGAATTTTGAGAAGGCGCTTTCAATTTTCCTATATATCCTTTACCCGTTGACGGCACTACCGAAAAAACTTCTTCCCCAGAAGTAACGGTTTGATTCTTAATCCAAACCTTTGTAAAAGTGACCTGACCATCAATACCAGATTGCAAAACATAGTTTAATTCCCAATCTTTGATTGCTTTTTTCAATTGGTAAAAAGATTGTGACAAACTTCTGTCCAAATTAACAGTTTCTTTCACATCGTTTATTTGGTTTCCTTTTATAGCTTTTGCATTATCAATCAAAGACGATTGCAACTGAGAAATTGAGGCAAGCAAATTCTTATAATTTTTTTCTGCTTGCAAAAAATTCATTTTCTTATTCTCAAATTCCTGATCAGAAATCACTCCTTTATCATGAAGTTTAGTGTATCGTGCTAAATCACTTCTTTGCAATTGTAGTTCTTGTTCATTGATTGATTTTTGTTGTATTAATAAAGCCAATCTTTCCTTGATTTGAACATTTTCTGATTTTTGCGCCGAAGATTCAACTTGATATGGTGTTAAACTTTTATTTAAACTATTAGCTAAATAATCTTTTTGAAAAGATGCAAAAGAAGCCTCTATATCTCCAAATTGAGCATTCTTAAATTGAGTAAATGGAAAATTAACAAAGTCTCTTTTTTGAAAAGCTTCCAGCTCTTTTTTCAATCTAAAGATATCATTATAATTAGACGAATTTTCTATTACTGCCAATGGTGTATTTGCCTTCACCATTGTTTTATCACTAATCAAAATATCCTGAATCCTCCCTGATGCTTTCGCAATCATTTTTTCTGGTGGTATATTGGTAGTTATAATTACTTCAGTTCTTACAATATCTGGATACTTTAAAAACCATGACACTACAAACATCAATACTATGATTGTAAAAATCAACACTGTTCCCCAACGTATCATCCAGTTTGGAACTTTTGATAATATATCTTGTACTTCTTCGCTACGCAGTTCAAAAGAAGTATCGTATGTTTCTTGCGCCATGATTAATTCCCTAATTGTAATTGATTTCTAACCAATTCAAAATAATTTCCTTTTTGTTCTACTAACGCCGAATGACTTCCCATTTCAATAATTTTACCCTTGTCAAGTACTACAATTTGATCAGCATTCATAACAGTACTCAATCGGTGAGCAATTACTACAACGGTTTTATCTTTAAAGAACATATCCAGTTTTCGCATAATTTCTTTTTCATTATTAGCATCTAATGCTGAAGTAGCCTCATCAAAAAACAACATTTCAGGGTTTTTATAAACTGCTCTAGCAATAAGCAATCGTTGTTTTTGACCAGTACTCATTCCTACTCCTTCCGTTCCAATTTTTGTATTGTATCCTAATGGAAGTCCATTTATATATTCTGTGATATTAGCAACATCAGCAGCATAAACTAAACGTTGTTTATCTACCTTGTCTACACCAACAGCAATATTATTGGCAATAGTATCATTAAAAATAAAGCCTTCTTGCATTACTGCACCAATACTATTTCTCCATGCTTTTTGAGAAACATTTTTGAGTTGTGCATTTCCAACAATCACTTCTCCTTTTTCAGGTTCATAGAATTTTAAAAGCAATTTCATCAAAGTAGTTTTTCCACTACCACTTACCCCAACAATTGCTGTTACTTTATTGGCAGGAATGATTAAATTAAGATCTTCCAGAACGGGCACATCAGAACCTAAATATCTATAGGTTAAATTTTTTATATGAATATCCTGATTACTTGGAACATCATGTGTTTGAAATTCTTCTTGTTGCACCTCATCTTCTTTCTCATGAATTTCCGATAAACGTGCTAAAGAGATTTTAGCATCCTGCAATTCTCTCACAAAACCTATCAATTGTGTAATAGGACCATTTAAGTTACCTACGATAGAACTAATTGCCATCATCATACCTAAAGTAATATCTCCATCGATAACTAGTTTTGCCGAAATGAAAACAATAAATATGTTTTTCAACTCATTGATGACTGATGAACCAATAGTTTGAGTTTGTTCTAAAACCAAACCTTTCATAGAAACTTTGAACAATCTAGCTTGTACATGTTCCCATCCCCAACGCTTTTGCTTTTCAGCATTATGGAGTTTTATTTCCTGCATCCCGTTGATGAGTTCCATTACTTTACTTTGTTCCTGGCTTACTTCAGAAAAACGCTTGTAATCTAGTGCTTCTCTTCGCTTTAAAAACAAAGTAATCCATCCAAAATACAGTAAACTACCAGCAAAAAAGACAAAGAATATTTGAAGATTATAATAGGCCAAAACACCTCCCATTACAATCATATTAATTACAGAGAATATTACATTCAGAGATGATGTGGTTAGTATTCTTTCAATCCTACGATGGTCATTAATACGTTGCATGATATCTCCCGTCATTCGCACATCAAAAAACGAAATAGGTAAATTCATTAATTTGATAAAGAAATCTGAAATCAGTGAAATATTAATCCTTGTAGATAAATGTAGTAAAATCCAACTTCTAATAAGCTCTATTCCCGTTCTCCCTGCAAATAAAAACAATTGTGCAAAGAGAATAAGATAGATAAAACTTATATTTTGATTTTGAATTCCTACATCGACAATACTTTGAGTCAAAAAAGGAAAAACCAACTGTAATAAAGTACCAGCTAGCAATCCTATACTCAACTGTATTAAAAACGATTTATACTTCCACAAATATTGATACAATATACCAAAGCCTAACGCTTTTTTCTCTTCCTTATCAAAATCAGTTTCAAAAAACTTGGGTGTTGTTTCTAATAATAAAGCTACACCTTCCTGTGTTTTATCATCGGCATTATTACCAATCCAAAACTTTAAAAACTCAGTCTCATTGTACTCTATTAGCCCAAATCCAGGATCAGAAACACGATACTTTCCTTTTTTAACATCATACAGGACCACGTAGTGTTCTTTGTTCCAATGCAACACACAAGGCAATGGTGCTTCTTGAAGACTCTCTAAATCTAGCTTTACACCTAAAGTTCTAAAACCAATACGCTCTGCCGCATCACTTAAGAAAAGTAAATTACTTCCCTCACGAGTAGTTTCAGAATAATCTCTTAGCTGCTGTATATTGATTGTCCGTCCATAATGTTTTGATATTATTTTTAAACATGTAGGTCCACAATCTTTGGCATCTGCCTGTATATATGAAGGAAATTTATTCAATTTAAATTGGTGTAAGTATAATAATTAATCTAAAACATTCAATCAATTTCAAAATAATCAATATTAGTCAACTTTCTTAAGTGTAATATAATATTCTAAAATTATTTATTTGATATTAAAATTTTCATTTAAAAAAATCAAACATTTAAAATCCATTTTATAATATTGTTCATTGCTGATTTGTCCATTTTATATAATGAAGTTCCTATGGGAGCGTTTTTTTCGGTCAGATAATGATTTAAATCTTGAAATATGTCTATTTGAATATACTTGTTATTAAATGATCTGATTAAATCAATCTCTCTTTTATGATTTATAATTTTATCCTTAGTTCCAGTTTGATAAAGAGTCGGAATATTAATCGTTTTTAAAACTTCTTCAATATTTTTGTTAAGCATTTCAATCAAAAAAGAATCATTAAGTAAGAGAATAAATTTTTTATTAAAGTTTCTACTTTTTATAAACTTTGCTAGCTCGGACTTTGTCAATTTAGGATTGTCTTTACTTATTAAACTAAAATAGTCTTTTAAAAAATTTATTATTTCATTTTTCGACTTGTGATCTCGCATGATTTGTGGGATATTATTTTCAAAATCCATTTCAATTTGATTTAAAATAAAATCTCCATTTTTAACAATTGGAGCTTCAATTAAAACTATGAAATCAGGATTTATATCGCTTTTTATTGTTTCAAGAATAGCAACACCGCCTATGCTATGACCTAACAATCCAATTTTTTTAGTTGCTTTTTTTTTCAAACTATTAAATGCAAAAACTAAATCATTTGATAAATCATTTGATAATTCTGAATACTTACCTTCCGATTTCCCAATACCTCTTTCATCAAATCTGAAAACTCCAATTCCATTCTCAAGTAAGTTTTCAGCTAAAATATAATGTGAATTTCTTGTATCTTTTCCGCTCCCAGGTATGATAATAACAATTTTTTCGAAATCTTTTTTAGGACTAATTAGTGTTCCTGATAACTTTATTTTTTCCTCAGTATTGAAAAATTCTATTTCTTCATGTTTATAGTTTTTTAAACTGTCAACCTCTTTTTCATATTTAAAGATATTTTGCGAAAAAAGAGTTAATGAAAAAAAGCAAAGGAAAACTGAAAATATTTTTTTTATGGTCATTTATTTAAAAAAATGTTTTTTCAAAATTATTTATTTTATCATAAAGCTTTCTAGATTTAATTGATTTATAATATTTTGACAAAAAATCATATACTATAAATTCATTCCATCTATTGTCTTTCATAAACAGTCTATTTAATGACATATGAATATAACTAGAAAGAATAAAATTTATATCACTGAATTCATTATTTTTCAAAATATCAAAAATATTTTTGGTTTGAATATTTCTTTTAGCATGAATTTCATGCAATTCAGGATAATCATTTGAATTAGAATAGAATGGAAATAAACTATCTATCAAATTTTTATTATTTCTATATTTATCTTTTAAGAACTCCGCATGATTTTTCTGTTCTCCGAATTCTTTATAAAAACTTTTCCTTAAATTACTAGTAAACTCCAATTTTTGTTCGATATTATAATCAACAGCATTCAGTAAATATTCTATATTTAGCATCCCAATTATATGCTTCAAATCATTATTTATATTAGGTAATTTTAATATTGACAAAATATAAATAGAGTCATAATGAAAGAAAGACTCAGAACATTCAATATCAAAATTTTTTATAACGTATCTTGAATTTTCCCTTCTATACGTATCGATTGAGAACTTATAAACATATTCATTTTTAACATAGTAGTTAATTTCATTAATAAAATTATAAAGTATGTTTTTTCTAGAAGAATCTGTCGGCGATAAAAATCTTATTCTCAAATGATGACCATACTCATCATCATAATATCTTATGAAAAACCATTTCTCTATATCTGAACTAAATTTATTAGCAAATGCATCAATATCAGAAGTTAGAATTTTTTCTAATATTTTGTTACCTCCATATATTTTGAAATAAACCCAATCATTGTCGTCTGTTAAAAAGTCTTTTGTTTTTACAACATTTTCTTTTTTAGGAGCTTTTAAACCTTTATTTTTATTAATAAATGGCAAATGAAATTCATTGGAACAAACTTCACCATTAATATTTTTGATATTATCACTTGGAAAAAAATATTCTCTTAAAATAATTCTATTACTTTTTTTTATCTCATCTAAAAAACACTGTACTGATAACTCATTATCAAGATTGACAAATAAATTATTATCTCCATTGATTAGTAAAAATATTTTGGGAAGTTTAAATTTAGTTTCAAAAATTTTTTTTGAAAAGATTTCTTTTATATAATTTATATCTGAATTCTCTAAAACCCATGTTTTTGGGAAAAGAATAATATTTTTATAAACGACCCTAGGAAAGACTGAAATATTATTAAGTATTTTTCCAAAATTAAAACTTAAACCTCTTATCTTAGACTGATTTTGAACATCACAGAGGAATCTATATATCGGGAGAGTAGACGCATCATAATTATGCGCGTTATTTAGTCTTGGGATTATATATTTATTATGCTTTTTTGAAACTAAAAAAACTATATTTTCAATAATTTCAATATTGATATCTTGTATGTTAATTTCAAACTCTTCATCTAAGGTACTATTTGCTAAATATGAAATATTATAATCATAAATTTTCTTTCTAAATAAAATATTACCAGTTCTTGATTCAGGCAAGTGTAAAATTTCAGCTATTATAAAATCTTCATAAAAATCTATTTCATGTTTAGCTATTTTATTAACTAAATCATATATATTATCATTCAAATGTGTAAATCTCCCAAATAAATCATTTGCAGAATTTCCTCCAACAAAATCAAAAAGAATCATTTCACTCTCTTCTGATTTAACTAAGCTAAAAACTGCGTTAAACGAAGCTTGCATATTATCTTTATTAATATTTAGCCTAGTTATGTCTTTATCATCCAAGTATAAGACATCCTTACCAATATTCTCATAAAAAATCTTAAAGATATCAATCTCTTTTGTTACAATCTCATTTTTATCAAAATGTTGCGGGTATTTAATACCTAAATCAGGATCCAACACAATAGTTAATGGTTGAATGGTTGTATCATATCGTTTAGAAAAAGTCTCCATAAAAGCATCTAAATTAGATTTAGGCTTTATATAATTTCTATTTAGTATTGGAAACACATCTAAAATTTGTGTAAAGACTTCCTTATTTAAACTACTGCTCTCTGCATCCAAATAACAATCAACTTGAACTAGCTTACTCTTGTTATAATCTATTCCTAGTTTATCAATTTCTTTATATAATTTTTCATATATATCTAAAGAGAATATTTCACTATCAATTTGATTTAAAATATTTTGGACATTTTCAACAATAGCAATGTAAAAACTTACATTATTTGTATTTAGTTCATTTAATACTTTTAAAATTTCACTAATAGGATTATCTGTTACAATAGACGGTTCTAAATTGCTTATTAAAATTTGACTATCTATAAGAAGATTAATAAAATCTTTTGAATCATCATAAGCTATCTCATCATCAACTAAACATTCTACATAATAATTGAATTTTTGATAACCTCTTGCATTATTTACTATTTTTTCTATATAGATGTCTTTTTCTATAGATGAAATTTCATATTTTTTTTGAAAAGTTAAAATTTTTGATTCTATATATCTATAACTGTCGTTTAAATTATAAAAAGATGAATTTAATTTATACTTCAAACCCTCCCTAAATTCTTGTTTTTTTTCAACGACTTGAATAAATTGTGAAATAAAGAAATTATCAATTCGAGTTGTTCTTTTCAATCGTGAATAATTAACACTCGTTTTTTCTTTTAAAGGAATAACAGATACTGCAGAAAACATACCAAAAGGCGTACATCTAGTACTATATCTTTGATAATATTTAGCTAAAGAAATAAATATTTTTTTTTTTACATCTTTATTGGTATTATTTTCAATATATTTTGATACTTCTTCAAACAATATAGGTGAGGCAAGAAAAATTACTTCTTTAAAGTTTGTATTTTTAAATTCTTCAATTAAAAAATGTTCAGAAATATTAAAAACCTTATAAAAAGGATTCAATGAGCTTCTGACTATTGTATTATTTAAACTACTTATATTTTCAATCATCATTAATTAAGTAAAAAAAATCTATCCCAATTGTTCTCTAAATTAGCATCTTCAAGAGAATCAATAATAACCATTCCCAATCCACAAGAACCATCTAACAAACAAAAATTCTCTTTATAACCTGAACTCATATTGTCATATTTATGAAATAATTTTTCCGATTTAACTATTTCTTCCATAAATAATGTATAATTATTTATCAAACTTTCTTTCTTTAAAATTTGGTACCACTTTTTGTTAAGATATGCAACACCGGACAGACCATGACAAAACATATTATCATAAAATGGGTTTGTTATAGCTAATTCTATGGAATTCTTTTTTGACCAATGTTGAACTATTTCTATTGAAAAATCAACAATTTTTTTTAAGCCTAAAACCTCTCCTGCTTTGTATATGCAATAACTTATTGTTTGATCTCCGTAGCACCAACCTAAACTAACCTCATAATTAGAATTCCCTCTTGAGAAACCTTGAGAAGGGAAACAGCTTTGTTTGTTTGTGTTGAAAAAGTATTTATAAACTTCAATTATATTTAGTATGTTTTGTTTGTATCTATTTTCATTTGTCAATTTAAATAGTTTTGTAAAATATACTAAATAGGATGATAACCCATGAGACAATCCAAAATTTATTAATTCAACATTATTTTCATTTAATTGTATTCTTGATAAATGATTTTCAATTATTAGTGTTGTTGTTTCAAAATAAACATTGTAATCTTCAGAAATGTTTTGAGTTAAATTAAATTCTAAAAAATAATTTGCAATTCCTAAGTTCCCATGCAAAAAATCAATTTTATTCAAATCAACAGCCTCTTTTTTTAAATTTGAAAGAAAAAGAGAATCAACCTCTTTTAAAAAATCTGAATAATCATAATCCTCCAACAATCCTTCCTCTTCTAAATGTCTAATTAAAAAAGTTACTCCAACCAAACCATCACAAAAAAAAAGATTATATTGTTGATTATTCAATGCGAAAAATAATTTTTCTATCATTTTTCTAAAATTTAGCAAATTAGCCTCTAATCTGTTTTTTTTTAGATATATTGAATAAAATAAAATTTGCCCACTCAATCCTGTATAAAGTGACAAAGAATTGCTTTCTAAATTTTCAAATATATTTTTATTTATTTCGTCGAAAAAGGATGTCAAAAAATCATTTTTCATTGTATTAGGTAATTTTTGAGAATTATTTTTTAAGAATTAAACTTTAATGCTATAGAGTTATCGAATTAAAAACAATATCTTCAAACAAAATGCTGTTTAAACAATGTTTAAACAGCATTTATTTTAAAATATTTACGGATTAATTACCGTAGGCTCAGTTCCAGGAACCCTTGTCGAACCTGATCCTCCTATCTTAATACACCAACAACATGTAAAACCATGATCAGTACTTGGACTTGATTTACCACCATCTGCTTCAACTAACCCTCCATGAATATTTGACATTTCAACATTAGTCAATTCAACTATTTTTTCTTTTTTAAGTTCTAGTTTCATAAATTTTTAATTTTAGTTAATAATTTTCAAAACATTCAACAACTTTAAGTTTACTACGTGCACTTAGCTTTTTTAAGAATTGTAAGAATAGTTTTGCTTTTACAAATCTAAATATTATTTTAAGAATTAAAAATTTACATTAAAAAATAGTAAATAAAACAAATCTACTATGATGAATATGCATATACACAACATTTGCATCAAAGTACTTTATTAAAAAACATTTAATTTTCAAGTCTGAATATCAACAAGAAACTCTTTCTATTTTTTAATTTAAGAAAAATTCCTAAACAAAAAAGGTGAAAAATCCCTTTTTTTAAAAAAATCCTAATACTGTGATGGTGGAATATACGGACCGCAGAAATAAGCCTTACAGATTCCTAAAGAAAAAGAGTAATCGTGTCCTTCAGGTCTTGTTGCCATACAATTTTCTAAACTTGAACCTTCCCAAAATTGATAATTACACCCTTTGGGAATTCCTCCGTTAATTTCTTTTTGCTCATCACTAGATAGCTTTTGAGTTCCTTCTAAATTTAAAATGCTTTTTAACATGAGTCAGTTTTAATTATAACAATTTTAAAATCAATTAAAAGATTGTCATTTGATTAGTGATTTTTTAAGGTTCTACCGTATAACGGCACGGAGGTGCGCAAAGTAAGCTGTAATATTTACAAGCATTTGTTGATGGATCAATACAGTCCTTTAAACCTCCTTTAATCGATTTTTGCTCATTTTTAGATAATGTCTTTGCACCATCTAAGTTTAAAATGTTTTTTAACATGATTATTAATTTTTAAAGTTTTTTAATTACCTAAACAAGAATAATCCCATTTTGAGCAATATTGTGTAGTTGGTTTCCATTGTAAACAGCATAAAGGAACTCTACCTCCGGTGATTATTTTTTGCTCATTTTTAGATAATGCCTAAGCACCTTCTAAGTTTAAAATGTTTTTTAACATAATTTCTATTTTTTAAAATAATTAATAATTACAACATTTACAGGTTGTATTATAAACTCCTTCTGCTGCAAAACAATCTGCTGCAGTAACATTTACTACACAACCAGCCGCTATAGCATCAGCACATTGTTTTGTAATACCTCCATTAATTGATTTTTGTTCATTGCTAGACAATTCTTGTATACCTTCTAATTTTAAAATGTTTTTTAACATAACTTAATGGTTTATTTATTTGGTTTATTTCTCAATCCTTTAAAGACTGTTGAGACTCAGTCTGCTCCTGGCCAGGATATTTTATTGTGCTATATACTCATATTGAAGTCTGTTTTCTTCCTCAAAATCATTCATGAAATAATATAGATCTGATATTTCATATTCATTTGGAAAGAGCTTAGCATTAATAATCTTAACAGGTGAATAGTTAAATTCATTCTCAGCACACCAATTATACTGATCATACATTTCATTATTTATTATCATATCATGAACGTCAACACCCCATTTTTCCTTCCAAGCATCTAATCCAATTTCATTAATGTGCCAATCTACTAAAGCCGTTCTAGATTTATTGGGATCAACAGAATTGAGATACAATAAATTTTGAACAATTATTTGATACTTATTTTGTTTGTTTTCAGGATTAACATTGAATAAGATTTTTAAATAAATGTTCTCAGGATTTTTTTTATAAAGTTTATAGGCATCTCCAAAAGCTTTGTGACAATGTCCGCAACTAGGACTCAAGAAAAGTGTAATATTTGTTGCAGCATCAAAATTTCCAAATCCAATACCTTTTAATTTTTCCAAATTATTTTTAGATGCAATTTCTTTAGTCAGAGATTTAAAAACTTTAAAGTTTCTCTTAAATCTTTTTAACTCTTTTACTTCTTTTGTAGCTTTAATTTCTCTATCTAAAACTGGTTTGATTAAAAACCATCCCGAAAAAATTAATGTTATTGAAAATAAATAAGTGACAAGTCCAGATGAAATAACTGTATTAACATTAAATAAACTAAAAACAAAAAATACTCCTTGCAATAAAACAACTCCTGAAACAGCTAAACAAAGTAAACACCATTTTTTAATTTTAACCTTCTGGATCCAAACCGAATACACTAGAAAAGGAATAGCTAGCAAACTCAATCCAGATATAATACTAACTGAAAAAATTGGACTTAATAACAACGATAACAAGTTAGACCCAAAAAACAATAACGGTAAATCTGTAAAACTCAACCAACTTGTAATCTGGCTTTGATCAGATTTAATAACTGAATCACAAGATGATTCCTGATTCATATTACAAAATTTGGAAACTATTTCTGTTTTTATTCCAAATTTTTCTTGGAGAATTAAAACACTTAAAGCGAGACCTAAAATTGACAATCCTAAAAGAAAAATCAAACTAACAGTATACTCATTAAAAAATGCAGAAAATAAAATCAACAACATCATTGAAAGTCCCAGTAAAACATATTTTGATCCTTTCGCTTGAGTTATTTCCTTCTCTGAATTTGGTTCTATAGCAATAATAATCTGATCCCAATCACGAATAAACAAATCGGGCGTCAACTTCGATTTCTTCCCTTTTTCATCTAGAATAGTTATTAAATCATTTTTTTTGGAAAGCAAAACCAATTCTCCTTTGTAAAGTGTCAAAAAAGTTTCAGGCAATTCAATAAATTGCTCTTTTGGTATTTTTATAGCAAGATTTTCAATCCCCAATAAACTTAGCGAGTCAGTAATAGCATATAAACTAGGATAGTTGGGATGAGAAGAAAATAAGTCTTCAAATTCCTCTACTACATTTGAATATTTGTTCTCAATTAACAATTTTTTTACTAAATGCATAGTTCTTTATTATTTTTTATAGAAATTTCTTACAAATATGTAACGAATTTGCAAATAAAAAAATTGTTTACTGTTAAATAATTTGGTAAAATTTATTTAAATCATTATTTCGGGAATTAATTCAAAAATTGGTAACATATTTATATATGGCAAGAACATCAACTATTTAACCAAAATCATTTCAGATCTTAAAAATATCAACTTATATAAAAAATAGTTAGCTAAAAATTATAACATTCCTTAATTGATTTGTTACAAATCTTTACTTACTTTTGTGACCTATTATTAACAGATTGCTCCGCATAACTGCGTCGCACATAATGCATTAATTATGAAACCAGATTTATTTCAATCTCCTGATTATTATTTGTTAGATGATTTACTAACAGAAGAACATAAATTAGTACGCGATTCAGCGCGTGCATGGGTAAAACGAGAAGTTTCTCCAATCATTGAAGAATATGCTCAAAAAGCTGAGTTTCCTCATCAAATTGTAAAAGGTCTTGCTGAAATTGGAGGTTTTGGTCCTTACATTCCTGTTGAATATGGTGGTGCTGGTCTTGATCAAATTTCATACGGATTAATCATGCAAGAAATTGAACGTGGTGATTCTGGTGTACGCTCAACATCTTCAGTTCAGTCTTCATTAGTAATGTATCCTATCTGGAAATATGGAAACGAAGAACAACGTATGAAATATTTGCCAAAATTAGCTACCGGAGATTGGATTGGTTGCTTTGGTTTAACTGAACCAGATCATGGATCTAATCCAGGTGGAATGGTAACTAATTTTAAAGACATGGGTGACCATTATCTTTTAAATGGTGCCAAAATGTGGATTTCTAATGCTCCTTTTGCACAAATTGCTGTAGTTTGGGCTAAAAATGAAGAAGGAAGAATTCATGGATTGATTGTTGAAAGAGGAATGGAAGGCTTCACTACTCCTGAAACGCATAACAAATGGTCTTTACGTGCATCTGCTACTGGAGAACTTATTTTTGACAACGTAAAAGTTCCTAAAGAAAACTTATTACCTAACAAATCTGGACTTGGAGCACCACTTGGATGTTTAGATTCAGCACGTTATGGTATTGCTTGGGGAGCAATCGGAGCAGCAATGGATTGTTATGATACAGCTTTAAGATACTCTAAAGAAAGAATTCAGTTCGACAAACCAATTGGTGCTACGCAATTACAACAAAAGAAATTAGCTGAAATGATTACTGAAATCACGAAAGCGCAATTATTAACTTGGAGACTTGGAGTATTAAGAAATGAAGGTAGAGCAACTTCTGCTCAAATTTCAATGGCAAAACGTAACAACGTAAACATGGCAATCGAGATTGCTCGTGAAGCTCGTCAAATGTTAGGAGGAATGGGTATTACAGGTGAATATTCAATCATGCGTCATATGATGAACTTAGAATCTGTTATTACATATGAAGGAACTCACGATATCCACTTGTTAATTACAGGTATGGATGTAACCGGTTTCTCTGCATTTAAATAATTGAATAATAAATAATTTGATAAAAAAAGCTTCCTTGATTTAGGAAGTTTTTTTATTATAAATACTTTTCTAGTTCTTCCTTAATCCCCTTATCACCTGGGCTTGGCGCATTGCTATTCACTAATTTTCCTGATTTGTCAAAAATTAAATAATGAGGGATTCCTTGTATTTTAAGCCCATTTAAAGCTGCTGATTTTTTAAATCCCATTGTCATAAAATTATACTTAAATTCAGACAAAGACTCTTTATCACAAGCATTTTTCCATTCTTTTTCATCTAAATCCATTGACAAGTAAACAAAGGTAACCTTCTCTCCATATTTTTTATGAAGTTTTAAAGATTTTGGCAATTCCTTTCTACAAGGAGCGCACCAACTAGCCCAAAAATCAACATAAATAACCTTACCTTTATTTTCTTCAACGATTTGATCAAGCGAGTTAATTTTCTCTTGAGCTATTTCTTTCTTTGAGTTATTAATACCAATAAAATCATTCTTTTTGCTCAGTATTAAAAAAAATGAAATTATAGATACTGTTGATATAATTATTTTTTGTAACATTTTTTACTTTTAAAATTCAACATCCATTAAATAATGGCATTTTACTTCAACCCAAACATTACTTCTATCATCAAGCAATTCGTATCTTCCTTTTATATATGATTTCCTAATATAATTTCTATTATATGCGTATGCTTTGATGGCAGGGACAGCAGATATGGTGCCAATTTTTGATTGAATAAATGAAGTAGGGTATTTGTCTTTATTTAATATTTCCAAAACTATAAAAATTCCTTCAGCAGGAATTGTTAAATTATATTGCGAAACATCAATTTTAACATACCTATTTTTATCGTTTTTTTTTGTTTCAATACTATTTTCTAGAATTGGCTTTTCTGGCAACCCTGACAAATTATCAACACTATATAAATTAGCTTTAAATGGTAAATACTCCAAACCTTTAACTCCTTGAAAATCTGAAATTTCATAAATCAAATTTTTAATAATTCTACTTTTATTTGATTCTTCACTTGGAATAAAGACTGCTATAGTATTATTCCAACTAAAATTGCATGTAGATTTCTTTAGTTTATTAGTAAAAGGTAAAGTATAAATTTGGTTATTTTTGTAATTTACTAAATTTACTTGATCCAAATTTCTTACTATTTCTTCCAAATAGAATATAGTATCTGATATTTTTGAATACTCTCTAATTTGATAAGATAGATGACTTATTTTAACACTTTTCAAAGAATTTGTGTCGTTGATTTTAAATCTACCCTTTATGTCAGATATTTTAGTTAATGTAATTCCACCAAAATTAAATGTGATTGAAGCTCCTTCAATTGGCATTTTTGTTTCTTTTGAAAAAACATATCCTTCAAAAGCAAATTCTTGAGAATATGTATAGTCAATAAAAAGTAGAAAAAAAATAAGATAAATTTTCATTTTAGCATTTTTAAATTTAAAGCTCATATTATAAACAGGAAGTAAATCAATTAAAAAAATATTTAAAAAAAATCTTACGAATATGAAACGGAATTGGAAATAAAAAAATTATTTAATATAAAATAATTTATAAAATTTTTCCGTTAAAAATGACTCTCAGACTTAGATCAAATTATAAAAACAAAAAGAAACAACTAAATCATTTTAAGAGAGCCTTTATAAAGGCTCTCTTTTATTTTCATTACATTTGATATAAAATAAATCTTATGAAACTAAATGAATTTTTACTTCCGGAATTTCTATATGAAACAGCAAATACAAGAAAATTATTAGCTGCAATCCCTGAAGAACATTTCGATTACAAATCGAATGAAAAAGCAATGAGTTTGTCACAATTAGCAAATCATATTGCCGAAATCCCAACATGGGTTCCTGCTACTTTTCTATATCCTGAACTTGATTTTGGAAAAATTAAATATGAAGCTCCTAACCACAATACAGTTAGTGAACTTTTGGCTTTTTATGATAAAAACATTGAAGAAGCGACAAAATTAATGCATGAGGTTAGTAATGAGACTTTACACGAAAACTGGACTATGAGAAATGGAGAAACAGTCTATTTTACTATGCCTAAATTATCTGTTTACAGAACATTTATAATGAATCACACTATTCATCATCGCGGCCAACTTACAGCCTATTTAAGAGCATTAAACTGTAAATTCCCTGGAATGTATGGACCAACCGCAGATGATGCCATGTAATTAAACCAATACAAAATCAATTGATAAAAGCTTCTCTATTAAGGGAAGCTTTTTTATTTTTGCACTACGAAAAAACTCTATTATATTTTTTTCGTATATACATAAAAATTATCCCAATGAATACTCAATCTATAAATAACAATATCCAAGCCCAAAAGGATATTTTACTTAACCACCCATTATATACTCAAATTAAAACAATCGAAGATTTACAAAGCTTTCTTGAAATTCATGTATATGCTGTTTGGGATTTTATGTCGCTTTTAAAAGCATTGCAACAAAAATTAACTTGTACCACTACTCCATGGATTGCTTCTAAAAACCCTGAAACAAGATACTTAATTAACGAAATAGTTTTAGCAGAAGAATCTGATTTAGGATTAGATGGAAGACGACTAAGCCATTATGAAATGTACATTGAAGCAATGCAAGACTGTAAAGCTTCAACTTCAGAAATAGAACAATTTTTATTAAATGTAGAAGATACTAAAAATGTATTCATTGCAATAAAGAGCAGCTCACTTGATGAGGCTGTCAAAGATTTTTTGAATTTCACTTTTAAAGTTATTGAAAAGGGAGAAGTTCACGAGATAGCTTCTGCATTTACTTTTGGTCGCGAGGATCTGATTCCGAATATGTTTACCGAAATTCTTCGCAATTTTAAAGCTAACTTTCCTGAAACTAATCTTTCTAAACTAATTTATTACTTTGAAAGACATATAGAATTGGATGCAGATGAACATGGCCCAATGGCAATGAAAATGATTGAAGAATTAGCCGAAAACGACCCAATTAAATGGGCAGAAATGGAAGAAATAGCCATTGAAGCATTGGAAAAAAGAATTGGATTGTGGAATGCAATTGAAAAAAGAATTAAAGAAAAAGAATTATCTTTAGCATAAATCTTAAATGATAAATGCTTTCATCAAAAGACCGATTAGACCAAGCTTATAAAAATGCCATCAGAATCCCTTTTGATGATAATTATAAATTTATCTTATTTAGTGATTGCCACAGAAGCGATGGAAGTTATGCGGATGATTTTGCCAATAACCGAAACATTTTCTTTCATGCACTTTCTCAATATTACAAAAATGGATTTCATTATATTGAATTAGGAGACGGAGACGAGCTTTGGGAAAATTTATTCTTTAAAGAGGTCTTCGAATCCAATAAAAACGTTTACCTATTACTTCAAAAATTTTATCTAGAAAATAGACTAAATATGATTTGGGGAAATCACGACATGATTTTTAGAAACCCGGATGTGGTTAAAAGAAATTTCTCTGAATATTTTGATATGAATTTGGGGCAAGACGTTCCTTTAATGCCTGGATTAAAATACCACGAAAGTATTATTCTAGAACATAAAGACACCAAACAAGAACTGTTCTTAATACACGGTCATCAAGCCGATTTTATGAATTATGTGGGCTGGAAAATCAATCAGTTTTTAGTTCGCATTTTATGGAAACCTTTACAAATATGGGGAATCAAAGATCCAACAAGTCCAGCAAAAAACTACGTAGAACTCATTAAAGTAGAACGCAGAATTAAAAAATGGATTCTAGAAAATAATAACAAAATAACTATCACTGGCCACACTCATCGCCCAAGATTTTCAAAACCAAACGACAGTCAGGCCAATTATTTTAACGATGGAAGTTGTGTTCATCCACGCTCAATAACTGGAATTGAAATTGAAAACGGAGAAATTGCGTTAATAAAATGGTTTATTGACACTCGTGACGATGGTACTTTACAAATTGTCAAAGAATATCTGGAAAGACCTAAAGCACTGAAAGATTATATTTAACTTTCTGGGGCTAATTCTATTTCTAGTCCATCAATTTCTGGAGTGATATTGATTTGGCAACCTAAACGACTATTGTCTTTTACATTAAAAGCTTCCCAAAGCATTGCATCTTCATCTGCATTTTTTTCAGGTAATTCAACATCATTTAAAACATAACATTGACATGATGCGCACATCGCCATACCACCACAAATACCAATAGTTCCTTCAGGAACTAATTCATACATACGAACAACTTCCATAATATTCATGTTCATATCAGTTGGAGCTTGAACTTCGTGAGTTACTCCTTCTCTATCGGTAATTTTTAGGGTTATATCTGGAGACATATCTTAATTTTTTTTTTACAAAAATAATTATATTCTGCCAAAATATATATATTTGTTTTTATACAAGGGGGATTAGCTCATTTGGCTAGAGCGCTACGCTGGCAGCGTAGAGGCGACCGGTTCGAATCCGGTATTCTCCACTAAAGCAATTCTACAAGAGTTCCTTTTTTTGTTAAATTTCATTTAAGCCTTTCTGTTTTTTACAAAAAAATCGATTTTTGCACACCAAATCGAATTTACCATGAATAAAAAATTACATTTTTTACTTTTTATTGCTTTTTTTGTAAGTCAATTCACTTTTTCTCAAGTTACCATTATTACTCAACTCCCTGATTCTACTTCGTACTGGAAGAAAGAAAATAAAATTGGATTCGATATAAGCCAAGTTGCTTTTCTAAATTGGAATGCAGGTGGTGTCAACACAGTTTCAGGGTTATTGAAAGGAAAATTCACCAGAAGCTATGAGAGAGAAAACACAAAATGGTTTAATGAATTACTTTTCAAATACGGAATAAACAAACAAGACGGAGTTAAAATCAGAAAGACCGATGATGCATTGGCACTAAACTCAACTTTTGGTTTTAGAAGAGATACAGTTTCGAATTGGTTCTATTCTGCAAAATTCAACTTTAACACTCAATTTACTAATGGTTATTTATATCCAAATACTGAAAGAGCCATTTCAAAATCATTTGCCCCAGCTTATGTGTTTTTAGGAGCTGGTTCCGAGTATATTGACAAGGAAAGAAAATTCAATATATATTTTTCCCCAATAACCTTAAAAACCACTTTTGTTCTTGATCAAAGACTGGCTAATGAAGGAGCGTTTGGAGTTACAAAAGCAACATATGACCCTATAACAGGAGAAGTTATTTCGAAAGGAGATAGGATTAGAATGGAATTTGGTGCTCTTTTCACTGCATATCACAAGGATGAAATTTTTACGAACATGTTTTTAGAAAACCGATTGGCTCTTTATTCAGACTATCTTAATAAATTTGGAAATATAGATGTTAACTGGCAATTACAACTAGATTTAGTCGTAAATAGATATGTCAGTGCAAATATTGGAACTCATCTCATTTATGATGATGACATTAAGGCAAAAGATGAAGTTGATGGAGTTCAAGTTACTTTAGGCCCAAGAATTCAGTTGAAACAAATTTTAGGTGTAGGATTAACCTATACTTTCTAATAAAAAATGCCAGCTCAATGAGCTGGCATTTTTACTAATTAAAATTATATAATTAAGCTTCTGAAAGATTTCTTCTTCTGTCTCTTCTATCACGTAACCAGTATTTAGTTCTTTTTACTAAGTAGAACATTACTGGTACCATTACTAGCGTTAATACAGTAGCATAAGTTAATCCGAAGATAATTGTCCATGCTAATGGTCCCCAGAATATTACGTTATCACCACCCATATACAAGTGAGGGTTGAAATCTGTAACTAATCCGAAGAAGTCAAAGTTTAATCCAATTGCTAAAGGAATTAAACCTAATACCGCAGTAAGAGCCGTTAATAATACCGGACGTAAACGTGATTTACCAGATTCTATGATTACTTCTTTAATTTGATCAAGTGTTAAATCATCATGACTTTCGAGACCATTATCGGCAACCATTTTATCCATTAACAATACAAAGAAGTCCATTAATACAATTCCGTTTTTCACAACAACACCAGCAAGCGATATAATACCCATCATGGTCATTAAGATAACGAAATTCATATTTGCGATAACATAACCATAGAACACCCCACTAAAACTCAACAATACTGTAAACATAATTACTAAAGTTTTAGAAACAGAATTGAACTGAAGTACAATGATCGTTGTAATTCCGGCCAATGCTAAGAATAAAGCAAAGAATAAGAAACTTTGGTTTTTACCTTGTTCTTCTTGAACTCCAGAAAAACCATAAGTAATATCACCAGCAAGTTTATAGTTTTCCAACTCTGCCGCAATACTTTTTGTGATCTCATCACCGTTGTATCCAGTTAAAATATTTGAATACACAGTCATGATACGCTTATAATTTTTACGTTTAATCTGATTATATGTTGTTGTTTTTTCAGTATTTGATATCGCCGAAATTGGCACTTGCATGATTTGCCCATTATTTGGGTTACGATATGTCAACGGCTGATTAAACAATACACTCTCGTTTTTACGTTGATCTTCTTGTAAACGCATTACAATATTGTAATCATCATCCCCTTCTTTATACGTAGAAATTTCCTGTCCATAAACCGCTCTACGTAAAGTAAAACCTGCCATTCCTGTCGAAGCTCCTAAACTACCTGCATTAGCACGATCAATTTTCACTGATAATTCAGGGCTCTCTTTATTGATATCAACTTTTAATTTTTCGATACCAGGAATATTTTTTGAATTCAAGTAAGCAATCATCTTGTCCGCTTCTTTAAGCATTTGATCATAATTGGTACCTGTCAATTCAATACTGATTGGATAACCAGCTGGCGGTCCTGCAGCATCTTTCTCTACAGTTACTGATGCTCCTGGAATAGATTTAATTTTTGCACGAACCTCCTCCATTACATCAGCAGTATTTACACCACGACGGAATTTAAATTCGGAGAAATTTACCGTTACTTTCCCTTTATGAGGAGTTTCTGACTGCGAACCTAAATCAACTTGCGGATTTGTTGCACCAACACCTACCTGAGCTACAATAGATTCTGCTAAATAGTTTTCACTAGTTTTAGGGTCAACATATTTACTTAATACACTAATAACTTTTTTTTCAACGAAATTAGTTGCTTTATTCGTTTTTGAAATATCTGTTCCCTGTGGGTATTCGATATATGCAATTACCTGATTAGGAATATTATCTGGGAAGAACAACACTTTTCTTGGGAACATTCCAAGTAAAACAAAAGAGAAGAACAACATAGCTACAATTAATCCAAAAGCTCTCCAAGCTGATTTTCCAACTAAAATACGAGCTAATAACGCTTTGTATTTTTCTTCCATACGAGGGAAAAAACTGTGTTGAAAATCTTGAGTCCATTGGAATAATTTTTTGTAGTACAACCACATTAATACAACAGAAATCAATGATAAATGTCCAATTGCTCTACCAAATTTTGAGTCGAATACATTTCCTACTATTACAAATATGATTCCAACTGCTAAGAAAATTATAGTATTTCTTTTTAACACTTTTGGCGAAATATTTCTGTCTTCAATATCCATAGAACCTCCAGTCATAGCAGCATTTACAACCATTGCCACAAATAATGAAGCTCCTAAAGTAACTGATAACGTTAATGGGAAATACATCATGAATTTACCCATTGTACCAGGCCATAATGCAAACGGTAAGAACGCCATTAAAGTTGTTGCTGTTGATGAAATTACGGGCCAAGCAATTTCTCCAATACCTATTTTAGATGCCTGAATTCGGGACATTCCTTTCTTCATATTGGCAAAAACGTTGTCGACTACCACAATACCATCATCCACGAGCATTCCCAGTCCCATAACCAATCCAAACAACACCATTGTGTTCATGGTTACTCCAATAGCTTGTAATAATGTAAAGGCAATAAATATTGATAATGGAATAGCTGCACCTACGAATAACGAGTTACGTAATCCCATAGTAAACATTAACACAATCATTACCAAAACAACCCCAAAAATAATGTGGTTTGACAATTCATCTACTTGGTGTTCTACACGCGAAGATTGATCATTTGTTAAAGTTACCTGTAAGTTTTTAGGTAAAACTGTTTCTTGAGCTTTTTTAACAACTTCTTTTACTTGATCAATAGCAGTAATCATGTTTTGACCTGAACGTTTTTTAACGTTTAACATCACTACCTCTTCGTTTTTCTCACGAGCGTAAGTAGTACGTTCTTTTTCTTTAAAACTGATTTTTGCTATATCTTTTAAGTAAACAGAACCTCCATATGATTTTACAATAACATTTTCTAACTCCGCTGGATCTGCAATTTCACCAATGATTCTAATGTTATTTCTTGCTCCTTGAGAAATTAAATTTCCTCCAGACAAGGTCATGTTTTCGTACTTGACAGCACTTGCGATATCATCAAAGCTTACTTGTGCAGCGTTCATCTTGTAAACGTCAACAGCGATTTCGACTTCTTTATCATCAACACCAAGAATATCTACTGCTTTTACTTCAGAGATATCTTCAATTTCATCTTCAAGATATTCTCCGTATTTTTTTAATTGTTGTGCAGTATAATCTCCTTTTAAATTGATATTCAAAATAGGAACTTCTTCTGCAATATTGATACTGAAAACATTGGGTTCCACTTTACTTCCATTATCAAGTGTAGGCCAATCTGTATCTGCTTTAGAAACATCTACTTTATCCTTAATTAATATCTTAGCTTGTTCAACAGTAATGTCGTCGTCAAACTCGGCAACAATCATTCCGTAATCTTGGAATGAACTTGACGTTACTTTGTTAACTCCACTAATGTTTTTAATATTATCTTCTAATGGATCAGTAACTAATTTCTCTACATCTTCTGCCGAGTTTCCTGGGAAGATTGAAGAAATGTAAATTTTGTTTTCGATGATTTCAGGGAAATCCTCACGTGGCATGGTTACATAGGCATAAATCCCTGTAATCACTACAATAAATGTAAGTATATATACGGTCACTCGGTTGTCTACTGCCCAACTCGATATGCCAAATTCTTTTTGCTGATGCGACATTGTTATACTATTTTATAGTTTAAAAATTGAAGCTGGTTTTCTTGAAGAGTAAGAAATTAACCAACAAAGCTTAGTCGTCCAATAAGCCAGCTTCAATTTTTGATTTAGAAAGTTAATTTCATTCCTTCAGAAACTGTATTTGCTCCTTCTGATACAACTACATCACCAGTTTTTAAACCTGATAAAATCTCTGTGTTGTTATTAGCATTTTGACCAACTTTAACAATTGTCTTCTTAGCAACGCCTGCGTTTTTTGAAGCATTAGTTACTACATAAACATATTTTGTACCGTTAGCATCTTGTTGAATAACACTTGTAGGAACTACTGTTGCTGATTTATTAGAATAATCTACAATTTTAAGTTTTGCTACTTGATTAGGACGTAATAAATTTTCTGGATTTGGAACCGAAACTTCGATACCAAAACTTCTATTTGCAGGATTAATTGTTTTAGCAACTTGACGAACTTTACCCATATACGTTTTGCCTATAGAAGTAATATCTGTTTCTACCAAAGTTCCAACTTTTACCTTACCTACATACATTTCAGGAATAGCGGTACTTACATACATTTGACTTAAATTAACAATACGCATTAATCCCTGTGGACTTGCAGAAACTACTTGTCCTCTTTCAACAAAAACCTCATCAATTACACCGCTAAATGGGGCACGAATAACTGTTTTTGCAATTTGAGCTTTCATTTGATTAACTGATTTTGACAAACTAACCATTTGAGTTTGTGCTTGTAAGTATTGTATTTCTGAACCAATTTTTTGTTCCCATAATCTTTTTTGACGCTCAAACGTTGTTTTTGCTAATTCGTATTGTGTTTGAATTTGAGCCAACTGTTGACTCATTCCTCCGTCATCTACTCGACCAAGAACTTGCCCAGTTGATACAGTTTGCCCTGCTTTAACATTTAACGCCACTAATGCTCCTGGCATTTCTGGTTGAACAAGCACGTTTTGTTTTGTATCTACATTACCTTGTATTTCTACATAGTGGTTGAAAACGGTATCTTTAACAGCAATAGTTTCTACTAATGCTTCGTCAGATTTTTTCTCTAAAGTTGCTAAAGCAGCATCAATTTTTGATAAATCAGCTTGAATTGCAGCTCTTTTTGTTTTTAACTCAGTTAAGTTCTTCGACTGAATTAAAGCATCTATAGAAGTTCCGCTATCGTTACCTCCACAAGCCATAAACAAGGACGAAACAACTGTTAGTATAAGTATTTTTTTCATGTTTTGAATGATATATTAAGTTTGATTAGTTTATTATTTTTTCTAGTGATGCTCTTTTATTAACTACATTAACCATTGATTGTAAATAGCTTTGTTGAGCCGCATATAACTGTCTTTGGGCTTCTGTAAACTCGAAACTTGTAGACAGACCTTCTTTAAATTTTATTTGTTGCTTTTTCTCGATTCTTTCAGCAAGTTTCAAGTTATTTTTTGCTGTTTCATACTCTTCAACACTATATTCATAATCACTCTTAGCAGCCTGATATTGAAGTTTTAGCATTTGCTCTGCTTCTTTTTGTTTTGTTTGAGCTTGATCAAAAGCAATTCTAGCTTGTTGGGTTCTAGCACTTCTTCCTAAACTACTAAAGATTGGCACATTTAATGCAACTCCTAAGCTTGAATAATTAAACCATTTTTGATTTTCATTAAAGAAACTAAATGTGTTACTGAAAGAATTATACCCGAAATTAACCTGCGCTCCTAAAGATGGTAAAGCTTTACTTTTTTCTAATTTTAAAAGCAATCTTTTTTGCTCGGTCATATTGGTAGCCATTTGGTAATCGATGTTTTTATCGACACTAAATTCTGAAGTTGTAATAGCTAAATCTAAATTTTCTTTAGAAAGAGTTTCAAGATTGTCAGTTAATGTTAATTCATCTTCTAACTCAATACCTAAATTAATTTTAAGCATTTTTAAAGCTAACTCTCTTGAACGTTTAACATTGTTTAATGAACTATTTACAGATGCTAATGTGATTGCTATTTGCTCAACACTTTCTTCTTCAGCTAAACCATTTTTATAAATTTGATTTACATCATTATAGTTCTTTTCCAAAATAACTTTATTACTTTCAAGAACTTTAATACTCTCTTGAGCCAACAGAACATTCCCATAAGAGTTTATAACCATTTGTTTTATTTCGGAATCTGTTTTCTTTTTAGAATTTTCAAATAACTGAAGATATACTTTTGCAGATTCTAAACCTACTAGGTATGAACCATCAAAAATTAATTGACTTAAGGTTAAACTAGCTCCCATGTTATGTTTTGTACCAAATTCAACTTCTGCAAAACTTCCTGGAGGTCCTCCAAAGAATTCACCTGGCACAACTGATTTTTGCAATTTAAAATTATTTTGGTATCCAACATTACCATTTAATTGCGGCAAACCCATTGTGGTAGTTTCCCATTTTTTCTTTTTGGCTGCTTCAATATCCCTTCCTGCGTTTATTTCAGAATAATTATATTGTAATGCATGCTCAATCGACTGTTTTAGAGTGAACGAATAGCTTTGTTTCGCATCATTTTTGTTCACTTCTTGCGCACTGAGCTGTGCGAAATAAATTAGATTAATTAATATGACTATTTTTCTCATGAATTATTTATGGTTTGTTTGTAATTGTTTTTCTAATTCCTCTACTCCTTTTGGAGTAGCAATGGCGCGTGTATGGTATTCTAAAGCTAATAATTCTAAAGCCTGACTGTCTTTCTCCAATGCTGTTGTTTCATTAATATCCAATATGAGCGTATAATAAAATCGCACAGAAGATTCTACATCTAGGTCTTTTCTATAATAACCTTCCTCTATACCTTTTATAATATTTTGTCGGAACAACTGATCACAAGATTCATTTTCTTTACAAATTACTTTTTCGTATATCTCAGGATAATGTTTTTTTAACTGAAATAGAGGAGTAGAATCGGCAGAACTAAAAAGATCATCAAACATTCTTCTAATAGCAAAGTTCTCTTCAACCGCATTCAAATTCTTTTCAATAATCTTTTCAATGACTTCATGTATTTTATCATGCGTCAAGTTGGTAGCCTCCTCAATTAACTCTTCTTTATTTGCATAATATTTGTAAATAGTTTTCTTCGAGATTCCCATATTGCTAGCAATATCATCCATGGTAATACTCTTAAAACCATGCTTTAAGAACATATCGGTAGCCTTTTCAATTATTTTGCACTTCATAATTCTCATTTTTTGGAAACTACTAGTTTAATTTCCAATTTCCGATGCAAATATATAGTGGAAACTTTTAACACGAAAATAGTTTCCTAAGTTTTTACATTTTTTTAACACTATGATAATTATTGACTTTATAATCTATTTTAACGTATTTTAGCCAAAATTTTAATCATGCATCCTATTACTTTTTACCAAGAAATAATTTCAAAACACTTTTCGACTTTAGAAATTAAAAATGAGCCAAAAAATCTATACGATCCCATTAAATATATTTTATCACTTGGTGGAAAAAGAATACGACCTGTCCTAACATTAATGACCACTGAAATTTTCAATGCTAGTTATGAAAAAGCGCTTGCAGCAGCTACAGCAGTAGAGGTTTTTCACAATTTTTCACTCATTCATGATGACATTATGGACGATGCTCCTTTGCGTAGAGGGAACGAAACGGTTCATGAAAAATGGGATATTAACACTGGAATTCTTTCAGGAGACGCCATGCTTATTTTAGCTTATCAATACTTTGAACAATATGACCCAAAAATTTTTAGAGAATTAGCCAAATTATTTAGCAAAACAGCACTAGAAGTATGTGAAGGCCAGCAATGGGATGTCGATTTTGAAACTAGGGATAATGTAACAATCCTTGAATACATTAAAATGATTGAATACAAAACTGCAGTTTTAGTGGCAGCAGCTATGAAAATGGGCGCTATAGTGGCAGAAACATCTGAAGAAAACGCTAATTTAATTTATAATTTTGGTCTAAATCTTGGTATTGCATTCCAACTTCAAGATGATTATCTTGATGCTTTTGGAAATCCAGAAACTTTTGGAAAACAAGTTGGCGGAGACATCATAGAAAACAAAAAAACATACCTTTATCTTAAAGCGATTGAATTTGGCAAACCAGAAGTAAAGGAACAGTTACTTCATTTATTTTCGATTCAACCAAAAGACAACAATGATAAAATAGCTACAGTAAAAGAAATTTTTAGCACAACTGGGGCAAGCAACGCAACTCTAGAGGCAATAAAACAATACACACAAAAAGCTTTCCTTACTTTAGAACATATGACCATTGAACAAAATAAAAAGGATATTTTGAAAGCTTTTGGAGAAAATTTAATGGGAAGAAAAGTTTAGAAACATGTTTATAGCACCAAAAAATACAGATTTATTGCTTTCTGAAGCTCAGAAAGAGGAGTTGTATTTAAAACTTATTGAGCAGATTAATAAAGATTTCAATCTGGCTAATGAAGGTTTGGATTTTGAGACAACTATTTCACCTATTAATTTAAAAATTCAACTTCAAGAGAAAATATATAAACTTATACAGTTCAAGTTCGCCGAATATCTAAATCTTCTCTACATAATTGATGTTCCAGAAAATCAAATAAAAAGCTTAGACGGTTCAGATATTCATGAACTTTCAGAACAAGTATGTTTTTTAATTTTAAAAAGAGAATGGCAAAAAGTTTGGTTTCGGAATAGACTATAAGCAATCAACCCTTAAGTAAAACTTAAGGGTTGATTTTCGTTTTGGAAACTTTAGTTTGTTGCCAATCTAGTGGTATTGATTGGATCTTTAATTCTATAATCTGGTAACTTTTTCAAATCAATTTCTGAAAATAAAGCCACATCACTGATTGTAGAATATTCTATTACATTATTATTGGCGCTATACCAATTTTTAATTTGTTGATTATACTCTGAGTTTTCACTTACTACATAACCACTACAGTTATTAAAAAGCAATCCTCTTAATTTTATTTTCTCCAAGTTTTCAAGTTTAACTTTGAATCCTTTATCGAAAAGAACACTTTGACTGAATCCTGAAACTACACTATTACTTATATTGAAAGAACAATTCTCTTTAATTAAAATTGCTTCTTTTATCAAGCCATTACCTTCAACAGACTCATTAACCAGTGTTATATTATTTGCAATAATGTTTGTAAATCGTTTACTTAAGTCTGCTTTAGAAGCTACTTCATATGATTTTACTTCTAAACATCTTGATTCTCCTGGTCTGGAAGAATATGGATTTTTAATCGTTAAGCTGTTTGTTATAATACTTTGTGCTCCTTCTGTGAACTCATAATCTGTATTCATATTTTTAAAAGAAACCAAATTATCCACCGTTAAGATTCCTCCATAAAAAACAAAGGCATCATCATTACAAAAACTCACTTGAACATTACTTACAATAGACTTACTCCCAAGTCCCGCTAGTGATAGTCCTTTATTGTTTAACCCATTTTTTCCTTTTTTACCCGCAAATTCTATTCTTACATATTTTAAAATTCCAGAGTCACCTTCATCTTTACTTCCACCATAATTATTATACTGTGATTCAATATTCAAATCTAATCTACCAGTAAAATTATTCGTAGTTGCTTCTCCCATAACAACAATACCTCCCCAGTCTCCAGGTTTTCTTTCTGAGCTTGGTCTATTAGATGTAAAAACAATAGGGTCTGTTTCATTTCCTAAAGCAATTACCTTAGCATTTTTTGTTATCACAAGAGTTCCTCCCGTTTCAAAATCGCCTCTTATTACTGTTCCTGGCTCAATGAACAATGTTGCTCCATTTGCAACATACACATTACCCATTAGCAAGTAGGTATTTTTTTTGTAAAGCATCATATTTTGACTAATAACGCCAGCCAAAACATTTGAAGCCTCATTATATTCTGTTGTTTTCGGCTTAAAATTTGTCCAATTTTTCAACCAATTTGTCCCACCAATAATCCCTCTTGTTTGACTATTTGCCAATGAAACAAAACAACACATTATACACAACGTAATTTTTCTCATAAGCAATTTGTTTTTGGTTAATTTAGGGGGGCATAAAAGTAAGTGGTTTACAAACTTTTATAGTTTAAAGGTACTTATGAAAAGAGGATTTGAATTACGGTTTAACCGTATAAATTGTTAAAAATCAGGGAAGTCAAAAATAAACTCTCACGAAAGGCATCCAAGCTTGACTGTAAACATTGTTACTCTCCCTGTACAAAATATTGTATCTGATACCAACCGTAACATTTTGACTTCTATAACCAGCTCCTAGAAACAAAGCTGTATTCCAAAAATTATCTTTTATTAAAGGTAAAAAAGCAGTATAAGTATTATTAACTCTTAATTGTTCTAACTCAGCAGAAAGTTGAACTTCATGAATAGGATTAAACAAAGTAATCAAGCTTGCACCATAAATATGGGAATTATAAAAGTCTTTCTGCTTAATATAACTATATTGTACTCCTAAACCTGTAGAAAAATACTCATTAACTGGATAAATTGCGCTGGGAGCAACAGATATATTTGTGTAATTACTTCCTATTCCCAATCCCAAACCTCCTCCTATTTGAACTCTTTCCCAAAAAATATTTTTTTTAGGATTAATTAATGAATCCTGAGCATGTAAAAAACTGAAACACAACAAAAACTGAACATAAATAGTAATTCTTGTTAAAAAAACGAAGGGGCGTCTATCTGAATTCATTTTTATGAATATTTTATGATATAAAAGTATGAAAACATTAGAACATTATTCTAAAGTATTGTACTTTTGCCAAAATTTTTAACCACAAATCGTCCTCACTTAATATTATGGATAGGTTTTCCTTTTTAAACGCAGCACACACGGCTTTTTTTGCCGACTTATACGACCAATATTTAGAAAATCCAGATAGCGTAGAACCTTCATGGAGAGCATTCTTTCAAGGTTTCGACTTTGCTAATGAATTTGGAGCGGGTCCTGTTGAAGGATTGGCTTTATCAGCAAATGGTCAAGATTGTTCAGTTGTAACTGATAAACTTCAAAAAGAATTCAATGTTCTTAAGCTAATTGATGCTTATAGAACTCGTGGACACTTGTTTACAAAAACAAATCCTGTACGTGAACGAAGAACATATTCTCCAGATTTAAAAATCGAGAACTTCGGTCTTTCAAATTCAGATTTAGATATTGTTTTTGATGCAGCTAAAGTTGTCAACTTAAACCCTTCATCTCTACGTGATATCATTAAGCACTTAGATAATGTGTATTGCCAACACATTGGAGTTGAATACATGTACATTCGTGACCCTAAAGTAATCGATTGGATTCAACGTCGCTTAGACATTAATGATAATTTACCTAATTTCAATACGGATCAAAAGAAACGTATCCTTAAGAAATTAAATGAAGCGGTTTCTTTTGAAAACTTCTTGCACACTAAATATGTAGGTCAGAAACGTTTCTCGTTAGAAGGTATCGAATCAGCAATTCCTGCTTTAGATTTCTTAATTGAAGCTGCTGCCGACAAAGGTGTAGAACAATTCGTAATGGGTATGGCTCACCGTGGTCGTTTAAATGTTTTGGCTAACGTTTTTGGAAAACCAACACAAGACATCTTCTCTGAATTTGACGGGAAAGATTATGATGATGATGCTTTATTTGACGGTGATGTAAAATACCACTTGGGTCTTACTGCCGACAGACAAACACAAACCGGAAAAAAAATCAATATCAATTTAGCTCCTAATCCTTCACACCTTGAAACAGTTGGTGCAGTTATCGAAGGTATTACACGTGCTAAACAAGACAAATATTATTCAGATGATTTTTCTAAAGTTTTACCAATCGCCGTTCACGGTGATGCTGCTGTTGCAGGTCAAGGTATTGTTTATGAAATCATTCAAATGGCAAAACTAGATGGTTATAAAACTAATGGTACTATTCACGTAGTATTTAATAACCAAGTTGGTTTTACCACTAACTATTTAGATGCACGTTCTTCTACGTATTGTACAGACGTAGCTAAAGTAACATTATCGCCAGTACTTCATGTAAATGCTGATGATGCCGAAGCGGTTGTACACGCCATGTTATTTGCTTTAGAATACCGTATGGAGTTCAAGCAAGACGTGTTTATTGATTTATTAGGATACAGAAAATATGGTCATAATGAAGGTGATGAACCTCGTTTTACGCAACCTAAATTATACAAAACCATTTCTAAACATAAAAACCCAAGAGACATCTATGCTGAACAATTAAAAGCAGAAGGCTCTATTGATGGTAATTATGTAAAAGGTTTAGAAGACGAATATAAAGCTTCATTAGAAGAAAACTTAGAAAACTCTCGTAAAAAAGACTTAACGGTAATATCTCCGTTTATGCAAGATGAGTGGAAAGGTTTCGAACAAGTAGAAGCTGAAGGAATGCTTCAAAAATATGAAACCAAAGTAAGCAGAGAAGTAATAGATGCTGTTGCTAAAACAGTAACTGAATTGCCATCTGACAAAAAATTCATCAGCAAAATAACCAAGCTAATCAGTGACCGTAAAACTATGGTTGAAACTGATAAGTTAGATTGGGCAATGGGTGAAATGTTAGCTTATGGTTCATTATTGACAGAAGGTTACGATGTTCGTATCTCTGGACAAGATGTTGAACGTGGTACTTTTTCACACCGTCATGCTGTAGTTAAAGTTGAAGATTCAGAAGAGGAAGTAATCTTACTAAATCATGTTCCTAACAAAAAAGGTAATTTCTCAGTATACAACTCACACCTTTCAGAATATGGAGTTTTAGGATTCGAATACGGTTATGCTTTAGCCAATCCGAATGCTTTAACCATCTGGGAAGCCCAGTTTGGTGATTTCTCTAATGGTGCACAAATTATGATTGATCAATATATTTCGGCAGCGGAAGACAAATGGAACAATCAAAATGGTATCGTATTGTTGTTGCCTCACGGATATGAAAACCAAGGTGCTGAACACTCTTCGGCACGTATGGAACGTTACTTACAACTTTGCGCAAATCACAACATGTATGTTGCCGATTGTACAACGCCAGCTAACTTCTTCCACTTATTGAGAAGACAATTGGTAACAAAATTCCGTAAACCGTTAATCGTAATGACACCTAAGAGTTTATTACGTCATCCTGAAGCTGTTTCTGCAATAAGCGAATTTACAGATGGTCAGTTCCAAGAAGTAATTGACGATCCAAACGTAAATCCTGCTGATGTTAAAACATTAGTTTTCTGTACAGGTAAATTCTACTACGATTTGAAAGCAGAAAGAGAAGCAAACGGAAGAAAAGATGTTGCATTAGTACGTTTAGAGCAATTATTTCCGCTACCGGTAGAGCAAATGAAAGCAATCATTGCTAAATACCCTAATGTGGATGATTATGTATGGGCACAAGAAGAACCAAAAAACATGGGGGCTTACGGATTCATGTTAATGAACTTTAATGAAGTAAAATTCAGAGTTGCTTCACCTAAAGCATACAGTGCTCCAGCAGCTGGTAGTTATACTCGCGCTAAGAAACGTCATGCGGCAGCAATTGCCATGGTTTTTGACAAAACCTTATTTCAATAAAAATTGTATTTTTGATAAACTGATATATAACAACACTTTATAAAATTATAAGCGATGATTTTAGAAATGAAAGTCCCTTCACCAGGGGAATCAATCAAAGAAGTAGAAATTGCAACTTGGTTAGTAAAAGACGGAGATTATGTAGAAAAAGACCAAGCAATTGCAGAGGTTGATTCAGATAAAGCTACGTTAGAATTACCTGCTGAAATGAGCGGAATCATTACGCTTAAAGCAGAAGAAGGTGACACAGTAGCTGTTGGCGCTGTAGTATGTTTAATCGACACAGATGCTGTAAAACCAGATGCTTCGACGAGCTCAGCACCCGCTACAGAGACTCCAAAAGCAGAAGAGAAAAAAGTTGATACTTCGGCAAGCTCAGCAACCGCAAAAGCAATTCCAGAACAAGAAACAACTTACGCAACGGGTTCTGCTTCACCAGCTGCTAAAAAAATATTAGCTGAAAAAAATATAGATCCTGCAACTGTATCAGGTACAGGAAAAGCAGGAAGAATCACTACTGAAGATGCTGCAAATGCAGTACCTTCTATGGGAACTCCAACTGGTGGTTCAAGAGGTTCTGAAAGAACAAAATTATCAATGTTGCGTCGTAAAGTAGCAGAGCGTTTAGTAGCTGCTAAAAACGAAACTGCAATGTTGACTACTTTCAACGAAGTAGACATGAGTGCTATCTATGCATTGCGTGATCAATATAAAGAAGAATTCAAAGCAAAACACCAAATGGGATTAGGCTTTATGTCATTCTTCACAAAAGCAGTTACACGCGCTTTACAATTATACCCAGATGTAAACTCAATGATCGATGGTCAAGAGAAAATTTCATATGATTTCTGTGATATCTCTGTAGCAGTTTCTGGACCAAAAGGATTAATGGTTCCGGTTATGCGTAACGCTGAATTATTATCATTCCGTGGTGTAGAAGCTGAAATTAAACGTTTGGCTTTACGTGCACGTGATGGACAAATCACTGTTGATGAAATGACAGGCGGAACATTTACTATCTCTAACGGTGGTGTATTTGGATCAATGTTATCTACTCCTATCATCAACCCTCCTCAATCAGGTATTTTAGGAATGCACAATGTAGTGGACAGAGCTATCGTTAAAAACGGACAAATTGTTATTGCTCCAGTAATGTTTGTAGCATTATCTTACGACCACAGGATCATTGACGGACGCGAGTCAGTTGGATTCTTAGTAGCTGTAAAAGAAGCTTTGGAAAATCCAGTAGAACTTTTAATGGGTGGTAATCCTAAAAAAGCATTGGAATTATAGCTTCGACAGGCTCAGCTACCATTTCAAAATGGTTTAGCCTGACATAAAAATAAGATCATAAATCCCAAACCGATCACTGAGGCTCTCGAAGTGAGGTTTGGGATTTTCATTTCTTATCGATAGTGTTGTAGAAACTCTGATGGCGTTTCACCACATTTCTTTTTAAATAATCTGGAAAAATAAGCATAATCTACATAGCCTAAATCAGAAGCAATTTCACTGAAGTTAAATTTCTGACTAATCAATTCTCTTTTTGCTTCTAGAAAAACTCTTTCCAGAATAATATCTGTTGTGGTTTTATTGACCATGTTTTGTGTGATACGATTGAGATGCTTTGGTGAAATATGCAGCCAATCAGCATACTTTGACGCAGCTTTTTCGGTTTTATAATTCATTTCCACTAAACTTTCAAACTGTTGAAATTTATCCGAATATGCATTCAGTTTTACTGGCTCAAGCACCTCATCTCCCATATACAAACGAGTACTTTCAATATAAATCAATTCCGTTAGCGCAATAATTTTTGGAGCTTTGAACATCAGAATAGAAGTACTTTCGTTTAAAATTTCTTGAAACAACCCATTAAAATACCCAACATTTTCTTTCTCCAAGTACAACACAGGTAAATTTTGGATACTATGAAAAAAAGGATAATTATTAATTTTTTCCGTAACAAAATGCAAATCATAAAAAGACTGGGAATGGAAAAAAATAAATCCACGTGTATCATTTGAAAGCTCCCAATGGTGCATTTGTCCTGGATTCAAAAAGAAAAGACTACCTGGTTTCACCTCATATTTCACAAAATCAATTTCGTGCATTCCACTTCCATGAGTAAAAAGTACAGTCAGGTAAAAATTATGCTTGTGTGGTTTATGAATATTATGATGTGCTGAAATAAGATGATTTTCAATTGTATTTACATAAAATCCTTCAATTTTATTTTGGTTTCCAAATTGTTCTATATTCAGTACAGCAAAATTTTTCATGTAATTCAATTAGTATTATGTCCTAAAAGTACAAATACTAGCGTGATTTAGCAATAGCCAAACTTCATTAACCGCTTAATTTTACATAAAAAATAAATCATGTCAACTTTAATCAATATTATAACCGAAAAATGTCCAAAATGTAATCAAGGACAGGTATTCTCAAAAAAAGGAAACATCTTTCTTTTTCAATTACCCAAGATGTATTCAAATTGTTCACATTGCAACCATAAATTCGAAAAAGAACCAGGCTATTTTTTTGGATCCATGTTTGTGAGTTATGCGCTTTTAGTTGCAGAAATGATATTTTTGTTTTTAATTGCCTATCAATTCATAGATAGCTTCTTAACTATTGTAGGATTGATTGCAGCTATGGCTGTGTTGTGGAGCACCTTCAATTTCAGGTTATCAAGAATGATCTGGATTTATATGCTTGATGGCCAAAAGAGACAGGTTTAGAATAATATAAAAAGATTGCAAAATCTCTCCCTACCTTAAAACAGGAAGAGATTTTTTGTTTATTTGTATTCATGAAAAAAGAACAAAAACAAGCTGCTATCGGTTTTATATTTATCACGTTATTAATTGACGTTATTGGATTAGGAATTATCATTCCCGTAGTCCCTAAATTAATTCAAGAACTTATTCATGGTGATGTAAGTGAAGCTGCAAAATATGGAGGTTGGCTGACCTTTGCTTATGCAATTACTCAATTTCTTTTCTCACCATTAGTTGGAAACCTAAGTGATAAATATGGAAGAAGACCAGTATTATTACTTTCCTTATTTGGATTTAGCCTAGATTATTTATTACTTGCTTTTGCCAGTTCCATAACTTGGCTTTTCATAGGTCGAATCGTTGCCGGTATTACAGGCGCAAGCATTACGACAGCAGCAGCCTATATAGGTGATATTAGCAATAATGAAAATAGAGCGAAAAATTTTGGGATGATTGGCGCAGCTTTTGGACTTGGCTTTATTATAGGCCCTGTACTTGGTGGATTACTTGGACAATATGGTGCAAGAGTTCCTTTTTATGCAGCAGCAATATTGTGCCTACTCAATTTTTTATATGGATATTTTATACTTCCGGAATCATTATCTAAAAAACATCGTAGAGAATTTGATATTAAGCGCGCTAATCCTATTGGTTCATTTATACATTTAAAAAAATATCCAAGCCTTATAGGTTTAGTTACAGCAGTTTTCTTACTTCATACTGCTTCACATGCAGTTCAGAGCAATTGGAGTTACTTTACCATGTATCAATTCAAATGGGACGAAACAATGGTTGGCATCTCCTTGGGAGTAGTTGGAATATTGGTTGCTTTGGTTCAAGGTGGTCTAATTCGTTGGATTAACCCTAAATTAGGTGATGTAAAAAGCATTTATGTTGGGATGGCATTATATACTTTAGGAATGTTCTTATTTGGTTTTGCTACACAAAGCTGGATGATGTTTGCTTTTTTGATTCCATATTGCTTGGGAGGAATTGCAGGTCCTGCCTTACAAGCGGTTATTGCTGGACAAGTTCCTGCTAATGAACAGGGAGAAATTCAGGGTACACTGACTAGTTTAGTGAGTGCAGCTGCAATTATTGGCCCTCCTTTAATGTCTACTGTTTTTTATTATTTTACTCATAATGAAGCTCCATTTAAATTTGCAGGCGCACCATTTATTCTAGGTGGAGTTGGAATGTTAATGAGCACCATTATTGCTTATGCATCATTAAAAAAGCATCATGCTTAATTTTTTAATTAGTAGTATCTTTGCCGAAACATTTAATAATGACTTTATCATCTAATACAAAAATTTACTTTGCCAGTGATCAACACTTAGGAGCACCTACACCCGAAGCAAGTTTTCCTCGTGAACAAAAGTTTGTGGCTTGGCTTGATGAAGTAAAGCAAGATGCAGAAGCAATTTTTTTGTTAGGTGATTTATTTGATTTTTGGTTCGAATACAAAACAGTAGTACCAAAAGGATTTGTACGTGTTTTAGGTAAATTGGCTGAGATTCGCGACAGTGGTATTCCAATTTATTTTTTTGTTGGAAATCACGATTTATGGATGGATGATTATTTCCAAATGGAATTAAGCATTCCTGTATGTCATACCACAAAAGAATTCACTTTTAACAACAAAACATTCTTAATTGGCCATGGTGATGGTTTAGGCCCAGGTGACAAAGGATACAAACGAATGAAGAAGGTATTCACAAATCCTTTTTCAAAATGGTTATTCAGATGGTTACATCCAGATATTGGTGTAAAATTAGCGCAGTATCTTTCAGTAAAAAACAAATTGATTTCGGGTGATGAAGATGTGAAATTTCTTGGTGAAGAAAACGAGTGGTTAGTGCAATATGCTAAATTAAAATTGCAGTCTAAGCATTACGATTATTTTGTTTTTGGACATCGTCATTTACCTATGGAAATAAAACTGAATGAATCCTCAAAATACATCAATTTAGGCGATTGGATTGGTTATTTCACTTATGGTGTTTTTGACGGATCTACTTTTGAATTAAAGAAATACTAAATCGTAAGAAGTTTCTTTCTTAATTACATTTAGCAAATTATATTTTGTATTTTCTGTTTTCTTTTAATTAAATTTGCGCCGTCTCAAAGGGGTGCTCTAAATGACGAGCTGAGATTATACCCAATGAACCTGGAACAGGTAATGCTGTTTAGGGAGGGCTGAGTGTTAAGAAAATGTCCACTGGACATTTTTAGCGAAAGAGCCAGCTGATGTATGGCCTTTTGATTAATTTTCAGCGAGAAATTCATTAATATTTTTAAAAACAAAGAATAATTACCCCTTTTATTCGTAAACATTTACGAATGAAAACTTTATTCAAAACAATGCTTGCAGTTCTTTTACTGCTAAATTTCACAAGTGCTTTTGCACAAGAAACCGTAAAAGATTCTGCAAAAGTAAACTCATTAGAAGAGGTCATGGTACAAGCCATTCGTGCCAATGACAAAACGCCAATTTCTTTTAGTAATTTTTCTAAAAAAGAAATAGCAAAACGCAATTTAGGTCAAGACATTCCTGTTCTAATGAATTATCTTCCTTCAGTTGTCACAACTACAGATGCTGGAAATGGAGTTGGTTATACAGGAATTAGAGTTCGTGGTAGTGATGCAACTCGTGTGAACGTAACCATAAACGGAATTCCTTACAATGATTCTGAAAGCCACGGAACTTACTGGGTAAATATGCCTGATTTTGCTTCATCAGCAGAAAGCATTCAGTTACAAAGAGGCGTTGGAACATCAACAAATGGATCTGGAGCTTTTGGTGCAAGCTTAAACGTTTTAACAGAAAACACAAGCGGCAAGGCAGGTGGAGAAATTTCTAATTCATATGGAAGTTTCAACACACACAAACACACAATCAAGTTTAATACTGGATTATTAAATGATCATTTTGAAGTTTTAGGAAGACTTTCTAAAATAAATTCTGATGGGTATGTTGACAGAGCTTCATCAAACTTAAAGTCTTATTTCTTACAAGGAAACTATTTCTCAAAATCAACCAAAATAAAAGCTTTACTTTTTGGAGGTCACGAAATCACTTATCAATCATGGAACGGAATTGACGCAACTCAATTAGAAAATGAAAGAACATTTAATTCGGCTGGTATTTATACAGATGAGTTTGGGAATACACGTTACTATGACAACGAAGTAGACAACTACAAGCAAAATCATGCACAATTACATTGGAACGAAACTTTTTCGGATTCATTTAGCACAAACTTAGCATTTCATTATACTAAAGGAAAAGGGTTTTATGAAAACTACAAAGAAGATCAAACTTTTGAAGACTATGGAATGACACCAATAGCCGGACAAACCACAACAGATTTGGTTCGTCAAAAATGGCTAGATAATGACTTTTACGGAACAACTTTTTCACTAAACTATACAAACAACAAACTGTCTCTAATTCTTGGTGGAGGTGCAAACAAATATGAAGGATCTCATTTTGGAAAAGTGATTTGGGCTAGATATGCCTCTACCAGCGAATTGGGTGATCATTATTATGACAATTTTGGTATTAAAACTGATGCAAATGTTTTTGTAAAAGCTACTTACACATTCTTCGAAAAATTAAATCTTTATATTGATTTACAAGGAAGAAATGTAAACTATAAAGCCGATGGAGTTCAAACCGATATTGTTCATGACAATTTTAATTTCTTCAATCCAAAAGCGGGAGTTAGTTTTTCTCCAAATAAAAAACATACTATTTATTATTCATATGCCAGAGCAAATCGTGAACCTAACAGAACTGATTATGAAAACGGAAGTCCACGTCCTGAAAAACTAGACGATTTTGAATGGGGATGGCGATTTAATTCTGATAAAGTTAAATTAAACATCAACGCATATTATATGCTCTATCAAAATCAATTAATCCTGACTGGTGGTTTAGATGATGTTGGATCACCTATCCGTAAAAATGTAGGTAAGAGCCATCGTTTAGGTATAGAAATAGATGCAAAAGTTGCCTTATCACAAAAATGGTCAATACAGCCAAACATTACTTTGAGTAGAAACAAAAATATTGATTTCTATTTTCAGAGAGATGGTGTTTTACAAAATCTAGGAGAAACAAATATTTCATACTCCCCAGAAATTGTTGCAGGAAACATTTTAACTTTTAGTCCTTTAAAACAAGTACAGATTTCGTTACTTTCCAAATTTGTTGGGAAACAATATATGGGTAACATTGATGCAAAATCATCTATTTTAAATGATTACTTCGTAAATGATTTCAGTGCTAGCTATGAAATCAAACCGAAAGCAGTATTTAAATCAATCATTATCTCAGCAATCGCAAACAATATCTTTAACAGAAAATATATTTCTAACGGATATTTCTACACCTATGATGACTCTTGGTCAAATCCATCAACTGTAACAACTATAGAAGGTGCTGGATATTATCCTCAAGCAGGGGCTAATATTTTAGCAGGTCTAACACTTATGTTTTAATACAAAAAAGAGGAGCAGTTGCTCCTCTTTTTAATTATATACTCTTATAACATCACCTAATATTTCAGTTCTATATTGTTTTAACGAATATTGCTCCCCATTTTCTCCATTCCCAATATAAATACTATACTTTGAATTTTCACAAGAACATTTAGCATACCCACCATCTAAAGTGAGTCGTGAACACGCAGTAGGATATTGGTTAGGACAACTTGCTTCCCACGCTCTATAGTCATTTGTACCCGCTGCAACCACAATGATCCCCTGAATACCTGCACCAGCATCTGTTATTACCATAGAGTTCCCAGGAAACTTAAGCGAATTATACTGTGGTAAATTTGTATTAATCTCTTTGGAAAAACTTATATTTTGTAAATACTGATTGTTATTTACAGCTTTATCTTTATCACAAGAAAGAAAAAATAAAACAACAATTATGACGAAAATTCGTTTCATTCTTAAAAAAATTAATTACTTTGTTGAACAAATTTAATTTAATTAACTTTGTAAACGCACCTATTTAGGATTAAATTATAAATTGAAATAAAAATTATATCTTTGTACGAAGAAATCCCGTCCCGATGGGATTTTTTCTATTTTATAAAAATGACGTTATGAGTACAGTATCTTATTATACAGCCGCAGGATTAAAAAAATTAAAAGACGAATTAGAGCAATTAAAAAGCATAGAACGCCCAAAAGCATCACAAGCAATCGCAGAAGCAAGAGACAAAGGAGACTTATCTGAAAATGCAGAATATGATGCTGCCAAAGAAGCTCAAGGACTTTTAGAAATGAAAATTGCTAAAATGGAAGAGCTTTATGCTAATGCTCGTTTAATTGACGAGTCTCAATTAGACACATCAAAGGCATTAGTATTATCACATGTAAAAATCAAGAACCAAACTAATGGCATGGAATTGTCATATCAATTGGTTGCTGAAAGCGAAGCTGATCTAAAATCAGGAAAAATATCGGTTACTTCTCCTATCGGAAAAGGATTACTTGGAAAAACTGTTGGAGAAATTGCTGAAATTCAAGTTCCTAACGGAATCCTTAAATTTGAAGTCCTAGAAATCACAAGAGACTAAGAACTAAAATTTAACACAATGGCTTCTATTTTCACCAAAATCGTTAACGGAGAAATTCCTTGTTACAAAATTGCCGAGACAGATGATTTTTTGGCATTTTTAGATGTAAATCCAAATGTTAAAGGACACGCTCTATGTATTCCTAAAAAGGAAATTGATAAAATCTTCGACATGGAAGATGAATTATATCTAGGATTAATGGCTTTTTCTAAAAAAATTGCCATTGCTTTAGAAAAAACCGTGCCTTGCAAAAGAATAGGCATGACGGTTATTGGACTTGAAGTACCACACGCTCACGTACACCTAATCCCTCTAAACATGATGGATGATGCACGATTTCACAACAAAGTAAAACTAACTCCCGAAGAATTTCAGGAATTAGCAAATGCAATAGCAAACAATCTATGATATTCAAATCCGACTTAAAGTCGGATTTTTTATTAACATCAATTAAAAATTAACTTTCTTCCTCAAATCATAAAAAGCATATTAAGTACCTTTACAACATGTATGCCTTAGTCGATTGTAATAACTTTTACGCATCTTGCGAACGTGCGTTTCAGCCCAAATTAATTGGAAAACCCATTGTGGTTTTATCCAATAATGACGGTTGCATTATTTCCAGAAGCGACGAAGCCAAAACAGCGGGAATCCCCATGGGAGCACCCGAATTTAAAGTTCGTGAGCAGTTAAAAGAAAAAAATGTTACTATCTTTTCTTCCAATTATCCTTTGTATGGAGATTTAAGCAATCGTGTGATGCAAATTTTAGAGCAATTTTCTCCTAATATTGAAATCTATAGCATCGATGAAGCTTTCATGAATTTTGACGGAATTTCTGTTACCGACTTCAATGAGTACGGCCTTCAAATGAAATCACAGATATTACAGTGGTTGAGCATCCCTATTTCTATTGGTTTTGCAGACACCAAAGCCCTTTCTAAAGTAGCTAATAAAATCGCACGTAAATTCCCCGAAAGAACAAAAGGAGTATATATTATTAATACCGAAAAAAGCCGTATCAAAGCTCTAAAATGGACAAAAATTGAAGACGTTTGGGGTATTGGTTTCCGACTAACCAAGAAAGCAAAATTACGCAACATAAAAACTGCATACGATTTTACTTTACCTGAACATGAAAGTTGGATTAGAAAAGAAATGGGCGTTACTGGTTTGCGTTTAAAACAGGAACTAGAAGGAAAATCAGTTTTAACCTTAGAACCAATTTCGGAACAAAAGAAAAGCATTGCCATTACTCGAAGCTTTCCAAAACAAATTTCCGATTTTGATTTACTGAAAGAAAGGGTATCTACTTTTGCTTCTGTCTGTGCCGAAAAATTACGCAAACAAAAATCCTGTTGCCATACTGTTATCGTAATGTTGGTTATTGATAATCACAAATACGAATCAAATAAGTATTATTTCAATAGTGCAATCAGCTTGCCTTTTGCCACAAATTCGATGTTGACCATTAGCAATACAGCTGTTAGCATTCTCAAAAAATTGCTCGAAGGTCACGAAGGCTTAAAATTTAAAAAAGCTGGTGTTATTGTAAGCGGATTGACACCTGAAAACAGCAAGCAATTCCATATGTTTGAAGACGAAAATCCAAAACACCTTCAATTAATGCAGACTATCGATTCATTGAATGCAAAAATAGGAGGCCGAAAAATCAAACTGGGAAATCAAAATTTAAAAAAAACCTGGGATATGAATCAAAATCATTTATCACCGCGTTACACAACTAATTTCAACGAAATTCTTGAAATCAAATGTCACTAGAAGATTCAAAAAAACTGACTTTTTTCACCCCTGATCTCGAAAGCAATCAATCAATCCCTTATGCTACAGGCGGAGTCTCAGCAGGGTTTCCATCCCCAGCTGCAGATTTTACAGAGAGCAATATTGACCTAAACAAAGAATTAGCTAAAAATCCTTTGGCCACTTTTTATGTAAAAGTTAATGGAAATTCGATGATTGATGCTGGCATTAATGACAAAGATATTTTAGTCGTAGACCGAAGTATAGAACCTAGAGATAATAAAATTGCTGTATGTTTAGTCGACGGAGAATTTACTGTAAAACGCATCAAATTAGAAAAAGACTGCCTGTATCTACTTCCTGAAAACAAAGAATATCAACCCATAAAAATCACCGAAGAAAACCAGATCAGTATTTGGGGTATTGTGACATATGTTATAAAAACTGTTTAATCGGAATCAAAAAATTTGGAAATGCCTAAAAATAAAAAAACCTCTCATTTCTGAGAGGTTTTGTACCCGGAGTGGGAATCGCAATATTTAAATTTTCATTTCTTGAAACATTACAAAATATCATATAAAACCACTATACTTAAAGGATTTTAGCTTTTTTAAATAAAATTAATATTAAATAGAATTAAGTTAAATTCAAATAAAATAACTATATTTCGGCAAATATTCGGCAAAAAATATAGCAATGAATTTAAAATATTTCATTATAAAAGGTAAAAATAAAAATTGTAGTATATATGTTCGCTTTTGGGACAGCAAGAGAATTGACCAAAAAACAAAAACAGGATTAAGCGTCCTAATAGATGATTGGTCTGAAGTAAAACAACGATTAAAACCAAAGGCTACTTCCCAAAAAAGAGATTTTTTTAATCATCAGTTAGAACAATTAGAAAGACATATTTTTGACAACTATAATTTTGATTATAATAACAGAAAGTATATTTCAAATTTATGGTTAAAAGAAACTGTTAATTCTTTCTTTGGCAGAGTTACAGCTGATGAAAATTACAAAATATATTTTGTTGATTGGATAACCTTATTTATAGAAGATGCTCACAAAAGAATTTATAAAGGAAAGCCTATAACTGAAAGAACAATTAAAAATTATAGTACAACACTTAATAAATTAAAAGCATTTGAAAAGTTACAAAATCACAGATATCGATTTGAAGAAATCGATTTGAATTTTCATCGAGATTTTATTTACTACTGTTCAAACACAGAAAAATTAAATAATAACTCCATAGGAACATTGATTAATAGAATAAAAACTTTTTGCACAAATATTGAACTTGATGGGTATGCTATTAATCCTAAATACAAACATCGTGATTTCAACAGTCCAACAAATGAAACAAGAGATATTTATTTAACTGATAAAGAAATAAACACAATTGCGAAACACGATTTCAGTGATTCAGAAAGATTAGATAATGCTAGAGATTTATTTGTAATTGGACTAAGAACTGGACTTCGTGTTTCAGATTTTTTAAGAATTGGCAAGGATAATATTTTAGGAAATATTATTAATATTACTACGCAAAAAACAAATCAAAACTTGTTCATTCCAATTCACCCACAATTTCAGGAAATTTTAGACAAGAGAGACGGTGAATTCCCAAGAGAAATATCAGATCAAAAGTTTAACCTTTATATAAAAGAAATTTGTGAAGTGGTCGGATTTAAGGAAAAAACCAGTGGTGCAAAAATTAATTCTGAAACCAACAGAAAAGAGTTTGGGATATTTCCTAAACATGAATTGGTCACCTCACACATTTGCAGACGATCATTTGCAACTAACTTATTTCTAGGTGGATTTGACAATGCTACAATTATGAAAGCTACTGGTCATAAATCTGAAAATCAATTTTTGAAATACATAAAATCAACGCAAGAAGAACATTTACAAAAAATAAGTAATTATTGGAATGAGCAAACTAGTAAAGTTAAGTAAAAAGATTCCTTAAATCTATTATACAAATATTTGAAATGCTTCATATAATAAATAATTAAAACCCTTTATAAACTCTTGTAGGAATACATTTTTTATAACATCCATTATGTGAAGTTTGAAAAATTAATTAACTAAAAAATCCCGTAAAATGAATTTCGATTATCAGGAAATAGAAAACAGAGAATTTGTAAAGAAATTCACACCACAAGAGTTGGAGCTTTCAAATATTGAAAACCTTGTTCTGCAAAATGTTTTCATTCGATATGAACCTGAATTTTTAATTAACATCGAAAAAACAAATTCAATAGAGTTTGATACAATGATAACTTTGGAATCAAAAGAATATAGTCTAAATGAAGCTATTTTAAAAGAAATATATACATCTATCCGCTTTTTTGTAGAAGTCGTTGTAACTGACACAGAATTTGATTTAAACAGGATTTTAACCAATTTGGAAGGACGAATTGAAAACGTTGAAAAAATAAAGTACTTAGAGAAAAAACATAAAGATTTATATTCAGAGGTTAAAAATGAATCAGAATATCTTGTTTATGCTGAAATAAAAGAGTTTAACGGGTTTGAAAATTGGCAGGAATTGATTTTTGATAATCTTCATGGAGAAAGTACTTTTATTCAAAAGTATTTAACTTCAGATTTTGAAATATCAGATATTCCCAAAGATATTTTGGATATGTGGACAAAATATTATACCATTAAAACCCAAATAGATTTTTGCAAAGAACAAATTGATATACTTAAAAATACTAAGCAGAAATCGAACTTTGTTGATACTTCATTACAGGTTTTTCTACTGGAGGAAATAATAAACTTAAAAGACTGGAGCAGTATCAGTGCTAACAAAAAAGGTGAAATTCTTAGCCACCTACTTGGAAAAAATAAGGATAACATTAAAAAGATTTACCTTGAACTTGACAAAAAAAGTTCTCAAAATTCAGATAAGCTTTTAAATGACCGAAAAAAAGCTGATGAAATTATTAAAAAACTATTAGGGTAGCCCACAGGGTTACCCTAATAGTTTTAACCCCGTTCGACAAGATTAAGTTTGTACCATAATTAATCAAAATAAACAATTAAGTTATGGCTAAAGAAATCTTGCAAATCGAAAACATTAACGCTACTGATTTTAAAAATGAAATCGTAAAGGACGTTACCCAAGCACTAAAAGGATATGCTACTACTTTGCAAAATCCCGATAATGAAATATTATTGACAAGGGAAGAAACAGCTAAAATGCTTTCCGTTTCACTTGTGACCTTATGGGATTGGACAAAAAAAGATATTATTCCAGCCTACCGAATAGGCAACAAAGTACGCTACAAAAAAGCAGAAGTTTTAACTGCTTTACAGCAAATGAACAAATTTGTTTCCAAATAGAAATTATCAAAAATCCATAACTGACAACCATTGCAATAGCATTGCAATGGTTCTGTAACACGCAATAATTCAGTAAGTAAATAAAAAAAGAGTAAGAAAAACTAATTGCAATAGAAACAACCACACAATTGCAATGGTGGAGTCACCATCTAAATTATGATTATGGAAATAAATAGTTTGAACGATATTGATAATAAAATTGGGAATGCTTTTAAAACCAACAAAGAAATTGCAATTAATCAGTTGGAAGAAATAATTTCCAAGATGCCTGTTGAAATTAGGTCACTAATTAATGAAGCATTTACTTTAAAGAGAATACCCAAAGAATATTTGTTAAGCTCCATATTATTTGCTTTCAGCAATGCGGGTGGTCTTGCTTTTTCAATTAAAGCAATGGGATATGTAAATTATGCCAATCTGTATTTTGCAATAATCGGAAGCCGTGGGGATAGTAAATCCCCTGCTATGGATTTGGCTACTTTTCCACTCGTAAAATATGATAATGAAAAATATAAGGAGTTTAAAAGAAACAATGCGGATTTAGAAGAACTTGAAAAGATTGACAGAAAACAATTGTTTCTTCAGGATGCAACCATTGAATCCGCAATTTTCACGCATTTTAAAAACAAATATTCCGTTGGTATTTTTGTAGATGAACTCTATTTCATCATTGAAAAAATGGCAAATAAAAACAGTACGGAGGGTACAGCTTGGAGGACTTTCTTTTTACAGGGAAATACCAATAAACATATTGATATATCACGCAAAACAACGGAGAGTTTTAGAATTGAAAAATCATACCCTACTTTATTAGGCTCAATCCAACATCAATTTGTACCGAAATTATTTGCAGACGGAAATTTAGAAAGCGGATTAATCGACAGAATCCTTTTTACCAATAAACTCACGGTTAATCACCAATTGTCAAGAAATGATATTTCTACTGAAGTATATGAAAACTATTCTAAATCCTTGCTCAATCTTCTATATTACCGCACCGAAATAGAAAATACTTTCGAGATGGATGATTTACAGATTTCACTTGATTTGAAAGCCAATAAACGCCTTTTTGATTATTCACAGGAATTAATCAACCGTCAAAATAAAGCAACCGATTTAAGTAAGGAGTATATCTCTAAAATGATGATTAACATTCACAAATTAAGTCTGTTGATACACCTGATTTTAAATTCTGAAAGGCAGGACTATCAAAGTAAAATGAGTGTTGACACCGTTGAAATAGCAATCTTGATTCTTGAGTTTTACTTTATGAACTTCAAAATCGTTTTAGATGAAAATATTACCCAAAAAGAGAAACTACCAACTACTGAAGAAATTATCAGATTGGCAATAAAAAATAATGCCACCCAGAAAGATGTCGTAGCCATTACTGGAATGAACAAATCAACCATATCAAGGAAATGGAATAATGAACTGATGCAACCTGCAACTTGAAACTAAGCCAAAAAATTGCTTAACTATTAGTAAAATCAATGCTTAACAAGACTTTTTTCAAAAGTTTCAAGTTGCAGGTTGCAAAACAAAATCTAAGAAATGCTACAAAAAAGAGAAATTGAGTTTGTTTTTGAGGTCAAGCGAAATCGCAAGATAATAACCCCTTGTTGCAATAAAAGCAACAACGATGGAAAGTTTGTGAATTATAAAAATCTCGGAGAAGAATTTGGTTATTGCCATTCTTGCGGAAAAGCAACATTGCCACCGTCAATATACATTGATGAAAATGAAAACGAATATTATTGGAATGATTTAGAACATAGATTTGATGCCATTTCTTTAATTCCAATCAACAAACCCAAAACAGAACCGAAAGTAACACCTACAAGTAAACAAATTATTCAAAAATACATTGACGAATCAGTAATATGGAAGTACTTCAGAGTAACTCCCGAAAACAATCTTTTGCAATATTTACGCAAAAAATATGGGGATTTAAAGACCGAAGATGCGAAAGAAACTTATGCTTTAGGAACAAGTAAAGATAGAGGTATAATATTTTGGAGTATAAATACTGATTTGAAAGTTCAAAAAGCCAAAATAGCCTACTATGATGCAAACGGCAAACGAACCAGTAAATTTAAAATTCCTTATAAAAATGAAGATGGCTATTTCAATTGTTTATTTGGCGAACATTTGATTGATGATAAAATTAAGGCAAAGAAAACAATTGTATTAACTGAAAGCGAAAAAACGGCTATTGTAGGCTACATTTTATTTTCTCAATATGTTTGGGTGGCTTATGGTGGAATTAACGGATTGACAGAAAATAAAGTAAGCCCTTTAATTGGTCATAATGTGCTAATCATCCCCGATATGAGTGAAAATGCAGTCGGTATAATTTTAAATAAAATGCCATTTCTTATTTCATTAGGAATCAATGTCAAAATATGGGATATGACCGAAGGTAAAACAGATGAACAATTAAAACTCGAAGGAGTTTACAATAATGATTTGGAAGATATTTTCAGAAAAATTATTTAGTCTTTTTCGCATTTATAATTATAAATCATTGCAATGGCATTGCAATTATCTGCATAAACCATTGCAATAGTATTGCAATACCTCACAGAATCCCTTTAAAATAAAGCTTTTCCTCCTCCTTGATTTTGATTTTTCTATTGAAAGTAAAGCACAGAATACACTCTTTTATGTGCTCTATTTTTGGCAATTGTTATATATTTGAATACGTTACAATATGCTAATTATACATATCTAAGTATAAACAAATGTATATGTGTTATTTTATCATACTTATAACAAGTTGGCGGTAATACTCAAAACACGATAGAAACTACTATGAATAATTACGACTTTTCCACTCTTAATGATAAAGAATTTGAACAAATTTCAAAAGATTTATTGAATGCTAAATTTGACTTACAGCTTCAGAGTTTTAAAAGTGGTAAAGACAAAGGGGTAGATTTACGATTTTCAACAAAGCAAAATAACAATTCAATAGTTGTACAAGCCAAGCATTATTCTAAATCTAAATATTCAGATTTAAAATCTATAATTAAAAATAAAGAATTAAATAACGTAAAAAACCTTAATCCTGATAGATACATATTAGTTACTTCATTAAATCTTTCAGCTATTCAAAAAGACGAATTAAAAATAATATTAGATCCTTATATCAAAACCTCAAATGATATAATTGGACAAGAAGAACTAAATGAATATTTATCTGAATTCAGTCACATAGAAAAAAAATATTATAAATTATGGTTATCAAGTACAAACATAATATCTGAAATATTAAATAATGCAGTTGAATCCAGAACAAAATATTTTCTAAATAGATTAACTGATAAAATTAAATATTATGTTGTGACTGAAAAATTAGATTTAGCCAACAATATTTTAAAAGAAGAAAAAATTTTATTAATTACTGGGCAACCTGGAATTGGAAAAACTTCATTAGCAGAAATGATTTTATTTGAGCGAGCCAAAAATAATTTTAAAATTCATAAAGTTGAAAATATCAAAGAAGCAGAAGATGTTATTTCAAACGAAGATAAAATAAAACAAATATTCTATTTCGATGATTTTTTAGGGGCTAATTACGCTGAAATAATTAACTCTCATAAAACAGAAACTCAATTAACTAGTTTTGTAGATAGAATAAGACATTCTCCTAACAAATATTTACTTTTAACTACAAGGACAATAGTTTTAAATTTGGCTAATGATAGATATGAAAAAATCAATCAATCAAGCTTAAACGACCGAAAATTTGAATTAAAGCTTTCTGATTATGACAAATATGAAAAAGCATTAATTCTGTATAATCATTTCTTTCATAAAAGTGTCACTAAAAAATTTTACAATGTAATTATAGATGAAAAATTTTATTTAAAAATTATTAATCACGATAATTATACACCACGTATAATTGAGTTTATTACTGATGATTCGAAAATTAAATTATTTTCAGATAGTGAGTACAAACAATTCATTATTAATAACTTAAACAATCCAAAAGAAATATGGCGATTTTCTTATAATAATCAAATAACATACCTTGAAAGATGTTTATTGATGACATTGTTTTCTTTTGGAAACTTTGTGTCAGAAAATAAATTAATAAGAGCATTTGAAAAAAGATTACAATACGAAATCAAACAGCATAATCAGGTTGTTGACGGTAATCAATTCAATAAATCAATCAAATTATTACTAAATGGTTTTATCTCTTCAACTCTTTATAATTCTATAGATAAAAATAAACGTTCATATAATTTCATAAATCCTTCTTTAGCTGATTTTTTAATTGGACAAACATCAGAATCTCTTTCAGAAAAAAAAGGAATCATTAATAATGCTATTTTCCTTGAACAATTAGATAGATTCAATCCAAAAACCTCAATTATTCATTTAGATCAAGAACTTCAACTAATCATTCGTGATTTAATCAAGAATGATCACTTTTTAATTGATAAAAAAGAATACGAAGATAAAAATCAAATTATTTTTTTTAATTGTAAAATAATAACAATTCTTTCAGATTATTGTTCAGAGGTCAATATAGATAATATTTATTTACATTATTTAAAGAAAATAGATTTTAAGATTGAATGGAATTATACAATTTTTTCCACAATCTTAAATTCATTACTAAAAATTAAAGATTGTCCACAAACTGAAGAATATGTAAATAAAAATTTTTTAAAAATTATAAGAAAAATAATAGCTATAGCTGATAGTGAATTTGAAGCAGATGAAATAAAAGACTTATTTGACAAATATAATCAGGATTATAATGAATTTTCAAAAACAGAAGAAGGCGTTGAATTAATTGAAAATATGATTATAAATATTATTCAAACTAGTGAAAATGAATTAACCGACCAAATTAAAGATGAAGTTACTGAAATTAGCAAGGTTGAGGAAATTTACGAAGAAATTTTTTCTACGCAAGAAAAATTAATTAAAGAATTATTTCCAACTTCAAATCACAATTTATTTTTTGAAGTTAAACTCGATAAAAGCGAATGGGAAAATATTATAGAAGAGAATCAAATAAAAGAAAACATGCGTGAGTATGATGAATGGGAAGACAATAATTATAAGAAAGAAAATTACGATTCAACTAACTTATCAGATGAAGATAAAATAAACGACTTATTTAATTAAAAATAATACCCCCAACAGCTACTACCCTTCCTCAATATTTTGCACTAAAATGAGTATCTCGACAAAACAAATAAAAAACGACAAAAACTTTGAAATAGAACTAAAGTTTATTGACAATATAAGCTCTAAAGAAAAAATTAAAGTTGAACTTATTGAAGATAAGGAAATTGAGGCCTTCTTAATAAAGGAAAAAGAAAAATTTCAACTTAAAATCAATGCAAGATTTTTAGAGGATGAAGATGACACTACTAAACTATCATTTGTTTATAATGATGTTATATACGAAACAAAAAAGCTTGGAAGTACTTCCAAACAAACAGATTTAAAAATTGACAATTCCGTAAGTTCTGAAACTACAATTGAATTAAACAGATTTCAATCTGAAAGCTTTAAGCAATATGGATTATATAAAACATTTTTTAAAATTGAATTAAAAAATATAAATACCTTTCATAAAGAGTTTGAAACAGTAACGCATCAAAGACAAGGCAGAGAGTATTTTTATGATTGCATCCGCATAAATCTTAATGGAAAAGACTATGATGTAACTCAACTAAAATATAACAACAAAGGATTTTATGTTTTTGAATGTTTGCAAGAACAGAACTATGATGAATTTTCTGACGTTTGCTTTTCCATTCAACAAGCAATAGGATTCATTAATAAATTAATGGTAGGTGGAGAAAAATTCACTTTTGATGATGTTGGAAACTGTTATTATTCAAACTATATTAGACCGACTTTGAAAGGAATGTATAGTCCAATTATAACAAATCCTTATTCTTACCCAGACATTGAAAATGACATTGCTGAATTTTATTTAAAAAAACTTACAAGGATAACATTAACCAATTTTTCAAACCTTGTTTACAAAATACATACTGAACCAGAGTTTTCAGTCGCAATTTTAGTCATATTAGAAGCAACATCAATTAGATCTTTATTGATAATTCCAAGTTCGTTTGCCGTTATTATTGAACAGCTATCTAAACATTTAAGCATTGAAGAAACTGGACTTGAAAAGCCAATTAACGATGCAACATTAACCGTCAAAATAGTCAATGAATTACATAAAGTCATTGATGATAATGCTGAAACGTTGAGCGAGACCAATCTCTTGAAATTAAAGAGACGATTAAATGAAGTTAATAAACCTATTAACAAAGAGCATTTAACGAATAATGAAAAATTAACTCGTCCGTTTGAACAACTTGGTATATGCTTAACCTTGCATGACATTGCTATAATTAAGCATAGAAATGATTTGCTTCATGGAAACATACTGCTCGACACGGAAGAAATTAAAGAAGAAGAAAATACAGAGCTCTATTTATCCTATGTTTCAGCAAAACTCTTTACATTGATAAGCAAGCTAATTCTAAAAAGCATCGGATATGAGGGGTATGTTTATAATCAGGCGAAGTATTTGGAAAAACATATGAAAATTAAGACTAACGAAGAATACTTTGAAAAAATCTAACAGGTCTGCATATAATATGGGTTTGGCGAAATGTCGGGTTAAGCTAAAATTTAAAATTTTGGCTTTTGCTTTCCGTGTCGCTAAATTGAAATTTTTCGCTACAATTTCCTCTACTGATGCCAAACCCTGAAACGTTAACTACAATAAATAACAAATTCTATGGAATTACCACAAAGAATAGATAATCATGTTACTGAAACTGCGTCCTATAAAATTTTCAGTAGAAATATTCCAAACTCATGGATTATTAGAGATGTTACTGAAAGAGATTATGGAATTGACTGTTATATTGAAATTGTAAATAAAAAAAATCAGGTAACTGGAGAACTGATTTCAATTCAACTCAAAGGAATCAATGATTTAACATGGACAAAAAAGGAAACTTACAATTTTTCAGATGTTAAAATCTCAACGACAAATTATTGGAGGAATTTTCCAACTCCAGTAATGCTTTGTATTGTGGACGTGACAAATGAGTTGGTTTATTTTGAACCTGTTAAGAGTGCCATAAGAAAATCATTTATTAAATATGCCGAGCAGAAAACATTTTCGTATAAGATACAAAAAAGTAATGAATTGAAATTGGATAACTTATATCCATTTTTAGCTGCTTATTTTCAAGAAAAAAATATAATGATTGCAGAAATCAACACAACAACATTCATTTCAATGTATGGAGAATACAATAGCTTTTTTGATGAAAATTATGGGCGCGATGAATTCATGGGAATCGAAATAAGTCGAATTTTATTTTTAAAACATATATATAATAATTTAGAGTTTCTTTGCCAGTATTATGAAATAAAATGGAAACTCGAACCATTAAGTCATTATTTTAGAGAAAGTCAGAAGATATTTGGAAAAGATTATTATCTATATGAGTATCATAACGATGTGATTATCGATAAATTGAAGAAGGTTATGATTCCAATTTTATTAGCAATTCGTGAACAAATATCAGAAGTAGAAAAGGAATATTACATTTCTACAAACTTACCGTTATTTAACATCGCTATAAACATTCGAGACAATGGACAGTTTCCCTTTGAATTATAATTTTACGGCAGCTAAAAGAAGTATTAAGAAAATTGGGGTTTAAGGTTTAATGAAACGGTCTTTTCGTATATTTGGTTTCAGTCCTAATGGAAAGGTTCGGGAAAAAATCTCCAACTTCTTAAAGTTGGCAGGATGTTATAAACAAGCTTTGCAAAACGAAACAAATTGATAATTATGACCCAAAACAAAATCATCCCTTTCGGAAAATATAAAGATCAACCAGTTGAAATTTTAATTAATGATCCTGAATATAGAAATTGGTTGTTATCACAAAGTTGGTTCATTCAAAAATTCCCTGAATTAAAAGTAATTATCATAAATAACTTCAAAGAACCAACAAACACTCCTGAACATAATAAATTACAAGCACAATTTTTAGATAAGGAATATTGCTTAAAACTTTCAAAAATTGTATTTCCATATTTATATGCCAATATTGTGAAAATACCTGAAAGATGGAATTTTTCATTCGGTAAGGACTTAATTGATGTAAAGATCGAAAGAAGACAATTTGAAAATGCTGGCATTGATGTTTCCTTAAGCTTTATGTTCACTTTCAAAGAAACAATGGACTTATTAAATGACGGAACATATAAGTATTTAGGGAAAGATACTTATGAAACATTCCCTTTAAACATAGAAATAAAACCCACTGTCAGTGATGATTATCCTACAATATTAAGACAAATGAAAGCGTCAAAGTCTAATGTCTTATTTTTAGTTGAATATACAGGAATTGGAATAGACATAGAAACTTTTATCAAATACTTTGCTAACGAAAAAATCAAAGTTATTTTTAAGAGTGAACTAGATTAAGCCAGCTCATAACAGCGGTTTAGATTAATAATATTAATATGTTCTATTTTTATTGATTGTTTTTATGGCTTTACTTTTTAAGTACACAATAAACACTTTTTAATTTAGTTCAATTCTTTTTTTTCTACTAGTCGATAAATCATTTAGAAAATATTTTGAGGATTGCAATTATCTAATATTTTTCTACAAAATCATTGCAATGATATTGCAACCAAACTGCAACCATTAGTTTAAATTTGGTTGCTTTAATTTGAACACTAAAACTTTATGCTGAATATAATAACCATTTAAAAGCTATTTTAATAAAAAAATTGAGTTTTTAAATGATTGCAATTTTAGTTGCAACTAAAGTTAGATACGTTAATTTAGTATAGAGTTTATCTTATTCTTCTATTGAAAACTTGACAATGAACAATGTGAAAAGGATTATCTTTTCAACGCAAAATGTCCTTTTATATCTCTACCATCTTCCAACTTTATAGAGTACCAATAATCAGAAGAAGGTAATGGCTGTCCTAGATAAGTGCCATCCCACCCTTGGGAAGTTGGATTCAATTGCTTGATTAGTTTTCCAAAACGATCAAAAATATGGATTTCTGTTTTAGTATTTATTTTACTGCTTATTCCTTGAATGTTCCAATAATCATGATAACCGTCTCCATTAGGTGTAAAATATTTTGGAATTCCTAAAACACTTACTTCTTCTTTTGAAATCCCACAACCATTTAAGTCTTTTACATAAACAGTATAAACACCCGCAGGTAAATTGTAAAATATGTTTGATTCTTGAAAGTTAATAGCATCTAAACTATACACATAGTTCCCATCACCTGTTACATTTACAATTATTGAATTCGACTCGGACAAATCACTAACTTGAATGTTTGAAATAGTAGCAAGGTCAGAAGCAACTACATTAATAGTTCTTGTTCGAGTACAGCCAAAAGCGTTTTTAACCTCTACTGCGTAAGTCCCTTCTTGATTAACATTTAGTGTATAGTTTGTCTCATTAGAAAGTATAATCCCATCTTTCTTCCAGATGTAAGTATAATCATTTATTGAAGTCCCATCTTCAATTCCCGCATTGAGAATTTTAGTGATCGTCAATTCGTTACATACGATTTCATTTCCGTTTAAATTGATTTTTGGAACAGGATGAACTACAAAAGGAATATTGTAGATTGATTTACAGTTTACATTATTAGGATTAACTATCTCAACACGTACATTTTGTGTAGCTGTAATAAATGGATTAGGGAGTGGACTAGCTAATGGATTATTATTTTGATCATAATAATTGACTATCATACCAGTTTGATTGCCTAAAATCGAATTTTGGAATGTTGATGTATCAAAAGCAAATAATCCGTCTTGATTCATTGGATTTAATTCATCATCACAAACTGTAGATAAAGTTGTACTTATTGGGAAAGCTTCAGGTAAATCATCTACAATAAATTTTATTGTTGTTTCATAGTTACAAGCTGTTGGCGTGTTATTAGTCACAATTGCTTTAATAATTTGTGAAGCTGTTACAAATGGATTTGACAATGGACTTGGTAAAATATTATTATTTTGATCATAATAAGCAACAGACACATTGGTTAATCCGTTTAATAAACTTGACTGTAAATTTGTTGTATTAAATGGATATAGTCCATCTTGATTATCATCACAAAATCTGTACTCTTGTGGCTGTACAATAGGAATTCGTTCAACATTTAATGTTATGTGTTGCCCCAATCCTAGACAATCATTATTTACAGCACTATCTACTCTAATGTAAATATTTTGAGAATTAGGATAACCCGTGTTTCTATAATTCGAAATGTCAATTATAGCATTTTGTTCCCCAAGTGCGTCTTGTAAATTGCGATAATAAGATATAATTAACTGCTGTCCTATAGGGAATAAACTTTGAATTTGTGGAGTGACACTACTGAAATCAAAACTACTTACACCATCTGTGTTTGTGCCTAAAATAGCATCATCACAAACTGTAAAATTTCTAGTAAAATTTGCAGGAATCTGTGTAGTTGATACACTTAAATTAAGTTGTGCTATCCTAAAACAACCATTTGTATTAGTTACTCTAACATATACTACATCATTACTTACTACTTGGTTGATATAAGTAGTAAAATTTGTTATGGGATTAACATTGTTTTGAGCATCTGAGACAGTTTCAAAATAGCTGAATGTTTCAGATGCAAAATTAGCAGATATTTTACTATTGGCTTCAGTTAGATTAAAACTACTAAAACCATCAATATTGTCGTCGCATTGTTTTAGGGAAACAATATTTGTAATGATTGGTAATGGAAAAACTTCAATTGTAAACGAAGTTGTGGCAAAACAATTAGCATTATCTACATTGCTGACTTTTACATAAATTGTTTCCGTACTATTGGTATTTACATAATTGGCAGGAGTTGCAATAATATTTGACAAACCTGCATCAATAAAATATGTAATAGTAAATTGACTTGGTGACTGCCCGTTTAGGATTTCAGTTGCTTTTTGGGACAAATCAAAACGAATTTTCCCATCAGTATCTGTACCAAAAGTCGTATTGTCACAAGAAGTCAAACTAGATATATTTGTCGTGGAACTTGGTGTGTCGAAAACATCTATATTAAATGCTGTAGTTGCTTTGCAAGCGTTATTTTGAATGTTATAGACTTCTGCTATTATCGATTGTTGTTGATAAGCAATTACATTTTGATAATTAGTAGGTGTTACAATAAATATATTATTACTGTAATCTGTAGCATTGGCAAAGTATTTTACTTTGAACTGGTTAGGATTTTGACCATTTAGAATTGCCAAATCTAATGTGGTCAAATCAAAAGTATAAAACCCATTATTATTATTGTCACATTCTAAAATGTCCAAAGGCTGAGTTGCTGTTGGCACTGAAGATATAATAATATCTCTTGTTTTAGTCCCTGTTATGCCATTATTATTAGTTGCTGTCACCGAAACTGTGTATGTCCCTGGATTAGTGTAAGTGTGATTCCCAACTATACTATTTTGTATTGGACTACCATCACCAAAATTCCATAATGCATTAACAATATTTTGATTAGTATTTAATGAAAATTGTGCTACTTCTCCAGCACATGCATTTTCAGCCTCAATTTCTGGAATAAAGAAAAAAGATTGATTGAATGCAGGAAGTCCTAAAATAGATACTTTCCCTGCCAGATCAACATTGTTTAATAAAACATTACAACCAATTCCAATAATATCAGGGTTATTTATTGAGCTTAATTTATTAGACCCAAATTGAGCAATATATATTTTTTTATCAGGCCCAAGTTGTAAAGCTCCTGGAAAATCAGAAAAAGTATGAACTAGAACTTGTGAAGCAGGAATATTACTGGCATTTAAGTCAAACTGATATAGTTTTCTACTAATATTTGTTGTTAAATATAATAATTCACTATTTGGCGAAAATTCAGCACCATATAATTGTCCTGTATCATTATTAATTAGTGTAATGGGGTTTGAAATTACTCCAGTAGTATTATCAAAATCAAACAATTGTGCTAAATATAAGAACTGATGGCAAACAGCCAATTTTTTACCATTGGGAGATATTTTCATATATCCCATTGAATTTGTATTATAAGTATTATTTACCACAACACCTACATTACTTGAGATTGTTGTTGGGCTTAATCCTGAAGAATTTAATAGATGAGAATAAAAGGCATTATTGCCAAAGCCATGTGTAACAACCCAAAAATCAGTATTATTCGAATGTTTTACGATTGAAATTTTTTCACAAGTAGGTGCATAAACTAAAACATTTTTATCCGTAGTAACACCTCCTAGCCCTCCATCTAAATTCAAATCAATTATGGAATACCTAAAACCATTTGGCCCAGCCACAACATCGATTGTGAAAACATAAAATAAATTAGAAGATCCTGGTTTTGGCACAATAGTAGCCGATTGTGTAGTTGAAGAGTGTCCCATCAAGCCAGCACCATTTAACATCACTTGATGATTACGATTGTAAACTGTAATACCATCAGTGTAAAATAACAGTTGTCCATTGCTGTCAGATAATGTTGCACAACCTTCCTCAGTATTAAGTTGACCATTTGTAAGGGCAACTGGAACACCACTATTAAAATCTAACCCTGCCTTGTTGCCAAAATACCAAATATTTGCTTCTCCTTGTGCATGAGACAATATTGATGAGAATAAAGCTAATATCAAAAGTATAAAACTAAATTTTTTATTTATCAATTTGCCCATTCAATATTTAATTTAATCTCTAGATTAATCTCTGGATATGAATAGGTAATACTATTTGGTTTTGTAGTTGTATAATTTGAAAAACTCAAAATACGATAATCTGGAGGACCATTTAATAAATCAGCGCCTGCGATATTATCATCTATATCTGCTAAAGTAAACAATAAAGATTTTGATGGATTTATGAATAAATTTTGACCCGATACGTCCCAAGTCATTGTTCCTTGATTTTCTATAATTGGAGACAAAAACCATCGCCTATATGAATATGTGCTATTTAAGAAATCTCCTAATTTAGATTTGGCAAAACCAAATTGTAAATCAGCCAAATGATTTGGATTAGTGTTTGGATATTCAGGGTCATAACTAGAATTCACATTGTAAAAAGAAATCACCTGCAATCCATTAATTTTGATTGCATTACCTCTTTGAATATTTATATTCAAATGCTTTTCAGCCACACTACCATTAGCATTTTTACATCTTATATAGATTGTTTTTTGTCCTAGCTGATCAAAATTAAAGCGTAAATTAAAATTATTATCTAAATTTTGAACAGTATAACCTCCTGTAGTAAAATTATCTAACGAAACCCAAACAGCTTGTGTGGTTTCATTTGTTGTGACATTAACAGTAAACTCTTCATCTATTGAAGGGTTTGTTGTTGAACTATTCAAACTAATTTCAAAACCACTTCCTCCATCCCCTGCTTCTTGATCTTCACTCGAACATGAATAACAACAGTAGATAATAGAAAAAATAACACATTTAAGAATTTTCATGTTTAAAATTTTATTTTAATGTTATCTATCTAAATCTTATCCCAATACTTTAAAATAATTCTTAACTCCTTTGCAGATTTTAATAATTTTTTTTCCAATTCAGTATTTGTAAATATTATATTAAATTTTTCATTATTTTCTTGAATTTCCTCCTTACTGATAAGAGGAAGTACCCTCTTATTTAATTCATTTAAATGTAAAGTTTGTGATTTATCATCATAGTTTGGAAGTTCTCCATTTTTTAACCTAAAAACTATCACTTGTAGATAATCTTCTATATTTTCATATGAAATAGATACAGTCCTTTTATAATCAGTATATTCAACATCATAAAAAACATTTCCATTCTCTGTTACTTTTAATAATTCAAATCCAAATTCTTTAAGTAAAAAAGAGAAAAATAATTCTACTAATTCTATATATTTTTTACCGTTAATCATTGTTATCATGGTGTTATTATTTGAAATGCATTAGGATGAAGTTTTAAATAATTTTTAATCATATTTTGTTCCATCTGATAGAAAATACTTGGTGCTCCTCTATTAGGGTCTAAACCGATATTTATAATTGGTCTTCCGCTTCTCATTTGCTGCAATAACCATTGACGATTGTAAGTCATCATCTGGCTTGTAATTTGATCTGCTGTACCTGTGAATTTAGGCATATTATTCAGGATAACAGAACTTGGGTGCTTAGCGGCTTCCATACCAACTCGTTTCATTCCTTCTCCCACAATCGTAGGCACTTCCTTAATAGCAAGTTTTGTTCCATTCCCACTTATGACACCTGCACCGCCTCCGCCACCTGCAAACATTAGAGGTAAGGTTCCAAAAGAAAGCACTCCTTCGTCTGTACTTGTAGATGTTCCATTTAGATTTCTCATACTACCATCCCCTACACTTCTCCCCATCATATATTGAACAGGAATATTAATTGTGTTTGCCATGCCATATACAGTCCTTTGTAGCAAATTACCTTCAGAAAGTGCTGTCATATTTATACCTAAAAAGGTATGTTGCGTAGGCATTTGAATCACCGCTTGTGATGGCTGAAACCCCTCATTTTGCCAACCTCCGGTTAATTGATGATTAGAAAAGCTAGGAGTAGATGGCAGGTACACTTTCTCTGACTTTTTATTACTTCCAAAAATAGATTTCCATTGTTTAGTAAACCAGTTTCCTATGCTTCTTAAATTATTGTCAACCCATCCACCTTTTGCAAAACCAGCCTGTTTAAAACCTATATTTCTATTTGCCCAGTTCTTTATACCCAATTCATCCCAATTTTGTGCAAGATTTGCAATAGCATTACCTAATGCGCTTTGCTGGGTTTCATTCATCCCCCCTGTTTCAGGATTTCCGTTGTATTCTTCACCAGAAGGATCTACATATTTTAATGGATTATTCAATACATACCCATAACGATTATAATTTTGGGTATTAAAAGGGTTTTGAATAAAATTATCTGGTTGTAAAAATCTATGCAATTTAGGGTCATATATACGACCGTTCATATGAACTAAACCAACACTTTGTAGGTGTTCATGACCTGTATAACCTCTATCAAGTATGGTTAGAAACTCAAGTTCATTATTATTTTTGTCTTTAATAGAAGCGATTTCTCCCCATGCATCAAAAGAACGTTTTTCTACTACTTCGGCTAAATCGTTTGTAATTGCAACAATTGTACCTAGATAGTCTCTGTGAAGATAGAAATAATTTTGAGCAGTTCCATCACTTTTTAATATAACTGGAGCGGTATAGGCATCTCCTCCTAAATAGGTTACAAATTCACTCTTGTTGTTTGCAACATCAAAATTGATTTCCATTGTCCCGTCGAAAGAATAATATTTACGCTTAGGACGAGTGGTTTTATCATCGTTAAGATTTCCATAATACATGGCACATCTGCTATCAAACGGATTGTATAAATAATTTATTTTATCAACTCCTTGTTCTGTTATCTTTACAGGACTTTTAAAAACATTATAATCAACCTCTTGTAAGGGGTTTTTCTTGTAATATTGTGTAGCTTCAAAAGTTGTGGCAACAGATGTGTTTCTGTAAAACTTAGGAATAGCAGAGGCAATGTCTGTATAATTATAATTTCCTAAATCATTTCCAGTGATTCTTCCTTTATTATCATAGCTCTGTTTGTTTTTACCACCTGTTTTAATTAACATAAAATTGTCAATGTAAAATGTTCTAGGAGCACTTAATCCGGCAGTGTTCTCACTTTTATCAATTTTAATATAAACATTTACATTGTCTGTTTGAATTGTATGTTCAACTTCAAATACACCTTCAGTTATTAACCCTAAATTGTATTCAACAATAGCGTTTGTAACAGTATTTTCTTCGACAACAACTATTCTTGTTTTATATGAAGCTACAGCAGTTTCACCATCATCAAAATTTAATTTTACTTTATACTTATCACCAAAAACCGCTTTTTCCAGTACCTTTTTTTGAACTCCAGATTGAGGACTATTTGCTTTAACTTTTAACTTATCTGTATGTAGTTCAATAACAGCAGCATTGGTTACTACAAATCCTTCATTGGTATTTGAGAATTTTAAATTGTAAATCGTTTTTGAAGCTCCAGACCATTCTATAAGGCGATCAAGATTGTCGTAAGTAAAAGTCTCATTTGTATTAAACAAACTGTTAGTTCTACTGTTTAAATTTGACGTTACAGGATTAAAACTGTTTACTAATGTCATAATATTAGCTGTTGTCCCCGTTAAACTGTTAGTGTAATTATGACTTGTTTTTTCTAAAAAACCATATTGATCGTAAGTATTGGTTTGTAATATACCATTACCAAATTTACCACTTGTTAATTGTCCTCTTGCATCTACTGTATTAGTTTCCCAAAGAATTTTACCATTAGTATTACCACTTGAATCATCAACAATTTGCCAATGGAAACCAAGTTTATAGGTGTTTTTTATCCATTTTTCAGAAGATTTATTATCATTAAGATTTGTTGCTTTATAAAATTCTCTTAATGGTCTTCCAAACTCATCATATTCAATTTGTTTTTCAAAAATAGCTTTATTAGCATTTGTTTCAACTATTTTTGAAATTCTAGCATTGTTATCATAATTTATTAGATAGTCTATATGATGTCCTATTTCTGAGTAATCATCATATGCTACACTTTCTAAAAATTTTGTTGTAGTATTATAACCATAAATTGATTTTGAATTCGTTAAATCACCATTACTTCCTATAATGGTTTTTTCAATTAATTTCCCTGAATTATTCAATTTATATTCTGTTATTCCTTTAGGAGCAATTTCCTTAGTTAATTCACCATATTCATTATACTCATAAATATATTCTCCAGCAGAAGCGTCTTTTAATTTACTTTTTCTTCCCCAGCCATCATATTCTAATTCTGTAATACTTCCTTCAAAATCTGATTTTTTTAGATTTCCATCAGCATAATAAGTATAATTTATAGTTCCTCCATTATCTGTTACAGAGATTGGTTGTCCTAAAGAGTTTTTGGTAGTTATAATGTTTTTTATTCCATCATTGCTTGTTGTTGTTAGTCCTGTATAATTTAACGTGGTTATTTTTCCACTTGCATGGTTAATCAATTTTGGTCTTCCATATTCGTCATATGTTGTTGTTGTAAATTGAGAAGCATTATAACTACTACCATCGTATGGTTCACTTACTGAAATTGGTCTTCCATATATATCATACTGAGTGAAAACAGTTGAATATTTTCCGTCTATATTTTTATTTGAAGATTTAATTACTCTGCCAAGACTATTATATACCAATGATGTGAAACTTCCATCATCAGAAGTACTGTTTACATATACTTCGTTTCCTGTACTTGAATTAGTGTAGGTTAAATATGTTTTTTTTCCTAAATAATCAGTAACTGTTTTTTTCTTTCCCCATGTATCATAATCATAAGTGGTAGTTAAGCCATAAGGGTCAGTTTCTGATGTAAGCGTTCCTTTTGTAAAATCATAGTTGTATAAAGTTTGTAATCCTTCATTAGTTATGCTTTTAGTTAAGTATCTTCCAGTAGGATCATATTCGAATATTGCTACACGACTTGCTGTGCCGTTAGCTGAAATTGTTTTCTTAATAAGATTTCCAAAAGGGTTGTATTCTAGATCTTCTGTGACTTCATTTGTTAGATGTCCTTTCTTTTTAATTTGTGTTAAATTGTTGCCAGTATAGCTGTATGTTTCTTCTGAAGTTTTTGTATCGACTGGAACAGCACTATTATAATTTGTAACAGAAGAAGTTTTTTTGTTCAATCTGTCTACAATATATGGCGCAGATGTTGCAGAATAATAATCTAAAGTTGTAGTCTCACTTTCTTCAATTGTACTTCCTAACTTTGTATTGGTAGTAATAGTTTTAGGGTTATTGTTTGAATCGTACCCAGTAACTATTTCTTTTGAAGTATTCTCAACACCGTTTTGTTCTACAGTTGAAATGTTATTTAGTTTAAAAACTTTATTAGGAAAAAGTTGATAATCATAACCCATTGTAGTTTTAGAAATAAAACTAGAAGTCGAAAAATTAGTCACATTACCATAAACTTCACCAAAAACAGTATAACTTTCATAAGGCGCTCCTTTTTTATTGATATCAAATTTTGTTAGATTGGTAATAATTGGAAAATTGTTATCATACCAGTTGGTTTTTGCTATTGCTCTAAATCCAAGAAATCCTTTTCCGTCTACACTGCTTACAGCTCCATAGTATCTATACATTTGTTTTTTGTAGTCCGTGTGAGAGAAAACTTCTAATAAATTTACTACTTGAAAATTAGTTGCAGAAGTGATATCAAAATTAGGGTAATCTTCTGTGTAAGTAGATGGATAATAATCAAAGGCTCCATAACTATCAGGGTCAATATTTTTTAAGCATGTATAATTGATTGCATTTACAACACCATTTCCTAAAGTAATAGATCTAAGCAATCTATCTTTATTGAAATCCTTTTGTGATTCAAAATGAATAATCCTATTGTTGGTTATAAAATTAAGCTCAGATTTTAATGTACTTTTATTGTTATTCAAAAAGATAGGAAGCGCATTAGCTTTAATTGTTGGTTGTGTTCCTGATGAAGCAGACATTTCTTCAACAAAGTTGCTACCTATATTTTTGTAATTTTTAATTAGAATAGAACCTTGTTGTAAATTGATCAATCTTACATCTTCATATATATTCTGAGCAAAAATTAAATCAGTTTTTCCATCTTGGTTAAAATCGTTTGGGATTAGATAATACGTATATGTTCTTGATCCACTTTGATAATTGGCTTGATATGGCACATCGTAAGTGGCATCTTCAATAATGAACTTTGAGCCAGTAGAAGAAAATTTAGTATAATTATTTCCAGTTCCTTTTGGTATAATAAAATCTGTTTTTCCGTCACCATTATAGTCTCCTAATAATATTTGGGTACTTATGTTTACTCTGCTATCGTTTGTTACAACAGGGCTCATTAGTACATTATTTGCATCGAAGGAGTAAACCTTAACACTTCCGTTTTCAAAAATGATTATATCAGATTTTCCATCTCCATTGACATCATCAATAATTATTTTAGAACTACCAGTTATAGATAAGTTACCAATTACACTGACATTGTTTGATATAAGTCTTCTATCTAGATTTACAACATATGCTCTACCCCCAGGAAAAGTTTGTGTATATGTTGAACATCCTTGAGTTACGGTAAAATCAAAAGGTTTTTCAACAATTAATACTTCTGTTAAACCATCTCCATTAAAATCACCACCCAAATATTCTTTAGGAATTTCTCTAATTATTTCAGCCCATTGAGGTTGATTTGGGTCAGGTATTGGTTTAACTATGCTTTCATTTTGAGAATCAGAAGATATTGATTGCTTTCCCAAAGGAGTACTCGTACATGGTTCAACCCAATATCCATACTCAAACTTAGGAAATTGATAATTAATTTCATATTGGTAGTATATTGGATTTACAGTACCAGAAGAATAATTTTTGAATGTAGTAATATTTGATGTTGTGTTATACTGAATAGCACACCAACCTTGCATTGGCATTAGTTTGTTGTTCTGACTTAACCAAGAAGTTGGTATTAATTCTCTAAAATACCCAATATTATGTTCATAAGCTATATTGGTAGTATTACCTTTTATATTAGAAAAATACCAATACTTTTTCTTTGCATCTACACCAGTAGTAGGATATAAAATAATATCTTGGCTCCCATCTCCATCAAAATCACCTGAAATAGTTCCAGAATTATTGTAATTAATGTTACTAACCGTTAAAGTTGTGCCAATATCTTTATATGATATAGTAGAAGGAGTATTATCATAAGTAAAAACAGTTGGGTTTAAGTTTTTAGTTTTATCTCCATTCTTTTCAGTGATTTTTACCAGCCTTTCATACCCTAAAGAAGTTGTGTCATATTCAAGTAAATAATTTTTAAAAGGAACATTGTTGTTAGTAATTTTAATTTCATCAATAAGTTTATTATCTACATAATTATTAAGATAACTTGGATATGCTTTTTCTTCTCTTACCCTATTTTTATAAATGAATTCTACTGAAGATTTGCTATTTGCATTTAGATAGTTATAAATTATTGTTGAAAGATAATTATTGTTTCCAGTGATACAATTGTACACATATTCAATCTTAATACCTTGTGGACTTTCCCAACTTATGATTTTCCAATTTTCACTGTAACTAAAATTAGAACAAATCCCACCTCCAGAAAACTTGGCTTTTGATCCATCTGGATATTCAATAATAAAATACTCAGGACCATTTTTTACTCTTCCAAATGAAGTAATTTTTAAATTACTTTGATTTTCGGTTTCGTATGTAGCTCCATCATAGCCATATACACCGGTTTTTAAAATTAATCTTTGACCATCTAACATAAATCGATCATTATCGTCTATGTTTACAGTAGAAATTTTATTGTCATAGTAAGTTGTTGATCCAGATCTTGTTATGCAAGAAATACCAGTCAAATTCCATCCATATCCAGCATTTCCGTTACCACTTTGACTATTGTAACCAATGCCTATTTGCGGAACAACTCCATTGATTCCATTTGGCAAACTCAAAGGAATATTATATTGCGCTGCTCCAGTTAATGAAACGGATAATTCACCTTGTGTCACACCTACTTCTGTTGACTGTCCAGTTGGTGTTCCAGCAGTTAATGTATTACCATTAATATTTGAAATTTTTGAAAAATTATTTGCATCACTCTTTATTTCACCTCTTTTAATTGGCAAAATGCCTTTTACAGGGATACCTCCGATATTTTTATCCTGTGAATAGGAATTAAGTGCAAATAGCAAAATAGATATTTGGATTGCTTTTCTTATAATTTGAATTAAATTCATTTTCGGTGGACGTTTATTCTTTTATTATTTTAATTGATTTATTATCACCATCTGTATAGCTTAAGTTGATACTATAAACATTTTGAGGTAATTCTTGAAATTGGATTACAAATTCATTTTTTGATTCCAGATTATTATATGCTTTTATTAATTGTCCGTTTAATGAATAGATATTTATTGCTCTAACTTTTTTAGAATCGCTGACATCCCATTTCAAGAAAAGTAGTTCCTTTACAGGATTTGGATAATATGATATTTCATCTTCAGGATAGAACTTTAGTAAATCTTGTTCTACTATTTCTGAAACTTCTTTAACAATATTATTCGTCTTAGCTGGACAACTTGGGCAATATTCTCTTTTTATTTGATTTCCAGCATTGTCATACGTGAAACTTATTTTATCTTGTTGAGAGTAACAAAATAGACTTAATAGAAAAGTTATTAAACAAAATAGTTTTTTCATTTAGATATTTGTTATATTAATTTTTGCGCGAAAATACTGCAATAAACTAATACAAAACAATACCTGAATTTAGTTAGATTTCATCTAATCCATTTTTTTAAAATTTTAATTAATTTACAGTCTAGTACTAATTAACACTCTTATTAATCATATCATATGTTATTATCGAATCTAATTTTATAAATAATCGACGAGATACATTTTTTAATAAAAGAGATGGATTTATTTTATACTTCAATTCTCAAGTCCTTGAGTAAAATATTTAATAGTAAAATTTGAGTAAACTTGAATAGAGTCAAAACCTTTTCTTGTTTTAGCTAATTTTTATCTTTTTTAAGCTATACAGTTTAATTTTATGCTATATTTTTTATTAACATCGTATTATCTTTATGCCAAAATTCAGCATTATACTAATATTATAGTTAGTTGAAAAACTTATTACACATAATGAATATTTTAAAAAATTAAGGGATTTCAAAAATATTACAGAAAGAAAACTCATATATTTTTCGGCAATTTTTCGGCAAAAAAATAAATAAAAAATCCTTAAATAGCTATTAATTAGCGATTTAAGGATTTTTAAAGTACCCGGAGTGGGAATCGAACCCACACACCTAAGTACACGAGTTTGAGTCGTGCGCGTCTACCAATTCCGCCATCCGGGCAAGGATTTGAATGAATTTTTTATTTTAATTTTTAGAAAAATTAATTAAAGTTTTTCATCCAGGCAAAAAACTGTTTATTGTTTCAGTATTGTGGGTGCAAATGTAATTATTTTTTCTAGAAATCATAAAAAATAGTTCAAAAATATCTTTCCGGCTTGGATTTTATTCCTAAATTTGCACCGCAATAAAATGCACAACACATAACTAACTACACCCGAGGCGCTTAACACATGAAGCTTTAAATAACAAAAAGCCGAATTGTATGGAGCGTAGCGGAATAAAAACAACATATTAATGTCGCACCTAGAACCCGAAGCAAAAATTTTTGCCTGTTCACAAAGTGTTTACCTAGCCGAAAAAATAGCCGAAAAATACGGTGTTGAGCTAGGAAAAGTAACGTTCTCGCAATATAGTGATGGTGAATTTCAGCCATCATATGAAGAGTCAATCCGTGGATTGAGAGTATTTATAGTTTGTTCAACATTTCCAAGCTCAGACAACTTGATGGAATTGTTATTAATGATAGATGCTGCTAAAAGAGCTTCTGCAAGACATATAACCGCTGTTATTCCTTATTTTGGATGGGCCCGTCAAGACAGAAAAGACAAGCCAAGAGTACCAATAGGAGCCAAACTTGTTGCAAAATTATTAGAAAGTGCTGGTGCAACTCGCATCATGACAATGGATTTACATGCAGATCAAATTCAAGGGTTTTTCGAAAAGCCTGTGGATCATTTATTTGCTTCAACAATCTTCTTACCATACGTAAAAAGCTTAGGTTTGGAAAATCTAACTATCGCATCTCCTGACATGGGAGGTTCAAAAAGAGCATATGCCTATTCGAAGTTCTTAGAATCGGAAGTAGTTATTTGCTACAAACAAAGAAAAGCCGCCAACGTAATTGATACCATGGAATTGATTGGTGAAGTAAAAGGCAAGCATGTTATTTTAGTGGACGACATGATTGACACAGGAGGCACTTTGGCAAAAGCTGCCGATTTAATGATTCAAAAAGGAGCCTTGAGTGTTCGTGCTATCTGTACACACGCTATTTTATCAGGAAGTGCTTATGAAAAAATTGAAAACTCACAATTAAGTGAATTAATAGTTACCGATTCTATTCCGTTAAAGAAAGAGTCAAAGAAAATTAAAGTGGTAAGTTGCGCACCGCTATTTGCAGAGGTTATGCACATGGTACACCACAACAATTCCATTAGTGGAAAATTTTTAATGTAAAGGCAACCAATTTAATAATAAGTTGTACATTTGCCGGCTCATTACGCACAAAGTTAAAAGCTTGTTGCATAAATAAGTAAAATATTTAATAACTATATTTTTTTAAAATGAAATCGATTACAATTAAAGGATCAGAAAGAGAAAGCGTGGGCAAAGTTGCTACTAAAGCCTTACGTAATGCTGGAGCGGTTCCTTGCGTGTTATACGGAGGAGATCAACCAGTGCATTTCTCAGCAGAAGACAAAGCATTCAAAAACTTGGTTTACACTCCAAACGCACACACAGTTGTGATTGAGTTAGAAAACGGTAAATCATTCAATGCTGTTTTACAAGACATTCAAGTACACCCAGTATCTGACAAAATCTTACACATTGACTTCTACCAGTTATTTGATAACAAAGAAGTTACTATGGAAATCCCAGTTAGAGTTGTTGGTACTTCTCCAGGCGTATTATTAGGAGGTGTTTTACGTTTAAACCAACGTAAATTAAAAGTTAAAGCTTTACCTGCAAATTTACCTGACTATATCGATGCTGATATTTCTGGATTAGAAATGGGTAATAAATTATACATTACTAAATTAGCATCTGACAAGTACAAATTTTTACACCCAGACAACACTGTAGTTTGTCAAGTAAGAATTTCTCGTGCTGCAATGAAAGCTGCTCAAGAAGCTGCAAAAGCAGAAAAAGGAGCAAAAAAGAAAAAATAATTTTCTTACACTCTATACAAAAGCACCTCCATCGAGGTGCTTTTTTTATGATTAAAATTTAAGTTACTTTTGCTCAATAATTAATTGGATCAAAAATCTGTTTACTAACAAAACAGAAGCAACAGAAATAGACATGAAGAAATTTTTAATAGCTGGTTTAGGAAATATTGGAGCTGAGTATGCCAATACCCGTCACAATATTGGTTTTAAAGTTTTAGACTTTCTGGCAAAACAGGAATCACTTGATTTTCAAACTGTAAAATTAGGTTCATTAGCTGAATATAAAATTAAAGGAAGAACGTTATTACTTCTTAAGCCGAACACTTATATGAATCTTAGTGGTAAAGCTGTTCAATATTGGATGGAAAAAGAAAAAATAGCCAAAGAGAACATTCTTGTGATAACAGATGATTTGAATTTACCTTTTGGAACTATCCGCATAAAACCTAAAGGCTCTGATGGTGGGCACAACGGATTAAAAAGTATTCAACAATTATTAAATACTATCGACTACCCAAGGTTTCGCTTTGGAATAAGCGATGATTTTAAAAAAGGAAAACAAGTTGATTATGTGTTAGGAGAATGGGATGAAGATGAAAAAATAAAACTTTCTGAACGATTAGAAATGTCTGTCAAAGCAATTCAATCATTTGCCTTATCAGGATTAGGAAATACAATGAGTGATTTTAACGGAAAATAAAAAAGGGAAGCTAAAGCTTCCCTTTTTATATAATACATAATCAATTATTCAATAACAACACGTTTCACAGTCTTTTTACCTCCATCAATGATAGAAACTAAATAGATTCCTGATTCAACATTATTTAAAGAAACTGACTGATTGATTGCTCCAGTATTTGTAAATGAATTTTCATATACTTTACGACCTCTTAAATCGTGAGCTACAACTTTGATATCACTTCCTGTTGAAGATGTAAATTTAACTGTAAAATCTCCTTTATTAGGATTTGGATATAAACTAAAATCTTCAAATTCAAAACTTTCAGTACTTAAAACTGGTACTGACTGAGAATAACACAACTGAATAGTAAAAGTATTAAACCTAGCTGTAGCAAAGTTTGAATCCACTACTGCATCCTTAAAGTAAAGTTTCCATCCTCCAGCACTATTATTTCCATTATAACCATTAATATTAGCAGCAGAAAAAGGTGTGAATGCAGATGCAAAAGCACCATTATTTACATTTGCACAGTTAACAGCCGATCCAGCAGTATCAAACCATTTATCCATATTTGCAGCTGTACAAGTAGTATTGTTATACCATAAAGCCGTATTTAATGATGCCTGCCAAGGAGCCATTAACAAAATATTCACTTGACCAATATTTGGATGCGTTATATTAGCTTTAAAATTAGAATCTGTAATTGTAAACGAATCATTAACTGTCAAAGTTAATCCAGGATAAGAAGTATCTGAACTTTCTGTAAAAGCTTGATTCAAATTAAATGTATAATCATTACAAGCATTTTGTGTTTGATAAACATAATTACCAATAGCAATATTTTTTGTGTTTACATTAAAGAATATATTTCCAGAAGCTTTAACCATTACTCTACAGTTCGCTGCCGTTACATTAGGAACAGTGATAGTTTCAGTACCATCATTTGGCGTGTTTGCAAGCAAAACGGTCGTAAATGTAGCCCCGTTATCTGTTGATAATAAAATATCTACATTTGTACCTCCTACACTTGTATTAGTACTATTAACAGCCCAAGTAATAGTTTGAGTTGATCCTTGAGCCCAAACAATACCGTTTGTATTTTGAGAAGTCACTGTTAATGGCCCTCTTGTTGCATCAACAGTTACAACCATATCATCAAAATTAGTTTGACCAACTTTTACTGGAGCAACGCTACTGTAAGCTGCATTGTCTCTAACTGTTAATCTGAAATTTAAAGTTCTTGCAACTGATGGAAGCGCTTCTGAATTCATTGTTGCATCACCCCCTAAAGTACCAGTGGTAGCCGAACCCGCCATAACACTTTCCATTCTAGGAAAATATCTTGTAGGTGAAGTTTTTGGAGCAAATGATATAAAATTAGGCCCTCCTGTTTTTGTTGCAGTTGCACTACTACCTGCAGCAGTTAAACCAGTACCTGCCCCTGTCAACACATCGATTTGTTCCCAACTATAAGTTAATGCATCTCCTGCATTTGCATCTGTAGCTGATCCTGTTAACATAAAAGGGGTACTCTTTGGAACAGTCCTGTCTACACCTGCATTTACAACTGGAGTTGCATTATTCGCCGTAATACTTGTAGTAACTGGGCAAGTTTTCCCTGCCAAGTTTGTTTGAATTTGAGTTAATGAAACTGCATGATAAGAATCTAAAGAGTGTGGAGCAACATCATAAGAAGTAATACCTGCATATCCCATAATAGTAATTCCCGAACCTACCTCAGCTTGAACTGTAGAACCTGATTCTCTTGAATGTGTAAAAGTATGTCTAGCACCTAATTGGTGACCTACTTCATGAACCACATAGTCAATGTCAAAATTATCTCCTTGAGGCATTCCGTCAGCTGGAGAAGTAAAGCCACTACCTTTTTGACCGTCTACACAAACACACCCAATACACCCAGCATTACCTCCGCCACCTGAAGCTCCAAATAAATGGCCAATATCATAGTTTGCTTCAGTAATTACTGAACTTAAAGTATTTTGCAATTCAGCATTCCATGCTCCATCGGCTCCTAAACCATCACCAGAACCTGCAGAACCTGCAGCTGAATAAGGGTCAGTAGCGGCATTATAGTAAATAACATTAGTACTGGCAGCAACTAAGTTTAAATGTAAACCTAATTCTCTTTCGTAAACACCATTACATCGTGTTAATGTTGCATTAAAAGCAGCTAAAACTAAATTCACCTGAGCCGCCGAAGTAGCTCCAAAATAATTTGAATACTCTGCAGTACAAGATTGTGCTAAACGCATAGTTTTTAATTGACCAGCACTTGATTTTTGAACTGAACCAATTTTGTTTGAAATATCTTCAAACGCTTTTTTGTCATCCACCGAACAAGTCCAGTTTAACTTTCCTTTTTCTCTTTGTGACTTATATACAGCATAAACTTTACGGTCTGCTGAATACGGCTCCATGAATTCGTTTTCTTTACCAACTCTGAAAACCATAGTTTGAATTCCTTCTGGAGAAATACTGATTTTTAAAGTCGCATATTTATCAGTAAGTCCTTTTCCCGAAAACGCTCTAATTTCAGGAAATTGAGCTTGTAATTCAGCATCAAAGTTTGATGCTTCAAATACTTCAAACTGTTCTATACCACCTTCTGCATTTGGCAATGATATAACTGCTGATTTTTTTGAAGTATTATTTACAGCAGAAAAAAGCGTTTGACGCATTGCTTCTGAATTTAAATCAAAAAGCATAAAATCTTTAGGAAACGATTCTCTTGCAACCCCTTTAGCAGTTACAACATTTTCTTTACCCTTAGAACTCACTTCCCAAAACTTATTTGCCTGTGCATTTGCATAGCCACTAAGTAAAATAGGGGTAAGCGCAATTAGTAATTGTTTTTTCATAATCTTTAGGTTAACATTTTAAAATGCTAATTTATAAATTACTTATTCTAAATCACTTTTTTTTAACAAAAAAAAGGTGGATTTTTAAAAATCCACCTTTTTTCATTGTTTTTTTAATCAATTTACTCTACTACAACACGTTTAACAGTTTTCTTAGCTCCGTCAATAATAGTAACTAAGTAAATTCCAGATTCAACATTATTAAGAGAGACATTTTGGTTTATAGCCCCTGTGTTTGTAAATGATTTTTCATAAACCTGACGACCTCTTAAATCGTGAGCCACAATTTTGATATCACTTCCAGTTGAAGAGGTAAACTTAACTGTGAACTCACCTTTATTAGGGTTTGGATATAAATTAAAATCTTCGAACTCAAAATCAGGGTTAGAAAGTGTATATGTTTTTGTACAAACATTTAACGAGAAAGTCGTTAAGTTTCCTGTATCATCTTGCCATGCATCAGCAGCTGCAATTGTCCAGATACCATTAGCAGGTCTATTATTAAAATCTGACAACATTCCAGAAGGTTTAAATGTCACTCCTGTTGGTCCAGACGTTGTAGTACCACCTGAACAACTTGGAGCAGCAGCGGCAGCATCGTCAAAAGTAATATTAAATCCATTTTGACTAGTACAGCTTCCATACCAAATCCAAACAGCAGTATTATCAGGGTGAAATAATTGCATATACAAATCACTTATATATGTATGATCTGTACCAAGTGTGACATTAACATCACTAATATTTCCTGTAACAGGTACATTAACGGTCTTTTGAGCAGCAGCCCCTAACATAGGAGATGAACTTCCAAGTCCATCAGGAATTGCAACAGAAGTGTTATTAGAGTAAGTATTACATGTAGTAGTTACATTATATCCAATAGCAATGTCTTTTAAATTCACATTAAAGAAAATATTTCCTGAAGCTTTTACCATAACTCTAGCTTTTTGAGCAGTTATATTAGGAACAGTAATTGTTTGGGAACCATCATTAGGTGTATTTGCTAACAATACTATTGGGTATGTTAAACCACCATCAGTTGATAACAAAATATCGACATTTGCACCTCCTACACTTGTATTAGTACTATTAACAGCCCAAGTAATAGTTTGCGTAGAATTTTGCACCCATGATTGATTATCAACGTTTTGTGAAGTTACCGTCAAAGGACCTCTTGTTGCATCTACAGTCACAACCATATTATCAAAATTAGTCTGACCTACTTTAATTGGAGCTACACCGCTGTAAGCAACATTATCTCTAACAGTTAATCTAAAGTTCAATGTTCTAGCTACTGAGCTTAATGCCTCAACAACTATTTCTGCGCCTTGCGTAGTTGTTTGACCATTTAAAACAGATGCCATTTGAGGAAAATATCTCACTGGTGATATCGATGGTAAAAACGATCTAAAATTAGGACCAGTTGCTTTTGTTACAGAAGCAGCAGAATTTGCCCCTGTTTGAGCTCCTGATGCATTATCATATTGCTCCCACGAGTAAGTTAAAGCATCACCTGCATTTGCATCTGTAGCAGATCCTGTTAATATAAACGGAGTACTCTTTGGAATTGTATAATCTGCACCTGCATTAACAACAGGTGTAGCATTGTTAGCCGCAATATTTGTTGTAACAGGACATAACAAACCTGCTAAATTAGCTTGTATTTGAGCAATACTTGCTGCGTGATACACATCAATAGAGTGTGGCGCAACGTCTTGCGAAGTAATACCAGCGTATCCCATGATAGTAACACCTGAGCCAACCTCCATATTAACCCCTGTTCCTTCATTACCATGTGAGAAAGTATGATTAGCACCTAATTGGTGTCCAACTTCGTGTACTACATAGTCGATATCAAAACTATCTCCTTGAGGCACTCCATCTCCTGGTGATGTATAACCTGATCCTTTATATAAATCTGGAAGAATTCCATCACCGTCAACATCAGTTGTTCTGTCATTACTACAAACACATCCTATACAACCTGCATTTCCGCCTCCACCTGTTGCTCCAAACAAATGCCCAATGTCAAAATTAGCATCCCCTATAACTGAAAAGAGTGTGTTTGCTAATTCTGCATTCCAAGCTCCCCCTGCCCCTGCAGCCGCAGCCGAATAAGGATCAGTAGCAGCATTATAATAAATAACATTAGTACTAGCTGCAACTAAGTTTAAATGCAACCCTAAGTCTTTTTCATAAACTCCATTACATCGTGTTAATGTTGCATTAAAAGCAGCTAAAACTAAATTCACCTGAGCCGCTGAAGTAGCTCCAAAATAATTTGAATACTCTGCAGTACAAGATTGTGCTAAACGCATAGTTTTTAATTGACCAGCACTTGATTTTTGAACTGAACCAATTTTGTTTGAAATATCTTCAAACGCTTTTTTGTCATCCACCGAACAAGTCCAGTTTAACTTTCCTTTTTCTCTTTGTGACTTATATACAGCATAAACTTTACGGTCTGCTGAATACGGCTCCATGAATTCGTTTTCTTTACCAACTCTGAAAACCATAGTTTGAATTCCTTCTGGAGAAATACTGATTTTTAAAGTCGCATATTTATCAGTAAGTCCTTTTCCAGAAAACGCTCTAATTTCAGGAAATTGAGCTTGTAATTCAGCATCAAAGTTTGACGCTTCAAATACTTCAAACTGCTCTATACCACCTTCTGCATTTGGCAATGATATAACTACTGATTTTTTTGAAGTATTATTCACAGCAGAAAAAAGTGTTTGACGCATTGCTTCTGAATTTAAATCAAAAAGCATAAAATCTTTAGGAAATGAAGCTCTAGCCACTCCTCTGGCCGTTTCTACATCGCTTTTCCCTTTTGAACTTGCCGCCCAAAACTTATTTGACTGTGCATTTGCATAGCCACTAAGTAAAATAGGGGTAAGCGCAATTAGTAATTGTTTTTTCATAATCGAATATTTGGTTGTTCGTCAAAAATAACAAAAAAACAAACATTCACCAATGATTTTGTTAACTTTACTAGAATTGCTATTTACAAGAATTTAAATTTTGTTTCACAAGAACAATAAAAATCTTATATTTTTGTATAAACAAAATTACTTCTGTGAAAACACAAATTAATATCCCAGATATTAAATCAACCAAAAGAAACATAGTCACAATTGGAACTTTTGATGGAGTTCATTTAGGACATAAAAAAATTATCGATAGATTATTAAAAAGTTCTAAAACCGAAAACCTTGAAAGTACTGTAATTACTTTTTCAGAACATCCGCGCTCGGTTCTTCAGTCAGAAAAAAACATTGGTTTATTAAACACAACCGATGAAAAAATATTATTACTTGAAAAACTAGGTTTGGACAACCTAGTTATTTTAGATTTCAAATCGATTGCCGAACTATCTGGTGAAGAATTTGTAAAGAATATTTTAGTTGACAAGCTTAATATTCAGAAAATAATCATTGGTTATGATCATCGTTTTGGAAAAAATAGATCTTCAGATATTCACGATTTAATTTATTTTGGAAAAAAATATCATTTTGATGTAGAACAAATCTCGGCGCAAGAATTAAATGACATCACCATTAGTTCAACAAAAATCAGAAATGCAATTTCTAACGGCCAAATAACATTAGCCAATTCATACCTTGGCTACAACTTCTTTTTCTCAGGAAAAGTAACTCTAGGAAAACAACTTGGAAGAACCATTCAATTTCCAACTGCCAACATCGAGATGCAAAATCCAAAAAAAATCATCCCAAAAACAGGCGTATATATTGTAAAAGGAGAATGGAACAACCAACAACATCAAGGAATGATGAATATTGGATTCAGACCAACTGTTGACGAAAATAATTTATCACTATCGATTGAAGTTCATTTTTTGAATCTGAACGAAGATTTATACAATAAGGAGATAACCATTCATATCCTTGATTTTATTAGAGAGGAGCAAAAATTTAATTCTTTACAAGACTTGAAAGAACAACTTGAAAAAGATAAAAATAAAACTATCGAATTCTTCAAAAATAAAACCTAAGAAGGTTTATTATTTCTAAATATTTGTTTTTCAGTTTTTTATTAACTAAATTTGAGTGTACTTCAGATTGCTTTTAATAATTATCTAATTAAATTTAAAAGTTATGAACATCTCAAAAGAATTAAACAATGGCATTTTGATTTTCATCAGCATTGGCATCTATTTCTTACTTATGGAATTGTTAGGCCTTTCAGATGTATTCTTATTAAGACTTCTTAATATTTTTATTGTGGTCTATTTCATCAATAAAACAATCAAATCAAATTACCGCGAAGGAAAAAGAGAATACTTAGAAAATATTATATCCGGATCTTTAACATCTCTTATTGGAGTCGCATTAAGTGTAGCTGGTTTATTGGCTTACATATCTATGAAAGGCGGCAACGATTACTTAGCCAATCTTTCCAAAAACTTCTTATTTGGTGGTGGAGAACCTACAATGTATCAATACTGTATAGGATTACTTTTTGAAGGAGTTGCATCTTCTATAATTATTACATTCACTTTAATGCAATACTGGAAAGATCGTCCTCTTAAACATTATTAAGTATATAAATAAATTTTAGAAAAATGCTTTTGATTACCAAAGGCATTTTTTTTTACACATTCCTTAATAATAAATCTAAATCCGTATTTTTGACCATTATTACAAAAAGCATACTATGAGTATCCCAAGAAACAACTGGACTAAGGAAGAAATTATTGCTATCTACAATAAACCTTTAATGGATTTATTGTTTGAAGCTGCCTCAATACATAGAGAACATCATGATCCAAATGTGGTTCAAGTTTCAACACTACTTTCTATAAAAACTGGAGGTTGTCCAGAAGATTGTGGTTATTGTCCACAAGCAGCACGGTATCATACCGATATTGAAGGAAATGACTTAATGAGCGTTCAACAAGTAAAAGCACAGGCTCTAAGAGCCAAATCATCAGGTTCTTCGAGAGTTTGTATGGGTGCCGCATGGAGAAATGTTAAAGACGGACCTGAATTTGACCAAGTATTAGAAATGGTAAGAACCATAAACAAACTTGACATGGAAGTATGTTGTACATTAGGAATGCTTACTGAAAATCAAGCACACCGTTTGGCGGAAGCTGGATTGTATGCTTACAATCACAATTTAGATACATCTGAAGAATATTATAAAGAAGTAATCTCTACTCGTGGTTTTGAAGATCGTTTACAAACCATCGATAATGTTAGAAAAACAAATGTTACAGTTTGTAGCGGTGGAATTATTGGAATGGGAGAAAGTATTGAAGACAGAGCAGGAATGCTTGTAGCACTTTCAACTTTGAATCCACAACCAGAATCGGTGCCAATTAATGCACTTGTTGCCGTTGAAGGCACTCCAATGGAAGACGAAAAACCTGTTGAGATTTGGGAAATGATTCGCATGGTGGCAACAACTAGAATTGTAATGCCTGAGACCCAAGTTAGACTATCTGCAGGAAGAACCAACATGACTCGTGAAGGACAAGCAATGTGCTTTTTTGCTGGGGCTAACTCAATTTTTGCAGGAGATAAACTCTTAACCACTCCAAATCCTGATGTAAATGAGGATATGAAAATGTTTGAAATGTTAGGATTACAACCTCAAAAACCATTTATAAAGAAAATGCAACCTGAAACAGTTGAAGCTTGCAACTCAGAATTTAAATCATTAGGAGAAAAGCCAAAATGGTCAAGACCTAGCCATACAATAGAAAGAAATTTAGAAGCATCTGCTAAAAAATAAAAAAACTCCCAAATGGGAGTTTTTTTATTTTAATATCTATAGTAATTTGATTTATTTCGCTGTAGATTTTTTACCTTTAAAAAAGTAAACTGCCATAAGAATTCCTGCAACTGCCAAAAACACTAAATTTTCATTAATTGGAAAACCTGGACCTACTGGTGTCGGCGGCGGCGGCGGAGCAGATTGAGCACAAAGACTCCCACTTACAAAAGTAGTTAAAACTAATAAGCAGGTATTTTTTGGAAACATTCTCATAGTTTGGTAAAAGTATAAAAAAAAAACATTTAACGAAACTTTATCAAAAGTTTTAATTGGAAAAATTGATTTCTGGACAATATTAAAAGAAAAAAATGACACAACCAATTAAAAATTAAAAAATTAGCGTCATATCAAAAAAGAAACTTTTCCTTAACTATTTATAAACAAAAACCCCGTTTTAACGGGGTTTAATATTTGTGGTCCCACCTGGGCTCGAACCAGGGACCACCTGATTATGAGTCAGGTGCTCTAACCAACTGAGCTATAGGACCAGTTGATATTTTCAACAATCAAAAATAAAGAAATTCCTTATTTGAGGTTGCAATATTAGTACATTTTTTGGGTTCTACAAAATTAATCTGCTATTTCTTGACACAATTCTATCAAGACTCCATTTGTGGTTTTTGGATGTAAAAAAACAACTAGTTTATTATCAGCACCTTTTTTAGGAGTTTCATTTAAAATCACAAACCCTTCATCCTTTAATCTTTCTACTTCTGTATAAATATTTTCGATATCAAAAGCAATATGATGTATTCCTTCACCTTTCTTTTCAATAAATTTTGCAATTGGACTCTCAGTATTTGTTGCTTCCAATAATTCTATTTTATTGGGTCCGTTCATAAAAAAAGAAGTCTTTACTCCTTCTGACTCCACCTCTTCTTCCTTATATGCTGGTGACCCAAATAACTTTTCAAATAACTTATTTGATTCATTCAAATTTTTCACGGCGATGCCAATATGTTCAATTTTTCTCATATTTCTAAATTTTAAACAAATATAAAAACTTTGTAACTTAGTTACTTTACTCCTATCAAACTAAAAAATTGTATTTTTGCCACATGGAAACAAACAGACAGAAAAAAATAGGGAGCGTTTTGCAAAAGGATTTAGTGGATATTTTACAAGGTGAAGTGCGTAAAAACGGAATTACCAATCTTGTAATTTCTGTTTCAAAAGTAAGTGTTACCACAGATTTATCTATTGCTAAGGTTTTTTTAAGTATCTTCCCTCAAGATAAAGCAAAAGAAATTCTTGAAGCTATAAAATCAAACACACCGTTAATTAAACACGACCTTGCACAAAGAGTAAAACAGCAATTACGAAAAGTACCAAATTTAACTTTCTACATTGACGATAGTTTAGATTATATCGAAAAAATTGACAATGCTTTATCAGGAAAAGAAAACCCGATTGAAAACCCTGATTTATTAGAAAAAAGAAAAAAATCGTAATTTGAGTTTTTCCTTCTACATAGCCAAACGTTACTTACGAACATCGAGTAAAAACAATGCCATAAATATTATTACTCGTATTGCTTCGTTGGGTATTGTTGTTGGAGCCATGTGTTTATTTGTTGTACTTTCTGTTTTTAGCGGTTTAAAAGATTTTAGTTTGTCGTTTAGTAACGATTCTGATCCAGATTTAAAAATTATACCTAAATATGGAAAAATATTAAACATAACTGAAGAACAACGACTAAAAACTAAGGCCACAAAAGGAATTAAATTCTACAGTCAAGTTATAGAAGAAAAAGTACTGTTTTTATACAAAGGCAAAGAACAAGTAGCTTTTATAAAAGGAGTTGACAATCAATACAACTTAGTAAACAATATTCAAAAAAAGTTGTACCAAGGCCAATGGCTTGCACCAAAAACTCCTCAAGTGGTGGTTGGCAACGGAATTTCCCAAAAACTTTCGATGGGACTATTCGACATGAACAATGCTTTTGAAATTTATGTACCTCGACCAGGAAAAGGAGCTATCACTAGTGCAGAGACCGCTTTTAATAAATCAAATCTTATTCCAGTTGGAATATATGCTATCAATGATGAATTAGATTCTAAATATGTTTTTGCAGATTTACAACTAGCACAAGAGTTACTAGAATACAAAAAAAATCAAGTCAATGCAATTGAAATTAATTTAGATTCTCTCGCAAATGAAAAGAAAATAGTTGATCGACTTTTATCAATTTATGGTGAGAACAATGTGATCATAAAAAATAGAGCACAACTAAATGACAGTTTACATAAAATGCTCAATACTGAAAATGCTGCCATCTATTTAATTTTTACTTTAGTCATAATAATGACATTGTTTACTCTTGCAGGCGCCATAATAATGATGATACTTGACAAACAAAGTAATCTTAAAACACTATTTAGTGTAGGCATGAACATCAAAGAGATTCAAAATGTATTCTTGCTTCAAGGAACACTTTTAACAGTCGTTGGAGGCTTAATAGGTATTATTCTAGGAATTATTATAGTTTTTATACAACAACACTTCAAAGTCGTAATGATAACAGAATCTCTTCCTTATCCTGTCATCTTTAATTTTACAAATGTTTTCATTGTGTTCTTCACAATATTCATCTTAGGCTTTCTTGCATCTTATATCGCCAGTAGCAGAGTAACAAAAAAACTAATGATGTAATATTTTTCCCAAAAAGGATTTATATTTGCTACTCACTTTTATTAAAAGAATGTCTATGATTGTTTTTATCTAGTCTATAATTATCGGGAGATAATTAAGACATAACTTTTCTTTACCAAATAACACTTATTTGGCAGTATTAATTATTACCCTATTTTAATCATGACAGAAATAAAACATTCAACAATATCACGTATATATTCAACTCTTAAAACCGCCATTAAAGGCGACGACACATTTGATTTCACAACTGGAAGCATCAAAAAAGGAGTCATTTTACTAGCCATTCCAATGGTTTTAGAAATGATGATGGAATCTGTTTTTGCATTAGTCGACTTATATTTTGTAGGACATCTTGAAAATAGTAGTTATGCTATACAAACAGTAGGTTTAACCGAATCAGTAATTACAATTATATACTCATTAGCCATAGGAATAAGTATGGCGGCCACAGCTGTAGTTGCTCGAAGAATTGGAGAAAAAAATCCAGAAGCTGCAGCAAAATCAGGAATGCAAGCCATTGTAATTGCTTTTGCTATAAACACAATCATAAGCCTTTTCGGCGTTATTTACGCAAAAGAAATCCTTTTACTAATGGGCGCGTCCCAAAAAGCAGCTGATTATGGATTCCGTTTTACTCAAATAATGATGGGAGGAAGCATAAGCATCATGCTTTTATTTCTAATAAACGGAATATTTAGAGGCGCAGGTAATGCATCAATTGCAATGCGAAGCTTATGGATTGCCAATGGTTGCAACATTATTCTATGTCCAATTTTAATTAATGGATTAGGTCCAATTCCTGCATTTGGATTAATAGGAGCTGCCATGGCTACAACCATTGGAAGAACCATAGGTGTCTTGTACCAATTTTATCATTTATTTGGAGGTAACGGAATTTTAAAAGTAAAACTAGGACAATTCATCCCAGATTGGGAACAAATTAATGCCTTAGTAAAAATTGCTGCTCCTGGAGTATTACAATTTGTTATTGCTTCATGTAGTTGGATTTTCTTAGCACAATTGGTAGCTACAACAGGAGGTGATCATGGCTCAGCAGGGTATCAAACAGCCTTACGAATAATGATGTTTTTTATACTTCCCGCATGGGGTTTAAGCAATGCTGCAGCAACATTAGTTGGTCAAAATCTAGGCGCAAATCAAGTAGAACGTGCCGAAAAATCAGTATTTACAACTGCAAAATACAATGTGATTTTTATGGCAAGCATTATGATTTTTTGTTTGCTCTTTGGAAATATTATTATTTCTTTTTTTACGAATGATAAAACTGTCCACGAGATAGCTGTATTAGCTTTACAAATTATGAGTCTAGGATATATATTCTATGGAATTGGAATGGTCCTAATTAATACTTTTAATGGAGCTGGAGATACCTGGACTCCTACAAAGGTTAATTTTTTCGGATTTTGGCTCTTCCAAATCCCTTTAGCTTATTTCTTGGCAAAATATCTAAAAATGGGACCCACAGGAGTTTTTATGGCAATCCCAATTGCTGAGACAGCTATCACTTTGGCCAGTATATTTTTATACAGAAAAGGAAAATGGAAAACAATTCAAGTATAAACAAAAAGTCCCAAATTGGGACTTTTTGTTTAAAATACTTTTTAATGAAATTAAGGCCTCCATTCTTTTTTATATTCCCTATTAGACACGTCTCCAGATTTTGTATCCACTTCAAATTCTATTAATCCAAAAGGATAAATATCTTTCGTAACATACCACTTTCTTGTATCTTTCGACAATGTCAAAAAAACTCTCTTTACATTTTCTCTATCAACTGGATTAAGTATAAATTCTTCTTTCAAAGCTTTATGGACCGCTTGAGGAGTGACTTCTGATTTATCCTCAGTTAAACTTAATATATACTTAAAATGAGCTTTTTCATCATCTGTCAAACTTACAAAAAGAGGTGTTTTCTTTAAAATTTCGAATAATTGTAATGGCTTTACAACTATATTTTCATAACGAACCGATTCATCTATTGTTTTTACTAACCTACCCGTTTCATCATAAAATTTTGTTATTCCAAATTTGATTTGATCTGAATTCATTGAAGAACCTATAAATCTTTCTGTTTCTTCTTTTATAATCCCATTTTTATAGTATCTCATATATTTTTGAAATAATTTAGGGCTAGCTAAATCTATCAACATGACATAATCTTCAGTCGTTTCATAGCTAGATATTTTCTCACCATTTTTCAAAATCTCCACACACTGAGACAAATCTTGCATTGGATTTTCTTTTTCCTTTTTTTCTAAACATTCATTAAATTTTTTAATATCAAATCTATCTTGTGTCATAATTTTTTCTTTTGGATATTCTACTCCTTTTTCTGTTTGCCCAGTACACTGCATTAAACCAAATGCAAGAATTATTAAAATTATCTTTCTCATAATTTCTTCTACATATTTGAATTAAGAATTTTCCATTGCCACTTATTGGTCGAAAATCTATCTTCCCTAACTTGGTGAGTATAATCCATAATATTGTCAGTATTGTAAAGCTTGTATGTAAATTTTCCATCATTATCAAAAGTATGATATAATCCCATTGCATGCATTAATTCATATGGGGCTGTCGAATCGTTTCCGCCTTGATAGACCCCACTACGACTAATGAAATTAAGGTCTCCACTCTTTTTTATATTCCCTATTAGACACGTTCCCAGATTTTGTATCCACTTCAAATTCTATTAATCCAAAAGGATAAATATCTTTCGTAACATACCACTTTCTTGTGTCTTTTGATAAGGTTAAAAAAACTCTTACTGCATTTTCCCTATCTTTAGGATTAAGTATAAATTCTTCTTTCAGAGCCTTATGTACTATTTGAGGGGTCACTTCTGATTTATCTTCTGTTAAACCAAATATATACTTAAAATGAGCTTTTTCCTCATCTGTCAAACTTACAAAAAGAGGTGTTTTTTTTAGAATATCAAACAATTGCAATGGCTTAACAGTGATTTGCTCATAACGAACCGATTCATGTATAATTTTTATTAATCTCCCGGTTTCATCATAAAATTTTGATATCCCAAACTTGATTTGATCTGAATTCATTGAAGAACCTATAAATCTTTCTGTTTCTTCTTTAAGAATACCGTTATTATAATACTCTTTATATACTTCAGTTATTGAAGGAACTGGCGTCTTAATTAATTTAGAGTAATATTTTTTATTATCAAGTCCATTACCCCATGAATATATAATAACCGTCCCATCCGATAAAGTATCTTCTGTCGGAGTCAATTTTTTTTCTTCACCAAATACAATAGCATCTGGATAGTCTTTAAATCTATTAATATCAAATCTATCTTGTGTCATAATTTTTTCTTTTGGATATTGCACCCCTTTTTCAGTTTGTCCTGTACATTGTAATAAACTTAAAGCAAAAGTTATAGCAATTATTTTTTTTATATTATTCATATTAAATTTTTGAATTTAGAATTTTCCATTGCCATTTATTGGTCGAAAATCTACTTTTACCTGCTTGATGGGTATAATCCATAATATTATCCGTTTTATGTAATTTGTAGGTAAATTTTCCATCATTATCAAATGTATGATACAAGCCCATAGCATGCATCAACTCATGTGGGGCTGTCGAATCGTTTCTACCTTGATAGACCACTACGACTTTTGCATTTCCTCCAATATCTTCAGCAACTCCGTTCAAGGTTCCATCTGGCAACATATATAACCTATAATAATCCTTATAAATATCGTTTTTTTTGTCTTCAAAAAATTTATCGTCCAATGCTCTGTGAATAGAACGAACGTTTGAGGTATCCAATATTGTGTTTCCTTTTTTATCTTTTGTAGTGAAAAACAAATCGAACCACCAATCTCCAACTTCAATATATTTTGATAATTGAATAATAGATCCTTTTATATATGATTGTTTAAAAGCATTGTTAAGAATTTGCAATTCATAACCTTTAACAGCACCTGTTTTACTGTTGTGACGAACAGGAATAAACACTACATTAACATCTTTCACAATATTATTAGGCAATATGTTTATTTGTCCTACTTTTTTATTGATTTTGTCTTTTGTAGCAATTAATTCTATTTTTTGTACACTTGAAAACTCTTTTAAGCATTTTATCTCTATTACTTTATCATTATAATGCTTCCCTTTTTTATTACTGAGTTTTTCAAGAATTGTAATCTGAAAAATATTTTCATCATACTCATAACACATCGAATCTGGTTGTTCTGAAATTTCGATAGCCGCATCCAAAATTGCCTTTTCATTTTTCATTAGTGTCATATTGGGCACGTAATATCTTGAATAACCGTCTACAATAAACATTTCATACTCTAAAAGATGCTTAATATATAAACTATTGCTTTGTGTAAAAATTGCTTTTGGATTTGTTGCGTATAAAGTACCGTATTTACCTACAACATCTGAATACTTTTCATCAACGGGCATTTGGCTATCAGATTTTCTATTCCAATCAAATCCAAATTCTCCTTTCCAATCTTTGCTTGGTCTAAATTCTACAACACATTTTAACAAACTTTTTACAACTGGCGGAGCCTTTTTTGGTTTCCCATATGTAACGCCTTTTTCCTCTCCTTTTTCAGAAATTGCTTTATCCGAACGAAAAACTATACTCTCTTCTGCATACATATTGTGAGTACCCACAGTATGCTTAGTGATTTTCCCTCCTACGATACGAATTCTGCTCATATTTAAATCGATGTTTATATATTTTATTATTTAGCAATCAAATATATAAATTGTAAGAAAAATATTTCTTTTTAAAACATAAAAAAAGTCCCAAAATTGGGACTTTTATTTTATTAGACTAATTGGCCGCTATAATCTTGAATAATATCATCAAAAACTTGTAGTAAAGCATTATGTTCATCAAGGGTAACTAATTTCTGCCTATGCTCTTTAAAATGTGGAATTCCTTTAAAATAATTTGTATAATGACGACGCATTTCAACAATTCCTACACGTTCACCCTTCCATTCCATAGACCAAATTAAATGATTTCGCGCTGCTTCAACTCTAGCTGCGATATTTGGCAGTGGCAAATGTTCTCCTGTTTTGAAATAATGTTTGATTTCGTCGAAAATCCAGGGGTAACCTATTGCTGCACGGCCAATCATCATTCCGTCGAGACCGTATTTGTTTTTGTATTCTAACGCTTTTTCAGGAGAATCGATATCCCCATTTCCGAAGATAGGCATCGTAATTCTTGGGTTTTCTTTGATACGTTGGATGTGGGACCAATCGGAATGCCCTTTATACATCTGTGCCCGCGTACGTGCATGAACGGTTAAGGCTTGCACCCCAATATCTTGTAGTCTTTCGGCTACTTCATCTATATTAATTGAATTCTCATCCCATCCCAAACGAGTTTTTACCGTCACCGGAAGACTTGTGCCTTTGATTACTGATTTGGTTAAACGCACCATCAAGTCAACATCTTTTAACACTCCAGCTCCAGCTCCTTTACAGACTACTTTTTTTACAGGACAACCAAAATTAATATCCACTAAATCTGGTTGAACGGTGTCTACGATTCTAGCTGACATTTCCATCGCTTCTTCATCACCTCCAAAAATCTGAATCCCAACAGGTCGCTCGTAATCAAAAATATCAAGCTTTTGTCTACTTTTTATGGCATCACGAATTAACCCCTCACTAGAAATAAACTCAGAATACATTAAATCTGCCCCATGTAGTTTGCACAAACGACGAAAAGGCGGATCACTAACATCCTCCATGGGAGCCAGCAATAGTGGAAAATCTGGTAATTCTATGTTGCCAATTTTGGGCATGGGTGCTAATTTTTTGCAAAAATACAATATTTACAACAATAGAAAAAAGATAACAGTACAAACTGTTGTCTCACCACTTTGAAACTGACTATTTTAAACTATATTTGCAGATTAATTCCCTACTTTTAGGGTTGTGTTAAGGATTATAGCTGTATCCTTTTAGGGTAAAAAGCCTGACAACCGAAAGAATGAAGGCGGGAACGCACAAAAAAAAGACAGAAGATTGGCATGCGGAGCATTACATGTTCCAAAAAAAACAATATAGAATACACATGAAACACATTAGAAATTTTTGCATTATTGCACATATTGACCATGGTAAAAGTACTTTGGCTGACCGCTTATTGGGAGCAACGCAAACAGTAACTGCTCGTGAGGAAAAAGCTCAATTACTTGACAACATGGATTTGGAGCGTGAGCGTGGTATCACAATTAAAAGTCACGCCATCCAAATGGAATACAAATACAAAGGAGAAGACTACATCCTGAATCTAATTGACACACCAGGACACGTAGATTTCTCTTACGAAGTGTCGCGTTCAATTGCAGCTTGTGAAGGTGCTTTATTGATTGTTGATGCAGCACAAAGTATTCAAGCGCAAACAATTTCTAATCTATATTTAGCATTAGAAAATGATTTAGAAATTATTCCAGTTTTAAACAAAGTTGATTTACCAAGTGCTAATCCTGAAGAAGTTAGTGATGACATTATAGATTTACTTGGTTGTAAGTTAGAGGATATTATTCATGCTTCTGGTAAAACAGGGTTTGGTGTTGAGAATATTTTAGCAGCAATCATTGAAAAAATACCAGCTCCTAAAGGTAATCCAGAAGAGCCATTACAAGCCTTGATTTTTGACTCAGTTTACAATCCATTTAGAGGAATCGAAGTTATTTTCCGAGTGAAAAATGGAGAAATCAAAAAGGGACAAAAAATAAAATTCATGGCTACTGGCAATGAATATTTTGCTGATGAAATTGGAACTTTAAAACTAAATCAAGTCCCTAAAGATAAAGTTTCAACTGGTGATGTTGGTTACTTAATCTCAGGTATTAAAGAAGCTAAAGAAGTAAAAGTTGGAGATACCATCACTGATGCAAAGACCCCAACAACAAATATGATTCATGGTTTCGAAGATGTAAAACCAATGGTATTTGCAGGAATTTATCCTGTTGATACTGAAGATTACGAAGAACTTCGAGCCTCTATGGAAAAATTACAGCTAAATGATGCTTCGCTTGTATTTACTGCAGAAAGTTCGGCTGCATTAGGTTTTGGTTTCCGTTGTGGATTCTTAGGAATGTTACATATGGAGATTATTCAAGAGCGTTTGGAACGTGAATTCAACATGACAGTAATCACAACCGTTCCCAACGTATCGTACTTAGCTTACAGTAAAAAAGATCCTGAAACTCCTTTCATAGTAAACAACCCTTCAGATTTACCTGAACCATCAAAACTAGATAGAGTTGAAGAGCCTTTTATTAAAGCAACAATTATTACTAAGGCTGATTTCGTAGGAAATGTAATGAGTTTGTGTATTGAAAAAAGAGGTCAAATTACTAATCAAACCTATTTAACTACTGAACGTGTAGAGTTAAACTTTGACATGCCATTAGCCGAAATTGTATTTGATTTCTATGATAGATTAAAAACAGTTTCTAAAGGATATGCTTCATTTGATTATCACCCAATAGGGATGAGAACCTCTAAACTAGTTCGTTTAGATGTTTTATTAAACGGTCAAAATGTTGATGCTTTATCAGCTTTAATCCACGAGGACAATGCATATCACATTGGTAAAAAAATGTGCGAAAAACTGCGCGAATTAATACCAAGACAACAGTTTGACATTCCAATCCAAGCCGCGATTGGAGCAAAAATTATTGCTCGCGAAACAATCAAAGCCTTACGTAAAGATGTAACTGCAAAATGTTATGGTGGAGATATTTCTCGTAAACGTAAATTGTTAGAAAAACAAAAAGCTGGTAAAAAACGTATGCGACAAGTAGGAAATGTAGAAATACCCCAATCTGCATTCATGGCTGTTTTGAAACTAAACGATTAAAAATAAGAAATATATATTTCAAAGTCCAATTGTAAACCCAATTGGACTTTTTTGTCCTAAAAACAAATCTTAACCTTAAAACCTATTTTCAAAATGTTAAATTTTGTATCTTTATTAAGCCCAAAGCTGACTTTTATGAAGAAAGTAATTTACATTTTACTACTATGCTTAGGGAGTAATGTTTTTTCCCAAACGATTACTGTTGATAATACTACTAATAGCCCAAGTGATTTAGTTAACTTATTACTTGGCAATTCTTGTGTGACTGTATCAAATATTGGAATTTCTTCTTCGCAGTCTGTTGCATATTTCAATAAAAACGGGTCAGCTTTCCCAATTAACGAAGGAATTATACTTAGAAATGGTCAAGCAATTTTTTCACAAGGCACATATACAGGAGCCAATATGAGTTCTGTTGCAACAGGGGGAGGGACAGACGCTTTTCTGCAAAACCTAAGCAATACTAGTAGTGGACAAACAACAGCAATAACAGATTTATCATATTTACAATTTGATTTTGTGCCTATTTCAAGTGCTTTTAGTTTTGATTTTTTATTTGCCTCAAATGAATATGGTCAATTCCAATGCTTATCAAATGATATCTTTGCTTTTGAGTTAACGAATTTAACAACTGGCGTAACAACTAACTTAGCAGTAATACCAAGCACCTCAACTCCAGTTTCTGTTAAAACAATTAAAAACGCATTATATAACAATACTTGCGGATCATCTAATCCAAATCTTTTTTCTATTTACAACGTAAACAATCCAGGCGCTTCTACGTTAAACATGAGAGGACATACTGTTGTTTTAAATGCAGCTTCACCAGTTACTCCTAATACACCATATCGCCTTAAACTTGTAATTGCAGATTATGGTGATTCAGATTATGATTCGGCAGTATTTATAGGCGCTGGAAGTTTTCAAAATACTTTCGATTTAGGACCAGATAGAATAATTTGTACTGGAGACACCTATACACTAGACACGAATCTTGATACCTCATACACTTTTGATTGGCTTTTAGATGGAATCTCAACAGGTCAAACAGGAGCAACATTTACCGTTACCCAACCTGGCACATATACTGTAAACATAACTAAAGGAAGCTGCTCATTGACAGATACAATTGTTTTTAATAATTTAGCTGTTAACAATCCCATAGATCTTTACGTTTGTGGAGATGGGAGTCCTAGTTACAATTTTGATTTAACTACAAATAATGAAGCAACACTTGGTATAGACAATACGATTTACGATGTTTTCTATTATGATTCTGTTGCTAATGCTAACGCAAACAATCCTATTCCAGCTTTAAATTTAAGTACTTACACAAGCACTGGAGGACAAACGATATACATTAAAATATTTAACACACAAACAAATCAGTTTTGTGACACCTTATATCCTTTTTATTTAATCGTAACAGGACCTGTTGTTGCCGGAACAAATATTACAGACTCTATTTGTGACAATGCGGTTGGTCAAAATTATACTTTGACAACTCTTAATTTAGATGTACTAAATGGTCAACCAGCTGGAAATTTCACCATAACTTATTATACAACACAAACAGACGCACAACAAGGAATAAACAGTATAGGAAGCTCTTTAAACATACCTCCTGGTTTAACATCAATAACAGTTTGGATTCGTATGCAAAACATATCAAACTCAAATTGTTTTGATGTAACCAGTGCCGTAATTACAATTAACCCTCTCCCTATAGTTTCAACAATAGGTCCAATAGTTGAATGTAACAATTACACTCTTTTGCCCATTGCGAATGGAACCTATTACACAGGTTCAAACGGTACTGGTAGTCAGTTAAATCCTGGTGATGTAATTAATACTTCGGGAACCTATTACATTTTTGCTGGACCTGATGCAAATGGTTGTACAAATCAGTCTCAATTTTATGCTCATTTTGTAGACGAATATGAACCTTCTCTAGATAATTGTGGTTCATTTACTGTACCTCAACCCGATTATAATATTGGAGCTTTTTATACTGCTCCTGGAGGACCGACTGGTACTGGAACTTTAATTCCTGTAGGTACCGTTTTTACAAATCCGTCATCAACAACTTCAATCACGCAAAATATTTATTATTATGCTGATGTAAATGACTCTTTTTGTACTGATAGATTATTTACTATAAATATTCACCCATTACCATTAGCAGATAATCCTTCAGACGTAGTCACTTGTGACTCATATACGTTACCGGCATTGACTAATGGCACTTATTATAGTGTATCAGGAGGACCAAGCGCTCCCGGTCAAGTAACATTATCAGCCGGGAATAATATAACATCAACCCAAACAGTTTATGTATACAATGCAAACAGCTACACCGATGTAAATGGAAACATTGGATTTTGTATCACTGAAAATGATTTAAATATTTCCATAATTGACACTTCTCTTTACACACCTCAACAAGCATGTGGTAGCTATATGTTACCTCCTGTTTCTATTGGTGGTTATTTTGATGCTCCCAGTGGTGGTGGGAATTCAATAGATCCAAACATTCTAATAACAACATCACAAACAGTTTACTATTACGCTGCTACAACTACCGTACCTAATTGTACTGAAGCAAACAATCTAAACTATCAAATTACAATAAACCCAAAACCTGCTGTAGATACAATTCCTAATGGAACCCATTGTGGCGAATTTATATTACCTGTTCCTACAAACGGAAATTATTATTTATTACAAGGAGGACCAACTATACCTGGACAAGTAGCTATTCCTGCAGGTTCAATAATTGATTTGTCTGGATCTAATCTTAATCCTGGAACGTATTGGATTTACACAAACCCTGATGCGAATGGCTGTGACAACGAAAGTTCATTCACAATCAATATCATTCCTTATCCAGTAACCGATGATCCAATCAACAGAATAGAATGTAATGCTTATTCGATACCAACTCCAACTAACGGAACCGTTTATACAGCTCCAGGTGGCCCTAACGGCAGTGGAACTGTTGTAACATCATCACAAGTGTTTACATCAGACAATACGTTCTATATGTATAATATAAATCCTGCAACTGGTTGTGTATTTGACAAACCTTTTGAAGTATACTATAATGGAATTAATCTTCCTACTTATCAAAACGAAAATGTATGTGATACTTATACTCTTCCTGTATTAACTCATGTACCACCAGAGCCAAGTACTAGTTATAGTATTGGGTATTTTTTTAATACAAACGGCACAAACCCTGTTCCTAACGGAATGACTTTTACTTCTGCAAATACTCCAGTAACTATTTATGTTTATGCAGTAAACGCAGGCAGATTTGGTTCAACATGTATCGAGGAAAAATCATTTGTAATTACTGTTTCTGATACTCCAGTTATTCCTACTCAGGTTTTTAATTCAGAAAAATGTGGATCATACACACTACCACCATTACCAACAGTTAGCTACACTATTAATTACTATTCGAGTCCAGGAGGCATAGGTTTAATTTCTCCAGCTAATTACACATACACCAACACTGGTTCGACTCCAGTTTCATATACAGTTTACAGGTATGCTACTGCTACCAATAATATAAATTGTAATGATGAAGATTCTTTCACATTTACAGTATATCCTCTATTAGATATTACTTTACCTGATGGATATATTTGTGTAGATCCTATAACAAATGCCACAACTAGTTCTTATACTATTAATACAAACTTAAATCCAACTTTGTTTAATGCGAATTGGTATCTAAATGGAACTTTGATGGGTACAGGTGTTAGTTACACAGCAACTCAAGAAGGCGTTTATGATGTAGAATTTATAAAACTAACTCCAGATGTTGGAGCAAATTGCAATTATAAACCAACTAAAGTAACTGTAAAGAAATCGAGTGTGGCTGTAGCTTCAGCTCATGTCTCAGCTGCATTTGAAGATCAAATAGACATCACTGTTACTATTGACCAAGGGTATGGAGACTACATCTATCAACTTGATAATGGGCCAACACAGCAAAGTAATGTGTTTACTAATGTTACAGCTGGTGAACATTTAATTACAATCACTGATACACTTAACAATTGTGGAAGTGTCACTATAAAAGCAACAGTACTTGATTATCCAAGATATTTTACTCCAAATGGCGATGGATATCATGAAACATGGAATATTAAAACCTTAGCGAATCAACCAGAGTCTTACATCTATATCTATGATAGATTTGGGAAATTCTTGAAACAGATTAGACCAGCAACGCAAGGATGGGACGGAACTTTTAATGGACAACCACTACCTTCAACCGATTATTGGTTTCAAGTTTTCTATAAATTTAATGGTCAAGACCAAGAATTTAAGGCGCATTTTAGTTTGAAAAGATAGTTTTCAACGATTTTAATATTAAAATGGCACTTCTAAGACAGAATTAGTTGTGTCATTTTTAATTTATCTCAACATTAACTTATATAATTTTCACATAATTATTCTCAATATGCTTTTTTAGAAATATACATAAAACTATATCTTTGAAATAAAAGTTATACTCCTCATTCATGGATGATTCTCTTAATAAATTCGATCGAATAATTGCTATTCTAATCCAGTTGCAATCTAAAAAGATTGTAAGAGCACAGGATTTGGCCGATCGTTTTAATGTAAGCCTTAGAACCATTTACAGAGATGTGCGTACACTTGAAGCTTCGGGTGTCCCTATTTACAGCGAAGCAGGTATTGGTTATTCCTTAATGGATGGTTACCGTCTTCCGCCCATCATGTTTACAAGAGAAGAAGCCAGTAGTTTTATTGCTGCTGAAAAATTAATGCAAAAATTTACCGATGCTGCTTTAGACAAACACTATAAATCGGCGATGTATAAACTCAAAGCAGTATTAAAAAATAGCGACAAGGACTGGTTGGACACCATTGAGTCGAAAGTGATTATGCAATCCAATCAAAAGCTTTTCAATGAAAATGCGCCTAATGCGTTAACATTATTCTTTGAAAGTATTGCAGAAAGAAAGCAGACATTACTTTTGTACCAAACCTTCGATACCGAAGAAATCAACGAAAGAATTATAGAACCAGTAGGTATTTTTCATCAAAATAACTTTTGGTATGTCTTAGGTTATTGTCATTTACGGAAAGACTACCGTCAATTTCGTACCGACCGAATACAGCAAATCAAGAAAACTGATTTAGATTTTACAATCGAACACAAAACACTCGAGGAATTACTCCATAAAGAAAAATCAATTCATTCCTTAATCAAAGTACGTATTCTTGTAAATAAAAAAATAGCACGCTACCTCAACTGGGAACGCAAACAATACGGATTTGTTTCAGAAAAAAACATTGGCAATCAAGTCGAAATGACTTTCATGTGCTTTGACATTAAGGAAAGTTTCCCAAGGTGGTATTTAATGTTTGCAGATCATGCAGATATACTTGAACCAGACGAATTAAAAGATCGTGTTCTTGAATTACTAGAACTGAACACAAACAGATTACTTCAAAAAAAACAATCCCAAACTTAATAGTTTAGGATTATATCAACTTACTCATTATTGTCTTTCCCAGAAAAATGGTGGCTCTATATTTAATGCTCTCAAATACAAATAGCCCTGTCCGCGATGGTGTACTTCGTTATCAATAAAATAAAGAATGTTCTGGATAATCGGGAATTCATACTGTCCGAAAAGATTAAAAGTGTCGCTAAAATCCTCTAGCGACAATTGTTGCCAAAGCGTATCAATCTCTTTTGTGTCTTTGTCCCATTGTTCTAAATATTGAGATTTTGTTGTAAAACCCTGCGTTGAGCCTTCTGTAAAAGGTTGCACATCTCTGTTCACGATACCTCTTAAAGCTGGAGCTGCAATTGCTAAAAGTTCATCTGCCAGTTTTGCAAACGGACGCATTCCTCCAACCGAAAATTCAAAGAAATCTTTTTCAGGAAATAATTCGATTACACGTCTTGTTAATGCTCTGTGACCTTGCCAGTGTTTTAATAAATCTTCTTGACTGATTACCTGTGAAACTGCTTCTGTGTTCATTTTTTAAGTGTTTTAATGATTACTGAAACAAAATTAAGATGGGCAAGTGACAACAGTTTGTCAGTAGTAAAATCGAATTTTAAAAAATTTTAAGCCTAAAAAACTTTGTACCTTTGTCGTTCAGAAATTTGACAAACATGATAGAAGATAAAACACCACAAAGAACCAGCATTGCTCAATTGGGCGAATTCGGTTTGATTGACCATTTGACAAAACATTTCGAAATAAAAAACACCTCAACCCTGAAAGGAATTGGTGATGATGCTGCCGTTTTGGACTTCCAAAACAAAAAAACAATCGTTTCTACCGATTTACTAATTGAAGGTGTTCATTTTGATTTAGCTTACATGCCATTGAAGCATTTAGGTTATAAAGCGGTTGTGGTGAATGTTTCGGATATTTATGCCATGAACGCCAAAGCAACTCAAATTACGGTTTCGGTAGCTGTTTCAAATCGTTTTCCTTTAGAAGCACTGGAAGAATTGTACGAAGGAATCACTTTGGCAGCAAAACAATATAATGTAGATGTTGTTGGAGGTGATACAACCTCTTCACAAAAAGGACTAATACTTTCTATTACTGCTTTAGGAGAAGCCGATGCAGAAGATATTACTTACCGTAATGGAGCAAAACAAGGTGATTTATTAGTGGTTTCAGGAGATTTAGGAGCTGCATATATGGGATTACAGGTTTTGGAAAGAGAAAAACAAGTGTTTCAAGTCAACCCTAATAACCAACCTGATTTAGACAATTATACTTACTTAATTGAAAGACAACTTAAACCAGAAGCACGAAAAGATGTAGCAGAAATTTTAAAAGCATTGGATATTAAACCTACTGCGATGATTGACATTTCTGACGGATTATCTTCAGAAATCATGCACATCTGTAAACAATCTGGTGTTGGTTGTAATCTTTATGAAGACAAGCTTCCATTAGATCCTCAGTTTATTAATGTTTGCGAAGAGTTTAATATTGATTCAACTACTATTGCTTTAAACGGTGGAGAAGATTATGAGTTACTATTCACTATTAAAATAGACGACTTCGACAAAATAAAAGGAAATCCAAACTTCACCGTTATTGGTCACATGACTCAAGAAAACGAAGGTATTCATTTAGTAACTCGTGCCAATACTAAAATTGAGCTAAAAGCAAGGGGCTGGAACGCCTTGCAGGAAGAGTAAAACTTATAAAAGCAAAATCCCAAACATTCCTTCGACAAGCTAAGTGAATTGTTTGGGATTTTTTTATTAATTTGAAAGTCTTTTAGTAACCTAATTTAGTACGAACTCTTTTTAAAACTCCATCTGCAATTACAGATGCTTTTTGAGCTCCCTGATGCAACAATCCTTCTAATTCATCCAGATTGTTCATGTAATAATTGTAACGCTCTCTTTCTACAGCAAACTTTTCAATAATTAATTCGAACAAAGCTTGTTTAGCATGACCGTAACCAAAATCACGATTTACATTTTTATACTTCTCTTTCATTTCGGCAATTTGTTCTTCGTTAGCCAATAATTTAAAGATTGTAAATATTTTACAAGTATCAGGATTTTTAGGTTCTTCAAGTGGTGTGCTATCAGTTTCAATGCTCATTACCTGCTTGCGAAGTGCTTTATCATCAAGAAAAATATTGATAATATTGTTTCTAGATTTACTCATTTTTTCACCATCTGTCCCTGGAACTAACTTAGTATCTTCACTAGTCAAAGCTTCAGGTAAAACAAACGTTTCTCCCATTTGATGGTTAAAACGAGAAGCTACATCACGAGTAATCTCAAGATGTTGTAACTGATCTTTACCTACCGGTACCACTTCTGCATCATATAATAAAATATCAGCCGCCATAAGCATAGGATACGTAAACAAACCAGCATTTACATCTTCTAATCTATCTGCTTTATCTTTGAATGAATGCGCTAATGTTAAACGTTGAAAAGGAAAAAAACAACTCAAATACCATGACAACTCTGTAGTTTGAGGAACATCACTTTGGCGATAAAAAATAACTTTTTCAGGATCTAGTCCACAGGCAAGCCATACAGCAGCTGTGCTATTTGTGTTTCCTCTTAATGTCTCACCGTTTTTGATTTGTGTAATGGAATGTAAATCGGCGATAAAAAGAAACGATTCATTAGCTGGATTTTTCGCTATTTCAATTGCAGGTAAAATCGCTCCTAATAAATTCCCTAAATGTGGGGTTCCAGTACTTTGAATTCCTGTAAGTATTTTTGCCATTGTAAATTTTGTCTATTTTTAGCAAAGTTAATTCTTTTGTGAGATTTTTAAAGTGATTGTGTATTTTTGACACTATGAAAATAATAAAAATACCTTTTTGGATTCTTTGGCGTGTTTGGTTTTACATTTTAGTATTACTCCCTATCATTGTAATGTTTCCTTTTTTATTCCTTTCTTTTTTAAAAGAAAGTTGGTACCCTCATTTTTTTAAAATGGCCAGAATTTGGGCCAAAGTAATTTTATACGGAGCAGGGTTTTATCCAAAAACAGAAGCTGAAGAAGAAATTATTCCTCAAAAAAGTTATATGTTTATTGCCAACCATACCTCAATGGTTGACATTATGCTGATGTTAGTAACTGTAAAAAATCCTTTTGTGTTTGTAGGAAAAAAAGAATTGGTAAAAATCCCTCTTTTTGGATTCTTTTATAAACGAGCAGTAATTATGGTTGATCGAGACAGCCCAAAAAGCAGACAACAAGTATATGAGCGAGCTCAGAAAAGAATAAATCAAAAGCTAAGTATTTGCATTTTTCCTGAAGGAAAAGTTCCAGATGACGAAAGCATTATTCTAGATAGTTTTAAAACAGGAGCTTTTAATTTGGCCTTAGACCATAACCTCCCAATTGTTCCTATGATTTTCCCTGACAACAAAAGAAGATTTTCCTATACTTTTTTTAGCGGAAGTCCAGGAAAATTAAGAGTTAAAATTTTAAAATTCATAGAGACCAAAACAAAAGAGCATCATGATCGAAAAACAATTCGAGATGACGCTCATAAAATTATGTATGACGAATTAGTTCGTCTAGAAAAAGAAACCAACAAATAGTTTAAGGCACTACAGGAATCTCAGTTTCTTCATAAACATCGTTTCCGTTTGAATCCTCCCCTTTCCAGATTTTAAAAATGTAACTATCTTCTGTGGTAGGTTTAAATTTTAAAATTTCGGTTATAGGATTAACTGTTGCTGCTGTACAATTATCTTGTTCAAAAACACCGTTTATAACTGCAACTGTTCTTACATTTGATTTTTTGTCATAATAGAATCCATTAAAAAAATGACATGTGCTAGGTCTTACATAAGTAAAGGGCAACTCATAAATACTATCCTTTTTAAATTCAGAAGGTAATTGAACACTATTCACTGGTACATATTCATAATGAACTTCTGTATAGTCATCTTTTGAGCAACCAAAAGTGACAATTGCTAAAGCAAAAAACAATAACTTTTTCATAGTTTACTCATTTTAAAACACTAAGTTACATAAGCTATTTAAAAAACAAAAGCCTCAAAAGTTAAATTTGAGGCTTTCATATATTTATTAATTTTCGTTTTCTTTTATAAGTTGCTTAATTTTAAGTTCCAGTTCATCTGCTAATTCAGGATTATCTTTTATTAAAGCCTTAACTGCATCACGTCCTTGTCCTAATTTAGTATCTCCATAACTGAACCATGATCCAGCCTTTTTAATAATCTCAAATTCAACAGCTAAATCTAAAATCTCTCCAGTTTTTGAAACTCCTTCACCGTACATAATATCAAACTCTGCAGTTCTAAAAGGTGGTGCTACTTTATTTTTAACAACTTTTACTTTTGTTCTATTTCCTAAAACATTTTCACCATCCTTAATTTGAGATGAACGACGAATATCTAAACGTACCGAAGCGTAGAATTTTAAAGCGTTACCACCTGTAGTCGTTTCAGGGTTTCCAAACATTACACCAATCTTTTCACGCAACTGGTTAATAAAGAAAACTGTACAATGTGTTTTACTAATTGTTGCTGTTAATTTTCTTAAAGCCTGTGACATTAAACGTGCATGAAGACCCATTTTTGAATCTCCCATTTCACCTTCAATTTCACTTTTTGGAGTTAACGCTGCAACAGAGTCAATAACCACAATATCAATAGCTCCTGAACGAATTAAGTTTTCTGCAATTTCTAATGCTTGCTCTCCATTATCTGGCTGAGAAATAATTAAATTGTCAATATCTACTCCTAGTTTTTCGGCATAAAAACGATCAAAAGCATGTTCTGCATCAATAAAGGCAGCTATTCCTCCTGCCTTTTGAGCCTCGGCAATAGCGTGTAATGTTAATGTAGTTTTACCTGATGATTCTGGCCCAAAAATTTCGATAATTCTTCCTTTTGGATATCCATTTACACCTAAAGCCAAGTCTAATCCTAACGAACCTGAAGCAATTACTTCAACTTCTTCGATAGCTTTATCTCCCATTTTCATTACGGTTCCTTTACCGTATGCTTTGTCTAATTTATCTAAAGTAAGCTGTAGCGCTTTTAGTTTGGCTTCTTTTTCTGAACTCATTATTCCTAAATTTTAAATCGAATTATTTTTAGTAAAAATAGTTGTTTTTTATTTCATTAAAGTAACAAGTTTTCAACAAAAAAGAAAATCCCTCGTTTGAGGGATTTTCTTTTATTAAATAATTACAAAAGCTTAGTATATAACTTTTTTCGTAATTGATTTTCCATTTTCTAAAGTCACTTTTACAATAAGAGCTTGATTGCTTTTTTGTATTGAAGTATCTTCTGCCTTGTTAACTTTAACTTGTTTTTTACTTACTAAAGTTTGCCCTAAAACATTATAGATTTCATAAGTTTTAATTGATTCAACAAAAGAGTTGATAACAATACTATTATCTGAAACATAAATTTTCACACTATTATCTAAAACTTCAAACGGATCATTTCCTAATGTTTGATTTGTATAACGTAACACAAATCTATCTGTAAACTCTCCAATTGTACTTGTAAAGTGATATGGAGATGAACGTAAATCATAGATCATATTTGATAGTTTGTCTTCTAAATAAATCCCTTGACTGGCTTCTGTAAAGAACCCATCAACATCTTTAATAGCTATTGTATAATTACCATTAGATGGTATTTTTATAGCTAAAGGCACTTGATCGTTTTGATCAAAAGGTAAGCTTCTTCCCTGAATAATATTTCTATCATACCCTTCTAGTAATGAATAAATATCAAAAGTAGTTTTCAAATTAGCCTCTGCATCATACATTTGATCCTTACCGTTTGTAGCACCATCTACATAAGCAATAAGTGTTGAACTACTCGCTGTAGAAGAAACTAAATCAATCCAAATTCTACCTTGAGAAAGGGCGTTCACATTATTATTTGAGTTTCTGTAAAATTGATCGTTTCTGTACATTTTATTTCTCATACTGTTGTTAAAAATAACATTTGCTGATGTAGATGCACTTGTTGCAGACATTCTAGTGATAAAACCTTGGCCTGAGCCAATATAACCATCAAATACTCCAGGTATTGAAGGACCTGAAAGATTATAAGTTAAATAATCATTAGGGTCATAATTATATCCATAATTGTTATAAAACGGATCTGAAGCTGAAGTGTTAGGAGCAATACCATGCAACCAAATTTTAACAAAACCGTCTAAATTACTTGAGTTGGCGGTTAAAAATGCATTTGCAGATATTGCTGAAGGATATGGATTACCTAACAAGTTCCAATTATCGTCATCTTGTGCAGCATTAGTTGGAGAATACGGCGAAGGATAGGTTCCAACAGTATTATAAGTGCCTCGTGATATAGGCGTAGTAAGAACACCATTATTAGGCACTCCAACAAAAGTGGTAGTAAAGTTAACTGGCGAGTTCAATGGAGCATTGTTTAGACCTCTTTCAATATAGCCTTTACCAATAACCATTGTCTCTGTCCCATTTACCCAATTACCAAAATTACCAACTCCATTACCTACAACAGTAGGAATCCATTTGTAAAGACTATTATTATTTGAATAAGTAGATATATTGGCAGAATTAAAATTTGCAACAGGACTTGACCAATACACATAATCACGGAAATCGATAAATGCAGTTCTTTGCATATTAATGTTACCTGAATTTACACCTGAATTATTAACCTGAACTAAAGAACCATTATTCTCTATATTAATTGTGCCATTATTTGTCAAATTATTAACTATGGTAACAGAGTTACCACTTTTTATAGTCAATACATACCCATTATTTACCAATAAACTACAAGATTCAAAATTTCCATTTGTGGCCGTATTATAATTACCATCAATAATTGCAATCTTAGATGAGCTAGAAACTCCATTACTCCATGCAGTACCATTCCATGTAGTTGTAGGAGTAGTTACAGTAATTACATTAGAATAACTACTATTTCCACATGCAGCCACAGCGCTAATTCTATAATACAATGTGCTTTCTGTTGTACCACTTACATTAAAAGAGGTAACATTACCAACATTTAATCCAGAGTAACCCGCTATTATAGTTCCAGCTGTAAATGTATTTGATGTAGCTACATCGATAGTATAACTAGTTGCATAAGGAGACGCATTCCAATTTGCCGTAAAATCACCACAAGAAATAGCTGTTGCCGCAGTTGCTACCGGAGCAACTATTGCTAGAGTAGAATAACTAATTGGATTAGAATTACTACTTAGACCACAAGTGTAATTCGCTCTTAGTCTATAATAATAAGTAGTATTTGCTGTTAAGCCTGTAACAATATAACTTGTAACATTACCTACATTCAATCCATTATATCCTGACACGAAAGATGCGAAAGTCGAACTTGTAGAAACATCTAACAGATATGAACTTGCACCTACCATCGCACTCCAATTGGTTGTTATTTGTGAACAAGTTGCTCCTGATCCTGCATTTGCACTTGGCGAGGTAGTAGCTGTACCACCAGTAGTAGTAATGGCTATAGAGTTACTTGAAAACTTACATGCCGAAGTATTTGAAACGGCCGAAACCTGTCTTCTATAATATCTTACAATAGTAGTAGAAGTTGTAATTGCTGGAGGGGTATAATCTTCTGAAGTTGCACTTGCAATATCAGTAAAGGTAACATTATCTGTAGAAGACTGCCATTGAAATGCAATTGTAGGATTTACTGAAGAACCATTATACACAAATGAAGAACCATCAATAACTCCAGATTGACTTCCAGAACATACTATCGAATTAGAAGGTGCTGTTATTGAGTTTAAATTAGTGTTAAACGGAGTTAAACTAAATTCCGCTATATTCCCTCCTGAATTTTCATAAAAATCAAAAACCAAATCAGCACTTCCATCCAAATAAATTAACACATTGCTATATGTGGTCGCTACTTGCTGAATCCAAGAATTAAAAACCAAAACTCCATCATTATACAAACGAATTCCATCATCTCCCCTAATCGTTGCAATGTAACAACCAGCAGGTCTTGTAGATCGCATTTTATATCTAACAGCAAAAGTTTCCGTTTGCATATTTGTTCGTACCACACCATTAGAATATATTGGCAAGCAGTTATTATCACCTCCAAAACCTTCTACAATTGATTCCGATGGTATAGTATAATATCCAACATAACTAGCACTATCAAATGGCAATGTTGCTGCTGGTGCAGACGGAGAAGTACCCCCCGGAGGCGGAGAACCCAACCAGTTATAAACATGCCCAACCCAAGTATCCGTACCAAAATTATTTTGATTATCTTGGGTATTGCCTACATTAACTAATTGAATCGTTACTGAGACATTTGTTGTGTCTGAATTACTGCAAGATCCTCTAGATAGAACTAGTTTAATTTGTCCTGAATAAGTAGCTACCCAATTATTTATTGAAGTTCCAGCAGAACCAGACGCATTTGCAATATTAGAATTACTTGTTGCGTTATAGATATCTAATTTTTCGTTACTTCCAGAATATACATCACCAACAGAAAAGGTATAAGTAAAACCTTTTACAACATTAATTAAAGTGTAATTTTTGGAATTTACATTGTTAATTGTAATACTATTAGTTGGGTTTCCAACACAAAATGTTTGTGCACTACCATTAAGCGTATTACCCGTAGGGTAAACACATTGAGCATTGGTCGCCGAAAACAGCAACAATGCAAATAAAATCATTCTCATGACAAGTTAGGTTTAGTAAGATTCAGTTTAGCGGTGCAAAAATAGCAATAATCTATAAATCAAACTAATGAGAAACACTTAAAAAAGATTAAATTCAAGTTAATTTAAATAATTCCCTAACCGAGAAGAATTAATAAAAAATGGGGCTTTATAAAGCCCCATTTTAGCATAATATATTTTAGACTAAATCACTCTTAATGAAGGATTTTTTTAGTAAAAGACTTACCGTTTTTTAAAGTCACTTTTACTATAAGTGCTTGATTCGTTTTTTGTAATGAAGTTTCTTCTGCCTTGTTAACTTTAACTTGTTTTTTACTTACCAACATTTGTCCTAAAACATTGTAGATTTCATATGTTTTTATTGACTCTACCAATGAATTTATTACTATACTATTATCTGAAGTATAAACCTTTACACTATTATCTAAAACTTCAAAATGATCATTTCCTAATGTTTGATTTGTATAACGCAACACAAAACGATCTACAAATTCACCACTAGTACTTGTAAAGTGATATGGAGCTGAACGTAGGTCATGAATTGCATTTGATAGTTTATCTTCTAAATAAATAGACTGACTTGCATTATTAAAGAAACCATCTACATCTTTAATTCCAATAGTATAATTACCATTAGATGGTATTTTTACTGCCAACGGTACTTGATCGTTTTGATCAAAAGGCAAGCTTCTTCCTTGAATAATGTTTCTATCATACCCTTCTAATAATGAATAAATACTAAAATTAGCTTTTAAATTAGCATCTGCATCATACATTTGATCTTTACCATTTGTAGCCCCATTTACATAAGCAACAAGTGTTGAACTACTTGCTGTAGAAGAAACTAAATCAATCCAAATTCTACCCTGAGGAAGTACACTCACATTATTATTTGAGTTTCTGTAAAATTGATCGTTTCTGTACGTTTTACTTCTCATACTATTATTAAAAACAGCTGTTGCTGATGTAGAAATGCTTGTTGTCGACATTCTAGTTATGAAACCTTGTCCTGCTCCAATGTATCCATCAAATACCCCAGGAGTTGAAGGTCCTGAAAGGTTATATGTTAAATAATCGTTTGAATCATAATTGTAACTATAATTATTATAAAACGGGTCTGCAGCTGATGTGTTTGGAGCAATACCGTGTAACCAAATTTTAACAAACCCATCTAAATTGCTTGAATTAGCTGTTAAGAATGCATCTACTGATATTGAAGATGGATACGGATTTCCTAATAAATTCCAGTTATCATCATCTTGTGTAGCGTTTGTTGGAGAGTATGGTGAAGGATAAACTCCAACTGTGTTATATGTGCCTCTTGAAATAGAAGTTGTAATACTGCCATTATTTGGTACACCAGTAAATGTACTAGTAAAGTTCGTAGGTGAATTTAATGAAGCATTGTTAAGTCCTCTTTCAATGTATCCTTTCCCAAGTACCATTGTTTCTGTACCGTTTGTCCAATTACCAAAATCTCCAATTCCGTTACCAGGAACTGTTGGAATCCATTTATACAAATTACTATTGTTTGAGAAGGTAGATATATTTGCTGAATTAAAATTAGCAACAGGTGTTGACCAATAAACATAATCTCTATAATCTACAAAAGCAGTTCTTTGCATGTTAATAACACCAGTATTCACCCCTACATCATTAACCTGAACTAATGAACCATTGTTTTCTATGTTTAATGTACCACTGTTTGTAATATTATTAATAACAGCAACAAAATCCCCGCCTTTGATAGTTAATGTATAATTTGTATTCACAAACAAACTACAACATTCAAAATCACCATTAGCGGCTGTGTCATAATTCCCATCAATAACTGCAATTTTAGCAGTATCAGGCGCTCCTTTCGTCCAAATTGTACCATTCCAAACAGTTGAAGGTACAGAAACGAATACTGAATTAGAAGCTATATAACATGTAGCAGTATTTTCTCTTACTTGACAATAAAACTGATATCCATCTAAAGTTGCAACCGATGATATTACAAGATTAGCTGAAGTTGCTCCAGAATATATTCCTCCGTTAGTTACTGGAGTCCAAGTAGCTGTATTTGGAGCTACTACATACCATTGATATGCCAATGGATTTCCTCCTGAATATCCTTCATTTGCTGTAACACTCAAATTTGCTGAGGTTGTTGTACAACTTACAGAAATTGTTGGTTGTATAGTTATCACTGGAGTTGCCGCAACCGGAATATATGTTGCTATGTTTGAATAATCATCACTACAACTATCCCAATCTATAATTATCCAGTCATTTGCATTAAAAGTTGTAGAAGGCGCCGAAACAGTATTCTTTCTTTCGAAATCATAACCTCTGTCACCTAATCCTAAATCAGTAATCCAGAAACGCGTATCATCTGCAAATCCCCAAACATCTATTACCGCTCCTCCTTTTACTAATTTTACTAAATCATTATTATTAATTCCAGAATGAACTCCAGTTTGATTAGCTAAACTACCATTGCCTCCCGGAACGACACAAGCTGTACCAACTGTTGTGCCAAAAATAAATTTATCTCCAGGAGCTAATACCCCAGCTAATGATAAGTCAACATCTACTCCAGAAGCACCGTCATTTAAAGTACCATTGTAATTTGTAAATCTAACAGCATAATTTAATGCAGCCATATCAATAGAGCTTGATGTACCGTTATAAATTTCTACATAAGTTAAAGATCCTGAAGAAGCGTCTGTAACTTCAGAAATAAACAAATCTGTTATCAAAGATGAACTTTGACATGAAGTTATATCCTTATCTACAACCGTAAAAGCAATTGCAGCCGAAGAACACGGTTGAGCATCTGTCACAATTAAATTTCCAGTTGTTGCGCCAGTTGGTACTGTAACCACTAATTGAGTAGCCGAACTTGAAACAATTGTTCCAGCAACTCCATTAAAAGAAGCAGTAGCCGAAGTTAAATTACCTGTAGATGCTGTTATGGTTACTTGCGTCCCCACAGGACCTGATGCAGGCATTACAGACACAATTGTAACTGGTGTACATGATGGTGTAACTATAGTTTGTACATTTCCTAAAGCAATACCATTTTTAGTTCCTGCTGGGTTAATCGTCGCAACTAAATTACTGTTAGGTGACAAATCTACTTTTATTTTTCTTCCCACTACTGCAGTAGCCGATACGTCTGCTACTAATAGATATCTTTTCTCTGTTGTTAATCCTGTTTGCCCTACTAAAGTAAAGCTCATTGATGCACTCAAAGCAATACCAGCACCTGAAACTGAAGTTTCTGCACCATCAACAACTCCATTTGAATTTGCATCATAAAATATTCTAAAATTAGAAATATCTGTTGAAGCAACAGTTGAAGTAGCCGCTTTAGTCAATATTATGGAAGATACATCATAACTAGTTGCGCAAGCTGGAGTTGTAGTAACTCCCATAATTACAACATTATTTGTACCAGTATTAATATTTCCTGCTGCTGGGCTTCCTGTATTACTTATATTTAATGAACTTCCTGCAGTTACACCCACATTAAATCCAGAAGTCTCTGCAGTTGTATCAAATGCTAATACGCGAACATAATAAGTTGTTCCTGCAGTTAACACAATACTTATTGTTTCTGTCGAAGTAGCACCGTTTGAATTATCTATAAATGTTGTTGTTGTAGGACAACTTCCTGAAAACAACTCAATATCTATATCTCCTGTAAAACCTGAGACTGTAATGGCATGTGTACTTGAACAGGTTGCTGTAAAGGTATACCAACGATCTTTTTTAGTAAATGGTGCTGTTAATGTAGAACCTGTCATATCACCAGCCACAGGAGCTGCATTTACAATTAAAGTCGTTGCATTATTACATAAATCATTTATCATTGAAACTGTTGTAACATTTCCTGTCAATGGTAAATTTGTGTTATATGAAGTAATACAAGTTCCTGAATTATATGAAAAAATAAACACGTTATATGTTGTGCCTAATGTTAATCCTGAAACTGAAAATGAATTCCCATTTCCAACATAAGCTACAGTTCCATCACCAATAGAATTTCCAAGAGAATAAGTTACTCCATCAACAGGCAAATCTAAAGCAGATAATGTAGCATTTGTACTATAAACAACTAAATATCCACTAGGAACTGGTGAAGCAGCAGTATATGCACCATTAAAAGATGTCGATGTTACTGAAGAAAAGTTTAATAATGTAGCCTGAGCACTTGGCGTTGTACATGGAGACAAAGGTGCTCCACAAATAATTTTAACATTATCTATAAAAGCTCTTTTAGCTGTGGTTTCTATTTTTAAAGTAGGATTTAGAGGAATTCCTGTAAAATTTAATGTTTTAGTCTCAAAGCTACCAGCCATAACTGCCGTATAGCTGACAGTTTGAACACTACCTCCTAAAGTAACTTTTATATCCCCTTCTACAGTAGTCCAACCCTTAACATCAAAAACAACTGCTAAATTCCCCGATAAACCAGTCAAAGTCTTTGAAGTAATATAACCGGGAACACTTGAAGTACCTAATTTAACAGCCCCACCTGCGTTATAAGCGCTTGAGTTTGCAGCAGCAGGGAAATTAGTATTACCTGACCATAAAGTTCCAGAACCCCCAGTTGTAGTATTATCTCCTGCAAGAATACTTGCAAAATCTTCAGAAAAACATGGGGAAGTAAAAGTCACACTTATAGTATGCGTAGCTGTTACGTTATTAAAAGTATAAGATGTTATTGAACCTAAAGAAACGCCATCAACCAAAACGTCTTGAACCAAATAACCTGCATTAGGAGTAATTGTATAAGTTTGATTGCTCCCACAATTTACATTTGTAACACCATTAGGACTTATAGAACCATTAACACCTGCATTGGCACTAATTGCAAAAGTCTTTATAGTATAAACTGCAGTAATAGTATGATTAGCCGTTATGTTGGTAAATGAATATGGATTAGAATTTCCTACATTAGATCCGTCAACTACCCAATTAGTAAAATCATAACATGAAGTTGGTGAAGCCGTAAAGTCTAAATTACTACCGTTAGTAATTCCTGAACTTGTTCCTGGTGAGATTGTACCACCAGTGGCTTGTGTTACCGTAATTATGTTTCCAGAAGCAACTGGTGTCCATTGTGCATATAAAGTTATATCTGCAGAAAAATTATACGTTTGACCATCGGTATAAGATGTTCCACTTCCATTACTAGCAGTATTCCAACCATTAAAAGTAAAACCTGAATTCGTATATGTATTAGTTGTAAGATTTGCAGAACCACAAGAAGTTTGAGGTGACATACTTCCAGACCCACCATTTGCATTAAAAGTTACTGTGTGACTACTGGTACCTATTGAAGATGGCACTGCATTATAAGTTATTGCATCATCTACAAAAACATTGGAAACATTACTTGTACTATTTGTTCCAATAAAAGTTCCTGAATTAATCGACGCATTTGCCGACAATTGTGCTTCAGCCAAATCATCACCCACTAATGTTCCATTAATGTAAAGGTCAAATTTTTGTACCGCAACTGTTCGCGCAACACAATTATAAGTATAATTTATAGTTCCACTAGTTTTATTATTTCCAACAATTTCAATAGTATAGACAGTACCCGAACTAAACGTTGAAGTTGTCAAGCCTGCTGTACTCCAAGCACCTGCCGCTCTATTATTTAAAGTTATTGAACCTCCTGCTCCATAAGTGAATCGAAGTCCTGTAAAAACTTGAGCTCCCGAAAAATCATTTGCATCAGAATACATCCCGCCAGCTCCTTGATAAAAAGCCCAAGTTCCTGATGTTGCAGTATTATTTGCAGATGAATCCCCAAATAAAACTTTAAAGGATGTATAAAACTCTGTTCCACCAGTATATCCGACCCATGGAGAAAATTTAACAACCGCTGCACCTGTAGGTGCTACAGCCCTAACATAAGCTCCTGTCGTTCCTAATGGATTAGACGTTGTAACTAGATTTACTGAACCTCCATTTCCTCCTCTAGCCCATGTAGTGCCACTTGTTGGATTTGGAATCAATGTTGTATTCCCTGTAGTTGTGGTATTTGAGCCTGTACCTGTTCCAAAATTTTGTACAGAAGTCTGTCCCCATACTACAACGCTAAAAAGTAAAGAAAAAATAAGTAATTTAATTCTCATATATCTCTGTTTTAATTGTGTAAAACGCTCTATGAAAACCAACTACTTAGTTTAATATAAAGCGGACAAATATATTATTCTCCCCGAATAAAAAAATAAATTATAGTTAATTTTATCGTTAAATTTCGTCAATCGTCGATAAAACCTGAGATTTTCGCATTTTTGTTAAATATGTAATTTCTTACTTTTTTAATTTTTTAGACAGTTTTTGATATTTTTACCGCATGAATTCAAAAGTATATACTGTAGAAGAAGCAACAAAAAAATTAGAACATTACTGCTCTTATCAAGACAGGTGTCATGACGAAGTTATCAAGAAACTGAAATCTCTAGGTATGGTACCTCAAGCAGTAGACCACATCATTGTTCATCTAATAGAAGATAACTTCTTAAACGAAGAACGATTTGCCTGTAGCTTTGCAAGAGGAAAACATAACATTAAAAAATGGGGGAAATTTAGAATTGAAAACGAATTAAAATTACGAAATATTTCTAAATACAACATAACTAAAGCATTAAAAGAAATCCCACATGAAACCTACATTGAAAATTTCCATCTTTTAGCAGAAAAGCAATGGAACAGTATTTTAGAAAATAATCCTCAGAAAAAAAAGAAAAAAGTTTCAGATTATTTACTTCGAAAAGGATGGGAAAGCTATTTGGTTTATGACAAAATGAATGAATTAGAATCTGCTTAAAACTTGTGTCTAAATAATATTTTTCATAAAAAGGACACAGATTTTGTGTCTAAATAATTTAATTTGCAAAAAAGACACACTTTTTGTGCTTAAAAAATATTTTTCACAAAAAGGACACAAAATTTATCACAAAGTCAACAAAATACTCACTGCATTCCCACCAAATCCTACTGCATTAACCAATACTTTTCTAATTGGTTTTTTAATTGTTTGTTTTGACACAAAAGGCACCGGTATAAATGTATTATTTTGCATCATTAGTATTGCCAATTCTACACTAAGCATTCCTGAGGTTCCAAAGGTGTGTCCCAGTTTCCACTTGTTTGTAGTTAGTAAAGGTGCTTTAGCAAGCTCAGCAACCAACGAAGTGCCAAATACCTTTTGAATTGCTTTATATTCCGACGAATCGCCTTTTATAGTTCCTGGAGCGTGCATTACTATAGCATCAACTTCATCCAACGGAGTATTTTGCAAAGCCATTTTCATAGATTCCTGAAAACATTTAGCTTCTTCAGAAATTGAAATATTATGTTCTAAATCATCTGTTGCATACCCTATTCCTTCCACATAAGCCAAGGCCTTATCATTCTCACCTACTTCTAAACAAGCCACAGCAACACCTTCACCTAAAACCATAGTGTTTTTCTTTTTTTCTAAATCTAAAGCTCGACAAGGATATTCGCCTAGTTCTTTACTGTAAATTTTAAGAGCATCCATTTGTGCCAAAGTAAAATCGGTTAAAGGAGATTCACTGGCTCCAACCAAGAACTTGGTAGCCATGCCCGATTGTAACCAAGCTACAGCATTTAAAATGGCATGCAATGCTGTTGAACAAGTAATTGAATGTGAAATTGCTAATCCTTTACTTTTTAAATCATGGGCAACCCAAGACGAAATATTCCCTAAAGTAGTTGTAGGCGATGTTAAAGTAGCTGTTTTACCAGTTTCTATAAATTCTTTATGATGATTTTCAAACAATTGTGTTGCACCTCGTGACGAACCTATATTGATTCCGAAGTTTTCACCTGAGTCCCATCCTGCTTTTTTAACCGCATCTCTTGAAGCTAAAATAGCCATCAAAACCGTTTCATCTAAAGCTCTATACTTTGAATCTGAATTTCGTAACTCTTTCAATTCGGTTTTAACTCTTTCAGGAATTTGAGCCACAGGAGTATGCTTCCCATTAAAAACTTTATAGTCTATAAAAGATTTATCAGATAAATAATTATTCCATATTTCATCAGGCGTATTACCCAATGCCGATATAGAACTTAAAGAAGTAATAGCAATTTTTTGTTTCAAACCAGTTGAATTTGTTTACAAAGGTCGCAAAGCTTTTGCAAAGAACCCAAAGAAAACTATACTATTTCTAGAGCTTTTTCAATAGTTTCGTATACTTTTTTTAATTGGTTTTCGCTAATAATGTAGGGTGGCAAAATGTAAACAATATTACCTACGGGTCTTAAAATGATTCCATTTTCGATAAAGAAATTATACAACTTGTTACGGAGATTCCCGTAGTAACTTTCCTGACCTTCGGTTTTAATTTCTAAAGCAAATATCACTCCTAAAACTCGAGTAGTTTTTACTTTGGGATGGGTTTTTATTTTTTCCTGAAATGCTAAATGCAATTGATGAACTTGTGCAATATTTTGCTGAATCACATCTGATTCTAACAATTGTATACTTGCTAAAGCCGCTGCACACCCTGTAGGATTTGCTGTAAAAGTATGTCCGTGGAACAATGCCTTATTTACATCATCACTATAGAATCCATCAAAAATTTCTTGAGTAAAAGTTGTGATGGCCATAGGGATTGTTCCTCCTGTCAATGCTTTTGACAAACACATCATATCTGGTTTTTGAGTCAGATAATCACAAGCAAAAGTTCTTCCCGTTTTTCCAAAACCTGTCATTACTTCATCTGCAATGGTAAACACTTGGTGTTTTTTACAAATCGCAATTAATTTATCTAACGCTGAAGCTTCATACATTACCATTCCCGCTGCACCAAGTACCAAAGGCTCAAAAATGAACGCTGCAAATTGATTGGATTGAAGCAAATTCTCCAATGTATTTAAAACTTTTTCTTCATTTTCTGAATTCGGAACTGGAATTCGAACTACTTCAAGTAACGAACCTTGAAAAGCTTCGGTAAAAAAAGAAATTCCGCTAGCAGCCATCGCTCCAAAGGTATCCCCATGAAAAGCATCTTCAAAAGCAATTATTTTTGTTCTTCTTTCTTCTTTATTATAAAAAAACTGAAGTGATGCTTTGATAGCAATTTCCACTGCTGTTGATCCATTATCAGAATAAAAAACTTTTTTTTGATTAGAAGGTAAAATTGACAATACTTTCTCCGACAATTCCACAGCTTTATTATGTGTAAAGCCCCCAAAAAGAACGTGTTCTAAAGTCGTTAATTGTTGGTAAATAGCATTCGCAATAACTTCGTTAGAATGACCAAAAGGATTTACCCACCACGATGCAATAGCATCAATATATTCTTTTCCGTTTTCATCCCACAATAATGCATCTTTTCCTTTTACAATAACAGGAAAATCAGTAGCTGTTTTATGTTGTGTGTAAGGATGCCAGTTGTATAGTTTGTCTTTTTGAGAAAAATTCATAAATATTAAAAATAATAGAGAATAGATTAAAGACTATACTCATAATACAAAGGTAGAGTCTATTTTCTATTCTCTATATTTGATTGTCTATAAATTTAGAAGACTTTCACGAAATTGATCAGCATAATATCTCACCACATTATTGTCAAAATAAGGCTCATCATCTATGCGACCAATCATTTTTAAACCTGTTTTATTTAAAATAATTTCTTCCGTTGAGATGTTTTCATTACCGTTAAAAATGATTCCAGCAATAGGAAGATTTCTTGTTTTTAAAGCTTCAATGGTTAGCAGTGTATGATTTATGCTTCCTAAATAATGTCTTGAAACTACAATGACTTTATAATCTGATTGAATTATATCTATAACACAATCTACATCATTCAAGGGAACAAAAACACCTCCAGCTCCTTCAATTACGAGATGATTTTTTGTTTTTGGTTCTTGAATTTGTTTTAAATCGATTGTTACTCCGTCTAGTTTTGCAGCCAAGTGTGGGCTGGCAGGAGTATTTAACGCATAACTATTATTATGAACTGTAGTTTTTGAGTTTGATAAATATCGTTTGATTTTATGAGAATCGGAATTTTCTAAATCTCCTGCTTGAACAGGTTTCCAATAATCTGCTTCTAATGCTTCGGTAATAATTGCTGAGGCAATAGTTTTACCAACATCGGTTCCTATTCCTGTTATAAAAAGTTTCATTAGTTGAATTTTTGCAAAAATAAGAAACCCATCGTTATGATGGGTTTTTATTACTCTTCTTTTAACTCTTCAATGACTTTTCGAATCTCTTTGGCGTATTTTCCGTAGAAATAATTCACCCACCATTCAGTAAGAAAAGCAACCGGAATCATTACTCCAATAAACATTCCAAACAATCCAGCCAGGATAAAATCTGCCGATTTTTTATGCAAAATCACATCGATAAGTTCCTGAGAATTATCCTTTAAAATAATCATCGTCGCAAAAGCTAAAGCAAAAGGCGCAATAGAATAAGTGAAAGATTTATACAATTCCATATTTAATCGTATGTCAAAATAGGTGTCATATAAATTATCTTTTGTATTGGCATTAGCAACATTCAATCGTTTGTAAAAAAAGAATAATTTTGCTAAAAAATAAGCACAAATCACCACAAATAAGGCATATAACCCATAAAAAGCAGTTGTTATCAAAGGTGTAAATTTGTATAATACAGGAATAAATGCCAATACTACAATTGATATAATTTGATAGAGAAATTCTTTTTTTAAATTTTTTCTAATTTTATCTAAAGGCAAATTAGCCGATTGTAATTTTTCTAATTGAGTAGGAACAATTACTTTGTTGGTTTCTTCATTATTCCATGCTGATTGTATATCATTAAAGTCCATAGCCTTGTTTTTTTATAATTTCTTTTAATTTTTCTTTTGCTCTGTTCAATTTGACTCTGGCATTTCCTTCAGAAATTCCCAGATTCTCTCCAATTTCTTTATGAGAAAACCCTTCCAATTGATAGAATATAATAGCCTTATCAATTTTTTCCAGTTTTTGCACAGCTCTATAAAAGTGATCTAATTGACTTTCTTTTATATGGGAATCACTTTCGTCCTCTTTAATGTTCTCTGATGCAATTTCATACTTATCTACTTTTCGCTTTTCCTTTTTCAAAAAAACGATTGAAGTATTAATTGCTACTCGATACATCCATGTGGAGAACTGACTTTCACCTTTAAATGTATCGTAAGCTTTCCAGAGCTGACATATAATTTCCTGAAACAAATCGTCCTGATCGTCCCTATTGTCCATATACATCTTTGAAACCTTGTAGAGTATTCCTTTATGAGTTTCAATTCGGCTTAAAAATTCCTTTTCTTTAGATTCCAAAATGCTTGTTAGTTCATTATAGGTTTTACTTTATATCCAGCTTTTTTTAATAGTTGTATAACACCTTGTTCACCATCCAAATGTGCTGCACCTACTGCAAAGAAAACACTTTCTTTTTTCATTAACTCAGGCATTTTTTTTGCCCAATTGTTATTTCGAACATCTAACATCCACTTTTTAGATTCTTGATTCATAAATTTAGGGTCTGTTGTTAGCTGATAAAGTTTGTGAAGTTGTTCTGAAGTGTAGATAGGTATCATTTCGTTAAAATAATCAGCATCATAATGTTGTAATTGACCAATCATTTCATGATCAGAATATGCCTTACTTAAAAAGGTTAATTGATCAATAAGTTTTTCTAAACCTATGGTTTCAATGTTTTTTTCTTTAGCCATTTTGATAAACTCAAATTCATACATTTTTGGAGTACAGTTTAATGACTTAAACATCACCATACTCATGATTGTTGCTAAAGAATAACTTTCGAAAGTTTTAGCTCCTTGTCCAAGTTTTTCTTGAAGAAAAGTATCTAACTTTTTATAATCTTCACTATTTAAAGTTTTACTAAGTGGTTCTTTACTCATTGCTGATTGTTGCATAGCCATTACCTCAGATGGATCATCCATATCAATTTCTAATGCAAGTTTGTCAGATTTCGAGAAGGCTTTCATTGTCTTATCAGTTATTTTAAAATCAGACTCACACATCATGTGAACAGTACCATATAAATAAGATGATTTAGTTAATCCTTTCCCTGAAATTTCCCATAGTAAACTATTTTCAGTAGATTTTGTTTGTGCATTTGCAGTCCCTCCTAATAAAGAAGTTAAAATTAAAAACGAAGATTGGATTAGATTTTTCATTTTGTTTACTTTTAAAGATTGATGATTATTTGATAAAATATTGATTAATGATTGAAACGTCCATTTAATTATCTTTACTCTGGTTTCTTTTTTTAGAAGCAAAGCCAGCTACTAAAAGACAAATCATTATAACTAAAAGCTCACTTTTAGGCTTATCAAACACAAATTCATTAACCAAGGAAAAACTTATTCCAAATGAGGCTAAAAAAATCAAAAGTGAATTAACCGATGTATTTTTATTAATGTGTGAAGTTTTCATAATATTTAATTTATTTGATTACGACTCGTAAGTAATCGAATAAACCAAACGTTACAAAAAATTTTTAGAAATTTACAAAAGTGAGTAAAGACAAGCCATTACGGCCAAGATTTCTTCTTGAGAATTGTAACTATGAAGGCAAAAACGAAGTCTCTCCTGTCCTTCTGAAACAGTAGGAGAAAGTATTGGTTTTACATCAAATCCTTTTTCTTGTAATTCATGAGCAATACGTTTTACATTGTCATTTCCTTGAACAATAGCACATTGAATAGCTGATTTGCTATAAACAAACATAGGTTTTAAACCCAATCGCATTTTTTCCTGATTAAAAAACACAATATTAGATTTAAGATCAATAATCGATTTAGGTTGCCCGCTTAATGTTTTATATCCTATTAGAATTGTAGCAACAGAATGTGGCGAAAGCCCTGTAGTATAAATAAAACTTCGAGCGAAGTTTACCAAATATGATTTAAGTTGATTACTCCCTAAAACGGCTGCACCGTGACAACCAAGCCCTTTTCCAAAGGTCATAATTCGAGCAAAAACTTTGCTTTGCAATCCTAAAAGTTGAATTAAACCATCTCCTCTTTCACCAAAAACTCCCAATGCATGTGCTTCATCTACTATTAAATAACAGTTATATTTTTCAGAAAGAGAAACTAAATCTTCTAGATTAGGAGAATCGCCATCCATCGAATAAACGGATTCAATTACTATAAATATATTTGAATTAGAAGATTGAAACTTTACAATTTTATCTTCTAAATCTTCTACATCATTATGTTGGAATTTATAGGATTTAGCATTTGAAAGTTGAATACCGTCTCGAATTGATGCGTGACATAATTCATCAAAAAAGATAATATCATTGCGTTGAGGCACACTACTAAAGAATCCCACATTAGCGTCATACCCAGAATTAAATAGTAATGCAGCTTCTGATTGATGAAATTTTGCAATATAGTCTTCTGACAATGCATAAAGTTCATGATTCCCCGAAATCAATCGACTGCCAGTAGCGCCATTAGTTTTATATTTATTTTCAACCAAAAATTGATGTGTCTGATCAAAAATAATTTCTGATTTTGAAAAACCTAAATAATCGTTGGAAGAAAAATCTGTTAACTCATTTGAAAACTTAAGTGAACGCAAAGCATTATTCGCATCACGCAAATCAAGTTTTTCTTGGAGTGATTTAGGGAACATCATAACTCTGATTTATCAATCCAGGTTGGATTATTTATATCAATTTTATCCAATAAATCCACATCTATAACTTTACATAAAGATTTGGCATAAAGAAAGGCTTTATTCTTTTTGTAAAATGTTAAAAGTTGTATATGCCTATATCCATTATATTGATACCATAGTGTAATTGTGTATCCAAATGCATTGCTATTAATAGCTACATAATCAAAATCTTCTACATCTGTAATCTCTATTTTTTTATATAAAACCACTCTATACTCATTAAAAAGTCTCTTTTTATTCAAATCAACCTTTACTATATTTTCTTCAGAAATCTTAATTGCTGGCACAACAAAAAAAACAGAGATACTTATAGCGTATGCGAACAATTCTATTATTATTACAATATCTCTTAAATCAAACTTAAAAATCAAATACATTAACCCAATAAAAGGGCAAAAGGCAAACGTATACATTATTGAAGCCATAATAATGTGCGTTTTAGACATTGTATCTTCAAAAACTGTGGCGATTTTTTCATTCCCCATCATTAAAACACAACCCCTATTTTAGTTACTTGCTGAATACTATTGACCTGAGCAAAAATAATCGCCTTTGAGTCTTTTACTTTGAAACGTCGATCAGTTACAAATTTGGCTTCATGTTTTTCATGCAAAGCTGCAATATCTTCAACATAAATACCCACAGTAAATTTATTGAGTTTCCACTTCTTGTTTGTTATAGTAAGCAGTTTTATTTGATCGTTTTGCATTTCCATAACCAAACCATCATAATTGAAGGTAAAAACTGGTGCTTCTCCTTTTTCAAGAATTTCCTTGTCTAATGTGATTGCTTTACCTAAAAGAGCTTCTATTTTATCAGGATTGTACTTTTCACAAACTTTAATACTCTTATTTGTTTTCACATTTGTGAGCACTAATTCAGGCGTACTTTTTTGTTCATGACTAAAACTGAATAAAAAAGAAACTGAGAATAGACATATTATTAATTTGAGTAGTGTATTTTTCATTTGGAACTTTTTTAGAATCTAAAGTATAAAAAAAGCCCAACATTACTGTCAGGCTTTTTGCTTATTTTATAATTGTATTAGTCAGCCAATACAATTATTTTATTATCATTCATTTCGATAGTTCCTGAATTGATAGGCAACCAAAATGTTTGTTCATTTACTTTATTAAACTTTGCAGCAAATTCTTTAGCAATTTTAATATTAGAACCAACAATTTTCACATTCCCTTTTACTAATAATGACACTATAGGCGCGTGATTATTTAACATTTGGAACTCACCATTTACTCCTGGAACTGCTACTGAGGTAACTTCTCCTGAAAATAAAGTGGCTTCTGGTGACACGATTTCTACAATCATCTTTTATTTGCTTTAGCTTTAAGCTTTGGGCTTTAAGCAATTAAAATTATGCTTCAGTTAACATTTTTTGACCAGCTTCGATAACATCCTCGATAGTACCTTTCAAGTTGAAAGCTGCTTCTGGTAAGTGATCTAACTCACCATCAATAATCATGTTAAATCCTTTAATAGTATCTTTAATATCTACTAATACACCAGGAATACCTGTAAACTGCTCAGCTACGTGGAACGGTTGTGATAAGAAACGTTGTACACGACGTGCTCTTGATACAGCTAGTTTATCTTCTTCAGATAACTCTTCCATACCTAAGATAGCAATGATATCTTGTAACTGTTTGTATTTTTGTAGAATTTCTTTTACTCTTTGTGCACAGTCATAGTGCTCAGCTCCTAAGATTTCTGGAGTTAAAATACGAGAAGTAGAATCTAATGGATCTACCGCTGGATAAATACCTAACTCAGCAATTTTACGAGATAATACTGTTGTAGCATCTAAGTGCGCGAACGTTGTAGCTGGCGCCGGGTCAGTTAAGTCATCCGCAGGTACATATACTGCCTGTACTGAAGTAATTGATCCTTTTTTAGTTGAAGTAATTCGCTCTTGCATCGCACCCATTTCAGTTGCTAATGTAGGTTGATAACCTACCGCAGATGGCATACGACCTAATAACGCAGACACCTCAGAACCCGCTTGTGTAAAACGGAAGATGTTGTCTACGAAGAAAAGAACGTCTTTACCTTGATCAGATCCAGCTCCATCACGGAAATACTCTGCAATTGACAAACCAGATAAAGCTACACGAGCACGTGCTCCAGGTGGCTCATTCATTTGGCCAAAAACGAAAGTAGCTTTAGAATCTCTCATTCCTACTTTGTCAACTTTAGTTAAATCCCATCCTCCATTTTCCATAGAGTGCATGAAATCTTCACCATATTTAATAATTCCTGACTCTAACATCTCACGAAGTAAGTCATTTCCTTCACGTGTTCTTTCACCTACTCCTGCGAATACAGAAAGACCACCGTGACCTTTTGCTATATTGTTAATCAACTCCTGAATTAATACAGTCTTACCTACTCCAGCACCACCGAATAATCCAATTTTACCTCCTTTTGCATAAGGCTCAATTAAGTCGATTACTTTAATCCCTGTAAATAAAACCTCAGATGAAGTTGATAAATCTTCGAATTTAGGAGCTTGTCTGTGGATTGGCAATCCGTTAGCACCTTCTTTTGGCAAATCACCTAAACCATCAATAGCATCACCTACAACATTGAATAAACGCCCGTAGATATCTCCACCAATCGGCATTTGAATTGGAGCACCAGTAGCTTTAACATCAGCTCCTCTACTCAAACCATCTGTAGAGTCCATAGAGATTGTACGCACAGTGTTTTCTCCAATATGAGACTGTACTTCCAATACTAATTTAGTACCATCATTTTTAGTGATTTCTAATGAATCATAAATTTTTGGCAACTCAGCTTCAGCTGTGTTAAACACAACATCTACAACTGGTCCAATAATTTGAGCAACTTTTCCTATTACTTGAGACATGCTTATGTATTATTAAATAGCTATTTAGTTATCAAAAACAAAGTGTTTTTTCAGAGTGCAAAGATAATTTTATAATTTGAATTTTAATATAAAAATTTGTGTTTTTTTTATTACTGGTTTATAATCACCAATATAGATTTAATTTAAACAAAAACCACCGCAAAACGGTGGTCTTTATTAATTACATCATACTATCATAAAGATGCAGGATATTGTATTTGATACTGCCCTAAGTCAACTTCTTTAAAAGTAGATCCGTATTTAGCATTGATTGCCTTCATAAACTCATTAGCAATCATCGCATATCCTCTAGCGCCTGGGTGAATACCATCCAAAGAGAACACCCCTCCTGTTACAAAAGAAGCAGACATATGATAATTACCAAAACGAATACCTCCGTTAACCAATCTTTCCATTACTGTTTTAGCATCAACAAAAGCCAAACCATTTGCATCTGCCGCTGTCTTAATAGCAACATTGTAAGTATCAGTTGCTACTTTAATCTTAGAAGCTTCATCAGCAGTTAAGACCTGTGCATCTTGTAATGGATAAGTTACACCACGCGCATTAAATGGAGCAGGCGCTCCAGGCTGAATATTATTTGGCGGAGTTATTAAACCTCTTGTTGTAAGTAGAATATAATCTCTATTTCCAACAGTATTTCTTGCATGACGAGCTCTTCCATATAAATTCCCCAAATAAGCAGCCGTAGTTGGCCCAAAACTTGGTGTTAAAGCCGCAGTAATTTGAGCAGATAAATCAGTTAATGTTTCATCAACAATTAACAATGGATTTGCAGCCTCTACAGTTGTTGTATTATTATCATCAACAGAAATTGTCGAAAATCTTTTTGGCAAACTCATTGCTGTAGTAATCGAATTAATAGCACCGAACAACTGATTAAGTTGAGCAGCTTCAGCAGCTGGTCTCGCTGGAATTGGATTTGTTGGAACAGTTGTAAAGAAAGGCAAAGTACTTACATAAGGTAAATTAGCAACTACTCCTTTTCTACCCCCTGTTACCAATTGCGTAGCTAATCCATTATACACATTAGCAAAAACTGTTGGGTCTGTAATATCATTACCTCCATAAGTCGCTGGATTCATATTCCCTGTTTGATCCACACCTATACCTCCAGAAGTCGCATAAGATAACACATCATTTCCACCAATCCACAAAGAAAAGAATGTTGGTTGTTGTGTTAAAGCATCCGCAAGAATTGATGTGCTGGCAGCTGATGAAAATCTAGCAAAATACGGATTCGCAGCACCTGAAGGAACGCCAGCGGTATTACCATATCCAGCAAAAGCTAAATGATAACTTTTTGCACCAGGAACTCCCATATTATTAAAACTTCCTGTTAAATGCGCTGTCACTTCATTGACTGGAGCTACCGGTAGAGGACCTATGTTAGGAGTTTTATCTGGATTCAAACCTAAAATTACATTTCTAGAACTTTGAATAGGAGTACCCATAAACAACAAGCCTCCTATATTGTCATCTCCACAAAGAGGAGAGGCAAAAGCACCGCCACCTACTTGCTTAAATTGTCCAGCTAAAATTTCAGGATATGAATTTAATTGTCCTTTTTTAAATAATGCTCCATCACTAAATCCAGCAGCAAAAGAATCACCTAAAGCCACATACTTAGCAAAGTTAGCAGAACCTGCTGTTACCGGTTCATCAGCAACAGTAGTATCATCATCATTACACGCTACAATGCTTAACGAAGCAAATAATAGCCATTTTATATTTTTTACCATTTTTCTACTTTATTGAATTAAACCTAAATATTATGGATTAATTGTCCAAGAAGCATAATACTGTTGACCAATATTACCAGCACCAGGAACTTGAATATAATCTTTACCACCTATATTAGCTCCTCCCACTTTAACTACCGATTTCAAGAAAGGAATTGAGTAATTAATTTGAGCATCGAACACAACATTTTCTGGAACCATAGCATCAACAAAAGAAGACTGCCATAAATATTCAGTATTCCATCTTACATTAGTATTAAAACCAAAGTTTTTAAATAATTTTTCAGCTCCAAAAGTCCCTTTAACTCTGTGTTTAGGAGTATTGAATCCTGGCTCAAAACTTGGGTCAGATGCTTCATCAAATTTAAAATCAGAGTAGTTGTAGCTTGCACCAACATCAAACATACCCACTTTTCTGTTTAAACCTATACCAAAACCTAACGATGTAATATCGGCTTTAGAATTTGTATATACTTGATAAATTCTTCTATCTCCATTAGAAAGTGCACCTACTGTTCCTAATGTACTAGGATTACTAACATCAATAGTTGTATGGACATTACCATATAAAGGTTTAACAACATTAGCCGTATTAATGAAATCATTATAAATATTATAGTATCCATTAATATCAACTCCAGTCTTTTGCAGGTTAGTTCTATATCCAACCTCAAACGCTTGAACTTTCTCTGGTTTAACTAAACCATAAGTAGATACTTGTAATAGATTAGCAGCATCTTGAAGTTGTTGTGGTGTATTTTTAGGTGCTGCTGCAAAAGCCGCAACCGAAGCAGAGGTATAAGATTCAAAATACGCATCATTACCAGTTAAGTAACGAGAAGAACCTTCTTGATTGTTTGGATCAGCTTGACCAGCCGTACTGATTGGCATAGTCTCGGTATAACGAGATAAGTTTTCAGCTGCAGAACCAATTAATGCAAAGGGACCTAAATCTAAACCAATATATTGATCTTGTGTCGTCGGATTTCTAAAACCTGTTTGGTAAGAAACACGGAAGTTATGTTGCTTATCTGCTCCAGCTGCATAGGTAAAAGACGCTCTAGGAGAGAAATTTCCATCAAAGTTTTTAGACTTATCATATCGTACTGAACCAGTAAATTTAAGTCTATCATCCATCATTTTTTTCTGTAACTGTGTATAAACACCAAACTCACTATATTTTAAGGCTCCATCATAATCTGTAAATATAGTTCCTTCAGAATTCATTACATATTCTCTTGCAGAACCTCCAACTTGAATTTCAGCGAACTTAATTAAATCTCTAAAATTATAATTAACATCTGAATGATATATTTTTGAGTGATCAACAAACTTAGCACCTTTTGTAAAGTCTGGATTGTTAACCACACTTGCCAATGCCCCTTTAAACTCAGGAGTACCTGGCTCCAGTCTTACTCCTCTTGCTCCTGAAGGATTATTAGGATCCACATTAGGAACAAGGTTTAGACCTGGTGATACATTTTTATCAGCAAAATTTCTAGCATAATCAGCCGCTTGACTTGTATTATATCCAAACACAGCACTTGATAGTTGAAACGCTCTTGCATAATCTGTAAACCAGTTTGTATCTGACTTAGCTATACGGTTAACATTCCATGCTGCAAAACGCATGTCATACGAATTTCCAGCATCTTCAGTAGTCATGTAACCACGAACAAAAAAGTTTTTAGATTTAACTTCTAACTTAGTTTGATCCATGTAGAAATTTTTCAAAAAATATCTGTTTGCACCTTGATAAATGGTATTACCGGAACCTAACTTATGCTGAGCAATAATTTCAATGTCTTTTGCAAATTCACTTTCTGAAGTAGCCCAAGGACGGAAGTGTAACGAAATATCAAACTTAACACTTTCAACCTTATTTGTATTTAAATCTTTTTCCATGTACCCTGTACGACTAACTTGACCTACATTTGGAATAAAAGTAGTCACCTCATCACCATAAGAGTTTAGCCCATCATAGTTTTGATTTACATTGTGTCCAACTCCACCTGAAGTCATGCTTCTTGTATCGTTTGCAATCCATTCTGTTGCAGATAATGCCGAGAAATTTGCCTTAGCAGCAAAATGATCAGTGAATTTTTTAGCAACTCTAATCCCAAAATCATAAACGGGATTATCGCCTGCTGCTTCTTGAACCGTTCTGCCATATTTAAAATAAGTCGAAACACCTTCTTTTGCAAATGGACTTCTACTATTCATAAATATAATACCATTAAATGCATTTGCTCCATACAATGCTGAAGATGCTCCTGGCAATATTTCAACACTTCCTGCATCAACATCATTTAAACCTAACAAGTTTCCTAAAATAAAATTCAATGCTGGCGACGAGTTGTCCATACCATCTACCAATTGCATAAAACGAGTATTAGCTACTGTAGCAAAACCACGAGTGTTCACTGATTTAAAAGAAAAGCTACTTGTATTAAAATGAACATCTTTTAAATTTTCAAGTCCATCATAAAATGTAGCAGCAGTAGTGTTTTTGATTTCCTTTGCTCCCATTCTTTCAATGGTCACAGGAGACTCTAAAACTCTTTCAGGAGCTCTTGAAGCAGAAACAACAATCTCATTTAATGCTGTCGATTCTTCTGGAAGAACAATAACAATTTCTTGATCTTTAGAAGCAATTTGGAGTGTTTGGGAGCTATAGCCCATCATAGACACTTCTATCGTAAATGGAAAAGTAGCACTTGTTTTAAGTGTAAATTTTCCGTCAAAGCCACAAGATGTCCCCGTGGACGCACCTACAACTTTAACATTGGCACCAGCAACAGGCTGCGCGTTTGCATCCGTTACTGATCCTGAAATTGTATTTTGCGCAAAAGTTAACGCACAAAAAAACAATGACAAAATAGTAAAATACATTCTCATTCTTTTGAATTTTGTTGGTTTATAAAGCCAATGTACAATAAATTTTGATATAAATAAAAAAAGGCTTAAAAAAATTGACCATCAGTAATTTTAATCTTATTTTTTTGACAATTCAACGATTTTACTCTAAAAATAAAACTAAAGAAGTCCATAAAAAAAGCGCAAGAATATCTTGCGCTTTTTTTATATTTTAAACCTAAAATTACTCCACAGTAACTGATTTTGCAAGGTTTCTAGGTTGATCTACATTACAACCTCTCATCACAGCAATATGATATGACAACAACTGCAATGGAATTGTTGTAACTAATGGCGATAATGCATCTGAAGTTTCAGGAATTTCAATAACATGATCAGCTAAGGCTCTTACCTGTTCATCACCTTTTGTTACTACCGCGATAATTTTACCGCTTCTTGACTTGATTTCTTGAACGTTACTCACAACTTTATCATAATGTCCTTGCTTAGGCGCAATAACAATTACTGGCATTTGTTCATCAATTAGAGCAATTGGACCGTGTTTCATTTCAGCTGCTGGATACCCCTCAGCATGAATGTATGATATCTCTTTAAGTTTTAATGCTCCTTCTAATGCTACTGGAAAGTTATATCCTCTTCCTAAATACAAACAATTAGTCGCGTCTTTATAAACAGAGGCAATTTGCTTAGTCATGTCATTAGTTTGAAGTGCTTCCTGTACTTTTTCAGGTATCATTTCTAATTCAGATAGATATCTATGATAATCAGAATTTGACAAAGTGCCTTTCAATTTTGCCAAACGAAGAGCAATCATTGTAAGTACCGTAATTTGAGTCGTAAAAGCTTTGGTAGACGCTACACCAATTTCAGGTCCAGCGTGTGTATATGCCCCAGCATGAGTTTCTCTTGAAATAGAAGAACCAACTACATTACAAACGCCAAAAACAAATGCTCCTTTTTCTTTAGCTAATTTAATTGCCGCTAATGTATCTGCGGTTTCTCCTGATTGCGAAATTGCAATTAAAACATCTTTATCTCCAATGATAGGATTTCTATATCTGAATTCTGATGCATATTCAACTTCTACAGGGATTCTAGCAAATTCTTCAAAAATATATTCCGCTACTAGACCAGCATGCCATGATGTACCACATGCAACAATCAAGATACGTTGAGCATTTGAAAAACGCTCTATATTATCGTCGACTCCCGCCATTTTTATCAATCCTTCATTTGCATGAAGACGTCCTCTATAAGTATCCTTAATTACATTTGGTTGCTCATAGATTTCTTTCATCATAAAATGATCATACCCGCCTTTTTCAATTTGCTCCAAGTTCATTTGAAGCTCTTGGACATAAGGATCAACTAATGAATCATCTTTTATTTTACGAATTTTAAGAGGCTTATGCAATCTAACAATTGCCATTTCCTCATCTTCAAGATAAATTGCATTTGATGTATACTCAATAAATGGAGAAGCATCTGATGCTATAAAAAATTCATTTTCCCCCAAACCAATAGCTAATGGACTACCTAAACGAGCCACAACTATTTCATCTGGATTATTTCTATCAAAAACACAAATAGCATAAGCACCAACAACTTGATTTAACGCAATTTGCACTGCTTTACCAAGTTTTATGTTTTCTTTTTTCTGAACTTCTTCGATAAGATTAATTAAAACCTCAGTGTCTGTGTCAGATTTGAATGTATAACCTCTATTTATTAATTCTTTTTTAAGTGGCTCATAATTTTCAATAATTCCATTATGTACAATAACTAGATTGCCAGAATTTGAAACATGTGGATGCGAATTCACGTCATTAGGAACTCCATGTGTAGCCCATCTTGTATGACCAATACCAATTGTACCATTGAAAGTAATTTCTTTAGCAGCTCTTTCTTCTAAATCAGTAACCTTTCCTTTTGTTTTAGATAGTTTTAAATCTTTACCATCATAAAGCACCACACCAGCACTGTCATAACCTCTATATTCCAGTCGCTTTAATCCTTTGATCACAATAGGATAAGCTTCTCTATGACCTATATAACCTACTATTCCACACATAAATTATAATTTAATTAGGTTTTGTATAATAAACTTTAAATTGTACTCTTTTATCCACAGGAACTGATGAATGTGTACCATATAAAACTGTTCCAAGAGGACTCATTACTGAATTTGATGGAAATCTATCTACCTTTTTATTATCAGGATTAGGAGTATTAAAAGATGTTCTTATAAAAGAATTCCCTACATAATTGATATTCTCATTTACAATTAATCCGAGTTTAACATTAGTAGAGTCTTTATTGACGACGTTGTTAACGTGTTCGGTTATATTAATCTTATAACGTACACCCTTCTTATCAGAGCCGACAGCTTCTTTTTCAATCATCCCTCCATAAACATATTTATTTGTCTTAGGATCAGAAGCATTCGTTGTACCATCAAAATAAAAGTCATATAGAGGTATATTACTATCTGCATTGTAAAGAGAAACCCTATTAGGTTCTGTGGAAGTCCCCATTTTCGATCTATCTATTGAAAAAGTTAAAAAAGCACCATTAATTATATTCCCTTTAAGCTTAGCCTTCTCTTGATCATTTAAAATACTTATAAAAGCGCCTGACCCTTCACCACCTTTTATATAAAGAGAAGAAGAACCTTCCACTGGATCTATAGGAGCATTTAATGCACTCACATAACCAGCATCAAAAGTATTTTCATGCACATTAACAGTATTCCCTAAAAGATTGAATCTAAACTCTTTCATAACCTTATCTGTAGAAGTAGCCGATTTATTTTGTTTATAATAAATGGTCACATCTCCTTGCTTGAAATTAAGCGTCATTAAAGCTCCACTAGAACCTTCTATCTCAAAATACAAACCTCTGAAGTACTCTTTAAAAACACTGTTATTGACTAATTTCCCTGCAGGTGCATTAATAATTTTATCCTTAAAATGTTTTTCATTAAGCTTCATTCTTAACCTTGGAGAATTTCTAGACTCAATTTCAGTAGTTTGCACAAAACTTTCATTAACCTTGTACTTTACATATTCTCTTTCATTAGGATAAAACAATAAATTTTCTCTTTTATCATCATTAAGCCTTGTAGGATCTTTTGGGTTTGGATCGATCCAATCATTAAGCCTATTATCCATATTAGGATTATTAGGAGTTGTAGTACCTATTTTGTTACTACTAAACAAAGCCTTTTCATCTGAATAATATTTTTGCACTCCAAAATTATTATTAGGATCAAATTCCTTTAAATAATATCCGTTTTCATAAACCCTTAAATCCATTTTATTGGAGATTGACCATCCATAAACAGAATCAAGCTTATAAATTGATCTTCCTGACGCCTCGGTTTCTACTTTTTTACTAAAATATGGTACCGTAAGCACGACACTATCTATAGCTGCACTTGCATCAAACTCTGGGTTAGCCGTGACCATTTCTAACTGAGTCACAAAATGAGCTTTAGTAAGTCCGAAAGTTGGACTATTAAGTACTCCTAACTGATTTAGTGGTAAATTATTTGTTTGAATGGCTCCAGTTTTTTGGCTGTAAGCCCTTACACCAAACAACTCACCATCACCAAAAGTAAAATGCTCATTTCCTACAATATCTGACCCAATAGAATTGTAATCTTTATCACAAGAAACTACAAATAAAGCCATAAAAGCAATTGCTAGGCCTTTTAAAAATTGATTATTTATCATTCGTTTAACCTAAAATTTGATTTTTATAAAACTCAGTATACGCTTCCGCAAACGTATCTTTAGAGGCGAAAGGTAAAAAAGGTTTTTTTGAAGCTTCTATAAATTTTGTTAAATTTGAAGAAATGTCCTCTGATGCAATAACAACACCATCAGAATGATTAATTGAGGCCATCATTATGTTCTCGAAAGTTGGATTATCTAATTCTTTAACAGAATCTTTAGGAACCCCATCAAACTGAACTTTCTTACCCATTTCTAAATCCAGCGTACCATCAAAAGACTGACTAAACACAGAAGTTACAATTTTAGTATCAGCAAATAAGGCTTCATCTTTGTAATAGTGCTTCATATAGATAGGCAACATTGCTGCCAACCATCCTTGTACATGAATAATATCTGGAACCCAGTTTAATTTTTTAACTGTTTCCACTACTCCTTTTGCAAAAAATATTGCTCGTTCATCATTATCAGGATAAAGCACACCTTCTTCATCTGTAAAAGTTGCTTTCCTTTTAAAGTACTCGTCATTATCAATAAAATACACCTGGATTCTTTCCTTTGGAATAGAAGCAACCTTAATAATTAACGGCATATCAACATCATTCACCACCAAATTCATTCCAGATAGCCTAATCACTTCATGTAACTGATGTCTTCTTTCATTTACATTTCCATATCGAGGCATAAAAATTCTTATTTGCCCTCCACGATCATTAATCATTTTTGGCACATCATAAGACATTAAAGAAACCTCATTTTCAGCAAGATAGGGCACTACTTCGGATGATACATATAAAATCCTTTTATCCTCCATGTTATTTTTTTAGTTTTGTTTATTGGACATAAATCCATGCAAAATTACAAAAAATTACGAAGATATTGATGAAAATAGTAAGTTTGCATTGAATTTAATGATTAAACATGACCATTTTTGTCAAAAAAAATGAACTAAAAGATTTTTTGAAATCATACTGGAGTGAAAAAAAATCGATTGGTTTTGTCCCTACAATGGGAGCCCTTCATCAAGGACATCTTTCACTTATGAGTGAATCGAGTAAAGAAAATTTGTTGACAGTAGTGAGCATTTTTGTTAATCCTACTCAGTTTAACAATCCCGAAGATTTAAAAAAATATCCTCGAACGCTTGAGGCTGATGTTGAAAAAATCAAAAGTCTAAATTCAAATATTATTGTTTACGCCCCGGCTGTAGAAGATATCTACGAAGGAAAAACTGAATCAACCTCATTCAAATATGATGGTTTAGAATTTCAAATGGAAGGCAAACATCGTCCAGGACATTTCGATGGTGTTGGCACAATTGTAAAAAAACTCTTTGAAATAGTACAACCAAACAATGCTTATTTTGGCGAAAAGGATTTTCAGCAATTACAAATTGTAAAAAAACTGGTTGAAAAATATAAAATCCCAGTAAAAATAAATGGTTGTAAAATTCATCGTGAGGCGAATGGGCTAGCTATGAGTTCAAGAAATGAAAGACTTTCGGAAGAAGAGCGCTCCAAAGCATCATTCATATTCAAAACTATTTCTGAAGCTGCTAAACTTTTCACAACAAAAAGTGCACAAGAAGTAACAATCTGGGTAAATCAGCAATTCAAAAAACAAACCACATTTGAACTTGAATATTTTGAAATCGCAGACGAAGCCACTTTACTGGAGTGTAAAAGGAAAAGCAAAACAAAAAAGTACCGCGCTTTTATTGCTGTTTTTGTAAACAATATCCGATTGATTGATAACATTTCCCTAAAATAATATAACTTTGCATCATGCGAATTCAGGTAGTAAAATCTAAAATACATAGAGTTAGAGTAACTGGTGCCGATTTAAATTACATCGGTAGTATAACTATTGACGAGGCTCTAATGGAAGCTTCAAATATTTTTGAAGGTGAAAAAGTATCAATTGTAAACATCAATAATGGTGAGCGTTTAGAAACTTATGCCATTACTGGTCCAAGAAATAGTGGTGAAATCACACTAAATGGTCCTGCAGCACGTAAAGTTCATAAAGATGACATTATTATCATTATTGCCTACGGAAGCATTGATATGGAAGAGGCTAAAAATTTCAAACCGTCAATTATTTTTCCTAACGAAGAAACAAATTCGTTAAAATAACCGTGAAGAATAAAATAAGTTCTTACGCTGGCGTTATTATTCCAATTCTTTTGGGAGCTGGCTTGACTTATTACACTTATAATTCATTTTCTGAAGAGCAAATAGCTCAAATGAAAAGATACTTTGTAACTGCAAATTACAACTATGTACTCGTTTCTCTAATAATAGCTATTTTTGGATGTGTTTTCAGGGCTTACCGATGGAAATACACTTTGACAGAGATAGGCTACATTCCAGACTTCAAACTAAACTTTTTAGCCGTATGTATTGGTTATTTTATCAATCTAACCATCCCAAGATCAGGTGAAGTTTCAAGAGCTTTAATACTTAAAAGATATAGAGATATGTCTTTTGATAAGGTATTTGGAACAATAATTGCCGAAAGAATAGTTGATCTCATATTTCTTTTACTTTTTGTTTTTACAGCTCTAACTTTAGAATTTAAAACACTTAAAAACTTTTTATTACTTTACATTCCTGTTCAAAAATTAGGCTGGTTGCTCATTTTTGGATGTATTGGATTTGTTCTTTTTATTTTAATGTATAAGTACTCTAAATGGAAATTGATTTTACTTTTAAAATCAAAAATTGAAGGGTTAAAAGAAGGTATTTTTAGCGTCTTAAACATGCCTAATAAATGGAAGTTTTTATTTTTCACTTTCCTTATTTGGTTATCCTATGTTTTAATGTTTTACATTACTGTTTTTTCTCTAGAAGCAACAAGTCATATTAGTATTGGAACAATAATAGTCGCTTTTGTGATAGGGGGTTTAACTATGTCTTTCACCAATGGTGGCTTTGGCTTTTTCCCAGTTTTAATTGCTGAAATTTTATTCCTTTATAATATTCCATTGGAAGCTGGAAACGCTTTTGGGTGGATTATTTGGACCTCTCAATTACTAATTACAATCCTTTTAGGCGTTTTTGCCTTTTTAGTTTTACCAATCGTAGGGAAAAAGAAATAAATTAGTATCTTGCTCGTTAAATACAGTCAAAGACTAATTTATTTTTTATTATGAAAAATGCACTTTACCTACTAGTACTTTTCTTTTCATTTTCAGTATTTGCACAAACTACTACTGACAGTTTTAAATCTGCCAAACTTGGTGGCAACAGAGATATAAAAGTAAAACTTCCGGCTTCTTACGAGAAAAACGTTGAGAAAAAATATCCTCTAATTTTAGTATTGGATAGCGAATTTTTATTTGATCCTTTTGCTGGGAATATTTCATACGCAAATTATTGGGATGATATGCCAGAAGTAATACTAGTTGGTATAAACCAAAATAAAAATAACGAACGTGAAGAAGATTCAGATTTTGACCCAAGAACTGGTCTTCCTGGAGGAAAAGGTGCAGCTTTTTTTGAATTTATAGGAACCGAATTGTTGCCTCATTTAGAAACAAAATACCGAATTGCTCCTTTCAAAGTAATTGCGGGTCTTGACTTAACTGCAGGATTTTTAAATTCATATTTATACAAAGACATGCCTATTTTTCAAGGTTATATTTCATTTAGCCCTGAATTGGCTACAAATATGGAAACTAGAATTCCGCAACGTTTAGCAACTGCAAAAGAGCCAATTTTTTATTATCATGCAACAGCCGAAGGTGATTTAAAAAAAATGAGAGCTCGTATCAATGCATTGAACGAAAATATGAAAACGGTCAAAAATGAGCTTGTAAATTATAAATTCGAAGAGTTTAAAGGAGGTTCTCATTATTCTATACCAATCAACGGAATTCCAAGTGCATTATATCAATTTTTTGAAGTATACCGACCAATTTCTTCTATCGAATATCAGGAAAAAATTGCTCCTTTAAAAGAAGGTTTTGTAGTTTACTTAAACAAAAAATACGAAATGATCGAAAAAGGATTGGGTATAAAAATGAATGTTCGTATAAACGACTTTAAAGCGATTGAAACTGCTATCATTAAAAACGAAGCTTGGAACGAATACGAAGAATTAGCTCAAATTTCTGGACAACAATATGAAAAAACTCTTTTATATGATTATCATATGGGGAATTATTGGGAAAAAAGAAAAGAACTTAAAAGAGCAATTAAATGCTATCAGGACGGTTTTACTAAGCAAGAAATTGCTGGTATTACTAAAGACATGATGATGAATAAAGCAGAGGATTTAAAAGCTTTATTACCTAAAAAAGAAAAATTAAAAGGTGGAAAAGCTAAAGGTGAAGTAATTACTGAAGAGGCACCAGCTACTGATACACCTGTTGAAACTCCTACAGAGGCTCCAACTGAAGAGAAAAAACCTGAATAAGTTTAAATGGCTAAAATAAAAACCTCTTTCTTTTGTCAGAGTTGTGGTACTCAATATGCGAAATGGCAAGGTCAATGCAACTCATGCAAGGAATGGAATACTATTGTTGAAGAAATTATTCACAAAGAAGAAAAGGTAGCTTGGAAATCAGAAACTTCTGCTGTAAAAAAGGCAGCAAAACCTTTACGTATTCATGAAATAGATTCAGCAGAAGAAATCAGAATGAATACTACCGATGAAGAGCTAAATCGTGTTTTAGGTGGCGGATTAGTTCCCGGTTCATTAACACTTTTAGGTGGAGAACCTGGTATCGGGAAAAGTACATTGTTGCTTCAAATCTCTTTAAAATTACCATACAAAACCTTATATGTTTCAGGAGAAGAAAGTCAAAAGCAAATAAAAATGCGTGCCGAACGTATTACTCCAAACGGAGAGAACTGCTACATCCTTACTGAAACAAAAACACAGAATATTTTCAGACAAATTGAAGAGATTGAACCAGAAATAGTAATTATTGATTCTATTCAAACGTTACAAACTGATTATATAGAATCATCTGCCGGAAGTATTTCTCAAATTAGAGAATGTACTGCCGAGCTAATCAAATTTGCGAAAGAAACAAATACACCTGTTATTTTAATTGGTCATATCACTAAAGACGGAAACATTGCTGGACCTAAGATTTTGGAACACATGGTTGATACCGTTTTACAATTTGAAGGTGACAGAAATCACGTTTACAGAATACTTCGCTCACTCAAGAACCGTTTTGGTTCGACTGCCGAATTAGGAATTTACGAAATGCAAGGCTCTGGACTTAGAGAAGTATCCAATCCTTCTGAAATTTTAATCTCCCACAAAGAAGAAGAATTATCAGGAACGGCTATTGCTACAACTTTAGAAGGTATGCGTCCATTAATGATCGAAATACAAGCGTTAGTCTCTACCGCTGTTTATGGAACTCCACAAAGAAGCACAACAGGATATAATGCAAAACGATTGAATATGATTTTGGCTGTATTAGAAAAGCGTGCTGGTTTTCGTTTAGGTGCAAAAGACGTTTTTCTGAATGTAACAGGAGGTATATCTGTAGATGATCCAGCAATTGATCTAGCAGTAGTTGCAGCCATTTTATCTTCTAATGAAGATATTCCTGTCGGAAAAGATTTTTGTTTTGCTGGCGAAGTGGGTCTTTCGGGCGAAATTCGTCCAGTAAATAGAATCGAACAACGTATTCAGGAAGCTGAAAAATTAGGCTTTTCAACAGTTTATATTTCAAAATACAATAAAATTTCTACTAAATTCCCAGGAATAAAAGTCATTCTAGTAAGTAAAATAGAAGAGATTGTAAGTGAGTTATTTGGATAATAATATATATTATAAAAAAATAAGGGATTCAAAATGAATCCCTTATTTTTTTATAATGAAACTATTTTATTTTCTTGAGTCGTCTTTTGAACGTACTGTTTTTGACAAGCTTTCTGGCATAGTTCCAAATTGGATCTTACTTCCATCCCACCAAATTGCTTTACCTTTACCAGTTAAATCAGAACCGTCATTGAATAAAACATCTTGAATATTCTTATCAAAATCCGATGAAGAAACCATTTTTGTAGCTTCATCAATTTTATTATCAATTCTATTTCCAACAGAAATCCAAGAAACAACTACATTACTACTTCCATTATTGATTTCTTTAATTATAAAACCATTTTTGTCCATAGAAGCAATGTAAACACCATTACAATTTCCACGAGCAGTAACCGTAACTTCTGGTTCTTCTCCTAATAATGAAGCATAGCTTTTATCAAATGACACATACGCTTCACCATTTACTAATTGTATTTTTCCTTTTGAATAAATAGTTGATTCAGTACTTGTAACAGCATAAACTGGTGTTTTAGTGTCATTTAAACCTCCTACAAGCTCAACATTCTTACCTAAAGTATATACGTTTCCTGAATTATAAGAAGAAAATACAGACCCAGAATTAATTTGACCAACCACATTTCCTTTGCTCATAGTACCAATTACTCCAAAAAATCCTCCTCCAACACCTTGAGCCATAGCATTTGCTGATCTTCCTGTACCATTACTATATGCATTAGAACCGTAAACACCGTAAAAAGTATTGGCGCTATTTTTATATCCTAAGGATCCCCAATATGCTCCAGAATATTCTGCTCCAAGAGTACCACCACAACGGTTAAAGTCGTTATAATTGAAACCTGCAGTAGCAAAAGAGTATTGATCTCCCCAAAAACTAAGCCCAGCCGATCCAGAATTTGTTCCAACTTGTGAATAGGCACTTCCTATATTTTGAGTGTTTCTATCTCTATACCCCATTAAAGTATGCTGACCATCTCCAGTTGCCGTTTGTTGTTGTTGATATACAAAGAATTTAGAAAGTGCTTGTGGCGGATAATTAATTGATAATGAAGTCCCATTATCTTGAATTTGTGAATTCCCTTGAGTACTAGTTCCAGTCCATTTAGTTAAATAAGTATTTGATCCTGAACCAATTATTCCGTTAGCCAATGAAATTAAGTTCCCTGTAGCATCTACACCTACTACTCTTGTTCCTGAACCCGCTAATGCAGTAATTGTTTCGTTTGTTGTTACTGAAGTTCCTGTTACTGTGTGAGTTGATGTAACATCATTCCAAGTATTATTAGCACTACCAGAAGCTACACCTGCATTATTATATGAAATTTGAGTATCTGATCCTGCAGCCACACTAGAACCTGATTTAGCAGCATACAAAGCATAAGGAGAACTTACCATTTGTGTAGTTCCTGTAATGGTATAATTTGTTCCTCCTGCTGGATCGGTCTCAGTTTTGATAAAATAGGGACCTGCACTCCAATCAATAGTAGCCATCGAACCAGAAACAACAGAACCAGAACCAATAGATACTGTTGCTAATCCATTTAAATTGGTAGTTGGAACGTGTGTTTCAACATAAACAGCAGTTCCTGAAGAAGAACCTTGCAAAATGCTAACACGCATCCCAATGGCTGTATTCGCAACTAGCGCATTAGAACCATTACGAATAACTGCTTGATAATTAAATTTTTGTGGTGCTTGTGCAAAAGAGATATATCCTGTAAATAATAAAGCAAAAAGTAATTTTATATTTTTCATATATTATGGTTTTTAGTTGTTTTTAATTAATTTAAAACTTTTGATTCTTTTTCCTGAATCTATGAGATTAAAAAAATACGTAGCGGAAGACAAATTAGAAACATCAATCTCTGTTTGAGATTCCGTAATTTTACCATTTTGAAGTATTTTCCCTGAAACATCAATCAACTCATAAGAAAGTTGACTAAAATCATTTAGACTTCCCAAAGATAGATTTACCGAATATATCGCTGGATTTGGATACAAAATGGCTTGTAAACCATAACTAAAATCAGTGGTTGCAAGCGTGTATACTTCTAAAGCTTGTTGTACCCCTTGTGTGAGTTCTCCATTGGAACCCGAAACAGTTTCAAAGGCAACTTGACCAAAAGAATAACTAACAGTTCCTCCAGAACCTGTAGCTTCGCCTCCCGAAAAGACAAAATCTTCTTGACCAAAACTTATTGCACTAAAAAACAGACAGTAAATGAATAGAATTTTTTTCATAGGCCTTATTTTTTAAATTTTTAACAAAATAAAATAAAAATTACAATATTTTCATACGTACAAATACCTATTTAGAGAATTTTCGTCCAAAACAACCTTTTTATCGACAAAAAACATGAAGTCATACTCAGACATACTACAAACTGTACAAACCTATCATGAAATAGGTGAAACTATTGCAGCGGCAAATTTTGTAATAGAAGAATACGGAATTAGACATCCTAATTTTAAAAACTTTGAACTACGTGAAAAAGCAAAACCTGAATACATTTTAATGACTACTGAAGGTGCTTTTGGAGAACCTAATATTATTCGAATTCCTGAAAACACTTTCGAATTTGAGTTTATATTAATGCTGAACTTAATTGCCCATGAAATGATTCATATTGGTCAAAAAGCAGTAGGTAATTTCATTGAAGATCGAAACGAGAGAGAATGGCAAGCCTATTATGAAATGATTTTTCATAAAACATACCCTCAAGTTCCAGACGTTATCCCAAATCAACAAAAGTTTTTCGCTAATAAAGCCTTAGACTATTACAATAAAATGGGTAAAGATTCTGTTTTACAAGAAAAATACGCTCACCAGAAAAAAGAAGTAGAAGATTTTGTAGCTTCGCTTTCATAAATCATCCCAAATTATATTACCAATGAGAACCAAAAAACAATGGTTTTTTCTGATTCTTAAAATAGTTTTTATACTAATTATATTGCTTATTGGAAGTGTTTATTTCTTCCGAGATACTCTTTTGCAACAAGCTTTAGATAAAACAAAAAATAAATTCAACACCGAATACGATTCAGATTTCACTGTTGGAACTGCTAAATTTTTAGGCACTACTGGTGTAGAATTAAACAATATCACTTTGATCCCTCATCATGCTGACACACTTTTGTCGGTACAAAAAATTAGGACAGAAGTTAGTCTATTACAGTTACTTACTGGAGATGTACAATTGACCAATTTAGAAATGCAAAATGGATTTATCCAGTTAGTAAAAAATGAAAATGGAAGAAATTTTGACGCCTTTCTTAAAAAAGACAAAAATGAAGAAGCAAGCAATGAAAAACGCAATTATGCAAAACTTGCTAACAGAATACTAAATAAACTACTAAATCTTGTTCCTGCTCAAATGAGCTTGACAAACTTATCGCTTCGTATTAACGATATGAATCGAAAAGTGTATTTTGACATGAATGATTTAAAATTAAACAACAATCAACTAGACACTCAAATTAAAGTTACCACAAATACCTTTACACAAAACTGGAACATTAATGGTTATGCAAATCCTCGAGATAAAAAAGCAGATTTACTTTTTGCATCAGCAGACACATCAAAGATTCAAGTGCCATATATTGATGAGAAATTTGGGTTAAAATCAAGTTTTGATAAAATTAGACTAAAACTTGATAATTTAGACATGACTTTTGGTAAGTTACATATCGACGGCGTTGCTTCTATTGAAAACTTTACCATCAATCATCCTAAAATTGCCAAGAAAGATGTTGTCATTAAAAACGCTCAATTTGATTACAGGTTTTTATTAGGCAGTGATTTCATCTCTATTGACAGCACCTCATCGGCACAATTAAATAAAATAAAAGTAAAACCTTATTTAGAATATAATACTGAGGAAGACACGATTTACAAGTTGAAATTGAATATCAACAAAATGAAAGCACAGGATTTCATTACATCACTTCCTGATGGTTTATTCTCTCATTTTGTTGGAATGGAAGCTGAGGGTGAATTTGATTACAATCTGAATTTTCAATTCAATAAAAACAAACCACACAAACTTATTTTTGACAGTAAATTCAACAAACACAACATACGAATTATAAAATATGGTGAAGCAAATCTGGAAAAACTAAATACTGAATTTACATATAGAGCAATCGAAAATGGTGTACCGCAAAGACCAATTTTTGTAGGTAGTTCTAATCCAAATTTCACACCTTTAGAATTAATTTCACCTTATTTAATGCATGCAGTATTAACGAATGAAGACCCTTCTTTTATGAGACATCGCGGGTTTATTTCTGAGGCATTCAAACAATCTATTGCGAAAAATATCCGAACAAAGAAATTCTCTCGTGGAGCCAGCACTATCAGTATGCAATTGGTAAAAAATGTTTTCCTAACGCGTGAAAAAACCTTATCTCGAAAATTAGAAGAAATCCTTTTGGTTTACATATTAGAAAACAACCGAATTGCATCTAAAGAACGTATGTTGGAAGTGTATTTTAATGTAATTGAATGGGGACCAAACGTCTATGGTATTGGTGAAGCTGCAGAATATTATTTCCAGAAAAAACCTATTGATTTATCGCTTAACGAATGTTTGTTTTTAGCTTCAATTGTTCCTAAACCTAAAAAGTTTATGTATCAATTTAACGACGAAGGTTATCAAAAACCGTATGCAGAAAAAAATCAGAAGTTTATTAAAAATCTAATGCTTCGTAGAGCCTTGATTACAAGTGACGATACAATCGGGCAATCTATTCCCATTTATATTTCGGGAAGAGCACGTTCTTTCCTTCGTTTAAAGGCTGTAAAAGACACAATTGCAATAGACTCGACAGCTTCGGTAAGTGATTTTGATTTTTAAATCATTTAAGTCTCTTTCCAACCTTTCATAACAAATTGTCCTCTTTAGAGTATAAAACAATTTGTCATGAAAAAAATATTTCTTCTTGCTTTGTTTATAGTATCAACTATAACATTTGCACAAAAACCAATCTTTACTCAAGCTAAAGTAAAGTCTGCTACTGTATATTTTAATGCTGCCGAAATCACGCAAAATACTTCTATTATTTTACCTAATGGAACCAGTGAAATAGTGATTAAAAATGTTGCCAATCATCTAAATGAAAATTCTATTCAAATAGGAGTTCCACCTAATATAACTATTCTTTCAGTTCAGTTTACCAATGATTATATTTCAGAATATGCTATTGATGAAAATTCCCCAACAATTAAAAAAGTAAAGGATAGTATTCATTTATTACAAAAAGAAATTAATCGAATAACAAACACAAAAATATCTGAACAAAAAACCATAGAACTATTAGATAAAAACCAACAAGTTTTTGGTCAAAATTCTGGTTTAAGCGTATTGGAATTAACTAAAATGGTTGACTATTACAAATCCAAAAGAACAGAAATAAGCAATTCTATAAATACACTAGATGAAAAAGAGAAAAAACTACATGAATCACTAGCTCTCTTAAACGCAAAAATTGAAGTAAATACAAACAAAGAAGAAAAAATTTCAACTGGTAAATTAGTCTTACAAGTCATGAATACAGTCGCAGGTAACATGTCACTAGATATTTCTTACTTAACACAAAGTGCTAGCTGGTCTCCTTTTTATGATTTAAGAGCAGATAGCGTTAGAGAACCAATTAATATGATGTATAAGGCTCAAGTCGTTCAAAATACGGGCATAGATTGGAAAAAAGTAAAACTGACATTGTCTTCTGGAAATCCAACTCAAAACAATCAAGCACCAATTTTGAATTCATGGTTTTTACGTTATGGATACACTAATTATGGAGATCAAAATAATGGTGTAATAAATCAACTTCAAGGAAAGGTTTCAGGTTTACAAATAGATAAAAAAGTAGAAGAAAAAATTGTTTTACGCGGTGCTCGTTCAGTAACTAGTGACAAAAAAGCTTTAGTTATTATTGATGGTCAAATTTCATCTGAAGAAGAGCTTAAACAACTATCCTCTGAAAATATTTTAAACACAAATGTTTTAAAAGGACCACAAGGAAATGCTTTATATGGCTCAGATGGAGCTAATGGTGTAATTGTTGTAAATACGAAAAAAATGAATGATTATACAAACATTTTAGAAAACCAACTTAATATCTCTTTCGATATTGACATCCCATACGACATTTTATCTAATGGAAAAATTCATAGTGTGGCTTTAAAAGAAATTAAAATCCCAGCCACTTATAAATACTATGCCGCTCCAAGAATTGAAAAAGAAGGCTTCTTACTAGCTGAAATCTCAGATTATGGCAAATATAATTTATTAAAAGGTGAAGCAAACATTATTTTTGAAGGTATGTATGTGGGCAAAACATTTATTAATGCCAATCAAACCTCGGACACTTTACACCTAAGTATGGGAAGAGATAAAAAAGTATCTATAAAACGTGAAAAAGTCACAGATAAATCAGGCACAAAATTCCTATCCTCCAAAAAAGAACAAACATTTACATACGACATCACAATTCGCAACAATAAAAAAGAGACCATAGATTTGTTACTGAAAGATCAATATCCTCTCTCTATGGACAAAGATGTTGAAATTGAATTGTTGTCTAAAGATGGAGCCAAAGTAAATTCAGAAACAGGAGTTCTTACATGGAATATAAATCTTAAACCTAATGAAACAAAAAAACTACGAATTAGTTACACAGTAAAATATCCTAAAGAAAAAGTAATTGAAAATCTATAAAAATTGATCCTGATAAGTTTTGTCAGGATTTTTTTATAAATTTATGACAATCAAATCATTACACCATGAAATTAAACCTATTAATTATCGCTTTGGTTTTTATTCAATTTGAAGGAAAATCTCAAACAGGAACAATTGCTCTCCAAAATTTTGCTTCGGGTTTTGCCTCTCCAGTAGATATAGCAAATTGTGGTGACAACAGATTATTTATAGTTGAACAAGATGGATTAATCAGAATTTTAAATAATAACGGAACAGTCAATTCAACTCCTTTTCTAAATATTACAACACTAACCAATGAAAGTGGGGAACAAGGGCTTTTAGGCATGGCTTTTCATCCCAATTATAGTAGTAACGGCTTTTTTTACATCAATTACACCAATAATAGTGGCAATACAGTGATTGCACGTTATTCTGTTAACCCAAGTAATCCTGATCTTGCCAACACAACCGGAACAATTTTACTTACTATCACTCAACCTTATTCTAATCATAATGGAGGTACTTTAAAATTCGGTCCTGATGGTTACTTATATATTGGCATGGGTGATGGTGGAAGTGGTGGAGATCCAGGAAATAGAGCTCAAAACATTAATGAGTTATTGGGTAAAATGCTTCGGATAGATGTAAATTCAGGTACTCCTTATAGTATTCCTTCCAATAATCCTTATGTTGGTGTTGCAGGTTTAGATGAAATTTGGGCCATTGGATTACGAAATCCTTGGAAGTTTTCATTTGACAGACTAACAGGCGATTTATGGGTTGCTGATGTTGGACAAAATCAATACGAGGAAGTTAACAGAGCAACTTCAACAGAAAGCGGACTAAATTATGGATGGCGCTGTTATGAAGGGAACACAGCTTATAATACTACTGGTTGTGCAGCACAATCCACCATGAAATCTCCTTTATTTATAACCACTCACAGTAACGGATTTTGCTCTATTACTGGCGGTTATGTGTATCGAGGAACGCAGTATCCAAACTTTCAAGGCAAGTATTTGTTTTCAGATTATTGTAAAGCACAAATTGGTATAAGTGATAGCCTAGGAAATGTGATTTTTTCGCAAACATTTAGTGGCAACAATTTTGTGAGTTTTGGTGAAGATGCAAATGGAGAATTATATGTCTCATCAATTAGTAATGGTACCGTTTATAAAATTATAGACAGTTCTTTAGAACTTAGTGAGCATTCTAAAAATGAAGTATTAATATATCCTAATCCATCAAAAAATGAAGTGTATATCAAAAATACAAATTTAGGCAACCCTATTACAAAAGTTGAAATTTGCGATATAAACGGAAAAACAATTCTAACTGAAAACAACCATACCAATTCTATCGATTATGTAAAAACACAATCACTGCAATCTGGATTTTATGTTATGAAAATCACTAATAATCTAGGATTACATTCTATTCACAAACTGATTAAAGACTAATTAAGGGGCAGGATTAGGAATCGCTTCCTGTAATATCTCAATTTGTTTCAATACATCATCTGTTAGTCGAACGTCAAAAGCATTGATATTTTCTTCCAATTGGTCAAGATTTGTTGCGCCAATAATTGTTGAAGTCACAAAACTTTGGTGGTGTACAAAAGCCAAAGATAATTCTGTTAAAGTCAATCCTAAACTATGTGCTAATTCTTGATACATTTTTGTGACTTTATAGCAATTTTCATTGGTATAACGTACAAAGTTCGGAAATGTTCCCATTCTAGAATTAGTTGGTGTTCCGTTTAAATACTTACCAGTCAAGAACCCGAAAGCTAGTGGTGAATATGCTAACAATCCAACGTTTTCACGCATACATATTTCAGACAAACCTACTTCGAACAATCTATTTAATAACGAAAATGGATTTTGAATCGTAGCAATTCTTGGTAAATTATGTTTTTCCGCTTCGTTTAAAAACTTCATTACTCCCCAAGGGTTTTCATTTGAAACTCCGATATGTTTTATTTTGCCTTCTTTAATTAATCCATCAAAAGTTGTAAGCACATCAAGAATATTATCCTGCCATTGGCTATCAATTTCAGTAACACCACGCTTACCAAACATATTCATTACACGTTCTGGCCAATGCATTTGATACAAATCGATATAATCTGTCTGAAGGTTTTTCAAACTCAGCTCAACCGCTTCATGAATACTTTTTTTAGAAAAATCTAATGGCTTCCTAATATAACTCATTCCTCTGTTTGGCCCAGCAATTTTTGTTGCTAAAACTACTTTATCACGTTTTCCCGATTTTTTAAACCATGAGCCAATATGTCTTTCGGTACTTCCAAAAATATGTTCATTCCCTCCTATTGGATACATTTCGGCTGTATCAAAAAAATTAATTCCTCTCCCAAAGGCATAATCCATTTGAGCATGAGCTTCGGCTTCTGAGTTTTGATTTCCAAAAGTCATAGTTCCTAAACAAATTTCGCTTACTTCAAGATTGGTGTTGGGAAGGATTATATTTTTCATTAGGTAATTTTTTAACTATTGCAAATTTACAAGTTTCGTTTAATAAAAAAGTCCAGAATTAACTGGACTTTTTATTGTTTAACCTATTTTTTAGATTTCGTTTAACGCTTTAGCTAATTCATCTAATTTAGGAGTTAATATTATTTCAATACGACGGTTTTTTGCCTTACCATTAGCATTATCATTAGAAACTAACGGAGAATACTCACTACGTCCAGCAGCAGTTAAATTTGCTTTATTAACCTTTGGATTAGAAGCTAAAATATTCACTATAGCTGTAGCTCTCTTAGTTGATAAATCCCAGTTATTTTCTACACCACCTGTTAACGTCCCTGTAATTTTATCATTATCTGTATGACCTTCAATTAGCACAGCAATATCAGGATTATCACCTAAAACTTTACCTACTAAATCAACAGCCTTTTTACCTTCAGCACCTACAGTCCAACTTCCAGATTCGAAAAGTAATTTATTTTCCATAGAAACATAAACTTTACCGTCTTTTTGGTGTACAACCAGTCCTTTTCCTTCAAATGCTTTTAACGATTTTGCTAACGTTTCACGAAGTTTTTTCATTGAAGCTTCTTTCGCAGCAATTAAGTTCTCTAATTCCGCAACTCTGTCTGAACGATCTTTGAAATCTCTTCCTAGCTTATCCAAGCGTGCTTTTTCATCTGCCAATGCTTTTTCTTTAGCCTCTAGTTGAGCAAGCAATTCACGGTTTTTATCCATATTTGCTTTTAATGCCTCATCACTGTTCTTTTCTAAAGCGTTGTATGAATTTTGAAGCGTTTGAAGATTATTGCTTGTCGCAGCATAATCGGCAGCTAACTTATCACGCTCGCCTTTTAATTTTTCTAATTCCGATTTTAAATTTGCATTATCTAAATCAGATTGACTTTTTCCTGATTTTAATAATTCATTTTCATCTGCCAAGGCATTTCTTTCCTTTTTTAAATCGGCGAATTTATTCTCTAAATCTGTATAGATTTTTTTAGAAACACATGAGGTGCTTAATGCTAACACTAATAATCCTGCGGAAATTTTTTTTATCATAATCTAATGTTTATTTCTTTTTAAAATCAAAAATTTTGTACCCAAATACTGCCGAAATTACACCAAATTTAGCGCTATCTCCTCCTAAGTTAGTTGGAATTATACTTGATTTAGAATATCTTACTTCAAAATCAGCTTTTTTATAAGAAAATCCTAATCCTCCTGTAAAACTGATATAATTTTCTAAACTATATTCATTCATATAACTACCACTAACGGAACCATATTGCAAATCACCAGAGAGCTGTCTAAAGAACAACCCTGCATCTACAAAAAGCTTTGAGTCTTTATTTAAAAACATATAATACTTAACTCCTAATAAGTGATCTATGGTGGTTATATTTGCATTATACCGATAATCTGAACCATACAGTTTTTTTATCATTTCTGATTTGTATTTTTGATAAGTTGGTTCATAAAAAACAGACCATTTATTTTTATTAAATCCTAAATTGATCTCAAATTCAACACCTATTTTAGGGCCTATTTTATTTCCAAATTCAACATTCTTTAATACATTATAATTAGACGCTAATGTCAAATTTGAAAAATTAGCTCCAGCTTTAACTTTTAACCAAAAACTACCTTTTGAATTTTGAACTTGTGAACTTGTCTCTACAATACTTTTGTTACCATCACAATTATTAATCATTAAAAAATACTTAATTAATTCTGAGGTTTTATACTTCATTTTGGAAAGAGTCTTATATTCAGTTTGAGAACATTTCACGTTATTCCACAACTGCTGTCTGAAAGTATTATTTTCTATAACAGTAGTACTATTTGGTTGAGTATATTCTTTATAAACTAATTGTTCAATTGCTGAATTTTTAAAAGAATAGAAGAATTTTTTATTTGTTCCATCAGTAAACTCATACAGCTTAGCATCTCCATCAACAATCAATTTTAAAAAAATTACTTTTTTTGACCATTCTGGATTTTTATTGTAAGATAATCTTCTCCAATCAACAGATGAAGTGTCTATCATTACTTCAACTCTTTCATATTTAGAAAAATTATCAATAACAAATTCTTTAATGTCACGGATTGATTTAGTATTTTCTACATCATTATCATTTTTTTTAAATAAAAATTTAGTTGGATTATTCATCCAGTCCTCGTCTTTAATCAATCCTTCTATTTTTTGACCTGAATTATCTATGTAATATCCCTTTTCAAAATTGATTTGAGCGAAAAGAACATTTGTTAATAGTAATAATAGGTACGTAATTTTCTTCATTTATATTTATTCAATCTCTACTAAAATTGGACAATGGTCTGAATGTTTGGCTTCAGGTAAGATAATAGCTCTTTTCATTCTGCTTTTCATTGGTTCCGAAACCAAATTATAATCAATTCTCCAACCTTTATTATTTTCTCTTGCATTGGCGCGATACGACCACCAACTATAATTATGAGGTTCTTTATTAAAATGTCTAAAACTATCTACAAATCCTGATTTCATGAATGCGTCTAACCAAGCTCTTTCTTCAGGTAAAAATCCTGAGATTTTAGCATTACGAACAGGGTCATGAATATCTATAGCCTCGTGACAAATATTGTAATCACCTGCAATAATTAGATTTGGAATTTCTTTTTTCAGATTATTAATGTATTCCTGAAAATCATCCATGTATTTGAACTTATGATCCAATCTGTCAATGTTAGTTCCAGATGGTAAATACAAACTCATTACCGAAAAATCCTCAAAATCGGCACGAACATTACGCCCTTCAAAATCCATATGTGGTATACCTGTACCGAAAACTACTTGCTTAGGCTCAATTTTAGATAAAATGGCCACGCCACTGTATCCTTTTTTTTGAGCGGGAAAATAATACTGATAAGGGTAACCTGCCATCTGAATTTCCATAACAGGAATTTGATCTTGAGTTGCCTTTATTTCCTGTAAACAAATTACATCTGGATCTGCGGCTTTTAACCAATCTAGAAATCCTTTAGTTATAGCGGCACGGATTCCGTTCACATTGTAGGAAATAATCTTCATTTAAGTACTTATTTTTCCAAAAGTATTGAAAAAACAATCAAATAAAAACAACATTTTTAATTAAGTTGTAAGTTGTTTAAAATCAATCCTTTTGGTCTTACACCAAAATAAAAATGGAATACTTATAAAACGATTATAGAAGTTACTTCATTTTTGTATCTTTGTTTTTCGCATAAAATCAAAAAATTAATGGGTTTAGTTACCGCTAAAGAAGTTGCAAAAGCAATAAAGACAGATAAATATGGAGTTCTTGGAACTTTTTCTGGCTGGTTGCTGATGAAAGTACTTCAAATTTCTACTCTTAATAAAATTTACAACAGAAACAAACATTTACAAGATGTTGAGTTTTTGAATGCTATATTAGATGAATTTCAAATCAAATTTGAGATTCCTGAAGAAGACTTAAAAAGATTACCAAAAGAAGGTCCTTATATTACAATTTCAAATCATCCTCTTGGAGGAATTGACGGTATTTTACTTTTAAAATTAATGCTTGAAAGAGAGCCTAATTTCAAAATTATTGCCAATTTCCTTCTGCATAGAATTGAACCGTTAAAACCCTACATTATGCCTGTAAATCCTTTTGAAACTCATAAGGATGCAAAATCAAGCGTGATAGGATTAAAAGAAACTTTTCGCCATTTAAGTGATGGCAAACCATTAGGAATGTTTCCAGCTGGAGAAGTTTCTACTTATAAAGATGGTAAACTTGTAGTGGATAGAGAATGGGAAGAGGGTGCTATCAAAGTAATACGAAAAGCACAAGTTCCGGTAATACCAATTTATTTCCATGCCAAAAACAGCAAGTTTTTTTACATGTTATCAAAATTAGGGGATACATTAAGAACTGCTAAACTTCCATCAGAGTTACTAACTCAAAAAGACCGTATTATTAAAGT